>CAZYTM010000065.1:0-1001 GCA_964649725.1 uncultured Geobacteraceae bacterium | reverse complement strand
ACCTTCGACCCCTTGCACCCCATGCAAGTGCGCTACCAGGCTGCGCCACACACCGATCTAGCCTTCAATTATAACCCGGTAAAAGCCCACTCTTTCATCCAAACGCGAGTAACTCGCGAATTTCGAATAATTCTCTGCGCACTTGCACCAGTTGTACGGTACTTTCATCGTCCAACTCGCGCGGCTGAATGTCTTCGAAGTCTTCGAGATCGGCATCGTCGACCTCCAAAACCTCTACCCCGTCGAGCATGACCTCGCCATTGCGCTTCTTGTCGCGCTCGTTTTGCAGCAACTCCTGCATCTTGTTGCGTGCGCCGCTGATCGTGAAGCCCTGGTCGTACAGCAAATCCCGGATGCGCCGGATCATCAACACCTCATGGTGCTGGTAATAGCGGCGATTGCCACGCCGCTTCATGGGGCGCAGTTGAGTGAACTCCTGCTCCCAATACCGTAGCACGTGGGGTTTGACGCCGCACAAATCCCCAACCTCACCGATGGTGAAGTAGCGTTTGGCAGGAATGGGGGGGAGAGTTTTCTCCATTGAAATCAATGCTGTACGAGGCAAAGCGTAGAGGTTACTCTAACTTTTGCCAGAGCGCAAAGCCTGATTGTGGCGCACCCGCAAATAGCTTCCGGGTGTTGCAAAAATGGCGGGGCCGATCAGGTTTCGGTCTGGATCTGCTCTTTGAGCTTGTGGCTGGCGTGGAAGGTCACTACCCGGCGCGCCTGGATCGGAATGGCTTCACCGGTGCGCGGATTGCGCCCGGGACGCGGCGCTTTGGTCCGGATCTGAAAGTTGCCAAAGCCGGAAATCTTGACGTCGGTGCCATCGACTAGGCTGGCAGCAATCAGGTCGAAGAAGGCGTCGATCATGTCCTTGGACTCGCGCTTGTTCAGACCGATCTGCTCGAACAGCAAGTCGGCCAGTTGCGCTTTGGTCAACGCCGGGGTTTCCAGACTTTCAACAGAAAAATCCATGGTGCCTCGATTCTGGTTGCTGC
>CAZYTM010000064.1:0-1009 GCA_964649725.1 uncultured Geobacteraceae bacterium | reverse complement strand
GAGTATTTCAGCCCCGGTCACCGCGCCTGTCAGGGGTGCGGCGAGTCGCTGGCGATTCGGCTCATGTTGAAGGCTCTGGGCCGGGACACGGTCATCACAAACGCGACCGGTTGCATGGAGGTCATCTCCAGCCTCTATCCCACGACGGCCTGGAACGTTCCCTGGATCCACGTCGCGTTTCCGAACTCCGCAGCAGTGGGGTCGGGGGTCGAGGCGGGCCTGAAGGCGCTTCGGCGCAAGGGGAAGATCGCGGACCGACGCGTGAAGTCGGTTGCAATCGGCGGCGACGGCGGAACGATGGACATCGGCTTCCAGGCCCTTTCCGGGGCGATGGAACGCTGCCACGACATGCTCTACGTCTGCTTCGACAACGAGGCGTATATGAATACGGGCATCCAGCGCTCGAGCGGCACCCCGTTTCTGGCCTCGACGACGACTGCCCCCGCCGGGAAGGCGATCCCCGGGAATCAGGTCTGGAAGAAAAACCTGCCGGAGATCATGGTCGCCCACAACGTGGCCTATGTCGCCACGGCCACCCCGAGCTACCCGATCGATTTCATGAACAAGGTGAAGAAGGCCCGGCAGGTGAAGGGCCCCGCCTATATCCACTGCTTTGTGAGCTGCCCGACCGGGTGGCGGTCCACCTCGGAAACCTGCATCAAGCTGGGGCGCCTCGCCCTCGAGACGGGGATCTTCCCCCTCTACGAGGTGGAGGACGGCAAATACCGCATGACCGTGGAGGTTCCCGAGAAGCGGCGTCCCGTGCAGGATTACCTCAAGGGGCAGGGGCGTTTCCGCCATCTCACACCCGACCAGATCCAGGTCATCCAGGAGCGTATCGACATCGAGTGGGAGACCCTGATGATCAAGGTGAATTGCTCCAAATCCAAAGAAGAACTCAGGGCCCGGCGGACCAGGTGACCCGTGACCATACCATCTTAGCGACGAGGTAGAAGAGAATGGAAGAAAAGGTTAAGGAAATCATTCAGCGATACAGCGGGGACAAGAG
>CAZYTM010000063.1:0-1031 GCA_964649725.1 uncultured Geobacteraceae bacterium | reverse complement strand
GCGTTGGTGCGGTACATCACGGCAAAATCATCGGCCACGGCCTTGCGGGTGGCCAGGTATTGTTGAATGGTATCCACCACGTAGGCGGCTTCAGCCACGTCGTCGGTGGCCACGTACTGCACGATCTTGTTGCCTGCCCCGCGGTCGGTGAAGAGGTGCTTGGGGGTGCGGTTGCGGTTGCGGTCGATCACCTGGCGGGCGGCATCCAGCACGATCTGGGTCGAGCGGTAGTTCTGCTCGAGCAAGATCTTCTCGCACATCGGATAATCTTTCTCAAAGCGCAGCACGTTGCGGTAATCCGCGCCGCGCCAGCGGTAGATGGATTGATCCTCGTCACCCACCACGAACACGTTCTTGTGATAAGCGGCCAGGTGCCTGAGCAATTCGTACTGGGCGATGTTGGTGTCCTGGAACTCATCCACCAGCACGTGTTGAAAGCGGTGGGCGTATTTTTCTGAAATGGATGGGTTCTGCTGCAGCAGCTGGGTGGCGCACATCAACAGATCGTCGAAATCCACGGCGTTGTTGGCGGTCAGAAGCTCCTGGTAGCGGGCATAGACCTTGGCCACCACTTCTTCGCGGTATGATCCGCGCGGCATATCGGAGGGACGCAGCAGGTCGTTCTTGGCCGACGAAATGGATGAATGAATGCCGGCGGGCCGATGGATCTTGTCGTCAATGTGCAGGTCGTGAATGGCGCGCTTCACCAGCGTTTCCTGGTCGGCGCTGTCGAAAATGACGAAGTTGGAGCTGAAAGGCAGGGCATCCGCTTCGCGGCGCAGGATGCGCGCGCACATGGCGTGGAAGGTACCCAGCCAGATGCCATCCAGGCTGCGCTGCGCCAGGGTGACGACACGGTTTTCCATCTCGCGCGCGGCCTTGTTGGTGAAGGTCACGGCGATGATGTCGTAAGCCGGCACGGACATGCGTTCGATCAGGTAGGCCAGGCGGCGGGTCAACACGCGCGTCTTGCCAGAGCCGGGGCCGGCCAGCACCAGGGTTTGCCCGGCGGGGGCGGTCACCGCGCGTAA
>CAZYTM010000062.1:0-1060 GCA_964649725.1 uncultured Geobacteraceae bacterium | reverse complement strand
AAGTCCGGGCCGCCGTCGACCTTGATGAGAGCGAGGTCGGTGCGCGGGTCGGTGCCGATGACCTTCGCCACGAAAGTCTTGCCTGCATCGGTCGTCACTTCGACCTTCTCTGCACCGTCGACCACATGGTTGTTGGTCACGGCATAACCGTCGGCTGAAATGAAGAAGCCGGAGCCCTGCCCCATCGCGCCACGACGGCCTTCACGGCCAGGCTTCTGCGGCATGCCGTCGGATTCGCCGAAGCGACGGAAGAAGCGCTCCATCGGCGAGCCCTGTTCATCGTCGTCGCTCTTGCTGCTGGCGTCGGCCACCTTGTCCTTCATCGTGACCTTGACCGAGATGACCGACGGCTTCACGCGCTCGACCATGTCGGCAAAGCCCGCGGGCGCTTCCGCGCCGGCAACCGGCTTCGCGACCTGCGCCTGCGCGGTGGTGCTGAAAATATCGATGCCATGCGAGGGACCAACGCCGTAAGCGGCCACACCGAGGCCAGCGACGACGGACGCCATCAACGCGAACTTCCGCGTCGAGAGCAGCGACGATCGACGCGAGGAACGCAGCGTTGAACTACCAGAATCAATTTGACGGCCCGTCATCAACCAATCTCCATAAAGTCAGCGCGCGTTTGCGCGCCGTTATGGGACGGACCATGCGACCTCACGCATTACCGCATGCTGGCCGCGGAATGAATGTTTCGAAACACATTGCGGAACGGCAATCCTGCCGCAAGCGCCGATGGATTTGGATCGATCGGGCTTGCTGGACTATTGCGCCTGCACGCCGATGCCGGCGTCCTTGATGATCGGCCACCATTTGGCGATCTCGGCCTTCTGGAACGCGGCCAGTCCCTCCGGCGTCTGCTGCGCGCGGGGCGCGACATCCAGCCCCAGCTCCGTAAACCGCTTCTGGATCGCCGGATCGCCCAGCGCCTCGACGGTTGCCGCATTGAGTTTGGCGATGACGTCCTTTGGCGTTCCCTTCGGCGCCCAGAATCCGAACCAGCCCGACATGTAAAGTCCGGGCACGCCGGTTTCGTCCGCGGTCGGAATATCCGGCATCG
>CAZYTM010000061.1:0-1065 GCA_964649725.1 uncultured Geobacteraceae bacterium | reverse complement strand
CCGTGCCGTCGGGGAACTTGGCGTCCACCGGCGAGCGGCTCACCGCGCTGCCGCTAAGTTTTGCCCCGGGCCAGGGCGGCAGGTACGGAAAATCCTCAGTGCCCTTGGGCAGTTCCGGGAGGAGCGAAGGTTCCGGAATCTCCAGATTGCGGGGCAGCCCCTTTTCGATGAGGACCACCCGAAGTTCTCCGCTGCCCCCAGGCTGGCCGCGCAACCAAAGTTCGCGCTCGCCCACGCCCTGTTTCGCCAGCAGGCGCTCCCGCCACTCCCAGGTCCAGGAGGCGTCGAGTCCGGTCCGGAGGCGCTCGGCCAGCGTCAGCGCGCCGACCGGCCGCCCTTCGCTGGCCCGGAGGATGAACCGCCAGATCCGGCCCTCGACCGGCAGCTTGACCACCGTCCCGTCCTTGGGACTGAGCACTTCGAACAGTTCCCGGTCGAACTCGGCGATCTGGACGCTTCCGGGTTTTAGCTCCAGGCCCGCGGGCAGGGCCACGCCGGGAGGCAGGCCCTGGGCCTGGAGGATCGAGCACAGGAAGGCTGCAAGGATTGGCTTCATGGGGCTCCGGAACGGAGCCATGGTAGCGCAGCCGCCCGCAAGCGGGATCAGTTGCGGAGGGGCTTGCCCTTCTGGAGGATGTGCTCCATGCGGGCCTGGGTCTTCTCGTAGCCGCAGAGGCGGACGAAGGCTTCCCGCTCCAGTTCGAGGATGCGCTCCTCGGTGATCTCCTGGACGGGGCTCACGTCGCCGCCGCAGAGGACCTCAGCCAGTTCCCCCAGGACCACGCCGTCGTATTCCGTGGCCTTGCCCTGGAGCTGGAAGTCCTTCACCGCGAGCTTCAGAGCCTCGCTGCCGCCCTTGCCGGGCAGGCGCAAGGTGCGCTCCTGCACCGGCTGGAAGGCTTCGGCCATGCGCAGCACCTCGTTCTTGGCCTCGTAGAGCACGAAGGCCTTGTTCATCACGCGGCGGTCCGTGCGACGCAGGAAGCCCGCCCGCTGGGCCTCGTCGAAGCTCGTGTGCACGGTGGCCGTGGCGATGTACTGGAAGGCGGCCTTCACCTTGGGCAT
>CAZYTM010000060.1:0-1071 GCA_964649725.1 uncultured Geobacteraceae bacterium | reverse complement strand
GGCCTCGCGAAGATCGGGGATAAATTGCCGCGCAATCGGATCATTCGGATCGTCGCGGTCGATCAGCGCCACGATCTCCGGCGTGACGGCGATGCTGTAGCGCTGCGCCACCTGGTCGAGACCGCTGACCTCGCTCATGAGGCGCGCGTCAACCAGATCGGCGATCGACGTAAGCGTGCGCGACGGCGCGCGCATTCGCGCAGCTGCGTCTTGATCCAGCGGCAAGCGTTTCTCCGCCGTGCAATCGCCCTCTCTCCCGCGAAGCGGGGGAGAGTTGGAGAGGGGGCGATGCGGTTCGCGCTCGGCTCGAATATATTCCCCCTCCCTTACCCTCCCCCGCTGCGCGGGAGAGGGAGGCGTCAAGCGTTCCGCGAAAAAATCATCCGCGCGGTCCGTTATTGCTTCGCCCCCCGCGCGGCGCGCTTGGCCAAGGTGCGCAGCCGCAGCGCGTTGAGCTTGATGAAGCCTTCCGCATCGCGCTGATCGTAGGTCCCGCCTTCCTCGAAGGTGACAAGGTCCTGATCGTAAAGCGACCAGGGGCTTTCGCGACCGACAAGCGTCGCCGACCCCTTGTAGAGCTTGATGCGCACGCGGCCGGTGACATGCTCCTGGCTCCTGTCGATCGCGGCCTGCAGCATCTCGCGCTCCGGCGCGAACCAGAATCCGTTATAGATCAGCTCGGCGTAGCGCGGCATCAGCTCGTCTTTGAGATGCGCGGCGCCGCGGTCGAGCGTCAGGCTTTCAATTCCGCGATGCGCAACGAGCAGAATCGTCCCGCCCGGCGTTTCGTACATGCCGCGCGACTTCATGCCGACAAAACGGTTTTCGACGAGATCGAGTCGCCCGATTGCGTGAAGACGTCCGAGATCATTGAGCTTGGCGAGAAGCGCCGCCGGCGAAAGCTTGACGCCGTCCACGGCCGCCGCGTCACCTTTCTCGAAGTCGATCGTCACATATTGCGGCGCGTCAGGCGCATCCTCGGGATTGCCGGTGCGCGAATAGACGTAATCGGGCGTCTCCTGGGTCGGATCTTCGAGCACCTTCCCTTCCGAAGACGTGTGCAGAAGATTG
>CAZYTM010000059.1:0-1081 GCA_964649725.1 uncultured Geobacteraceae bacterium | reverse complement strand
CCGGAATCTCGAGATTCCGGGTTCGATGCTGACGCATCGCCCCGGAATGACGGGCTAGCTGATAATCCTCACCGGCAGCGTACGAATGCCGCGGATGAAATTCGAATAGAGCCGTTGTGGCGGGCTGACGATTTCAAAACGAAGGTCGCGGTTCAATATTTCCTCCCAGAGGATGCGGATCTGCTGTTCGGCGAGACGATCGCCGACACAACGGTGGACGCCGGCGCCGAAGGCGAGATGCTGCCGCGGCCTCGCGCGGTCAACAATGAACTCATCGGCTCGCTCGATCTTGCTTTCGTCCCGGTTGCCGGAGATGTACCACATCACGACCTTGTCGCCCTTGGCGATCCGGCGGCCGGCGAGTTCGGTATCATGGCGCGCGGTGCGGCGCATGTGAAGCACCGGCGTCTGGTAGCGGATGATTTCGGAAACGAGGTTGGGTATCAGGTCGCGCCGCGCCCGCAATAGTTCGAACTGCTCGGGGTTCTCGGCCAGCGCCATCAGCCCGCCGCTCATGGAGTTACGGGTGGTGTCATTGCCGCCGACGATCAACAGCCCTATCGTGCCGATGAACTCGCGCGCCTGCAGGTTCTGCGTCGCGGGCGAATGCGCCAGCATCGAGACCAGGTCGAAAGTCGGCGGTGCTTCCGCGCGTGCATTCCACAGTTTGCGGAAATATTCTCCCATCTTCAGCATCTCGTCGAAACGCTCATCCTCCGAATGCACCACCGCATCCGGCGAATCCACATTGGCGATGGCGACGTCGGACCACCAGCTCAGCTTCATCCGGTCTTCCCAGGGGAAATCGAACAGCGTCGCCAGCATCATGTTGGTAAGATCGGTCGAGACCTTTTCCGCCCAGTCGAAGGTCTCGTTGCGCGGCAGCGCATCGAGCACGTCGGAGGTCCGCCTGCGGATCAGCGGCTCGAAATTGGCGAGATTGGACGGCGCCACGATCGGCGCGACGGTTCGGCGCTGCGCGGTATGCCCGGGCGGATCCATGCGAATGAAGCTTGTTCGCTCCTGCCCCTTGGGCTGGTCGGCCACCTGAATACCGCCAAGCTCCGAGCTCGACGAATAG
>CAZYTM010000058.1:0-1092 GCA_964649725.1 uncultured Geobacteraceae bacterium | reverse complement strand
ATTGTAATAAGTTAGCTGTTTGAAATAAACTTTTTAAAATCCCTCCCCACCTCCCTTTTCCAAAGGGAGGAGAAACATTTCCCCCTTTTGACAAAGGGGGATGAAGGGGGATTAGATAACATTTTTCAAAGAGCTAAAGCGTTATAAACAATTAAATGATACGAGGTAAGATGGCTAAAGGATTTACAGGCGAGATCATTGAGAGGCATGGAGATGGAAGAAAGGAGGGTGCATACCTTTCCGTAGAAGCTGACTTCGTCCTCCTGCATGATCCCACCTTTGCGCTTCTCCTTCCGGAGTTAAAAGAATCCGGAGAAGAGATCTGGGACAGAGAAAAGGTCCTTCTGACGGTGGATCACTTCGCTCCTCCCTCTTCAATTGAACGGGCCAATATAGTGAAAGAGGTGCTCTCCTTTGCGACGGAGAGGAGACTGCCTCACCTCTCTATCTATCAAGGGATCTGCCATCAACTCTTGGTAGAGGGGCCGTGGTTAAAACCGGGGATGCTGGTTCTTGGAGCCGATTCTCACACCACAACCGGAGGAGCCCTCGGGTGCTTGGCTACGGGCATGGGTTCGACGGATATCCTCTATGCCCTCATCACAGGCAGAACCTGGCTCAAGCCACCTGAAGCAGTCCGAATCGATCTCAGGGATAAACTTCCTCCCTATATCATGGGAAAGGATGTCATTCTGGACCTCCTTGGAAGATACGGAGAGGGAGGATTCCTCTATCAGGCGCTAGAGTTTTATGACATGGATGAAGGCATTCCCATGGATGACAGGTTTGCCATCTGCAATATGGTGGTTGAAGGAGGAGCAAAGAACGGACTCTTTTGGCCTGACAGGGTGACAGAGAATTATTTGATCGAAAGGGATGGCCATTTGAGCCGTCCGGAAAATTGGTTCGATGGGGATTCAGAATACTCAAGAAAGATAGAAGTGGACCTTTCTAAACTTAAACCGAAGGTCGCCCTTCCTCACAGCCCTGCTCAGGTGATTGATGCGGAGAAGATCAAGGACGAAGCCATCGACCAGGTCTTCATCGGCTCCTGCACAGGAGGAAGGTTGAGGGACATTGAGTTGACAGCGA
>CAZYTM010000057.1:0-1109 GCA_964649725.1 uncultured Geobacteraceae bacterium | reverse complement strand
CAGGGCCACGTCGTCGGCATCATCGCGGGTTCGGACCCGACCAGCACGCAGTTTGCCTAGGGAGAATGGACGGCGAAGAAAGTGGCTGTAGGTAGCCGCGAAGACCCCGGCGAAAGGAGGTTGTGTGATCCTCTTGACCGTCTACGTACGTTAGCGCTAACCTATCGCCAGACGGGTTCCACGATGTAGTGGGTAGTGGCCCTCTCGAGAAGGTAACTTGACAATGGCGACCAAGACGGACGGGACCGAGCCCCTCCATTTCCAGCTAGCCCAGCCGGCGGTCCGGACCGGCCGCATCGAACGGATGCTGGCCCATGTACAGTCCTGCAACGCGGGAGTCTGCATCGAGCGCGCGCGCTACTACACGCAGTCCTACCGGAAGACCCAGGCCCACCCGGAGATCATCAGACGCGCGAAGGCCCTCGCGCACACTCTCGAGAACATCTCGATGTACGTGCTGCCGGGCAGTCTCCTGCTGGGCAACCAGGCAAGCCAGCCCAATCAGTCCCCCCTGTTCCCCGAGTTCACGATCGACTTCCTCAGGGACGAGATCCTGGGCGGCAAGCCCTACTTCCCGCCGGAACGGCCGGCGGACAAGTTCGAGATTGGGGACGAGATCCTCCCCGAGCTCGAAGAGATCATTGACTTCTGGGACGGTCAGACGCACCGCGAGCGTGTGTACGCCCGGCTTCCCAAGGAGGCGCTGCAGGCCCAGTACCAGGTCGGCGCGGTCAACATCCTCAACTACACCAGCGGCGGTGACGGGCACTTCGCCCCACCGTACGCATGGATCGCAGAGCGAGGCCTCACCCACTTCATCGAGCAGGCTCGCGCGTCGATCGCGAAGCTCGACCCGGCCGATCACGAGACCCGGTCCAGCCGGGAGTTCTTCCAGTCCGTGATCATCACCTGCGAAGCTGTCATCAAGTGGGCCGGCCGCTACGCCGACTACGTCGAGGAGCTCGCCGGATCTGAGGCCGACCCCGTCCGCAGAGGTGAGTTGTTGAACCTCGCCGCCATCTCGCGTCACGTGCCGGCCCAACCCGCCCGAACGTTCCATGAGGCGCTGCAGCTGGTCACCTTCATCCAGTTCGCCATCCAGATCGAAG
>CAZYTM010000056.1:0-1109 GCA_964649725.1 uncultured Geobacteraceae bacterium | reverse complement strand
GTTTTGGTGGTGGACGATACGCCCGACAACCTGACACTGATGTCGGGTCTGCTCAAAGACCTGTACCGGGTCAAAGTGGCCAACAATGGTGAGAAGGCCATTCGGGTCGTGCAGAGCGATAGTCCCCCGGACCTGATCCTCTTGGACATCATGATGCCGGGCCTCTCCGGCTACGACGTCTGCAAGATCCTCAAGGACGACCCGGCCACGCGCGACATCCCCATCATCTTCCTGACCGCGATGACCGCCACGGAAGACGAGAAGAAGGGCCTGGAAATGGGCGCGGTGGACTTCATCACCAAACCCGTCAACCCACCCATCGTGTTGGCCCGTGTGGCCACCCAGTTGCACGTCAAGGCCGCAGCCGATTTCCTCAAAGACCAGAACGTCTATCTGGAAACCGAGGTCGCCAAACGCACCCGCGAACTCGCCGCCATCCAGGACGTCACCATCCTGGCCATGGCCTCGCTGGCCGAAACCCGTGACAACGACACCGGCAACCACATCCGGCGCACCCAGTACTACGTGGAGTTGCTGGCCAACTACCTGAAGAACCACGACCGGTTTCGGGGATTCCTCAGCGACCACACCATCACCATGCTGTTCAAGTCGGCCCCGCTGCACGACATTGGCAAGGTCGGCATACCGGACCGCATCCTGCTCAAGCCGGGTCGCTTTGAGCCGCACGAGTTCGAAATCATGAAGACCCACTGCAAACTGGGACGCGATGCCATCCAGCATGCCGAAGACCAATTGGGCCTGCAGGTTGAATTCCTCAAATACGCCAAGGAAATTGCCTACGGCCACCAGGAAAAGTGGGACGGCAGCGGCTACCCCGAAGGCCTGGCCGGCGACGCCATTCCCATCTCGGCACGGCTGATGGCCGTGGCCGATGTCTATGACGCACTGATCAGCCGGCGTGTCTACAAGGAAGGCATGCCGCACGAGAAGGCCGTGACCATCATCCGCGAAGGGCGGGGCAGCCACTTTGACCCGGACATTGTGGATGCCTTCCTGGCGCTGACCGAACAGTTCCAGGCGGTGGCCCAGCGCTATGCGGACAGCGACGCCGATCTGGCGCACAAGGCCGAGACACTCAAGGTCATCAC
>CAZYTM010000055.1:0-1116 GCA_964649725.1 uncultured Geobacteraceae bacterium | reverse complement strand
CTTCGTCGCCTTCAGGATGATGTCCGCCCCGATCTCTACCGCACGGAGGGTTGCTGCAGTGTCCGTGGTAAAGTAGGGATTGCCCGTTCCGGCGGCGAAGATCACCACCCGACCCTTTTCCAGATGGCGTACGGCGCGCCTCTGGATGAAGGGTTCGGCCACCTCTCTCATCTCGATGGCCGTCTGAACCCGCGTCGCAACACCCGCCCGTTCCAGGGAACTCTGAAGGGCCAGACTGTTGATCACCGTGGCGAGCATCCCCATGTAATCTGCGGATGTCCGCTCCATCCCCCTCGCGCTTGCCGCCAGACCCCGGAAGATGTTGCCGCCGCCAATGACGATTCCGAGTTGAACGCCGAGGGCGACCACCTCCTTGATTTCGGCCGCAACGGCATCCACCACCTCCGGGTCGATTCCGGAGGTCTGTTTTCCCATAAGGGTTTCACCGCTCAGTTTCAGCAGGACCCTCTTGTAGGCAGGACGATCCACGATTGCTACTTCAGCTCCTCGCCCAGTTGAAAACGTGAAAACCTTCTGACGATGATGTTTTCACCCGTCTTCGCCATCATGTTGGTCACCAGCGCACCTACGGTGATATCCGTATTCTTGATGAACTTCTGATTCATCAGGCACACCTCTTCGTAATACTTGTTCAGCTTGCCTTCGATGATCTTATCCCAGATCTTTTCCGGCTTCTTCTCCGCAATCAGTTGGCTCCGGCAGATCTCCTTTTCCCTTTCCAGATCCTCCGCCGATATCTCCTCCGGCCGAACATAGAGGGGATTCGACGCCGCGACATGCATTGCCAGATCCTTGGCCATGGCCTGGAAATCATCCGTTTTGGCAACAAAATCGGTTTCGCAGTTCACCTCGACCATCACGCCGATCTTCCCCCCCATGTGGATGTAACAGCCGACGGTACCGTCTTTGGCCGCCTTGGAGGAACGCTTTGTTGCCGCCGACATCCCCTTTTTTCGGAGATAATCGATCGCCTTTTCAAAATCGCCATTCTCGGCCGCGAGCGCCTCTTTGCAGTCCATCATGCCGGCGCCCGTCTTGACCCTCAACTCTTTCACCATCGCTGATGTGATTTCCAATTTACCTTACCTCCTCTGC
>CAZYTM010000054.1:0-1118 GCA_964649725.1 uncultured Geobacteraceae bacterium | reverse complement strand
GGGCGAGGGATTATGCGGACCGAACGCTTCTCAGCCACATGGCGCACGGGGCGGTCGAGATGATGAAGCGGGAGGCCGGCGAGAGGGGAACAGGCGAAATCCCGATCGCCCTCCATCTGGATCACGGTGACTCCTATGAACTCTGCGTCTCCTGCATTGGATCGGGCTTCTCCTCCGTCATGATCGATGGCTCTCATCTCCCCTATAAAGAAAATACGGCCCTTACGCGTAGGGTCGTTGATTATGCCCGTCGGCAAAATGTGACAGTGGAAGGGGAGTTGGGTGTACTGGCCGGGGTAGAGGATGAGGTCTCCGCGGAAAAGCATACCTACACGCGTCCTGAAGAGGTGGAGGATTTCCTCTCCCGAACCGGGGTCGATTCCCTTGCCATCTCCATCGGAACCTCCCACGGGGCGTACAAATTCAAGGTCGGCCAATCCCCGCGCATCCGCCTCGACATCCTTCATGAGATCGAACGGCGGATTCCGGGCTTCCCGATTGTGCTGCATGGCTCCTCCTCGATCCCTCAGGATGCCGTTGAAACGATCAACCGCTATGGCGGAAGGCTTAAGGATTCTATCGGTATTCCCGCAGAACAGCTCCGGGAGGCCGCCCGTTCGGCCGTCTGCAAGATCAATATCGATTCAGATGGAAGGCTCGTCATGACCGCAAAAATCCGTGAGATCTTTTTCCGGAACCCGGAGGAGTTCGATCCGCGAAAATACCTCGGTCCGGCGCGGGAGAGCCTCCGGGAGATGTATGCCCGAAAGAATCGGGAGGTGCTGGGGAGCGCCGGCCAAGCACCGGAGATCATTAGAGCCCTTCAGTCCGATCAATAATATCTTGAATTCATATCATTTATTCTTGACATTTTCGGATGCAACGTGTAAGCGGATTTCGCTTTTTCAGGGGATTATTGCCGGGGCCGGACGGCTTGCGGCTAAATCTACGTAACACCACGGATATCATACAGATGAGGAATGATATGGCACTTGCAATGAACGATCTGAACGTACCGCAACGCCTCCTTCTCGGCCCAGGCCCCAGCGCCGTTCACCCCCGCGTCCTCCGTACGATGAGTACGGCTCTGATCGGTTACCTCGATCCGGAATGGCTCT
>CAZYTM010000053.1:0-1124 GCA_964649725.1 uncultured Geobacteraceae bacterium | reverse complement strand
CCTGGTTCATTGGTTACACGGCGCACCTGACGACGGGCGTGTGGGCCGGCAACGACGACGGCGGCGCCATGAACCGCGTGGCCGGTGGCGGTCTGCCAGCGGAGATCTGGCGCGACATCATGATCGGCGCCCATGCGGGCCGGCAGCCGCTGCCGTTGTCCGGCGCCGAGCCGGCGATGGCGGTTTACGTGCCGCCGGAACCAGTCTACCCGCCGGAGCGCATCGCCGACGACTTCATCGCCCGCGCCGTCGGCGCCGGAGACGCCGACACCGGCTCGATCGATGGCCTGATCAATCAATAGGGTTTAGTCGGCGCGCTCGGTGGGCCCGTAGCGGTGCAGGTCGAGGCCGTACACCTGCAGCCAGAGCTTGTCCTCTTTCATCGTCGGCTGCAGCCGCTCGACGTGCGCCCAGAAGCGCGGGCCGTGGTTCATCTCGGCGAGATGGGCCACTTCATGCGCGGCGACGTAATCGAGGATGCGCGGCGGCGCCAGGATGAGGCGCCAAGAAAAGGACAATACGCCCGTTGTCGAGCACGAGCCCCAGCGTGTCGCCTGATCGCGTACGGCGATGCGCTTGGCTTTGACGCCGAGCGCGTGCGTGTGCACCAGCACACGCCCATCGAGGTCGCGCCGCGCCTCCTCGGCCAGCCAATCGCGCAACCTGCGCGGGGCATGTTCGACGCGGCCCGATACGCGCAGCTCTTTGAGTACCTTGTTAGGTTGCGTGCTCACGACGCCGCCGGTCGCACGCTTGCCGGTGAATGCGACGCGATGGAATTCGCCGCGCAGCGGCATTAGCGCACCGTCGGCAAACGGCACCGGCATGGGAATGCTGCTGAGGCGCTCGCGCACCCACTCGATGTTGCGATTGAGGAAGGAACCCGCTTCGCCAAGATCGCACTGAACCGGAAGCGTGACGATCACCGCGCGTCTCGTGCGGCTGACGCGCAGCGTCAGTCGACGCGCCCCCGGATGTCGTCTCACCTCAACCGGGCAATCGAGCTCTTCGATGCGCGGACGTTTCAATGCCTGCCCCCGATCAGTCTGCCGCAACCGACCTTCCCCCTCGTACACACCACGACGTCGGTCGGAACAGCCCACTGAAGCCGATACGCAACATGC
>CAZYTM010000052.1:0-1127 GCA_964649725.1 uncultured Geobacteraceae bacterium | reverse complement strand
CGCTTAATTAAAGTTTAATATCCGACACATCAGGTAAAATATGGATGTGTTAAATATAACTAAGATAACAATAGCCTGGGAAATGTATGAGTCTGGTATTCCAAAAGCTCATATAGCCTCCAAGCTGCAATTAACCAGGGAAACAGTTCATATCTGGATTAGAGCTATACAGGCATGTGGTCTGTTAGAATTTCTGGATAAATATACTAATGCCAAGAAAGGTAGCAGAGAGAATAGGAAGATTGATGGACTCTTAAAGGCAAGGATCTACAAATTAAGGGAGAAATACAGGGACTGTTGTGGCCAGAAAATCAGGGAGTTTCTCCAAGGTGAGTATGGGATAACCCTTTCCACTACCACCATTTACAAAGTATTAGCAGAAAAATATCAACTAAGGAGTAAATGGAAGAAAAACCAATCAAGAGGCCCAATTCCTGAGGCTAGTAATCCCAGAGAGGTCATACAGATGGATACAGTGAATTTTGGGGATGTCTTTGCTTTCACAGGAGTAGATATATTCACTAAAGAGGTTAATGTTAAGCTGTACCCATCACTTACAGCCAAAGATGGGTTGGATTTCTTAAGATCCTCCTTTGACTCAAGGTTTCATCACACTAATCTGCTGCAAACAGATGGAGGTCCTGAATTTAAGGCTGAATTTAAACAACATGTCTTTGATTATGCAGATAGATTCAGAGTAGCCAGGCCATATAAGAAGAATGAGCAGGCATATATTGAGAGCTTTAACAGATCCCTCCGGAAAGAGTGTTTAGGCTGGAGTAAGTATAGGGCTGATGAATTACCAAGCCTAAGTAGAGAACTGACAGATTATTTGGTGTATTATCATACTAAGAGGCCTCATATGAGTTTAGGTATGAAGACACCAGAGAGGTTTTTAAAAGAACTAGTGTCGGATATTTAAGTGTACATACCGTATCCATATCCTATGTTACACGAACTCTGAGTTTTGATAATAAAACGAATTCTCAATTTTTAATTATTTGTCATTGCGAGAAGCGTAGCGACGAAGCAATCCATTCTTTCCATAAAAGATTGCCACGCTCATTTCATTCGCTCGCAATGACAGTAACGCTCTTTTAGCGTAACTTTAAAAAAATAATAGATTT
>CAZYTM010000051.1:0-1161 GCA_964649725.1 uncultured Geobacteraceae bacterium | reverse complement strand
CTGTTCACCTTCGGCCCCGATCCGCGCAACAAGCCGACCGCCAAGGCGATCGTCGAGAAGTTCAAGGCCAAGAACATCGATCCGGAAGGCTACACCCTCTACACCTATGCCGCGATGCAGGTGTGGGCGCAGGCGGTGGCGAAGGCGAAGACCACCGATCCGAAGAAGGTCATGGAGACCATCAAGGCCGGCGAGTGGGACACCGTGCTCGGCAAGCTTTCCTTCGATGCCAAGGGCGACATCAAGGTGATCGACTACGTGGTCTACAAATGGGACGCCAAGGGCAACTACACCCAGATCAACACCAAGGGCTCGTGAACTCCCTCGTGAGTTCCTGATCTCAAACACACCCCCTTGCTTCAAACGCCCCGGCTCGCCGGGGCGTTTTTGTTCCTGCATTCACGAACTATTTTTTGTTCGGGAACCAATCGGTTCCCTGCGAGTTAAGGGGAACCCGGACCAAGGTTCCATGTCATTGAAGTCACGACCTAAACCGTTGTTCCAACTTGATCTGCAGATGGGCAGCCGGTTCTATGACGGGGCGTCACATCCCAGCCAACAGATTCGTGCGAACGGCCTCGAGGAAACACCATGAGTGATCTTTCCCCCGGAGCATCTCCTGCCGTTCGCCGTGTCGCGAAACGCAAGCCGGCTGGCAACGGCGCGGTGGATCCACTGCAGGATCTGCTGCATGCCTTGCAGGCGATGCGCGCCGGCGACTTCTCTGTCCGCATGACCGGCGACCATCTCGGCATCGAAGGCAAGATCGCCGACACTTTCAACGAAATCGTCGCTGCCAACCAGCGCATGGCGCAGCAACTGGAGCACGTCGGCCAGGTCGTCGGGCGCGAGGGCAAGACCCGGCAGCGCGTCAAGTTCGACCTTTCGAGCGGCTCGTGGGCCGACATGGAAGGATCGGTCAACACGCTGATCGACGATCTCTTGTGGCCGACGCGCGAGGTGACGCGCGCGGTCGCCGCGGTCGCGCAGGGCGACCTGCTGCAGACGGTGAAACTCGACGTTGACGGCCGCCCGCTCGGCGGCGAATTCCTGCAGTCGGCCACCATCGTCAACACGATGATCAAGCAGCTCGGCGTGTTCACCTCCGAGGTGACGCGCGTGGCGCGCGAGGTCGGCACCGAAGGCAAGCTCGGCGGCCAG
>CAZYTM010000050.1:0-1161 GCA_964649725.1 uncultured Geobacteraceae bacterium | reverse complement strand
CGGCCGCCTGCGCGGAGGCGTTTCGTCCTTACAACCCCGTCCTCGCCTCGCTGACAGGCACTTGCTACTGGTGGGGATGGATCCCGACGTGCGGCCTCACCGCGTTGCTCTCCGCTGCGGCCCTCCAACACTGGTACTTCCCGTGGCTACCCGTGGAAGCGGTTGCCATCTCCATCGTGCTGTTCTTCACGTTCGTCAATTTATGCGGCGTCCGGTGGATCGCGCGCCTTGCCATCCCCATCGCCGCCGCCTCGGCCACGCTCGCCTTCTTGTCCGCCTTCGTGCCCATGTTCGCCGGAGATGTCGATTGGCGCCAAGCCTTCACCTATGACCTGACGACGCCTTTTGAGGGCTGGTTCGGCGACCTGACGTCGGTAATGGCGGGACTGTATTTGATCGGCTTCACAGCACCCGCCTTCGAGGCTGCTACCTGCCACGTGGGCGAGACCAAGGATCCCAACAAGAACGTGCCGCGCGCCATGTTTGCGTCGGCCGGCATGGCCGGGATCTACTTCATCGTGCTGCCGATCGTCTGGCTGGGCGTGCTCGGCCCCGAGAAACTCGGCGAAGATCTGGCCACCGTACTAGGCCCCACCTTCGCGCCGTTGCTCGGCAGCTTCGGCAAGGCCGCGGCGATCTGGTTCATCATGCTCAACATGTTCCACGGCACCATGCAGCCTCTGGCGGGTGCTTCGCGGACCATGTCGCAGCTTGCCGACGATGGACTTCTGCCGCGCTTTCTTTCCCTGCGCCTCAAGCGCACCGACTGCCCGTGGGCCGCGACCCTGCTGACCGCCGGTACGGCAATCATCTTCCTCATCATGGGTGATCCCATTTGGATGATCGCTGCGGCGAACTTCACTTACCTCATCGGCATCTGCATGCCGAATATCGCCGCCTGGCTGCTGCGCCGCGACCTGCCCGACGCGGAGCGGCCGTATCGCGCGCCCCGCGGCACCATCATGCTCGGCGTGGGCGCTGCCTGCGTGTGGCTGTTGTCGGCGATCCTCGGCTTCCAGCAGTTCGGGCTGCCGACGGTGCTGTTCGGGCTTGCGCTCGCCTACTCGGGCGCCGCCCTCTATGCGTGGCGCGTGATGGAGGACCGTCACCGGCAAGGCCTGCCGCTATTCGCCAAGACGCTGCATTTGAAGCTCACGGGCG
>CAZYTM010000049.1:457-1170 GCA_964649725.1 uncultured Geobacteraceae bacterium | reverse complement strand
GCCTGCTGGCCGCCTATCGCTTCATTGCCGATACGCGCGACCAGGCGACCAGCGAACGCCTCGACAATCTCGACGATCCGTATCGCCTGTTCCGCTGCCACACCATCATGAACTGCGTCGACGTCTGCCCGAAGGGACTCAACCCGACGAAGGCCATCGGCAAGATCAAGGAAATGATGGTCAAGCGGGCGATCTGATATGGACGAACAGCGGCGTATCCGTCGGGAAAAGCTGCGCTGGCACTGCCGGCGGGCGCTGCTGGAACTGGATATCGTCTTCCAGCGCTTCTGGGCGCAACTGGGGGACGGGATGGACGAGGCGACCGAAGCCACGCTGGAGCGGTTGCTCGAAATGCAGGACCACGATATGTGGGAATTGGTCAGCGGACGTTCGGCGACGGACGATCCGCAACTCAGGAACCTGGTCGAACGGCTGCGCGGTTTGGGCGTAGCGGGCGACCGCAGTTAGACACAACCTCGGAGAGGGCAATCACATGACGACGCAACGCACGGCAACTTTGAACATTGACGGCAAGAGCGCCGAGTTTCCCGTCTACACGGGCACCATCGGACCGGATGTCATCGACATCCGCACCATGTACGCCAAGACCGGCAATTTCACTTTCGACCCCGGCTTCATGTCGACGGCGGCCTGCAAGTCGTCGATTACCTACATCGACGGCGACAAGGGCGAACTGCTGTATCGCGGCTATC
>CAZYTM010000049.1:0-447 GCA_964649725.1 uncultured Geobacteraceae bacterium | reverse complement strand
ATATCGCGATCTGCACTGTCACCACTCGCGTGACTGCTACGGGTGGCGTTGTGGGCTGCGTTAGCCTACTTGGAGGCGCACAGTGGCGCACGGTGGTATCGCGGCTGTCCGTTTGGGCAGCTGGCTGTCGAATGCGACTTCCTCGAAACCTGCTACCGGCTGTTGAACGGCCAACTGCCGAATGCCCAGAAGAATCAGGACTTCCACGCCGTCATCAAGAACCACACGATGGTGCACGAGCAACTGGGCCGTTTCTTCCAGGGCTTCCGCCGCGACGCCCACCCGATGGCCGTGCTGGTCGGCGTGGTCGGCGCGCTGTCCGCCTTCTACCACGACGCCATGGACATCAGCGACGAACACCATCGCGCCGTCTCCGCGCACCGCCTGATCGCCAAGATGCCGACCATCGTCGCCATGGCCTACAAGTACGGGCGCGGCGAGCCCTTC
>CAZYTM010000048.1:0-1198 GCA_964649725.1 uncultured Geobacteraceae bacterium | reverse complement strand
GAAATGTGTTCCGATGTGAACCAGGTGTTCGTGCAACTGACAGGCTTGGGAAAAGCCAGCAAACTAAGCCACCTGTGGCAGTCGCCCTTTACGCTGCACAGCCAGATACTGCGCGCGATTCAGAACGAGACCAAGCTGGCCAAGGCAGGCAAGAATGCGCAGATTATTGCCAAGATGAATGCCTTGCTCGAACCTGAGGTCATCATGGCGTTGTACGAGGCATCGCGTGCTGGTGTCAAAATCGATTTGATCGTGCGCGGTGTTTGCACACTGCGTCCCGGGGTGCCGGGACTCTCCGAGAACATCACAGTGCGTTCCATCATCGGGCGCTTCTTGGAGCACACGCGTATCTTTTATTTCCGCAACGACTTGGCACATGATGTCTATTTGTCCAGTGCGGATTGGATGGATCGTAATTTTTTCCGGCGTATAGAAGTGTGCTTTCCACTGCTCGACGGCAAATTGAAGAAGCGCGTAATTGATGAGGGGCTAAAGGTCTATCTGCAGGATAACTGCCAAGCCTGGGAGATGGATGGCGACGGTGGCTGGCATCTGAAGACGACGCGCAGCACTGCTTTGAAATGCGCGCAGTCTATATTGCTGGAAACTTTGGCCAGTAAGCCCAGTCTGTCGATAGACGGGATTTGAGCGGGCTGCTCAGGACTTTTTGGGACGGCCTGTTTTAATTTTTTCCAGTGCGGTCACTGTCTGTTTAAGTTGTGCGCTGCTCAGCTTGGACAGAGTATGCAGACCCGCTCGCAGCAATTCACTCTTCTTTACATGCAGTCCGCCTGTTAAGGCTTTTTGTTTGATTGCTGCGATGAGGTCGTAATCCGTTTGCGGCATGGTGAAGCTATCGCGCACCACCTTGATTTTGCCTTCCACCTTCTTCTCTTTCTTTATTTTTTTTTCCGGTTTGGCCGCGACTTTTGCCGGGGCGGGCTTGCGTGCCACGGAGGCTTTTCTAACGACAAGTTTGGCGGGTGTTTTGGACGGTGTTTTATTTTCGGTCATGCTTTTCTCCCTGAGCTGATGATGGCGAAATCAGTATATACGGTATATTCTTCGAACTGAATTGTAATATTCAAGAGGAGGCGGTCTTGGAGTTGATACTTTGGCGGCATGCGGAGGCGGAAGAAGGGTATCCCGATCATGGGCGCTGCCTTACTGGCAAGGGGCGGCAACAGGCGGAGCGTAT
>CAZYTM010000047.1:0-1258 GCA_964649725.1 uncultured Geobacteraceae bacterium | reverse complement strand
GGGAAACCCTATGGAACGGACTTTCCCTTCGTCACGATCGGCGACATGGTCCAGGCCCAGCGGCATCTGATCGACCACCTCGGGATCGACCGCCTGCTCTCCGTGGCGGGCGGATCGATGGGCGGAATGCAGGCCCTCCAGTGGGTCGCCTCCTACCCGGAGAGGGTCCGGTCGGCCATTCCGATCGCCACCGCGCTGAAGCACTCGCCCCAGCAGATCGCCTTCAACGAGGTGATCCGCCAGGCCATCATGGCCGACCCGGCCTGGCGCGGCGGGGATTACTACGCGACCGGTCAACCGGAGAAGGGGCTCTCCGTGGCGCGGATGATCGGCCACATCACCTTCATGAGCGAAAAGTCGATGGAGCAGAAGTTCTCCCGGAGGCTGAAGGACGGTCAGTTGGGTTTCGCCTTCGGAGCGGATTTCGAGGTGGAGGGGTACCTCCGCTACCGCGGGGAGAATTTCGTCAAGCGGTTCGACGCGAACTCCTACCTCTACATCACCAAGGCGATGGATTACCTCGATCTGTCGGGCGGCCGGCTGATCTCGGGAAAAGGGGTCGATACGCGGTTTCTGGTCCTCTCCTTCCTGTCGGACTGGCTCTACCCCTCACACCAGTCCCAGGGGATCGTCCGGCAATTGAAACGCAAGCGGGTCGATGTGACCTACTGCGAACTGAATTCGACCTGGGGCCACGATGCCTTCCTGGTCGAACTGGAGGGGCAGACCACGCTGATCCGCCATTTCCTGGAGCGGACCTACCTCGGGAAGGAAAACGGCAATGGGAATTACTGACGATATCCGTCCGGACCACCGGGTCATCGCCGAATGGATCGAACCGGGGGCCCGCGTTCTCGATCTCGGCTGCGGCAATGGGGAACTGATGGAGCTGCTGTCGCAGCGGAAGGAGACGCGCGTCCAGGGGATCGAACTCGACGAGAAGGCGATCTGGGAGTGTGTCCGGAAGGGGCTCTCCGTCTGCCAGGGCGATATCGAAACCGGGCTTGCGGAATATCCCGACCGCTGCTTCGATTATGTGATCCTGAACCAGAGCCTGCAGGAGGTCCGGAAGGCCTCCTTCCTCCTCCGGGAGGCGCTCCGCGTCGGAAACCGGGCCATTGTCGGGTTTCCCAATTTCGCCCACATCGGCGCCCGGGTCTCGCTCTTTTTCGGCGGGCGTGCGCCGATGACGCCGTCCCTTCCCTACCGATGGTACGATACGCCGAACGTGCGGTTCCTGAGCATCGCCGATTTCCGG
>CAZYTM010000046.1:0-1259 GCA_964649725.1 uncultured Geobacteraceae bacterium | reverse complement strand
AGGGCTCACGCCGGGTCTGGTTGCGCGTTGATGGTGTAGTTCCATTCGCCGTGCCAGTCATGCGGGTGGAGGGGGACGGCGGCGAGTTCGGCGTCGGTGATCTTGACGCCTTTCTCGTAGGTGGTCGGGTCGTGGGCGGCTTGGATGGTGAGGCCGGTTGTGGTGGTGGTCGCGGAGATGAGCTCGATGACGGTTCGCAGTGTTTCGAGTGGCCGGCCCCGCCAGTTGATGGTGATGAAGCTGAACATGCGGTGTTCGATCCGGTTCCACTTCGATGTTCCCGGCGGGTAGTGGCACACGGTGATGTGCAGCCCGGTCTCGGCTGCGAGCGCGGCGAGCTGGGTCTTCCATGCGCGTAGCCGATAGCCGTTGGAGCCGCCGCCATCCGCGGTGATGAGCAACCGCTCGGCGTCGGGGAACCGGGCTCGGCCCATCTGGTTCCACCACCGTCGGATTGACTCGACCGCGAACTCGGCGGTATCCGCGTTGTCGCCGACGTTGACCCAGCCCTCGTTGTTGGCGACGTCGTAGATCCCGTAGGGGACGACCTTGCCGAGGGCGGGGTCGGCGAAGTCATGCACACGGACCCGTTCGGGTTGACCGCCGGGCTGCCACTCCACCCCGCCATTGGCGAAGTCGCCGATCAGCTCCTTCTTCTTGGTGTCGACGCTGATCGCCGGTTGGTCGTCGTCGATGAACGCGGCGGCGGTGTCGTTGAGATATCGGAACTGGGCGTCGCGGTCTTCGTGTTGGCGGCCCTCGGTCACCTTGGCGTTGGCCTGCAACGAGTAGCCGAGCTGGTGCAGCAAACGCAGCACCGTGCGCGATGACACCCTGAACCCTTGGCGCGCCAGATCCTCGGCCAGGTTCGTCGACGACTTCGATGTCCAACGCAGCAACGACATCGGGTTGCCCCGCGTCGCCGGATGCACCAGCTTGTCGAGCGCTTCGAGCAGGCCCGGCTGCTTGTCGATCAGCGGCTTGTCGCCGCCACCCGCCGCCCGCAGCCGCGCCGACGGCTCGAACCCGGCCGCGACTTCGGCCTCAGCCTTGATCACCGTGTTGCGGCTCATCCCCGACGCCACGGCCACCGCGGTCTTGCCGCCCCGCCCCAACATCTCCGACGCCGCCCCGGCGACGACACGCCGCTGCAGCTCGTTCATGTGCGGCAGGACCACGTCGAAGAATCGCGCGAGCGCCTCAGCCGTGACCTCCACACCGCCACGATACTACGCGCGTACTAACCTGGCGTGGATCCT
>CAZYTM010000045.1:0-1263 GCA_964649725.1 uncultured Geobacteraceae bacterium | reverse complement strand
GGCGCGCTCACCCGCCAGCCTCGTCGCGACGAAACTCGGCGCGCCAGTGGCGCGCGAGGCCGCCGCTTGCCGGAATATCTTCCAGTGAAACAAGCCGAAGACCGTCGACGGCGAACGCCTCGATGTCCCTGCGCGCGAGCGGCCAAGGCGGCCCGCCAACCTCCTCGCATTCATCACGCGCCCGCGAGATGACGAGCAGCGTTCCGCCCGGCGCGACAAAGGCGGCGAGCGCCCGCGCGGCGTCGGGCAGAAGCGTCTCGGGAAGCGCCTGCAGCGTATAAAGCTCATGCACGAGATCGAAGGCGCCGCGCCATTCGGATGGCGCATTGAAGAGATCGGCGGTTTGATAATCGACCTTGCTCTGAGGAAACCGCTCGCGCGCCCACTGCACGGCGCGCTCGACGAGATCGAAGGCGGTAACGCGCGCGCCGGCGCGCGCCAGCGCTTCGGCGTTGTCGCCCAATCCGCAGCCGACGTCGAGCGCGCGACGGCCGACGAGCGAGCGCGCGGCCAGCCAATCTTCAAGCAGCGGGCGCGGCTCAAGATGCGCCCAGGGCACTGCGGCCGGATCGTCCTCGGCGAGAGCGTAGACCGCCTCGAACCATTCCCGGCGCTTGGGATCGGCCTCGATCCCGCCGGGACGCTTATGCGGATCAACGGCGTCGAGCCTTTCGCGCGCCCGAGCGCGGCGCTCGGCGAAATCTTCGCTAAGAGCGCGCTGCGAAAAAGTGGAATCCGGTTTTTCGACTGGAGCGCGCTCTTTGCCTTTGGAATCGATCACGTCATCCGCATCTTGGCGATCCCGCCCAGATGCGGCGTGATCTATGCCTTCGGTTCGCGCGCCTTCTCTTCCCATCCGCCGCTCTCGCTCTGCTGGTGATAGACGAGGCTATAGCCCAGATCGCGCAGTTCTTTCCATTGCGCGCGCGCGTCGGCAAGTTCGGCGTCGTCGCGCCCGTCGAAAACCAGCGCGGCGCGTTCGCGCGGCGCGCCAGAGCCGGCGAGCGCCGGGGCGATGCGCGCGCCCTCGATGAAAAACCGCACCTCGGCGTCATTGGGGTTGTCGGTCTCGCAGGTGAGATAGATCGGCTGCGCCTGTGGCGCGCCGTCGGCTTTCGTCCCATGCGGGAGAAAGCTTTCCGGACGGTACGACCAGAGATCGGCGTCGAGCCGCTGGAGGCGCGTTTCGCTCATCGCCTGCACGATGGCGCGCCAGCCGCGCGCGCGTGAACGCTCGAGGAGCGTTGGCAGCGTCTGCTCCAC
>CAZYTM010000044.1:0-1288 GCA_964649725.1 uncultured Geobacteraceae bacterium | reverse complement strand
TAGCCAACTTCACCAACCATGTGAGCGGATCGAAGAACGTCAGCTGGGGGACCTTTGCCAATGTCGGCGCGACAGCCTACAACCTGGCCGGGCATAGCTGCCAGAACGTCTACTGTCATGGCGATGGTACCACAGCTACTCCGGCATCCAGCAACTGGGATACCTGGTCCGGGACACTCAACTGCGCCGGCTGCCATCTTGGTCCGGCGACCTATGCGACTACCAGCCGGATAGCAACCGGCCAGCACTCGCCGCACGTTCAGAACGACGGTGCAGCAGCGGCATTCAGCTGCGAGACTTGTCATGCGGCGACCGTAACCGGGAGCACGACGATAGCCAACGTAGTGAACCATGTTAACAAACAGATCAACGTCAGCTTCGTGACGACGCTTGGTGGTAGCTACTCGGTGAACAACCACGCCCCTGGTGCAGCACCAGGGAGCTGTACGAACCTCTACTGCCATAGCGACGGTAACATCACCAATGCGACACCTACCTACCGGACGGTTTGGTGGGCAAGTAACTGGAACAGCCTGAACCACTGCGCCCAGTGTCATGGTGACGGGACCAATGCCTATCCGACCTATGTAAGCGGTGGGCCTGGTACTACCACAGCGAACAGCCACGGGGCGAAGCATCCCTTTAGCTGTAACATGTGTCATGAGACAACAGCAGCAGACAGCAGCACTCTCAAGGCCGGAACGACCACGCACATCAACAAGGCAGAGAACGTAGCGTTCTGGAACACGGTGACCAATGGTGGGGCGTACGATCTGACCGCAGGGGCGACCTTCAAGACCTGTACGGCTACCTACTGCCACGGCAACAGAAGCCCGCAGTGGGGTACTGTGAATGCGACCAACTGTAACAGCTGCCACGAGAGCATGGGGGCAGGCGGTACAGCAAGCTACAACTATGCGCACCAGAGACATACCGATCAGGCAATATACAAGTTCAGCTGCGAGCAGTGCCACAGCTTCAACGGCGGCCACTCTGCCGGTCCGGCAGCTGGTACGAACCCTGGTGGCGATGCAGTAGGGCCGAACCAGACGGCGGACGTGAAGTTCACCGCCCTCTCACCTGGCGGCTGGATACAGACCTACTACATGGCCTCGGCAGTGACGATGAAGTACCGGTCGATGACCACCAACCCGTACAACGGGACGGCAGTAACGCCTATCTACACCAATGCGGGTACTGTCTGGACCACAGATGGCAACAACGCCCTGATCCGCTACAACCAGGATGGTACCTGTAACAACATCTGGTGTCACTCGAACGGTGCACC
>CAZYTM010000043.1:0-1293 GCA_964649725.1 uncultured Geobacteraceae bacterium | reverse complement strand
CCCTCGAAACATCCCGAGGTTGAGCTACCTCCTGTCCACTTGGCCCCGCTATTCATGACCCTGGCCCTTTGGCGGTTGACGCTATTGCTTGCGCGGGGGCTAGTGACGATTCTCAACACGCCCGGGGCCAGGGGTAATTTTTATGGACGAATTGCAGGACATCTGGCCGGCGTGCCGGTCATCATCTCGACCGTCCATAATTCACTGAAAGACTACGAGGTCCGTCCGCTCAGACGAGGGCTCTACACATTCTTGCTGCGTCTGACGCTCCCCCTTGTCCATCGGATTATTTGTGTCTCGGATGCCAATCGTTGGGATTTAATCGAGGAATGCCCGGCTGCTGCGGCACGGATTCAGACAGTATACAACGGGGTGGACCTGTCGGCCTTTCCTTCCCAGCCGGATCGTAAGAAAGTCCGAGAGGAACTCGATATTGTTTCAGGACCGGTATTGGTCATGATCGCGCGATTGACGGAACAGAAAGGTCATCGCTATCTGCTGCAAACATTTCCAAGCTTGCTGAAAACTTGGCCGCAGCTCTGCTGTGTATTCGTGGGAGCGGGGGAGCTGCATGATTCGCTGCATCGTATGGCGATCGACCTGGGTGTCGAACGGGTCTGCCGGTTTGTGGGGGTTCGTGAGGACATCGCCGACGTCCTGGCTGCTGCCGATGTCGTCGTGTTGCCGTCCCTCTCCGAAGGGTTTCCATTTGTATTATTGGAGGCGCTGGCGATGGGTTGCCCTGTCGTCGCGTCGCGAGTCAACGGTGTTCCGGAGTTGATTGAAGATCATAAGACCGGGCTTCTCGTGCCACCTCGAGATCCCCAGGCGCTGGCGTCGGCAATTCGAGAAATACTCAGCGATCCGACCGTTGCATCGAAGATGGGAGCAGTCGGGCGAGCCGTGGTTCGGGAGCGGTTTACGGTGAATCACATGATTGCAGATACGACGGCGATGTTTGATGCAGCCATGCAGGACGCGGGTGTACGGCCGCCTGTCCAGAAACGGATGGCGGCGTGAGGGCGGCGGCCATGCCGGAGGCAGAACAGATTCTCTGTCCCTGTGGCAGTGGGGCGACGCCTGTGGATGTATTCCAGACGCCGACCAGACGGTATGTGCGTTGTCCTGGCTGTGGACTCGTGTTTCTGAATCCGCGTCCGTTGAAAACTCTGGTCGAAGAGTTTTACCGCGATGACTACGACGAGGCCTACGGCGAGGCCGAGGCGTCGTCGGATCGCGACCCGGTTTTTGAGAGTGTCGCGCGCCGTCTTGGCCTGTACCGGAAGCCTCCCG
>CAZYTM010000042.1:0-1294 GCA_964649725.1 uncultured Geobacteraceae bacterium | reverse complement strand
GTGGTGCCCTTGCGGAGCGAGAGCAGCTCCAGCATCTGATATTCCTTGCCGGTCAGATGCACGCGGGCTCCGCCGACTTCGACCGTCTTGGTGTCGAGGTTCACGCAGAGATCGCCGGTGTTGATGACCGACTGGGCGTGGCCCTTCGAGCGGCGCACGATCGCGTGGATGCGGGCAACCAGCTCATCCTTGTGGAAGGGCTTGGTCATGTAATCGTCGGCGCCGAAGCCAAGACCCTTCACCTTGTCCTCGATGCCGGCGAGGCCGGAGAGAATCAAAATCGGGGTCTTGATTTTTGCGACCCGCAGCGACCGCAGAACCTCGTAACCGGACATGTCCGGGAGATTCAGGTCGAGCAGGATGATGTCGTAGTCGTAGAGTTTTCCGAGGTCGACGCCTTCCTCACCGAGATCGGTGGTGTAGACGTTGAAGCTCTCCGATTTGAGCATCAGCTCGACGCTTTTCGCCGTCGCGCTGTCGTCCTCGATTAGCAGTACGCGCATGCCAATCCCCTTCTGGGCCTCGTTTCCGGGGGCGGATGAAAATCCTGCCCGCCCCGCCGCGCGCCCGGCTTCGGTTTGCGATTCGTAACGCTACCGTTAAATGGTTAACAGAATCTGATTCTGTCCCACAAGAGACCCCGTACAAACCCTGCCGAATCACAGTAAGATACTGAGATTCAGTCAAGATTCATGTGGGACCCCGGTTAACGTACGACTCGAAGAAACCGGTCCAAGCGACTCGCCGGAATCGACTACCGCCGGGTGGCGGGCCGCTCCTGCAAGCGTCCCGATCATTAACGGAACGGGTAAACAAAACGTTTCCAAACCGCGGAAAAGGGCCGTTTTGAAAGCGCTGGCCGAACAGATCGAGGAAATCGAGGGTTCGTCCATTTACGGGCGGGTGGCCGCTATCAGGGGTCTCCTGGTCGAGGTGGCGGGCCCGGTTCATGCCATGCCGGTGGGTGCGCGGGTCATTATCGAGACCGACCGGACCCCGATGGTCCCCTGCGAGGTCGTGGGGTTTGCCGGGGATAATGCCCTCCTGATGCCCTTCGGGGCGCTGGAAGGGGTGCGCCGGGGCTGCCGGGCGCTGGTCTCGGCCTCCGCCGCGATGGTCCGTCCCTCGGACCGCTGGCTTGGCCGGGTCATCAATGCCTTGGGGGTACCGATCGACGGCAAGGGTCCGCTGCCGCCCGGGCCTTCGCCCTACGGATTTCGCGGGGCGCCGCCCCCTGCGCCTTCCCGCCAGCGGGTCGGCGCGCACTTGGATTCGGGTTTCCGCGCCCTAAACC
>CAZYTM010000041.1:0-1323 GCA_964649725.1 uncultured Geobacteraceae bacterium | reverse complement strand
GGCTTAATCGAACCCCAATAGCAGTAGCCTCCGCCAGGATCAAACGGATTTGCTATAAGTTAATAAATATTAGGGAAGTACACAAAACGTATATAAAGAATTGGATGAGTATGCAATATTAATTTAGTTACAAAGTAACTGAATATCACCACACTACTACCAAAAAACCAACATCAAACAACAAACACTGTATGCCAATGGCAAAGGTTTGAGCCCTCATTTAAAATCGTATTCAAATAAATTTATAATCATATAGCCACATGCGGAAAAACAGCCATTCATAGAACGATAAAAATCGCACTCCGGCCGACGCCTTATGCATCGTGGCACATACTATACACGACACTCAAAGAAACACAAAATTATTAGAAATATTTGCAAAATAAATGAACTTATTACAAGATCATTAAAACAGTTTATTCAAGTCTTCAAGTGTAATAATAATTAAAGATATCCTTAACATATATATTTTTGGATTTTCTAATAGAATTTAATATGAATTTTTTTAAAATAAACTTGCAGATTTATTTGTTTTTTTTAGATATTATGAATTAATTATAAATTTTTAGTATTCCTAATTCCGTATTCATAATAAGTCAATTCACTTTTTTAAACAATTTTTAGACTTTCTTTGAATTCATTTTCCTTATTTATTATAAGCGCAGATTTAAAGAAAAAAGAAAAGGCAATTAATCACTATTTAAACCTTTCGATTGCATCTAAATCACAAAATATTTTTATACTCCCAATAGATTTTAAAGAGGTGATATATTATGAAGTTCGGTATCGAATTTGTTCCAAATGAGCCAATTGAAAAAATTGTAAAGCTTGTAAAACTGGCAGAAGATGTAGGATTTGAATACGCCTGGATCACTGACCACTACAACAATAAAAACGTATATGAAACCTTAGCATTAATTGCTGCAGGAACTGAAACTATTAAAATGGGACCTGGTGTGACCAACCCATACGTGAGAAGCCCTGCTATAACTGCTTCCGCAATTACCACCCTAGACGAACTCTCCAACGGAAGAGCAACTTTAGGTATTGGACCTGGTGACAAAGCTACCTTTGACGCCCTGGGAATTGAATGGACTAAACCTGTAAGTACTATTAAAAGCGCCATCACCATGATGGAAACCATGATGGCGGGTGGAAAAACCGAAAGTGGTGCAAGCTTAATGGGTACCAAAGCTGTCCAAGAAAAGATCCCAATTTACATGGGTGCTCAAGGACCAATGATGTTAAAAACCGCTGGAGGATTCTCTGACGGTGCATTAATTAACGCATCAAACCCAAAAGACTTTGAAGCAGCTGTACCTC
>CAZYTM010000040.1:0-1325 GCA_964649725.1 uncultured Geobacteraceae bacterium | reverse complement strand
GCGCAGCAGAGAGGAGTCTGTTCACACTTCTCCTGTCCTGCCAACCTGCCGATATCATGGTCTATACCCCCACTCTTGAGTAACTGGCTGTGCAAATTCTGACCAGCTTTATTTTGATATCAGTTTTCGATTGCCAGACCAGTTGATGTTGTAGATGCTTTTCAATCAAGCCTCGACAGGGTTTATGCCATTCCCTCCCTTGCTGGTACCAAGGTTGTAATACCTCTTTATAACGACATCGTCAAGGGGGTAATCAACCATGCTACCAACATCCTTACATACCAAAAGAGCCCGCCACTTAGCCATTGCAGCAGTCGCCTTCCTGGCTGCCATTACCAGCGCCAGCATAGCCATGTCAGCCGGCACAAAGGAGAGAGGGCGCTGTGCCTTCTCCCGGCAACTGGAGGATAGCTATGACCGGCTCCAGTTCATTGCCCTCCTCGGCACTATCCGCCAGCAAGAGAGTGACGTCGAGAAGATGTACGGCAATATCACCCTCGCATCATACAGTCGGGAGCGGGTCGAACTCGACCCCCTCTCCTACGACTGCCTTACCTGTCATGACGGTATCAGCGCACCGATCCACAACATCCGCTATAAAACCGTCCATTCGGAGCGGAGCATCAGTATGGTCAATGTCAAGGGGAGCCACCCGATCGGCATGCACTACGACAGTTTCAGCAGAATCAACAAAGAGCTCCGGCCGCTCAGTACCCTTAACAAGAGCATGGTCTTTGTCAATGGCAATGTCGGCTGCCTCTCCTGCCATAACCCGCTCAATCCGGAAAAGGACCACCTGGTGATGAATAACGAGCGGAGCGAACTCTGCTTCAACTGCCACAACAAGTAACGGGCTCCACGCCTGACCAGGAGGATACGACCATGGCATACCGCTGCTCACAACCGAATGAAAAAGCAGGTGATTATGATTTCCGTCTGATGGAGGTGGTGATGGTGAAAAAGACCCCTGCCGGCGACCAATCGGCGACCCAGGTGGTGATAGTCGATAACCACTTCGAGACACTCCGCTTCGTGCAGGAGAACATGGACAACTTCATCAACAATATTATCGGGGTGAGAAAAATGGCTACCAGTAAAGAGATAAAAGTGGAAGAGAGCGCCCGACTCTTTGAAAAGAACCTGGAACCGCTCTTCGAGATAATGTCCCGGACCAGCCAGAACAACCTGCTGGACAAATTCTCGGTATCGCTTAGAAAGGCGCTTATCCTGATGGCCATGGAGCGCTACAAGGCAGATAAAGACTCGGTCTGCAAGGCTTTAGGGATCAGCCGCGCCAAACTCGATCAGGAGATGGCCTGCTGTGG
>CAZYTM010000039.1:0-1328 GCA_964649725.1 uncultured Geobacteraceae bacterium | reverse complement strand
TCTCGGATCGATCATGCAGCTCACCGCCTTCGTCATCGTGATGGGCGGAACAATCGGAGCCGTCTGCGTTCAGAATCCGCTGTCGGTCGTGCTGAAAGGGGTGTCCTTGTTGGCCCTTGGCATCAAAGACCCGAAGCATGACAACAAGGGAACCATCACGACCATTATCGATCTGGCTAATGTGTCCCGCAAGCAAGGGCTGCTCGCGCTCGAGGGCAGGCTCAAAGATATCCACGATCCGTTTTTCAGGAAGGGTGTGCAATTGATCGTGGACGGGACAGATCCGAAGGTGGTCCACGAAGTCTTGGAGATCGATGTCGAATTTCAAGAGGAAGAAGGGATCAAGGCGGCAAAGATCTGGGAGGCCGCAGGCGGGTATTCGCCGACTATCGGTATTATCGGCGCTGTGCTCGGTCTGATTCACGTCATGGAGAATCTCGCCGATCCCTCCAAGCTTGGCAGTGGCATTGCGGTCGCGTTTGTAGCCACTGTTTACGGCGTGGGCGCAGCCAATCTGTTTTTTCTCCCTCTGGCCGGCAAGTTGAAATTCAAGCTGAAGGAAGAATCGGCCTCGCGCATGATGATCATTATGGGACTCGTGGGACTGGCGCAAGGCGAAAATCCGCGCCTCTTGCAGGAAAAACTCGAGGGGTATTTGCCGGAATCGGAGCGAACGAAGGAGGAGAAGAAATAGGGGTACAGGGGCAAGGGGATAAGGGGGTCAGGAAGCAATGGGATAACGGATCTGAAACTCCTACCCAGACTACAATCCCTGTGCCCTTTGTTCCGATACCCCGTCTGCGCTATGGCAAAGAAGAAGCACGAAGAACATGAAAATCACGAGCGCTGGCTCGTGTCCTATGCGGATTTCATCACGCTGCTCTTTGCATTTTTTGTCGTGATGTATTCCATCTCGTCCGTGAATGAGGGCAAGTTCCGAACGGTGAGCGATTCGATTAAAGCCGCCCTCAATCCCGTCGTCAGCCCTTCGAGTACGTCGCTGCCCTTCACGATCGGGCAGAACAAGGCCTTGACGGTGAAGCCGACCATCGAAATGGCGAAGGAACCTGCGGTGCGGCGCCTCCGTCAGATCATGCGTTCCCTCAAGAATGACACGCACTTAGAAATCATTCAGCTGAAGGAACTCACGAACGGAGATATCGTATTGACGCTGCCGGATACGGTGTTGTTTCGCAGCGGGGAATCCGCTCTGCGACCGGAGGCCCGGCCATTCCTACAGGCGATCGGTGAAGTATTGATTGAGCTGGACCGTTATGTGCGTGTCGAAGGGCATACCGACAATGTGCCGATCGCCACGGTGCAATTTC
>CAZYTM010000038.1:0-1334 GCA_964649725.1 uncultured Geobacteraceae bacterium | reverse complement strand
TACACGTGGGGGCTGAAGCTTCCCTCGTCGAACCAGTGGATCGGCTGGGGCGCCATGAGCGACCGCTGGGCTTCCGACTCCAGCGGGTCCACGTAGGCGAAAAAGGCGGCGAAGAGCGACACCACATAGAAGATGATCAGGACGATGGTCCCGATCATCGCGAGCTTGTGTTTGCGGAAACGCCACCACATCAATTGCCATTGCGTGGCGACGGCGATCTTACCCTCGGCGATGACACCGGTTTCCTGCGTCACGATCGGTTCCGTCATCACTGCCTCCCCAGACGGATTCGCGGGTCAACCCACATGAGCATCAAGTCCGAGATGAAGGTCCCGATGACGGTCATGACCCCGAGCAGGAGGACGATCGTCCCGGCCAGGAACATGTCCTGGGCGATCAGGGCCTTCAGCAGGAGGGGACCGACCGTCGGCAGGCTCAGAACCAGCGACACGATGATGCTCCCGGAGACCACGTAGGGAAGGAGGTAGCCGATGGTGCTCACGAAGGGGTTCAGGGCGACCCGGACCGGATACTTCATGATGACCCGGTATTCCGAAAGCCCCCGGGCCCGGGCCGTCATGACATAGGGTTTCCGCAATTCGTCCAGGAGGTTCGACCGCATGATGCGGATCATCTGGGCGGTTCCGGAAACGCCCAGGACGATGGCCGGGATCGGCAGATGCTTGGTGAGGTCCCAGATCTTCGCCAGGCTCCAGGGGGCCTCGGCGAAGTCCGCCGAGAAGAGGCCTCCCACGTTCGCGCCGAAATGGGCGAAGGCCACGTACATGATGATCAGGGCCAGCATGAAGCTGGGGATGGCCAGGCCGATAAAGCCGATGAAGGTAAAGATATAATCCAGCACCGAATAGCGGTAGACCGCGGAGAAGATGCCGATGGGCAGGGCCAGCGCCCAGGTGAAGACGATCGCCGCGAGTGAAATCACGATGGTCAGGGTAAGGCGGTCGCCGATGACGTCGGCAACGGGACGCCCCCATTCCATCGCCATGCCGAAATTCCCCTGAAGGATGAGGGTCACCCATTTGAGATACTGGATGGTGATGGATTGGTTGAGGCCGAGCTGTTCCCGAAGCGCCTGGGCCTCACCTTCTGAAACCGCGCTTCCCGACGCCGACATCGAGGCGATGTAGGAGGTCACGTAATCTCCCGGAGGCAGATGGATGATCATGAAGGAGAGGACTGAAATGGCCCAGACCGTAAGAACGGCCAGCAGAAAACGACGAACGATATACGCCAGCATGGCAACTCCCTGCAACAGGCTGTTGAAAAACGCCCGTCTGCTTCGTTTCCCTCATCCTTCGCCGTTCAACGTACCC
>CAZYTM010000037.1:0-1345 GCA_964649725.1 uncultured Geobacteraceae bacterium | reverse complement strand
GCTCCACCGGCAACGCGCGCACCTTCGACTATCGCGCCGGCGACGTCGGCTATGTCCCGTTCGCCATGGGGCACTACGTCGAGAACACGGGCGATGGCCCGCTGCGCTTCCTCGAGATGTTCAAGAGCGCGCGCTATGCCGACGTGTCGCTCAACCAGTGGCTGGCGCTGACGCCGCCGGAACTGGTGCGCGCCAGCCTCGACATCGACGAAAGGACCGTGCGCGCCCTGCACAAGACGAAATCGCCGGTGGTTCCCGCCTGAACCTGCCGGGCCTCCGCCCGCGCCGGCGGCGCCCGGTACCGTAATTTTGGCGTAACCTCAGGGTCCTGAGGCCCGCGACAAACCATATTCGATGCGCTATACCGCGCCCACATGCGCATCGTCAGCACCTCCCAAGACCTCACCCAAGCCGTCCGGCGTCTGTCGACCAGCGAGTTCGTCGCCGTCGACACGGAATTTCTGCGCGAGCAGACCTTCTGGCCGCAGCTTTGCCTGATCCAGATCGCCTCCCCCGAGGAGGCGATGATCATCGACCCGATGTCGCCGGGGCTCGACCTCAAGCCGTTCTGGGAGCTGATGGGCGACGAGCGGGTGGTGAAGGTGTTCCACGCCGCGCGCCAGGACATCGAGATCGTCTACGCCCGCGCCGGCCTGGTGCCGCAGCCGGTGTTCGACACGCAGGTGGCGGCCATGGTGTGCGGCTTCGGCGAGAGTGTCTCCTACGTCAATCTCGTCAAGAACGTGACCGGCGTCGATATCGACAAGTCCTCGCGCTTCACCGACTGGAGCCGGCGCCCGCTGTCGGACAAGCAGCTCGAATATGCGCTCGGCGACGTGACGCATTTGCGCGACGTCTACCGGCATCTGCGGTCCGACATCGAGAAGACGGCGCGCTTTGATTGGCTGAACGAGGAGATGAGCGTCCTCACCGATCCGAAGACGTACGAGTCGCATCCCGACGACGCGTGGCAGCGGCTGAAGCTGCGCGTCAAGAACCGCAAGGCGCTGGCCGTGCTGATGGAGCTTGCCGCCTGGCGCGAGCGCCTGGCGCAATCGCAGGACGTGCCGCGCTCGCGCATCCTGCGCGATGAGGCGCTGTACGACATCGCCAACCAGGCGCCGACGTCGACCGACCAGCTTAGCCAACTGCGCACGCTGAGCGAGGGTTTTGCGCGTTCGGCGCGGGCGCGCGACATCGTCGAGGCGGTGAAGCGCGGCCTGGAGCGCGACATGAAGACCGTGCCGGCGGTCCCGCGCGGGGCCCAGCTCTCCGCCGAATCGTCGGCGCTGGTCGAGCTCCTGCGCGTGCTGCTCAAGGCGTCCGCCGCGCGCAACCGCGTGGC
>CAZYTM010000036.1:0-1373 GCA_964649725.1 uncultured Geobacteraceae bacterium | reverse complement strand
TCACCGCACCGGGGCGATCAACGTAGCGCGGAAGTTGAACAACTATTCTACCGCGCTCAAAGGGCGAGCCAAGTATAATCAGACCCGTCCCTATACGATGACCACGACGGCGATCTTCTTCAACCAGACGTCGGTACCGATACTAAGCAACTGCTCCAATACAAATTGCCATTTTGAGACTATAACACCCACCTGGGGCGCGACCACCTTATTCACAGCTCCTACCAATTGTAATGCATGTCATGGTGCACCGCCGAGCGGGACGAGTCCCAATTTCACCGGTGGCGATGACGGCAGTCACGCCAAACATGATGCTTATTATCCAGGGGTAAATAATTGTAGCAAGTGTCACCCTGACCATAACGGATTGGCTAATGACCGGCTCCGTTTCGCCCATGCAACCAGTGCCGGACGTAACCTTGCAATGCAGATCAAGGATCCTCTTGGGGTAGCCGGCGGCAGCTATACCGGTCCTGTTGGCGATTATCAGCCGAGTCAGACCAATCTTTATGGCAGTTGTACCAACCTGTACTGTCACAGTAACGGGCAGGGGGGGGTAGCTGTAAACATCATACCGACCTGGGGTACGACACTGCCGACCAACTGTACCGGTTGCCATGGCAACGATGCCACGGTACCATCAGCAGTACAGATGGGCGGAGTACATGCCAAGCATATCGGTACAGGTAGTGGCCAGTACAACATCAATTGCGCCCACTGCCACAGTTATACGGTGTCAATGGACAACCGGACGATAACAAGCACTGCGCATCATGTCGACAAGTTTGTGGATGTGGCATATGACAGCTTTGCCGGCGCAACAGGTAATTACAATGGCAGTGCAAGCCCTGTATCCAAGGTTCCTGGTTCAGCGGTTGGCAGCTGTAACAATATTTATTGTCACAGTAACGGCCAGAGCAACGGGCCTACCTATTCCAACCCGATGACTACAGCTATGTGGAGCGGCACGATGCCTGCCAACTGTATTGGCTGCCACGGTGGTGCCATGGCAGTTGCCACCTCGGCGCGTATGGCTAGCGGCGTGCATCAGCCGCACGTCTCGAACGACGGGGCAGCAGCGTCATTTACCTGCGAGACCTGCCATACTGGTACGGTAAGTGGGAATACAACCATAACCAGTGTAGTGAACCATGTAAACAAGCTGGTCAACGTTAATTTTGTGACGACCCTAGGCGGCAGCTACAGCGGTAGCACCACCCCGGGTGATGCATTCGGCAGCTGTACGAATCTCTACTGCCATAGCGACGGTAACGTCTATAACGCCACCCCGAGCTACCGGACGGTCTGGTGGGCAAGCAACTGGAACAGCCTGAACCACTGCGCCCAGTGTCATGGTGACGGGACCAATGCCT
>CAZYTM010000035.1:0-1376 GCA_964649725.1 uncultured Geobacteraceae bacterium | reverse complement strand
CGCGCGGTGAGCCGTCGCTGGCCAACGCCGCCGACATCGACGATGCGACGCTGGCGGCGGCGGCTTCCCTCGCGATCGCCAGCCGGCATCCATATTCGCGGGCCGTAGTGCGAACCGCGCGCGAGCGCGGCCTGGTCATCGCCGCTGCCGCGGACGTTATCGAGCAGCCGGGCAGCGGCTTGCTGGCACGTGGCGCGTGCGGCCAGCGACGCCTCGGCTCGTCGCGTTGGGTAACCGGGTCGGGCGAGGCCGGTTCGGCGTCGCTGTGGTACCGCGACGGCGATGCGGCCCCGATTGCCCTGCGTTTCGAAGATGCGCTGCGCTCCGATGCGGCATCGGTAGTTGGGGACCTGCGCAGGTCCGGCTACCGCGTGTATCTTCTGTCCGGCGACCGCGAAGCCTCGGTGCGCGCCGCAGCGCGGGACGCGGGGATCGCGGAATGGGCGAGCGAGGTCCGGCCGGATGGTAAGATCGCGCGGCTGGAAGCGTTGAAAGCGGAAGGACGCAAGATTCTGATGGTCGGCGACGGGCTCAACGATGCGCCGGCGCTCGCTGCCGCGCACGCCTCGCTCTCGCCATCGACCGCCGCCGACGTCAGCCAGACCGCATCGGATGCCGTGTTCCAGGGCGAAGCATTGGCGCCGATCGTCGAGGTCCTGCGCGTTGCACGCGCCTCACAGCGTATGTCGTTGGAGAATTTCGCCGTCGCCATTGGCTACAACATCGTTTCGGTGCCGCTGGCCATGACGGGCTATGTTACGCCGCTGATTGCGGCGCTGGCGATGTCGCTGTCGTCCATCGCGGTGACCGCGAACGCGCTGCGCTTGCGCAAGGGTAGACTGGCCTTGGCTCGGAGGTAGATGCGATGACGGCGCTTGCTTGGCTTATCCCCTGCGCGCTCGTCTTGGGCGCGCTCGGTCTTATCGCTTTCTTATGGGCGCTGCGCTCCGGGCAGTTCGACGACCTCGAAGGGGCGGGATGGCGGGCGATACAAGACGATGAAGAGCCGCAGCCGAAGATCAGAACGCCTTAGCGCCGATCGGCACGGGCGTGGTTGGCGCCATCGTGGGTTAGCAGCAAGTCGCACTTGGACTCGAGCAGCATCTTCGAAGCCCCAAGCCGATGCTCCGGGCTCTGAGCGTCAACGACGACGATCGTCGCGCCGGACGCCAGATGGCGCACGATCTGCTCGTGGAGCCTGCCGCAGCTCAACAACGACAACGCGATGGCCCCGTACGGGCTGTGGGCTGCCAAGGGGTTCGCGTTCGAGAGCACGCTCACATCCCCTGCAGCGCGCAGGCGCTCAGCAACACCGTTAGCACCATCGGTATCTGTGAAGACGCCTACAACGAAGCGAGACTTCGCCCTGCCGGCGC
>CAZYTM010000034.1:0-1404 GCA_964649725.1 uncultured Geobacteraceae bacterium | reverse complement strand
GCCCTCGAACAGGAACGTCTCGAGTCGACCCCTTCAGCGGGGCGGGATGGGGGGAGTATGCGGGAGGCGTGGGCGGCGGGGATAAATTGGCGCTCCGCGTAGCTCAGACGCGGGTGGGCGTCGGGTCCTGATTGGCAGATCAGGAGCTATTTTCACTATGCTTTCGGATCGCCTGATCGAGGCTCCAGCCTCTTCTGCACTTCAACTTCGAATTCTTGCTGGTCAGCTGTCGGGATGAGCTTTACGAGGTCGATAAAGAAGCCCTCTCGCATCAACGCCCGGGCAAGGGCCTCTGCCAAACCAATTCTGGGAGCCTCAGCTTGGGCCAGTTTGAATAGCTCCTTCCCGAAGGGAGTAAGCGCGCAGATGTCCATGAGGCGAAGCGTATTGGGTGTTTCGCTGGTAATGCGAACGGCATAGTGGGCGGCAAGCCGAAGGAACGCCGGCTTATCCTTCGCTACGAAAAGATCGAGATTCAGAACACTCCCGACGCCCTGGAGCACCCCGATGCTCTCAAGCTCCAACAGCTCCCCAAATCTAGCCAGCTCAGGCTGGGCGCCTACGTATAGTGCTAGGTCGTTTACGACCAAGTCCATGTGCCGGTGGATCAGCTTAGCTTCCTGTACTTCGATGACAGAAAGCGCCTGCAATGTGCGGAGCCTAAACGAGCCCGGCTTCCGAATTTCTCCGGCCAGGACCCGTCCCCAGAGCAGCTGCATTTCCTCTTTGGATACGCGCGCCGCGCGATCCGAGAAGGCATTGAGCCAATCGTCATCGATGTCGCCGGGGGCATCCAAGCTTCCGGGATCGAGTTCAAGCTCGTTCGCCGCAAACTGTGCGACGCGTTCCCGATTGCGCTGTCCTTGAACACTTTCGCCGATGGCCGCCTCGATCGCTCGTTCCGTAAGCTCTCGGTGCCCCGCATCGATTTGCTCGCCGACAACGTCGGAACCCTTACGTATCAGCTCGATGGTTGCCTTCGCTCGAGCGTCATTGACTTTCGACCGCCGCTTCAACCAAGAGGCAACTTCGTCCCCTCCCAAGAGCACCAGTTTAGCCATCGCCTTATCCAGGTTTTTGGCTGTTTGTGGCATAGGAATGCGAGGCAATTTGAAGGGCAGCCAGCCTTCTAGAAATTTGAGGAAGGAAGGCTTCTCGACAGCTGTTATCTCCCGGTTGTCATCGGACATTTGCTTGCGCCCTTCTTTCGGAACAGAACACGGCGTTATGACTCGCGCGTTCTTCTAGAGCTTCTTCTTGTTCGCGGTCAGGCGAAGGCTCCGACAGACATGCGGCAACGCCGAAATATCCAGCGAATATTTCCAAGAGCTCAATGTGGAGTGGTCTAAGGCCGCCACTTGAGGAAGTTGGCGATGAGTTTCAGGCCGAGGGTCTGGCTCTTCT
>CAZYTM010000033.1:0-1407 GCA_964649725.1 uncultured Geobacteraceae bacterium | reverse complement strand
GAAACGACCGGGCTTTCACCGCGGCAGGGCCACCGGGTCATCGAGATCGGCGCCGTTGCCGTTGAAAACGGAGCCATCGTCGGGGAATTCACGACCCTGATCGATGCCGGAGTCCCGGTCCCTCCGGTCGTCCAGGCGATCCACGGCATCACCGACGAGATGCTCTCAGGCCAGCCGCCGCCGGAGGAGGTCCTCCCGCGCTTCCGCGCCTTCATTGGGGACAGCGTCCTGGTGGCCCACAATGCCGCCTTTGACATCCGCTTCCTCCGCCACGAGTTCGCCCGGCTGAAGATGGGCCTTCCCAACCCGCACCTCTGCACGCTGGAACTCAGCCGGCGCTGCCTGCCCCGCCTTTCGGACCACACCCTGGAGACCATATATCTCCACCTCTTCCCCGACGCCGGTCTCCACCGGCAGAACCACCGCGCACTTGACGACGCCCGGATGACGGCGAGGATCTGGCTGAAGATGGAGGAATCATGAACTTTCACGAAATGCAGAATGCTCCAGCCGAGGTGAATGGGGGAGGGTGGAACCCCGTCCCGGTTACCCGACCGATCCCGGCCCGGTTTTCATAGGGTAAAACTTTTTCACCGTCGCTAATAATATAATTATATCAATAGCTTTAATGGTGCCGGTGCACCAGCACCCCCCCCCTAAAAAACAGGAGTCTTCCATGACCGAACCCGCGATAGATTACAAAAAGAAAACGCTCTCGGATAACAAAGAATGCAAAGATAAGTTACTGTAACTTTAAAGGAAAACAGAAAAGACGATGAGGCGATCCATCTCGTTTTCGACACCGCGGGTCAAGCCGCCGCGGAAGATCGGATTCGAGAAGTGCCCGCGCCTGTTCCGGGGTAAGCCGCCCCATGATTCGGATTGTACTGGAGGCGCTTCGTAAGGAAGGAAAGCTGGAAGTTCTGGGAACCGGTCACGGAGTAAAGTGGCGGAAACGCGATAATAAACTTGATAACAAGTGGGGCGCTAATAAGCATATGCCCTGGTCCATAAGGAGAGCTGGGAATCAGGTAATAACAGTAAATATAGGTAATAAATTAGGTAACTGGGGCTGATCGGAAAGGCCGACGTCGTGTAGTTCCATCGCCGGTCGGCCGGTTCATGGCTTCCCTTCCCGATTACTGGTTTAAGATGAAAACACGGGTTAAGAGCGAGGATGGCTTTGAACTGTCGACAATTTGTCGACAGTTCAAATTGCCAACGCCGGTCGCCCACCCGCCGGCAGTTGCTGTCGTGCATCGAGAAGATGAAGGGGTCGACGAGGGGATCGCGATCATCCCCTCTATTTCTTGATGAACTTCTTTACGATCTCTCCCTCCTCGACATAGGATTCGTTCCAGAACTTGGTGAACTCTTCGGTGTTCTGGTAGAGGACCGGCATCTCGA
>CAZYTM010000032.1:0-1465 GCA_964649725.1 uncultured Geobacteraceae bacterium | reverse complement strand
AAAGCTTTTCGCCCGGGCGGCCGATCCTCGAAGGCGCCATTGAACTGACGCAGCGCATCCATGCCGACTTCGCCTATGACCCGGATGCGACGCATATTGCGACGCCGATTGCGCAGGCGTTCGAACGCCGTCGCGGCGTCTGCCAGGATTTCGCGCATATCATGATCGCGGCTTTACGCGGGCTCGGCCTGGCGGCCTCCTATGTCAGCGGCTATCTTCGAACTTACGCAGCCCCAGGTCAGGCGCGGCTGGAAGGCGCCGACTCGACCCATGCATGGGTGTCCGTGTGGTGCGGGCCGGAATTTGGCTTCTTCGACCTTGATCCGACGAACGCTATCGTCGTTGGCAACGACCATATCGCCATCGCCATCGGCCGCGACTATGCGGATGTTTCGCCGATCGACGGCGTGATTATCGGCGCCGGCGATCAAGATTTGGATGTCAGCGTCGACGTGAAAGAAGCAGCGATTTAGGAATTACTCCTTTACCGCTGTCTTTACACTAGCGCCTGTTCCTTCACCGCCGTACGTTGCGTGCGAATCCAGTCGTAAAGCGTCTGCATGCCCGCGCCGGTCTTGGCGGAGACTTCGACGATCTCAACATCCGGATTGACGCGGAGAATATTCTCCCTCGCCCGCTCCATCAAAAAATCAAGATGCGGCAGAAGGTCGATCTTGTTGAAGATGACGAGCTTCGCGGCGCTGAACATATGAGGATATTTGAGCGGCTTGTCTTCGCCTTCGGTCGTCGAAAAGATGACCGCCTTGGCGTGTTCGCCCAGGTCGAACAGCGCCGGACAGACGAGATTGCCGACGTTCTCGATCAACAGGAGCGAGCCGACGCTCGGCTTGAGTTCGGAGAGCGCGCGCGCGATCATCTCCGCATCGAGATGGCACCCGGTTCCGGTATTGACCTGAACCACCGGCGCGCCCGCCGCGCGAATGCGCTCGCCATCATTCGACGTCGCCTGATCGCCCTCGATGACGAATAGCGGCAGCTCGCCTGAGAGGTCAGCGATGGCGCGCTCCAGCAGCGTCGTCTTTCCCGCGCCGGGCGAGCTGACAAGATTGAGCGCCAGGATCTCGCGACCCGCAAGCCATGCCCGACATTTGGCGGCGATCGCGTCGTTCTTCGCGAGAATGCGCGTCTCCAATTCGAGGCGTCGGTGGGAATCCTCGTGCGCGTGATCGTGATCGCCGTGAACGTGCGCATGCGCGTGGCTGCGATCATGCCCGTGCGCATGCGAATCATGCCCATGATGATGCTCATCATGCGCGTGATGATGCTCGCCGTGAAAATGACCGTGGCCATGGTCCCCATGCGAATGAACCGCGCCGTCTTGCTCCGACCCCGCCGCGAACTCCGCGCGCGCGCCGGTCTGCAGATTGGTCATCGTGGTCCCCTGCCCCTGGCAGCCGCAGCTCGTGCACATTATGCAGCCTCCTCGACTTCGATGCTTTTGATG
>CAZYTM010000031.1:0-1477 GCA_964649725.1 uncultured Geobacteraceae bacterium | reverse complement strand
GGGCTGCCATAACCGGGCAGTTTAGCGCCAACTCCCACCATATCCAGGGGGAGGTGACCGATGGCAAATGCAGCCAGTGCCACTGGGAGGCGTTTGCCGACGGCACTATCAACCCCCTCTACCATGGCGGCAGCGCAGCTCCAGGCGCGCCGGTCGACCTGGTGGTATTCACCACCAGTGCCAGGCCGGCCTCCTACAGCCTGACCGGCACCGTAACTGCGGTCGATTACACAGCCAATGGCAGCAGGAGCGAGACAGCCAAGATATCGACCCACTGTCTCGGTTGTCACAGCGACCAGAACAATACCAGCCAGCCCTTCAGCGACGGCAAGACGCCGAATCAGTATGCCTGGGACGGCACCAGCGTGGCGGCCCGCTACAGTCAGAACGGTACCACCAGCTGGGGTAAATACTCCACTGCCAGCGGTGCCAACAAGAAAATCGCCAAGGCCTATTCGGCCCATGGCAAAGCTGCCGGCAACCAGCGGGGCTGGGATACGGTCAATGGGGTCGACAAGACCATCAGCAACACCAGCGGCGGGGTCAATGTCGAGTGCTTCGACTGCCACAACTCGCACGGCTCTTCGGTAACGGGGGTCACTACCCGCTATGCCAGCGCCACCGCCAATGGCGGTATCCTGAAAGACACCACCATCGCCAGAAGCGGTGCTGCTGTAGCTTATAAGCCTTACAGCGGCGGTTCCCTGGCCAACAAGGACAAGCGCAGTCCCGGCGCCAGCCTCTGCCTCGACTGCCACATGAGCCAGAACGCCGACACCACCCCCTGGGGCTATTCAGCCACCTACGGCGCCAGCCAGCAGATCATCGGCTATTTCGATTCGCCATTCATGGGTTATTCCACTGCCGGCTACGAGCAGCGCTACCCCTTCAAGAAGCTGAACCGGGTCAAGGGTGGCCATTTCGGCGCTTCGACACCACTTAAGAGCCCGGCCAGCAGAGCTATCGACGGTCTTTGCACCCCCTGCCACGACCCGCACGGGGTGAGTCCGACCCTCGGGGCCAATCAGCAGTACGCCGTACCGCTGTTGAAGGGGACCTTCCTCACCTCACCATACCGGGAGGATACGGCACCGGCGGTCAACTTCCGCTTCACCGGCCGCACCGATATCGGCGAAGGGCTCCCCTATGCCATCGACCAGAACACCTTTGGTAGCGGGCTGATCACCACCGTGGCCGGCATCAGCGAGACGACCGGCGACACTGCTGCCGAGAGCCAGTCGGCCGGCCTCTGTCTCGGCTGTCACGGCAAGGAGAGCCTCACCACCACTACCACCTCGGCCGCCCCCAACCCCTGGAAGAGCAAGGAGCGGATCCATGAATCGGTCAAGGGGTGGAAGAGCTCCAGCACCACTGTCAAGCACAACTACTCCTGCTCCAAGTGCCATACCGCCCATACCAGTTCGACCCTGCCGCGCCTCATGGTCACCAACTGCCTCGACAGCCAGCATAAGGGGAG
>CAZYTM010000030.1:0-1524 GCA_964649725.1 uncultured Geobacteraceae bacterium | reverse complement strand
CTAGGGCGCGGTTGATCCATCGCATGATGTGGAACCCGTCGTAGCAGATGACTGCGTCTGGCACGGCTGTGCGGGTGGCTTTGGTGTAGGCGCGGGACACGTCCATGCTGACCGCTTCGATCTTCTTGAGGGCTGAATGTGGTTGGCTTTCATAGAATGTGGCCAGTGAATCTTCGCTGCGGCCCGGTTGGATATCGACAACGGTGCCGCTGTCGTGATCGCCGACGATGGTCAGGTAACGGTGGGGATGGCGGTAGCAGATTTCATCGACCCCGATACGGTAGAGCGTCTGCAGCCGCCGCGCATCGAGGAGCTCGGCGACTCCGCGGTTGATGATCGCGGTGACCGTTTCCCAGGCGCAGCGCATCAAGGTGGCCACGGTGGTGCGGTCGCTGCGCTGGGCCAGCCACAACACCATGTCTTCGAAATCACGGGTGTGCCGGGCACCGGGCCGCGCCCAGGGCAGCTCCTCGGTAACCACCCCGCACGAGGGGCAGTCCACTCGGCGGATGTCATAGACCAGCCACAGCCGGCTGCGACCCAGATCGAGGTGACGCCAGCGGCGCCGGCGACGGTCATAGAAGGTTCGTGAACGTTTGCCACACGGGCAGGTCAGTAGCCGGGCAGTCGGTCGCAGCGTCACCTCGACATCACGTTCGCCGATGACGACATCGGTGACCCATGTCCCGGGAAGCTGGAGTAGACGGTTAAATGCAGTACTGACGCGCACGCGGATCGTCCTTGAGGTTGCGGTTGGTGTGGTAACCCCGAAACCTAGAGGCACCCCGCGTGCGCGTCCCCCATTTCACTGCTGACACGCCGATTTAGTTGCGCCCCAACCACAAACCGCGCTGACCAGGACAAATGCGCCCACTAGAACACTAGGAGCGCCACACATGTTCGAATCAGTCTTCCCGAGCGTCGACGACGCCGCGCTCGTGGCTGTGATCGAGCAGTTGGCCCGAGACGAAGCGCAGGTCGCAGCGCGGCGGTTGGCCGCGATCGCGGAGTTGGTGCATCGCACTGTCGACGAGGATGACGAGCGGGCCCGATGGGCGTTCGATCCGTGGAACAACACCGCGGCGCGGGTCGCTGCCGCGCTGAGCGTGGGCCAGCGACGGGCGTCGGGGCAGATGCGGATCGCAGTCGCCTTGCGGGATCGGCTTCCTGCGATCGCGGCATTGTTCTCGCAGGGTTTGATCAGCGCGCGGGTGGTATCGGAGATCACCTGGCGCACCCAGCTTGTCGACAGTGACGCGCTGATCGCGGTGATCGATACGGCGATCGCCGAGAGCGCGCAGGGGTGGGGACCGTTGTCGGAGGCCCAATTGGGGCGGGCGATCGACGCGGTGATCGAATGCCACGACCCCGAGGCGGTGCGGCGCAGCAGGGAGTTGATCCGGACCCGCGGCTTTCACATTGGAGCCCATGACGGTCCGAACGAGGTCACGGCGGTGTGGGGCCGGGTGTCGGCGACCGACGCCGCCGCGTTGCGGGGTCGGATCACCGCGAGGGTGGCCGGGG
>CAZYTM010000029.1:0-1531 GCA_964649725.1 uncultured Geobacteraceae bacterium | reverse complement strand
GGGGCGACCACCAGGTACGACTATGACGTCAAGGGTAATGTCATCAGGATTACCAACCCCTTAGGTCAGGCCACCAGCTTTGTTTACGACACCAGAGGAAACTTGGCCTCAATCACCGATCCTGGCGGTGTAACCAGCAGCTATGGCTACGATGCAGCTGGAAACATGACCAGCCAGACCGATGCCGGGGGGGCAACAACAAGATTCGAGTACGACAACCGGAACCGGCTGCTGAAAAAAACCGACCCGCAAGGGAATAGCACGCTTTACAGCTACGATGCCAATGGTAACAAACTGAGCGAGACCGACGGCAACGGCAATCAGACTAAATACGAGTACAACTCGCAGAACCAGCTTGTCCGGAGCATCGACCCACTTGACAATATAACCAGCTATGCCTACGGCAGCAGTGGCTGCCCTTCCTGCAATGGTGGCGGCGACAAACTCGTCTCCCTCACCGATGCCAACAACAATGTCACCAGCTACAGCTATGACCAACTCGGCAGATTGATAAGAGAGACCGACCCGAAAGGGGACGAAACAGGCTATTCCTATGATGCAAAAGGGAATCTCATTACAAGAATTGATGGCAACGGCAACACCATCAACTACAGCTACGACGGCATCAACCTGCTATTGAAGAAAACATATCCAGATAACACGGAGGTGAGTTACAGCTACGACGCCAGGGGTAACACTTTGACCGCTACAAACCGGGATATCTCCTACAGCTTCAGCTACGATGCCGCTGGACGACTGCTCAGCAGTACCGATTCAAACGGCAGGGTTGTCCAGTACGCCTATGACGTCATTGGCAGAAAGAGCAGGGCCACCTACCCTGACGGGTCACTGGTCAGCTACGCCTACGATACGGTCGGGCGGCTGGCAAGCATAACCAACGGCAGTGGCAGGACCTACAGCTACAGCTATGACGACCTTGGCAGGAGAACAATACTTGCCTATCCGAACGGCGCTACGGCAAACTACAGCTATGATTCCAGAGGAAATCTTATCAACCTCACCCACAAGACCTCCACCAACAAGATCATCGACAGCTTCAGCTATACCCACGACAAGGTGGGGAACCGCCTGAACAAGGCAGAGCCGGAGGTAACCTGGAGCTACGGCTACGATTCAATTTACCGGCTGTTACAGGCGCTGCCCACAAAGCAGCATGGCAAAGATAAGGAGCAGGAATATAAGGGAGAGAGCTACAGCTACGACCCTGTAGGCAACCGTCTGTTTGGTCCGCGGAAACATGCGGCATACGCCTATGGGGCAGGAAATGAACTGCTTGCAGATGGGAATTCTCTCTACAGCTATGACAGGAACGGTAACCTGGTGGCAAAAAGCAATCGCAAGCAAGAGCATGGCGATCACCACGACGATGAAGGTAAAGATGAAGATAAAGGCAAAGAGTGGTCATATACCTATGACTTTGAGAACCGCCTGATAAAGGCAGAGACCAAGCATGAAGGAGAAAACCTGGTTGTCAGCTTCAAATACGACCCGTTCGGTAGGAGAATCGAGA
>CAZYTM010000028.1:0-1544 GCA_964649725.1 uncultured Geobacteraceae bacterium | reverse complement strand
CGTGCAGCGCGGCCTGCATGCCCAGGGTGTCCTCGCCGTGGCCCCACCGGTGCCCCACCACGTAGCGGGAGTAGTCATCCAGCAGCGCGAACAGCACCGCACGGCGACCCTCGATGATCGGGCCGTGCAGCCCGTCGGTGACCCACAGCTGGTCGGGGTCGGTGGCCTCGAACCGGCCGAACGCCTTCGGTGGGGTCCCGTCCGGGCGGGTGTGAAGCTCCAGGCGGGCGAAATGGCGTTGCAGGGTGCGCGGCGAGGGCGCCCACCGGTGTTCTCGCTCGATGATCCGGGCGATGTGGGCGGCGGTGCGGGCCGGGCGTTCCCGCTTGAGCCGGGCGGCCAGCTCCAGCACCTCGGGGTCGGTGCGGGCCGCGGGATGGTGCTCGGCGGGGGTCAGCGCGTCGACCCCGCCGGCCCGCAACGCCCTAATCCAGCGATCCAGGCTGGCCCGCGACACCGTCACCGGCTCCCCGAACGGGCCGATATGCACCTGGCGGGCCAGCTCACGCACCAGCCGGCCGCGCTCGGCCGGCGACAACCGCGGATCGGCCAACGGCCGGACCAGCGAGTACCGGTACAGCGCGATGTCCCGCGCCCGGTCCGCCCGCGACTTCTTCCTCGGACTCGACATCGATTCCACCTCAACGCTTCCGTGATCGACAGCAATGACGCCGTCGACCCTGACGCGCCGCGGCGCGCGGTTACAGATGCGGGCCCGTGTTGATCGCCCGCCCACCGAGCGCCGGTGGCCGCGACCCCAGCAGCCACCCGCCCGAACACACCACCACCATCTCGGCCACCGACGCCGACACCGACACCCCCGCGGCGCGGCGCACCGCCGCGCACGCCGCGCCGATCTGGGCGACCGCGTCTGCGACCGGGCTGCCCGCCGGGACCAGACGCACCAGATCGGCGCCGCCGCCAACCAGTCGCTCCATCCGCGCGAACCCCACCCGGATCGGCTCCGCGTGCGCGGCGAAGCGCGCCAGCCAACCCCGCACCGTCGAGGCCGGGCGGCCCGCCTGCGCAACGATCCGGCGCCACCCCCACCCCATCGCCCGCGCCAGCAGCGCCGACCAGATCACCGCCACCGCATCGACCCGCCTGGCCAGCCAGAACCGGGGCAACAACACATGCGTGCGCCCACAGCCACCGGCCCGCGAGCAGACCGCTCGCCGCGGCCGGATCCGCGCCACCCGATCATCGGCCTCCCGCACGAACCGCGGCGCGGCATGCCCCCACGGCGCCAACGGCTGCGCGCAATCCGGACAGGCAAGCCCGCCCGAAACCAGCGTGCGTTCGACCAGGACAGGATCAGCACCTACGCTGAGCATCGACGGGCCTCCGGGCACGTTTCGGACGGCCCTTCCCGCTTGGCTTGCACGCGTACGGGAGGGGCCGTCGGCCTTCAAGAGCACCCGGACCCTATCCAGGCCCTCCGCACCCTGACGCCACCGGCCGCCGCCGCGAGTCCACCCCAGTGCATCCTCACCGCCAACGACGCCAAACACCTCGACGGTCCTCAACCAGAGCGACGCTCAATA
>CAZYTM010000027.1:0-1568 GCA_964649725.1 uncultured Geobacteraceae bacterium | reverse complement strand
GCACATCCTTGGTAAGGATGAGGTCACCAGTTCAATCCTGGTCGTGGGCTCCAGTGAAGGAGAATTATGCGGAACAATATTATTTTAGCTTGTACGGAATGTAAGCAGAGAAATTATACGACGACAAAGAATAAGCGAACCATGCAAAACCGTTTGGAAATGAAAAAGTATTGCAAGTTTTGCCGCGGACATAAACTTCACAGGGAAACGAAGTAAATAAAATTGGGACAGGCCAGTAGCTCTAATGGATAGAGCGCCGGACTCCAAATCCGGATGCTGGGGGTTCAAGTCCCTCCTGGCCTGCCAGTTTTTCCCGCAAAAAGGGCTGAGAATATGGAAAAAATCAAGTTGATCATGAACAGGGCGCTGCAGTTTCTTGCTGAAGCAAAAGCTGAACTGAAGAAAGTGACTTGGCCGACGCGAAAGCAGGCACTGGCGTCGACGGTGGTTGTTATGGTCATCGTCGCAATTATGGCGATCTATTTGGGAATTATCGACTTTGCCTTGGCTAAGCTAGTCAAGTGGGTCTTAGGTTAACGTCATGGCTTTTAAATGGTACGTCGTCCATACCTACTCGGGATACGAAAATAAGGTAAAAATTAGTCTGCAGGAGAGGATTGAACTCGCTTTCGCTCAGGCTCATTTTTCAGATATTTTGATTCCGGAAGAAGATGTTGTGGAACTGATTTCGGGAGAAAAGAAAACGTCAAAAAGGAAGTTTTTTCCGGGATATATTCTTGTGCGCATGGAGATGAGCGATGAAACCTGGCATATCGTAAAAAATACGCCTAAGGTGACAGGTTTCATAGGCAGTAAGGATAAGCCGTCGCCCATTCCGGATAAAGATGTTGAGAATCTGAAAGTTAGAATTGATGAAGGGACGCTCAAGCCGAAACCCAAATTCAAGTTCGATGTAGGCGATCACGTGAAAATTATCGACGGCCCCTTCACGAATTTCGATGGCGTGATTGACGAAGTCCGGCCCGAGAAAAGCAAGCTTCGGGTGATCGTCAGTATTTTCGGACGGCCAACTCCGGTGGAGTTGGATTTCATCCAGGTCACTCAAGGCTAGAGGATTGCAACGCGCAAGGTTAGAGATAAAAAATATTTTTAGATCAGGTGGTTCTTATGGCAAAAAAGATTATTGCGAACATCAAGTTGCAGATTAAAGCGGGAAAGGCGACGCCCTCTCCTCCGATCGGGCCGGCGCTGGGACAGCACGGTGTGAATATTATGGAATTTTGCAAAGCTTATAATGCGATGACGCAAAGTCAGGAAGGCATGATCATTCCCGTTGTCATCACGGTTTACGCCGACCGATCGTTTACGTTCATCACCAAAACGCCACCGGCGTCCGTATTGCTCAAGCAAGCGGCAAAAGTTGCTAAGGGGGCCGCAGATCCCAAAAGAGAAAAGGTGGGAACGGTCACGGGCAAACAGGTTCTGGATATTGCACAATTGAAATTCAATGATTTGAACGCCGTTAATATTGAGGGCGCGGTCAGAGTTATTTCCGGTACGGCAAGGTCAATGGGAATTGAAATAGCAGGTTAATAAAGACGAGGTTT
>CAZYTM010000026.1:0-1642 GCA_964649725.1 uncultured Geobacteraceae bacterium | reverse complement strand
CCGAGCGCTCGGCCGAAGCCATCGCGGAGCAAATTATCGCTTATCTTGAGGCGAATGGCATGCTGGGAGTCTAGGTAATGCGCACAGGTCGGCCTACGCGTCTTTATTCCGCCTAGCTCGTCTGCACTTTGTCCGTTCGGCGCGCACATGGGAGCAAAATGATGAGCCTAGTTCTCGACTCGCTCGTTCGGGATCGCTGGATGAAGCTCGTCGAGAAAATCACGGAATTTCGCCGGATCATTGGCGCGGTTCTGATTCAGGACATCCGCACCCGTTTCGGACACAGTCATATCGGCTATTTAATAGCAATTGCTTGGCCATTGTCACACATCGGGGTTATTACCCTTGGCTTCTTGCTCAGGACCGCGATCGCGCCTGTTGGTGATAGCCCCACGATATTCGTCGGAACGGGCGTCGTGCCCTACATTCTATGCCTCTATCCGGCGCGCTTGCTCGCGATGGCAATTCCGCAGAATCGACAATTATTGAATATCCCCCTCATAACGCCGCTCCATCTCATTTTCAGCCGATGCATACTCGAGACGTTGAACGCCGTAATCGTGCTAGCGCTGTTTATGTCAGTCGTCGCCCTGTTCGACATTGATGTCTTGCCCACCGACAATGTTGAAGCCGCAAAAGCGATCGGCGCTGCGGTGTTCCTAGGGATCGGTCTCGGATTTTTCAATGTTGTAATGTGTGCGATAGTGGGTCAATATTTTCTCGTTTTCTTCATCCTTCTCATGATCGGTCTTTATGTGTTATCCGGCATCTTTATGCCGCCGACGGCGATGCCGGAAGGCATCCGGGAATACATGGCGTATAATCCCTTGCTGCAGCTCGTGGAATGGCTGCGCTCGGCTTACTATACGAGCTATGATTCCGAGCTAATCAACAAGGCGCTGATTCTATGGGTCGGGAGCATCAGCCTCACGCTCGGGCTCATCGGCGAGCGGTTCCTGCGGGGCAAATTCTTTTCCTAGATGTTTGATCCGGGATTTGATGGTGCAATCTTTTCCATGGAGTGGAAGGATGCGCTGTGAGCCCGATTCTGCACGGGAGCGCCCGCACGACATTGCGAAGTTCACCGGCACTCAGGCCTGAGGTTCTGATTCCCTTAGGAGTTCATCCGCCTCCGTGCTTAAGCAGCCCCGCCCGATGTCCGGTCAAACGGAGTGCACTCCACTCGTATTCACTTCTGATTGAATTGGGGTCCGATAGACAGAACCGACTCTGCACTCACCTGCAAGTGCTTCTGAAGGCGCAGAAGCGACCTCAGCGATGCAGAATGCGAGTTGGTTTGCTCTGTTTGAGCTAAACGCTCAGGAAAGCATAGGGACAGACAGTAGCACCCGAATTCGCATGGAAACGATCAGAATCTCATTTGCACGCAACGCATGATGAGCGAGATGTCTCGCCAGCGTCGGCCCAAGGTAGCGAGAAAATTTTCCGTTAACTCAGTCGGACATCTCAGATTTTGCCGCAATGTTCATCTAACTATCCGGAACAAGTGCGCAATTAAGCGCGAGATTTGCATAACGAGAGAACATGCAGAAGATATTGCCCGTTATTATGTGCGGCGGATCGGGAACGCGGGTGTGGCCCGAGTCGCGCGAGACGCTTCCCAAGCAGTTCATTCCGCTCG
>CAZYTM010000025.1:0-1703 GCA_964649725.1 uncultured Geobacteraceae bacterium | reverse complement strand
TGGCCTGACGCAAATGTGTTAAGCAGCAGTTTTCAGGGGTTGGGGGGATTGGGTCGCTTTTTTGAATGAACGGTACGCTTGGGCACGGCGACCGGAGACGGTCCGGCCAATGTTGTTTCGGGTCCATGCGCGCATGTCTTTGTGTTTGACGCGCGCGAGGGATTCTCGTACTTGGTCAGGGGTCCAATCACGAAGTAGCGTCGGCAGCGACATGATTAAGCCGGTGAACCCGCTGCGGCTGTGTTGAAACTCGCGCCATTTGTAGCGGCCGAAAACCGATTCAATCGCCTCACTCGACAGCCAAGCTCGTTCGCCTTCTTCTAACTGTGCGGCACTCTGAGCCACGAAATGAATCAACTCGCTGCGAAGTTGACCTTCCAAGGTGTTGCTGTCCCACATGCGGCTGGAATCCAAAATAGCATCCAGCTGACTGCCGCTGTGGCGGTTTAATCCTTGGGTATTGACCCATCTCAGGGAAAGGTCGATCAGGTCGCAACAACGTTCCCAGCTCGCGATCTCGTCGCGATACGATTCGACCCAACCGCACCTTTCCCTCAGGCGGGTTTGGTCCACGTCGGCAACCGCTTCCTGATCTGGGTTTTCCAGGAGGAACAGAATCAGACTGGCCCAACGAACCACGGGCTCGATATTCATGAATCGCGCTTTGGTTTTCAACGACGGCGGAGTGAGATGAGCCAGTTCCGACTGTTGGACTTGGCAACGCGTGGTTCCCATGGCCGAACAGAATGACTGGAAGCGTTTAGTTTGGCCCACCAGCTTCTCAAATCGGTTCGCCGCGAAATGCTTGAAGTCACGAAGAACTGTCACTTTTCGGCCTGTTTTTTCCAGTACATCGACCGTTTCGCGAAGTTCGACCGCTCCGTCACAGACGACGAAGCGAGGAATACCGCAACGCTCAGCTACGGCCTCATACACGGCACGGACATCGTCGCGTTTCCAACTTTTGCCGGGAACGATGGCCAACACTTCAAGTTGATCCAGCGTCAGGGTTTGACCGAGCGGCGGCAACTTCGAGGCGGGAATGCCGAGAATCACGAGGATCTTCTCCTGACCAATTTGATTGGAATGGTCGACGATCCAGAGCCAATCCTTGTACTTCTGCCGGGGATGGAGGATTTGATCCAGTCCAACACGCTTACACCAATGCTCGATCGTGTCATGCGCGGGAATGGGGATCGACACCCCCAGAGTGCCTAAGATGATTTCCAGGGCGTCGGGAATCGCACGAAAGCTCATCCGTCGGGAAAGGTTGATGCACATCGAGATTATGCGGGCGCCAAAGCTGTGGTCCGGGAGGTTGGCTTCCCCACGAAACAACCTGAATTGCTCCGCTTGTTCCGCTGCCTGAGACTGTTCTTCCAGCCGCGTGCGCAACATTTCGACGTCGATGTTTAATTGTTCTGTTTTCTCGCGGGCTTCCTTTTCCCGTTGGGCCTGTAAACGAATGACCTCTCGCAGTCGCTCGTTTAATGCTGCCCGTCGCCGGCTGGCTTGAGCCTTGCGTGCCGATCGCGTGTCTTTGGACTTGCCCTGTTGACGTTCCTTCGTCGACAATGTCATCGCTGTCCGTCCTTTGGGTGTGCGGTGTAGTTTGAGACCTCTTCGCATTACCAAAAACGCGACAGCTTTTTTAGTCCAATTTTTGCCTGGTCCACCCCACTTAACACATTTGCGTCAGGCCA
>CAZYTM010000024.1:0-1728 GCA_964649725.1 uncultured Geobacteraceae bacterium | reverse complement strand
AGCAGGTATTGCGGCGTCCCTTCAAAGTTCAAGAGGCTCCCCGTGGCCACCGTGAGGGCCCCCGTGCTCGCGTTGATCGCAAACACCCCGCCCGTGTTGCCCCCCGTGATCGCATAGACCAACGTCGTGCTCGCATCCGGGTCCGTCGCCGTCACCGTCCCGACCGCCGTCCCGTTCGCGCTGTTCTCCGCCACACTGAACGGCCCCACGGCATTCACCACCGGCGCTTCATTCACGTTCGTCAGGTTCACCACCACCGCCCGGCTCCCCGTCAGCCCCGGGGTCCCGGCATCCGTCGCCGTGATGGTCAGCGTAAAGGTCGGCGTCCCTTCAAAGTTCAACGCCGCACTATTCGCCACCGTGAGGGCCCCCGTGCTCGCGTTGATCGCAAACGCCCCGTTCGTGTTGCCCGTCGTGAGGCTGAACTGCACCGTCGCCGTCTGCCCCGCATCCGGGTCCGTCGCCGTCACCGTCCCGACCGCCGTCCCGTTCGCGCTGTTCTCCGCCACACTGAACGGCCCCACGGCATTCACCACCGGCGCTTCGTTCACGTTCGTCAGATTGATCGTGATCACCGCCGTGTCGCTCAACGCCGGCACCCCGTTGTCCAACACCGTCACGTTCAGCGTGAAGGTCGGCGTCGTCTCAAAGTTGAGCAGCGCACTGTTGGCCACCGTAATCACCCCCGCCGCACTCACGCTAAACGCCGCCTGCCCCGTCCCGCCCGTCACGGTGACCGTGCGCGTCTGCCCCGCATTCGCGTCCGTCGCCACGATGGTCCCGACCACCGTCGCCGTCGCGCTGTTCTCCGCCACCCCGAACGTCTGATCGTTCACCACCGGCGCCACGTTCACGTTCGTGATGTTAATGGTGAGCACCGCCGTGTCGCTCAACGGCGTCGCGGCATTGTCGCTCACGGTGATCGTGAGCCCAAAGCTCGTCGCCCCCAGCAGCGCCGCCGCATTCGCCACCGTCAGTTGGCCCGTGCTGCCATTCACCGCAAACGCCCCGCCCGTGTTGCCCCCCGTGATCGCATAGGCCAACGTCGTGCCCGCATCCGGATCCGTCGCCACAATGGTCCCGACCACCGTCCCGTTCGCCACATTGTCGGCCACCGCAAAGGTCTGATCGTTCACCACCGGCGCTTCATTCACATTGGTCAGATTCACCGTAATCGTGTTCGTGCCGCTCAACGGCGTGCCCCCGTTGTCCGTCGCCTGGACCGTCAGCAGGTATTGCGGCGTCCCTTCAAAGTTCAAGAGGCTCCCCGTGGCCACCGTGAGGGCCCCCGTGCTCGCGTTGATCGCAAACACCCCGCCCGTGTTGCCCCCCGTGATCGCATAGACCAACGTCGTGCTCGCATCCGGGTCCGTCGCCGTCACCGTCCCGACCGCCGTCCCGTTCGCGCTGTTCTCCGCCACACTGAACGGCCCCACGGCATTCACCACCGGCGCTTCATTCACGTTCGTCAGGTTCACCACCACCGCCCGGCTCCCCGTCAGCCCCGGGGTCCCGGCATCCGTCGCCGTGATGGTCAGCGTAAAGGTCGGCGTCCCTTCAAAGTTCAACGCCGCACTATTCGCCACCGTGAGGGCCCCCGTGCTCGCGTTGATCGCAAACGCCCCGTTCGTGTTGCCCGTCGTGAGGCTGAACTGCACCGTCGCCGTCTGCCCCGCATCCGGGTCCGTCGCCGTCACCGTCCCGACCGCCGTCCCGTTCGCGCTGTTC
>CAZYTM010000023.1:0-1789 GCA_964649725.1 uncultured Geobacteraceae bacterium | reverse complement strand
CTAGTGTCCTGTAACGGTAGACGTTGAAACAAATGGCGCGGCCCACTCGTACTCCCGTACAAGGAGGCGAGCATGCGAAAGGGACGCCCAAAGGTTGCGTTGATCTTGACGAGCGAGGAACGAGACCGCCTCGAATCGCTGGCGCATCGATCGCGATCGGCCGCGGCGATAGCGCGGCGCGCCCGCATTATTTTGGCGTGTGCCGAGGGCAGCGACAGCAAATTGGTCGCGCGGCGATTGCACGTCACGGCCGGAACGGTCTGCAAATGGCGCGGCCGGTTCATCGCCAAGCGACTGGACGGGCTCTACGATGAGCCGCGGCCCGGAGCCAAGCGGACGATCACAGATGCACAGGTCGAAGACGTGGTCATTCGCACGTTGGAAAGTACGCCGGGCGGCGCGACGCACTGGAGTACGCGCGAGATGGCGAAAGCCGTCGGCCTGAGTCATATGGCGATCAGCCGCATCTGGCACGCGTTTGGCCTCCAGCCGCATCGGAGCGAGACGTTCAAGCTGTCGAACGACCCGCTGCTGGTCGAGAAAGTCCGCGACATCGTCGGGCTGTATCTCGATCCCCCGGCGCACGCGGCGGTGTTCTGCGTCGATGAGAAACCGCAGATTCAAGCGCTCGAACGGACGCAACCGTTGCTGCCGTTGCAACCAGGCCAAGTGGAACGGCGCAGCCACGACTACAAGCGGCACGGGACCACCACGTTGTTCGCCGCGCTCAATGCCAAGACGAGCGAAGTGATTACGCAGTTTCATCAGCGGCATCGGTCGGCGCAGTTCCGCGAGTTTCTCGACCTGATCGACGCGCGGGTTCCGAAGCGACTCGACGTGCACATCATCATGGACAATTACAGCACGCACAAAACGGCGCTGATTCGAAACTGGTTTGCGAAACGCCCGCGCTTTCACGTGCACTTCACCCCGACGTACGGCTCGTGGCTCAGCCTCGTCGAACGCTGGTTCGCTGAGCTCACGATGAAGCAAATTCGGCGCGGCACGTTCCGCAGCGTGCCGCAACTCAAAGCCGCGATTCAGGCATTCATCGACGCGCATCAGGCGGACCCACGGCCATTCGTGTGGACCAAAAGCGCCGATGAGATCCTCGCCAGCATTGCTCGCTTTGCCCAGCGGACCGTCGTCGCACGGGCCGCGCAATCAATGTCACGAACCACGGTTACAGGACACTAGTTGTTCTTGCCCTGTTGCTCTCAGCGTGTAACACGGACAGACCAACGGTGCAGCGCCCGTTGGTCGTTGACGAGGTGAGCCTGAATACAATCGTGCAAGACGCAAACAAATTCCATGGCCTGCGCGTACGCGTCAAAGGCGTCGCTAGAATCGAGTTTGAGGGCACAGCCGTTTACTCGGAACTTAAGGCGTACGAATCAAGACAGATGCGAGACGCAATATGGTTGACGATCGGTTGGCCAGTGAGCGCTGACACGCTTCAACTCAACGGGCGAGAGATCGTCGTTGAGGGCGTTTTTGACGCATCCCAGAAAGGCCATTACGGAGCGTACGCCGGAGCCCTTGTCGACGTTGGTACTTTAACCAAAGTACAAAACTGAACCTGGCCCTCAACTTCGGGCGCGATTGGGGTTTGGAGGATTCAGTGGAGACGCTTTCATCCGTGACGCCGCTCGAATAGATCCGGGCTCACGCCGGCGAAGCTTACCGGAAGCTGTTGCCGGTTCCTGCATGCAGGCGACCTGATCACGACATACAATCGGTCAGGCCCATATGACCGATCGCAAACAAATCAACTTCACCATCGTCCCCG
>CAZYTM010000022.1:0-1795 GCA_964649725.1 uncultured Geobacteraceae bacterium | reverse complement strand
CCCTCCATGTCCGGCCAGGGGGCATAGCAGCGCTCGCAGGCGACCTCCGGGAGGCGGTTCAGAATGGCATAGAGGATCTGGAGGCCGAGGTGGGACATCCCGACCTCATAGGTATCCGGGAAGGCCAGGGCAAAATGGAGGCGGCAGCTTGCCGGCTCCTTCCGGACGGCGTTCACCTCGCCCCCGGTGTAGCGGCTCGGTTTTTCGACGGCGAGAAAAAGCTCGCCGGGGTATTCTGCGGACGGATCGGTCATTTCAATTCTCTTTCAGGAACTCCCGGTATCGGTAAGGATTTGCCTCGATTTCCCGATATTTCGAGAGGGTGAACCGGCGGGAAAAATCGGGCCGGGAGAGATAGGCGAGCAAATGCCGCTGAAAGGCGTCCCTGAGTTCCCGGGAGACGGCCTCGACGGCCGCGCTGCGGACGAAGCTCCTGCCGGCCCGGTATTCAAACCGGGGCGCGTCTCCGAAAACCTTCCGGACGGTCTCGCAATGCGCGGGGCAGCTCCAATCCCCCGGGATCAGCGGAACCGTCACCCGGAAGAGGAGTTCCACCTTCGTCGTATCGGCGGCGATCGGACGGGAGTTGTCCCGTACCTCCACCGTCAGACCGTTTTCGAGGGGGATCGTTTCGATGAGTTTCATGGCCATACCGCTTGTCACTTTCCATGCGCTTCCTATCATCTTTGCCATTGACCTGCAATCCCATTCCTCATATATATGCCGCTCCGTCCTTCCGGGACGGCATTATCCGTTCCTCCGCGAACGGTTTTTACCTGTGATCTCTTTTGAAAAAGCATGTCCGACGAAGCGTTTTGCCACCTCTGTCAGCCGGACAGCGGCAAGTCCTGCGGGGCCTGCTGCGGCATCTACAACTACGCCGACAGCTCCCGCGAGGCCCTGGTTGCGCGTCTGAGCAGGCGGACGGAATGTTTTCACCGCGACGTCCGGGGGGAGGCGGATCTTACCTCCTTCTCCCGGATGATCCGTGAAGAGGAGGATCAGACCCGACGTTTCGAGGTGATCTATTGCTGCGAATACGCCGGTTTCTTGGATGAGGGAGGAAAACGGGTCGGATGTCTTCTCCACCCCGCCCGAAACGGCGGGAAGGACCTCCGCGGCGTCTCCTTTTATGGCCGGGAGCTGTGCGACGGCCACCTCTGCCCGAGCTATTCCTTTCTCAGCCGGACCGAAAAGATCGCCCTCATCGACATTCTCGACGACTGGTATCTCTTCGGCCTCTGTGTTACCGACATCGATCTGGTCAAGGGGTACTTCCGTCACCTGGGCGACCTCCTGGGGCAGGCCCCGGCGCCCGCGATGTTCCGCGATGAGCCCCTCCGCAGGATCGCCCGCCGCTTCTTCGAATACAAGCTCGTCTGGCCTTTCCGTTCGGCGGAGGTCAACCGCTTCGGACGGTTCTACTTCGACGGCGCACAGTACATGATCCGTCCGATCGACTATGCCGCCCTCGGCTGCGAGCGCTCCCGTTACGACAGCCTCTTTCTCAGCCTCTCCTCAGAGTTCCGGAACCGGGAAGCGTTGCGGGAGGCGGAAGGGATGATCCGGGAGAATATCGAGGCCGCAGCCGCGGCCTGGAACGACCGGTCCTGATTTTCGTTGACAGCGCGTCCGTCGTCGTTTAGTGTGCGAACAACTGGTTTTTTGGACAAGTCCTCGACGCGGAGGGAGAGATGGCCGAAGCGGAGATCCTCTTTTCGAAGGAGGTCCTCGACCGGAGGGTCAGGGAACTCGCCGGACAGATCTCCCGGGATTACGCAGGAAGGGAGCCGCT
>CAZYTM010000021.1:0-2141 GCA_964649725.1 uncultured Geobacteraceae bacterium | reverse complement strand
GCTACAACCAGGATGGTACCTGTAACAACATCTGGTGTCACTCGAACGGTGCACCGATTGGTGCTGCAAATAGCTATAAAGCAGTAAAATGGAATGACACGTTAACCTGTAACTCCTGTCATAACCAGAACGGTGAATCAATTGGCCATAGTCGCCATACCGTTTATATGAATTATGACTGTAACTGGTGTCATGCTACTACAGTTACAAACAGGACAACCATAGCTGCAGACAAGAGCCAGCATGTTGATGGCGTCAAGACACTTTCATTTACTACAATTGCTTCTGGCTCAGTATGGAATGATCCTAATGCCAGTTGTACCACTTACTGTCATACCAATGGTAAGGGGGCAACTGTCGTAACACCGGTCTGGACAACTATTACAACTGGTGCCTGCGGTACCTGCCATATGGCACTGGCAACAACCGGTGGTATCATTAACAGTGATGCTCACCTAGCGCACATGGGTCCTGTATATGGGCCAATGTTCACGACAACGAATGCGCTCGGTTCCTGTACTGTTTGCCATACAACATATACTGCTGAAAATGGCGCAACCCACATAAACAGAATAATTGATGTCAGCAGCGGGGCAGGCTCACAATGCGCTACCTGTCATCCAGGCTTACCACTATCAGCATGGTCATCCTGGTCAGGGGGAGGGGTCCGTTGTGAATCATGTCACTCTGGTGGTTCCATAGCTGGGATAACTACCGTATCCAATATCAAGGGGGTTGCCGCTCCTTTCGTCAACTTCAAAAACTTTACCTCATCTGGTCATGGTCAGTGGGGGACAAATTTCAATGCCAGCAGAACTTGTCAGGGGTGTCATGCTGATACCAGTATGCATATATCTGGAGTATTGGGTGACAGTAAGCGTCTGACATGGACAACAAACAACAATACTCAGTGCGCATCTTGTCATGATAATGCCAGTCTGGTACCAACAGCTAGCAAGTTCAATGTCAAGACCCACATAATGACTACAACAGAGGCAGCAAATGGTACACCGACCATGGATTGCAAACTGTGCCATGACGCACACGGTACTTCTAATATATTCATGGTGGTTACAACCATTACCTGGAAATCTGTCGGTACACCTATTACCTTCAATAATACTTCGACAGGATTTGTGAAAAATGGTAGTGGCAACGATGGGATCTGCCAGGTTTGCCATAGTACATTGAAATATTTCAATAAAGGGCAACCGTTCAGTTCATTCTCTCATCCGACAAAGAACTGTCTCTCCTGTCACAGTCATAAAGCTGGAGAATTTGCTTTCAAACCACAGAACTGCAACGAGTGTCACGGCTATCCACCTGTACCGGTCGGTTACAGTATGACGACCTTCAACTATCAATTCGGTAAGGTTGAAGACTATAATAGTGGCGGTGGCGCTCACGTAACTGCTGGCCATGTCAAGCCGACAGCCAATCCATCCGAAGGTTGGACAAACTGTGCGGTCTGTCATAGCGACGGTTCACTAAGTCCAAGCACACATGCGTTGAAGAATCCGCCTTATCCGCCGAACAAACCGACGCAGATAGACATAACAATAGATGTTGATGATCACTACAAGTTCAACAGGAGTTACCCACTGGGCCGCAACCAGTACAGTGGACCGCTAAGCGGCATGTCGACCAATGGTAACACAACAGGTGGATGCTCCAATGTAAGCTGTCACTTCGTGAGATCACCACGGTGGGGCTCGTTCTAATTGATGTCATGGTGGGGGAGGAATACCTCCCCCACAAAGACTTGAAATGTTATGCACGACATGCTTTAATGTAGATCTTAGTTTGCAACCAAGGAGTCGGATATGAAAACGCGTTATTCTCTGGGAGGCATGCAATTAATAGTAATTTTGCTAATGTTCTCTCTTACGACACTACTCTTCGGAGGAATTGCCGAAGCGGATATAATAACGAGTTGTTCCGGCTGCCATGGTATGCCACCGGTTGATGCTGCCTATCGCAACATCACTACCGGTGCTATTGTAGGTAATCATCAGACCCATGCTACCGCTGTAGCTAATACCTGTACTATTTGCCACACAGATTCAGTGTCTTCATATGATTTCAATCACCGCACCGGGGCGATCAACGTAGCGCGGAAGTTGAACAACTATTCTACCGCG
>CAZYTM010000020.1:0-2569 GCA_964649725.1 uncultured Geobacteraceae bacterium | reverse complement strand
ACCGCGATGATGTCATCGCCCTGGCAGTCAATGCCAGCGACGGTTCCTGCTGGGTGGCCGGCCGGCGGCAGATTGCAAAATATTCTGGCGCCGGTACGCGCCTGTTGCAGTACAAAACTCCCCATGAAGCCAATATCCAAGCTCTGGCAGTAGAGCCACTTTCCGGCTCTCTCTGGATAGGGACCGGCAAAGGGCTGGTCAAGATAGACGCGCATGGAAACGAACTGATTCACCAGGATGGGCCAGCAGATATCATGGATATGCAGGCGGATCCCAACAGCGGCAAACTCTGGCTGGTGACCGGGGAGAAGCTCTATAAATTCGACAAGAACGGCAGCAAGATCTGGTCGATTCCTATCCCTTCGGGCGAAGATGCAGACGACGAGTGCGATCACGACGGGTGTGATGACGAAGATCAAGAAGATGGTGATGACGACTGCTGCGACGATGATGAAGAATGTGGCGGCAGGCTGGTGGCGCTGGCGATAGATGCGGCAGATGGCAGCTGCTGGGTCGCTGGGCGAACCATGCTCTTCAAGCTGAACGAAGCCGGGGATCTGCAGCTGAAGAAAGATGGCTTTAAAGAGATCATGGCTATTGATATCGGCAGGGGAGACCTTGCCGTAAAGATAACGACCCCGGCAGATATGATGACCATCGAAACCGCCACCATCAATGTCGAAGGGGAGTTCAGCGGAGCTGTAGCCAATATCAGAGTAAACGGTCAGTCGGCAACGCTAAACGGAAAGAGCTTTGCTATCCAGGCACTACCCCTCGTCCCTGGAGTAAATGTCATCACTGCCACAGCCAACAGCACGAACGGCAACAGTGTCAGCAACTCCATACAGGTAACCTATCTGCCGCCGCAACAGCCGAATCTGACCCTTTGCCCTGAACCATATCTGGAACAGCTACCCCATCCGCCACAGCCAGGTTGTCCCCAGCAGGTCTACTTGGTAAATAGAAACTATTCTCAAGGCTACCTTTTCGGTCAGGTGGATAACGCCACCAAGTCGGTTACCGTGGACGGCATTACGCTTACTCCTGGTGCCTACGTCTATTGGCAGGGGAGGATTATGTACGGCAGTTGGGAGGGAGGCTTCTTCTCTGCACATATCCGGTTAATCGGCCCGGACGGTCCATATCCGGTGGTTGTCACAGCGACCAATGAAAAGGGGCTGAGCAGCACTGCTACGGTCACATTCATCAAGGATACCACCCCGCCGGGGATAACTATCGCTGCACCTGTCAGCGGACTGGTCACCAGGGACCAGGTCATAAATATAAGCGGCGCAGTAGACGACCCGCAGGCGCTCGTGCAGGTTGATTGGGGAGGGGCGAGCTTCCCCCTGGTCAATGGGAGTTACTCCATACCGTACGATCTCGGCCCTGGCGACGGACCGAGAGTTATCTATATAAGCACCACAGACCTGGCCGGAAACGGCAATTTTGCCAGCCTGACAATAACCCGCGACACCACGGCACCGGAGATAACTGTTACTACCCCGGCAGAGGGTGAGGTATTAAACAGCCAGACAATCAGCATTACCGGGAGCGTCACCGACCAGAACCCTAAAGATATCACCGTATCTGTCAACAACAGCCAGGCGCAGCCGTTGACCCTGAAAGGGGCAAGTTTCAGCGGCGTGACGGGGCCACTGCTTCCCGGCAGCAACATCATTCTCTTCACCGCCAGAGACAAGGCCGGCAATGTCAGCAGCATCAGCAGGGGCATCATCCTTGACCAGTCTCCACCGGCAGTAGCGATCATCTCACCGCTGGCCGGCAATTCTCTGAGCGGGACGGTAACTGTCACGACAACAGCGGAAGATACTCCGGCCGGGGTGGCAGGTATTACGTTGCTGTTGGATGGCCTACAGTTGGCAACACTCACCCAGCCACCCTTCACCTTTCAATTCGACAGCTCTACTCTGACCGCCGGCCCGCATACCATAACTGCAAGGGCCCTTGACCGGGCCGGCAATGTCGCCGAGACGAGCATCCCGGTCACTGTTGCCGGACAGCTGTCAATCGAGATAAACTCGCCCGCCAGCGGCACGACCAGCAACAGGTCACAACTCCTGGTAAAAGGGAGGATATACCATAATGCTGACCAGGAGACCGGGGTTGTCATCAATGGTGTACTTGCCCAGCAGCAGGGGGAGACCTTTGCTGCTCTGGTGCCGTTGCAACCGGGCACAAATATCCTCACCGCCAAGGCAACCGATAGTACCGGGCAAACTGCCATGGCGACAATTACAGCTGAACTGACACAAGCGCAAGAACCGCTAAGGTTCAACATTCTACCAGCCAGCGGCATCATGACGGTGAAGAGCGACGGGAGCAACAGCTTCGAATCTAACATGACAGCAGAAGCTTTTATCCCTGACCCGGTGGCCAACTACTCCTGGGACACCAATGGTGATGGCGTTGTTGAGCAGAGCGGCGCGACTCTTACGCAGATCACGGCAGCCTATCAGACACCGGGGCTTTACTTTCCGATCGTAACTGTAACCGATAGCCTGGGGAAGAGTTACAGCGAGACAGCAATCGTCAATGTCATCGACAA
>CAZYTM010000019.1:0-2712 GCA_964649725.1 uncultured Geobacteraceae bacterium | reverse complement strand
GCTCATCGCCGAGTTCCTTGTCGTGCTGATGACGCCGGCGGTGTGGGATGCGGCGAAGTTCAGCTACAGCGCCTTCGTGGTGGATTCCTACGCGGCGGCGAAAGAGGGCCGGCTGTTCGACGATCCGCCCTTCGATCGCCTGCAAGCCTCGCTGGCGACGTACGACGGCGGCAACGCGCCGGTGTTCGACCTGGCCGCCGCGCGCGAGGTGCAGCAGCGGCGGCTCTATCACCGGGTCCGCCAGTCGCGGGCGCAGATTTCAGCGCCGATCCGCATGACGGCATCCACGGTCGAAATGTCGCTCGACGGGTTCCATCTCGACACGATCACGCGCCGCGTGCCGAGCGAGGACGACATCAATGAAGGTCTGCGGCTGTTCCGCGAGCAAGCCGGCATTGCCGACCGGCCGAGCTAGGCGCGCATCCGCGACATGGCGGATGGGCTGGATGAGTTTGGAGCGGGCGGCGGGAATCGAACCCGCATATTCAGCTTGGGAAGCTGACGTTCTACCACTGAACTACGCCCGCAAATCAATGACTTACAAGGACATTCAGCCTTTTTGGCTGAAATCTAGGCACCCATACCAGGTCTAAGCCCTTCAATACCTTAGCTCCTCCTACGAAAGCAATCGGGTGCAAAGTTGGGTGCAAAAAGTTGTCCCCCTCGACGCCTTGTCAGTAGGCGAATGGTCCGTATACTGAAGGAATAACAGCTCACCCTATTCAATATGTCGGAAGCCTCCGCTCTAATGCCTCACTACAAGTGCCATAAGGAAGTCTGGGCTCTTAAAATCAAGGACATCGTACCCAAACAGCTGAAGCCCTTATCGGCTCAGACGGCCCGAAACCTGACGGTGCCCTCATCTATCCAGCTGAAAATGGATATGCCCCTTTTTCCGTAGACCAGACCTTCATCGACAAACACGCTCCCCAAGCTGGCGGCTACTACGTCGTCTACAAGGACGGTTACGCCTCCTTCTCTCCATCGGACGCATTCGAGAGCGGCTACACACTCATTCAATAAACCTGTGAACGAGCGCCTCTAACCCCTTGCGGTGGCGTCCAACCATGCTCCCTTCGCTCCACGTATCAGATGGAGCCCCCATGGCCATCCTTCAATCTCTTCCTGCCTTCATCGATAGTTTGACCACCCAGCATTGGCTGACGATCATCGCCATTGTCGTCGCTATCATCATTGGCAGCTTCACAATATCAAACATTCTTGCGCAGCATCGAGAGCGCAAACTAAAAACCTACGAAGCTACCCCCGTCATCAAGGCAACGATAAACCGCAAGCGGTATGAAGGTGGTTGGCGCTCGGTTCAACTTCACGTAGTCCAGCCCGACGAGCAACAGAACTTCCAATATAAGAACTGGCTCATCGAACGCGCTCACCTCATTAGGCCATGGTTTGGAGCACTCCTCGCTCGCGCAGAAAATGATGACTACGCCACTGGAGTGTTCTACCCCGACAGCCCCATGCGCGCATTGAGCGGCAAGGTCGAGGGCCGACCACAACGGTTTGCCCTCGAATTTTTTATCAAGTTCAAGCAACAGGACGACAGAGGGCGAAGCGCGAAGTTCAGGGTGACGTTCTCTCACATCAACAAGCGTCGCCGTCACACCGCCGAGGTTTCAGCCACAGTCCCTCTCGACGCTGAATAGTTTCGCCTCACCCTGTCTCATCTTGCACCATCTCTCCGGGTGCAAAACCGGTGCAAAAAGCGCTCTAACCTATTGAAATATCTCAGGGCGAGAAAGCTTGGGAAGCTGACGTTCTACCACTGAACTACGCCCGCGCTCGGGTGAGCATGTAGCACGCCTCGCCCCCCGGCGGAAAGCCGCGGGGCGCTGGTGCGCGCAAGATGTCCTCAGGCCCTGCCCTTGACGAGGGCGTCGCGGATTTCCTTCAGGTAGATCTCCGACGGGCTGGGGCCGGGGTCGACGACGGGCGCCGGTTTGCGCACCACGTTGATCCCTTTGATGAGGAAGAACAGCGCTACGGCGGTGATCAGGAACTGGATGATGGCGTTGAGGAACAGCCCGTACTTGATCTCGACCGATTCGACCGGGGTAACGGCGAGGGCGGAGAAGTCGACGCCGGCGGTCACGTAGCCGATGATGGGCATGATGATGTTGGCGACCAGCGTTGCCACGATGGGCGTGAAGGCGGCGCCGATGATGACGCCGATGGCAAGGTCGATGACGTTGCCCTTCATGGCGAAATTTCTAAATTCTTCCCACATCTGCTTCACTGGCGGCTCCCTCGGCTCTGACTGCGCGGGGCCCCCTGTGCGGCGCCCGGCGGCAGACATTAAGCCAAGAAAGCCCGTATAAAACCAGCCTTTAGGGGGTAGGCGGCGGCCGTCCCGCCATATATGCGTCGCACTGTTGGCGTGTACGTGACTGGCTGCGCCGGCCACGGCGCGCCATGGGGACGAGGGAGCTGCGACGATCATGATGGAGCGCAAGGAGCGCAAGCCGTACTGGCGGCACACCAAGTGGCAGATGCTGGCCAGCGTCGTGCCATTCCTGGTGCTCATCATCGTGCTGCCGCTCTACGCCGAGAGCCTCAACACCGAGCGCTTCCTAGGCTTCCCGCTCGGCTACTTCCTCAGCGCCCACGGTATCGCCCTCATCGCCATCTTCACGGTGGGCAGCTTCGTCAACCGCCAGGACGCCATCGATCACTGGCACGGGGCGCACGAGGACA
>CAZYTM010000018.1:0-3517 GCA_964649725.1 uncultured Geobacteraceae bacterium | reverse complement strand
GGAGAAAACCTGGTTGTCAGCTTCAAATACGACCCGTTCGGTAGGAGAATCGAGAAGAAGGTGGAGAAGTCCGAGCATGGCAAGAGGGAAGAAGCAAAGACCTACACCTACGTCTACGATGACCAGTCGATTATCCTTGAATACGAGACCAAAGTCGATGATGGCAGGAGAAAGACCAGGATCACCAAATACATCCACGGTCCAGGCATCGATCAACCTTTATCGTTGCAACGAGAGAATGAGGTATATTACTATCATGCCGACGGCCTCGGCTCTGTTGTCGAGTTGACCGACAAGAGGCAGAAGGTGGTTGAGAGTTATGAGTACGATTCATTCGGCAACCTGCGGCAGCATGAGCAGAATATCTTGCAGCCTTTTACCTATACGGGCAGGGAGTGGGACAGGGAGACGAGGCTGCTCTATCTGCGGTACAGATATTACGACCCAATGGATGGACGGTTCATTAGTAAGGACCCGATTGGGTTTGAGGGAGGGGATGTCAATCTCTATGGGTACGTCCAAAACAATTCAGTGAATAAGATTGATCAATTTGGGCTAGCTGATGGATGGCCGACAACTGGTGGATGGCCATGGAATGGTAGTCCAATGCCTGGCTATAAAAGGCAGGATAATGTATGTTCAATAGAGGGCAGTTTTGGTGACTATCTTAACAATAATTCTTGTACAAAGAGATGCTGCATAGATCACGATAACTGCTACAAAATGTTTGGATGCAATGCGTGGTCTTGGGCTGGCAGTCCATATATAATCCCTGGCCCATGTCAACTTTGCAATATAAGGCTATCAGCTTGTATTCTAACAAATCTATACTAATTAAAACTTCGAGGTAAATATGAGCCAATTAACTGATAAATTATCTCAAATAAGATATTATGCTGGTTTTATTAGTATAATATTCTGTTTTTTACTTCTAGCTTGCGACCTACGATATGGCCTTGTGGAATCAATATTTCAATTAGCACCAGAGTCACGCTTGCCTCGATGGCTTAATGTTTCTGGCTATGATAGAAAAAACTTATCCGTGACTATAACAATATATTCCTCTCCATTTGGTGGTGATAATACAAAAATCATTATTTACGGTCCTAGTCCAGAGCGAAAGAAATTAATGGAAAAGGCAGGTACAGAACGATGGCACCATCTATCAAAAAACGACAATGATAAGAAGTACCCTAATTATACAATAATAACGGTTGATGGTATTGAAGAAGTTTTCGAGCAAAGGCAGCCTGGAAATATTCTTTACATATCAGACGACCCAAAGGTTAGGAGCAAGCTAAAATAGCTTAAAGGGGGGAACCTTTTAGGGACATTCTATAGTCTCTCTGTCAACTGAAAAACACGCTCTTTTAAAATCGAATAGTTAGCTTTGCTGCCGTGGATTTGACGCACCTCTCCCTTGCTTTGGTAATGTGGCGAGTCTCTCACGTTAGGCGAATCCTGAGCCTGATCGTTACTGGTATCCGACATCCCCCGCCCGCATCTGGAACGGGGTTGTCAATCATTCCTTATCCAAGCTTCAAGATTCAGTGAGAGACCCGGTATTGTCCCTCCCGAGGTCTTAACCCTCAACGTTCTTAATCGGGCTCATCTCGCCTGCTGCCTGCTTCGTGGTCGTTAACCGGTGAAGCAGGAAGGTTTGAACTGTTCTCTTTTCTTCATCAGCGTCCAGGCGACGACCAAGAGTTTTGCCGCCAGCTTGACCTTCATCTTCAGGTTGATGCCGCGCTCCAGTTCTCGTCCCTTGAGAAGATTGCTGAAGTAGCTCCTGATGTCAGGATTCTTTGCAGAAGCTACAATGGCAGCCTGCACCAAGGCGTAGCGCAGAGCTGCTTCCCCCTGCTTGGAGATTACCGGTTTGGCACTGTCGCTATTCTTGCCGCTACGTTCGGCGCTCAGATCCAATCCGGCAGGGAATACAGGGACACCATACTAATTAGGGGCCTGTAACCGAGAAATAGGTAAGGTGTTTGAATGAATAAGTAGGAGTTGAGGTGGAAGCCTCCGGTGGTATTGATAGCTTGTATGAGCAAGCGGTCGGACCGGCAATGCCGTCCGAAATCAAATCACCACGAGGAGGCTTCCATGAACGCAATTTACTACATCGGTCTGGACATTCACAAGAAGGTAATCGCATACTGTATCAAGAAGATTGATGGAACACTTGTCCGGCAGGGAACCGTAGCAGCAGAACGCAAAGCCTTGAGTAAATGGCTGGCCGAACTGCCCGGTCCTTGGTACGGAGCAATGGAAGCCACGATCTTTACCGGCTGGGTATATGATTTTCTCAAACCTCATGCAGTTGATCTGAAGGTTGCACATCCGGCAATGCTGAAGGCGATCACGGCGGCCAAGAAGAAGAACGACCGGGCCGACGCCGAGAAGATAGCTGATCTACTCCGGGTAAACTTGTTGCCGGAATGCCATATGATGCCGGAGGAGCTGCGGGAATTACGACGAGTACTGCGCTATCGGAACATGATTATCAGTACCGCCGTCAAGATGAAGAACAAAATGTCCGGCCTACTTATGGAGGTTGGTGCGGTCTATGACAAAAAGAAGCTTCATGGCAAGAAATACTTCGGCGCTCTTCTTGAGCGGGTTGAAGATGTTCCGAGTTCAGTAAAAGAGCTGTTGAAGCTGAGTAGGAATGGCTTTGAGATGTTCGACGATATCCAAAAAAAGCTTGTTGCCGCACTGCGAAAAAACAGTCTAATCCGGGAGCGGGTTCAGCGGTTAATTAGTATACCCGGTGTTGGCGAACTTACAGCGCTGACTTGGGTACTGGAGATAGGAGAGGTATCCCGCTTCAACTCCTCACGCCAAGCCATCAGCTACTGCGGACTTTGCAGCGGCCAACATGAATCGGCGGGGAAAGAGCAGCGCGGCCCGATCTCGAAGAAACGGAACAAACATTTGCAAACCAAACTGATCGAAGCCGCCAAACTTGCACCGCACTGGAACGAACAGCTGGCACTACTTCATGAAAAAGAATTGTCCAGGGGCAACAAAAACCGCGCTACTCTGGTGGTAGCTCGCAAGCTGGTGGAATTCATGCTGGCAGTTGACCGACGAGAGACCGACTTCGAGTTGCTGAAGGAAGCAGTATAGCAGAATCAACATAACCTTCTTGCAGGACGATCTTCCCGCCGGGCCTCGCCATTCTGGGGCTGCGTGAGCCGCAAAGCTGCACGCCATTTAAGGTGTTTTGAGGCCGGCGGGTTGGCACTAACTCAATCTTCCGCAACGGGAGCAAAGAACTGAAGGCGGCACATGGATGTCTGGTCACATGATCGTTGTCGTGCGGACCATCAGAAAAGATCAAAAAGGTTGGAAAGCAGGAAGGAGCAACACAAAGCTACCGGTGGCAGTTCGGGAAGTTACGGGAAATCTCCGTTTTCCCCTTGACAAAACTTATCATAATGTCCCTGTATTCTATCGGGGGCGACCACCAGGTACGACTATGACGTCAAGGGTAATGTCATCAGGATTACCA
>CAZYTM010000017.1:0-5611 GCA_964649725.1 uncultured Geobacteraceae bacterium | reverse complement strand
CGACCCTGCCGCGCCTCATGGTCACCAACTGCCTCGACAGCCAGCATAAGGGGAGGACTTCATGGTCTAAACCAGTATTGAACGATTCAGGATCCGGTGGCGGTGTCTGGTTTGGCGGCCCATGCACGACCATACCCAGAGCCATGCCTCCATTTCAGGGGTGGGCAAAGGGGTGGTGTGGCTCCCAGGGGAACTGGATTGCCCACGGCTCAGGCGAAGGGCGTTTACCCGGCAGCTGGAGGGGTGACGTGCCGGGATTCGGGGATAATTCTGTTGCCTGCCATGAAGGTCAGAGCGGAAACTGGACTGATCAGGCCTGGAATGAAGTGACGCCATGGGGTTTCTATCCAGCCATTGCCATAACTTCAGGCCCGACAGCAACTGTAACTGATTACCAGGCCATCATTACCTGGGCAACCAATATCCCCGGCAGCACTACCGTCAATTACGGACCGACTGCTGCTTATGGTGCCACGGCTAGCGGAGGGCCCTCTCTCTTCGACCATACCGTCACCCTGCTTAACCTGCAGAACCATAACAGCTATCATTATCAGGTTATCACCGCAGCCAGTGACGGGCAACAGATCTCCTCGTCAGACGCGACCATGGAGTATATCTCGAAACCCCCCTCTGTCCCGAACCTTATTGCCAAGTCCAATGCATATTGCCTTACTGACTGTGCGCAGACACTGCAATGGGACGCTGCTACAGATCCGGACAGCGGCCCGATAGAGTATCAGGTGCAGGCAGATATTTCAGCGAGCTTCAATACCGGTAATCTGCAGACGTCACCCTGGATTTCGACAACCAGCTGGGGAGCTACCCTCGCTACTAATAGTCAGTGGTACTGGAGGGTCCAATCCCGTGATGCAAATCATACCACTGCGCAGGATCCGCCATCAGGCTGGTCTGCAGCAAACAGTTTCTATGTTTATATCGGCCCCCCGAATACTCCTGCCATAAATGTTCCGGAAGTTCTCTCTGCAACTTCCATACGCTGGAATTTCACAGACAACGCCTTCAATGAAGACGGTTTCAAATTGCATGACCCACTCCATGCGGTCAAGGCGAGTGCGGCGGTTCAGAATATATCCTACCTCGATGAGTCAGGATTGGCCCCCAATACCAGCTACACAAGGCATCTGCATTCCTATAATGCAGCCGGCGACAGTAGTGGCAGTACAGACGCCTCTATCTATACCCTTTCAGCCCCGCCATATATTACCGGCAACAGAATGGTGTCGAGATGGTACGACAACCCTGATGTGACTTTCACCAATGCCGCCGGTTTCGGCAGTGGCGGGGTCCAGTATTACCGATATGTATGGGACCAGAACCCGGTTTACACTTTCAATGACACCGAGACCCAATGGTCAGGCGGGTCCCTGACAAAGACCGCCACTGCCGAAGGTGGCTGGTATCTGCATGTAAAGGCCTACAACTACGAAAATGTCGCCAACGGCACCAGGGATTACGGCCCGTACAACTATGACAGTGCAGCACCGACAGGGCTGAGTAACCTGCATCCGGCCAATGCCGCAACCAGCCTTCCAGTCAGTACAAAGGTTGTTGCCATTGCCACGGACAACTTCAGCGGCTCTGAGCAGTACTATTTCCAGGTCGCCCTCGACAGCGGTTTCACCTCCGGCCTGGAGGAGAGCGGCTGGCAATCAGCATCAAGCTATACCCCCACCCTTGCCTTCTCCACGACCTATTACTGGCGTGTCAAGGCCAGGGATGCCATGCTCCATGAAACTGCATACACCTCGCCATGGTCATTTACAACTGCCTCGAACGTAGTCGTCTGGTCCAACAGGGGGGATTTCGAAAATAATGCCTCGACCACCGGCGGCGGGACCATCCGGGACAAGGTGGTGGTGTCAGGTGCGATAGCAACAGATAACGCCTCTGTAGAGCTGGACAAAACCGCTATTACGGCAGTTTCCAGCTCCGCTACCCATACTCTGGCCCTCCTGGCAGACGGATCAGTAATGGGTTGGGGGAAAAACTATTATGCCATGATCGGCGATGGCAGCTACGACAACAGGACATCTCCTGTACAAGTGATCCCCCCCGGTTCAGGGGTCATTGCCGTAGCGTCAGGAGATAGTCACTCCCTTGCCGTAAAAGCCGATGGCACATTGCTCGCCTGGGGGGCCGACTATGATGGCCAACTCGGGTTCGGCCAATGGTGGGTAAAAACCGTCCCTACAGCGCTCCCAGGCCTTACCGGAGTCGTTTCGGCTGCTGCTGGCGGGAAAGCAGGGTGGGGTGGGGATACTCGAAGCAATTACTCCCTGATCGTAAAAGACGACGGCTCAGTGCTTGCCTTTGGCAACAACAGTAACGGCCAACTTGGAATCGGCACCACCAGCAGCAGCAACGTCCCGATAGAGGTCGCCGGACTTGGTCCTGTCTCCGGCTCTGACCCGAAAGTCATCGCCGTCTCCGCCGGCAAGGTTCATTCGCTGGCCCTCAAAGATGACGGCACCGTGCTTGCCTGGGGAGCCAACAGTAATGGTCAGCTCGGCAATGGCACTATTATCGACAGCTGGGTTCCGGTAGCTGTTTCCGGGTTGGGGGCTGGCTCAGGGGTCATTGCCGTCTCTGCCGGGAATGACTTCTCCCTGGCGCTGAAAGCAGACGGGACTCTCCTTGCCTGGGGTCTCAACAGCAGCGCCGGCCAGCTTGGTGATGGCAGCTATGTCGATCAATCTGTCCCGATAGAGATATTAGGCTCCGGTTCCGGGATTATCTCCATCTCGGCCGGTAATCTCCACTCTCTTGCGGCAAAGGCCGACGGGACTCTGCTCGCCTGGGGGAATAACGGCAGAGGGGAGCTTGGTAATGGCAGCTATACAGCCCTGGCCACACCTACTCCGGTATTGCCTGCAGGATCAGGGATCACATTTGTTTCGGCAGCGGCCTATCAATCCTTTGCCATTAAATCGAATCGCACTCTTCTTGCCTGGGGGTATAACGGCGATGGTTCTCTCGGCAACAACCTTATCTCCTTTGCCACAACCCCTGTCGAGCTGCCAGGATACGGAACCGGCTCCGGGATAACCATGGTCTCTGCAGCATCGATTCACAATCTTGCGCTGAAGACGGATGGATCGGTCTTGGCCTGGGGTGCCAACTGGAATGGCCAGCTGGGTGATGGCAGCACTAATGACAGAACCACTCCAATGCAGGTAGATGGTTTAGGCACAGGTTCCGGAGTCATTGCGGTATCAGCAGGAGCTACTCAATCCCTGGCGCTCAAAGCCGATGGCTCGGTCTGGTTCTGGGGATACAGAAATTACGGCACAGATAACAAGCTGACCCCCTGGGAGGTTACTGATCTGGGCGCAGGTTCCGGAACCGTCGCCGTATCAGCAGGAGCTACCCACTCCCTGGCGCTCAAAGCCGATGGCTCGGTCTGGGGCTGGGGTAATAACGAGTATGGCCAGCTTGGCGATGGCACCCTGGACCATAAACCTTCCCCTGTCCAGGTTTCCGGTCTGTCTCCAGCCTCTGGTTCGGATCCGAAAGTTATAGCGATATCAGCCGGGGCATACTTCTCCCTGGCACTCAAATCTGACGGCTCGGTCTGGGCCTGGGGTTATAATCCCTACGGCCAGTTAGGTGATGGCAGCACGAACAACAGCAATATCCCGGTACAGGTATCAGGTTTGGGTCCTGTTGCAGGTCCGGACCCGAAAGTAATTGCCATATCGGCTGGCAACTGTCACTCTCTGGCTTTGAACTCGGACGGAACCGTCGTAGGCTGGGGGGCCAACTGGTCTGGTCAACTTGGTATCGGGACTTGGGGGTGGCCAAATATCAATATCACCCCTGTACAGATTTCCGGCTTAACAGGTGTCGTTGCCATCGCAGCGGGGATCGATCATTCCCTTGCCCTCAATTCCGATGGGACCCTCTATGCCTTTGGCACAAATGCCGAAGGGCAGTTTGGCAATGGTACAACCATTTCGAGCTATACTCCTCTTCAGCTATCCGGTTTGAACGGGATAGTCGCCATAACCGGATCAGGGTCCTCCCCTGCGGCAATAAAATACGACGGCACTCTGCTTGTCTGGGGGAATAATGAATATGGCCAGCTAGGATACAGCTATTCAGAGAATGTCATGACCCCGACCCGGAATCTCGTCTCAGGGGCCTACCTGTCACCTGCTACCATCTCCAGTCTGAAATTCAATGCTGGAGCAGTTATCAACTGGGGCACAATTTCGTGGAACGGTAAACTGCTCACCAATACAACCATAAAGTTCAGGACCAGAGGGGCGGCAACCGAAGGGGGATTAAACTCTGCCACCTGGTCGGGCTACTATACCTTGTCAGGTTCAGCCATTACCACCGCTGCTTCCCAATGGCTGGAGATAGAGCTGACCGAAGAGTCAGGCGATGGCAAATCTACCCCGACTCTCGACGACTTCACCATAACCTATATACCTTGATATTTGTCATACCTTAAGAGGCAGTGTTCACAAATAAAGCGGGTGGTATCCTGGATGTCACCCGCTTATTTTTCGGCCATATCTTCTTGAAGTGCTGTATCACATAATTTCTCTGTTACGCATGCAACATTCTGCCCGGGCTCTTCAGGCTGCCATATGTCACGTTAGTAAGCTTATTGCTTACATTACGGAACGATAGTTGCATTGATTTATATATTTATAGTTGTTAATTATTTAATACTTAATATGCAGGGCTGCAAAATCCCAACTGTCCCAAGACGGGAACCGATGCCCAGATACCGGCCTTTATTGACACTGTTATTTGCCGTAGCCGCCTCTGCTATTTTGCTCTGCATGGCAGCTCGTACAGGCGCAGCCATCTCCTGCTACCAGTGTCACGGCTGGGCCGCCCCCCCTGATTACCGGCCGATCGACGCCCCCTACCGGAATATCACCAGCGGCGGCTTCGTCGGCAACCATCGCACCCACATGTCAGCCGCGGCAATACCGAACTCCTGCACCCCCTGCCATCCCGGGAGCGGCAGCTACAACTCTTCCCATCGCGACGGCCTTATCACCCTTTCACCAAACATCAACAATTCACCTTTACAAACAGAATACAAAAACAGCACCACAGCTTTCCCTCAGACCCGCTTCCCTGTCCCGGGAAGCTGCAATAGCGTCAACTGTCACTTTGAAGCATTAACGCCGACCTGGGGGATAGACCCGGCCTCTACCGGATGTTCAACCTGCCACGGCACACCCCCTGGCGATGGCAATCATGTCAGGCATGACAGCTATTACGGCCCCGGCTCCGGGTCATGCAGCAGATGCCATATCGACCATGCCGCTGAGCCAAAGCCGTTTGCCCATGCCACCAGTGCCGGGAAGAGACCTCTCATATTCAACGTCAGCGATTCTCCCGGTCTCAGCTATTCAAAAGCGGCAAATTTCAACTATCCGAACTATCTCCCCAGCCAGACATCAGCGGCAAGCCGTAACGGTACCTGCAGCGATATCAGCTGTCACGCCAACACCTCGGCAACCTGGGGGGGTAAGGGGTGCCTGGGGTGCCATTCGGTAGCCCAGGGGTCGAGGGCTGCCATAACCGGGCAGTTTAGCGCCAACTCCCACCATATCCAGGGGGAGGT
>CAZYTM010000016.1:0-6665 GCA_964649725.1 uncultured Geobacteraceae bacterium | reverse complement strand
CCGATAGCCTGGGGAAGAGTTACAGCGAGACAGCAATCGTCAATGTCATCGACAAAGTGTCACTGGATAACCTGTTGCAAGCCAAGTGGGCCGGGATGAGGTCGGCGCTGTTAAATGGGAACATTGAAGAGGTAATGAAGTATATTTCTCTCAGATCAAATGAAAAATATCGGACAGCTTTTACCTTACTAAAAGATAGATTACCAACTATTTCTTCGACAATGCAAAGCATAGAACTGCTATACAACCATGAATACATTGCAAAATATCGAATCAAGAGAGAGCAGAGTATTAGAGGGCAAACTGCAATAGTTACTTACTATATATATTTCACTATTAACCGGGATGGTATCTGGCTAATAGAACAGTTCTAATCAATAAATGAGGGATAATTATGAAAAGATTGGCAATAGGATTAATTTGTATATTTATACTTATATTATCAACCACAGGCTGCGCACTTGTCCATAGATATGATGCATATTATGGAAAGGTTGTAGATGGCGAAACTAAGGAACCGTTGGAGGGGGCTGCAGTACTGGCGGTTTATAATACCGAGGAGTATGGTCTTGCTGGCTCTGTATATCACTATCTTGATGCAAAAGAGACGGTGACAGACAAAAATGGAGAATTCAGGATTCCATCATTTATGTCTTATACCTTCCGTCCTTTACAGAGTTTCGATAGAAATGTCTGGTTCACTATTTTCAAGCCAGGCTATGGATGTTATCCGAAGCATAAAGGAGTTAAACCGGAATCATTGCGAAATGGCATTCTAAAGGCTGAAAAGTACGTAATAATCGAATTGCCAAAATTAATAAGTAGAGAAGATAGGTTGGAAAATCAAAGGTGCGGACCTGCATCAATACCTGAGTTTAAATATATAAAATTAATCAATGCTATAAATATAGAACGTACTTATTTAAAGCTAGAACCTATTCCAGTTAAATAGGAGGAATATATGTATTTGATAAAAAAGATAAAAATACTTTCGTATATTATATTAGTATTACATTTTATATCTATTGATGTTTTCGCATATGACAATGACTATGTACATCCTATAATAAATTCTAAAGCAGTAATTTTATCTAATAAATTTCTTGAAGCGTTAAATATTTTGGGTTTTGAACAAGGAATCGATAATTTATTAATTGGAATAGAAATATATAAATGGTTTGAGGTCGGTAGCACAAAAGAAGACGAGCCCCAAGACCGAACTTTCAACCATTTTCACGATCCAAACAGAACATGGGATGAAGCCGGCTTGAAAAGTTCCTGGATAGGTTGCTCTTCAATTTTGTGGGCACAAAATAAGTGTAATAATCCGAATGATAAGTGGTCATGGTCCAATGCCAGGGAATATTATTATCGGGCATTGACAGCAGCAGAGAAAACTGTGCGAGAACAAAATCTGGCAGATACTTTCCAGACCATGGGGCAACAGATGCATCTGCTTTCTGACGCTGCTGTCCCGGAACATGTAAGAAATGACATCCATATTTTCCCCTGGTTTGCACAAGAAGATAAAACGTTCCGGCAGATAGGTAGATGGACTTATGAGACCTGGTGCAGGTTCAACTCTGACAAACTGCCAACTACGAAAGTGCCGGCAGTCATCTCTATAACAAACAACTATCTGTCCCCTGAGCTGGTGCCAATTAGTAACTTCTGGGACACCACCCCATCAGCAGGCTATAGCTTGAATCCTGTAGGTTTGGCAGAATATACAAATTTCAATTTTCTCAGCAGCGATACTGTTTTCAAAAATTATGAACACCCGAACCCATTGAATTCAGCTGTTGAAATAGACCCCGTGGTTGCTGAAGATGGTAAGGTTGACTACAGAGTCTATTTTAAAGGAATAACCAGCGATGGTCAGCCAATAAACCATTTAGCCTCAACAGGATATTTATGGTATGATTTAACAGAAATTTCTACAGATAACATTAACGAGTCGAAATTCAATCTGGATGATTCATGTTTTAAAGATTATGCTGCAATTCTTATCCCGAAAGCAATCGGCTATTCCGCAGCGCTGCTTGACTACTTCTTTCGCGGTCAGATCAATCTTGAACCGGCTGCAAATTTTCAGTACCTTATCAGGAACAATTCCGCAGAAGATATGTCTGGCGACTTCAGTCTCTACTACGATGAAAAGAATACCGGCAGCCGCAAGCTTATCATAAACTGGCAGGCGCTGACTATCCCGGCCTATGGTGCCAGCACGCCGGTCAGCTTTGCCGCACCGGCCGATGCCCAGACACCGGGTGTCTACATGCTGGTATTCAAAGGGACCATGGGTGCAGAGAAAGATGCCGTTGCCGGCCGGCTGATCAAGCCGGGTTGGCAGGAAGAGTGGGATAGCAGCCTGAAGGGGAACCATAGCTGGCTCTTCACCGGGATCGACCTCCCGGGGCAGAATCCTTCGACCGGGAGCACTGTCAACAGCACTGCAGATGGCAAGCTGGTGAAGGAGAACATCCGTTATGCCGGCAACAGTCAGCCACGGGTCAACTCGACCTTTATCGGTGACGCCTTCCTGAACCCGCTGGCAACGCTCGATAAATACTGCGCCGACAGCTATCTCACCAACTGCTTTGCCGATGATTTCGGTCTGGAATTCCCGCTCCCCATTACAAGGAATACCAGGGTCCGGGTCAAAGTCGACGAGATGAGTATCAACGTTGCTATCCCCGATCAGAATTGCGGCTCCACCTTTGGCCCCGGAGGTTATCAGGGGATCACCATGACTCTCGACAACGGTACCAGATTCTCCTTCACCGTTCCGGGGCAGCAGCCTTTCGGGATTTCACTCAACGCTTACTTGGAACCTGGCCAGGAGAAGGAGTTCAACATCTTCAACATGCTGACCAACGCCGGAGTGCAGTTCACAGAGCCGATTAATCTCGTCTCTATAAACCTGTCGCAACAGCTATGGTACCTCTGCAGCCCATCGACCGAAGAACATCGTCAGCGGATGGTGGTCGATTATATCCGGATCGAGGAGTGAATAGATTTAATTGACCACGTAAATTAATTGACAAGAGGAAATGCATCCATTATCCTCTCACAAAACTGAATAGTTGGCTTTCTTATCGAGAGTGGTGGAGGGACAGGCCCTGCGAAACCACAGCAACCGGCCCATTGGGTGTCAGGTGCTAAATCCTGCCGAAAGGTGAAGATGAGAGAGGCGCTTATATTAAGCAGCATAAAGCCCTTTCCCGTTTCCCCGGAGAGGGCTTTTCTTTTAGTGTCCAACTAGTAGATGAGGATGTAACCATGGTCCTGGGCGATTTTCGATATCTCCAGGGTGTCCTGGATTTGATAACTTTTCCCTTCCAGGGTGAAGGTATAACCGCCATTCTCGTTTAATACTGCGCTCTCGATTAGTGATTCAAACAGGGCAGTCTTGATTGTTTCCATGCGAGCCTCGCTAGTTATTTGGTCAGAGAAATCTATAGCATGGATGTTTATTTTCGTAAAGATAGAGAATTTGCTTTTGAGAGTTGTCGAACGAGTTGAGTATGCAATACTTACACAAGCTGATTGATATGACTAAAACAAGAAGAGGTATCGCGAATGCAGCAACGACGAAGAAGTGGAATTCTGGTTCATCCGACCGCACTCCCTGGGATTGAAGGAATCGGTACGCTCGGGGCCGGGGCGCGACGTTTTCTTGATTTTCTCCAACAGGCTGGGCAGTCAGTCTGGCAGGTCCTGCCATTGGGCCCGGTTGCCCATGGCAACTCCCCCTATTCATGTTATTCCGCATTTGCTGGCAATCCGCTACTTGTCGACCTGGAACAGCTGGTTGACGATGGTGATATCAAGTCCTTGGCAGATGGAGTTAGCTCCCAGGAAGAATTTGTCGATTTCGAGAAAGTACAGTACCGGAAGATGGAACTGTTGGCATCGGCAGCAGAGAGCTTTTTCAAGACTGCCGACCCACAGCGCATCACTGAGTTCTGGCAGTTCTGCGATGATAATAACTGGTGGCTGCATGATTATGCCCTTTTTATGGCCCTGAAATCGCATTCGCATGGCAAACCCTGGTTTGACTGGCCTGCTGACCTGATGAACCGCCAAACAGATGCCTTGAGTCAGTATGGTGAATTGCTTGGGCCGCAGATCGGGATACAGAAGTATATGCAATGGCAGTTTTACCGCCAGTGGCAGGAGCTCAAGAGGTATGCAAATACACTTGGTATAGCAATTTTCGGCGATATACCGATCTTCGTGGCACATGATTCCGTGGATGTCTGGGCAAACCAGCATCTATTCTGTCTTGACGAAGCCGGTCAACCGATTGTCGTGGCCGGAGTGCCACCCGATTATTTCAGCAAAACAGGCCAGTTGTGGGGTAATCCTCTTTATAAATGGGATGTCCTGGCTGCTGATGGATATGGCTGGTGGGTGGCCAGGATGCGGAGTGCATTTGAACTTTTCGACCTGGTAAGAATCGACCATTTCCGTGGTTTCGAAGCCTATTGGGAGGTGCCGAGGAAGGAAAAAACTGCTATTAAGGGGTGCTGGGTGAAAGGGCCGGGTGAGGCCTTATTCCAGGCATTTCTAGCTGCTCTCGGCAGGCTGCCGATAGTTGCTGAAGACCTCGGGGTGATCACCCCTGAGGTGGAGGAGTTGCGCGACCGTTTTGACCTGCCAGGGATGAAGATTCTCCACTTTGCCTTTGGTGGCGGGGCGAATAATCCCTATCTGCCCCACAATCACCGCCGTAACTGTGTAGTCTATACCGGCACTCATGACAATGACACTACGCTGGGGTGGTATGACAGCCTTAAGGTAAAGGAACAGAAGCGGCTGGCCGAATATCTTCATCTGTCAGTAGTTGAAATGCCATGGGATCTTATCCGGGTTGCCCTTGCCTCGGTTGCCGACCTCGCTATTATCCCGTTGCAGGACATTCTTGGTCTTGGTAATGAGGCCCGCTTCAATCTGCCTGGGACCGCAACCGGTAACTGGTCATGGCGCTGCAAAGCAGCTCCTCTCAATGACAATCTGGCCAGTAGATTGCGCAAACTGACGCAACTTTACGGGAGATGTGAGTGAAATACATTGCATAATTGACTTGACAAACAAGATAAAGAATATTTACTATTTCATTTAATATTCTTTACCAATTTACTGCAAATAGATTGAGATAAGGAGAAAACCATGGTTGAGAAGAAATTCAATTTTGCTACTTTGGCTTTACATGCCGGTCAATCACCCGACTCAGAAACTTTGGCAAGGGCTGTACCGATTTATCAGACATCGTCTTATGTTTTCAAGAGTTCCGAACATGCGGCCAATCTATTTGGTCTGAAGGAGCCGGGTAATATCTATACCCGCATCATGAATCCGACCACAGATGTACTGGAGCAGAGGCTTGCCCAGCTTGACGGTGGCGTTGGAGCTCTCTGTGTCGCTTCTGGTCAGGCAGCTATCACCTATGCTGTACTTAATATAACCCAGGCAGGGCAGAATATCGTCTCCACCAGATATTTGTATGGCGGGACATACAACCTCTTTCACTACACCTTGCCGAAACTTGGGATAGAGGTGAGGTTTGTCGACTCTTCCGACCCCGAGAACGTGCGCAAGGCGATAGATGACAAGACGCGACTGGTCTACAACGAGTCGGTCGGAAATCCGAAGAACAACGTCGACGATTTTGAGGCTATAGCCAAGATCGCCCATAGTGCGGGGATACCGTATGTGATTGATAATACCGTGACCACCCCCTATCTATTCAAGCCGCTGGATCATGGTGCTGATATAGTGGTCTATTCATTGACCAAGTTCATTGGTGGTCATGGCACCAGCATTGGCGGTGCTGTTGTGGATGGCGGCAGCTTTTCCTGGAACAACGGCAAATTCCCCGAGTTCACCGAGCCGGACCCATCCTATCATGGGCTCAAATACTGGGATGCTCTGGGGAAGCTCTCCTATATCTTGAAAATGCGGGTTACTCTGTTGCGTGATATGGGCGCACCTCTCTCCCCCTTCAATTCATTCCTGCTACTGCAGGGGCTTGAGACACTGCATGTAAGAATGCCACGCCACGTGGAGAATGCCAAGCAGATTGCCGGGTGGCTGGAACAGCATCCTCTGGTCAGTTGGGTCAATTATCCCGGTCTGGCAAGCCACAAGGACCATGGGCGAGCCAGCAGATATCTCCCCAAGGGGGCAGGGGCAATTATCGGCTTCGGCATCAAGGGGGGGAAGGAAGCGGGAACAAAGTTCATCGACAATGTCAAGCTGCTGTCGCATCTTGCCAATATAGGTGACGCCAAGTCTCTGGTCATCCATCCGGCCTCCACCACCCATCAGCAGCTCTCCGAGGAGGAGCAGGTTTCGACCGGTGTAACAGCAGATTTCATCAGGCTCTCTGTCGGTATAGAGGATGTCGATGATATTATTGCCGATATCGATCAGGCGTTGCAGGCATCACAACGCTGATTGCTGAGAGGTAGTGGTAAACAGTACGGACGGTGCAGAAGGCCGTCCGTACTCTTTTTGTAGATTACCCCTTGACGGATTGCCAGCGTTATTATAAAAAGATTCTCCTTCAGGGCAAAAAGATATTAGGCATGTTTATTTACTCCCCCCAAAAAAAATATTGACAAGAAAAAATGGATTAGGTATATTGCAAAGTCTGTCGC
>CAZYTM010000015.1:0-11371 GCA_964649725.1 uncultured Geobacteraceae bacterium | reverse complement strand
AGATCTATGTCCGGCAGAATACCGGTATCGGTATGGCCAAGGCGATAGATCACTAAAAATTGAATTTATAATCGATTTATTGTGATACAATTGGGGGAGCTTTGACTCCCCCAATTTTTTGGAATCTACTGATGCATAATGCGCCTGAATATTTTGAACTTCCCAAGGGAGTGCTGCTTAACCGCCTCATGGAGCGAGTCAGGGGATTTCTGCCGTTATTGGAACGACAGGAGACAGTTCGTCTGTTGCAGTCACTACAGGCGATTATTGATGGTGAACTGGCCTGGGGGAAGGGGCTGGAGGCAAATTACAGGGAGCTTTGTCAACAGATAGAAGGTGCTTTTGAATATGACCAACTACGACTAATTCATGAAAATCTCAATGTCATGGGGATGGAGCGTTTTTTGCGTCTTCAGTCTGTCCCTGAACTGCATCATTGTTGCACTGAATACCGTGATTTGCTGGCTGGACGTGCCATGCAGCTGGTTGCTGAAGAGTTAACCAGAGAAGGTAAGGGCGAGCCTCCGCTCCCCTATGCACTTGTCAGTATGGGGAGTGATGGCCGCGAGGAGCAGACCCTTATCACGGATCAAGATTATCTTATAGTCTATGGTGATGATGGCGGTGAAGCAGAGGATGCCTATTTCAAAAGTTTTGCCGAGCTGCTTGTGGAGAGGTTAGCGGAAATAGGATTCAAAAAATGTACTGGCGATATAATGCCATCGAACCCGACCTGGCGTGGCTCCTATAGCCAGTGGCGGAAGAAGCTGCTGGCTATTGTCCGTTACGAATACGAAGATTATGCAAAAAATTTGATGGATCTGATAGTTCTCTCCGATGCCCGCTATGTTGCTGGAGATCAGAGCTTGGCTAAATCCCTGGTAAGCTTGATCCGTGGTCTGGAACAGGACTACTTTCAGGTCTTATGGGGTATGGCCAAGGCTGCCACAGAGATGAAGCTGGCATTGGGGCTTATGAAGCGTATCTGGACCGAGGGTTCTGGAGTGCATAAGGGTGAATTCAACCTGAAGTTGCTTGCCTGGGCACCGCTGGTAATGAATGTCCGGATTCTGGCAATCAATGAAGGTATTCCGGCAACCAACACGATCAGACGTATTGAGCTGCTAGAAGATAACAAGAGCTTTTCAGCCCAGACAGCAAACGGGCTCAAAGAGGCATACTATACTCTAACAAGACATCGTATCCTGATGCAGATCAAGGTGATCAAATCGATTCAGAAGGATTCCTATTATATCAATCCATATCAATTGTCAACCGAAGAACGGGAGCGCGTTCGCAACTCTCTGCTGCGTATCGAAGAACTCCAGAAGATGATTCATACCAACTTCTCCATTATGTAATTGCGCATTCATATATTACCCCTGTATGGTCATATAAATTCTCTTTGGCAATTTAATGGCCCATGCGCTATTTCCCCATTGTTTAGAACCACTATTTGACACCTATAGAGGTAGTGATACTTTTTGAAATAGACTCATGTTAGATGATTTGTGATTGGAATATAGTGAAAAGGTTTTGTAATGGGTGATCGTAACAAACAGGCACATCATGACAATACTCCATGGACCGGAGACTTATGGGGTGGTCTAGCAGCCATGCTGGTAGCACTCCCTTCTTCGGTGGCATTCGGTATTTTGGTGTATACGGCCCTCGGTGCCGAGTATGCTGGACAAGGAGCTCTGGCTGGGCTCCTTGGCGCGGCAGCATTGGGGATAATTTCTCCATTATGTGGGAGAACCGGTGGTCTTATCTCTGCCCCCTGTGCACCAGCTGCAGCAATCATGTCAGCAATGGTATTGGATCTTTCATCCGGAGCGCATGGCATCCGTCTCGACCCGGCCACAATCATACCTGTTGTTGCTCTCACTTGTCTTCTCTCAGCCTTGCTTCAAATCCTCTATGGAGTTATAGGCGGGGGCAGGTTGATCAAGTTTATTCCCTACCCTGTGGTTAGCGGGTATCTATCTGCGGTGGGTGTTCTTATTGCACTTGGTCAAGTGCCGAAGCTCTTAGGCCTGCCAAAGGGGATTCCTTTTCTCGATGGGATATTTACCCCTGCATATTGGAATTGGCCGGGCCTTGTTGTAGGAGTGGTGACTATTATCGTCATGGGGATTGCACCACGATATTCCAAAAAGGTGCCCAATACCATTCTAGGCTTGGGAGCAGGGGTAGGGGTTTATTTTGTTTTAGCTATGATGTTGCCGCAACTACAGGAGTTGCGAAGTAATCCTTTGGTGATCGGTCCGATACAGGTCTCCGGATCATTTCTGGTGGCCATCACCGGACAGGCTCACGCACTGTTAAAGATCGATTATAACTCTCTGAAGATAATCTTCGTTCCGGCATTGACATTATCAGTACTTCTTTCCATAGATACTCTTAAAACCTGTATCGGTCTTGACGCCATGACCAGGAGCCGGCACAATTCTGACCGGGAGCTTATTGGTCAGGGGATCGGCAATCTGGCATCTTTTCTGGTCGGGGGGATGCCTGGTGCCGGCACAATGGGCCCCACCCTGGTCAATGTCAGCAGTGGGGGGCGGACATTTCACTCAGGGGTTATAGAAGGGGCTTTTGTCGTCCTTGCGCTGCTATTTCTCAGCCCAATGATAGCCTGGGTGCCAATCGGCGCCTTGGCTGGCATCCTGCTTGTCATTGCCTGGCGTATGTTTGATCGAAGTATGTTCCGGCTTCTCCGTTATCCGGCAGGTCGACTGGACTTTGCCGTCATTGCCGGAGTTATCATTGTGGCTGTGTCGGTTGGCCTGATTGCTGCTGCTGGAGTTGGGATTGCCCTGTCAATACTACTCTTTATCCGTGACCAGGTGCGTGGCACGGTAATTCGCAGGAAACTCTACCTGAATCAAATGTCATCAAAAACCAGACGCCAGCAGGTAGAACGAGAGCTATTAAATCGTCATGGTGATCAAGGGGTTTTCTGTGAACTGCAGGGTAATCTTTTTTTCGGGACTACTGACCAGTTGTTCAGTCAACTGGAGCCAGATCTACGAACTAAGAGCTTTCTTTTGCTAGATATGCGCCGTGTCCAATCGATCGATTACACAGCAGTGCATCTTTTTGAGCAGATGAATTCACAGTTGGCAGAGCGAGGTGGTCAGTTGCTGTTCAGCGGGATGCCTTCCGGGCTTATGGAGCAGCGAGATTTTGAACGTTACCTGGCAGAGATGGGGCTGGTCATAGAGGGGAATGGAGTAGTAATCTCTGCTACTCTGGATGGTGCTTTGGAATGGATTGAAGAGCGAATACTGGAAAACGCCGGAGCTCCAAGATTCGTTGAAGAGCAACTGCTGGAAATCAGAGATTTTAACCTCTTTCGCAAGCTTGATGAGCAGGCGTTGACAAAACTGGAGACCTGTCTGGAGAAGATGTCTCTCAAGGCTGGGGAGAAAGCCTTCACCCAGGGTGATCAGGGTGATCAGCTTTTTCTGGTAAGGCAGGGGAGTGTCAGGGTGCTGCTCCCGCTTGAGGGGGGGAAGTTTCATCACCTGGCGACAATCGGCCAGGGGGGGTTTTTCGGCGAACTGGCATTTCTTGACCGTGGTTTCCGTTCAGCAGATGTGGAGGCAAAATCTTCAGCTGAATTATATGTTCTCTCCCGCGCCCTATTTGATGAACAAGCCCGTGCCGATGCTACCCTTGGCGTACAGGTTTTTGCCCGGCTATCTCTGGCAATCGCCGAGAGATTACGTCAGACCGATATGGAATTACAGGTGCTAGAAGAGCGTTAATTATTCAACTTGTGTCTCAAGACATTAAATCTTAGCTCTGTAAGTCATGTAAATCTTCAGCAATTTTTATTGACAACTACTATCATCAACAAATAATATAAAAAATTCAAATTTACTAAGTATGTGGGAGGGAAAGGGATGGCGCAGCTTTTCAAGGTGGCAGTTCTGCCGGGAGACGGTATCGGGCCAGAGGTTATGGCCGAGGCGCTTAAGGTGCTTGATGCTGTTGAGAAAAAGTACAGTGTGAAGTTTGAGCGTACTCACGCCAATGTTGGTGGGGCCGGTATTGACATTGAAGGGAAAGCCCTTCCCGATACTACAGTTGCCATATGCAAAAGTAGTGATGCCATCCTGTTCGGGTCGGTTGGTGGTCCCAAGTGGGAGTCACTGCCACCTGATGAACAACCTGAACGAGGCGCACTTCTTCCGTTGCGAAAGATATTCGGGCTCTATGCTAATTTGCGACCGGCTATCATCTTCCCATCATTGACCGGGGCCTCTTCACTTAAAGAAGAGGTGATTGCCGGTGGATTCAATGTGCTGGTAGTTCGAGAATTGACTGGCGGCATCTATTTTGCCCAGCCAAAGGGAATCGACGGGCAGGGGCGGGAGCGGGTCGGTTATGATACTATGCGCTATACAGTGCCAGAAATCGAGCGGATCACTCATGTTGCTTTTCAGGCTGCGCGCAAACGGGGGAGGAAGGTCTGCTCTATAGACAAGGCCAATGTTCTTTCCACATCAGTGCTCTGGCGGGAGATTGTCACTGCCATAGCTAAGGAATACACTGATGTGGAACTTTCCCATATGTATGTGGACAATGCAGCCATGCAGTTGGTGCGATGGCCGAAGCAGTTCGATGTTATCCTCTGTGAAAACATGTTCGGCGATATCCTTTCCGATGAGGCTGCCATGTTGACCGGTTCCTTGGGTATGCTACCTTCTGCTTCTCTGGCGGAAGGGACCTTCGGTATGTATGAGCCCTCCGGTGGATCAGCTCCAGATATTGCCGGGCAGGGGATTGCCAATCCGATCGCCCAGATTCTCTCGGCTGGGATGATGCTCCGTTATTCTTTCGGCATGGTAGAAGCAGCGGAAGCAATCGATAATGCTGTGGCCAAAGTACTCGACCAGGGATTCCGGACCCGTGATATCTATCAAAAGAAGGATGGGGAGAGACTGGTTAATACCAAAGAGATCGGCGATGCAATTATTGCAGCAATGTAGGTTATGCCCACAAACCATTATGATTTTGATTCAGATACGTAGTTAATCTAAAACAAGAAAAGGAATAGACGTATGAAAGTCGGGATTATTGGTTGGCGCGGCATGGTTGGTTCGGTTCTCTTGCAGCGGATGCAGGAGGAGAACGATTTTGCAATCGGTTTCGAGCCGGTCTTTTTTTCCACGTCTCAGGCAGGGCAACCCGCCCCCTTGAATGCCGGGACCCTGAAAAATGCCGATGATATCGCTGAACTGAAAAAACTTGATATCATCATCACCTGCCAGGGTGGGGACTATACCAAGTCGGTTCATCCGGAGTTGCGCAAGCAGGGGTGGCAGGGTTATTGGATCGATGCTGCCAGCACTCTGCGAATGGAGAAGGACGCAGTCATCATTCTCGACCCGGTCAACCGCAACGTCATAGATGCTGCGATTGCAAAGGGGCAGAAAGATTTTATTGGCGGAAACTGTACTGTCAGTCTCATGCTGATGGGGCTTGGCGGCCTTTTTCGGGCCGGGCTGGTGGAGTGGCTCTCATCAATGACTTATCAGGCTGCCAGTGGCGCTGGGGCGCCGAACATGCGCGAACTTCTATCCCAAATGGGAGCCCTAAACGGAGTTGTTAGCGAAGAGCTGAAAAACCCCGGTTCTGCCATTTTGGAGATTGACCGGAAGGTAACCGCCAGGCTGCGTGACGGCTCAATGCCGATGCAGGAGTTTGGTGGATTCCCGTTGGCCGGCAATGTCCTCCCCTGGATTGACCGGGAGGTGGATGATGGCCAGAGCCGCGAGGAGTGGAAGGGATTTGCTGAGACCAACAAGATTCTTGGCACTGATAACCCTATTCCGGTTGACGGCATTTGTGTCCGGGTCGGCGCCATGCGTTGCCACAGCCAGGGAATCACCATCAAGCTGAAGAAGGACCTGCCGCTGGCCGATATCGAGCAGATAATCGCCAACGACAACCAGTGGGTAAAATTGATCCCTAACACCAAGGCTGACACTCTGGCCGGTCTAACCCCGGCAGCAGTTTCCGGTCTTCTTACCATACCGGTGGGGAGGGTGCGCAAGATGAAGATGGGGCCGCAGTTTGTCCAGGCCTTCACCTGTGGTGACCAGTTGCTCTGGGGGGCAGCTGAGCCTTTGCGGAGAATGCTGCGAATTCTGCTGGGGGAATAGGCGCCTCTTTAAGGAGTGTCTCTAGCCAAGGGCTGGCAATGGTTTGGTAATATCAGATCGCCCCTTTCGAGGGGCGTTTAATTTTTTATAAAGATTGCTTAAGTACCTCTATGCGTAATATCAAATTGATAGTAGAGTACGATGGTACCGGCTATGTCGGCTGGCAGTTTCAACCAAATGGTACTGCAATCCAGCAGGTACTTGAAGAGGGGTTGGCAAAAATCATCGGTGAACCGGTAAGGTTGCATGGTTCGGGACGAACCGATGCCGGTGTCCATGCCCAGGGGATGGTTGCTACATTCAAGACCGATCGGGATCTACCGCTTAAAGCGTTTGTTGAAGGGTTAAACTCGTTGCTGCCTGATGGTATAGCAGTGCAGGATGCAGCGGATATGCCGCTTGGATTCAACCCCCGGGCCGATGCAACAAAGAAGCATTATCGTTATACAATAAATACCAGGTTAAGGCGTGCTCCACTTAATCGGCTCTATTCTTGGCATCTGCGCGGGGGGCTGGATATTTCCGCCATGCGGGAAGCGGCAGCATTTTTTATCGGAGAGCATGACTTCAAGGCGTTTCGAACAGCTGGCTGCGCTGCGAAAACTACCATACGAAGAATTGAATCGGTGGAGATTGGCAGGGATGAGAACCTGATTATTATTGATGTGGTTGGCTCCGGGTTTTTACGGAACATGGTCAGGATCATGGTCGGCACCCTGGTTGAAATTGGTCAACGAAAAAGGCCAGGCGATGATATTGCAAGACTTCTTGCTCTGGAATCAGAAATATCTGCCGGTGCGACTGCTCCAGCCCATGGACTTTGTCTGGTTCAGGTTTTTTATTGATACAAGAAAAATCTTGACATATTGATGTTATTAATTTATTTTACACGCTTCCGAAAAAATTATCAGCGTTTTGCTGGATTACTTGTGAGGAATTAAATGAAAACATACCTGCCCAACAAAGATACAGTAGCTCGGGACTGGTACCTGGTGGATGCGCAGGATAAGGTACTTGGACGATTGGCAACGCAGATTGCCAATGTGCTGCGTGGCAAAAATAAGCCGGAATTTACTCCCAGTGTTGATACCGGCGATTTTGTGATCGTGGTAAATGCTGAAAAGATTGCATTGACCGGGAATAAGTTAGCGGACAAGATTTATTATAGCCATTCCGGATACCCTGGCGGAATCAAGTCGATTACCGCTGGAAAGCAGTTGGAAAAGAAGCCAGAAGAGCTCATCAGGAAGGCGGTCAAGGGGATGCTCCCCAAGAACAAGATTGCCAGACACATGCTGAGCAAACTCAAAATATATTCGGGCACTGAGCATCCACACAAAGCTCAGATGCCTAAGGTACTGAACGGATAACAGATAATTTGATCTTCAACAATGATCAGGAGATAGTGAAAATGGCGGCAAAGAGCTATTACGGTACAGGCAAACGTAAATCATCAGTGGCGCGGGTTTGGCTTAAGCCTGGCGCAGGGGCTATTACGGTCAATAACAAGAGTCTCGATGAATATTTTGGCCGGGAAACTTCGAAGATGGTTGTAAAGCAGCCATTGGAACTGACGGAAAACATCGGTAAGTTCGATATCTACGTCACAGTAAGCGGTGGTGGTGATTCAGGCCAGGCTGGCGCCATCAAACATGGTATTACAAAGGCTTTATTGGTCGCTGACGCAGAGCTTCGAGTTGCTCTCAAAAAGGCAGGATTCATAACCCGTGACTCCCGAATTAAAGAACGGAAGAAATACGGCAAGAAAGCGGCACGCGCTAGCTTCCAGTTCTCCAAGCGTTAAGCCACAGGGGGATTGTCTTATAATGTTCAGAGGGAGAGTCCGCCAAGACTCTCCCTTTTTGTTTATATAGAAAATGCCGTCGTCTTTAAACAGGCAGATGAGGAGAATGCCCATGCTGAAAGTCGCCATAGTTGGGGCCAGTGGTTATACCGGGCTTGAATTGATACGGATACTATACTGCCATCCTGAAGTGGGGGTAACCTGTGTAACTTCGGAACAGAGTGCAGGAAAAATGATTTCCGAAGTATTCCCGTCGCTGCGAAGCCGCTGCGATATGAAGTTGGAGAATCTTGAACCGTTAAGGGTGGCAGAGAAAGCAGACATTATTTTTACAGCACTGCCTCACCAGGCGGCCATGGAGGTGATTCCTGCCTTTCTTGAGTTGCAGAAGCGGGTAGTTGACCTCTCAGCCGACTATCGATTACGGGATGCTGCTTTATATGAAAAATGGTATGGGAAGCACCTCAGCCCCAATATTCTGAACAAGGCTGTTTATGGTCTGTCTGAATTGAAACGGGGTGATATCGCGGCGGCGCAACTGACTGCCAATCCAGGATGTTATCCGACTAGTGTCATCCTTGCGCTGGCACCACTATTAAAGAAAAAGCTGATTGATATTGATTCCATTATTGCAGACAGCAAGTCTGGTGTGTCAGGGGCCGGCCGGAGCGTCAAGGTGGACAATCTCTTCTGTGAAGTTAATGATGGTTTCAAGGCATATGGAGTTGCTGGCGTGCATCGTCACATACCTGAGATCGAGCAGGAGCTTAGCGAGATTGCGGGAAAACCTCTGGCTATCACCTTTACTCCACACCTGGTGCCGATGGACCGGGGTATTCTGTCTACTATCTATGCAATTCCGTTGCAAGAGGTAAAAGCTGAAAAACTGCACAAAATCTATATGGACTTCTATAAGGGGGAGGCTTTTGTTAGGGTATTGCCAGCTGGACATTTCCCTTCAACAAGCCATGTAAAGGGGAGTAACTTTTGCGATATCGGAATTACCGTGGATGTTCGAACAGGTCGTATAATAGTGATCTCTGCTATTGATAACCTGGTGAAAGGTGCAGCAGGACAGGCGGTGCAGAATATGAATATCATGCATGGCTTTCCGGAAAATATGGGGCTGGAACAGTTGGCAATCTTTCCGTAGAGAAAATAGAGTTATACTTTGTCTAAAGGGGCTCTGATTGAGTTGCCCCTTTAGTTTTCTTAAAGTTCCTCCAACCTGAATCAAAGAATGTGGCCATGTTTCTCCCTGTCACCATAGATGATGCAAATAAACGCGGTTGGGCTGAACTGGACGTAATATTCGTCACAGGTGACGCATACATTGATCACCCTGCCTTTGGGGTACCACTTCTGGCTCGCTGGCTTGAATTTCATGGCTTTAGAGTTGGGATTATCTCTCAACCAGACTGGCGCAGCAAAGAACCATTTATGGTTCTTGGCCGGCCACGTCTCTTTTTTGCCGTTTCAGCAGGGGCGATGGACTCCATGGTCGCCCATTATACACCCTTGAAAAAACTGCGTCGTGATGATGCATATACCCCTGGTGGTCGCCATGGTGCCAGACCGAATCGTGCCAGTATAGTCTATACTGCACGGCTAAAGGAGGCCTATAAGGATGTACCGGTAGTCATCGGAGGTATAGAGGCTTCATTGCGGCGCCTTGCCCACTATGACTACTGGGATGATGTGGTCCGTCGTTCCATATTATTAGACAGTAAGGCTGATCTTCTTGTATTTGGCATGGGGGAGCGACCGCTTTTGCAGTTGGCTCAGCGCCTGCAAGATGGGGAAAAATTTGCGACTATCAAAGATATTCGTGGCACGGCATATCTTGCCAGAGAGTTAGGGGCAGTTGGTATTCCTTGCCAGGAACTACCCTCATTTGAAACGGTTATTGCAGATAAGGCTGAATTTGCTGCTGCTTTTTGCCTGAATGCAAAAGAACAGAATCCATACTGCGCCAAAGCTTTGGTTCAAGGTCATGGTGATCGTTATCTTATCTGCAATCCACCATCATTCCCCATGACTGAAGCTGAGCTTGACTCGCTTTATCGACTGCCATTTATGAAGCTGCCGCATCATCGGTACCAGGATGCAATACCTGCCTGGGAACAGATACGTCTTTCCATCACCAGTCATCGCGGTTGTGCCGGAGGGTGTTCTTTCTGTGCCATATCCCACCATCAGGGGAAGATAGTCCAGTCAAGGAGTGAACGTTCGATTGTTGCCGAACTGCAGCAATTAGTTGGTCAGGTTTGGTTCAGGGGTAGTATCAGCGATATAGGAGGGCCTACCGCAAACATGTATGGCCTCGAGTGTCGTGAGGTATCGGCGCAGCAGTGCTGTCGAAGGACAAGCTGCCTCTGGCCAAAGATTTGTCGGCATCTGCAAGCAGATGGGCAACGTGCTGCAGCGCTATTACGAAGAGTAAGGAGTATCCCGGGAGTGAAGCATATAGCAGTTTCTTCGGGGGTTCGTCACGATCTGCTGGAAAGGCAGCCGGGCTATTTCAAGGAACTCCTTGCCCACCATGTTGGGGGGTTGCTCAAGGTGGCACCTGAGCATACGGTTGATCATGTTTTGGCATGTATGCACAAGCCAGGTCAATCTGTATTCACCGCATTCCTGGCGGCCTTTCGCAGCGAGAGCAGGAGTCTGGGCAAACGCCAGGCTGTTGTCCCCTACCTGATGTCAGGTCATCCAGGGAGTACCTTGGCAGATATGGTCGAAGTTGCTCTTTATCTAAAGGGTCATGGTATCAAGGTTGAGCAGGTGCAGGAATTTACACCAACTCCTGGTACTCTGGCGACATGTATTTACCATGCTGGATTTGATCCGTTTACTGGGATAGCTGTCTATGTAGCTAAGAACGACAGGGAAAAGCGGCTGCAAAAATCCTTATTGCTCTGGCATGTGCCTGCTGAGCGCCGCAATGTTCTGGAGGCGTTAAAAAAAGCTGGCAGAGCAAGGGATATACCCAATCTGCTGGGGCCTCTTTTGTCAGCAAGGAATGGCAGCAGAAAACCACGGGGCTGATATGAAATCATGAATTTTTCAGGACTAAATAAAACTTGACATTAGTAGTAAATTGAACTATACAGATAACTTCCGTTTTTTAATAGCTATCACCAACAGCTTATTTGCAGGAAAAATATTTTGTTAGAGTTGCGCTGGCGTAGCTCAATTGGCAGAGCAGCTGACTTGTAATCAGCAGGTTGCGGGTTCGAGTCCCATCGCCAGCTCCACTACTTAATGTGCTAAATCAGGCAGCCCAGTCTCCTCAAGTAGTGGAGGAGTTTGAAGTTGTCGTAGGCCAATCTCCCTTGGAGGGATTCCCGAGTGGCCAAAGGGAACAGACTGTAAATCTGTCGTCGGACGA
>CAZYTM010000014.1:0-13685 GCA_964649725.1 uncultured Geobacteraceae bacterium | reverse complement strand
GGGAGGAGGAAATAGTAGACGGTGGAAAAGATCCACCAGCCGAACAGGAACACCGTCTTCTTGCGGTGCAGTTCGACGAATTTGGGATTTTTGGCTATCGCCGCCCAGTCATACTGCTTTTCTGCCATGGTAGTTACTCCTTTCGTGGTAATTAATTGTCAGCGAAGTAGCGGCGTCCCGCAACTTGTTTGCCCTAGTTTAGAGACTTTAAGCACCCCCTTCCTAATTGATTTTCTCCTCTCAAATAATTATTACATTCTGGCATAACCAAATCTAATAGAAAGCATTTCAGCCCCTTCTCGAAGTGATGGGATTATCTCCGATTCTAGACGATCAGCCACCATGCGGAATGACGGTCCAAGCATGGTGAGAGCGCCAACAACCTTACCGGCATAATCTCGCACTGCTACCGCCACACTGATGATACCATCCCCCAGACCTTCAAGGTCAACTGCAACCCCCTGTTCCCGAATCCTGTTCAACTCATCCTCCAATCGAATCAGATCAGGGCCACTCTCCTTACTGCGACGACGTTTGGCAAATTTTTCGAACATGTCTCGTGACTCCAGCGCTTTAATTGCCTTACCAGCCGCGTTGGTAAAAAACGGAAACCGCTTTCCTAGCATGGGGGCGGCCTTTACCTGCCGTGCGCAATCCACCATATCTAGAAACAGTACCTCTTCTCCACGCAAAACCGTCATATAGACAGCTTCGTCATGTTTTTTTGCCAACCCTTCCATAATCGGGTGGGCATGACGAATCAAGCTGGCACAGTTAAGAAAGCGATGTGCCATTTCAACTGAGGCAAGTCCCAAACGATAATTGCCACTCCACTCTTCCCGCTCTACCAGTCCTTTGTTCTCCAGTGTTGCCAGCAACCTGAACGCCTTATTACGGCTGATGCCCAATTTGTTGGCAAGATGGGGCAAAGTTGCATCCCCTGTCTCTTCTGTCAAAATCTCCAGAAGTTCTAATGCCTTTTCTACGGTCTGGACTACATATGCGCTTTTTTCTCTATTCATCTCGACACCCGCCTGGCAGATGTATTAAACGGTTGTTTTATATTTGACGTAATTGTTTTATAAATTATCTAACACGTTGTTTTATTCCTGTCAATAATAATTTTTTCAGCATTACATACTCGGCTGAATTGTGCCGTGTTAACGGTTAGTTATTAAATTATAGATGTATATAGGATATTATTAATTCTTTAAATTTGTCATAAAACAAAGTTTAAGGGCATCTTCTGGTAATATTCGCTGCAATATTTATTTGAACTGATTTTTAGGTGTTATTTTAGCGAGTTATGCAGCAACATAAATGTATATAACAGTAATTGGATGAAGAGCCCTATATATGCACAAACCAATGCATATAAACCATTGGTATACAACACTGTCATTTACTTCAGCCTGCACAGCCACTTTTCATCCATATAGCCTTGTCAAATAGCACTCTAAACAATTCTTAAATAGTGTATTATCCTTTCCTTTAGACTTGGCAAATCAATTATTGATTGTAATGCTAAATGTCAGCCTAAAGCACGGGGGAATACTCGGCCAGTTCTACCATACTGTTAAATAATAGCCTCAATACAACATTCATATTCTCACTTTACAAGGCTGAATCCTCCATGCTACTATTAATCGTTTTTGTCAGAATGGTTGTTGTCCCAGCCAGTTTATTCCATCAGTGAAGGAGTTGTCTTGCGATGTCAGGCCATAATAAATGGAGCACTATAAAGCACAAAAAAGGGGCAGCTGATGCTAAGCGAGGTAAGATATTCACCAAACTTATAAAAGAGATAACCGTAGCAGCTAAACTTGGAGTTGCCGACCCTGAAGGAAATCCTCGGTTGCGCACTGCCATAGATAAAGCAAAAGCGGAAAATATGCCTAAGGACAATATCGAGCGAGCCATCAAAAAAGGGAGCGGCGATCTTGATGGAGTCAATTATGAAGAGATCATTTATGAAGGATATGGTCCAAATGGAGTGGCTGTTCTAGTAGAGGTGATGACCGACAACCGAAACCGGACAGTTTCCGAAATCAGAAGCATCTTCACCAAGTGTAATGGGAACATGGGCGAAGCTGGTTGCGTCTCTTGGATGTTCGCCAAGAAGGGGTTGATAATATTCTCCCAAAAGACAGATTTCGAACTACTATTTGAAGCAGCCCTGGAAGCAGGGGCCGAAGATGTCAACGCAGAAGAGGAGCAAATTGAGGTTTTAACTGATCCGGGCAACTTTATCGAAGTGCGTGAGGCTCTCGAAAATGCTGGCTTCAAATATGAATCTGCAGATATCACCATGATCCCACAGACTGTGATCAAATTAGAAGGAAAGGCCGCAGAAGGGATGCTTAAGATGATGGAGCGTCTCGAAGACAACGACGATGTGCAAAATGTATACGCCAATTTTGACATCTCTGCAGAAGACATGGAACAAATGATGTAGCCTATTTAACTTTATTGCGGGCTGTAGTCAACCCTTCGCGATCCAACAGTATCATCCAGGAGACTATGAAAGTTCTCGGCATTGACCCCGGTTCACGAATAACAGGCTACGGTCTCGTCGTCAAAGAGGGGAATCGTCTCATCCATGTTGACAATGGTGCAATTTACACTGATTCACAAAAGAATTTCCCCCTCCGTTTACAGCGCATATACCGTGGCTTGACCGAAGTTATCGAAAAACACCATCCAGATGAAATTGCCGTGGAAAATATCTTTTTTGCCACCAATGTCCAGAGCGCCCTAAAACTGGGTCAGGCCAGGGGAGCTGCTATAGTTGCTGGAGTAAATGCCGGCCTGCCGGTGTTTGAATATACAGCTCTGCAGGTCAAGCAGGCAGTAGTTGGTCACGGCAGGGCTGCCAAGGATCAGGTGCAGAAGATGTTAAAAGCCCTTCTCAACCTTCCGGAAATTGCCCAAGAAGATGCATCTGACGCATTGGCAGTTGCAATATGTCACATCCATTCTGCCAAGCTTAATTCCCTGCGGAGTGCATACAGATGATAGCTTTACTGACCGGTATCATTGCCCACAAATCACCGGAATTTATAATTCTTGATGTAAATGGGGTTGGTTATAGGGTACAAATCCCCTTTTCCACATATTATGAACTCCCCGAATCAGGCGGAAAAATTTCACTCAACATCTATACTCACGTCAAGGAAGATGCAATAAATCTATATGGATTTCGAACATTAGCGGAAAAACAATTTTTCCAGTTACTTATATCAGTATCTGGCATAGGTCCCAAACTGGGCAAAGATATCCTTTCTAACATTCAAGTGGATGACCTTACCCATGCAATAATTAAGGGAGATCTGGCCCGGTTGGCCACCATCCCGGGCATCGGCAGAAAAACAGCTGAAAGACTTGTTTTGGAACTTAAAGAAAAAGCCCTTAAACTGACAATTGCTACTCCAGCAAAAGGGCAAGAATTTTCACCAGCCATAACTCCATTAACCGATGATGTTGCCTCAGCACTTATCAACCTCGGTTACAAAGAGATTGTCGTGAAAAAAATCTTAACAGAGCTCGATATCACCGTCGGAGAAAGCATGGAAAGCATTCTCAAACAAGCCCTGAGACGGCTGATGAAATAACTTATTTAAAGAGAAGTCATGACCCGTGTGATTACACCAGAAACATTCGAAGAAGATTTTCAATTTGAGGCATCGCTTCGCCCTCGAACCCTGGAAGAATATGTTGGGCAGGAGAAAGCAAAGGGCAACCTACGAGTCTTCATTGATGCCGCCAGAAAAAGGGGGGAAGCTCTGGACCATGTTCTCCTTTATGGCCCGCCAGGGCTTGGGAAAACAACCCTTTCTGCTATTATTGCCGCTGAACTCGGTGTTAATCTGCGATCGACCTCTGGCCCGGTAATTGAACGCCCAGGTGATCTGGCCGCCATCCTGACAAATCTAGAACCTCGCGATGTCCTATTCATAGATGAAATTCACCGACTCCCCCATGTTGTGGAAGAGATTCTTTATCCTGCCATGGAAGACTATCAGCTCGACATAATCATCGGCCAAGGACCATCGGCCCGCACCGTCAAACTTGATCTACCTCGCTTTACCTTGGTTGGTGCCACGACTCGCGCCGGGCTTCTCTCCTCACCCCTAAGAGATCGTTTCGGAGTTATCTCCCGGCTGGAGTTTTACACTACTGGTGAATTGGCAACAATTGTAACCCGTTCGGCGCGTATACTAGGAATCCAGATATTCAGCAACGGCGCTGAGGAACTAGCCCGCCGCAGTCGTGGGACCCCGCGAATTGCAAATCGTCTACTCAGACGAAGTCGTGATTTTGCTCAAGTCCGTGCAGATGGGTTGATCACTCAGGAGGTTGTGCATGATGCATTGCAGCTTCTGGAAATTGATGATATTGGTCTTGATCAGATGGACCGGATGATCATGCTGACAATAATCGATAAGTTTGCAGGTGGTCCGGTAGGTCTGGACACACTGGCTGCAGCTATCTGTGAAGAGAGCGACACCATAGAAGATGTCTACGAACCATTTCTCATCCAACAAGGTTTTCTTAACCGGACCCCTCGTGGACGGACAGCCACCAAATCAGCATATGACCATTTTGGCAGAATGATCCCCGTATCACCACAGGGGAAACTTTTCTAACCATGCAACTGGTATTCGAATTTCCTGTTAATCCCCGCTACAGCTTCGAAAATTTCGTGCTCTGCGCAGGCAATAAAACAGCATACCAATTTACCCAACGATTGATCGACCAAGACCAAGGCAACAAAGTTCTTTATCTCTTCGGGCCAAATGGTTCCGGCAAAACCCATCTGCTTAACGCACTTGGCAGCTGCTACTCTGCCAAGAATTCAACAGCGTCCATACCATATATTTCTTTTAAAGATGTCGATGAAATTTATGGCGGAGTATATCCAGACGAAGAACTATCACGATTAGCGGAACGATTTCACTCTGCGCCAATACTTTTGATTGATGACATACATTTATTACCCGACCAAAAAAGCATCCGCACTGAACTTTGGCAGGTCTTTAATGACTTCCATCAAGCAGGCAAGTCAATTGCGATGACCGGTCTTTCTCCGCCAAGGGAACTCCCATATCTAGATGACCATCTAATTTCGCGACTTCTCTGGGGGCTGGTAGCTAAAATTGACGTATCAGATGACGAATCGCGAAAAATGATACTGAAAAAATTAGCCGAAGACCGGCATTTAATCCTGCCTGACGATGTTGCAGATTATCTGCTATTACATGTACACCGTGATATACCGTCACTCCTTGAGGCGCTGGAAGTGCTAAAGCACTTTGCCCTGGCAAGCAAACGTAAAATTTCCGTAAAGCTTGCCCGTGAAGCCTTAGCCATGATGGGGGCCTGAACATGAAAGTACTGTTGCATATCTGTTGCGCACCATGCGCAATCTACCCATTGCAGGAGCTACGCGCCAATGGGATACCGACAACCGGTTTTTTCTTCAACCACAACATTCACCCATACCAAGAGTACCGCCGCAGACTCGACACTGTGCGTGATTTTGCTGCAAAAGCAAAGCTAGATGTTATCTTCCGCGATGAATATCTTTTGGAAGAGTTTTTGGCAACCGTTGCTACATCACCAGAATTCCGTTGCCGGTACTGTTATGCATCAAGATTAGAGGCAACCGCCAAGGCTTCTGCAGAACTCGGCTATTCCGGATTTAGCTCATCTCTTCTTTATAGCCGTTATCAACAACATGAAACTATTCGCTCTTTTGGTGAAGAATTCGGCTCTAAATACGGGGTAAAATTTTACTATGTCGATTTTCGTCAAGGGTGGCAGCAAGGGATAAAGCTCTCCAAAGAGATGGGGCTCTATAGGCAGCAATATTGTGGTTGCATTTACAGCGAAAAGGAAAGGTACCTTAATAGACAATAGAATTGATATATTAACCCTACTTTTTGGTTGTGTTTGCTTGGAGATTTACCATGACCGGGTTTGGCAAAACTCTTATAATTATAGGTTTTCTTATTGTTGCCATAGGCATCCTCTTCTCCTTCGCCGGTAAAATCACTTGGCTTGGTCGCTTGCCTGGAGATATTATTATAAAGCGAAACAATTTCTCTTTTTATTTCCCAATTGCTACATGCTTACTGATTTCGCTGCTCCTATCGCTACTCTTCTGGCTCTTCCGGCGTTGACATTTATGTTTACATTGATACATTACTGCTTGTCTGCTTGTAATTCAGAAGGTTTCTGGTACTTTATCAACAAAGAGCAACATCAATTTTGCAATTAAGGAGGTTCTCATGTTTGAAATGCTGGAAAAGGCATTATTGACTGGTCTTGGAGCTGTCTCTGTATCGCAAAAAATGGCTGAAGAATTTATAAAAGATTTAAAGGACAAGTACAAAATAAGCGAAGATGAGGGTAAAGCTTTGCTGGAAAAAATACAGGTACTTGCAAAGGACAGCAAAGCAAAAATAGCAGAAATCGCTGAAGCTGAAGTGAAAAGGACCATCGAAAGAGTCGGCCTTGTCCCACGCGAGGAATTTGATCGACTGCAAAAACGGGTAGCTGAGCTGGAAAATCGCTGCAACGAGGGGCAATCGAGCGCTCAATGATGAATCTGCTCCAAATTAATCGTAATATCCGTAGCATCAAGCGATATCGTCACATAATCAAGGTATTCTTTACTTATGGCTTTGATCATTTTCTGGAATACCTAAATTTATCGGATGTGGTGGCGAGGAGCAGGCGACTGTTTCGTCGTGAAGAATCGAAACTTGCCAACCTTGGCCCTGCTGAAAGGATGCGTCTAGCATTTGAATCACTTGGCCCAACTTTTATCAAGCTCGGGCAGCTATTATCAACCAGACCTGATGTTGTCCCCAAAATTTACTTAGCGGAATTTGCCAAACTCCAAGACTGCGTCCCTTCATTTTCCTACGAAGATGTTCGACAACAGATAAAAGCAGAACTTGGCTATGAGATAGAAGAGATATTCACCTATTTCGAGCCAATTCCCCTAGCTGCAGCATCCATAGCCCAGGTACATAGAGCCCGACTTCTCACAGGAGAAGATGTGGTTATAAAGGTTCGCAGACCTGGTGTGGTCGATTTGATAGAGACTGATATAGATGTTATGATGGGTCTAGCTATGCTAGCTGAACGCCATCTGCCTGGGAGTGACATTTATGATCCGGTTGGCCTAGTAAGAGAGTTTGCCAGGACCATCCGTCGCGAGATGGATTTCCCTAGAGAAGGACGAACTATAGAAAAGATTGCAGCAAATTTTAGTGGTGACCCTACCCTCTATTTCCCCAAAGTATTCTGGAGCACAACAGCAAATGGGGTTCTGACCTTAGAATATATTGACGGTATCAAAGTGTCTGATCATCAGGCACTAACCTTAGCAGGCCTAGACAGACAATTAATTGCTCGGCGAGGAGCAGATGCTTTCCTCAAGATGGTTCTTGTACATGGTTTTTTCCATGGCGACCCCCATCCAGGCAATGTTCTTATTCTTCCAAACAATATAATCTGTTTGCTAGATTACGGCATGGTAGGAAAACTTGACCACTCCCTAAAAAGCTACCTGCTTGACATACTGCTTGCGACCATAAAACAAGACATGGATGAAATAATTTCCCACCTGATTTATTCTGGCGATATTTCTGACTCACTGAATACCAGAGCACTGAAGCGCGATTTGGGAGAATTCATCGATAATTACTTCGAGATACCTCTGAATGAAATTCAAGTTGGCAAAGCTCTAATGGAGTTTATTGAAATAATTACATTATATCATATCAGATTTCACCCAGACACCATGCTACTTGCAAAGGCACTTGTAACAATTGAAGGCATGGGTCGAGAACTAGATCCTAATTTCAATATGGTGGAACATCTCCGACCATTCATTGAAAAAGCTCTCAAGGAACGGGTATCACCTGGTCACATTGCCAAAGATTTTAGTGATCATCTGCTCGGCATCATTAATTTCATCAAACATCTCCCTCGTGACCTAAAGGAACTCCTCTATCGAATTAATCGCAACAAATTTAAAATTGAACTTGAACATCGTGGTCTTGATCGATTTATCAGCGAGTTGGATAAATCAATAAACCGCCTTTCTTCAAGCCTAATTATTGCGGCTCTGATTGTCGGCTCCTCGTTAATTATGCAGATCAACAAAGGACCACTGTTATTTGGCTTCCCTGTATTTGCCTTTCTAGGCTATTCCATTGCAGGCATGATTGGACTTTGGTGGGTTATAGCTATTCTGCGATCAGGACGGCTGTAACTGTTGCGATTATGCAACATTTTTTTGTGTTGATATTACTACAAAAAAAATGGACTCCTCCCATTGTTATCACCCCACCCACTAACCAGCTATAATTATTATTTATTTTTTTCAACAAAACTCTATATTGATTGGCCCTTCTCTTGCTAGACTTCTATGAAAAGCAAATGCACTGATTTATGCCAGGAGTCTATCATGGGCTTTCAAAAAACTATTAAGAACAAAGTATCCTTAACGGGGGTCGGCTTACACACCGGTAAAGAATGCACCGTAACCCTTCGCCCTGCTGCTTCAGGAAATGGTATAGTTTTCCACCGGGTTGACATGGCCCCACCGGTGTCTATCGAAGCATGCACTGACAATGTAGTAAACACGAGGCTTTCCACCACTATTGGTAAGGGGAACGCTGTTGTTGCCACAATTGAACATATAATGGCTGCACTGCGCGGTTGCGATATCGATAATATTCATGTAGATATCAATGGCTCTGAAATACCAATTTTGGATGGTAGTGCGCAACCTTTTATAGATGAAATAAATAAAGTCGGGGTAACAATTCTCAACAAACCGCGTAAATATCTAGTAGTCAAAAAGCCGGTATGTCTTATTGAAGGTGACAAGAAGATTACTATTATACCTTCAAGATATTTTCGTATCTCTTTTGACATGGTTTTCAACCATACGTCAATAAACCACCAGTTCCGCAGTATGCGTTTCTCAACTGAATCATTCAGCCGAGATATAGCATCAGCAAGGACTTTCGGATTTCTCTCAGAAGTAGAACTGCTCAAGGCCAATGGCCTTGCCAGAGGCGGTTCTCTTGATAACGCTGTGGTAATTGGTGAAAATGGGATTCTGAACCCTGAAGGGTTGCGCTATGAAGATGAATTTGTTCGGCATAAAATACTTGATGTTATTGGGGATATGAATCTTGCGGGGTATCATATAATTGGTCACGTTAAAGCTACCAAATCTGGGCACGATCTGAATTATAAAATTATTAAGGAACTCCTGTCTCGCACAGACTGCTGGAAAATAGTCGAATTCTCCAATCCTGACGAAAACAGATCAGCTTTCCCATTAACTTTCCCCGAACTTGTCTGGTCAGAAGCTTAATTACTTAATGCCACACCCTTAAAAAAGCAGCCTTCAAGGCTGCTTTTTTTTGTACTTGTGCATGCTCTTGCCATTCTATCCTATTTCAGCTAGAGTTAGTATATTGAAATCATTTAACCATGGGCAAGGATAATAATGTTACATCAGCAAAAAGCGAGGCTTTCTCCAACAGAACTCCGTAAAAGAAAACGTGAAGCATTAATAGTAGTTGTATCTTTGTTTCTGATTATAGCTCTAACCGGAGCAGAAATTCATCTCTCTAAACTTAGTTCTGAAGTCCCTATGGGGAATAACATCCTCATTTTCGGCATCATAAATGTTATTATTCTCCTCATAATACTTTTACTATACCTTGTATTCCGAAACATTGCCAAATTGCTCATGGAACGCCGCCAGAATCTTCTTGGAGCTCGCTTAAGGACCAAACTGGTGCTCGCTTTTGTTGGACTTTCCCTGGTCCCCACAATGCTGCTTTTTTTTGTATCAGCAGGTTTCATATCTAACAGCATTCAAAATTGGTTCAACAAACAGGTAGAAACATCTCTTGATGAGTCAATGGAAGTTGCCCAAACTTACTATAAAACTTCAGCTGCCAATGCGCTCTATTACGGTCAGCAAATTAGTTCTATTATAAAACAACAAAAACTGATCAATGAGGAGAACCTTCCACGGCTAAAATTTTTGATAAAACAGAAACAGCAAGAATACAATCTTGGCGTAGTCGAAGTTTTTTCTTCTCAACGTGAAGAATTGGTTCGTGCCGCCAACCCAAAACTCCCACTTAGTGAATTCACAAATCCATCCTCTGAAGATATCAATGTTGCATTACGTGGTCAGGAGTTCACTCGAGTCAATTCAATCGGGAAAGCAGATCTCATTCGTGGCATTGTGCCAATTCGATCAAATTGGAAAGCAGACGATATTGTCGGAGTAGTGGTTGTTAATTATTATGTACCCTATTCTCTTGTCAGCAAAATGAAAGAGATATCAGCATCTTATCACGAATTCAAACAGTTAAAAATCCTCAAAAATCCCATCACAACTGGTTATATCCTTACCTTGTTTTTGATAACTATGGTTATTATTTTTATGGCGGTACGTTTTGGGATTTATCTTGCTAAAAGTCTTACTACGCCTATTATGGAACTTGCTGAAGCAACTCGACAGGTAGCTGAAGGAAATCTTGATATTCACCTTGGCGAACAGGGTGACGATGAAATCGGTCTTCTAATCAAGTCATTTAATAAAATGACTGAGGACCTACGCAACAATCAACAGATTCTTAATGCTACGAATGTCGAATTGACTAGAAGTAATTTTGAGCTTGAACAGCGACGTCGTTATATGGAAATAGTATTGAAAAATGTCAGTGCTGGCGTGATTTCGGTCGATAAATCTGGTATTCTTACAACTGTCAATAAAGCAGCAGAGCGTTTACTGAATATAAACACCAATCAAGTACTTGGACACAATTTCAGGGAAATTTTACGCCCAGCACAGCTAGACATTGTAAAGGATATATTGAGAGACATTGTTCTTGGTAAACATGATTCCATAAGCAAACAAGTAACTGTACCACTAAAAGAGGGGAAACTAACCCTTTTGATCAATTTGAGTGTATTGAAAGATGAGAACAACGAGTTTATGGGTACTGTCGTGGTATTTGACAATTTGACCCAACTAATACGCGCCCAAAGAATGGCTGCTTGGCGTGAGGTAGCAAGACGCATCGCCCATGAGATAAAAAATCCTTTAACTCCAATACAATTATCAGCGCAGAGACTACGAAAACGTTATCTTGCCAGTTTTAGCGATGGTGAGCAGATTTTTGATGAATGTACAGCAATGATAATTAAATCGGTGGATGAATTAAAAACTCTAGTAGATGAGTTCTCTAAATTTGCTCGTATGCCTACCGCACAACCATCTCCAAATAATCTAAACGATATCATTCGTGAGGCAATTACTCTTTACCAGGAGGCACATCGAAATATCGTCTTTTCACTTGACATTGATGAGACTATCCCATCTTTACAACTTGATAGAGACCAGATAAAACGTGTAATTATAAATCTTTTAGATAATGCAGTTGCTGCTATTGATGGCGATGGCACAGTAACTATCGAAACAAAATACAATAGCGAACTTCAATTAGTAACATGCATAATGGCTGATACCGGTCATGGGATATCTCATGAAGACCGTCCTAGGCTATTTGAACCATATTTTTCAACAAAAAAAACAGGCACTGGTCTAGGTCTTGCCATTGTCAATACAATTATCACAGATCATCATGGTTTCATTCGTGTTAAGGATAATAATCCCAAAGGGACTAAGTTCATAATTGAATTACCTGTGAGTAATGAAAATTAGTCCCCCCTTAACTATTTCTTAAATCTATTTAAGTAAAAAAGAGCCCCTGTTTCAGATTAGAAACAGGGGCTCTTTGAATAAAATTCCCGGCGGCGACCTACTCTCCCACACAGTTACCCATGCAGTACCATCGGCCCAGAGGGGCTTAACTTCCGTGTTCGGGATGGGAACGGGTGTGACCCCCTCGGCATAGCCACCGAGAAACTCGCTGGGATCTGGGATCTGGGATCTGGGATCAGTAAAAGCTTTAGACTTTACAGTTCCCCGTTCACAGTTCACAGTTCCCGAATCTATCTCGTCAATTGCATATTTAGATTTGTGTAGGTTGATTGATTTAATGGTCGGGGGGTGGGGTTGCCACCCCCCTTCCGGTTTAATTTTTTATGGTCAAGCCTCACGGCCGATTAGTACCGGTCAGCTGAACACATTACTGTGCTTACACACCCGGCCTATCAACGTTGTAGTCTCCAACGGGCCTTCAGGGGTTGTTACACCCAGGGATACCTAGTCTTGAAGGAGGCTTCCCGCTTAGATGCTTTCAGCGGTTATCCGTTCCGTACATAGCTACCCAGCCATTGCCCCTGGCGGGACAACTGGAACACTAGAGGTACGTCCATCCCGGTCCTCTCGTACTAAGGACAGCTCTTCTCAAGTATCCTACGCCCACGGTAGATAGGGACCAAACTGTCTCACGACGTTTTAAACCCAGCTCGCGTACCGCTTTAATTGGCGAACAGCCAAACCCTTGGGACCTACTTCAGCCCCAGGATGCGATGAGCCGACATCGAGGTGCCAAACCTCCCCGTCGATGTGAACTCTTGGGGGAGATCAGCCTGTTATCCCCGGAGTACCTTTTATCCGTTGAGCGACGGCCCTTCCATACAGAACCGCCGGATCACTAAGACCTACTTTCGTACCTGCTCGACTTGTTGGTCTCGCAGTCAAGCTCCCTTATGCCTTTACACTCTACGGCTGGTTTCCAATCAGCCTGAGGGAACCATCGCGCGCCTCCGTTACTCTTTGGGAGGCGACCGCCCCAGTCAAACTACCCACCAGACAGTGTCCCCGACCCGGATGACGGGCCAAGGTTAGACATCCAAAACAACCAGGGTGGTATTTCAAGGGCGACTCCACCGACACTAGCGTGCCAGCTTCAAAGTCTCCCACCTATCCTACACAAGCTATTCCGAATGTCACTGTCAAGCTATAGTAAAGGTTCACGGGGTCTTTCCGTCTTACCGCGGGTACTCGGCATCTTCACCGAGAATTCAATTTCGCTGAGTCACTGGTTGAGACAGCGCGGAAATCGTTACGCCATTCGTGCAGGTCGGAACTTACCCGACAAGGAATTTCGCTACCTTAGGACCGTTATAGTTACGGCCGCCGTTTACCGGGGCTTCGGTTCAAAGCTTCGCCTTGCGGCTAACAAATCCCCTTAACCTTCCGGCACCGGGCAGGCGTCAGACCCTATACATCGTCTTTCGACTTAGCAGAGTCCTGTGTTTTTAGTAAACAGTCGCTACCGCCATTTCTCTGCGACCCCCTTCGGCTTCACGTGCGTATCGCTACACCTGATGAGGGCATACCTTCTCCCGAAGTTACGGTATCATTTTGCCGAGTTCCTTAACCAGTGTTCTCTCAAGCACCTGAGGATTTTCTCCCCGCCCACCTGAGTCGGTTTACGGTACGGTCACCTGCTGTCTGAAGCTTAGAGGCTTTTCTTGGAAGCATGGGATCAACGACTTTGTGAGCATGCGCTCTCGTCATCACGCCTCGGCGTTAACAGGAAAAGGGATTTGCCTCTCTTCCCCGCCTACACGCTTGAACCGGGACGTCCAGCACCCGGATCGCCTACCCTTCTCCGTCCCCCCATCGCAACAACAGGTGGTACAGGAATATTAACCTGTTT
>CAZYTM010000013.1:0-65555 GCA_964649725.1 uncultured Geobacteraceae bacterium | reverse complement strand
CCGATAGCCTGGGGAAGAGTTACAGCGAGACAGCAATCGTCAATGTCATCGACAAGGTAACACTTGATAACCTGTTGCAGGCCAAGTGGGCCGGAATGAGGTCGGCGCTGGCGACGGGGAATATTTCGGGCGCAGTTGCCTACTTCAGCGAGTTATCAAAGGAACGATATCGACAACAGTTTATGGCGCTTTCATCTTACCTGCCGCAGGTAGTTGCAGAAATGGGGAACATTGCGTTAGTGAAAGCAGATGAATTTTTGGTTGAATTTGACCTTCGGACAAACAGAAATGGGGGCACCTACTCATTTTTACTGTTATTTGTCAGGGATTCGAATGGATTGTGGAAAATTCGAAATTTTTAAGGGGGCCTTCATGATAAACATCCTGAAATTATTGATCGTAACGGCTTTATTTGTCCTTTCCGGTTGCTACGCCGGGATGACCGGCAGGGTGATAGATGCTGAAACGCAACAACCGTTAGAAGGTGCCATTGTGTTGGTCGAGTGGACGAAAACTGGGGGGTATCCTTTTTCAGCTACAACATCAGTACATGCAGTTGAAGTAGTCAGCGATAATGATGGTAAAGTTGAGCTACCCGGCATATCCGATCTCTTTGTTAATCCTCCTCATGTAACAGTTTATAAACAGGGATATGTAGCGTGGAATGATCAGTTTATCTTCCCTCCAGGGTATACGGAGCGAACGGATTTTAAATGGGAGAATAATTATATATTTAAAATGGAAAAATTTAAGCCCGGTTATTCTTATGATTCACATACTAGTTTCTTAAGTAGTGCTATTAGGACAGGTTCAATTGAACAAAAATCGAACATAATGAAAGCTATCAGATGGGAAAAAGAATTGGCATTTAAGGAAAGACAAATCAATAGGGTAAGACAATAAGGACACATATTATGAAAATCAAACTTATAATTACTATAATATCATTATTATTGTTACTTTGTAACAGTCAAGCTTTTGATAATGAAAATACGCATCCTGTAATTACAGAAACTGCGGCCAAAAAATCGAATATAGAAGCTTATTTCAGTAAAAACCTAGGTTTTATCGATGGTATAAATACTAGATTTCCTACAATCAGTGAAACAACAATAATATATTGGCTGAATAAAGGCTCGGATGAAGAAGACACTTTTACCTCTAAGTGTCGTTCCTCCAATCACTTCCTCAATCCTTTATTGTCTTGGGATCAAGCATATCTTACTGATCCGGCTTACCTGCAAACATCGCTCTGCTCAACCTGGAATCCAATACATTCAGCCATAACCTGGGCAACAGGCCTTCGATCAGAGAATGAACCTGAGTTTTCGACAGACCAGGCATACAGGCCCATTAATTGGAATACCGCTAGGGATTATTATTATACTGCCGTAACATCTTCCACAATAGTGGCTAGAGAGACCAGCTTTGCAGCTACGTTCAAATCCCTTGGGCATGTTTTGCACTTGCTTCAGGATATGGCCGTGCCACCCCATGTGAGGAACGACTTCGCAGGATCCCATTTTTCATTCATCGGCATTAACTCGTGGAATCCTTTCAAATGGGATGTATCATCATGGGTTGCGAACCTGTTTGAATATTACGTCAAGAAGAAGCCAGCTTCCATATCTCTTCCGCCAGTATCGCCGTCATTTAACAATACGAAGCTGCCGGATTTCTGGGATACAACTCAGTACCGGACTACCAATAACCCCTCATCAACTGTAAATGGAGGTCTGGCAGAATACACCAATGCAAATTTTGTGAGTGAAAATACCATCTTCAATATTAATGATTTTCCTTACCCGTCGAAAGCTACCAGTGTTCAAAAAGTCGACTATCAAATTCCAGACCCGTTCAATTCCTCCTCTACAATTACAAGGACGTATTATAAAAAAATTGCTGATGGAGAGACAAACAAAGGGGAAGGATATCTACTTGCCGGAGTAGATTATCTAAGTCACTACCGACAATTTTTAGCTGAGCCGGAACGGGCTAATTCAGAGGTGGCTGTTTTCCCTCCCATGGACGATTATGTCCATGAAGACTATGCCAAGCTTCTGCTCCCTCGCGCTGTCGGCTATTCCGCAGCGCTGCTTGACTACTTCTTTCGCGGGCAGATCAATCTTGAACCGGCTGCAAACTTTCAGTACCTCATCAGGAACAATTCCGCAGAAGATATGTCCGGCGACTTCAGTCTCTACTACGACGAAAAGAATACCGGCAGCCGCAAGCTTATCATCAACTGGCCGGCGCTGACTATCCCGGCCCATGGCGCCAGCACGCCGGTCAGCTTTGCCGCACCGGCCGATGCCCAGACACCGGGGGTCTACATGCTGGTATTCAAAGGGACCATGGGTGCAGAGAAAGATGCCGTTGCCGGCCGGCTGATCAAGCCGGGTTGGCAGGAAGAGTGGGATAGCAGCCTGAAGGGGAACCATAGCTGGCTCTTCACCGGGATCGACCTCCCGGGGCAGAATCCTTCGACCGGGAGCACTGTCAACAGCACTGCAGATGGCAAGCTGGTGAAGGAGAACATCCGTTATGCCGGCAACAGTCAGCCACGGGTCAACTCGACCTTTATCGGTGACGCCTTCCTGAACCCGCTGGCAACGCTCGATAAATACTGCGCCGACAGCTATCTCACCAACTGCTTTGCCGATGATTTCGGTCTGGAATTCCCGCTCCCCATTACAAGGAATACCAGGGTCCGGGTCAAAGTCGACGAGATGAGTATCAACGTTGCTATCCCCGATCAGAATTGCGGCTCCACCTTTGGCCCCGGAGGTTATCAGGGGATCACCATGACTCTCGACAACGGTACCAGATTCTCCTTCACCGTTCCGGGGCAGCAGCCTTTCGGGATTTCGCTCAACGCTTACTTGGAACCTGGCCAGGAGAAGGAGTTCAACATCTTCGACATGCTGACCAACGCCGGAGTGCAGTTCACAGAGCCGATTAATCTCGTCTCCATAAACCTGTCGCAACAGCTCTGGTACCTCTGCAGCCCATCGACCGAAGAGCATCGGCAGCGGATGGTGGTTGATTACATCCGGATCGAGGAGTGACAACTACGCCTATGTTATCATAACCTCTGGGAAATTATATCTTGGCAAGATTAACGCCAGGGATGTAATCAACTCAATATTGCATTATCATAGTGGGGGGCGCAGTAGCCAATTTTTTACAGAAAATCGTGCTGCGCCCCCCTTGTCTATTTCCTTGCCAACCTGTACAATCCTCTCTATGCCCAAGACCCGACTCAGCATAATTGAAGTCGCCATCCCTCTCCCGCTGGAACAGACCTATACCTACCTGCTCCCTCCGGTACTTGCCGGGCAAGCCAGGATCGGTATGCGGGTGCTGGTACCATTTGGTCGGCGCAAATTGACCGGTTACCTGCTTGGCCCTGCTCCGGCAACAACTGGTGAGCTTAAGGAGGTGATAGCCCTTCTTGATCCCGACCCGTTGATCACCCCTGCTGAACTCGATTTCCTCCGCTGGGTAGCGGGCTACTATATGCACCCCTTGGGTGAAGTGTTAAAGGCTGCTCTGCCAGCCGGCATCAACATCAGCAGCAAAAAAAGGGAAGTGCAGGCTGATGATGGGACTGTCAGGGAGGAGACGATTCTTGCCGGCGGCCGCAAGGTGAGAAATGAGTTTTTTTACAGCTGTACATTAGAGGCTAAAGAGGCTTTCCTGCCAGGTAAGGCTGGAGAGATATTATTATATCTCCAGGGGGTTGAGGCTGCATCGGCGACACTTTTGCGTCAGCGATTCGGCAGCTGTTCCACGCAGCTCAAGCGTCTTCTGGCGCAGGGTTTGCTGGTCGCAACGCTGCAGGAGGTTTACCGCGACCCTTTCCGTGAGGAGGTCGAGCGGCAAGATGCTCCTCTTCTGCTCAATACAGATCAGGCAACGGCATTGGCAAAACTTGCTACTGCCAGCGACAGCGGCAATTTTGCCCCGTTTCTGCTGCATGGTGTTACCGGTAGTGGCAAGACCGAAATCTATCTGCAGGCGATTGCCCATACGATGAATGCCGGTCGCACGGCGATGGTGCTGGTCCCGGAAATAGCCCTTACGCCGCAGCTGGTGCAGCGATTTCGCCGTCGTTTCAACTGTGGCATCGCAATTCTCCATAGCGGTCTTTCCGAAGGGGAGCGGTACGACGAGTGGCGGCGGATCAGAAGGGGTGAGGCGGAGATCGTTATCGGTGCCCGTTCGGCCATTTTCGCACCCCTGGAGCGGCTCGGGATCATTGTCGTGGATGAGGAGCATGAGGCCTCTTATAAACAGGCTGAGGGGCTGCGCTACAATGCCCGTGACCTTGCCCTGGTGCGGGGGAAGATGGAGCGTTCTGTGGTCGTCCTCGGCTCAGCGACCCCCCTGCTGACGACATTTTACGCTGCCGAGCAGGGGAAGATAGGTTACCTGGAACTCCCATGCCGGGTGCGTGAACTGCCGATGCCAGAGGTCTCTGTTATCGACAGCCGTGGGCAGAAAGGAGAGACCTTTCTCTCTCCGCTTGCTGCTGCCTTGACAGAGAATCTGGCCGCTGGCGGCCAGTCACTCATCTTTCTCAACCGGCGCGGTTATGCAACTTATCTCGTCTGCCAGGATTGTGGCCATATCCTCCGCTGTCCAAATTGTGCCGTAACCCTCACTTTCCATCAGCGAAAGAGGCGGCACTACTGCCATTATTGCGATTACTCCATCCCGGCACCATCACTCTGTCCAGGGTGCGACAGCCCGGAAATAAATCTGCTGGGTCGAGGTACCGAGCGGGTCGAGGAGGAGGTACGGGAACTTTTGCCACTGGCGCGGGTCAGCAGGATGGACCGGGATACCACTACCGGCAGGGGGGGGCATGCCCGGCAACTTCGCGGCCTGGAGGAGGGGCGGATTGACATACTCATCGGCACCCAGATGATAGCCAAGGGGCATGACTTCCCCGGGGTCACGCTGGTCGGGGTTGTCTCTGCCGAATCGACCCTGAATTTTCCCGATTTTCGCAGTGCCGAACGGACCTTTCAACTTATCTCCCAGGTGCAGGGGAGGGCCGGGCGGGGGGATATGCCAGGGCAGGTGATCATCCAGACCCTGGTCCCTGACCATTATGCCATCATGCATGCGGCAGCCCATGATTACCGGGGTTTCTATGCGGTCGAACTGGAATTCAGGCGTGAACTCGATTATCCGCCATTTGCATTTTTGGCAGCGATTACCTGCTCAGGTACTGCGGCAATAAAGGTGGAAGAAGAGATCGAGCAGACAGCAACTCTGCTGCAGCGATTGAAACGTGAATTGAAGAGCAGGGTGCAGATTCTTGGGCCGGCGGTTGCCCCGCTCGGCAAGGTGCGCGGTCGTTATCGCTGGCAGTTGATCTTGAAAGCTGTCAGTCGGCCAGACCTGCACCGGCTGTTGGGAAGATTCCGCCGCGAGTCAAAGCCGGCTGCAAATGTACGACTGCAGATAGATGTGGACCCTGTTGATATGTTGTGAGAAATATGGGAGATAGCGCGATTTCTGCTAAAGCCGGTGACGGTTCTTTTTAACTTAAGGCGATGCGATGCACAACATCCAGCACCTGTTCAGGCTTGAACGGTTTGAGGATGACATCCCGGGCACCGATCTGGCGAGCTGTCTTGACCAGCTCTTCATGTCCGACAATACTGCACATTACTATCTTGGCCTGCTTGTCAAAGGCAATTATCTCTTCCGCTGCCTCAATACCGTTTTTTGTCGGCATGATTACATCCATCAAGGTGAGGTCAGGCTTGTGCTCCCAGTAGAGTGCGACCGCCTCGACACCGTTGGCAGCTTCCGCAACAATAGTATATCCACCCATCTCGAGGATCTCACGCAGCAGGTTGCGCATGAAAGTGGCATCATCAACAATCATAACTGTTTGATTCATATGATTCTCCGGGGACATAATCAGCTACATAGCCTAAAGTCTAAGGAGCTGGATTATGCAAGGCCGCCATGTAGGACAACCAATTACAGATTTTTACAAATAGCATATTTATACAAATATGCAAACTCTATTCTGTATTGATTTTGTTAATTAATATTAACAGGTGCTACGATATTTAATCTGCTCTTTGAATGAAACTGATCGATTTATGTTATAATCATAACATCAATTAATAAGGAGCAGACATGTCATTGACAGGAAAAGAGGCCCCTGCTTTCGACTTGCCCGGGAGCGATGGCAAGATCCATTCACTTAAGGAATTTGCCGGCAAGAGAGTAGTAATCTATTTCTACCCCAAAGATAACACCCCTGGATGTACCAAAGAGGCATGCGCATTCCGCGACCTCCGACCACAGCTTGACTCCCTGTCTGTTGTTCTTATCGGCGTCAGCAAGGATAGTCTTAAGTCCCACGATAAATTCATTGCCGATTTCAAGCTCCCTTTTTTGCTCCTTTCCGACCCGGAGACCAAGATGATGCAGGCTTATGGCGCTTATGGAGAAAAATTGATGTACGGCAAGAAGACGGTCGGGACGATCCGTTCGACAGTGGTGGTCGGCCCGGACGGCAAGGTAATCAAGCATTGGCAGAAGGTTGCCAAGGCAGAGACGCATCCGGCAGAAGTTCTGGAATTTCTTGCCGGTCGTTGAGAGACTCTGCAGATTAACGGAGAATCCATTTGTCAGGCAAGAAAGATTACTATCTCATCACCTGCAAAAGTTGTGGCATGGTCAACCGGATTCCTCTCTTCAGGGAAGGGGTGCAAGGGCTTTGCGGCAGTTGCAAAGCTGCATTGCCGATTCTCTACACGCATCCGGTAACAGTGACCGAGGCTAATTTTGACAGTTTGGTCAAGGGGAATCCAGGACCGGTGTTGGCCGAATTCTGGGCCCCCTGGTGACCGCACTGCCGTGACTTTGCACCGGTGGTGCAAGAATTGGCAGCAGTTTTGGCCGGCAGGGCGATGGTAGCACAGCTCAATACCGAAGAGAATGCCGGTCTGGCAGGTCGCTTCGGCATACGTGGGATACCGGCGCTTGTAATGATGCGGCAAGGCAGGATAATAGATTCCATGGAAGGGAGCCGGAATTTGGCGGCTATCCTTGCCTGGTTCAACCATCATTTCCCGGCATAACGGTAATCTCTGGAACAGTTGTCAGACACGGCAGAATATCGCGGTTATTGGATTGACAGTTGTCTGGTTTACGGTTAAAGTGAGTATACCTTTCCCTGCTATTTTGGTGAGAAGAGACTATGCCTATTGCTGGACAACAGACGATGGCTGAGTTCTCGCCATTTTCCGCCGAAGTCCTGCCGCTGGTTATATTCACGACCTTGGCGGTGCTGCTTGTCGGCGTCCTGCTCCTGGCAGCCTGGTGGCTAGGCGCACACCGGACCAGCGCCATCAAGGAGTCACCCTATGAATCGGGTGTCAGCCCAACCGGCACGGCCCGTCTTGCCTATCCGGTCCCATTCTATCTCATTGCCATCTTTTTCATAGTCTTTGATGTGGAATCAGCATTTATCTTTACCTGGGCAGTGAGCTGGGACCTGCTCGGCTTTGCCGGCCTGCTGCATATTACCTTTTTCATCGTGATATTGCTTCTTGGGCTGCTATGGCTCTGGCTTAAGGGTGGGCTTGAGTGGGGGCCCTCTGCTGCTGGAGGGGGGAGCGTCTTTCAGCCGAAGGAATAATCGAATCGAAAATCTCTTGTAAGAGCGGGTCATCTCACCAGCCAGATTATCCGGCCTCTCTTACAGCAAGTGCTTTTGCAGCTGGTTGTTGGTCCCCTGGAGGTTTCTTGAGCGACGCAGCCACAGAGCATATACCTGATCATATTCTCCTTGCCCGCCTCGACGAGTTGATCAACTGGGGGCGGGCCAACTCCCTCTGGCCGATGTTCTTCGGTCTCTCCTGCTGTTTTGTCGAAATGATGACCTCCTTTACCTCCCGCTATGATATCTCCCGTTTTGGTGCCGAAGTACTGCGCGGTACCCCTCGCGAGGCAGACCTGATGGTGATCGCCGGGACTGTCTTCAAGAAGATGGCCCCTTCGATCCTTCGTCTCTATGAACAGATGGCCGAACCTCGCTGGGTCATCTCCATGGGTAGCTGTGCCAATTCCGGCGGCATGTATGACGTTTACAGCGTTGTCCAGGGGGTAAACCAGATCCTGCCGGTGGATGTCTATGTCCCTGGCTGCCCGCCACGTCCGGAAGCCTTTCTCCAGGGGCTTATGCTGCTGCAGGAGAAGATCAGGAAAGATGAAAGGCCGGCCCGGCCGGTGCTTCATCTGCACGGTGGCACCCAGGGTACGACTGCTCCTGTACTCGTCGATGGTGTTACCAAGACGCGCGACCCTCGCGGCCCGGGGATGAAGGGGACGACAATTCGCGGCACCTCGACGACTCACCCAGATTTCTGGCTGCCACGCAGCGATGAGATCTGGCGACCACCTGCGCCCAAACAGAAATTCCCCGATTTCGGTATGGCCGGAGAGCTGGAGATCGCATTTCAGCACCAGCTCAGGCTGGACCATGCTGCTACCGACATGCTCACCTACCGTTGCCCGGCGGAACTGCTGCCAGAGGTGCTGAAATACCTGAAGAACCGTCCCCGGGCCCCGTTCCTCAGGCTCGAGGACATTGCTGCAGTGGATGACTCCTGTCGCAGGGAGCGCGACCGGTTTCAGGATTATACCGTCAACTACCATCTCCTCAATTTCGATACCCCTGGACATATCCGCATCAAAACCGAACTGACCGGCCAGCAGCCGGAACTGCCGACAGTGACCGGCATCTTCCCCTCTGCCGGCTGGTACGAGCGGGAAGTATTCGACATGTTCGGTATCCGATGCAATGGCAATGCCGACCTGCGGCGTATCCTCATGCCCCACGACTGGGATGGTCACCCGTTGCGCAAGGAGCACCCCTCTCGTGCTACCGAGATGCAGCCATACACCGTTGACGATGCCAGGCGGTTGCAACCATTGCCGGCAGGCGACTTTTTCCAAAGTGTCGATGAAGAGACCCTTATAATCAATATAGGCCCGCAGCACCCCGGAACTCATGGCATAATCCGCTTTATCCTTAAGCTGGACGGTGAAGAGATCGTCGGGATGGATACCGATATCGGCTTTCATCACCGTGGTGCAGAGAAGATCGGGGAGCGTCAGCATTGGAACCAGTTCATCCCCTATACCGACCGTATCGATTATCTGGCCGGGGTGCAGAACAACCTGGCCTACGTCAATAGTGTAGAGCGGCTCTGCGGCATCACAGTGCCGGAACGGGCCATCTATATCCGGGTGATGTTGGCCGAGCTCTTCCGCATCGCCAGCCACCTGGTCTGGCTTGGCACTTTTGCCGCCGATGTCGGGGCAATGACCCCGGTATTCTATACTTTTACCGACCGGGAGAAGATCTTCGACATCGTCGAGATGATCACCGGTGGGCGGATGCATCCGGCCTGGTTCCGCATCGGCGGTGTGGCCGAAGACCTTCCTGAAGGTTGGGAACTGCCGGTCAAGGAGTTCCTCGCCTGGATGCCGGCACGGCTCAAGGAGTACGAAGAGCTGCTCAAGGGGAATCCGATCTTCCGCAGACGATTGGCAGGTGTTGGCGTGATCAGCAAGGAAGAGGCTCTCGACTGGGGGTTCTCCGGCCCCAATCTGCGAGCCAGCGGAGTTGAGTGGGATCTGCGCAAAAAGATCCCCTACTCCGGGTACGACCGTTTTCATTTTGACGTTGCGGTTGCCGAAGGGGGGGACTGCTGGGCCCGTTACCGGGTCAGGATGGAGGAGATCCGGCAGTCGTTGCATATCGTCCAGCAGTCTCTGCACGACATGCCGTCCGGACGCTGGATTACTGACGACTACCGCTATATACTGCCGCAGAAGCGGGATACGCTCAATGATATAGAGTCGCTGATCCATCATTTCGTCAATTCGACGCGCGGCATGGCTCCGCCGGCAGGAGAGTGCTACGCCGCTATCGAGGCGCCGAAGGGTGAGAATGGCTACTTCGTCGTCTCGGACGGGCTGAATGTACCTTACCGGGTAAGGATCAAGACCCCCAGCTTCCCGCATATCCAGGCGCTGCCGCGGATCTGCAAGGGGTGGCTGGTGGCCGATTTTCTGGCGATTATCGGGTCGATAGATTTTGTCCTGGCTGATCTGGATAGATAAGGGGAGACGGCCCTTTTCCACAATACTTTAACAGGAGAAAATGACTAGTGGGCGGATTTGTCAACTGGATGATCTACAAGGTGGGGTTGAAGGCCTTCAGCATGCTTGTGCTGTTGAAGGGTTGTTCTTTCCCGGACATGATGTGAAGATGATCCCAGCCGAACTGAAAAATGATCTGGCGCAGCGGGTTGCCTGCGCCATAACCCCCCGTGAGGCAGCGGTGGATATCCTGAAAGAGCTGCAGCGCCATTATGGCTGGCTTACCGACGAAGCGGTCGGCGAGGCGGCGCAGTTGTTAGGGCTTACCCCGCTGCAGGTGGATGAACTGGCCACCTTTTACGAGATGCTCTATCGCCGCCCGGTGGGGAAAAAGGTGATCCATCTCTGCGACTCTATCTCCTGCTGGGCCGTCGGAGGGGAGACCATGCTTGCTTATCTGGCTGCTCGCCTCGGAGTCGGGCCGGGCGAGACGACTGCCGATGGCCTCTTTACCCTGCTCCCCTGTTGCTGTCTGGGGAACTGCGGTGAGGGGCCGACCATGATGATAGGTGATACCCTTTACGGCAGGCTGACGCCGGAAACTGTAGATAAGATTCTTGCCGAAGAGAGCAAGCTGATAGCTGCATCAATATAGAAAGGGGGAATCGTGATGAAAAAATGTGTAGAGTTAGCTGTGACCATGTTCGCTCTGGCAGTAATCGCCACTGCTGCCAGTGCTGATATGAAAAAGGGGGAGAAACTCGACGGCGGCAAGGAGTTCAAGGAGCACTGCGCTGCCTGTCACCCTGACGGCGGCAACATCGTCAATCCGAAAAAACCGCTCGGCAAGCAGGCATTGGCTGCCGCAGGGATCAAGAGCAGTAAGGATATTATCGCCAAGATGCGCAAACCGGGTCCCGGTATGACCGCCTTTGATGCCAGGACGATCCCGGATAAAGAGGCGAAGGCGATCGCCGACTATATGCTGAAGACCTTCAAGTAAGCAGGTTAAATGGATCAGCCTCTGTTCCGCCATAACAGGGCCGGCCGCTCTGTCACTTTTACCGAGTACTCCGCTGATGGGGGGTTCGCCCCCCTGCAGCGGGCGCTCAAAGAGCTGTCACCAAATGACGTGCAGCAACTGGTGATCGACTCGAACCTGCGCGGACGCGGCGGTGCCGGTTTCCCGACCGGGAGGAAGTGGTCGTTCGTCCCCCGCGACCTCCCTGGCCCGCGCTGGCTGATCTGCAACTGCGACGAGATGGAACCTGGTACCTACAAGGACCGGGTCCTGCTGGAGGCGAATCCCTACTCTCTGGTGGAAGGGGTCCTGTTGGCCTGTTATGCCATCGGCGTCAGGCACGCGTTCATCTTTATCCGCCGTGGCTATGAGCAGGCAGCTGCCAATCTGCGCCAGGCTATTGCCGAAGCAACAGCAGCCGGTTTATGCGGCGAGGATATCAAGGGGAGCGGTTTTAGCTGCAAGATCGACCTGCATGTATCCGCCGGTCGTTATATCTGTGGCGAGGAGACGGCACTGATGAATGCCCTGGAGGGGAGACGGGCCAACCCTCGGGCCAAACCCCCGTTCCCGGCGGTGAAAGGGCTCTGGGGGGGGGCGACCGTGGTAAACAATGTGGAGACCCTGGCCAATATCCCGGCCATCATCGGCAATGGTCCGGCCTGGTTCAAGTCACTGGCGCGACTGCCGGAAGCGGCCGGCACCAAACTCTTCTGCAGCAGCGGCAAGGTACGGAACACCACCTGTTTCGAGCTGCCGCTCGGTATGCCGCTGGGTGAGATCATCGACGGCCCCTGCGGTGGCATGCAACCGGGTAAACGCTTCAAGGCCTGCATCCCCGGCGGTGCGTCGACTCCGTTCCTTACCAGGGAGCACTGGCAGGTGGCGATGGATTTCGATGCCGTGGCAAAGGCCGGCTCCAGGCTCGGTACCGGTGGCATAGTGGTCTTTGACGAAGAGACCTGCATGGTCGGGGCGACCCTCAATATGATCCGCTTCTATGCCAGGGAGTCATGCGGCTGGTGTACCCCCTGCCGGGAGGGGCTGACCATGGTCCGGGATATCCTCACCCGGCTTGAGAAGGGCCAGGGGGAGAAGAGCGACATAGAACTGTTGCGGGAACATCTCCACTATCTGAATTACGCCTTCTGCGCCTTTGCCCCTGGTGCCATGGGGCCGGTGGAGGGATTGTTGCGGCTCTTCGAGGAAGAGCTTAGGGAGCACATCATCAAAAAGCGGTGCCCGTTCCGGAAGGTATGATGCCGAAATTGATTATCGACAACCTGGCAGTTGAAGTAGCAGGGGGGACCACGGTCCTGGAGGCGGCCAAGAAGGTCGGCATCTGGATCCCCCACTTCTGCTATCACCCTGCCCTGGGGAGTGTCGGTGCTTGCAGACTCTGCGCGGTCAAGCTGCTGGACGGGCCGGTCAAGGGGGTACAGATGTCCTGCATGCTGCCGGCCCAGGACGGCATGGTGGTCTCCACCACTGATGCCGAGGCGCTGCAGATGCGGCAGCTGGTGATAGAATGGTTGATGCTCAACCATCCGCACGATTGCCCGGTCTGCGATGAAGGGGGGGAGTGCCTGCTGCAGGACTATACCATTGCCGGCGGCCATGGAATCAGGCGTTTCCAGGGGAAGAAACGGACTCATCAGAACCAGTTTCTCGGCCCGCACATCGAACATGAGATGAACCGCTGCATCCAGTGTTACCGCTGTGTCCGCTTCTACCAGGATTATGCAGGCGGTCGCGATTTCGGCGTCATGGGGAGTGCTGCCAGGGTCTACTACGGCCGCTTCAGCGACGGTGAACTGGAATCGCCATTCAGCGGCAATCTGGTCGATATCTGCCCGACCGGTGTCTTTACCGACAAGACGGCCCGCTTCCGGGCCCGCTACTGGGACTATGCCATGGCTCCGTCGATCTGCCCGCACTGCTCATTAGGCTGCAACACTACGCCGGCTGCTTTTCAGCGGGAGTTGCTGAAGACCATGGCCCGGCGAAATGATGCCGTAAACGGCTGGTTCATCTGTGACAAGGGGCGGTTTGCCAATGCTGCCGTTAATGACCCGGCCCGACTGCGTACCCCTGTAGTGGACGGTGCGGCCGTCAGTTGGGATATGGCTCTCGATGCACTGACGATGAGGATTGGCGAACTCCTGGATATTTATGGCCCAGGCAGTCTTGCCGTAGTCGGTTCACCGCGGCTCAGTCTGGAGGGGGGGGTGCTCCTGCCGCTATTGGCACTATGCGCAGATGCCGGGGCGCTCTGCTATTTTATCGATCAGGATGAGATCAGACTCGCCTTGGCAGCCGTTACCTGGGAGCGGGAGGGGAACAGTGCTTCCCAGGCCGATATCAGCGCGAGTGACTGTATCGTCCTGGTCGGCTGTGACCTGCTGCAGGAGGGGGGGATGCTCGCGTTGGCCCTTCGTCAGGCCTGGCGAAAGGGGGGGAAGGTTTTTGCAGTGGCTGATGCCGAACAAGAACAGCTTTCAGTGAGCACGGCAGTGGAGATCATACCGGTTGCCACGTTGGCTGAGGTACCTTTTGCTGACAGCAGCAGAGCGGTGATCATCTGCGGAGCGAAGGCTGCTCCTGCTGAGCTGGCAGGAGCACCGGCCGGGGTGAAGTTTGCAGCGCTGCTCTCCGGACCCAACTCCTTCGGAGCCGCACTCCTCTCCCAGGAACATGGCGGTTTGACATTTACAGAGGTGTTGGCGTCAGGAGGGTTGAAAGGGGTCATCGCATTTGAGGCGGATATACCTGCGGAACTGCTCTCTGGACTCTCCCTCTATGTTGCTGCAGACTGGCAACCGTCAGCAGTGCAGCTGGACGCCCAGATTTTTTTCCCGACCACCGCCTGGGTCGAAATGGATGGCACCTTTATCAGCAACGAAGGGAGGGCGCAACGTTTTTGCAAAGTTATGCAACCGGGTCTGCCGCTTAAAGCGGATGATCCAGTCCGGCATCCCCCCCGCCAGCACTGCACCATGCCACCAGGCAGTGATTTACGTCCGGCCTGGCAGGTCATTGCTGCAATCATTGCAAGACTTGGTGGTGAGCCGATTGTCCACCCCCTGTCCGGGGAGTGGGAGAGCTTGAAAGATCTCGACCCGCACGGAGGAGGGGTGAGATTTCAACAGATTAATCAACCAAAAGGAGGATTACTATGAAAAAGATGCTCAGTGTCATGATGGTGGCAGCACTATTGGCAGGCTGTGCCACCAGTTTCAGCGGCAGTGCCAAGGTCGAGGGGCCGGCCGAGTGCCAGAAAATCTGTGCCAAGTGGGATATGGTGCTGGCTGGCATGGTAGCACTGGGGGAGTATACTAATGGATGTGTTTGCCGGGTAAAGGAGGATAAATTGTCGCTGCAGGATATCGGCCAGAGCCTGTTGCTAAGTTCGGCCGGTGTTGGCGGTGGTGCAGCAGGTGTCTACATGCAGATGCAGGATGATAAAAAATAGCAGATTCTGCCAGGGAGCTAATTTGCAACAGGGTATAGAAGCAAAAAGAGTAGTCATCATTGGCGGTGGATTTGCCGGGCTCAATGCCGCCAAGGTACTAGGCAACAGGAGCGATGTGGCAGTGACGCTGCTGGACAGCCGTAATTACCACCTTTTCCAGCCGCTCCTCTATCAGGTAGCGATGGCAGGACTTAATCCGTCCGACATCGCCGTACCGATCCGGAGTATTCTGGCCTGCTACGAGAATGTCCAGGTGCTGCTAGTCGAAGTGGAGAAGATAGACATCTCTTCGCAGCAGGTTATTGCCGCAGGGGAGTCGATACCCTACGACTACCTGATCATGGCATGTGGCGCCCAGCATGCCTACTTTGGTCACGAGGAGTGGGAACCCCACGCCCCGGGGATGAAGACGCTGGAGCAGGCGACCGAGATCTGCCGCAGGGTTCTTACTGCCTATGAAGATGCGGAAAAATGCAGCGATATTGAAGAGCTGCAAAGATTACTCACATTTGTAGTGATCGGAGGTGGACCGACTGGCGTGGAGTTGGCCGGAGCAATAGCCGAGATGAGTCACTTTACCCTGAGTCACGATTTCCGGACTATAGATCCGCGGATGAGCCGGATCCTTCTGCTGGAGGGTGCGCCACGCATCCTCGGCAGTTTCGACCCCACGCTGTCGACTGCTGCTGCGGCCAGTCTGGCCGAGCTTGGCGTGCAGGTAAGGACCGGTTGCACTGTTACTTCTCTGGATGAAAAAGGTGTTACTGCCGGAGGAGATTTTATTCCTGCCGCAACCGTTATCTGGGCCGCCGGAGTCAAGGCAGCTTCTCTTGGTGCCACGCTCGGGGTACCGCAGGACCCGCAAGGGAAGATCTATGTCGAAGCAGACCTGAGCATTTCCGGGCATCGGGAAATTTTTGTCGCTGGCGACCAGGCCCATTTCACAGAAGCTGGCGGTGGTGTCCTGCCGGGGCTTGCGCCAGTTGCACTGCAACAGGGGCGGACCGCTGCATCCAATATTCTGCGAGACTTACAAGGAGAAGCACGGGCAGCATTCAAATACTTTGATAAGGGGATGATGGCAGCAATCGGCAGAAAAAAGGCGGTGGGACAGTTTCGTTCCCTCAAGTTCACCGGCCTGCTCGCCTGGCTAAGCTGGCTGTTTATCCATATCTACTTTCTGACCGGTTTTACCAATCGTCTTCTGGTTGTCTTCCAATGGGGGTGGTCCTATATCACCTTTAAACGGGGTGCCAGACTGATTTTTCAGCCAGACTGGCGGATGTACAAAAGAAGCAGGCAGAGTGACGGGCAGAATTGCCAACCCATCGATAAACTGCACAGGATGAAGGTCGAGCCATGATATCACCGCTTTCAATCGACATGCTGCTTCTCATGGCCAAGATAACGCTGGTCTTCTTCGTCATCCTGACCCTGGCTGCTTATCTGGTTCTGGCGGAGCGTCGCATCCTCGCCTGGATACAGGACCGCAGGGGTCCGAATCGGGTCGGACCGTATGGACTGCTGCAGCCTCTGGCAGACTTGATCAAAATGCTGGCCAAGGAAGATTTCCGCCCAGCCATGGCGGACAAGTGGCTATTTTATCTGGCACCAGCCATGGCCGCTATCCCGGCTATCATGATCTGTGCAATAATACCATTTGGTGCACCGATAAAGGTAATGGGGCGAGATTTTCAACTGCAGGTTGCAGACCTCAATGTCGGGCTGCTCTTCTTCATCGCCCTCTCTTCCATTGCTGTCTATGGTGTGGCGCTCGGCGGCTGGGCGTCAAATTCCAAGTATGCCCTGTTAGGGAGTATCCGCGGGCTGGCCCAGCTCATCTCCTATGAGCTTGCCATGGGGCTGGCGCTGGTACCGGTAGTGATGATGGCCCGCTCGTTCCGGCTGGCAGATATTGTCAATGCCCAGGCTGACGGCTGGTTCATCATCTACCAACCGCTGGCTTTCCTGATTTTCCTGCTGAGCATCGCCGCGGAGTGCAAACGGGTGCCGTTCGATATCCCGGAGGCTGAAGGTGAGTTGGTGGCAGGATTTCATACCGAATATTCGGGGATGCGATTCGGGCTGTTTTTTGTTGGTGAATATATTAATATTATCGTCCTCGGTGGGTTGGCAGCAACTTTTTTTCTCGGTGGCTGGCATGGACCATGGCTGCCTGCTCCGCTCTGGTTTGCCTTGAAGGTGCTTGGTTTTGCGTTCTTTTTTATCTGGATGCGCGGTACGTTGCCGCGGCTCCGCTATGACCAGTTGATGCACCTTGGCTGGAAAGTGTTGACACCGCTTGCATTGCTGAATATTCTCATTACTGGTTGGTTTTTACTGCTCAGGTAAATCGGTTCCGTTTTCATTAACATCAAGAGAGATATGAAAGGGGGGCGGGTTATGGAAACAGTTGTTGCACATGGTACTATGTATAGAAAGGGGGAGGGGAGCATGCAGAATGTGAATGCGAAGAACCGGCATGGACACACACCTTTGATGGACGCGGCCAAGTCCGGGGACCTGGAGGTGGCCAAAGATCTCCTGAACCGCGGGGCAGAGATCGATGCAAAGAGTGAAAAATTGAAGACTGCCCTGCATTATGCCTCTGCCAACGGTCATGTCGAAGTGGTCAAACTGCTCCTGGCCCATGGCTCGGAAGTGGATGCCCGCGACCGTGAGTGGCATACTCCGCTGATGCTGGCGGCGATTTATGGTTGCAACCATACGGTGCAGGCGCTACTGGCTGGTGGTGCGGACACGCACGCACGGACCCTGGCAGGGAACACCGCCATGATCTATGCAGAGAACAATCAGCATCCGTTGACACTGGCACTGTTGAAAAAAGCCCAACGGAGCAAGGAGACCTCGGCGTGAACTGATTAGTCCGGCCGGGCAGTCCCGACTGCCCGGCCGGCAGGTTTATGCCGGCAGATATGGGCGTAGCAGCTGATATCAAGGGGATATGCGCAGGCTTCTGGACAACCTGGAAGCACCTGTTTCGCAGACCGGTAACGGTGCAGTATCCGGAAGAGAAGCGGATCCCATCCCCCAGATACCGGGCGCGTATTGTCCTTACCCGGGATCCGGATGGCGGGGAACGGTGCGTCGCCTGTTACCTCTGTTCAGCCGCCTGCCCGGTGGATTGCATCTCTATGGCGGCAGCTGAACGATATGATGGCCGCCGCTACGCTGCCTGGTTCAGGATCAATTTTTCCCGCTGCATTTTTTGCGGTCTCTGTGCCGAAGCCTGCCCTACCATGGCGATTCAGATGACACCGGACTATGAAATCTGCAAACGGGATATCATGGAACTGGTCTATGAAAAAGAGGACCTCCTGATTGACAGCTGCGGTAAGGATCCTTCTTACAACTTCTACCGGCATGCCGGCATCGGCGTGGTCAGCCAGCGTGGTTGTAATGCTGATGAGGAGTCGCCAGTCGATTTCAGGGGATTGATGCCTTAACCAATTATGGAACAGGCCCTATTCTACATCCTTGCCGTGGTGACTGTCATTGCCACCCTCCTGGCCATCACCGAAAAACATCCGGTGCATGCCATTGTCTATGTTGTCACCTCTTTCTTTGCCCTTGCCGTTATCTTCTTTCTGCTTGCTGCGCCGCTGGTAGCGGTCTTCGAGGTGATCATCTACGCTGGCGCCATCATGGTTCTCTTTCTCTTTGTGATCATGATGCTCGACCTTGGCCATCCTGACCAGGCGCGCCGTCCCGGATTTCTCCACTGGTGGCCGGGGCTGGCTCTTGCTCTTGTAATTTTGACATCATTGGTCATACTGGTGATTAATCGACCAGCTGCCGCAATGCCGAAGACAATGCCTGACATCAGGGTGTTCGGTCAAGTCCTGTTCCAGAAATACGGGGCAGCCGTGGAGATAATCTCCATGCAACTCCTTTTTGCCCTGGTCGGGGCTTTGTATCTTGCCCGTCGCAGAAGCCCCCCCTCTTCATTATCCGTCCCGGCAGCAGCGCTCAAAGATAGTGAATCCGAGGACAGAACCGATCAGAGGAGAGAGGGATGACCACCGTGCCGCTGGCCCATGTGCTGATCCTTGCCGCCATCATCTTTGCCCTTGGTCTGGTCTGCGTTATGGTCTGGCGAACTAACCTGATCATGATGCTGATAGGCATCGAGATCATGCTCAATGCAGCCATGCTCGCTTTTGTCGGCGGCGCCAGGCAATGGGGGGGGGTGGACGGGCAGATTTTCGCTCTGCTGATCATGGCAATGACCTCAGCCGAAGTATCGCTGGCCCTGGCGCTGGTGGTATATCTGCATCGGCGGAAGAAGACGGTAGATGCGGACGAGTTCAACGAGTTGCACGGTTAGGAGGGTGTCTTTTTGAAATTTTACCTGACCCTCATACTCCTCTTCCCTCTCGTAGGTGGGTTGATAAATACCCTGGTTGGCCGGCTGTTGCCGCGCCGGCTGGCTGAAGTGCTGGCTTGTGCCGTCATCTGGGGGAGTTTTGTTGTTCTGGTTTTGCTCTCCCTTGATTATCAGGGGCCGCTCAAGATCGAGCTCATCACCTGGCTGGCAGCCTTCGATCTGCAGGCGCCTGTCAATCTCTATGTCGACCCTCTATCGTTGGTTCTCTCTCTGATGATCACTTTTGTCTGCGGGCTGATCCATATCTATGCGGTCGGATACATGGCTGATGAGCCTGACTATGCCAGATTTTTCGCTCTTCTGAACCTCTTCGTATTTGCCATGCTGGTGCTGGTGCTGGCAGAGAACCTGCCGCTCCTCTACCTTGGCTGGGAGGGGGTCGGTTTCTGCTCCTACGCCCTGATCGGCTTCTGGTACAAAGATGAGAAGAACGCCACTGCCGGCCGCAAGGCTTTCATCGTCACCAGGGTCGGTGACATCGCTCTCGGTATCGCCATTGTCTGGCTGTTTCAGCTCTGCGGGACACTCTCCATCAGCGAAATAAACGACCTCGGTTTTCTCCTGCCAGCAGGTGTTGTTACTGCCATCGGGCTCCTCTTTCTCGGTGGTGCCATGGGGAAATCGGCACAGTTGCCGCTGATGGTCTGGCTCCCTGACGCAATGGCAGGTCCGACACCGGTATCGGCGCAGATCCATGCGGCAACCATGGTGACGGCCGGGGTCTACCTGCTGGCCAGGATGTTCCCCTTTATCGGCATATCGGCAACGGTACAGCTTGCCATAGCAGTCACTGGCGGACTGACTGCATTTTATGCCGCCAGCTGTGCTCTGGCGCAGCGTGATCTGAAGAGGGTACTTGCCTATTCTACCATCAGCCAGATCGGTTACATGGTGCTCGGGGTCGGTTGTGGCGCTATCACAGCGGCAACCTTTCATCTGCTGGTACACGCCTTTTTCAAGGCGTTGCTCTTCCTCGGCGCTGGCTGTGTCATCACCGCGCTGCACCACGAACAGGATATCTACCGCATGGGTGGACTTCGTCGCCAGCTGCCGCTGACATTCTGGCCCTTCCTGGCCGGCGCCATATCTCTGGCCGGACTGCCGCTCAGTGGCGGTTTCTTCAGTAAAGACGCCATACTGTTGGCTGCCTGGAGCCGTGGCGGTCTGTTCTACGGTTCTCTCTGGTTGCTGGGGATGCTGACTGCTTTTCTCACGGCAATGTACACCTTTCGCATGGTCTATCTGGTATTTGGCGGAGAAGGTGGAGAGAGCCATCAGGTGCCATGGCTGATGCAGCTGATATTGATCCCCCTGGCACTAGCCGGCCTTTTCGGGGGGCTTCTCAACCTCCCCTCCTATCTGGGGGAAGGATGGCTTGGCCACTTCCTGGTTGGGACTGGCAAAGACGTGGAAAACGGGATATCCCCAGGTGAGGAGATGCTGTTGCAGTCCCTGGCGGCTATGATTGCCCTGGCAGGTCTGGCTGCGGCCCATTGGCGCTATGGTTTTAACAGACGGGGAGTGCGGCTCGCCGAGGGGGAGCAGGCAGCAACCGGGCTCACCGCTTTTCTGCTGAACGGCTGGTATTTTGACGATCTCTATAAATGGCTCTTCATCCGCCCCTTCAAGCGTTGTTCCGCCTTCTTCTGGGAGCGTATTGACGAGGGGGTGATAGACGACTCCCTTGACCGGCTGGCAGCCGGACTAGGCTGGAGCGGTGAGAGAATAGGAGAGTGGTCAAGCGGCCGTGTATCGATGTATATAACCAGTTTTGCTGCAGGTTCGGCGCTGATTTTAGGTTGGCTGGCGTGGACGGTTTGGTGATATTTTTATTAAGGTATCACCGGAATTAAGGGAATTCCCCTAAACAAGGAGGTTGTAAATGCCTATCATCAGTATGTTCTATGGTATCATCATCTATATGTACGCCTTGGATATGAAACAACACAACCGGCCTCATATTCATGTTGAATATCAAGGCGTGGAAGCGGTTGTTGAAATCCCTTCCGGCGAAATCATCGCCGGTGAGTTGCCGAGCAATAAAATGAAACTGGTTCAGGCTTGGATAGAAATCCACCATGACGAGCTAATGGCCGACTGGTCTATTGCAACCAAGGGTGGAGAAATTTTCAAAATCGAACCGCTTCACTGAGGTAATTTTTATGAATCCACGTGTAGTTGAAGTCACAATTCTTGAGAAGCATCGTCTGCGGGTTCTTTTTTCTAACGGGGAATACCGCATTTTTGATGTATCTCCGTACCTGCAGTACCCGGCATACAAGCGGCTTACCAATAGTGCCTATTTTGCTCTGGCTCGCCCGGATCATGGCACAGTCGTATGGCCGGACGAGATAGATTTCTGTCCGGATACGGTCTATGTGGAAAGCGTGCATGAGGAGGAAGAGAGTTATGGCGGGAAGTAAGATTTAAAGGAAAATCCGTTGCGTGAGGAGTAGTGTAAGGTTGTTGAAAGGAAATGAGTAATGTGTCCCTGTAATTACTGGAAGAAGAACGACTGTATTTCGGAGAAATAGATGGTAGCAATTATTGCAGCATTCCCATTTTTTCTTATTGGTATGTTCTTATTGATAGGTAGTATTGTAAAAATAAGATTCTTAATTACCCCGCCCAATAATTGGTTTATTTATTTCCCGTATTCATATTTATCTAAGTTTGGAAATAACGCTATACGTATATATCATATAATTATTGGATTCAGTTTAATGGTAGCTTCAATTATCTTTGGAATTTATGTAAATAACGTTTTGAGGTAGGTGAATTCAAAGGGTCAGTACTCTTGAAAGTAGAATAAGAAACAATAAATTTTATTATTCGGTCAACACAATGACTATCAGCAACCAGACACTATCCATCCTCGTCTTCCTCCCGCTCATAGGCGCTTGCCTCCAGGTGCCTCTCTGGAAGTGCGAGCTGTGGGCAAAGAGGGTTGCCTTAGGATTTGCCGCTATTGAGCTCATGCTGGTCGGCTGGCTCCTTGTATATACTCCCACAGTTGCAACCTCTCTGCCAGGATATGTCCTTCTCCAGGACCTCCCCTGGATCGAGCGGTTCGGTATCCGCTATACTCTCGGCATGGATGGTATCAGCCTGCTGTTGGTAGCCCTTACTGCCCTGATAACCATCATCGCCATGCTCGTCTCCTGGCAGGGGGTGAAAGAGCGGGTGGCGCTCCATTACCTCTTCCTGCTGGTGATCGAGAGCGGTATCATGGGGGTCTTTCTCTCCCTCGACCTCTTCCTCTTCTACCTCTTCTGGGAGTTGATGCTGATCCCGATGTTCTTCCTCATCGGCATCTGGGGCCATGGCCGGCGTATCTATGCAGCAGTCAAGTTCTTCCTCTTTACCATGGCCGGGTCACTCCTGATGCTCTTGGCCATAATCGTCCTTTACCTGATTCATGGCAGCCAGAGTGGTCGCTACTCCTTCGCCCTGCACGAGCTTGTCGGCACAGCCATGTCACCGACGATCTCCATCTGGCTCTATGCCGCGTTCCTGATCGCCTTTGCCATCAAGGTGCCGATCTTCCCGCTGCATACCTGGCTCCCTGATGCCCATACCGATGCTCCTACCGCCGGCAGCGTCATTCTTGCCGGGCTGCTGCTAAAGACCGGAGCCTATGGCCTGATCCGCTTCGGCTATCCGTTGTTTCCAGAGGCTGCCAAAAGCTGTACGACGCTGCTATTGACCTTGGCGGTTGTAGGTATTGTCTACGGTTCCTGGGTCGCCTATGCCCAGACCGACATGAAACGGCTGGTAGCCTACTCCAGCGTCGGCCATATGGGGTTCGTGGCGCTCGGCATAGCTGCCTGGACACCGATCGCCCTCTCCGGAGCAATAATCCAGCTGGTCAACCATGGCATCACCACCAGTGCACTCTTTGCCATGGTCGGAATGCTCGATGAGCGGACCGATACCAGGGAGATTGCCGCCTATGGCGGGGTCTGGGGGAAGGCACCGTTGCTGGCATGCTGCTTCCTTCTTTTTAGTATGGCTTCAGCCGGCTTGCCTGGCCTCAATAACTTTGTTGGCGAGTTTCTGGTGCTGGCCGGTACTTTTCGTCCTGCCCCGCTGGCTGCGGTGATAGCCTTTATCGGCATCCTCCTCCCCCTCATATATACGGTGCGACTGGTGCAGGCAATCCTGTTCGGCTCCGAGCGCCAGCCCCTTGCTGTTACAGACCTGACGCTGCGGGAGGGGGTAGTTCTGGCAGTTCTGGCGCTGGGGGTCATCTGTCTCGGCACCCACCCGGCACCGCTTCTCGACCTGCTCAAGGAGCCGGTGACCATATTGACCAGCAGTTCAGGGGGTGGGCCATGACCATCCACGACCTCTGGGCTGTTATGCCGCTGCTCTTCATTTCGGCCGGTATCATTCTGGTATTGCTGCTCGGGGCGATGATGCCTGGGCGCTACCTGACCGTAGTGGCGCTGCTCAGCTCCCTGGCGACAATGCTCTGGGTCATGCAGACACCTCCGGTAGCTACTGCAACTGCTCTAGGGCTTGCTCTGACGCCATTGGCCAGACTTTTTACCATACTGTTTGCCCTGGCTGCCATGGTTACGCTGCTTTACTCAGATGATTACAACGAACGGCGCGGGATTGCCGGCGAGGAGTATCCGGCCACCATCCTCTTCGCCCTGTTGGGGATGACAGTCCTCTCCACCGCCACAACTCTTCTCACCCTCTTTCTCGGGCTGGAGGCGCTAACCTTTGCCTTCTACATCCTGGTAGCCATCGATATCAGTCGCACCGGGCCAGCCGAAGCAGGTCTCAAATATCTGCTCCTCGGGGCGATCTCGGCTGCTTTTCTCGCCTTCGGTATCTCCTTGATATATGCCGCCACTGGTACTCTCGATATAGTTGCAGCCATGCAGGGAGCTGCGAAATCTGGTAATGGGGGGGCACTGGCCCTGGCTGGCTGGGGGTTGCTGCTGGCTGGGGCAGCTTTCAAAATCTCACTGGTGCCGGCCCATCTCTGGACTCCTGATGTGTATCAGGGTGGATCTGCTCCGGTAGTCGCATTTCTCTCTACCGGTTCAAAGGGGGGGGCTCTCCTCTTTCTTATCATGTTGCTCCATCCGGCCGGGCTGCTCCCTCAACTCCATGCCCCTTTCTGGTGGCTGGCTCTCTTCTCCATGGTTGTGGGTAATCTGGCGGCACTCCGGCAACATAATTTGAAGCGGATGCTCGCCTACTCGTCTATCGCCCATATGGGGTATGTGACGCTTGCCATGCTCACCGGGAGTCTGGAGGGGTACCGGGCAGCGGCCCTCTATATCTGCCTCTATGCGGCTATGAATCTGGCTGCATTCGGCTCTATAGCGCTGCTGAGCGGGAGAGATGAGTTGGAGAATATCGAGGATTATCGCGGCATCGGCTACTCCCGGCCGCTGCCGGGAGCGGTTCTGGCACTGGCAATGTTCGCCCTGGCCGGTATCCCGCCAACGGCAGGCTTCATGGGGAAATTTTTCATCTTTGCAGCGGCCCTGCGCGGTGGCGAGATAATATTGGCGCTGCTTGGCATCCTGACAGCGGCAATATCAGTTTATTTCTATCTCAGGGTAGTGGTGAATCTCTATTTTCGTCAGGGAGAAACGGTACTCGTGATCAATCGCCCCAACCTCCTGGAGACAGCCACCCTTGGTATGGTAGGTCTGGCTATTCTGCTGCTGGGGATCTATCCGACGCCGTTAATCAATGTCCTGGCATCCGCCCTCAGGTAATGATTATCTGTTCACCATGAACTCCTGCCTGTCAATATTCCAGGTGTAACCCTTGCTGTTCCAGATCGTCTCGATACTCTTCCAGTTGATGTCGAACCCTTTCATCTCTTCAGTCAGATAATAGGCAGGCATGATCTCGTTGTCATCGATCTTTCCGTCACCGTTGCTGTCGGCCCAATGGCGGCCATTGACAGTTATCTTGCTGCTGCCGCCGATCGTCTCGGTGCGGGTAGTATCATTACGCTGCAGGACAATTTTGCCGGAAAGGACCTGTGTTGTGCCAAGATGAAGGTCTTTCGGTATCCGGACCGTGTAAGAGATGGTTGTCGGTCCGCTGTTGCCTGGGATGAGCCATTTCACCTCGGAGTCTGGTTTTTCTCCAACTGACGGCACAGGGTTCGCCCGGAGCAGTTGCCATCCTGGTGGCAGTTGCTCTCTGACAATTATCCCGCCTGTTCCCGGGTCACGGCGCAAAAGTTTTATCTGTACCGGTATGACTTCTCCGGGAGCGGCAAAATGAGGGAGCCAGCGGACCGCGGTCGGCGTTATGGCAGTCTGGCGAGCAATGAATACACCGATCAGAATAACGACAATGATCAGCAGGAGAAGGATGCCATGATGTTTGCCGGTCGGGGTTGGTCCCGGCTCGGCAGCTACCGGCTCCAGCTCTTCGCGGCGCAGGATATCATCCAGGGTTACTTCGAGAGCAGCAGCCAGTTTTTCGGCGTTGTCCCGCTTGATGGAGGGGTAGCGGTTGTTCTCCCAGCGGGAGATAGTGTCGGTAGTAACACCGACTACATTGGCCACATAGAGTTGGGTAAGTTTTTTTGCTTCACGCAGCGATTTTATGGCGGTACCATCTATGGCGACCCCTGGAGGAGCAATTTTTCCGTTTTTATCACTGTTCTGTTCCATTGTTCTAATATTAACAGGAATTTGTTGATTTTCCTGAATATTTTATCTTTGTCGGGTAATTTTACGGACCCGACATCGGGTGGTACGACTCTAGATGTCGATAGCGAAACCGCTTGTCATACGGTATTTATTGGTTAAAGTATTAAATATCTGCAGAACAAACCAAAAGGAGCAAAATTATGAAACGGATTCTTAGTGCAGCAGTATTGACTATCTGGGCCAGCAGCCTCGCCCTGGCAGCCGACACCATCACCCTGCCGGCCAAGAACGGCAACGTGACATTCCCGCACAAGAAACATGAGGAGATTGCCAAGGGTGATTGCAAGGTATGTCACGAAAAGGCGCCAGGAAAGATCGAGGGCTTTGGCAAGGATATCGCCCACAAGACATGCAAGGGTTGCCATGAGTCGAAGCAGGCGGGTCCGACCAAGTGCGGGGAGTGCCACAAAAAATAAGCTGTCAGGTTAATCATCTGTCTGGAACGGGGTGGCCGCTGGCCACCCCTTTTTTATTGCGGCGCTCTGGCAAAGAGGGTATCTTCAATGAGAGATGAAGCGCTATTTTTCTGATAATGCCCTGCTCCAGTTGCGGGAGGCGATTGCCGATGCCAATGGCAATGAAGTCTTCTCCCTGGGGCGCACCGACGAATCCCTGCTGGTAATAGATACCGAACCGCTGGCCCGGGGGAACCGGGATATGGTGGCGGCGATCATGATCGCTGCATCGTTCGGTGATGTGGTTATCCATAATCACCCCTCTGGCGAACTTACCCCCTCTGACGCGGATATAGAGATCGCCTCTATCCTTGGCAACCAGGGGGTCGGCTTCTATATCATCGACAACTCTGCGGAACGCTGTTACCAGGTTGTCGCGCCCTTTCCCATGCCGATCCGGCAGAATCTCTCATATCCAGAACTGGAACGCTGGTATGCCCCGGATGGGGTGCTGGGGCAGAATCTCGCCGGTTACGAGCACCGTGACGAACAGGTGCGGATGGCCTTTGCCGTGGCTGAGGCGTTCAACAGCGACAAGGTCGCTATGATCGAGGCAGGCACCGGGATCGGCAAGTCACTCGCCTATCTGCTCCCGGCGCTTCTCTGGGCGGTCAGGAATCGCGAACGGGTGGTGATATCCACTAATACCATCAATCTTCAGGAGCAGCTGACCAAGAAGGATATCCCGTTCATCCAGAAGCAGGGGGGGCTCGATTTCAGGGCTGTGCTGGTGAAGGGGAGGAGTAACTATCTCTGCCGGCGGAAACTGGAAGGGGTCAGAGGGGAACCGGCGCTATTTAAGGATGAACATGGTGAGGAACTTGAGGCTCTCGTCGCCTGGAGTGAAAAGAGTTCAGACGGCTGTCGCAGCGATCTCTCTTTTGTGCCGCGCGACGAGACCTGGGAAGAGGTCTGCTGTGAAGCAGACCAGTGCAGCCGGGTTAAATGCGCATACTATACGAAATGTTTCTTTTATGCTGCCCGTCGAGCTGCAGCCAGCGCCGATCTGCTGATAGTCAACCATGCCCTGCTGATGGCAGATGTGGCAGTAAGACAGGAGACCGGCTACGGTGGTAGCGCAGTCCTGCCACCATTCCAGCGGATAATCTTTGATGAGGGGCATCATCTGGAAGATGTGGCGACAAATTATCTCGCCAGCCAGGTGACCAGGCAGGGGCTGCTGAAACTGTTCGGCCGTCTGCAGCATCCTCGCAAGCCACAGAGAGGGCTTTTGCCGCAACTCTCCACGCTTTTGTCCCGTGAAGTCCCTGAGTCGCTTGATGCCCTATACATGGAAGCCGCTGCAATCCTGGAGGAACGTCTTATCCCGAGGCGCACCGCCATGGTCGATACAGTGTCGCGGAGCATGGATGCGATCGGGTTTGATCTTATAGACTATCTGCAACAGGGAACAAAACGGCAGGGAGAACTGAAACTGCGAGTAACGCCAGCAGTAACCAGTGCCCCCTTCTGGCGCGAGGTGGAAGGTAGAATAGATGAACTGGCCGTTGCTCTTACCGATTATGCAATTGCCATCAAGGATTTTCTCCGGGTCTGCGACTTGCTCCCGGCCAGGGTACTTGACCGGCTGGCGAGCCCGTTGCTGGACCTGAAGGGGATCAGAACCAGACTTGAAGCTGGCGTGGCTGAACTCCGCTTCTTTGCTGCATACGACCCCGATTTCTGCCGCTGGTTCGAGGTAAGGAGGGGGAACAAGGGGATGGTGGTACGGCTTTATGCTGCACCGCTGGAAGTGGCTGAGTCGATAAAGTCGGCGATCCTGGAGAAATTCCGCACGGTCATCCTCACTTCAGCTACCCTGGCAGTAGGGGAGCGGTTCGATTTTCTGGCGCAACGTACCGGCATCTCCCTTCTGCCGCGAAGCAGGGTGACGGAACTGCTCCTGGCATCACCATTCGATTATGCCAGCCAGGCATTTGTCGGCATCCCTGAAAATATCCCGGAGCCTGGCATGGCAGCATTCGAGTCGTCGATAATTGCCATTCTCCGGCGCGGGCTCGCTATATCCCAGGGGAGGGCATTCGTCCTTTTCACCTCCTATGACCTGTTGAGCAGGATTTATCAAAAGCTCGCCGCACCTCTTCTGGAGATCGGCTGCACACCGCTTCGCCAGGGTGATATCAGCAGGCATCTGCTCCTTTCCAGGTTCAGGAAGGAGCCGAATGCGGTACTATTCGGGACAGACTCTTTCTGGGAGGGGGTCGATGTGCAGGGGCGGGCGCTGGAGCTGGTAGTCATAACCCGATTGCCCTTTCGGGTGCCGACTGAGCCGGTGTTGGAGGCTCGTTCCGAGCATATTGCCGCAAACGGTGGCGACCCGTTTCTGGAGTATAACATCCCCCAGGCGGTACTCAAATTCAAGCAGGGGTTTGGCCGACTGATCAGGAGCAGAACTGACCGTGGGGCAGTCCTGATTCTGGACAGCAGGGTAGTGCACCGAAACTACGGGAGATATTTTCTCAACTCCCTCCCGCCGGTCCGGCTTGTCAGAGGTGATGGAGAAAGGGTATTGCTGGAGATGGAGAGGTTTTTCACCCCTTGCTCTTCATCTCCCGCTTTGCCGCAAAGTTGTAACATTGAAAATAGTTGAGGAAGGTGAGTATAAAGGTGAAATAAGCAATGCAGAGGATGGGGAGGACGGCGTTCTGGGGGAGTTGCATCATTTTCCAGATGAAGGTGATAAAAACCATGAAGATGGAGGTCTTGACAACATCACCTACCAGCCGCTTGCTCCGGAAGCTCTTCTGTTCTTCGGTAGTGAGTCCGTTGGCATTGCTTTCCACTTCACGGCAGGCCTCGTTTGCGGCAAACTTGTAGACCGGGTAGAATAGTGCCAGCTGGATTACCAGACTGAAACCGATGCAGCGGAGAAAGAGTTGCGGATCTTTCTGCTGGAGTCTCCCCTGGAAATTGACAGCCATGAAAATCAGTAGAACAACAAGAACAACCTGAACAATGCCATAGATGATAATAAGACGGCGCAGTTTGGTGAAATCGTAAGTTTTGCTTTTTGCCATGCCCGCTGCTCCAGTTTGGATGTCTTTGTCACCTGAAGGTGAATAAATACCATAGCAGATAATAGCAACGGGATTCAAGCAAAGAATGGTCGGCAGCTGGTGATGACAGAGTGAGTTTAATGGCTGATGATATGCTAGATGCGCAGCATTTGCATTATGGCGAAGATATAAAAAAAGGCCCCATGCGGGGCCTTTTTTATCAGCAGAATAGTTCAGTTACTTCTTGTGGCACTCTCCGCACTTGAGCGGGCCAGCTTTTTTGGCTTCGTGGCAGGCTTTGCAGACCTTGTGTGCATTGTCTTTGCCGAGCTTAACCTTTGCCGGGGCGCCTTCGCCGTGGCAGACCTTACAGTCAGAACCCGCCGGAGCGTGTTTTACATGGCTCATGGTGACATCGCCATTTTTGCATTTGAAAGATACTGTTTCGGGTGCGGCAGCAAACGCCATTGATGCAGCGAATACGACCATAGTAGCAGCAGCCAGCAATTTCTTCATACAGACATACCTCCTGAATTTTATAAATAGCAGAGCGTGGTTAATTTAGTTTTATTATGAATTGTTGTCAAGAAATTTTTCTTTAACTAGGCCTAACCGCCATAAGCTGCTCGAGCCGTAGTTACTACATAAACAGCTGCTGCGCCAGCCTTGCGAAGCACCTTGGCACATTCCGCCACAGTGCTGCCGGTAGTATAGACATCATCAACCAGAATGACCCGTTTCCCATTCAGCAATTCCGCACTTGCAACGGCAAAGGCGCCGCGAACATTTGCTCGCCTCTCCCTGGCGTCAAGACTTATCTGCGGTTCTGTCCAGCGAATCCGTTGCAGATTTGTACGACAAAGCGGCAGCTGCCAATATTTGGCAAGGACTTCGGCAAGCAGGACAGCCTGATTGAAGCTCCTCTGCCGGAGTCGTCGGTTGTGGAGCGGTACCGGGATAAGGATGTCCGGCGCGCAACTGATGGCAAAATCTTGCAGTCTCTGCGCCGTCAGTATCCCGAGCGGCCGGCGGAGCTGTACCTTATGCTCGTATTTGAAATTGTGGATCATCTCTTTGACCGGGCCGGAAAAATCTACTGCTGCTCGCGCTGCTGTAAATGGCGGTGGTGAGGTGAGACAGGCAGCGCAACGATGATCGATACCGGCTTCGGTCAGGAAGGGGATACCGCATTGAACGCAGAGCGGCGAGATAATCGAGCGGTTTTGCCCCAGACAGGATGCACAGAGATGAAGATCTCCGGCATTGGGGATGAATGTGCGACAGACATGACACAGCGGTGGGAAGAGGATGTCAAGGGCGCTCTTGCCAAGCGCTTCGGCAAATTGTGTTGTATTGTCGGCAATCCATTGCCACATCGGCTATCCCTTTCAGAGCCCCATATCTTCGTTGACCACCAGGACCCGCAGATCGGTCCGGCGCGGTTTCCGGTCGATGATGGTGGTTATCCGGCAGATCCGGTCCGGCGAGTTGCAGTCGCAGCAGAAGCCGGTCTTGGCGCAGGGGGTATTGAAGTTGAGCCGTTTGGCATTGGGGGGGGAAGAGTATCCTTTGACCCGTTTGATGGCATCCTCGACGCTGCCATCCACCAGCTTGTTCCGACCGGCCACCACGATAACTTTTTGCGGGCCGAAAAACATGGCGCCGACCCGATTGCCGCTGGCATCGATATTGACCAGTATACCGGAGAGGGTCAGCGCATTGGTGCCGGTGAGAAAAAGGTCGCAGGCCAGCTGGCGATGCATGGTCTCCAGCCGCTCTTCAGGGGTGAGCCCTGATGCGGCATGATTGAGGATCTCCTTCCCCATTCCGGCCAGCCGGTCGGTAAGCTGCAGGTCAGCTACTGACAGTGAACCGCCGAAGCCTATGCTGGCAGCGGTCTCCGCTTCCGTGAGGATATAGTCGACAGCCTGCTGGCTGTTTTTGCAGTAGACCGCGGTAAAGCCGTTCTTGCCGAGCGATTCGACCGCCTTTTCGCACTTCTGCTCATAACTCCAGTCTACTAGTTCTTCTGTCTGGGACATGATATGCTCCTCTATTGGAATTAACTGTCAGCTGTTTAACAGGCTCGCTCCGGTCATCTCCACCGGTTTTGCGATCCCCAGCATATCCAGCATGGTCGGGGCGATGTCGGCAAGACGCCCCCCTTCGCGGAGAGTGACACCTTTGCGGTTGTCATCCACCAGGATCAGCCAGACCGGATTGCAGGTGTGGGCGGTGTGCGGACCGTGGCTCTCTTCATCCCACATCTGGTCGGCGTTGCCATGATCTGCAGTGATGAGTACTCTTCCCCCCAGCTCTCTTACCCTGGTCACCAGCTTGCCGACGCAGTCGTCAACCGCCTCCACCGCCTTGATGGCAGCCTCAAGGATGCCGGTATGACCTACCATGTCGCAGTTGGCGAAGTTGAGTACTATTACGTCATACCTGCCGCTGTCGAGCCTTTGCAACAGTTCGTCTGTGACCAGGTAGGCGCTCATCTCCGGTTTCTGGTCATAGGTGGCCACCTCCTTGGGGGAGGGGATGAGACAGCGCTCCTCTCCCGGGTACGGTTCCTCCACTCCACCGTTGAAGAAGAAGGTGACATGGGCATACTTTTCCGTCTCGGCGATGCGGAGCTGGGTCAGGCCGCTCCGGCTCAGCACCTGGCTGAGGATATTGGTCAGCTCTTCCTGGGCAAAGGCTATCGGCAGGCCGAAGGTGGCGTCATACTCGGTCATGCAGACATATGCGGCGAGTTTCGGCCGCTCTTGGCGGTCGAAGCCTTTGCAGTCGTCAAGAGCCAGCGCCCTGGTGATCTCTCTGGCCCGGTCAGAGCGGAAATTGAAGAAGATGAAACCGTCACCGTCCTGTACCCTGCCGACCGGTTCGCCATTGCTGACCATGACGCTCGGTTCGACGAACTCGTCGTTAACCTCAGCGGCATAGCTGGCACTGATTGCTGCCGCTGCTGACGGCTGCTTATTGCCGATGCCGCGGACTATAGCGTTATAGGCCCGCTCCACCCGCTCCCAGCGGTTGTCCCGGTCCATGGCATGATAGCGGCCGATGACCGTGGCGATCTTGCCGGTTCCTATCCGTTCGATCTCGGTCTCCACCTGAGCCAGGTAGTCGCTGCCGCTCTTCGGCGGTGTGTCGCGGCCATCCATGAGACAATGGACAAAAGTCTCGACCCCTTCCCGGTGTGCCAATTCCAGCAGCCCGTAAAGGTGGGTATTGTGGGAGTGGACCCCGCCATCGGAGAGCAGCCCGGCCAGATGGAGCCTGCCCCCGGCCCCCCTGGTCTTCCTTAAGCAGTCAAGTAGTACCGGATTGGTGAAGAATTCGCCGTCGTCGATCGCTTTGGATATTCTGGTCAGGTCCTGATAGACTACCCGGCCGGCGCCGATGTTCAGATGACCGACCTCTGAGTTCCCCATCTGCCCTTCCGGCAGCCCCACCGCCATGCCAGAAGTCATGATCCGGGTGTGGGGATATTCCTGCAGCAGCCGGGCCAGATTAGGTGCATTGGCCAGGGCAACGGCGTTTTTCTCCCGGTCCGGGTTGATCCCCCAGCCATCCAGGATCATCAACAGCAGCGGTTGTTTCGGCATGGTTCCTCCGGAAAATACGGTGAATGGTGAATCGTGATGCGAAATGGTTTATTCATTACTCACGTTTCACGACTCACAGCATTCAATGATGATACTTCTCGTTATTCATGATGGTGCAGGCCCGATACAACTGCTCCAGCAGAAATACCCTGACCATCTGGTGAGTAAAGGTGAGTCGCGACAGGGCAATGGTCTTGTAGGCTCTGCTGCGCAGCCCGGTGGAGAGACCGTAGGCACCACCTATGGCAAAGGCGAGCTCCTGGGTCCCCTGGTCCTGTTCCCTGGCGATAAAGGCGGCCATTTCAACTGAGGATAGCTGCTCCCCCTGCTCGTCGAGCAGCACCAGTTTCGCCCCTTTGCTGAGCAGCTTCTCCAGTCTGGCCGCTTCGGCACTTCTACCGACCTCTGCTGTAGCACCCTTTTCCTCTTTGGCCTCACAGATGGTGAAGGGGAAATAGTGCCGAAGCCGACCGGCATATTCATCGATGCCGCTTTTCAGCCAGGTCTCCTGGGTCTTCCCCACCCAGAGCAGCGACAGCTTCACAACTATGACTCTTCCCAGAGATATTCTGCAGGGATCGGCAGCTCAGGCGCTGCTCCCCAGAGATCGTCAAGATTGTAATAGCGGCGCATCTCTTCCAGAAAGACATGAACAATCACATCCCCATAGTCGATGACGATCCACTTCCCCTCCTTCTCCCCTTCCATATCAAGGGCCTTGCCAAACTTTTTCAGCCCCTGCCTAACCGAGTCGGCGATTGCCTGTACCTGCTTGTCGGAGCGACCGGTGGCCAGTACAAGAAAGTCGGCGATGGAAGATATCTTGTCTATCTCCAGGACCCGGACGTCAAGCCCCTTTTTGTCCAGTGCCAGAGCGGCGCATTTGATGGCCCGCTCAGGGGCGGTTAATTGCGGTTTGATGGGCATCCGTGTACAACCTCTGTTCCTTGATGTATTGCTCGACCGTTGCCGGTACGAGGTATTTGAGCGAACGTCCCTGCCGGGCCAGTCCCCGGATGGCGCTCGAAGAGATTTCCAAGGGGAGTCCCTGTCGGTAATAGACCGAATAGCCGGAGCTATGTGCGAGTCGATGCTCTGCCGGAAAGCTTACGAAATCACTGGCAACTGATGATGGCAGTTTTGCCGCCAGATCAGGGATTGTCATACCCGGCCGCTCGACCACCACCATGTTGCAGCAGCTGAAAATGGCGGCGAAGCGGTGCCATGAGCCTATCTCCAGATAGGAATCGCTCCCCACGATGAAGAATAGTTCGTCAACAGCTCTTTCCCGGTGGAGCGCCTGTAATGTGTCAATTGAATAAGATTTCCCCTGCCGCTCCCCCTCTATGGTGGATAGGGTGAAGAGAGGGTTGTCACCAATGGCCAACCTTACCATCTCGCATCGTTCGGCAAAGGAGGGTTCCCCGGCCAGCAGCTTGTGGGGTGGGGTGGCTGCCGGGATGAATATCACCTCTGCCAGGCCGAAATGATCCCTTACCTCTTCAGCGATGCGGAGGTGGGCCAGATGGACCGGATTGAAGGTGCCGCCGATGATCCCTATTCTCACAGAAACCTCAAACAATTACCGATATGGCGTCCCGAAATAATCACTGCCTCAGGAGTTCGATTAAGGTGTACTCCCTCATTCCCGTATCTGGCCGTTGCCGTAGACTATAAACTTCTGCGTCGTCAGGTCCTCCAGCCCCATCGGTCCGAATGAGTGGAGTTTGGTGGTGGAGATGCCGATCTCGGCGCCGAGCCCTAACTGGTTGCCGTCGGCAAAGCGGGTCGAGGCATTGACCAGGACGCAGCTGGAGTTGACTTCGCGGATGAAGCGCTGGGCATTGGCATAGTCTCTGGTGATGATGGCTTCGGTATGGAGCGAGCCGTAGCGGTTGATATGCTGCATCGCCTCGTCCAGGTTCTCCACTACCCGACAGGCAAGGATCAGTTCCAGATATTCGGCATACCAGTCATCCTCGGTTGCAGGTTTCGCCACAGGGGCGAACTGGCGGAAACATTCGTCCCCGCGGAGTTCAACATGTATCCCGGAGAGGGTGGCGGCAATACGGGGGATAAAGGTCTCGGCCAGGTCCTGATGGATCAGGAGGGTCTCCAGGGCATTGCACACGCCCGGCCGCTGGGTCTTGGCATTGATGATGATCCGTTCGGCAACAGCATGATCTGCCGAGGCGTCGACAAATATATGGCATACCCCCTTGTAGTGCTTGATGACAGGTATCTTCGAGTGCTCCACCACAAAGCGGATCAGGCTCTCGCCACCACGGGGGATGATAAGGTCGACCAGTTCCTCCTGCTTGAGCAGTTCCAATACCCCTTCCCGGTCGGGGAAAGGGATGACAGAGAGTGCCGCGCGCGGGATACCGGCTTTCTCCATTTCCGCCTGGAGGATGGCTGCAATGGCGAGGTTTGTCTGCAGGGCCTCGGAGCCGCCGCGCAGGATCACCCCGTTACCCGCCTTCAGGCAGAGGGCGGCAGCATCGGCGGTAACATTGGGGCGTGCTTCGTAGATGATTCCAATCACCCCCAGCGGGATCCGCATCTTCCCCACCTGCAGGTCATTAGGGCGCTTACGCATCCGGGTGATCTCGCCGACAGGGTCAGGGAGTGCGGCCACTTCCCTTAACCCCTCGGCCATCCCCCTGATCCGCTGTTCGTCCAGCATCAACCTGTCGAGCATGGCATTTGCCAGCCCTTTGGCCTGGCCGGCGGCAAGATCTTTCCGGTTCTCCTCGAGCAGAGCGGGGGTAGCTTCAATAAGTGCATCTGCCATGGCAAGAAGAAGGTCGTTCTTTACGCCGCTGGAGAGCCTGGCCATGATATGGGAGGCCTGCCGTGCGGATCGCGCTATCTGCAAGACTTTCTCGGCTATGTTCATCTCTTGCATCCTCTGTTGTCCTTCATATTTGCAGCATTCATAATACCACCAGGTTGTCCCGGTGGATTATCTCATCCCCGTATTTATAGCCAAGGATCGCCTCGATCTCGCTGCTCTTGTGGCCGAGCAACAGGGCCACTTCGCTGTGGGAATAGTCGGCCAGCCCCCGGGCAAATTCGCTCCCGCCAATGGTACAGATCCGGACGCAGGAACCACGTTCGAACTCACCCTCGACCCTGACAATGCCAGAAGGGAGCAGGCTGCGACCATGTCGGGAGAGGACCTTCTGCGCCCCTTCGTCGACGATCAGTCGCCCCTTTGGCTTAAAGGTAAAGGCGATCCAGTGCTTCCTGCTGGAGAGGCTCTCCCTGGCCGGCAGTACCATGGTGCCGACCTCGGCACCTGCGAGGGCCTGTTGCAGGATGTTGGCGCTCTTACCGTTAACGATCAGAGTCGCTGCCCCTGACTTGCCTGCCTTCTTGGCTGCCGCCAGTTTGGTGGCCATGCCGCCGGTACCGACTGACGAACCGCTGCCGCCGGCCGCCTTTTCCACCTCTTTGGTGATTACTTTAAGAAGCGGTACCAGTCTGGCCTCTGGAGTAGTGCGGGGGTCGGCATCGTAGAAACCGTCGATGTCGGTAAGGATGACCAGCAGTTGGGCATCGGCAAGATTTGTCACCAGGGCGGAGAGATTGTCGTTATCGCCGAACTTTATCTCCTCCACCACTACCGTGTCATTTTCATTGATAATCGGTATTACGTTGCAATTCAGCAAGGTCTCGATGGTGGCACGGGCATTCAGAAAACGGGTCCGGTCAGCCAGATCGGTCCGAGTCAATAGGAGTTGCGCGCAGGTCAGACCACGGGAGGCAAAGGCATCTTCATAGGCACGCATAAGCCTGCTCTGGCCGACCGCTGCTGCTGCCTGTTTTTCCGGGATCGTCCTGGGGGGGTGCTGCAGGCCGAGCGCCCCTCGTCCGGCAGCAATAGCGCCGGAGGTGACCATGATCACCTGTCGACCCGCCTGGTGCGCAGTTGCCACCTGTTCGGCTATGGCATCGATGGCCGCTCTGTCGAGGTCATCATCGGCGCAGGTGAGGACCCTGCTGCCGATCTTGACCACAAGACGTTTTACTTTATGGAGGATTTCTTTGCGCATCGGTCTGTTCTGTTTATGCATGTCTATGATAATAATAAAATAGCATGGTTAGCCATACTTGGCAAACTCTACTACTCCTGGTCAGTATCCCCCCAAAGCTGGCGGGCGATCTCAGCCAGAAGCTCCGGGATACCTGCACCTGTTATGGTCGAGATGGGGAAGATCTTCAGACCCCGTTCATCGAACCAGGTGGCGATGAGGGGCAGGTTCTCCTGCACCACCGGCAGGTCGAGTTTGTTGACGACGACCAGCTGGGTTTTGTTCGCCAGTTCCGGTTTGAAAAGTTTGAGTTCGCGGTTGAGAGTCTCATATTCGACCAGCGGGTCACGTTCCGGCATCCAGGAGAGGTCGAGGATGTGCAGCAGCAACCTGGTCCGCTCCAGATGCCTGAGGAAGCGGTGGCCGAGACCGGCACCACTGTGCGCCCCTTCGATTAGACCGGGAATATCGGCAATGACAAAGGAGCGGTAATTTTTGTATTCAACCACCCCGAGATTGGGGGTGAGGGTGGTGAAGGGGTAGTCGGCGATCTTTGGCCTGGCTGCCGAGACCTTGGCGATCAAGGAGGATTTGCCGACACTCGGCATCCCCAAGAGACCCACATCAGCCATCAGTTTCAATTCAAGCCTGACCCAGCGTTCTTCACCAGGTTCGCCAGGCTGGGCAAATTTGGGTGCCTTGTTGGTAGAGGTGGCAAAACGGGCATTCCCCTGGCCGCCACGCCCCCCTTTGAGCAGAGTTATCTGCTGGCCAGGTTCGGTCAGATCGGCCAGCAGCTCTCCGGTTTCAGCATCCTTGATGACTGTCCCGAGCGGGACGAGGATCTTCAGGTTTTCTCCATAGGCACCATGGCGGTCCTTACCCGACCCGTTCCCCCCTCGTTGTGCCTTCAGGTGCGGGCGATGACGCAGGTCCATCAGGGTTGCCATGTTGGGCGAGACGATAAATATGACGTCCCCCCCTTTGCCGCCGTCACCACCATTCGGTCCCCCCAGCGGGATGAACTTCTCGCGGCGGAACGAGACGCATCCGGCACCTCCATCACCTGACTGGATATGGATTTTTGCCTCATCTATAAAACTCATGGGTATTCCTGGTACGCCTTTAGATAGTGCGCTGGTTATGCTGATGCATCAAACGACAAAAGCCCGGAACTCAATGGTCCCAGGCTTTTGCATTGTTGAGCAGAGGCTCGTTAGTTGGCCGGGTAAACTGAGACCTTTTTCCGGTCCTTACCCATCCGCTCGAATTTGACAATGCCATCTATAAGTGCGAAGAGGGTATAATCGTTACCACAGCCGACGTTGTTGCCGGGGTGGATCCGAGTGCCGTGCTGACGGTAGATGATATTGCCGGCCCTGACCGTCTCGCCGCCGAATTTCTTGCAGCCGAGTCGCTGGCCGTCCGAATCACGACCGTTTCTGGATGAGCCTACGCCTTTCTTGTGTGCCATGGTTCAATCTCCTGGCGGTCTGCACTGATAGTCCGCCGCTACGCGGCAAACTGATAACCAGAGGGCAGACCGGAATGATCTATGCGTTAATTTTTTCGATCTTCAGGATGGTCCGGGGCTGCCGATGACCATTAAGCTTGCGGGAATTCTTGCGTCGCTTTGACTTGAAGACCAGGATTTTCTTGTCTTTGCCCTGTTCGACTATCTTGCCGACCACAGTGGCACTGGGCACTAACGGTGTTCCGATTTTGACCGTTTCGCCGCCAACCATCAGGACTTCAGCGAGTTCAACGGTGTCGCCCACCGCCCCCTCGAGCTTTTCAATCTTCAAGAGATCGCCTTCGGAAACTTTATACTGCTTCCCTCCGGTTTTAACTACTGCGTACATAGGTATTTCACCACCTTTACCGATTTTTACCGTGAGCATCAAAAAATAACCAACTTGACTTTATAAGTCAAGGTAAATTTTCTATTGCATTATATTTCCACCATGATGTCCTCTCCAGAGAGCTCTACTGGATAGACTTTCAGGGTGAAGTGCGGCGCCTCCTTGCATTCGCCGCTAGCAAGATTGAACTTGTAGCCATGGCGTTGACAGGAGAGAAAGCCGGCCTCCTTGAGCAGGGCACCGGAGAGAGGCGCATCCTGATGCGGGCAGGTCGGTTCACAGGCATAGATCTGCCCCTTGGTGTTCACCAGAAGAATCTCCTGGCCGTTCAGGGTGACGACTTTCTTCCCCCAATTCGGCACTTCACTCAATTTGGCGGCAAATACCATCTTTCCGGCTCCTTTTCTCTTACAGGTCAAGATAGCTAGATTACCCTGCTCAATCCGGTTCGTTGCCGACCCAGCTCTGCTCAGCTGACGGCGATCTCAAACTGCTCCTGGTGGAATCCCGGTTTGGCCCGGACAGTGATCCGTTTCTTGAATTTCTTCTCCAGTTCCTCAAGCCCTTTTCGCTCCTCGTCATAGAGGAGGTCGGCTACCTGCGGATGGACCGTAAGCATTACCTTGGTACCGCGGATATCGAGCATCTCCCGGCGCAGTTCGCGGAAGAGTTCGTAGCAGATGGTGGTTTTCGACTTCACATAGCCACGCCCTTCGCAGTACGGGCATGGTTCGCACATCATTCTGCCGATGCTCTCCCGAACACGCTTTCGGGTCATTTCAACCAGGCCGAGTTCCGAGATCTTCAGGATGTTGGTCTTGGATTTGTCGCTCTTCAGCGCCTCTTCCAGGGCAGTAAAGACCTTGTCCCGATTGACCTCCTTTTCCATGTCGATGAAGTCGATGATGATGATCCCGCCGATATTACGCAGGCGGAGCTGGTAGGCGATCTCCTTGACCGCTTCCAGGTTGGTCTTGAGGATGGTGTCCTCGAGGTTGTGCTTGCCGACAAAGCGGCCGGTGTTGACATCAATGGCAGTAAGCGCCTCGGTCTGCTCAATGATTATGTAGCCGCCGGATTTCAGCCAGACCTTCCGCCCCAGGGCGCGACTGATCTCCACTTCCAGACCGAAATGGTCAAAGATCGGCTCTTCGTCGTCGTACAGTTCGATGGAGTACTTCATCTTCGCCATGAAGGTGCTGATGAACTGGACGATCTTGTCATGTTCCGGCTTGGAATCCACGACAATACGATCCACATCTTCGGTGAGAATATCCCGCACCACCTTCTGGGTCACATCCAGGTCTGCATGGATGAGGGTAGGGGCACTCGCCTTCTCTTTCCTTTTGACTACCTCGCTCCAGAGCTTGGTGAGGTAGTTCATGTCGGCGATCAGGTCATCCTCGCTTTTGCCTTCCGAAACGGTACGGACAATAAAACCGCTCCCGGCAGGCTTTATCCGCTCGACTATCTCCCGGAGCCGCTCCCGCTCGGATTCGTCTTCGATCCGCCTGGATATCCCCACATGATCGACAGTCGGCATATAGACCAGGTGCCGGCCAGGAAGAGAGATATGGGCAGTGATCCTGGCTCCTTTGGTGCCGATAGGCTCCTTGGAGACCTGTACCAGTAACTCCTGCCCCTCCTGGAGCAGCTCCTCGATAGGGTGCAGGGGGTGGAGCACCGGACTTTCCCCATCCGGGGAGTCATCTTTTTTGCCATTCCCATCCATGAACGACTCATACTCTTCGATGGCATCAAAAACGTCGGCTACATAAAGAAAGGCTGCCTTTTCCATGCCGATGTCGACAAAAGCTGCCTGCATGCCGGGGAGGACCCGCACGACCCTCCCTTTGTAAATATTCCCGACCACCCCTTTGACCTTGCTCCGCTCGATATAGAGCTCGGCAATGGTGCCATTTTCTATCAGGGCGATACGGGTCTCGTGGGAGGTGGTGTTGATGACAAGTTCGGTACCCATTGAAGCCTCGTTCCCAGCAACCGGGGAGTCTACAGTTTTCTACTGATAATTCTGTAACTACCGCAGCTACTCTCTATCTAGAAGATAAATAATCTTATACGCATCAGGATGTGACTAGTTTACCGACATTGCCGGCATTTTCAAGCTGCATCAGTGTCGGTGTGGAAGATTACCGCCAGTTTCTCTATTCTGCAACCGGCCAGTTCCGTAGCGGATTGACCGGTGATCGCGACTGCGAATTCGAGCGGTTTACCCCTGCCTATGACCATATATAAGCTGTCCTCTGTCGCTTCGGCAGATAATAGCTCCAGCCGCAGGTCAAAGGCCTGTGCTTTACCCTTTTTCTGCCGCTGGTACGGGGAGCTCTCCAGCTGCAGGAATCGAGCTGTCAGGGTAGGCAGGTCGATTCCTGAATTTTCCGGGAGAGTCAGCCGGTAACTTATCCCTTTAATGATAACCGAGAGTGAAGGACTCTTCAATGGAATTTCCACTGCTTCGATGATTTTTAACCCTTCAGGCAGGACCTGGTTGAGTGCTATCCTGATCTCTTCGGTAGGGCGGCTGATGGCCAGTTCCATATCCATATATTCCGCCTGGGACTCGATCCCGACAGAAAGGGCAGTGGCAAAGGAGAATTTCGGGTGGGGGTGGAACCCCTGGGAAAATCTTATCGGGATCCGGGCCCGGCCAACGGCGCGAGTAAAGAGGTTGATCAGTTCCAGGTGACTGAGGAACCGCATGGTGCCGGTCTTGCTGTAGCGGAGGCGGATCCGCACCGGAGACGGCTCTGTCTCTGATGTTGCCGGTTGCTGCTCCCTGCTCGGGATGCTGCTCTGCTGCAACTGCATGGCAACTTCACTGCCGGTACAGACACCGCAATCGGAGCAGTTGGAGGTCCGGCAATCGGGGGTGCTTGCTGACGATTCGGCATTGCACCTCTCCCGGAGGAGGAATTCTCTGCTGACGCCAAAGTCGAGATGCGCCCAGGGGAGCAGTTCAGCCGGATCACGGCGCCGATGATAAAAGCGGGGGTCGATGTTGCAGTTCTTGAAAGCCTCCTGCCAACGGCTGAAACTGAAATGCTCACCCCAGCCGTCAAACCGGCAGCCAAGACGGTATGCTTCCAGCAGGACTTTCCCCAGGCGGCGGTCCCCCCGGGCAAAGACCCCTTCCAGTACCGAGAGGGGGGCATCCTGCCATTTGAAGTTGAGTTTCCTTCTTTTCAGCTCCTGCCGGAGAAATTGCTGTTTGCTCAGAATCTCCTCATAGCTTATCTGTGGCTCCCACTGGAAAGGGGTATGCGCCTTAGGGACAAAGCTGGAGACGGCGACATTGACCTCGCCGGGGCTGCCGACCCGTTTCCCCTCCCTCTTGACCTTCTGTGCCAGTTCCGCGATGCCGATGACATCCTCCATGGTTTCGCCAGGAAGTCCGATCATGAAATAGAGCTTGATCAGCCGCCAGCCGGCCTGGTAGGCAGCAGCAGCGTTCTCCAGCAGGTCGGTCTCTGTTATCCCTTTGTTGATGAAGAGGCGCAGCCTTTCACTCCCCGCTTCCGGGGCCAGCGTGAAGCCGGTTTTGCGGACCTTCTTCACCTCTTCAGCCAACTCCTGGGAGATGGCACCTACCCGCAGGGAGGGGAGGGAGACCGCGATGCGCTCTTTGGCATATCGGGCCATTAGCTCCTTGAGCAGCGGTGTCAGGCAGGAGTAATCCCCGGTTGAAAGGGAGAGGAGGGAGATTTCGTCGTAACCGGTATTGCGCAGGGTCGCCTCAGCAAGTTCCAGCAGTCGTTCCGCGGAGCGCTCCCGCACCGGGCGATAGATATAGCCGGCCTGACAGAAACGGCAGCCGCGAGTGCAGCCGCGGGCAACTTCCAGACTGACCCGGTCATGTACAGTCTTGAGAAACGGTATGACTGGAGTTGTCGGATAGGATGCCTGTTCCAGGCTGGCAAGAAATCGCCTTCTGACAACGGCACTCTGCTGATCTTGCGGCAGGATCTCCTTGAGCAGGCCACTCTCATCGTAACTGATGGTGAAGTGTGACGGTATATATACCCCGGCGATTCTGCCAAGTTGCTGAAGAAGTATTTTTTTGCTCTCCCCCGATTTTTTCCAGGCGCGATAGGTGGCAGCGATTTCTACAGCTGCCTCTTCTCCGTCACCAAGGAGGAAGGCGTCGAAGAAGTCGGCCAACGGTTCGGGGTTGGTGGTGCAAGGGCCGCCGCCGATTATCAGCGGCCAGCCGGTATCGCGTTGTCCGGCCAGCAAGGGGATGCCGGCAAGATCGAGCATGTTGAGGATGTTGGTATAGGAGAGTTCGTACTGCAAGGTAAAACCGACTATATCCGTTGCCGCAAGTGGGGTCGTACTCTCCAGGGTTGACAGCGGTTCTCCCCGCTGACGCAGTTGTGCCTCCCGGTCCGGCCATGGGGCATAGACCCTTTCTGCTGCCAGCCAGGGGACTTCATTGAGGATACTGTAGAGGATCTGCAGCCCCAGATGACTCATCCCTACTTCGTAGACATCTGGGAATGCCAGCGAAAAGCGAAGTTCTGGAGCTTCCTTGCGGTGAGTCCCCATTTCGCCCCCCATGTAGCGGGCCGGTTTTTCTATAGTCAAAAGCTCATCTTGGTGCACTGCTTGCTCCAGGGGGTCGCAAAAGATATCTGCCGGGTAGCAGAAATGAAAATAGGTCGCGGCGGGGGCTGACCGCCACGACCTATGCTGATAGATAAATTAATATAGTTCGTTTGTATTAGCAAGATTAATTAACTTTGCAGCACTAGAACGCTCTCATCAGGGAGATGAATCGGAAAGATATCCCTGTTGCCCAGACATGTCTAAAGGATACCCTATTTGAGGTATATATTGGCTTATATCCGGTTTTGCGGCAGCGATTCAGTCCTTTCAGGAGGGGGTTGTATCTAGTTATTTAAGGGAGTTACCCAGGTTTAGCCCACTTGGCACAACATCTGCTTAGTGAAAAGTACAAATCATTTAACAGGAGGAAGTACAAATGAAAAAAGTTCTCTCTACTCTCGTTGCTGCTCTCGTTGCCGTAGCATTCGCTGGCACCGTATTCGCTGCTGCTCCGGCTGCTGCTCCGGCTGCTCCGGCTGCCCCTGCTGCCGCTGCTGAGCCTGCAAAAGACGAGAAGAAACCGGCTAAAAAAGCCAAGAAGAAAAAAGCTCCGAAGAAAGAAGTCAAGAAGGACGAAGCTGCTCCGGCCGCTGCTCCTGCTGGCAAGTAATTCTTCTGTATGCTTCATGAAAAAAGCCGCATCCAAAGGATGCGGCTTTTTTTTATCTATGTTGCTACTTTAAGAAGCGGCGATTATCACTCTTTTTGCCAGGCGTATTCAGGTTCGATCAAAGGGTCATAAAAGCCTGGATAGGCGCTGTAAAAGGTAAGCACTTCTCCTGCCCCGGCGAAAGTCCGCACCAGAGTCATCCCCAGCCCCTTGAACGGTCCGACAAAAATACCTTTGACCGCTCCGTCATCGCGAAAAGTCAGATATATCTGTTTGGGGAATTCCAGCCAACCTGTTGCGATATTGGTAATGCCACGGACAGTTTTATTCGCCATGCCATTTACAACCTCCTGCGGTGAAGAGTCGTCGATGGTCTGATAGGTCCCGGCATAGGCAGTGGCGGTCATGACCAGCACAGATATCCCCACCGTAAGGGAGATCTTCCGCAGAGTTTTAGCTGTTCCCCTCAGGTCCATTATTCGCCTTTCTTGGCCGGTTCCTCTTCAGTCTGCTTGATCGGCTCGGTTCTCTTCCGCTCCCAACCATTCCAGACATAATCAGGGTCGGCCATCGAATCGTAGTAGCCTGGCTGGGGGACCAGGAAGAAGAGGGTCTCGGCAGTCCCGACAAAAGCCCGGTAGACAGTCATGCCGATCCCCTTGAGCGGGCCGATCACATAACCTTGCGCGCCATGGTCACGGACGGTCAGGTAGGTCTGTTTCGGGATCTCTACCACCGAGGTGACTACATTGGTTACCCCGCGGGCCAATTTAGCCGCCATTTTCTCTACGATAGCCTCAGGTTTTTCCTCCTGCTGGGCGACTGCAGGCGTGGTAAGGCCGAGCAGCAAGAGTAACGGGAGGATGGTCACAAATATCCGCATTAAAATTCTCCTTTCCTGGCATAGCCTACGCTCGCTACCTTTGGGCTTCCGCACCGCTGTCAGTGGTCAGCAGCTTAAATCATGGCAAGAGCGAGGGAGATTCCGATCGAGCCGGAATATATGAAGTATACTTCGTTAATTCGTATCTATGTAGCATATTTATTCTGCTCTGGCAAGCTGCCTCTATTCTCCCTGCATCAGAAGAGATTCGCCTCCATGGATTTGAAGCTGGCAAATTTCCTGAACATCACTTTCAGTTTTTCCATATAGTATTCGATATTTTCGTCCGGCCGGAGCGGATCGTAGGCAAAAACCGGTTTGCAGTTGGCATGAGCAGCCACACCTTTGCCGTGGCCGGTCACGTAATAACTTATCTGGTCACCGGCCCGGTATTCATTGGCAGAGGCACTGGCGATCTCATAGGCTGCTGCAGGATTTCTTCTCCCCTGTTTCAGCTTGGTCTGGTATGTGGCAGGGGATTCATTCAGGGTCTCAGTCTTTGCCAGCCAGGAGATCTGGAAGCGGTGCTGACGAAGCTTCTCCAGGTAGTCCCGATATAGCTGCTCGATCTCCCCCTCCCTGCCGAGAAGAAGAAGGCGGATAGTCTCCCGCAGGAACTCGCGCAGATATCTTTCCACCCCTCTCGATCGGAGGCTGCTCCCTTTAAGGGTTATGGAACCGTCGTAGCTGAGCAGCGCGTAGTTTTTCATCTTGTAGGAGAATATCGCCTGCCACCGTCCGTCATGTTCCAGCGTAATCCCTTCCGGCAGGAGCGCTGAGACTCTCTGCACCAGCGCCTCTTCCTCGACTGCCGTGGTAACCTTGGCCGGCGGGATAAAATAGACCCCGTCGGTATCGACTTCTATCGGCTCTGCACCTTCGTCTTTGAGAGATTCGAGAATCCTGCGGACGGTCTCTCTCCCGAGCCTGGTGACTTCACCGGCCAGCAGCGGATCGGAAAAATTATGGATGGTCGTTCCCAGATAGCCATAAAAAGAGTTTATCAGCACCTTGAAGGTCTGCTGCAGGGCCTGGTAATAATCGCGACGCTGCGGGGTCGCCTCCTGCAGTGCCAGCTTCTTCGCCTGCAGGCGAAACCTGCGCAGCTCCTGCAGCAGCGGGAGGAAGAGGCCAAGCCGCTCCTTGGCCGGCTTGAGCTGATTGGCAAGGAGTATTGAAGGGTAGAGAGAGGCGACGTCGCAGTGGACCACCGGTCCGACCAGACCGGTGCGGAAGATATCGGTATACCCCCCGGCAAAACTCGCTTCTCCTCCCCCCTTCGGGATCGCCATGCTGCGTCTCAGATATTCGCGGAGAAAGAGGGTGTTTATCTTGGTGGCGTTCCCCCTGAGTGGACAGTTCTGATAGGAATAGGGGAAGATGCCGGTCTGGATGAAGTGGGGGTAGGCAAGGAGCCTGGCCAGGGCCAGAGTCTCCCTGGCATCGTCCAGGTTGTAGCGCCGCAGCGTTTCCGGGTCGGTCATATAGGTAGCGGATATCTGGTCACCATCCAGATAGACCCGGTCAGCAGCCGCCAGACCGAAGTGGCGGGCCGCCGCTTTCAGGCCATAGCTCTCCATGTCACGGGAACTGATGTCATAGATAAGGAGGAGGAAATAGGTGTCGATGATGTTGCGGCCGTAGATGTCCCAGCGGGGGTAATCGACGCTCCGTTCGGCAACGGTGAAGCGGGAGTGATGCACCCTCGGCTCGCTCCCGTCTCTCCCCCAGTTGAGTCTCACGCCGAGCTGCGCTGCTCTGACCCGGATATACTCCAGGTCGAAACGGAAGAGATTGTGCCCTTCGAGCACATCCGGGTCGCGCTCGCCGATGATCTCGCCGAGCCGTTGCAGCATCCTCGTTTCATCCATCTCCCGGCCGGAGAGTACCTCTTCGAAGCCGTCCGAATCGACCAGGGCGATGGAGATGATCCGGTCCTCCGGGCGGAGCGGGTTGGAGAATTCGAACCCTGGTGCACAGGCGGTCTCGATGTCCAGAGCCAGCCGGCGCAGTTGCTGGAATTCGAGCCCCTTGAAAAAGGTCTTGCCGGTAAGAAGGAGATGCTGGTGGACCGGGTCGGAGATATACAGATAAGGGGCGTCTGCTGCCGAAGGGGAATGGCTGCTCCGTTTCGCCAGGTAGTCCCGGGCTGCCATACAGTCATGCCAACTGGTGAAACGGGCGAGGAAGCAGAATTCCCCCGGGCCGTCCAGCGGCGTCACTTGACAGGGGATAGTCGCATCTGCCAGCAGCGCCTCGTCGGCAAGGAGGATGAAGGGGTGAAAAGGGTCATCGCGGAAGATTACCCCATGGTCGGTGCGGATAAAGAGGCGGATGAAGCGCCCTGCCAGTTCGGCGGCAACGATACCCTGCATCTGGTCGGCGCCGAAGAGGAGCTGGTTATCTGCGAAACGGAGCTGGTCCATAGGGCAATTATAACGCACCTTGGCGGAACGGCAGCACTATTAAGCAGCTGCCGCAAATTCTGCCCCTGTTGATTATGACGGCTGCTGCGTTGACGGGCTGGACAGAAGGGGCTACCATGGCAGAATGAGGATCAGAGAGGCTTTCCCAGATGGGCGTGCAACTCCTTCCTGAATTGCTCCAGGTCAAAGCCTGCGGCAGCAAGCCGTTTCGGGATCATATAGAACATCTTCGGGGCGAAATATACCAGGATATGGTTGCTGCTCTCCCGCCATTTCAGCAGTTTTCCCCATTTCAGCTCATTCTGGCCGTGATCGGTTCTGATGGTAAAGCCGACATCGCTTAAGGTGATAAACAGTGGGATATGGATCGACTTGTAGCTCCGGTAGTGGCGTTTCGCCTGCAGCGGCAGGAACAGATGCAGTACCACCAGGTAACCGACGATGCCGCAGACCAGCCCCGAATTGGACATTATCTTCCACTGGTCCGGTCCGAACAGTCCTGCCAGCAGCAGCAGGGCTCCGCCGCCAGCCAGCCAGTAAATCTGCTTCCGGGTCAAAGTGGCAGCCAGTTTGACGCTCGCCACATAATCTGCTTCGCTTATGTTGTATTCTACTTCCATATCTCCTCCTGGCTACTTTCAAGGCTGCCGGCTAGGGGTGGCAGTCCCGGATGAACTATGCTCTTCTGTCAGTTGCCGCCCGCTTCCCCTCCAGCCGTCTGAGAGCGCAGCGGCGGTGCAGGTTTCTTCGCGCCGACCGGCTGTCGCGCTTTGTTGTGCCATTGCAGTTTCATCTCTGGTATTTCGATGTACCGGTAAACATTTAAGCTACACCGCCAGTTGGTGGGAACAAGCCTGGCAAGTAATACTCTACAGCGTGTGGCGGGAATCCAAGGCGGAGGCCGCCTTGCGGCATGGGAGAGACTAACAGCCGTTCCTTGACGAGAGACGAAACCAGGGTGCGCCCAAGACGATCACCAAGTCCCGTAATCCGGCCAACGTCACCACGAGAAACCTCCCCACGAATTAGGGCTTCTTGCAACAGATAAGCAGCCTCTGGGCGAAGCTTCTGCGCATCAGGAGGGCAGGGAGCCATTCCTAATTGGCGAAGGGTGACATAGCCATTTAAACGGTCAAGCAGTCCGTCGATACGTAACACACTTCTCATGTAGTCGATCTGGTCCAAACATGTCTCTAAGAAGAACTTTACGAACTCTTCCAGACCTTTTTGGGACAAATTCCCACGGCCGTCAAGATCTCCTTTGCGGGGGGCATCGGCATTAGCGAGAGTTGTATAATAGTCATCTCGCCGCCGGGCAAGGCCGCGGCTAACGTTCCAGATGCCGTAACCCTTGAGCAACTTGCGGAAAGAAGCGTCTGTACAAAGCCTGGCGACACGGCCATTCCCATCAAGAAAGGGGTGGATCCACATCAGCCTGTGGTGTGCCGCCGCGGTAGCTATGATGGGGTGAATGCCGTGCATCTGGCGACCATAAATCTCATGATATCGGTCTAGAAAACTTGGCATAAAGGCACTTGCGGCGCCAACATGATGAGCCACGCGAACATCTCGCTCCCTGGGCTCGCCACCGACGACCTCAAGCGTCTCACCAGTCTCCTCATCTTTTACCTGGCGTAATTCGTCTGGTAGTCGGTCGTAAAAACATTTATGTACCCAACATAGCCACTCAGGAGATGTGATTGCTACCCCTGGTTCGGCGGCGAGACGCGCATCGATTGCCCGTTGACACTCGATATGGGCCACACTCTCTATTTGGCGGTTGCGCTTGGCAGGGTCTCCCGAGTAGTCCTTCCTCGTTGCACGTTCGATATCAATAGGATGGGTACTGTTCCCTTCGATTAAGTTAGAGTAATAGGAGTTGACGATTCTTAGCATCTCTCGCAACCCTGACAGCGATTGGTCCGGCAAGATGGCGCTGAGAGCAGCAGAGCCCTCAAGAATCGAAGCAGCCAAGTCTTCCAATGCCCCATTTTCAACAAGCATCGGCTCCATCTCGCTGACCCGGGTATAGAGACCGAGTTCCTTAGCTTCTTTTTCCGACATTAATGCCATCTAATTATCCTTATTAGCTATCAGCTTATTCTGTACTTATTGATACAAATAGTCTGGTTGTATATAGCATATTTTCCAGCATTAATGCCATCATAATTTTATCACTACGTCAACCAATGCAAGGCAAGGGGAGACAGGAACTGCACCTCAAAAAATTCGAGGCTTAGCTGAGGCGGGGTTTTAGGCTAAAGACGACAGGAATTTATACAGTTGGCATTAAGACGCTGGGAAGAAAGGGCCCATTTATTCTTTACTTTCCTCGTACAACGGTTCACGGGGTGTGCTGCTTGACAGCACCACCCCGATGTTGGGTGTCGTCATCCTCTTCCCCAGTAGAGAAAAATCCCCACTATTACGAGTGCGACAAGTAATACAAATATCGGCTTGAATGAGTTTTTCTGCCCGCCCCGCTCCCACCAACTTAAATCGAACGTTTCTAGTCGCCACGAGGCCGCCAGAGCAGCAATGGAACCTAAACTTACGATCAGGGTAATAATCCCGAATGTGACTTTTTGATCTGGGAAGCTTGTCATGCAGGAGCGAAGGAGAGCGGATAATGCAGATAATATTCCCCCTGTCCGCCAAACTCTCTGCTTTATTGTTAGAACCAGAAGTGACAGGCCAATGAAGGATACGATATGCGTTGATAAGGCACCAAATCCATGCTGAGAATATGGAGATAAATGGCCTGTTAGAAGAATGTTACTGGCAATCAGAGTGGAATGTGCGGCAAGAAAAGCAGCTATTGCTATGAATGTGAACTTTGTGGTTTTCGCCTTTCCCTGGGCTTCTACGGGTTCTTCTGAACGACACTTGGTACAGATTCTTTCTCGCTTAATTTTAGAGAAGCTCCGCGTCCCGAGATGTTTATTACATGTTGGCTTGTTACATTTCGAGCAAATGCCTCCTGAGGTAACGTCAAAAACGCTATCGCATACGTGGCATTTCCAAGGGATTATGGTTTGTTCGTTTGTCATATTAGATATTATTCCACCCAACGGCTATAGGCTGACCCATGGAGCATTAGCGGAGATGGGTCTATCCGGGGGTTGTACGCTCCTCAGTCGAACTCCAGTTGATCCTTAAGTCCGCTGACCTCTGAGAGCAGATTTTCCAAAGGTCTGACGTCACCGTCAGCTTTTAGGAAGAAATCACTCAATGCCTGTCGTGTCAGCTCCTTCAGCTTTTCCCCGCTATCGGGATTGCAGCTAAGCGTGTAACTGTCAATGCCGTTCTGTAACTCGGTGGCGTATGCTTTTACTGCGTTTATGTAAGTCTCAATCGTTTCTTCCTTCTTCCGCTTCTTCAGATAAATCTCTGCCTCGTCAAAGCGCCCAATAAGTCCGAATTCATCGACTCGCTTTGCCATTTTTATACATCTCAAGGCTTCATTGTTCCGGCCGATGGCCATCAAGGATCTGGCCTTAAAAATCATTGCTTCACGGTAATGAGGATATTTAGAAAGGAAGGCATCAATATGCGGCAAGATTGCCACGAAGTCTCCCGTCTTCCAGAACTTCTTATACAGTGCCTTCATTTCTTTGGAAATGTTCGGTGTATCCGAGATTCGATTCATTTATCTGCCTTTTTCTTTCGTTCAACGGCTATAGGCTGACCCACGGAGCGTCAGCGGAGATGGGTCTAGCCGGGTGTTGGGTGTTCTTTTTTGATAGGGGTAAGCAGTCCCATAGCCAGACTGACAGCGATGACAACTACCCAAAAGTAAATTGATAAATAGAGGCTTCTGGTCATCCATTTGATCAGTTTTTGTGTCTTTAGAAGCTCATCCCGCTCTTTCTTTTCTTTTTCTGTTGGGTTGTACAGTTCTTCCTTGCCATCTGGGGTGAAGTAATTGACTTGAACTCCATCCTCTTGGAATCTCATATATGCGTAAATCTTGCTTCTTTTAGCTCTTTTTTCAGGACTGAGTGCTTCTGAGGATATGTTTGTTTCCATTTTCTTACGAATGGTGTCTGGGGTTTTGTACAAGTCAGGTAGCGTGATGAAAGTCTGATAACCATAGAAACTTACCCATAAACAGCCGCCAGCAATGCAAACTCCTATGGCCGGCAATATCAAGCGTTTGAATGTGAATCCTTCTTTTCGGATAAGCCTCAACCCAGCAATAATCATTGTTGCTATGGCAGCGGTAAGTCCCCAATCTCGTAAGGCACGGAGTAGCCACTCAAGGAATGCAACTTTGGGGGTCAGATTCACCAGATCAAATTTAAATTTGCCATGTACAAGGTCCGCGATGAAATAGATCAGGAAGCCCAATAGGATAATCCATTCGCTCTTGTTTTTTGGCAGCAGTTTTTTTCTCAGATTTCTCATCATTCCTTTGTCACCCAACGGTAGTGAGGCGCACCAGCGCGTCAGCGACTGTGTGCCGCCTCGTGGTTGTGCATTTCACTTGCTTTTGCCTGTAGCCTTCTGATTTGTAAGATTTCTCTTTAACTGTTCAATTTTTTGATCTTCGAATGAAGTGTCGTCAATGGAGTTTGCTTTCATCCGCTGGTAAACCTCAATTGCTTTTGTGTAATTCCCTGCGTCATCAAATCTACGTCCTATCTGGATTAACGCGCTCTCGACATTCTTGTGAGCTGCTTGTTTGAAAATCTCATCGAAATGATTGTAAATGTACTCATTGTCGTCTTGGAGGAATTGCTTGTCCTCTTCAGTAATTGACCCGTACGGACAATTTGTAGATTTAAAGTCATTTTCCAAAAAGGTGCTGTTAAAAGAGTCAGGGGTGTGACGACGTAAAGAAATGGTTATGTTTATTCTGTTTAGCGGGGTTAACTGACTTGACGGAGGAATCATTTTAGACTCTGACTTATAACCATGTGCATGAGCCTGGACTGTCAGCCCGTTATAATGGTCAGCAAGCAACAATAACGGCAAAAGGCCATAGAACCCGAGAGGCTTTACATGTCTTGGGACTTGAAACTCTCCCTGCTCATTAGACTTGGCAGTGAATTGATGATATGTCTCCCAATGTCCGCCTACTAAGCCTATTTGCTCAATTTCCCAATTTGCTTTGACGTAACAATTGGCTATTGGCTTACCGGTAGCAGTATCTTCAACTTTGCCAATTATAGGTGGAGAGAATGGCGCTATGATAACGGGAATATTTGGAATTCCGATTAATGCTAACCAGAGTACAAAAACGATGGGTATTAACGTACGTTCTTTTTCTCCGGCATATTTCCAATTTTTATGTGATCGAACACATATTGTGACTATCGCAATAGAAATAGCAGTTATGAATATGTTTCTTATCAATTCAGTCTATCTCCTGCACAACGGGGCCGAGGCTGACCGGACCGGTTTTTCAAGGGCCGGTCGTGCCAATGGTTGGACGCTTCCCTTTCTTAGCGTGCTTGATCAACAGTCGAATCGCGGCGTGATATGTAGCCAAATAGAAATGAAAAATCCATGCATACCAAATTGTCAGGTCGTAATTAGTTTTCTGCTTGGGATTGTGATGACGAATGCCGAAGTTGTTTGCAATATCAAAAAGGGCTGAGTCATCCTTACTGTCCAACACATTTTCAAGCCCCTTGATTTTCTTTAGCCACTCGAAAACGTCTGCAAGTTCTCGAATGGCTTCCTTTTTCTCAGAAAGTGACAAATGACGATTCCGCCATTTCTTGATTGCATTACGTACTTTATTGTCAACATTGACCTCATCATAGGGAATGATCTCTGCGTCCAAGATGTGTTCGAGTCCGCTTGTTCCGAGTGCTAGTACAAAACCGTCTTCTGTCAACTCGTATCCCATCTTGTAGTCGGATAGAAAGGCATTGGTTTTTTCTCTGAATTCTGTCTGACCAGTTTTGTCATCGTAGTCAATGTAGTCGTAACCATGCGTCATTTCGACAACTGCACCAGGTTTAGAGACATGATCGTAGAGAAATTCTATCGTATCGAAAATATTGTCTTCAGTGATGTCCTCTTGTGACCATTTGGTGATAGGGAAAGGCTGTAACGAAAGAACAACTGCCGCATTGTGTTTGATTGCGTTAGGGAGATAGTTGTTTGTAATCCCTGCTTTCCCTTTGAAGTAGTCCTGATCTCGAAACATCAGATATAGATTTTGAAGTTTCCAGTAAAGTTCCTCAATGGTTAGGCTCTTGGGATTGTTTCTTGAGCTGTAGTAATGACGAGTCATATATGATCTTTCTCCATTGCTCTTCTTGTCTACTAAACGAGGATGAGAAGCCATCCCACGAACAGAAATAATGGTGGCAGCAAGACGTCCGCAGCCAAAGACTTCCAATATTCTGTGCCGGAAATGAAATTTATCCTTTTTTTCGTAAGCAGCGAATATACGACGGCAATTATCCACATGAAGAGAAATATTTTTATACTTAGCGCAGAGTATCTATTCCAGAAGGTAAATTTATCCGGATCGCCAATGCCGGACTTGTCGAGTGCCCTATCAGATTGCCAGACAGAAACAAGGAAGACGGCCACGAAGAAAATTTCGGCGGTTGAAAGGATGACATGTATTAGTTTTGATTTCTTCATATTGGTCTTTACGTTCAACGGGGTCCGGCCTTGACCGGCGGCGTCAGCCGTCCGCGTCTGAGGCCGTGGTTGGGCATTCCTGGGCTATCCTTCACCAAATAGAAGGGATTAGTTTTTTCGTTGCTGCCGCATATTCAGCATACCCTGGGAATTCGCCTAAACGCTTCTGTTCCTCTAAGCCTATGCGCATGTAAGTTCCCACTGCAAACAGCAATGAGAGCTGCATAACTGGAACTGAAAGATTATTGCTGGCCGAAATGATTATAAAAACTAGCAGTAAAGCCTCTTTGGGGTATCTTATCTGCTTGTATGGCCAGATTGTAATGATGGGGTTAATGGATGGGTCTTTTTTGCGTTTGAATGTTAACGTTTTTTCTTTGATCGCACAGGCGGTTATTGCAGCTAGTGTAACTGCCTGTATGGAAATCATAGCAGTGTTATGAGCTAGGAGTGAGTGCCTGATTGTAAGGCTGTAGAGCGCAAATACTTGCAATATTAGTGCTATTAATTTCACTTTTGACAGCGCCATCGCAGCTCCTATTTTTTGTTTGTTTCGAGTTGCTCAACGGTTCGGGAGAACACCGGCGGTTTTAGGCCGGTGCTTCTGCCTGGTTGAACATTGTTCTTTCTCGCCTCGTTACTTGTCAGCGTCAAATCCTGGTTTGTAAGATTCGATTTTTTAATATAATAGGTTTGCTCCAAAATCTGGAATCCTGCCCGATCGTGCAAGAGTTATCCAATTATCTAGCTTACCGCCTTGCATCTCCCAGAACTTCTTGCAAAGAGTAAAATACTCAATTACCACCTCTTTTTCACCTTTCTCAAGAAGGTCTTTTGCAAGAGATACATTTGGGCCGAAGCTATCCATCTGAGGAGAACCGGGAGATTTCCCAGCATCAATTAAATGTTTCTTTGCGTCTTCAATCTTTCCTTCACGCACATCAATACGCCCAAGTATTACATTTGAATCTTGGATCGCATTTCCATAATTCCAATTTCCTTTATATTTGGGCGCAAGGGCGGCTAGTTCAACAGCATATGCTTTTGCATTGATATAATCAGCTTTTTCGAATGCTTGCTTTGCAGCATCACCAAGAGCATAGAAGCGTTCTTCCTCGGTTTTGGCTTTATTTAATGCAGCAATTCCACGATCCTTTGGGACACTGCAACTTATTGCTGATTCTAACAAAGTCGGAATCGTGTTTGGTGCAATGCTAAAAGTGCAAATTACAACCACCGGGAGTATCAAAATACCGAGGATAAATGCCAAAAGATGAGTGAATATGGGCTTCATGATCTTATCTCCATTTTACGTAATCCTAGTGTTCAACGGCAATGAGGCTGACCCGCCTTCGGCGGGTCTTGCCGATTGTTGAACGCTTGTTTAGTTTATTTATTGCTGAAACTAGATTACGTAGTCATCGTCACTGGCCACGGAGCTTTTGTTGGTGGTTTTGGCCTCAATGGTTTTTTCATCGACTTCTATCCAGTCGTGATCGCAACATAATGCCTGTCCGCCGCACAGAGGACACCGCTCAACATCACATCCGACTACGTGATACTGTCCAGCGATAGCTCCACAGTCGTGACAAAGCTCTCCTCGTCCAGCACCCCAGTCATCCGCCTCATCGCCATAACGTATGCGGGCTACCGTTTCGCTATTTTTTTCGAATGTGGTTATACCTTGAGATTCTTCAAGGGCTTCGATACGGGTGATGTGCATCTCTACGCCGTTATATAGCCTGCAATCTTTTTTCATTTTCTCTCTTTCGTTCAACTCTTATAAGGCCCCTGTCAGTCAATAGGTAAAATGGTGCCTAGCCGATTTGAATCGTTTTCTTTGATGAATCCATCTCAGCATCTTATCCATTCTGACTTTATTTCCATTAACTGGGTCAGGAAGAATCCTGCACCAAACTCCTATCAAAGCTCATATCGCTGCGCTTGTTGTAATCACGGCGATTGCGAAGGCTTTCCTTGCGCGGCTTAGAAACTATACCGTTCCCTCTGCCGTCCCATTCAAAAAGCATGCTCATCGCTGGCGCGAGGCACAGTTGATACCGGGTTCCGGTGAGGGGCAGAATACTCAAAAACGTACGAATAGATTCATTTATGAAGGAGCGGGACAGGGCTCCAATCTAGTTAAACTTGTTTCCTGAGCATCATCAAATCGACCGGTACGTGTTCTCAGTCACACCTCGTTATTTTTCACGGTCGTGGTCATGCTTGCCCGTGTGGCTCCAGTTGTGCGCAAGGCTGCTCCTGTCCCCTCCAGATTTACGCCTTTGCCAGAAACTTTTCCCGGTCGAACGGCACATTGTTTTTCAGCATATAGAAGATCGCTCGTGCCAGTTTGTGGGCAAGGATAGAAATCGCTTTCCCTTTGCCATGGATCTTGGCCAGTTTCTCCATCATGGCCTTAGCCGGTGGATTGTGGCGCACGAAGAAGACAGCCGCCTCAGAGAAAGCCCACTTTAAATGGACGTTGCCTATCTTGGAGCCGCCAACCCCCTTCTTCTTTCCCGCTGATTCATGGGCACATTTCACCAGCCTACAGTAGGAGGAGAAGTCTTGCACGGTCGGGAAACGATTTATGTCATGAATCTCGTAGAGCATTACCAGTCCTAATACCTTCCCCACACCGTAGATTGAGCGTAACAGCCTGAGGGCATGCTGATTGTGTTGTCGGGCCGTTTTCTCTATCTCTGGTTCGAGGACCTTTAGAACATCATCATAGGCATCAATCATGGCAACATCAATTTCGATAATCTTCCTCACTTCCGGATCGTGGAAAAGCTGCGCTACTTCATGGCGGTTCTCTTCAATCCCGATATCAACACCTAGAGGAGGGAGGTTGTATTGAGTGACCGTGTTCTGGATGTGCGCCATAAGCTCAGCACGCTTTCTGACGAAAAAGTTCCTGCGGCGTAGAAGATCCCGTGTCGCCCGCATTCCCGCTGGATAGGCATAAGCTAAAGGAAACATGCCACCGCGGAGCAGAACAGCGATCTTATGGGCGTCAATTTTATCACTCTTCGCCTTGCCGCCGTGGACTGCTTTCATGTAAAGGGCGTGACCGAGCACAAACTCGATCTTTTCATTACGGCAAAGGTCTGCCAGCCAATACCAAGCGAACATGCATTCCACTCCTACAACCAGGTCTTCCCGGTAAGGGGCCACGATGCGAAGGAAGCTCTCTGGAGTGCAGTTAATTTCGCGATGGACCATAACGGTCCCCTCAGAGTCGAGAATGCAGACATATTTTTTTCGAGCATGAAGATCAATTCCGCAATAGTACTTGTGAGTTTTGGTGTAGAATCGCATGAAGGCCCCCTTTGGAGTAATGGTTCTCGCAAAGCCGAGCATACACCAAAAGTGTATGCCCAAGGGGGGCCTTATACAGTATCGTCTCAAGGCACCAGCGGCGGAGCGTCAGCGGAGACCGCTGTTGCCGCTGGTTGGCTGTTACTTCTCCAAGTGGGCGAACTGTTGCAGCAAGGACTGCCACACTCGTTCGAAGTCATTTTCTGCTTCAGTTGAATCTTCTTTTGAATTTTTCCAGTTGTCTGAGCCGTCGACCAAAAATCCATAGTTGTTTCCGATAGGGCCGAGGACAATTGGGTTATTTTCTGCATCAAATCCTATTTCTCGCTGTGGCTTTCCCTCATCATCAACTTCTAGCCACCACTTCCTCGTCTTCGGGTAGTATGATTCAAGATCTGGATTTGCTGCTGGTATGATTTTCTGAAGAATCCTGCACCACCAAGGTAGCGGCTCGTCGGTCCAAGGGCCAGTATCAATTTCCAGATATCTCATCTCTCATTTTCCTTCAGCCAACCAGTTATTGACCGGTTAGAAGCCGGTATCTAATATTAGATGCAAGCATCTATTATTATAAACTTGCATCTAATACTATATGCCTTTTTTGCATCTACTATTATATGCTTTCGTGATTTTTGTTACTTATCCAAAGCATCTAATAATATATGCTTTTCTAGAATTGTAGACTTTATATTCCCATATGGAATAAACCAAAGTTTTTTCGTCGGGTTCCATCTGCCACCGGCAGCTTTGGCAATCTGTATCAAACTGTTTTCTGTGTAGGCAATGCGAACGGGAACTAATTCATTGGGATTGAACTTTGGAGGAGGTGGAGTCCAGTCTTTTGTCTCTATAATTATTTCTACGGTTTTTAAACGTATGCGGCTGGTTCTATCATATCTGTATCGCACGCAGACCAGTGAATCGCCGTATTTTTCAAGCAGCTTTTTGGTCCCTTTTTGTCCTGGCTTAAGTTTAAGGCGCGCTTCCATATGCCCCCTCGTTGAAAATCTTGTGTAAAATTATATACAAAAGGATTTTTCTCTCGAAAATATACGAATATTTTTGTAGCATGTAAATAAAAATATCTTAAGAAATGGATGCCATGTCCCATTTCTCGAATATGGTTACAGCACAATCCCCAAGAGTAATCCTGTCGCGCAAAAGCCCTGACTATACGGTTTTAGCGGGGCTCCTCTCCGGGATGGTCTTCTTCACCATTGCAGTTAAAGCATCAGTCAATCACCTCTTGAAAACGCATGGATGCCAACCCGGCAGCCCTTAATATCAACGAACCGATGAAATACGGAGTCATGGATGAACGAAAATGAGCCTTTGCTGCCGAAACATGGAGGTTACCGAAAGCTGAAGAGTTTTCAGATCGCGCAGTTGGTCTATGACGTGACAGTAGGCTTCTGCGACCGCTACATCGACCGACGGAGCCGCACCCGTGACCAGATGGTGCAGGCGGCCCGCAGCGGGGTGCAGAATATCGCCGAAGGGAGCCAGGCGTCAGGAACTTCGAAAAAGACCGAGTTGAAACTGACCAATGTGGCCAGGGCAAGTCTGGAGGAGTTGCGCCTCGACTATGAGAATTTTCTGCGGCAGCGTGAATTCCCGCTGTGGGGGCCGAGCCATCCGGCACTGCAACGTTTCAGGGCGAAACGTTGTTCATCTCAGCAAGATTTGCGCAGATGGGTGGAAGAGGAGCGGGCTTTGCGGGGAGGGGAGACGGACCAGCACGGACGGACATGGACCAGCAGAGACAAAAATAACGACGAGTTCGGCTCGGTCGTGTCGGTCCATGCAGGTCCGTGTCAGTCAGTGCCATCCCCACCAGTCCCTTCTGCAGTGCTGGTCGCCAATGCCGCACTTTCATTGCTGAACATCTGCTGCCATCTTCTCGATAGTCAGCTGGCAGCGCAGGCAAAAGCTTTTGTAACCGAAGGTGGTTTTACTGAACGACTCTACCGGGTCAGGAGCAGCAGCAGGAATAACGGGAAATAATCCAGTTGCTCTCCGCTAGCTATTTCCCATGTTTGGCCAGATAGGTAGCCACCCCGTCCGCGGTCGGCTTCATCGCCTCGTCACCTTCTTGCCAGTTGGCCGGACAGACCTGGTCGCCGTGGGTCTCGACGAACTGCAGCGCATCGACCATCCGCAGCGCCTCGCCCACACTCCGGCCGAGCGGCAGGTCGTTGATCACCGCATGGCGGACTATCCCCTTGGTGTCGATGAGGAAGAGGCCGCGCAGGGCGACCGAGTCGTTGAAGAGGATGCCATAGTCGCGGGCGATCTCCTTCTTGATATCTGCCACCAGTGGATATTGGATATTGCCGATGCCGCCATCCTCCGGCTTGGTGTTCTTCCAGGCGAGATGGGTGAACTTGGAGTCGACCGAGACGCCGATAACTTCGCAGTTCTTCGCCTTGAAGTCGGCCAGCCGCTTGTTAAAGGCGAGGATCTCCGACGGGCAGACAAAGGTGAAGTCGAGCGGGTAGAAGAAGAGGACCACATACCTGCCGCGCAGGCTCGAGAGTTTGATCTGGCCGAAGGTATTATCAGCTAACACCGCATCAGCGGTAAAGTCAGGTGCTTCCTGGGTTACCAGGGTACATACGGACATGGTGAATCTCCTTTCGCAAAGGTTGATGATAATGTAGAAAAAAGATAACAGCCGTGCCGATGCTTGTCAATGAAAAAAGATAAAAATAGTCCTATTGGTCTTGTTTGCCTGTCACCCTTATTTAGCGCACTTCGCCCCGGATGGTGACGGTCACCTCTTTGAACGGGATATCCTTGCCCGAAGCGGCCAGGGCCTGGCGGGCCGCCATGACGATGCCGCCGCAGCAGGGGACCTCCATCCGCATGACGGTGATGCTCTTGATGGCTGAGAGGCGGAACAGTTCGGTCAGCTTCTCCTGGTAGAAGCTGTTATCGTCCAGTTTCGGACAGCCAATAACCAGCGCCTTGCCGGCCAGGAAATCCTGGTGGAAATCGGCCAGGGCAAAGGGGACGCAGTCAGCGGCGATGAGCAGGTCGGCGTTCTGGAAGTAGGGGGCGTTGGTCGGTACCAGATGGAGCTGCACCGGCCATTGCCTGAGCTGACTCGGCTCTTTTGCACCGCTTGTCGCGGTCGGTGGCGGTGGATTGAAGCTCATCGCCCTGGAGCCAGGGCAGCCTCCAGAATGAGCCGACTGCTGCTGCGGGGTATGGCTGTGCGAGGCGACCGGCCGGTCGCTTGTCGCCAGCTGACGGCTCACGGCCGCTTCGTCGAACTGCTCTGCCTCCCGCTCGATGATCCTGATGGCATCCTGCGGGCATTCACCAAGACAGGCGCCGAGACCGTCACAGAGGTTGTCGGCGGCCAGCACCGCCTTGCCGTTTAAGATCCTGATCGCCCCTTCGGCACAGGCCGGGACGCAGAGGCCGCAGCCGTTACATTTATCTTGGTCGATCTGCACGATTTTTCGCAACATATGGGTCTCCCTTTTACTGGTTAATGGACTGGTCAAAAATAGTAGTGCCAGAGGTAATCAAGCCTGCCGCGTAAGATCATCTTTCTCCCGGAATAGGCCATGATCTCCCGGATCCTGGCCCGATACTCCTTGCTGTAGCAGTGGATATGGCAGCGCTTGCAGGATGGCTTAGGCTTTAGGGGGCATTTGAGCCGCTTCTCCAGGGCATGTTCGAGCAGCCCCTGACAGTCGGCGCAGAGCTGGACTCCATGACGGAAAGAGTGGTCGATCTCTGCCAACAGGAGGGTCGTTCTCTGGTACTGGTGATGCACCTTGCAGTAGAGGCTGATGAAGGCGACCAGTACCTGCAACTCCTTGATCTGGGGGCTGGTAAGTTCCGGGGTGGTTTTCATAGTGTCAGATTAAATGAATTCAGCAGGAAATGTTATGACGCAGGTCAAAAAAAAAGGTTTTTGCTTCCGGTTACGAAAATGTCTCAATAGCGGATGGTCGGTTTGATATTGGCAGGGGTGAAACTCTTTTCCACTACCCAACCTTTGTTGCCGGCCAGTACCGGTGCCAGTTTACAGGCGATATAGCCGATGATGTTCATCCCTTCGGGGAGGTCCGGGGCGATCTTGATTATGCGGAAGCCTATCAGATCGCCGATAGCAGGATAATCGTCGGCCTCCTTGAGAGTACACCCCCAATGCTCGAACCCTCCCCCCTTGCCGGCCAGGCGGAGCAGGAAATATCGCTCCCCCTCGTCGCCTGGCTCTCCCCGGTCGAGTACCAGGGCAGGGAGTATGGCTTCGAGCAGCAGCTCATTGGCAAGGTGCTGACAGGCATGGTCAAATGCGCTCTGATTGTCGGGGAAAACCTGTGGTGGCGTATCCTTGCGCTTCAACCAACCGAACATCGTCGTTGCTCCTTAAGTGGATTTGCTGTCTGTCAAGCATATCATGAATAAGCTCTGCTGCAGAATTTTTTCGGCTGCAAATAAAGTAGCCGGGGAGATTGCAGCTTTGCCGGCTTTGCATTTGCCGCCCCGATATGATAACTTTGCCGCATGCAGAACAAATATCCGATCATCATCCCCCGTGCCGAACATCATATCTCCAGGCGTAATCTGAGCCCGAACGGAGTAAGGGTCCTCTATCGCTTAAAGGAGAACGGATTTCTCGGCTATCTGGTCGGCGGCTGTGTTCGCGATCTCCTCCTCGGCCGACAGCCGAAGGATTTTGACATCGTCACCGACGCAACTCCCGGGCAGATCAAAAAGCTATTCCGTAACTGCAGACTGGTCGGGCGTCGCTTCCGTCTGGCCCATCTGCATTTTAACGATGAGATTATCGAGGTCGCCACATTCCGGGCTGCCGGTCCGGATCCGGCAGATAATCTGGATACGCCGGAGAACCCCACAGACAGGCCTCCCCGGCATTTAAAGAGCGAACATGGGATGGTGCTGCGGGACAACATCTTCGGCACCCCTGAAGAGGATGCCCTGCGGCGTGATTTCACCATTAACGCGCTGATATACAATGTCGCCGATTTCTCCCTGATCGATTATGCCGGCGGCCTGGCTGATCTGCAGAGACGGGTGATCAGAACCATCGGCACCCCCAGGGAGCGGTTCATCGAGGACCCGGTACGGATGATCCGGGCGCTCAGGTTTGCTGCTTCGCTAGGGTTTGCCATCGATGCAGAGACCTGGCAGGCTCTTGTCGAGCTGAGTCCGGTAATAACCCGCGCCGCCCCTGCCCGTCTCTATGAGGAGCTGCTCAAACTGCTGCTCTGTGGCAAGGGTGAAGTCGCCTGGCAGCTCCTGGAGAGTAGCGGCCTGCTGGCAGCCTTGCTCCCCCAACTGACGGCTGCTCTTGCTGGCGAGAGGGGGAAGGAATCAGCCGATATGATCAGCCAGGGGCTTAAGGAGGCAGACCGGCTCAGGCTCGACAAAGGTGGTGTTTCGCCGCAACTTTTGCTGGTGCTGTTGTTCGGCTCTATTCTGGAGAGAGAGGCAGCGGCAGCTGCGCAGCAGGGGGTGACGGCTCAGGATGCATTGAACCATGCCGTGGCAAATCTCTTCGAGGCGCTGGCAGTGACGCTCCGTATCCCCCAGAAGGTGGTACTCCTGGTTCGCGACATTATTGCCGCGCAGCAGCGGCTGCGGAAGATGCCCGGCAGAAACCCCGCCGGATTTACTGCCCGACCCAGTTTTGCCGATGCCCTGCTTTATCTTGCCTATAAGGGGGGGACTCTGGCCGAGGCAAAAGCGGTAGCGGCATGGTGGGAAAAATATCTCACTAACAGCACTGTTGCGGATAGTACACCGCTAGCAGCAGATGAACCTCGTCGCCGCAGCCGCAGCCGTCGCCGCAAAAAGAGAGGGGGCCAGGGACCGGTGTAAGGGAAAGTCCTGCAGGGTTTGTAAAACTGCTGAGAATCGATTAATTTATCTGGACTGAGGGCGCTTTTCCTTGTTAATATGGGGCCATGTTGCTGTTTTGAACTCCTTTTGAAAATATATTGAGCGATCTATCCCCATCATGTGGCCGAAACCTTTCAAATATTTCGAACATGTCAGGCTTTTTCTAACAAGCCTCTGCATCATTATTGCGTTTATTGTCGCAAGTATCTTCCTGTTCCTCTATACCCGGACCAATCAATTGATGCTGCAGAGGGTCAAGGAGCAGGCAGTCACCTACTATGATCTGATCAGCCATACCAAGATGTGGAATTATGATTATGGTGGCGTCTATGTGGAAAAGAGGGGGAAGACCGAGACCAATACCTACCTGAAAAACCTTGGCGTCAACCCTGATGTGCAGTGTAAGACTGGACAGGTATTCACCATACGTAATCATGCCATCATGATCAAGGAGATCTCCCACCGTGGTGAAGGGCAGGATGGGGTGAAATTCCGGATCGTCGGCTTCAATCCGATCGATCCTGACAATGCACCTGATCCATTTGAAAAGGAGGCGCTGCAGAAATTCGCCAAAGGGGATAAGGAGGTCTGGCAGATTGTCGCAGATACGCCGGCAACGCCGGTATTCCGCTATCTTCGTCCGATGCTCGAAGAGCAGTCCTGTCTGGAATGCCACAAGCAGGGGGGGAGCTTCGGTTCGGTAATCGGCGCGGTGAGCATATCTATCCCGATCGCAGCGATGCATGACGAGGCAGACATCACCAAGCTGCTGATTATCCTCTCTGCCATAATCACCATCGGCCTGCTGGTCATCATTATCTATTTTCTTACCTGGCGTCTGGTCATCAAGCTTGACGAAGTACAGCGGCGGCTCAAGAAACTCGCCTCTACCGATGAATTGACCAGCCTGCGCAACAGACGCACCATCATGCAGGATCTGGATGAAGAGTTTGAACGTGCCGTCCGGCAGAATGGGGAGTTCTGCATCATCATAGTCGATATCGATCACTTCAAGCTGATCAACGACAGTTTCGGCCACCCCTTCGGTGACCTGGTGCTGAAGGGGGTGGCGCACTGCATGCGGGATACCTTGCGGCGTTATGACAGTATCGGCAGGATCGGTGGTGAGGAGTTTCTCGTCATTTCCCCGGGGGCGCAACTGGATGAGGCATTCATCCTGGCAGAGCGGATTTTGCAGCAGATCAGGGAGCTGGAGATCTGCGAGGATGAAAAGGCGGTAAAGGTGACGGTTAGCGCAGGCGTCACAGCTTATGTCGCAGACGACAGGAGTGTCCAGGACCTGTTGAAAAGAGCTGACGAGGCACTCTATGAGGCAAAACAGGGAGGACGTAACCGGGTGGCAGCTGCTGATGCTGCTGTTCGCAGTTGAATATTTCGCTATAAGGATCAGGAGATGAAGATGCAAAGTTTTTCACTGCCGCAGAGCATCGGCAACACTCCGCTGGTTGAGCTCACGGCTATCAATCCCAACCCCAGGGTGCGGCTGCTGGCCAAGCTGGAGGGGAATAACCCGGGTGGCTCGGTCAAGGACCGGCCTGCCCTCTATATGCTCAATAAGGCAGAAATGGAGGGGCAGCTTGCCGGGGGGAAGACAATCCTCGAACCGACTTCCGGTAATACCGGTATTGCCCTGGCCATGCTCGGTGCTGCCAAGGGGTATCGGGTCAAGCTGGTGATGCCGGCCTGTGTCAGCATGGAACGCCGGAGTGTGCTGGAGGCCTTTGGCGCAGAAGTGGTGCTATCCCCTTCAGATGAAGCTACTGACGGTGCGATCCGACTGGCGCACCAGCTGCTGGAGGCCGACCCGGAAATATATTTCATGCCGAACCAGTATGCCAACCCGAACAATGTACTGGCCCATTATGAGACAACCGGCCCGGAGATATTCCGCCAGACCAGTGGCGAGGTGGATTACTTTGTCGCCGGGATGGGGACGAGCGGCACTCTTATGGGGGTCGGTCGTTATCTGCACGAGCAGAAGCCTGGCGTGAAGATAGTCGGGGTAGAGCCACGGCTCGGCCACAAGGTGCAGGGGCTGAAAAACATGCGGGAGGCGATTGTCCCGGAGATTTATAAAGTCGAAGCATTGGACAGAAAAATCACTATTGAAGACGAGCTGGCTTTTGCCACGGCACGCGACCTGGCGGTCAGGGAAGGGCTCTTTGTCGGCATGTCAAGCGGCGCCGCCGTGGCAGGTGCGATAGAGATGGCAAAGGAGATCGATAGCGGCGTCATCGTCACCCTGCTCCCTGACCGTGGGGACCGATATTTAAGTACTGCGCTGTTCCGTTCAGTCTGTGCTTGCTGCCCGCCGTAGCAGTTACATCTATAATCTGCAATATCTGCTGTTAATCTCTGTCTCAGGGCGAATAATCTTTGCTCCTCTCTCCTGCTGCGCAGCAGAGAGGAGTCTGTTCACACTTCTCCTGTCCTGCCAACCTGCCGATAT
>CAZYTM010000012.1:0-67780 GCA_964649725.1 uncultured Geobacteraceae bacterium | reverse complement strand
CACAAAATCCACATTTCTGTCTGCTTTAACGGCTTTTGCACCGGCTCGGCGTTGGTCTGCGGACTCCCTTGTGACTCGGCCTGTCGGCCGACCCCTGCGGGGCGCCTTTGCGGTCCAATTTCACAAGTGAAATTGTGCGGCGTAGCGCTGCTACGCCTCCGCGGGATCCCTTGACCGCCTTGACCCGGCACAAAATCCACATTTCTGTCTGCTTTAACGGCTTTTGCACCGGCTCGGCGTTGGCCTGCCTGCCTCTTATTTCACCCGTGCCAGGGGGGTCTTACTCTTCTGGGCGAGGAATAGCTCTGCACTCCTGGCGATTCCAGCGGCATCAAGCCCCAGGTCCTTGCGCAGCTGTGCCTGTGGCCCCTGCTCGATGTAGCGGTCGGGAATACCGAGCCGTTTCACCCGGACCCCTGTCACCCCTTCCTGTTCCAGCAGCTCCAGAATGGCAGTGCCAAATCCCCCCTGCAGTGCATTCTCTTCCACGGTCAGCAGAGCGCCGGTACGTCCTGCCGTAGCCAGTATCAGCTCCCGGTCGAGCGGCTTGACGAACCTGGCATTGATCACTGCTGCATTGATACCCTTCTCCTTGAGGAGCAGTGCCGCTTCCAGGGCCGGATAGACAGTTATGCCGATGGCGATGATGGCCAGGTCATCACCTGCGGTCAACTCTTCACCCTTGCCGATGGTCAGTCCCTTTAGTTCCGTGTCGAGCGTTACCCCGTAACCGTTGCCGCGGGGGTAACGCAGAGCGATGGGCCGGTCGGAATAGATGGCGGTCTTCAGCATATGCTGCAGTTCGTTCTCATCTTTCGGTGCCATCAGGTTCATCTCCGGCAGGTGGCGGAGGTAGGAGAGGTCGAAGAGACCATGGTGGGTCGGACCGTCGTCCCCTACCAGACCGGCCCGGTCGAGGGCCAGGGTGACCGGCAGCTTCTGCAGACAGATGTCATGAAAGACCTGGTCGTAGGCACGCTGGGTAAATGAGGAATAGATGGCGGCAACCGGCCGGAACCCTTCCGCTGCCATGCCGGCGGCAAAGGTGAGGGCGTGCTGTTCGGCAATACCGGCATCGAAGAAGCGGTCCGGATATCTTCTGGCAAACTGGGTCAGCCCGGTACCGTCCGGCATAGCTGCAGTGATGGCGACGATACGGGGATCGGTTTCAGCCAGTCTGACCATGGTCTCACCGAAGACAGCGGTGTAGGATTTAGACCCACCCTTGGCAGCAGTCACCTTGCCGGTGGCGACATCAAAGGGGCCGACACCGTGGAACTGGTCAGGGTTCTCTTCAGCTGGTCCATAACCCTTACCCTTGGTGGTCATCACATGGACCAGGATAGGACCCTCCAGGGTACGGACATTCTCCAGCACCTCGATCAGCTGTGGCAGGTTATGCCCCTGCAGCGGACCGTAATAGTCGAAGCCTAGCGCTTCGAAGAGTGCTCCCGGGGTAAGGAAACCCTTCAGCGAATTCTCCGCCCGCCGGGCGAAATGGAGGATATTGCCACCGATGCTGGGGATGCTGGTGATAAGTTCCTGCATCTCCTTTTTCAACTCCCGGAAGTAGCTGCCGGACATCTTGCGTGAGACAAAGGAGGAGAATGCCCCGACATTCTTGGAGATCGACATCTCGTTGTCGTTCAAGATTACGATCAGGTTCTTTTTCAGGTGGCCCGCCTGGTTGAGCGCCTCGAATGCCATGCCGCCGGTCATCGAGCCGTCGCCGATGATGGCTATGACCTTGTTGCTGGCCCCCTTCAAATCGCGGCCGACCGCCATGCCGAGCGCTGCCGAGATCGAGGTGGAGGCGTGTCCGGTGTCAAAGGCATCGTGCGGTGATTCGCTCCGCTTCGGGAAACCGCTGATACCTTGATACTGGCGTTGGGTATGAAAGCGGTCCCGCCGGCCGGTGATGATCTTGTGGGTGTAAGCCTGGTGTCCGACATCCCAGATGAAGCGATCATTGGGGGAATTGAAGCAGTAATGGAGGGCCAGGGTAAGTTCTACGCAGCCTAGATTGGAAGCCAGATGGCCACCTGTCTGGGAGACCGTGGCGAGGAGGAATTCCCGTACCTCTCCGGCCAGGCTCTCCAGCTGTTCCGGGCTAAGTCCCTTGAGGTCTGCCGGGCTCTCTATCTTGTCGAGCAGTTTGGACATAAAACTTCTCCTGAAACAGGACATTTAATGTTACAAAATAACATCATTGAACTGAAAAAAACAATCTTAATCCATCAATCCTACCAGGCGAGCTGTCATCTTGCATAACCGTTCGCGCGAAACCAGGCCACTGCCCGGGCCAGAGCCTCCCGGGCCGGCCGCTGTGGCAGCCCCAACTCCCGGACCCCTTTGCTCGCATCGAAAAACATGAACTTTTTCGCCATCTGCACCCCTGCCAGGGGGATCAGCGGCTCTTTGCCGGTCAGCCGGGAGAGCCCTTCATTCAGATAGGCCGCCAGCAGTATCGGCCCGTAGGGGAGTCTCACCCGAGGGGCCGGCAGGCCGGTGATCTCGGCCAGCATCTGGAATATCTGCCGCAAGGTCAGGTTTTCGTTGCCCAGGATATATTTTTCTCCGACTCTCCCCTCCCTGGCTGCCAGAATATGCCCCCTGGCGCAGTCGGTCACATCGATGATGTTGAGCCCGGTATCCAGGTAGGCTGGCATCTTGCCATTGAGAAAATCGACGATGATCTTGCCGGTCGGGGTCGGTTTGATGTCGAGCGGTCCGACCGGGGTCGACGGATTGACGATGACCAGCGGCAGCCCCATGGCGAGAAAGCTCTCGGCCTCCCGTTCGGCGAGAAATTTGCTTTTCTTGTAGTCCCCTACCATATCGGCCAGGTTTACCGGGGTTGTCTCCGTCCCCGGCCTGCCGTCACCAGGATTGCCGAGGGTACCGACGCTGCTGGTATAGACGACCCGCTGTACGCCACTCTCCAGGGCTGCCTGCAAGATGTTGCGGGTGCCGGTGACATTGCTTTCATACATGGCTGCCGGCTCTCTGGTCCAGAGCCGGTAATCGGCAGCTGCATGAAAAAGGGTGTCACAGCCGGCCACCCCCCGGGCGAGTGAGGCCGGATCGCGCAGGTCGCCAGTGCATATCTGCAGATCGAGGCCGGCCAGATTGCTCCGGTCAGCTTCAGGCCGGACCAGAACCTTGACCGATGCGCCATCGCGGAGCAGTTCACGGACCAGACTGGCTCCTATAAAACCTGTGGCACCGGTGACAAAGGCCTTCATGTTATCTCACCAATAGCTGTCATATGGTCGCAAAACTGCGGTAGGGGCGGTCAACCAACCCGCCCCTACCAAGTCTGGTGCTGCACAAATAGGTTGATGAGTTAAGCCTCTCCTCTGCTTTTTGCCCGGAAAGTACCGAGCGCCATGAGGGGGAAGCAGTTTCGATAGATATGATATTTGATCATAAAATATTTCGGGAATCCGGTGCCGGTGAACTGCTCTTCATCCCAGGTGCCATCCGGTTTCTGGGTATTGACCAGATACTGGATGCCGCGACCGATGGTGGAACAGTTCACTTCGCCGGCTGCCATAAGCGCCAGCAGTGCCCAGCCGGTCTGGGAGGGGGTACTTACCCCGGAACCGGCAAGAGACGGGTCATGGTAGGATTCACAGGTTTCACCCCAGCCACCGTCAAGATTCTGTTTCGACTTGAGCCAGTTTACCGCCCGCCTGATGTAGGGCTGCGACATATCTTCGCCGATGGCGAGCAGGCCGCAGAGGACCGACCAGGTGCCGTAGATGTAGTTGACCCCCCAGCGCCCCCACCAGCAACCTTCCTTCTCCTGGGTCTCCTTGAGGAAACTTATGCCGCGGCGTGCTGCTTGGTGGTCCTTGGAAAAGTCGAAGGTCCCCATCAGCTCGAGCATCCGGCCGGTCAGATCGGCGGTCGGTGGGTCTATGAGCGCCTCCAGGTCGGCAAATGGTATCTTGTTCAGCAGGTGCTTGGTATTGTCCTTGTCAAAGGCACCCCAACCGCCGTTCTTGCTCTGCATGCCGAGGCACCAGGCGATACCGCGCCTCAGGGCGTCATCCCGAGATTTACGGTTCTTGACGTCAATGTTTTTGATGGTCATCATGACGAAGCCGGAATCGTCAACATCGGGATACATGTCGTTGAGAAACTCGAAAGCCCAGCCACCAGGCTCAAGTTCCGGGCTCTTGATCTTCCAGTCGCCAGGTTTGCGCACTTCCCTGTCGATGAGCCACTGGGCGGCCTTGACCAGTGCAGGATGATCGGTAGGTACGTCGGAGTCGACCAGCGCCTTGAGGGCCAGCGCAGTATCCCAGACCGGCGAGATGCATGACTGCAGCACCAGCTCCTTCTCATCCTCGATACAGAAGTTGGCCAGCGCATCGAGCCCCTTGACCACAGCCGGATGGTCATTGGCATAGCCAAGGCAGTGCAGCGCCAGAATGGCGTTCAGCATTGCCGGCTGGATCCCCCCCCAGTCACCGGACGGTTCCTGGTGTTCTAAAACCCATTTTTCCGCCAGCGCCATCGCCTTTTTCTTGAATGGCCGGACCGGACTCTTTTCATAGACCTTGAGACAGTGATCGACGCCGATAAAGAAGTTCTTCCAGGTCAGGATACCGTCTTCCTTGGTAAAGGTATAGTCGATCGGTCGCGGCGGCCGGACAAAGAGTTCCTGCACCCGTGCCGCAGGGGGGAGCTTGCGTACCGGTCGCTCCACCATGACCAGCGAGAGCGGGATTATGGTCGCTCTGGCCCAGCTGGAGAGTTCGTACATGTTGAAGTAGGCCCAGTTGGGTAGCAACATCAGTTCGATCGGCATCGATGGAACGCCGAACCAGGCGAATTCGCCGAACAGGGCGAGGAAAATCTTGGTAAAGACCCGGCACTTGATGATGCCGCCACTCTCCAGGATAAAGCTGCGGGCCTTGACCATTGCCGGATGGTCAGCGTCGTAACCGGCCAGCTTGAGGGCAAAATAGGCCTCCACAGAGGTGGAGAGGTCGCCGGGGCCGCCGTAGTAGATACACCAGTACCCCTCTTCAGTCTGTTTGCTGAGGAGATAGTTGGCCATCTTCTGTTCTTTGACCTTGTTGACCATGCCGAGAAAGTGGAAGAGCATGATATATTCGGCGGTGATGGTGACATTTGATTCGAGTTCAGCCCACCAGTAGCCGGCCGGCAGCTGCTCGCGGAAGAAGAAGTCGCGGCTCCGCTCGATGGCCAGGTCGAGCGGACTCTTGATCTCGCCATCACGTTTTTTCCAGATGGAAGCGGGCAGATGATGTATCTTGGCGCCTGGTTTGCTCCCGGGTTGCTGTTCGGGCTGTGGGACGGCGACACCGTTGAACGATGTCAGCGCGTGAGAAATCGGATATTTTGAGGTTTTCATCGCCTCATGCTCTCCTTGCCAATGCATTCGGGAAAATCGGTATGCGCCAGCGCCGAAAAAGATGACGCACTATACGCAACCGCTATTTTTTAGCACATAATTGGCAAAAGGTATACCCCCTTTCCCAAAATAAATATCTAATCTTAATAATATCAAGTTATTATGCGGCCATTAAGGGCCGCTTCCGCTGTGCCGTCGCGGTTGATTTAAGCAGAGAGCTATGTTACGGTGCGGAAGATTTCAATATGGCAGAAGGTGAGCAAACAATGGAGCAGGAAAAACTATCCGCAGCAAGCCGACTCTATTCGGTTATTCTCCGCCGGCCATGGCTGATCCTCGCCATAGCGTTTATCATCGCCCTCCTATCGGTAGTCCTGACCGCCAAGAAGCTCAGTTTCCTCACAGGCCGCGACCAGTTGATGCCGGCCAACACCTCCTTCAACCGCGACTATCAAGCCTACCGGGCCGAGTTTGGTGACCAGGAAGAGATAGCCGTGGTGATCGAGAGCAGCGACAGCGCCCAGGCAGGCCGTTTCGGCACGCGTCTCGCGTCAAGGTTGCAGGGTGACCGGGAGCACTTCCGCGAGGTCTTCTTCCCCTTCGGCCTGCCGTTCTTTCAAAACAGCGGTCTGCTGCTGATGCCGCGGGACGAACTGGCGCTCTTTACCGCCAATCTGGCCAAGGCCGCTCCGACGCTCAAGGCGCTGGCCGCAGCACCTTCGGTACAGACCCTCTTCACCAGTCTGAGCGGCGAAATGGAGAGCTGGCTGGCGCTCCCGGAGGGGAAGACTGACCAGGCCAGGCTTGACCGGCTGGTCTTCATGCTCGGCGCCCTGGGGGAGGGGATAGCTACCTTTGCCAAAGGAGGCGGGGCCGGACTCTCCCTGGAGGGGGTCATGTTCCGCAAGGGGGACGGGAGCGAATCGTCCTTTGCCGCAGCCGGCCGGCAACAGGTGCTTACCCTGCTGCCGGTCAAGGATGAGGCAAGCTTCAAGCAGTCGGAAGCGGCCATTGTTGCCCTGCGGAAAGAGCTGGCACTGCTGCAGAAGCTCCCTGAATTCAAGGGGGTGACGGTCGGGCTGACCGGGACGCCGGTGCTGGAATATGAAGAGATGGTGACCAGTGAGCGGGACATCACCCTGGCAACTTTGATAACCCTGGTCCTGACGATAATCCTCCTCCTGGTAGCCTTCCGTGGCCTTTTCAATACGATCGCCGCCATGCTCGCACTGTTGGTGGCTATCTGCTGCTCGTTCGGCTTTGCCACCATGGCCATCGGCCACCTTAACATCCTCTCCTCGGTCTTTGCCGTGATGCTGATCGGCATCGGTATCGAGTATGGCATCCAGATCATCCTCCGCATGCAGGAGGAACTGGGGCGCGGCGCCAGCAAGGAAGATGCACTCCGGACTGCGCTGGCGAAAAACGGCTGGGCCATTACCATGGCTGCTGCTACTGTGGCGGCCGCCTTTGTCACCTTTGCCTTTACCGACTTCAAGGGGATCGCCGAACTCGGCATCATCGCCGCGGGGGGGATAGTCATCTGTGTGCTGGTCACTTTTACAGTGCTGCCGGCGCTGTTGCTCCTCTTCCCGGCAAGGTTGCCAAGAAGCCGTCCGGAAGCGGCAGAGGAACCGACCTGGAAGCGGCTGCTGTTCGGCCGGCCTAACCAGGTAGTCACCCTGGCGCTGCTGCTCGCCCTGGCTGCCCTCTATCCGCTGGCGCGCAGTGAATTCGACTATAACCTGATGAACCTGCAGGCGCGCGATCTCGAATCGGTCACCTATGCCTACAAGTTGATGCGGAGCAAGGAGAACTCCGGCTACTTTGCCGTGGTGACAGCTGCCACGGCCAGCGAAGCGGCAGAGAAGGCGAAAAGGTTGGAGCGGTTACCGACTGTCGACCATCTGGTCTGGGCCAACACCTTTGTCCCGGATGACCAGGCGGAGAAGCTGAGCCTGCTGGCCGCTGCCAGGGAGCAGCTGGACGGCATCAAAAGCGTCCCCTATGAAGAGGACCTGCGACTGATGGAGTTGCCAGCGGTCTTTGAGAACTTCCGCAACAATGTGGAGAGGTTCGGTAAACGCCTCGAACAGCAAAAGAGGAGTGAAGCGGGGCAGGTCGGCACCTTTCTGGTGACTCTGGACCGCTTCTTTGCCAATCTGGAGAAAGAGAAGGACAAGAACGCGGTCGGCATGCTGAAGGAGTTCCAGGGGGGGATGTTCGCCGAGCTTCCGGTGCGGCTCGAAATGCTCAGACAGAGCCTGACCGCGACACCTATCCAGGCTGCTGACGTCCCTCCGGAGCTGTTGCGGCGCTTTATCGGCAAAACCGGCAGATATCTGCTGCAGGTGGCGCCGAAGGAGGAGATATTTGCCCGGCAACCGTTGCAGAAGTTCCTTGCCGAGGTCCGGAGTGTCGATCCGAGGGCTACCGGCGAGCCGGTCATGGTCTATGAGTCGATGACCGTGCTGCGCGACTCCTACCGGAACGCCTTTATCTATGCCATATTTGCCATCGCCCTGATCCTCCTGATCGCTTTTCGCAATATCCGCTATACCCTGATCGGCCTGGTGCCGTTGCTGCTCGGTATCCTCTTCATGACCGCCGGCATGTGGCTGTTCGGCATCAGCTTCAATTCCGCCAATATCATCGTGCTGCCGCTGGTACTTGGTATTGCCGTAGATTCGGGGATCTACCTCATCAACCGTTACCGCCATGAAGATGAGACCCCGCAGCAGGTCATCTTCTCCAGCACCGGTATCGGCGTGTTTCTCAATACCCTCACCATCATGGCGAGTTTCGGCGCCCTGATGGTGGCGCGGCACCAGGGGGTGTTCAGTATCGGCGCAGTGATGTGCCTTGGCATGGTCGCCTGTCAGGTGGCCTTTATTGTTGTATTACCGGCAGTGCTTAATCTGACCGGGAAGAAATAACAGGGATCGCGTCCCGCAATAATATCCCTGAAAGGATAACAGAGCCTTGACGACAGAGCTTAAAACGACGACTCTCCGGAATGCCGTCGGACTATGTCACCTCTTTTTACGGCAGCGGGTCAGGGAGGGGGACCGGGTGCTGGACGCCACTTGTGGCAATGGCCATGATACCCTGCTGCTGGCCGGTCTGGTCGGCCCTGCCGGGCGGGTCTGGGGGTTCGATATGCAGGCGGGGGCGATTGCTGCGACCCGTGAACTGCTCGCCAGGGAGGGGCTCCTGGAGCGGGTCGAACTGCTGCAGAGCGGCCATGAAAGGCTGGCCGAACTGGTGAAAGGACCGTTGGCAGCTGTGGTCTTCAACCTCGGTTATCTCCCTGGTGGAGACAAGTCGCTTATCACCCGGCCGGAGACGACTCTGCCGGCCCTTGAGGCTGCCCTGGAGCTGCTCGCTCCCGGCGGCATACTGCTGGTAGTGGTCTATCCCGGCCACCCCGGCGGCGCAGCCGAGGCAGCTGCCGTTGACTCCTGGGGGGGCGAACTGGCACCCGAGATATTCCATCTCTGGAGCTGCCGGCAAAGCAACCGGGCGGCCAGCTCACCTTACCTGCTGCTGGTTGAACGGAGTAGCCAATGATCCGCACCATCCTCCCGTTTATCATCACCCTGCCACCGATAATATACAGCCTGATAGTGCTCTGGTCGGGGTGGAGCTGGTTTGGCCGGCGACGCAAAACCGTTGATTTCGCCCCTGCCGTAACCATCCTGAAGCCGGTCAAGGGGGTGGATGCAGATAGCCTGGCAAACTTCGCCTCATTCTGTTGCCAGGAATACCGGGCACCATGGCAGCTTATCTTCGCCTGCGCCTCGCAAGCAGACCCGGTCATCCCGGTAATCAGGGAGTTGCAGGCTCTCTATCCCGGAAATGACATCGATATCGTGGTGGATGAGCGGATCTACGGCCCTAACTACAAGGTCTGCAATCTGCTGAACGCCTTCCCCAAGGCAAAGCATGAGATAATCATCGTCTGTGACAGCGACATAAGGGTCGGTCCCGATTATCTGCGCGAGGTCTGCGCCCCCTTTGCCGATCCGCAGGTCGGACTGGTGACCTCCCTCTACCGGAGCTCCAGCTTCACCGGGTTCGCCTGCGCCATCGAGGCGATGGGATTCACCACCGAGATGGTGCCTAACGTCATAGTCGCCCAGCGGCTGGAGGGGCTCTCGTTCGCCCTTGGTGCATCAATGGCGGTACGGCGGCAGGCGCTGGCCGACATCGGCGGCTTTGCTGCGCTGGTCGACTACCTGGCCGACGATTACCAGCTGGGGAACAAGGTCCATCTGGCCGGCTGGCGGATCCTCCTCTCCGATGAATTTGTCGAGAGTGTGATGCACCGGGAGAACCTGGCCACTGTTCTCTCCAGACAACTCCGCTGGGCACGCACCATGCGGGTCTCCCGGCCGGGGGGGTATTTCGCCTCAGGGATCACCCAGGCTTTCCCCTTCGCCCTGCTTGCCCTGTTAGTCAGCGGTTTTTCCGAGGCCGGCATGGTCGCCGCGGCCAATCTCTACCTGGTCCGCTGCAGTGTAGCGCTGGTCTACAGCCGCACCTTTCTCAAGGACGAAGTATTCCCCCGCTGCTTCCCGCTCCTCCCGCTGCGTGACTTCTTTGCCTTTGCCACCTGGGGGCTCGCCTTTCTCGGGAGCCGGGTCAGCTGGCGCGGTCATCGCTATCGGCTCCTCCCTGGCGGCAAGATGGAAGAGATTCCGCCGCGCAACTGATTTCCATTCTCGGACGAATATGCTATCCTTTAATTAATGCAAAAGATGGCAGTAAATAATGAGTTATTCTCTGTCAAGGAGTAACAATCGATGAGCACTATCTTCGATGTCATCATCATCGGCGGTGGCCCGGCCGGGGTGGCTGCCGCCTATCTCTGCCACAAGACCGGTCTCTCCTATCGGCTGCTGGAGCAGGGGAAGACCATCTTCCAGGGGATCGCCAACACCTATCCGGAAGGGAAGAACGTCTATCCGTCGAAACCGAAGGAGAGCGACGAGCCGTTCCTGGTGGAGGAGCTGCGGCCACCTGACAAGCCGGTGTCGGTAGAGAAATATATCCAGTATGTGCAGCACTTTGTCCAGCACGAGAAACTGAATGTCCAGACCGAGACCGCCTTTGACGATATCCGCGACGAACGTGACCGGTTGCTGGTACTGACCGACAAGGGTGGGTTGAAGACGCGCAAGGTGGTGCTCGCCTTTGGCAGCAGCATCCCGCGGGAGCTGTCGGTCTACGGCGATGCCAAGATGGTGGCGAAGTCTGTCGACGACCCGAAAAAATATGTCGGCGAACGGACCCTGGTGATCGGCGGCGGCAACACTGCGGCCGATGTCATCATCTCCATACTCAAGGCGAAGCGGGAGGCGAATGACGAGCATTCGGTCTACTGGGCCCACATATCGGAGAAGTTCGATGTCAACAAGGAGACTGCCCAGCGGCTCGGCGAGGAGATCCTGCTCGGCGGCAATATCCGCCTCCTGCCTGGTGCCACTCCGCGCATCGGCGAAGTGGACAACGAAGGGGTCGACCGGCTGGTGATCCGCATCAACGAGTTCCGGCAGCCGGACGGGATCGAGATCTATCATGCCATGAGCTTCCCGATGAAGAACGTCATCGCCTGTATCGGCTCGCAGGGGCCGCTGCCGATATTCGACAAGCTGGGGATCCAGACCATCGCCTGTACCGAGGGGGTCTGCCAGGTGGCCAAGGAGGGTGACCGGCTGTTGCTCCTCACTGCAGAATACGAATCGACCCGCAAAGGGGTTTATGTGATCGGTGGCGCCATCTCCCCCTCCTACATGAAGATCAGCGCCGGGTCGATCCAGGAACAGCGACACCCGAACCTGATCTACAGCGCCATCAACGACGCTGCCCATGTGGTGGAGGCGATTGTGCGGAAGTTGGGTAAGCATGGAGCGTGAGGGGTGAGGTGGAAGATGCGAATACTGTTGGCCGGAGCAGTTGCCTTGCTGATGCTCTTCTCTGCCGGAACCGGAGCGGCGAAAGAGGAGCTTGCCATCTTTGCCGGTGGCTGTTTCTGGTGTATGGAGTCCCCCTTTGACAAGCTTCCGGGGGTGATTTCGGTCACTGTCGGCTATAGCGGCGGTAAAGAACAGAACCCGACTTACCAGCAGGTGTCGGCAGGCGGCACCGGCCATGCCGAAGCGGTGCAGATCCGTTTTGATCCGGGTAAAATAAGTTACAGCAAACTGCTGGAGCGCTTCTGGCACAATATCGATCCGACCGTCAAGGACCGCCAGTTTTGCGACAGTGGCCATCAGTACCGCTCCGCCATCTTCTACCGGAACGATAGCCAACGGAAGCTGGCAGAGGAATCGAAAAAAAGGGTGGAGAGAGAGAAACCTTTTCCTGCTCCGCTCGTCACCGAAATAGTGCCGGCCGGACCGTTCTATCCGGCCGAGGAGTATCACCAGCACTACTACAGGAAGAATCCGCTCCGCTATAAATACTACCGCACCGGCTGCGGCAGGGACAAAAGGTTGAAGGAGTTATGGGGAGAGCTGGCCGGTCACTGAATTTATAACTAGTCGTTTTGCTTGCAGGGGGGATTATGATCGACGATTTTATCAAGACAGGTAGCTTCCTGCCGAACATGAGGTTCACGGTGACCAGATTCACCCGTTTCACGAAAAATATCGACTGTAGTGAGGTCGATTATGTCCTCAATCTGGAAGGGAAGATCGTCGTCACCGAACTGCAGAGAGGGAAGCAGCTCCATCACCGGCGGAATTTTTCCATGCATCTCTATCAGAAGGCTGCCGGAGCAGAGCTTGCCAACTGCAACAAGATGCGCCTGCTGGAATTTGCCGCTGACGATGAGACCTGCCATTATACCGGTTCGCAGCTGCTCGGGGAGAACTTCGATGAGCTTTGCCGGCTGCTCGACCAGGCGGCACAGAACGGTGGGAGTGTAGACCTGGGCTTTACGGTGGAGCCGGAGCTGCAGTGCGATGCCACCTCGAAATATCTGCAGATAACAACCGGGCTCACTGTCGCCCAGACCATCAAGCTGCAATCCTGACCGGTCTCAGCCGGTTTTCGGTGCTGCCAGAGCCCCTGCTGCAAATATTTTATTACTGGTGCTGCGTGAGGAGGAGATGATGAGGTTGAGCCGCTATTTTGCCATGGTTATAATGCTGTCGGCCGTTCTGATGCTGCTCGGTCTGCCGCGGATTTCTGCTGCAGCTGCAGTGGACGAGCTTCTGACTGCGGTGAACAGTAACGACATCGACAAGGTGAAGGGGTTGATCAATGCCAGAGTGGATGTTAGCGGCGAAGACGGCAAGGGGAACAGGCCGCTCTTCCGGGCGGCGCTGCAGGGGAACCCGCAGATCGTCAAGCTGCTCCTTGACGCCGGCGCTGATCCGAACCTGACCAACAAACTGGGTTGGTCGCCACTCTTTATCGCGCTGGCGAAGATGAAACCGGAGACCAGGCATGGCGAGGTGATCGACCTGCTTCTGGCCCGCGGCGCCAACCCGAAGCTGAAGGACAAGGCCGGCCTGACTCTGCTGATGGTGGCGGTCCGCTATAATCACCCCGGCATGGTGCAGCGACTGCTGAAGCTCGGCCTGAGCGCCAGGGATGCTACCGAAGCCGGCGAGACTGTTCTGCATATGCTGGGGCGGAATGCCAATATGCTCAGACAGCAGCTCATCGAGGCGGGTGCCGATGTCAATGTCCGCGACAAGGAGGGTGGGACGCCGCTTATGGTGGCGATCATCAACAACGACTATGACGGGGTGAAGCTGCTGCTCGATAAAGGGGCAGCTTTGGAGCAACCGACCGTTTCCGGCATGTCGCCGCTGACAGCAGCTTGTGCCTTTCAGGTTCTGAGCAACGATGTCTTTCCTGAAAAGGAGAAGAATGCAGCCAGGGAAGAGACTGTCAAAGCGGCCGAGCAGATAGTCCGGTTGCTTCTGGAACGTGGCGCCAATGTCAATGCCCTGTCGGAGAAGGAAGGGTTTGGTCCGCTGCACGGCGCGGTCATCACCGGCACGCCGCAGGTGGTAGCTTTGCTGCTGGAGAAGGGGGCGAAGATCGAGCAGCCGGTCAAGATAGCAAAGGATGACCCCTCCCGCGAGATGGATGGTGCCACGCCGCTACTCCTTGCGGCAGGGTTCGGCCGGATCGAAGTGGTTGAACTCCTGCTGGCCAGAGGGGCGGATAGCAAGGCGCGGACCAGCAACGGCTACAATGCGGCGATGTTTGCCGTAGTAGCCGAAAAGCCGGAGATGCAGGAGTTTTTGCGGAAAAAGGGGTTGTCCATGACTGCGGCCGAACAACAGCGGGTCCGCTACGACATGGCGGTTGATGCGCAAAAGGAGCTGGGCGATATGCTGAAGGTCATCCATGAGGCGCTCTGCCGGACGCTGGAGAAGGAGCCGAGCCTGGCCGGCGCACCGCAGAACGTACTGATGGAGAAGGCGGGCTACAAGGCGCCGTTTGAAAAATTCAGGCTCGAACTGGCCAATTGCGACAAGGAGGGTTGCCAGGTAGTGTTGCGCCATAGCAAGCTGCAGCCGGAGCAGTGCCGGCCAGAGCAAGGGGTGGCGCCGTGTACCGGCAGGATCAGCGGTGCAAGGAATAAAGCGGAGCTGTCGCTGCCAGGGCTGGTAAAACCATGAATTTGTCCTTGCTTGAGCGGCAGGATCATTCTTCCGGAGTATTGCAATGAACGATTTATTCAAGATAAATGATATCGCCCATGTCATTCAGCTGGCTGTGGCACCGGTCTTTCTCCTCACCGCCATCGGCGCGATGCTGTCGGTGATGACCAACCGGCTGTCGCGGGTCATAGACCGGGCCAGGGTGATCGAGGCCAAGCTGGAGGCAGAGAGCCCGGACCGGCTCAGGGAGCACCATCTCCATCTCACCATCCTGTCTCGTCGTGCCAAGCTGGTGGGGCGGGCCATCACCTTCTGCACAACTGCGGCGATCCTCATCTGCCTGGTGATAGTGATTCTCTTCCTCGACCACTTCCTCCGCTTCAACATCGCCATCCCGGTCTCACTCCTCTTCATCCTCGCCATGCTGGCGATGATAGTCGGACTGGTCTGTTTCCTCAGGGAGATATTCATCGGCACCGTGAGTCTGCGCATCGGACCACGCTAGCCGACAGGGGAGGTGGGGGAGGTTATGATCCTTAAGTGCAGCAAGCCGATATTGAAATGGACCGTGCTGCTGGTGATAACTGCCAGTCTGGGGGGGGGAGTCAGTTATCTGTTTGCCGCCACGCGGGGGTTGATGCTGGAGACCTGTATCGTCCTGGGCACCCTGTTTCTCCTGACCGCGCTCGGTCTTTTCCGCATGCTGCAATGGGGGCGGCGACTGGCGGTCGGGCTGCTCTGGCTGACTATGCTCGTTTTAACCATCGGCCGGCTTAGCCCGGGGAATGTCGAAAATTATATCAGTAAAGGTGAGCAGATACCGAGCATCGAGTACCTGCTCGCCACCTCCATCCTCGTCCTGATACCATTCCTGGCGGCTCTGCATATCCTCGGCAAATACCGGGACCAGTTCCGCCGCGAATGGTTCTGAAGAAAAGCATCGAGCAGCTGTCATCTCCCCCCGGCAAGCTTCTGCAGAAAGGTCCTGATCCGTTTCGCATTGGTGCCGACGTCGCTGATGCCGACCCTTGATACAGAGCGGATATCGATGATGGTACGCTCGCCAGCCGGGGTGAGGCGGATCACCACGTCATCGACAAAGCCGAACCAGAAGGTGGTCGCGGTCGCCTCGATGCGACCTTGCCCGGCATCCGAGGCTATTATCTGCCACCCCATGGCGCGGGCAGTCGCTTCGGCCCGCGGGAAGGCCTCCCCGGGCGGCATGCCTAATACCAGCGGTTTGATGTCAGGATAGGCGGCCTGTTGCTTGGCAGCAATGGCGGGGCCGCCATATCCAGCCTGATTTGGTGCCCCCTGGCGGAGCGGCAGGATAGCGCTGAAGAGGGGGGGATTGCTGGTGTCGGTGGAAATATCATGGATCGGCGGGACCTTGCGGGCGATCGATTTCCAGGAGAGGGGGAGGGCTACCGCGATGATGCCGGCGGTCAAAGCTGAAAGGGCCAGGATAGTGCCGAGCAGGCGGCGCTGGCGCAGGTAGATAAAGATGGCTGCGGCTGCTGTCACTCCGGCCAGACCGCCGCAGGCCGCGCCATATTTCAGGATGGTGAAACCGGTGCGGAATTGCCAGAGACCGAGACGGGTCCCTGTGCCGGCTGTCAGCAGCAGGAGCAGGGCCAGTATGGCGAGCAGCAGCGCCGAGAGGGCGAGCCGCGGCAGCCCGGAGTTGACAGCTGCTTTGCCGATTGTGGCGTTATGGTTCATGTCAGGCCCCCTTTTTTCAGGAAGACGAGTCGTCCCGTAACTTCTGTATCAAGTCTACATCAGTTTCAGGGGATTACATCCCCCTGCCATGGCGGCTAGCAATCTGGCCAGGCAAATCAGCGCATTAACTATTTCCCATTGACTAGCGCGGCAGGGGTGTGTATTGTAACCCAGTTGTCTGCCAAGCAGACAGGCGCAGCAGTGCCAGATAAATGCCAAAGGAGATCTGCATGACCAAGCTGATCATCGCCCTGTTATTCTTACTGGCCCTGATTATTCCGATTCTCTCCAACGCCGTGACCACCCAGGTGCCGGCCGATGCCGGCCAGACCAAGGGAGCAGCCACCTGCCAATGTGCCGACTGTGCGAAGAATTGTAAGGACTGTTGCTGCAAAGTGGGAAAGGATTGCAGCTGCGCCAGATCGCCGCAGAATGCCGATGGTAAAGCGGCAGTCAATTGTGCCAAATGCTCCAGCAAGGATTGCCCGAAGAAAAAGGATTGCAATCTGGCAGTAGACTGCGCCAACTGCCCCAATAAGGAGTGCCCGAAGAGGGTGCCGGCGAAGAGCCCTGATTGCTGCAGTAAGAAGGGTAACTGAAAATAGCGACTGCCTGGCAATAACCGGCAGAGGAGAGGGACCGCATGCCGGTCCCTTTTTTTGTCACTGGCGCCCGCTCTGCACGGATATTCAACAGCACCGGCATACAGCGTGAATTAGCTTTATCATGGCAGCTTCCCCTTGCGCCGGATGATGATAATATGGTACAAGGTAGATGAACTTCAATCTCCCTCCCCGGCCGGCAAATGTAGCAACCGCGCCTTGTCAGAATTGTCATCAGATCAACAGAGCAGGACAAAGAGGAGCATGCAGCATGCCGATTGCCACCAAAATTGCCGGATTCATCGAACGCGCCTCCTGGATCAGGAAGATGTTCGAGGAGGGGGAGCGGCTTCGCCAACTGCACGGTGCCGACAAGGTATTCGATTTTACTCTTGGCAATCCTGACGTGGAGCCGCCGGAGCAGTTCCGCGCCGAAATGCTCCGTCTGGCCAAGTCCCCGCTCCCCGGTATGCATCGCTATATGAACAATGCCGGCTATGAGGAGACCCGCGCCGCAGTTGCCGAGGTACTTGCCGAGGCATCAGCACTACCGGTCAACAGCAGCCATGTGATCATGACCTGCGGCGCCGGCGGTGCTCTCAACGTGGTCCTCAAGACCATCCTCAACCCTGGCGAAGAGGTGATCATCCTCACCCCTTACTTTGTCGAATACAAGTTCTATATCGACAACCATGGTGGCGTCCCCCGTGAAGTCTGGACCGACCGGGAGACCTTCCAGCTCGATATCCCGGCCATAGCTGCGGCGATCAATCACAAAACCAGGGCGATCATCATCTGTTCCCCCAACAACCCTACCGGCGTTATCTACCCGGCCGAGACGCTGGAGGCGCTAGGCGACATGGTGCGGCTCAAGGAGCGGGAGCTGGAGCGGCAGATCTATGTCATCTCCGATGAGCCTTATTCCCGCATCGCCTATGACGGCAAGCAGGTGCCGAATATCTTCCCCTATGTCGATACCTCGGTGATAGTCACCTCTCACAGCAAGGACCTGGCGCTCCCTGGAGAGCGGATCGGCTATCTGGCTGCCAATCCCGGCATGCAGGAGGTGGGGAAGTTCATCGAAGGTGCGGTCTTCTGCAACCGGGTGCTAGGCTTTGTCAATGCGCCAGCACTGATGCAGCGACTGGTGACCAAACTGCAGCGGGTATCGGTGAACATCGCCGAATACCGGAAAAAGCGCGACATACTCTACAAAGCCTTGACCGGTATGGGGTTCCAGGCGGTCAAACCGGACGGGGCATTCTATCTCTTCCCCAAGTCACCACTGGCCGATGACCTGGAATTTGTCCGTCTGGCCCAACAGCACAACCTGCTGCTTGTCCCCGGGGCCGGATTCGGCGCCCCCGGCTATTTTCGTATCGCCTACTGTGTCGACCAGAAGATGATCGAGAGGAGTCTGCCGGCCTGGCGGAATCTTGCCCGGGAGCTGGGGATAGATGGCTGACAGCAGCGGATTACGGACAGGATCGGACCGATGAGCGCTACCATTCTGGTTGTCGATGATGAAGAGAGCATCCGCGCCTCCCTGGCCGGGATACTCGAGGACGAGGGTTACAGGACGCTCCTGGCAGTTGACGGTGTCGAGGCGCTCAGCATGGCACAGAAGGAGCTTCCTGACCTGGTCCTGCTCGATATATGGATGCCGCGGCAGGACGGTCTGAAGACACTGAAGAGATTGAAGGAGCTCTACCCTCCCCTTGTCGTGGTGATGATGTCCGGCCACGGCACCATCGAAACCGCGGTCAAATCGACCAAACTTGGCGCCTACGACTTTGTGGAAAAGCCGCTCTCCCTGGAAAAATTGCTGATCACGGTGAAGAATGCCCTCGGCATGAGCAAGCTGAAGGAGGAGAACGACTCTCTGCGGGGTATGGTGCTGCACGATCAGCAGATGATCGGCGCTACCCCGGCCATGCTCAAGCTGCAGGAACAGATCAGGCTGGTCGCCCCCACCGGCGCTTCGGTGTTGATAACCGGGGAGAACGGTACCGGCAAGGAGCTGGTGGCCAGTGCCATCCATACCTACAGTCAGCGACAGAACCGCCCGTTCGTCGAGGTGAACTGCGCCGCTATTCCGGAAGAGCTGATCGAAAGCGAGCTGTTTGGTCATGAGCGAGGCGCCTTTACCGGAGCAGTGGCGCAGAAGAAAGGGAAGTTCGACCTGGCGGACGGCGGGACGATCTTCCTCGATGAGATCGGTGACATGTCGCTCAAGACCCAGGCCAAGGTGCTTCGTATCCTGCAGGAGAAGAAGTTCGAAAGGGTAGGGGGGACCAGGACCGTAGAGGTCGATGTCCGGGTGGTGGCTGCTACCAACAAGCTGCTCGACGAGGAGATCCGGGCCGGCAATTTCCGCGAGGACCTTTTCTACCGGCTTAATGTGGTCCCTTTTACTGTGCCACCTTTGCGGGAGAGACGTGCTGACATCCCTCTGCTTGCAGCCTATTATCTGGATAAGTTCTGCCGTCGTGACGGACGGGAGCAGAAGGTCATCCTGCCGGATGCCATGGAACTGCTGCAGCATTATGAATGGCCGGGGAATGTACGGGAGTTGAAGAATATCATGGAGCGGCTGGTAATCATGACCGGCGGTCGTACCATCGGTGCGGCCGAGCTTCCCGAGTCACTGGCAGGCCGTGATAGCCATCGCGAGGTGGGGGGCTCCAGACTCGACAGCGTGCTGGAGTTGAGCACCCTGCGGGAGGCCCGGGAAGAGTTTGAGAAGGAATTCATCCTGCAAAAGCTGGAAGAGCATGACTGGAACATCAGCAAGACAGCCGAGGCGATCGAACTGGAGCGGAGTAATCTGCACCGGAAGATCAAGAGCTACCGGATCGATCTGAAGAAATGAGTTGAGGCTCCAGCTGTCAGCTGTCGATAGAATAACCGATCCGGAACCCCCCCCAGTGCCTGCCGTTTACATAGACCGGCGCCGAGATGTCCCACATCTTCTCCCCGGTATCCCTGGTATACATCTGCACCAATAGCTCCTGGCGGTTGCGGGCCGCAGCCAGCCCCACCTTGTCGTTGAAGATCCGTTTGCTCCTGTTGCCGATCTTGTCCTTCTCCCGATCGCCGGTGAGGGGTTGGGAATATCTGCTGTTGTGGGTCGGCAGATAGCCGTTCCGGTCGACCAGCACGGCGAACATGACATGGTGGTCCTTCTCCAGGAATTCGTCTTCCAGGGAGAGGATGACACTGTCCAGGTATTCGTCATAGCGGGTATGGTATTTCTGCGGGTCGGTACCGGGGATCGGCAGATAATTCTCGTCAAATATCTCATCCATGGTGAAGCGGTGGCTATTGACCGCTTCGGTGAGGACCTGCTCCATCAGGCGGGCGCCGGCCAGCGCCTCGTTCTTCCCTTTGGCCGCCAACTCTTCCTCGATCAGATCCCGCAGGGTCTCTGTCAACTCCATGATCTCGGCAATGGAGCGTTCGGTCTCATTGGCGCTGCCTGCCACCTGCTGCGCCACGTCCCGCACCTCGCTCATGGTCTCGGCCATCTGTTCGCAGGCCGAGGTCTGCTGCTGGGTCGACAGGGTTATCTCCTTGGCAGACATGGCAGTCCCCTCCACCATGCCGATGATGGTGCCGAAAGACTGCTGCACCTTGTCCACCTGTGCCGAAGCGGTATCGACCGCCTTGGTCCCCTCTTCGGTCACCATGATGGTACTGTTGGTAGCCTTCTGGATCTCGTCGATCAGCCCGCGGATCTGCCTGGTCGCTTCGACGGTCCGCTCGGCCAGACGTTTCACCTCCTGGGCGACAATGGCGAACCTTTTCCCCGCCTCACCGGCACCGGCCGCTTCGATCGCCGCATTGAGCGCCAGCAGGTTGGTCTGATCGCTGATCTCGTCGATGATCTCGACGATGCCGCCGATCTTCTGACTGTTGTCACCCAGTTGCAGCATGCTGCTGGCTATGCTTTGCACCTGGGCCCGCAGTCTGGTCATCCCGTCGATGGCATTGCGCATGTCAGCGGTACCGGTCGTGCAGCTCTGATTGGTCGATTCAGCCATGCTCTCTACTGATACGGCATTGTCGGCTATCTGCTTGGCGGTTATGGCTACCTCCTGGGAGGTGGTGGAGAGCTGCTGCACGGCAGTCGCCTGTTCCGTGGCGCCGGACGACTGCTGGGCGCTGATCGCCAGCATCTCCTTGGCAGCGCTGGAGAGGTGGCCGATGGCATCCTTGATGGTGGAGATGAGGCGGGAACTCCGCTCGATCTCCCCCTTTAGGTTGGTGACTATCTCGCTGGTCATCCGGTTGAAAGCTTCTGCCAGGGCACCGATCTCGTCATTGCTCAGCACCGGGATCTTCTCGTCCAGGTTGCCGTCAGCAATCCGCCGGGCGGTCTCGGTAAGCATGTTGAGCGGCCGGACCAGCAGGGTAACGACAAACATGATGGTGAGGGAGGTGATGATAAGCATCAGCAGCATGGCACCGATGATCTGCATCCGTAGTTCGGCGATCTTCTGCACCGTCTTGGCCATGGAGAAACCGATGCGGAAACTCCCCCAATGTTTACCCTGGACAAAGACCGGTGCCGAGATATCCCACATCATCTCCCCGGTATCCCGGGCATAGACCTGTTTCAAGAGCTCCTGCTGGTTGCGGGCGGCAGTTATCCCCACTTCGTCGTTAAAGAGCCGCTTGGTCCGGTTGCCGACCTTGTCCTTCTCCTTGTCGCCGGTCAAAGGTTTGGAATATTTGCTGTTGTGGGTCGGCAGATAACCGTTCCGGTCGACCAGTACAGCGAAGACCACCTGCTCGTCCTTGAGGAATTCGTCCTCCAGTTCCAGGATCGTCTTGTCCAGGTAGGCATCGTATCTGGTATGGTACTTCTGCGGGTCGGTATTGGGGATCGGCTGGTAGCGCTCGTCAAAGATATCTTCCTTGCTGAACCTGCCGCTCGCTATCGCCTCTTCAAGGATCTGCTCCATCAGCTTGGCACCGGTCAGCGCCTCGATCCGCCCCCGGGCGAGCAGTTCCGATTCGATGTTGGCGCTGCGCGACTTGATGAAATAGAGGGTGAAGATAGACATTATGACGATCATCACCAGGATGAGAACGCCGACGATCTTGATGGAGAGCTTTTTGGACATGCGACCTCCGGGCGATAGCTGCTGCAATGACACTGTTTTTATATGCTGCTGGCAGGGTAATACCACTCGATATAATAACAAAAAGTTGAAAAAAATACAGCGTTTTAGAATATACCGGTAATTATTATATTTTCATCTGCGCAGAAGCGGCGCTGTTGCCAAGAGATTGTCAAAAGGGTTGAAGGAACGGCAAATATGTGTATCATTGCTCTGTGACTTTGAGAGTTGCAGCGGATTATCAGCAGAGGAAAGGAGAAGTTATGTTACGGATTGGCTCGGCGCTGCTGGTTGCGCTCCTCGCATGGCCGGTTCTGGTTGCAGCGGAAGGGGGGGTCACCCCTGCAACCATGGAGAAATACCGGCAGGTCAAGGAGATGGTGGAAAAGCTCCCCCAGACAAAAGCGGGTGAGTTTGCCAAAGAGACGATAGAAGCGGCTGCCAGAAGTATCAGCGCCGCCCAGGAGGGGCTCAAGGCGGGTGATGAAAAGGCTACCAAGGAGGCGGTGGAGATGGCCGGCATCCAGGCCGTTCTGGCGGCTGTCCAGGCCGAGGAGCGGGAGGCGGCGAAAGCGACTGCCGCGAGCAGAACCGAATTGACCAGGGTGGAGGCGCGACTGGCGGCTATACTGGCCGGGAAAGGGGATGGCCAATGAAGAACAGAGTTATCCACCTTTCCCTGGCACTGTTATGCAGTGCCATAATGGCTGGCGTCGCTGCCGCTGCCGACAATATCAAGATGCCGGAATACTATGAGACGGCCAGGGGGGCCATAGAGAGACTGCTGGCCCGCGGGGATGAGACCAAGCCCTTTATCGATGACATCCTGGTGGCGCAGAACTATCTGCGCAATGCGGATAATGAGTACAGAAAGAACCTGAGCTGGGGGAAACTGGAGAAGAGTGCCGAACCTACGGTCCGCTACTATGCGGCGATGGCTGAACTGCATGCCGGAGTGGTCGCTTCCCGCCTGGGGAAGCTCGATCAGGAGCAGGAAAAGGGTCGGCTTGAGCGGTTGATAAGCGATGTCAAGGGGAAGATCAGGATATTCGATGACAAGAATGCTGAAATCAACCGCTTGTCGCAGGTCCAGGAGGGGCTTCGCGCCGACCTGGCGAGTAAGAGAGACGAAGCGGCCCGACTTGGCAAGGATATTGAGCAGCTGAAAAATGACAAAGCTGCGCAGGAGAGCGCACTGGCACTGCAGATAAGCGGTTTGAACAGTGACCTGGCTGCCAGGGGGGGGACAATAACCGATCTGCAGCGGCAGCTGACTGAACTGAAAGCTCTTCTGACGGAGAAGGAGAAGTTGATCGAGTCGATGACCGCGGCCCATAAACGGACCAGTGACGAATTGCAGAGCCTCTCCGCGCAGAAGGGGGCCGAGTTCGTCGATGTCCAGGCAAAGCTGCGGCTCAGCGAAAGGTCCCGCGAGATGTTGAGCGATGCCGGAAAGATCGCCAATCTGCTCAGATTTGCCGATGACCGGCTGACAATGCTCTACCCCCGCAGCAGTTTTTTCAAGGTGACCAGCAAGGGGGCGACGCTCCTCCCCGAGGGGGGGACTATCCTGACCGGGCTGGCCGGGCTGCTGAAGAAATATCCTGACTACCGCGCCATGGTGAAGGTCCATGGCAGCGGTCAGCCGACCAAGCAGGAGGATGTCAAGGGGACCGAACAGATGGCCAGACAGCTGAAGGATTATCTGCTGGAGAAGGGGGGGCTCCCGGCAACAGCGGTCGAGGCGAGCGGTGTCGGTACTGCTGCACCTCTCTATCCGGCCGATATGGCGGTTGCCAACCGGCGGGTCGAGATCACCCTGCAGCCTGCTGCCACGCCTTAGCGGCAGCAGATCAGGCGGGGGGGATGAGCGGCGGCCTGTTCCGCAGCCGGCGCCAGAGCCAGATGGCAAAGGCGATCAACCCCAGCAAGAGGATGATCGGGGTTTCGTAACGCTTGATGTTCTCCAGCAGTTCGGTCACCAGATGGCCGAAGAAGAAGCCGCAACTACTCATGGTGACGGCCCAGAGGGAGGTGCTGCAGATATTGAGCAGAACGAAACTCCTGGTGGAGAAGCCGCTCATGCCCAGTACCATCGGGGTGGTGGCGCGGGTGCCGGAGAGGAAGCGGTAGCCCAGGATGGCGATGGTCTGGTAGCGGACCAGGAAACGCCGGACCTTGTCGATGCGCGGCTCCAGATGGGGGCGTTTGGCGATGAATGCAGAGCCGCTCCGTCTCCCAATCTGGAAGCAGATCTGATCTGCACAGAAGGAGCCGCAAGTGGCGATCACCATCACCAGCGGGAGGGCCAGATAGCCGTTGTGCGCCATCATGCCGGCGATGATCAGCACCATCTCCATCTCCACCAGGCAGCTGAGAAAAAGCGCCGGATAGCCATAACTGGTGACAAAAGCTTCGAGCGTCATAGTTTTTCCTGCTTCCGGGGGAGATTTATCACTATCGTCTAAGCATAGCAAAGTCTGGGGAAAGTTCTCTAATTAATATTTGAAGGAGCGATTATGCGGAAAATTGTTACCATGCTGCTGCTGGCAGCCCCGCTGCTGCTGGCACAGAATATCGTCGCTGGCCCAGCGCCGACAGTATTCGACGTCGACCGGGAGTTCTACCCATACTACCCCTCGCTGATCAAGTGGAACAAGTCGCCGGCCCCCTTCACCGCACCTGACCAGTGCCGACTCTGCCATGTGCAGCAGTACAAGGAGTGGTCCGGTTCGATCCACAGTCTTGCCTTCAAGGACCCGGTCTACCAGGGTGAGCTGGCCAAGGGGGTGAAGGCGGTAGGGCATGAGATCACCCGGCAGTGCGAGGGGTGCCACTCTCCGGCCGGCATGGTGACAGGCGAGATAAAGGGGGCAGGACTGAAGGGGCTCTCCCCCATGGCTCTGGCCGGGGTCTCCTGTGACATCTGCCATTCGATCAGTAGTGTCACTCATTGGCAGACACCCTCCCATGAACCGGAAAACGGCTCATTCATCCTCTCTCCCGGTGTGGCAGGGAAGGATGGCCCGGTCCTGGTCAAGCGCGGCCCGTTCAAGCCTAATGAGGGGTGTGGCGGCGGTTTCCACCAGTGTGAGGAGTCACCGCTCCATTTGCAGGCCGATCTTTGCGCCTCCTGCCACCAGGTCTATCATTACGAATCCCACTTTCCGCTCGAAGCGACCTACCTGGAGTGGAAGCATGGACCCTATGCGCAGAAGGCGATCCTCTGCCAGGACTGCCACATGGTCGACACCGCCACCTTCCGCAAGGTAGCCGACGACTTCTACAAGCCGCAGCGGGGTGAATACCGGCATAACTTCAACGGTGCCAACTACCTGCTCCACTATCTGGCTGCCGCTGCGGCGAAGAAAGCAGGGGAGAAGGAGCAGGCCGCCGCATTGATGAAACAGTACGAAATGGCGGTGGAGCGGCTGAAGAGTGCCGCTCTGCTGGAGTTGGAGCCGATATACCGGAATGGGCGGCTGGCTGAACTGAAGGTACGGGTGGTAAATCTCCGCGCCGGCCACAACCTCCCCACCTCGCTGACTAATGTCCGCCAGATGTGGCTGGAGCTGACTGCCCGTAACAGTGCCGGCAAGCTGCTTATGAGCAGCGGCACCCTGAACAGCGCCGGTCAGTTACCGGCAGATAGCCGCACTTTCGCCTCTGACGGGGTGGGGAAGGATTTCCACTTCGCCATCGACCCCTGGGTGGTGACCGCCTTCTCCCGTCATGACACCATACCGCCGCGCGGCTACAAAGAGGTCTATTACGGTCTGCCGGAGCTGGTTGACGGGGAGGAGCTGCAGTTGGAGGTGAAGCTCCGTTATCGACAGGCTGATCAGAAGGTCGCCGAGGCGCTTCTTCTGGCGGTGCCGGCTGACATCAGTCTGGCCGAGAGTTATGGGCTGGAAAAGGTGCCGGAACTGCCGGTGGTGGATATGGTGGTGCTGAAGAAGAGCTTTCCGCTGAAGAAATGACCTCTGGAGGGTGAGATGGCACTGCGCTGCCGGATGCTTATGCTTTCCGCCTGGCTCGGTGGTCTTCTCCTGGCTGCCGGTCCGGCCGAGGCCTGGAATGACGAGACCCATGTCGCCATTGCCAGGGCGGCCGGTTATGGCAAATGGTACAACGCGGCCGGCGCTGATATAGCCAAGGAGAAGGCTGACCAGGTGGAAAAACAGAACCACTACTGCAACAACAGCCGCGGCAAGGAGGTCACGGTGCGGCAGGTGCTGGAACAGGCCGAGCGGTACAACCGCAAAGATGACCCGGAAGGGCATCTTTACGGCGCCATAGTCGCGGCACTCCGGAGTTATGCCGGCAGTCGCCGGGACAACAAGTATGGCCAGTACCATGTCGCCTATGCGGTCCATTATCTGGGGGATCTGAGCCAGCCGCTCCATTCGACCCCCTTCGACGATTACAACCGGGACCGCCATGCCTATAGCGATGCTATGGTGGATAAGCAGATACTCGATAACCTGGAGCGGATCAATAAACATATCTATCCGGTAACGTTGCGGTCAGAGCGGTTCGAGGCTGATCTGGCGGCAGAGATAGCCAGGATAGCCAATTTGAGCCGGCAACTCGGCCTCAGGCTGCGGGCCGAGCAGCGGGATATGACGGCGGAAGAGGCATATCGCCAGCTCGGGGAGAGCGCTTCGCTGCTTCGGGCGGTGCTGCAACATTTCCGGCTTTGACAATAAAGGATGGACGGTCACAAGGTTGACAAACAGCGGTCAGATTGCGGATAATCATCGCTGCTGTCATTATTTCAGCTAAGAGGAGGAGTAGATCATGAAGCGGATTATTTCGACTGTTCTGGTGCTGTTGTTTACCCTGGTTGTTTCAGCCGGCTTCGCACTTGCCGTGGAGAAGAAGGCACCGGCCAAGCCTGTTGCAACAGAAAAGGCCCCCCCGGCCAAAGCCGAGCCGGCCAAGCCGGGGTTGATTGACATCAACACCGCCAGCAAGCAGGAGCTGATGAGCATCGCCGGGGTCGGCGAAGCCTATTCGCAGAAGATCATCGCCGGCCGGCCGTACAAGAACAAGACCCAGCTGAAGACCAAGGGGCTGCTGCCGGCCGATCTCTACGAGAAGATCAAGGACAAGGTGGTGGCCAAGCAGAAGTAGCCTGCCGGCCAAAGAAGATGAGATTTACTGGCTGCCTGCAGGGAAGCAGGTAGCCGGGCTGTGCAGATGAAAAGCTCTCCTCGTCAGACAGAAGCTGTTGAAATCCCTGACTAAAGCCAATTCCAGTTTGCCCAACCGGACAAAGCGTGTTATATAAAGGACTATGAGTCTGTCCGCTCAAGCAGAGCCTTGACAGCTCCAGGTCATATCTTGATGTTCAGCTGCCGTATTGACCGGCAGATAAAGGAGGCTTCCCATGTCAGAAAAATTACTGGTCCCTTCGATCGAGAACCGTCTGGCCTCGCTGATCGAGGTGAGTCGGAGGAACCTGAGCGGATATTCCATTACGGAGCAGGAGAAACCGCTGCCGACCATCACCATCTCCAGGGAGTTCGGCTGCGAGGCGTTCCCTGTCACCTCGATACTGAAAGAGAAGCTGGAGAAGAAGAGCGGCAAGCCCTGGCAGGTGATGGACAAGGCGCTCCTGGAAGAGGTGGCGAAGAACCACCAGCTCTCCGAGGAGCTGTTGAAAAATCTCGGCGAGAAGAACAGCTTCCTCGACGACATGATCTCCACCTTCTCCCCCCGCTGGAAGAGCGACAAGGACCATTATAAACTGCTCTGCAAGCAGATAACGGCGCTGGCCACCAGCGGCAATGTCATCCTGGTCGGCCGCGGTAGTGCCATCCTGGCCCAGCAGATGGAGAACTGCTATCACTTCCGCCTGATAGCTCCGCAGAGCTTCAAGGTCCGCTCGATCGCCAAGCGGCTCAACATGTCTGCCGAAGAGGCAGAGAAGATGATCGCCAGGAAACAGCACCAGCGTGACGATTTCGTCAAGGATTTCCTGAACCGCGATGTCAAGGATATGAACCTCTATCATCTGGTCTTCAACAACGGCAAGAACAGCGCGGAGAAGATCGCCGAGACCATCTTCCACTATGTGACAGCGCCATAACGCTCCTCTGCGCCCGTAGCTCAGCTGGATAGAGCACCAGGCTTCGAACCTGGGTGTCGGGAGTTCGAATCTCTCCGGGCGTGCCAATAAAAAAAGGCCTGCAGCTGATCGCTGCAGGCCTTTAATTGTTTGAGTAAAATATCACCCTTTCCCGGGCAGCCTGCTTTGGAATCATATATTGCATCGCCGCAATACCCTTACAGCAGCCGGCGGTAGTCGCAATGCAGCGCTTCGGCTAACTTCTTCGCCCGTTCCTTGCCGATGGTCCGCTTGCCGTTCTCCATCTCGCTTAGGTGGTGCTGGGGAATGCCGGTCAATGCCGATAGCTGTTTCTGGGTCAGTCTTTCCCTGTTGCGGTAGGCCCTCAAGGCTATCTGCTGTTCCCTGCCGATATACTCGGGGAAGACTTCCGCAACCGTATGGGAACGCTCTTCAACTCTTTCGAGGATTTCCGCATACCGCTGCAGCAGATGGATGTTGTTTCTATGAACACGCAAAGTGACATTCACCAGTTCGTTAGTAGGGTGCTTTTTCGTGTGTACCCGCATAAATTATCTCCACAATGACTCTCTCGCGCTTTTCAACCCAAACCGCAACATAGGTAGGATGACCTTTTTTCAGATGGCAGTGATGCCGGTTATTGCTCAGTCTGGAGTAGTTAGGCCAGTCTCCTCTTACCGGGCCGGAAGCTTCGATATCCAGGGCAAGTCGAAAGAGTATCTCGCTTATCCTCTTCGGGAGCTTGTTCTTTTGCTTCAATGCTTTACCGGTAAAAGTGACGGTCCATGTCATGACAGAATAATATACCCATGCAGGGGATATTTCAACATCAAATTGTTGCAGCTGCAATTGGCTGACAACTCTCTGCTAATGCATGCAGAAATGAGAACCGTTCTTGACCCGGAATAAAGGATTTGCTTGACGCTTATGTTGATTATCAGTACATTTCGTTAATATCTTTTCAGGAAAGGATGTCATGGGAAGAGGGGATGACTCATAAGGCCGCTTTTTACGGTGCTGCACCGTTGGGCGGTCTTTTGCGTGGGGCGGAATCTAGTCAATCTGGAAGCCTCTCCGGATATAATCGAACAACTTATCCTTTTGGAGTAAACTAGGTACACTCCCCATTTTATTGAATGGCATATTGGAAAAACTGGGGAGTGTCCCCAATTTTCCCTCATATAAGATAAAGTATCCCATATGAGATGCTTTCCTAACTGCTCAATTACAAGTTGAGCAAATTGAAGGGAGTTAAAATTGTCATGGCGTACACTGAAGCTGATTGGTCTCACAGAGTCATATCGCGGGCGGATTACGGAAGCCAAGTTACACATTTAACCCGGTCTACAACGATATGTGGGCAAGCATACTCTGCGGTAGATGTTCTTATTAAGATATTGAGAGAGAGAAGAATCATCGGCAGTACCACAGAATCAGGATACATTATAGGAGACCGTCAAGCTGTATGCTTCCAAGATGCTCCACCTTACTCCATTTGCGAAAACATCGATTTTGAACTTAAACTACAAAAAGATAAGAATACTGACAAAGTCAGATATGAGGCTTGTGGAGTAATGTTTAAAAAGCCTTACATATATCGAAAAGGTGGACGACCTGTAATTTATGACAATAAGGAAACAGCAAAGAATATGCTTCCTACTGATGAGTGGTGGAGGATTGTTAATTTTGACATGTCAAATCCTGAATTCTTTGTTGATTGGACACATGAAAGAGAGTGGCGTCTGCCTGGCGATTTGGAGTTTGACATAGCAGAGGCAACTGTAGTTGTCATGAACGCCGGTCAATTTAAGATGTTCCATGCAAATTCAGCACAGGGCGGAGAAGATGTTGCGAAATTTGTTAGTTGTGTTCTTCCATTGGGAACAATATTTATGTGAGTCTAGGAACAAGACGGAGGGGGCAGAGCCTCATTATTCACAGTTATCCATTAGTGAAGAGTGAGCGACTGACCCCTATGGCTACCACTGCATCATTTCTGGAAATTCATCTAGTATTAGATGTATTGGATAAGTGACCAAAACCATAAAAGCATCTAATAGTAGACAAGACCGGCCCAAAAACCGTCGGTCATGCATATGGCGTTGGAGGTAAAGAATTATGTGCATTTTTTTCCATAAATGGCACGGCTGTACATGTCAAGATTGTGGGCTGACGCGTAGTACTGACCATAACTGGCAAGGGTGTATATGCCAACAATGTGGTACTAAAAGGGATCAGGATCACACTTGGAAAGAAGATGCATCTGGTTGCACTTGTTCAATATGTGGCATCGTAAAAGATCATTCATGGAAAGGGTGTGTTTGCGTAAATTGCGGTATGGTACGTAATAAATTTCATGCTTGGGAAAACTCCAATGATTTATTTAAATGTACGCATTGTGGCAAAACATTAAATGCTTTGGAATGCTTAACAAGTCAACTTCGAGAAAACATAATTGATCGACGGATCGCTATACCGATTATTGAAAAAATAGCTGAATTACATGATGAACTGTCTATAAACGTACTATTGGATATTTTAGACAGTCCTGGAGCAGATCATACGTACGGACTTCTATCAGATTCTGTCAAGAAAGCAATATTAGCTATTGGACGCGCCTCAATCCCTTATCTTCGACATGCACTGCATGATAGGAGCATGAATGGACAAGGTATGGCACTTTATTTACTTCTTGAAATTGATGGCATCGCTGCCAAAGATGATTTTATTTCTTCACTTGAGAACAAAAAATTATATTCTGCAGCAGCTTCTGCACTTGCTCAACTCAATTGTGTTGAAGCTTTTCCGGCACTCCTTAAAACAATAGAAAAAGAGCATCCTATGGATGATTACAATTTCGCCACTGCCTTTTGTTCGTTAGCAAAGGCAACCGGAGTTGCCGCAGTTAGACCACTTTTAAATATACTGGAACGTGAAAACGGTAATTCTATTCTTGTTCGTGAAATAATTGACACATTAATATCAATTGGAAACCCAGAAGCATTTCTACCCATATTGTTTTATTTTAAAAATAATGTTCCTCATGACGAGTACAATAACACAAGTAAATTTGAGCAAGCATTCTTAAAATTTGCAAGACAAGAAGACACACAATACTTCATTGAAATGCTTTCGTATTCTCCAAATACAGCAATTAGATGCTTGAAAGTAATTGGTGATGCTCGATCAATATTACCATTACTGAAAATCGCTCAAAATGAATCTGTCTCAATCTCGAGGTTGGCAGAGCGTGGCGTAAACATAGATACTTATGTGGCAATTAATTCAGATAAAGCAAAATATTTCACTGGTGCAGGTTCAACACTGTTAGATATGTTAACTATACTCGAACGAGAGATTAAGCATGTTGATGAGTCTGTTCTAAAGGCCATAGTTGATATGGAACAAATTGTAACTTCGGCTTATTTTGAAAACATTTACGAATACGGTGGTAGAACTGATTATTACATTGTAAATACAGATTATATCACTTCAATCGCTTATAACGAGTTGTATCGCCGTGAAAGCGCGTAGAATAGATAAAGGGCCAGGACTTGAATATGCAGAAATCTGAGGGGGCAGGTACTCACTGTTCATAAAAACGTTATCGTGGACGGTTCTGATTTTATGTAGATATATCAGCATGATACAGTTCATTTTTATGTTACAAAACTCGCAAAAAATTAATTGTTTGATATTTATCCGTAATTAATAGGGATTAGCAGAACCGTCCCCAGACTCACCCCAATGGCAGACTAAAGAAGAGGCAAGGGCTAAAGATAAGTGGGAATAATTTTATGCTTTTGAGGTTTATACAAATAATATTTCTTTCTGGGGTTGTTGTTCTAATCGGTTGTAAAAATAGTTTTGATGAAGGCTATCGTGCTGGTTATGAAGCTGCTTCAGTTAGAGCTGAAAGTAAAATACAAGACCTTCAATCAGAGCTGGAATCATGTAATGATGATCTGGAAGAAGCTCAATCTAATGCAGATGGCGGTGATGTTACAACTGAAGTTTGTGGTGGTGGTGGAATAAATATAAACGGAAAATATATTCCCCCTGGGAAAAGCGGTTGTGTGCGAGTTTATAGTGATGGTACCGTTAAGCGTTATTGATATCGGCAGAAATCTGAGGGGTCAGGTACTCACTGTTCATAAAAAAGTAATCGGGGACGGTTCTGATTTATGTAGATATATCAGCATTATACAGTTCATTTTTGTGTTACAAAACACGCAAAAAATTAATTGTTTGATATTTATCCGTAATTAATAGGGATTAGCAGAACCGTCCCCATACTCCCCATAGGGATTAGAACAAGATAGAGGGGTCAGACCTACGCAATTGACAATGTGAAAAGTGTAGGTCTGACCCCCTGGGTGTTCGGAGTCACTCCATAATGAATTTATTAAGAGAGGCATAGAGACAGACAAGGCACCAGGGCAGACCATAGGCCTTGCCGCAAGCATTCTTATTGTCATTGCATTAATTCCGTTCCGCTATGTTGATTTGATCGTAGTTGTAGGAATCCCCGCAGTAATTTGCTGGATTATATACTGGATAAAAATATGGCGTTTCTCAAGCCTGCTAAAAGTCTCACTGCAAACAGCCCAACCAGGCGCTCAGACCGTGACCGGGCGATAAGACCACCCGGCAGGTCAAGCGCCGAGCCGTTCGGAGAATATTGATGAACAACACCATAGGTATATTGATAGTTATTATGCTGGCATGTAATGCCTTGTCTCTCCTGGCATTCGCCGAAACGTATCAATGGACTGATGACAACGGAGTTGTGCATTTTACTGATAATGCTGCAAGCATTCCAAAAAAAGGTGTAATCAAGCGAAACGACGCTTCATCAGCTTCGCAGACAGAGGAGAAGCCATCTTCACGGGAAATTACGGCTGCTAATCAAAAAGAGAAGATACAAGATAGTGTTCATTATGACGCTGGTGTCGAACAAGAATTACGTGACGTTTGGAATGCATATAATGATGCTTTTTTTCGTAAAGATGCAAACGCTGCTGCAGAGTATATAAGATGGCAGCACAGAGATTATGCAAGGAAGCTTTTTGGAAGCATTAAAAATCTTCGTAGTTTTTCAGCAGATAGAGGCACACTGAAGCTCAGAGACTTGTGGGATGAAGATACTGCTAGTTGCATTATAGTCAGAGAAGAAAATGTGAAGGGAAAAATGGAGTCGGTTGCCTATCCAGTTATATTTTACAAAGAAAATGGCAAATGGAAAATCGACAAACCATAATTTTGAGAGAATCCTAACAAGGGCGGCGGCACGCGGTCTCCGCTACGCTCCGCCGGTGCGCCGCAGCCCCGACGTTGGATAACCCGATATGCCCAAAAAAACTATTATCGCTGCAACTGTTCTGCTCTGCCTCTCCCTTTGGTCAGCCTATGCTCTTGATACATTTGCGACCATGGTCTTAAGTCTCCCTGCAATACTGTTGTTTCTGACAGTCGCCTTGAAAGCGGTCATAAAAGCGGTGAAGCTGAAAAGTCCGCGGGAACTGCAGCCGCTCATGATCGCTGCAGTCGGATTCGCTCTGCTCTTTTCGGCCTTCAGGATGAGTGACCATGGCTTAGCTGATCTGACCCAGGAACGGGAGATAAAGATGCGCGAGCTGAGGCCGCTCATCATCAAATACAAGGAGGACAAAGGGGAATACCCGAAGAGTCTTGAGCTCCTCGTCCCGCGGTACATTGCAAAAATCCCCGACGTCTTGGGAGCGTCTTCGGAGAATGGCGATGCTTACCGGCGACTTACCTATGAGATAGAGCAGGGGAAGCCGGTCTTCAGGTATCGGGTGTTGCGCGGTCCCGATTCAGGTGCCACGTTCGACATCGAAAGCGGAAAGATCAGCCGCGATATGTAGTCGTCTGAAAAGGTCCTTCACCCTGTCCTGCTTCGCTCCTCTCCGTTTTTGTATCAAGGTTAAACTTGTCACTACAGCTATTTCCCTGTATTATTGCTCAATCGCCACGGAGCAAGTGGAACAGCTGCAGCGGCTCGCCGTGACGCAGCATTGCGCTCTGGCCGGGATTGTCATCCGGTAGAGCCAGGTGAGCCATTTTCAGGGAGAGGTATTATGCAGCTACTCGGCATAGATGTCGGCGGTTCGGGTATCAAGGGGGCGCTGGTCGATACGGTGACCGGCGAGTTGGTATCAGAGCGGCACCGGCTCAAGACCCCGCAGCCTGCTACTCCGCAGGGTGTGGCCCGGATAGTGGCGCAGCTGGTCAATCATTTTGACTGGCAAGGAGCTATCGGCTGCGGTTTCCCGGCAGCGCTCCGCGGCGGGGTCGCCTGTACCGCGGCCAATATCGACAGGGAGTGGCTCGGTCTCGATGTGGCAGCGCTCTTTAGCAGCGTGGTCGGCCAGCCGGTGCTGGCGCTTAACGACGCCGATGCTGCCGGTCTGGCCGAGATGCGCTTCGGCGCCGGTCAGGGGGAGCTGGGGACGGTGGTGATGATCACGGTCGGCACCGGGCTCGGCACAGCGATCTTCCTCGATGGCAAGCTCCTCCCCAATACCGAATTCGGCCATATCAAGGTGAAAGGGGTGATAGCCGAGCATTATGCCTCGGCTGCGGCGCGCAAAGAGCAGCAGCTCCCCTGGCCCCGCTGGGGGCGGCGCTTCAACCGTTACCTGCATACCCTGGAACGGCTCATCTGGCCCGACCTCTTCATCATCGGCGGTGGCTACAGCAACCGCTTCAAACTCTTCTCCCCCTATCTGGAAATAGGCACCAGGGTGGTGCCGGCGACCCTGCTAAACCATGCCGGTATCGTCGGCGCGGCCCTCCATGCCGCTGAGAACTCTCCGGCCGCAGGGTGCAAATGAACAGCGGCAAGGGGGCGGATGAGCAGAGCCGCTTCGACTACTGCTGGGTGGTGCTGGCAGTCGGCACCCTGGCCATCTTCGGCGCCCTCGGCCTGGGGCGCTTCGGCTACACCGTGGTGCTGCCGGCGATGCAGCAGGGGCTCGGCATGGACAACACCCAGGCCGGACTGATGGCCTCCCTCAATCTGGCCGGCTATCTGGTCCTGTCGGTCATCGGCGGCGCCCTGGCAAGTCATTACGGGCCGCGCCGGGTGATCGCCGGCGGCCTGCTGCTGGCCGGCGCCAGCATGCTCCTGACCGGGGTGGCGAACGGGTTTCTCTTTGCTGCGGCGATGCGGACCATCACCGGCTTCGGCAGCGGCGCCGCCAATATAGCCGCCATGGGGATGTGGGCCAGCTGGTTTGCCATGGAGCGGCGCGGCCTCGCATCCGGCGTGGCGGTCACCGGCTCGTCGCTCGGCTTGATCTTTGCCGGGCCGCTGGCACCGCAGATCATCGCCATTTATGGTGGTCAGGGGTGGCGGGTCTGCTGGTACATCTTCGGCACTCTGACCCTGGTCATCGCCCTGGCGGTCATCCTGCTGGTCCGGGAACATGGGGGGATAACTGCCGCCCGGAGCGCCACCCCGGCGCTGCAATGGGGGCAGGTCTACCGCTCCAGAGCGGTCTGGCGGCTGGGGCTGGTCTATGTCGCCTGCGGCTTCTCCTATATCATCTATATGACCTTTTTCGTCAAGCGGCTGGTGGCCGAGGGGGGCTACAGCAGGGAAGGGGCCGGCGCTCTCTTCATGACCATGGGGTGGTGCAGTCTGATATGCGGTTTCCTCTGGGGGACGGTGTCGGATCGCTTCGGCCGGCAACAGACCCTGGTGGTCATCTATCTGCTGCACAGCATCTCCTTTGCCCTCTTCGCCCTCTGGCCGGCACCGACCGGCTTCCTCTTGTCAGCAGTGCTGTTCGGCATCTCTGCCTGGAGCATCCCGGCCATCATGGCTGCCACCTGCGGCGATGTCCTCGGCCCGCGGCTGGCACCGGCGGCACTCGGCTTCATCACCCTCTTCTTCGGTACCGGCCAGGCGCTGGGACCGACTGTTGCCGGGGCGATGGCAGATGCCAGCGGATCGTTTGCTTCGGCATATCTGCTCGCCGCTGCAGTCGCCCTGGCTGGTGCTGTCGGGGCGTTCACCATCTTCCCGACCAGGCCAGCTGCCATTGGTAACGATGCCGGTTGATCAGGTCAAACGGAGGTGAGACATGAAGATCAGCTGTTACGGCAGTAGAGGTTCCATACCGGTATCAGGTCCCGACTACCTGAAGTATGGGGGTGACACCACCTGCCTGGAGATCAGCAACAGCGCCGGCGACTGCATCATCGTCGACTGCGGCAGCGGTCTGCGGCGGCTGGGGAACCGGCTGCTGGAGGAGGGGCGCAAAGATTTCCATATCATCTTCACCCATGCCCACTGGGACCATATCAACGGCTTCCCCTTCTTCAAACCGCTCTACCGCAGCGACACGGTAATCAATTTTTACGGCTGCCCCTTTGCCCAGCGCTCCATCCGGACTATCCTGGAGAAGACCATGGAGCCACCCTTCTTCCCGGTCGATCTCGGCGCGGCAAGGGCTGAACTCCGCTTCAACGACAGCTGCATAGCCCCATTCAATATCAGCGGTCTGGAGGTCGATCCGATCCTGCTCAGCCATCCGAACCAGGGGGTCGGCTATCGCTTCAGCGAAGAGCAGCGGCGCTTTGTCTTTCTCACCGACAATGAACTGGGGCATATCCATCCGGGTGGTCTCCCCTTTGCCGATTATCTGGAGTTCTGCCGGGGGGTCGATTTTCTGATCCATGATGCCGAATATATGGATTCAGAATACCAGCGGATCAAGGGGTGGGGGCACTCCACCTACCAGCAGGCGCTGGAGCTGGCTCTGGCGGCAGAGGTTGGGCAGTTGGGGCTCTTCCATCATAACCAGGACCGCCCTGATAGCGGGGTCGCGGCCATCGAAGCCGACTGTCACCGGCTCATCGCCGAACAGGGGAGTCAGCTGCGCTGTTTCGCCATGACCCAGGAGATGGTGGTTGAACTGTAGAGCTGATGCTGCAATGCTGCCAATGTTTAACGACTGACAACAATACAAAAGTGGAAAGGATGCAATAATGGCAAACATCGGCATCGTAGAGGTCCTGCTGCTGGCCCTCTTCTTTGGCACACCCGGGATCATCGGCGCTATCTTCGCCCGCAACCGGGGGCGTCTGATCATAGGCTGGGGGCTCCTCTGCGCTGTCTTCCCCTTCTTCCTCTTCGTCCTCTACTTCAACAAGCCGCTTCGGGAGGTGCCGGGACAATTCCGCCTCTGCCAGGCCTGCCAGCAGTTTATCCCCTGGAAAGATGCCAGCTGCTTCTATTGCAAAGCCCCCCAGCCTGTAGCAGAAGAAGGTTGACATGTATGTCTGGACCCTGACCATCCGGCTCCGCCTGGAGTGCCGCTCCCTGAAGGAGAAGCGGGGGATAGTGAAGAGTCTCCTGGCCAGGGCGCGCAACAGCTTCAACGTCGCTGCTGCCGAGGTCGACCTGCAGGAGCTGCATGGCGGCGCTGAGCTCGCCTTTGTCACGGTCAGCCCGGACCGGAAGTATGCCCGGACACTGCTGGAGAGGTTGGAGGATTGGCTCGCCGAAGAGCGCCCCGACCTGGAGGTGGTGGCGAGCGAGATAGAAGAGCGGTGAAGATAGGAGGGGGACAGTCCCCTTAAGGGGACTGTCCCCCTCCTATTTATTTCAGCTCCAGCGGCGGTTCCTCCAGGGCGGCCAGCTGTTCCCGCAGGTCGAGGATCTGTTCCCCCCAGTAGCGGACGGTGTTGAACCAGGGGAAGTTGACCGGGAAGGCGGGGTCCTGCCAGCGGCTTGCCAGCCAGGCGCTGTAGTGGAGCACCCGGAGGGCGCGCAGCGGTTCGATGAGGCGGAGCTCACGGGGGTTGAAGTCGTAGAACTCGCTGTACCCTTCGAGCAGTTCGGCCAGCTGGGCGGTCTTGCGCGGCCGGTCGCCGGAGAGCATCATCCAGAGGTCCTGCACCGCCGGCGCCATGCGGCTGTCATCGAAATCGACGAAGTGTGGCGCATCGTCCCGCCAGAGGATGTTGCCGCTATGACAGTCGCCATGCACCCTGATGTAACGGATCTCACCCACCTCGGCCAGGATCGCCTCGATCACTCCCAATAGCTGGCCGGTCACAGCCGTATAACTCTCCCGATACTCTTCAGGGATAAAGCTGGCAGTGATCAGGGCGACGCTCTCATGGCCGAAGCTCCGGCTGTCGAGCACCGGCCGGTGGCGAAACGGCTCCACTGCGCCGATGCTATGGATCCGGCCGAGCATCCGGCCGAGGATCAGCAGGTTGTCGAGATTGTCGAATTCCGGGGCATGCCCACCCTGGCGGGGGTAGAGGGCGAAGAGGAAACCGTCATGGCTGAACAGGCTCTCACCGGCGGAGTTGCGCAGCGGCGCCACCACCGGCAGTTCATGCCCGGCCAGCTGTTGGCAGAAGTGGTGCTCCTCCAGCAGCTGCGCCTCGTTCCAGCGGCCGGGGCGATAGAATTTGGCGATCAGCGGCTGACCTTCATCGATGCCGACCTGATAGACCCGGTTCTCGTAGCTGTTCAGCGCCAGGGTCCGGCAGTCGCAGCGATACCCCTGACTCTCCACGGCATCCATGATGAAGCTGGGGGTGAGTCTCTGAAACGGGTGCTTTGCCGCGTCGGTCATTTCAGGAAGAACCTGAGGGCATTGGTGACCAGGTCGAAGAGGTCGGGGTCGGAGCGATGCAGGGTCTGACCGTAGCTGTTGTAACCGGGAGAATCAGGATAGAAACCGCTTTCATCGGCAACAAGGTTTTTCCGTCGCTCTTCCCGCTCCTTTTGCGCCTCTTCCTTTTTTCGTTGCTCCTCCTGCTCCTGCGCCAGTATCTTCCCCCCTGCCTTCATCCATTCGAAGAGGTGGCGCAGTTCGCCACCATCGAGCCAGACCCCGTGCTCCCTGCAGCGGTTGACCACGACACCGCTCTTGGTGCCGAAGCTGACCCGGTTCATCAGGTTGCGGCAGACCGGGCATTTGATGTAGGAGATGCCGTACTCTTCGCAGCGCCGGACGGCATTGATGGCATTGAGCTTGTTCCGGTCGATCTCGAAGACATTGCTGACCGTTGCCTGCAACAGGGCGTCCAGCTCCCCCGGATCGAAGAAGAGGCCGAAACACTCTTCGCACCGCTCGATCAGGAACCTGCCGTTCAGCTGCAGGTCGATGGTCTTCACTCTGATATCGCAGCGGGGGCAGACCCGCTCCGAGTCGACAGCATTGGTGGTATAGTAGTTGACCCCCTGCAGATCGATATCGTTACGGCTGCCGCAATAGTTGCAGATAATCGATTCCGAAGGGAGCGGTGCGGAACAGCTGGTACATTTTGCCACGTCTTCTCCATCCTGGCGCTTCTTTGGGAGCGCCTGCTGATTTATTTCGGCAGCGGCGGCGGCACTCTCTCCAGCAGCGGGGCGAATTCCCCCACCTCGCCGGCCGGCTGCCAGGCTGCCATCCCTGCGCACCAGAGGAGCGTCTCCCGGGTGATCTCCCCCTTGTCGATGGCCGCAATGATCTGCACTCTGGCAAAGGGACCGAGTCGCTGACCGTCTCTGCCGACGAAATAGCTCTTCTCTCCCGGCAGCGGTGGTGGCCCGCCAACAGCCGGCTGCTGCTCACCGGCCACCATCTTCCCCAGCTGGCTGGCCATGGCGAACCCCATCCCCATACCGATCCCGGCTGCTGCCTCGCCGCCAGGGTTCTTTGCGGCGGCCTCCATGGCGTTGGCACTCTGGAATTTGAGGAAATTGTCGAGGTTGCCGACGATCCCCATGCTGCTCTTCTTGTCCAGCGCCGCTTCCACCTCCTGGGGTAGGGCGATATTCTCCACCAGCAGCTTGGTCAGCTCCAGACCGTATTCGAGGAATTCCGGGGCGATCTTGTCGGTCAGAAAGGCTGACAGTTCGTTGTAGCTGGCAGCCAGGTCGAGGATCGGGATATTGCATTCGCCGAGCATGTCGGAGAAGCGGGTGACGATCAGGTTCTTCAGCTGTTCAGCGACCCCGTCGAGGGTGAAGTGGCCGTTTGTGCCGACTATCTCGCGGATGAACCTGGCCGGGTCGCTCACCTTGACCACATAGGTGCCGAAGGCGCGCAGCCGGACCGGGCCGAACTCCGGATCGCGGAGCATGACCGGATTTTTCGTCCCCCACTTCAGGTTGGTGAAGTTCCTGGTGTTGACGAAATAGACCTCGGCCTTGAAGGGGGAGTTGAAGCCGTACTTCCAGCTCTTCAGGGTGGTGAGGATAGGGAGGTTCCGGGTGGTGAGCTGATGCTGGCCGCTGGCAAAGATATCGCCGATCTCCCCCATATTGACGAAGACCGCTGCCTGTGACTGGCGGACCACCAGCTGCGCCCCGTTCTTGATCTCGTTCTCGAAGCGGGGGAAGCGCCATACCATGGTATCGCTCGATTCGTCGGTCCATTCGATGATGTCGATAAGTTCTGCTTTGGCCTTTTCCCATAAGGACATGCTCTTCCCTCCATTCGTGATTACCGGCTGCTGACAGGCCTCTCTATCATACAGCTTCTTCCTCTTCTCTTCAACAGTATAAGGCTTTAATTTGTCGAGCCGCCGTTTGACCGGCAGACTTTTTTGCAGGGTGGAGGAGCGATAACTGCGACGGGAGGAGGCGGTATCTTCAGTTGAAAAGCGCGTGCAGGGCGAAGAAGGTCATCATCCCGGCATAGAGGATGGTCGCCAGGAAGCTCCGCCAGAGCCTGGCAGCTGACCGCTCGGCGCTGGTGAAGTAGCGGTAGCCATGCAGCATGGCTGCCTGGAAGAGGTAGAGTGCATAGCCTGACAGTATCAACCCCTCGGCCTTCATCCCCAGTCTGGCAAAGACCGCGACCAGGCCGCAGCAGCCGAAGGCGAGATTGGCAAAGCCTACTTCAAACATCCAGTCGGGCCGGTCGGTCTCCCAGCCGAGCCTTTGCGCATCCGATCTGTGAAAGAAGACGTGGCGGACAAAGGCGAGCAGCCCGACCATGCCGACCGTTGTGCCGGTGACGATGTCGAGCGAGATACCGGGAGCTCTGCCCAGATAATAGAAGCCGAAGAATATCCCGACAGAACCGATAATCATGCTGATGATGTTGATCAAGCCGGCCATCTGCCACCTGTCTAGCGGAAGGTGTCAAACCTGGGGACGTGGCTGCGCAAGGGACGACCCATTGACATACTCTTCGGCCGACTGCTGCATACGGTTTAGGACTTTCTCTTTTTTATCCGGATGAGATAAGCCGGTAGAGGGAGGGAAAGTTCCGCTCGAGAACTCCCTTGATTTTGCTCAAGAGGCCGGTCTGCCTCTCCTCGATAGATATCCCCTTCCCTTCCAGCTGCGCCTGTAATCGCTCCGCCCGCTTTTCCGGGTCTGGATGACTGGAGAGGAAGGAGTGCCCTTTGTTCAGTCTGGCTAGTTTGCGCAACGCCGAGACTGCAGCCGCAGCGGTAAATTTCTCCCGTTTGAGGAAGGCCAGCCCGTAATCATCGGCCTCCTTCTCCTCCAGTTGGGAGAACTGGGCATTTGCCAGAGTTTCGGCTAAACTCCCCACTGCAGAGCGGGCGATCTCGCCAGCAGAGCTGTTCTGCGATGCGACCCCCTTGCGGACCGCGCTCGCGGCATAGCCAAGCTGGATCTTCTTTCTGATATGGTTTTTCGCCACATGCCCCATTTCATGGCCGATGACAAAGCGCAGTTCGCCATCGTTCAGCATCTCCATCAGACCGCTGTAAACCCTGATGGTCCCGTCAGCCATGGCAAAGGCATTGACCTCCGGGGCGAGATAGACGGCATAGTTGAACCTCAGACTGCCATCCTGAAACTGCTGCGCCACCAGTCTATTGAGCCTTTTTGTATAATTATTGTCAGTCGGCGCTACTCCATGCTGCTTGTCCGCAAGCTGTGCCGCTTTAGCGGCGATATTCTGCACCTCCTGATCGGCTAGCGTAACCGCCTTGACGGCATCCCTCCCCGCTTCGACAGCGGTGGTGACATCAGTGTTTTCGCAACCGGCGAGCATAAGGAGGAGAGCGAGTAACAGGGCAGAATATCTCGGCATGATTATCATACGACCTTTCAAAAGGGGTTGATTCAATCTGTTGTGAGCAATTGCCTGCCAATGGTCTGGTGGCAACGGCGGAACGAAGCGGCGTCAAGGTCCGCTTCTGGTTCGTTCTTCGTGCTAGCCAATTGTTTGCGAGGCCAGTATCTTTGCCATCTCTTCCGAGGTGTAGACCGATATCCGGGATTTATTGAAATCCTTCTGATTGCGCGTCACAATGGCTTCAGCTCCAACATGACAGGCTGCTTCGTGGATCACGGCATCTTCGAAGTCGGCAAAATTTGTGGCAAGTGCTGCTTCGAGCACATGTCTGTTGACAGGAGCCACTTCAAAAAGACGCAGCAGTTTCTTTATCTCTTCTTGCGCCCTTGAGGCACCTACTGCTTTGGCGGCAAGATAATAGACGGTTGTTATGGTGGTGCCACAGAGGTAGCCAATGATGGTTCCGTCTTCCACTTTTGCAAAGATTTCCGCTGCGTCATCGGCGAATGGCATCCGGTCCATCAACAGATCGAGGAGAATGTTTGTATCCAGGAGTACTTTCAAAGGTGTTTCCTCTCCAGATATTTTTTGTAATCCTTTTCATCAAGTTTCGATTGCCGCAACAACCCACGCAGGGATTGAGTTACCGGTGTTGATGGCGGGCCTGTTCTTCCCTGCTGCGTTGTCAGTAACTTGAAGTACTCAGCAACAATCTGCGATACTGATTTCCCTGTCTGTGCAGCATAGGATTTCGCCTGTTCGATTAATTGATCCTCAAGGCGAAGAGTGAGTTTGGTTTGCATGGCTGCCTCCCAAAATGGTAATGACGTATAGCTATGAGTTATTTATACGTCATAACTTTGCTGCTGTCAATAACCAGGTTTGTGGTTTTATAAAAAATTTTGCGTGGAGCAATCCAGGCAAGGGGTGACAACAGTCAGCAGAGCAGGGGAGCTTGCTCCCCCTTTTTGTGTTATACTGCAACTGGAGTTGCTGTTTATCCGGCAGGCTGAGATTGGAGCAGCAGAGGATATGGGGAAAAAGCCAACAGAGATCAGCTCATTCGACCGGGCCATGGCGCTGGTCTGCGAGAACTGTCCGGTCTGCCGGCAGGCCCGCAGGAAGCAGCGGGGGGGCGCCTTCTGGCTGGTGACAACCGTGGAGGAACGGGTCTGCCCCTTCTGTCGGGCCTATGAACGGGTCAACGGGCGCAAGGCACATGAGCGTTGCTAGCCGCAGCTATCATCGGCAGCGCGGGGGAGCTGCAGCCATGCAGATGACAGCTGGCGGAAGAGAGAGGCGGTGCTGATGAAGAAGCTCCTTTCCTGGGGTGCAGTCGGTCTGCTTACCACTGCCCTGCTCGACCCGCTCATCTATTACATGCTCGAACAACCGATCCCCTGGCTGCGCGATCTGGTGATGGGTGCGGCCGGCATCGGCTGTTTCTACCTGCTGCTCAGATTCCGGGACGAGTTGTAGATGCATAGTGAGCCTAAAAATACCGACCAGGGCGAACAGGGGGTGGAGGTCCCGTGGCAGCGGATCTCCCCGGAGGCGCTGCGCAACATGATGGAGGAGTTTGTCACCCGGGAGTGGTCCGAATTAACCGATGCGGGCTATTCCCTGGATGACAAGGTAGCCCAGGTGCTGAAACAGCTGCAGGAGAAGCGGGCCAGGGTGGTCTTCGACCTCGCCAGCGGCAGCTGCAATATCGTTGTCAGCCGGTAAAGATAATTGCCGCCAACCTGCCTGGTTGCATTTTGCCGATAGCATGGTACCTTTTCCCTGAGGACCGGCGCGTGACCATGATGATGACCGGCCGGCCAACGCACACTCGAAGAAGGGAGCACTAACGATGACCTATACGGCAAAGGATTACGGCAGACTGATCGGTATGGCAGGTTTCAGCGATACCCTGCTGAACAACCATTTCACCCTCTATCAGGGTTATGTGACCAACACCAACAAGGTCCTGGATATCCTGGCACAGCTGTTGGCCGAGGGGAAGACCGCGACCCCGGAGTATGCCGAACTGAAGCGGCGGCTCGGCTGGGAGTTCAACGGCATGCGGCTGCATGAACTCTATTTCGACAACCTGGGGGGGAAGGGGGGGCTCGATGCCAATGGCAGACTCGGCAAGGCGCTGGCATCCTCCTTTGGCAGCGTCGAACTGTGGGATAAGGATTTCCGCGCCACTGGTGCCATGCGTGGTATCGGCTGGGCGGTCCTCTATCAGGACCAGGCGAGCGGCCGGCTGATAAACTTCTGGGTCAACGAGCATGACGTCGCCCATCCGGCCGGCTGCACGCCGCTCTTGATTATGGATGTCTTCGAGCATGCCTTCATGATCGAGTACGGGCTGAAGCGGGCCGACTATATCGAGGCGTTCTGCAGGAATATCGACTGGACGGCTGTCGAGGCGCGGCTGAAGTAGCTGTAGTCACCAGAGGATAGCTCGTTGCACAGAGTAGATGGTGAGCAGGCGTGGCTTTGGTCACGCCTGTTCGTTTATGCTGAATCGGGTGAGGGGTGAGGAGAGATGGCGAATGAGGATCTCGGCAGGTTGAAAATCGATAAATCGGCTGCGGCGTTGCGTCCGGCGCGGAAGAAGCGCCGCTATATATACGGCGGCTTGGCGCTGCTGTTGCTGCTCGGCATACTGCTGGCCAAGGGGGTGCTTGCGCCGGCTCTCCAGGTAGAGACAGTGAGCGTCTCCCTGGTCTATCCGACCCAGACCTTTACCAGCCTGAATGCCAGTGGCTATGTGGTGGCGCAGCGGAAGGCGGCCGTCGCTTCCAAGGCGACCGGCCGACTGGAGTGGCTCGGCGTGGAGGAGGGGAGCCGGGTCAAGGCGGGTCAGATCCTGGCCCGGCTGGAGAACCGCGATGCCCTGGCGTCCCGTGACCAGGCAGCCGCCAATCTGGCAACGGCTAAAAGCAGTCTGGAACAGGTCAAGGCGGAACTGAACGATGCCAGCCAGGCCTTCCGCAGGACCGAGCAGCTCCTTAAACAGGGGATAGTCGCCCAGGCGGAAAGCGATGCTGCCGAAGCCCGTTTCAAAAAGGGGAAGGCCGGGGTGGCCGGGGCCGAGTCGAATATCCGTGCTGCCGCTGCCGCCCTGCAGGGGGCCGAAGTGGCGGTGGAGTATACCCTGATCCGCGCCCCCTTTGATGCGGTAGTGCTGACCAAGAATGCCGATGTGGGGGATATCGTCACCCCGCTCGGCGCGGCAGCCAATGCCAAGGCAGCGGTGGTGACCATCGCCGACATGGATTCGCTGCAGGTAGAGGCGGATGTCTCGGAGTCGAACCTGGCCAGGGTGAAGAGCGGCCAGCCGTGCGAGATCCTGCTCGACGCCCTGCCCGAGCTCCGCCTGCGCGGCGAGGTGCATACCATCATGCCGACTGCGGACCGGAGCAAGGGGTCGGTGATGGTCAAGGTGAAGTTCCTCGACAGGGAGGCCCGGGTCCTGCCGGAGATGAGCGCCAAGGTCGCCTTCCTGGAGCGGCAGGCGCGCCCTGACGAACAGCGGCCCCGTACAGCTGTCCCTGCGGCAGCTGTAGTGCAAAGGGGTGGCCGGTCGGTCGTCTATCTAGTCAAGGGGGTTGAGGCGATGGAGGTCGTGGTGACACTCGGGGCGAAGATCGGCGAACTGGTCGAGGTGACCAGCGGTGTCAAGGCTGGTGACAAGATCGTCAGCAAACCGCTGGAGAAGCTGAAAAACGGCAGCAGGATCAAGCTGGCCGAGAAATAGGAGCGCTCTCTTGGCGAACGAGACACCCCCGTTAGTGTCGATCAGCAATCTCTCCAAGGCATATTACCGGGGCAATCAGTCGATACCGGTGCTGGAGGGGATCGACCTCGATATCCAGAGCGGCGAATTCCTCGCCCTGATGGGCCCCTCCGGCTCCGGCAAGAGCACCCTGCTCAACCTGATCGCCGGCATCGACAAGGCGGACAGCGGCACCATAATGGTCGGCGGGGTCGACATCACCAGTCTCGCCGAGACAGAACTGGCTGCCTGGCGGGCGGCCAACGTCGGTTTTATCTTCCAGTTCTACAACCTGATCCCGGTCCTGACCGCCTATGAGAATGTCGAGCTGCCGCTCCTGCTCACCACCCTCTCCCGCCGGGAGCGGCGCGAGCATGTTGAACTGGCACTGCAGCTGGTAGGGCTTGCCGACCGGATGGAGCACAATCCGTCGCAGCTCTCCGGCGGGCAGCAGCAGCGGGTCGCCATAGCCCGGGCAGTGGTGACCGACCCGCTCATCCTGGTGGCGGACGAGCCGACCGGTGACCTGGACCGGGTCTCTGCCGAAGATATCCTGCAGCTGATCGGGCGGCTGGTTGAGGAGTTCGGCAAGACCGTCATCATGGTGACCCACGATTCACGGGCAGCGCAGAAGGCGCGCCTGATCAGGCATCTCGACAAGGGGGTGCTGACCGGCTAGTCGCTGCCAGCCGGGGCGCGGATGCTTATATCATGTTCATCAAGCTGATCGCCAAAAATGCCTTTCGCCACAAGCTCCGCTCCCTCTTAACCATTACCGGGGTCGCCATAGCGATCCTCGCCTTCGGCATGCTGCGGACGCTGGTGGGGCTATGGTACCACGGGGTCGATGCCTCATCCGCCTCCCGGCTGGTGACCCGCAATGCCATCTCACTGGTCTTCTCTTTGCCGATCTCCTATCTGGAGCGGATCCGCCAGGTAGCCGGGGTGAAGAGCGTCTCTTACGGTAACTGGTTCGGCGGTATCTATATCGAGGAGAAGAACTTCTTTGCCAACTATGCGGTGGAGCCGAAGAGCTATCTGGAGCTCTATCCCGAGTTCATCCTCAGCGGAGAGCAGAAGAGCGCCTTTATCCGCGACCGGAAGGGGTGCATCGCCGGCAAGCGGCTGGCCGACAAGTTCGGCTGGAAGGTGGGGGACCTGATCACCCTGCGCGGGACTATCTTCCCCGGGCAGTGGGAACTCGTCCTGCGCGGCATCTATCATGGGGCGCAGAAGAGTACCGAAGAGCGGGCCCTGATGTTCCACTGGGACTATCTCAACGAGACCCTGAAGAAGACCGTGGCGCGCCGCGCCGACCAGGTCGGCTTCTATATGATCGGGGTGAACAACCCGGAGCGGGGGGCTGAAGTGGCAGTGGGGGTCGATGCGCTCTTCCGCAACTCTCTGGCCGAGACCCTCACCGAGACGGAGAAGGCGTTCCAGATGGGGTTCGTCTCCATGACCGAAGCGATCATGATCGCCATCCAGATAGTCTCCTACGTGGTGATCGTCATCATCATGGTGGTCGCTGCCAATACCATGGCGATGACCGCCCGGGAGCGGATCGCCGAATATGCGACGCTGAAGGCGCTCGGTTTCCGTGCGGTGCATATCGGTGCCATCGTCTTTGGCGAGTCGATATTCATCGCCCTGCTCGGCGGTCTGTTCGGGGTGCTGCTCACCTTTCCGGCGGCCCATTGGATCGAGACCGAGCTGGCCCAGTACTTCCCCTACTTCAGCATCTCGCCGACCACTATCTGGCTCGATATGCTGAACGCCCTGGTGGTCGGGCTGGTGGCCGGGATATTCCCTACTTGGCGCGGGGGGACGATCCGGATTGCCGACGGGCTGCGGAGGATTGGTTGAAAAGGTGATGGGTGAAGGGTGAATGGTGAAGGGTGAAGGGTGAAGGGTGAAGGGGATTTATTAGAATATGGGGATTCCTTATTTTTACAGCTTCCGCAACCTCTGGACTCGCCGCCTTACTACGGTGCTGACCGCTTCCGGCATGGCGCTGGTGGTCTTTGTCTTTGCCGCTACCCTGATGCTGGCCGAGGGGCTGCAGAAGACCCTGGTGGCGACCGGTTCGCCGGACAATGTCATAGTCATCCGCAAGTCTGCAGTATCAGAGGTGCAGAGCGGGGTCGACCGCTTGCAGGCGGGGATCGTCGAGAGCCAGCCGGAGGTGGCGATCGGCAGCGACGGCCGGCCGCTGCTGGCCAAGGAGCTGGTGGTGCTGATCAACCTGCCGAAGCGGGGGAACAACAAGCCGGCCAATGTGGTGATCCGTGGGGTCGGGCCGACTTCGCTGGCGCTCCGCCCTCAGGTGCGGCTCGAAACCGGGCGGATGCCGAAGCCAGGCTCGGCCGAGGTTATCGCCGGGACAAGCATCGCCAGAAGGTTCAAGGGTGGCGGGCTGGGGGAGAGACTCCGCTTCGGCATGCGCGACTGGACCGTGGTCGGTATCTTCGATGCCGGCGCCACCGGTTTTGCCTCGGAGATATGGGGTGATGTGGACCAGCTGATGCAGGCGTTCCGTCGGCCGGTCTATTCATCGGTACTCTTCCGTCTCCGCGACCCGGCTGGAGTTGCTCCGCTCAAGACGCGCCTCGAAGCTGACCCGCGCCTCACCCTGGAGGTGAAGCAGGAGACCCGCTACTATCTCGACCAGTCAGAGGCGATGGCGAAGTTCCTCAGGATTCTAGGCCTCACCCTGACGGTGATCTTCTCCCTCGGGGCGGTGATCGGCGCCATGATCACCATGTATGCGGCAGTGGCGAACCGGGTGGTGGAGATCGGTACCATGCGGGCGCTCGGTTTCGAGCGGGGGAGTATCCTGGCCGCCTTTGTCCTGGAGGCGCTCTTCCTCGGTCTGCTCGGTGGGGTGGTGGGTCTTTGCGGCGCCTCGTTCATGCAGCTGATCACCATCTCCACCATGAACTGGCAGACCTTTTCCGAACTCGCCTTCACCTTCTCCCTGACTGGCGGGATAATCGGCAAGTCGCTCCTCTTTTCGCTGCTGATGGGGTTTGTCGGCGGGCTGCTGCCGGCGTTTCGGGCGGCGCGGCTGAATATAGTCGAGGCGCTCCGTTCAAGTTAAATAGAGAAGCAACACCTTTCTGGCCACCAAGGGAGCGAAGTCTCTCTAAGCAAATCAAGGCGTAAAGATGTTTGCCTTAATCCTGGAAGCTTTTAAATAAAGTTGTTCTTCGTGGTTTTTTGTGATCTTTGTGGTAAAGAATGATTTTGTTTTACATGTTCAAAAACCAAGGAGTTTGCCATGCAACAGCTGCATCTTCGTTCCCGCACCATTGCTATCCTGATGCTCCTCGCATCGGCGCTCCTCTATGGCGTCGACTATCTCCTCTTCGGCAGGGCCGGGGAGATCGGTTTCGGGATCATCGGCAACCTCGCCTTCCTGCCTATCTACGTACTCTTTGTCACCCTGATGATCGAACGGGTGATCCGGGAGCGGGAGCGGTCGGCCTTGCGGCAGAAGATGAACATGGTGATCGGGGTCTTTTTCAGTGAGGTGGGGACAGCGCTTATCCGCGATTGTCAGCGCTTTGTGGCCGAGGGGGGAGAGCTGGCGAAGCGGCTGAAGATCAGGGTGCAGTGGAAGGGGAGCGATTTTGCTGCAGCAGTCGAATATCTGACCGGTCATGAACTGCAGATCGACTCCCGGCTCGGTGATCTTGCCTCTCTGAAGGGGTTTCTTTTGGCGCGCCGGGGCTTCATGCTCGGGCTGCTGGAGAATCCCAACCTGCTGGAGCATGACGACTTTACCGAGCTGCTCTGGGCGGTATTTCATCTCTGTGAGGAGCTGGAGGCGCGGAGTATTTTGCACGGGCTGCCAGAGAGCGATCTCGATCATCTCTCCGGGGATATCAAACGGGCCTACAGTCAGTTGTTAAAGGCCTGGGTGGTCTATATGCAGCATTTGAAGCAGGATTACCCCTATCTCTTCTCACTGGCGGTCAGGACCAATCCGCTCGATCCCGAGGCAACCCCCCTGGTCTATTAGCAGCGACTCCTGTCAGAATTTGATCCGCCGCCAGATCCCGATCACCTTGCCGATGATACGGGTGGCCGGGATCGGTTTGAATGGCGCATAGCTGTTGTTGTCCGGAGAGAAGTAGACCTCGTTGTTCTTGACCCGGTAACGGCGCAGGATGATCTCCCCCCAGGTATTGGTGAGCAACACGATGTCACCATTCTCCACCGGTTCCCCATGGGAAAAGAGGACCAGGTCGTTGTCACGGATGGTCGGTGCCATGTAGTCGCCATCGCTCTTTATCGCATGGCAGCCGGCCGGGATGTCAGGGAGCTGCAGCTGCATGGAGATGTCGCTGCTGCGCAACGTTGCCGGGAAACCTTCAGGGATGTTGCCGAGCAGCGGGGTCATGGATGAATCGCCTGGCATGGCATTGCTGCTGGCTGACAGGGTATCCTTCTCCCCCCGGCCGTAGAGGAGCCACTCCTCGCTGATAGAGTAGAGGTGACAGATCGCCAGCAGGAGGGTGTAGGAGGGGATCTTCCGGGCGCGCTCGATGTCGCTCAGATAACCCTGCACTATCCCGACTGAATTGGCGAATTCCCGTTGCGTCAACCCTTTGATCTGCCGGATAGACTTGATACGGTTACAGACCGCACTGCTGAGCGTAGCAGCATGGCCGGTTGTCGGTAGCTCTTGCATAAAAATCGCTCCTTGTGAATTCTTGGTTGACTTTAAATTTCAGAGAGATATATAGTAGCCTAAATACTTTGCATAGTCCTAATTTCATTACTATGGGCAGGTTAGCATATTAAAATCTAGATGTCCAGAAATAAATCGCTCAGCGATTCAAAATTGTTATTTTTTTATTGGTTATTTATCATCGGTAGCGCTGCTTCAGCAGGCAATGGTCATTGCCGATAGATATTAAAGGGGTGAGGAGCGCTGTGGTGACAGAGGAGTGCTGCTCACCAGCCGTGGCCGAACCGAGCTGGAGAGTTGCCAGTACTGACTATGGAAGATGTTGCGCAAATGACGAGCAGGGATATGGATGCACAATATACTTGTCATATCGACTGATGAAAAAGCCGCGCATCTGGTGGAAGATTTCCAGCTGCTGGTCAACGCCCGTATCGAACTGATCGACAATTTCGATCTCGGTCTCAAAGAGGTGTTTGACAAGCGGCCGGTGCTGGTCTTCATCCAGCGCGAGATTGCCGGGGTTGCCGGGGAGACGGTGGCCAAGCATTTCAAGGGGCTGTTGCGTGAGGAGGCTCCCAAGGCGATCCTGATGCGTGACGCGGCGTCTGCCAGGCTCGGGGAGAAGAGCAGCTGCGACGGGAGCATCGACATCTCCCTCCCTGATGACGAACTGAAAGAGGCATTCAGGGAGTGTCTGGCGGAAATCCCCGGGTTGCACTGGTTCGATACCGCAGCACCGGAGGCAAAGGAAAATATCGCACCACCGCTGCCGGAATGGGAGTCCCCCGATTTCTTTGACAATAGTGTCGCTGTAGCGGCAGGGACCTCCAAACCGGAGGGGAGGGTTCCGCCAGAAACATCTGCAGAGATTGATATGGCGCTGCTGACAGAGCAGACCGCCACCCCGCCGGCGCTCCCTGCGGCGACACCCCCGGCCGAGGGAGAGGATTTGCCGGTCAGTAAGCCTGAAACTGCTCCTCCTCCCCCCCCGACTGCACCGCTGCCGCCAGAAACTGCGAAAACTCCGCTGCTGCCGGCAGGCGCAACAGAGAAACCTTTGCCGGCCGTTACGAAACCGGAGGCTAGTGTCAATGCCAGGGGGGAGAGCGCTGTCGTGGCAGTTCCGACTGCAGCGGACAAGCCCGTGCCTGAGCTGCGACCGGCAAAACAAGCCGGCAGCAGGGTGGCTGAAGCGCCCGCGCAGGGTACGGCAAAGAGCGGCAAACAGGGACCTTTGCCAGATAAGGTTCCTGACAAGGTGGAAGAGGAGTACGACCCCTTTGAACTCCCCCCCTTTGAAAGCCGTTTCGTCAGGCAACCTGCTGCAGGGGTGCGGCTCTGGAAGCTGTTGCTCGGTGTCACACTGGCTTCGCTGCTGGCATTTGGCATCTATCAGCTCATGCCGCGAGTCCAGGGGAATAGAGTGGCAATCCCGGCAAAAAAGCCAGAGCCGGTACCCCCCCGGCAAGCAGCTGCGACATCGGCCGATATCGCAACGAGCGGTTTGCGGCTGCCGGTGTCGATCCCGACGGAGCGTCCTGACCCTGCCTATGCCGCGGCACACCCTGGCTGGCAACGCTATCAGAGCATCGATATGGAGTATCAGGTGTTCCGCGAAAACGACCTGGTGCGGGCGATCCGGGTGATTGCCAACCACCAAGGTGTCGTCAGCAAGGATTTCATCCAGCTCTTTCTTCAGGAGTCCTGTGGCAGTCCGGCCATGAGGTTGCTCGACAGCAGCGAGCGTCAGGGGGTAAGGATCGAACGGCTGGCAGTAACGGAAAATACAGAATTGATCCTCTACCGCAACCAGACCTCCGGGCCGATCAGGGCCTTTGTACTGTCAGTCAACTGATCTTTCTATGTCGGGCCAACCCGATGCAACGGAGTAAATATGGCAACAGGTAAATATCGCAGCCTGCCGCTACTACTGGGAGCTTTGGCATTACTGCTGCTGGCTGCCGGTCCGGCTGCGGCAATCGACCCCCGTTTCGAACTCGATCCGAAAGAGCTGGCGAAAAAGGGGGAACCGGCAGAGAGGGTGCAGAAGGAGCCTGCCGGGCGGAAAAGAGGAGCAGCTCCGGCCGGTTACCGGGAGTACCGGGTCAAGCCGGGTGATACGCTGCGGCGGATTTTGCAACGGGAATCGGGTCTGCGCGAAGGGAGAGTGGACGCTCTGCTCCCTGAACTGCGCGGGGTGAACCGGCTGACTGCCGGACAGAGGCTGCAGCCCGGGGAGATATTGCTGATACCGCGGCAGGAAAGCGGCGCTGAGCAGCAGCTCGGCACGAAAAAGAGAAGGCAGAAAACCGGGTCGGTGGGGAGTGCGCCCGCACCGATAAAGGTGATGAATCTCGCTGTTGAGCGGCGCGAGGCAGATGCCGAATCGCTCCGCCAGGTCTGGCAGAGACTTCTGCCGCAGCAGGAGAGGGGGGTGGAATCGGTGTCGCTTGCCACCCGCAATTTCTCCCTGGCACTCGACGCCGAGCGCTATCCGGTCCTGGCTGCAGCAGATGGAGGGAAGATCCTGCTCGACAGCAATAATACCCTCCCTCCATTGGTCCGTTCACTGATCACCGAGCAGCAGCCGAAGACCAGGATAGTATCAGCCAATCCGGCTGATCGCCGCTATTTTTACAGTGCCCTGCTCGGCGCGGCAAAGTTCTTCTCGGTAGCAGAGAATGCGGCGGTCGATTTCGGTTCTGACCCGAAGCTCACTGTGCGGGCCGATTTCAAGATCGAACGGACCCAGGAGAGCCTGATGCGGCATGAGCTGGTCCTGCTCAATGTGGCAGCCAACCGGCGGCCGATGCCGGCCGCGTTGCTCGGCTACATGGCCAGGGAGGGGTTCCAGGTGCTGGAGCCTTATGCACTGGCCGGGGATAGCCGACCGGTTGCCGGGCGTCATCTGGTGAGCCAGATCACCACTGTTAAACCGCAGGAGATCGCCGATGCCCTTCTGACTAACCTGGCGCTCCCCTATAGCCGTGACCTTGGCATCGACCTCTTTGAGGCGGGCGACGGGGTCAACCTGCAGGTACGGGCCGACCGCTATTTCGAGATGAATGGCCGACGCTATGTAATGACGCTGTTCGATGGCGATCCGATCGCATATACCCTTGTCAGACTGCTGGAGACCCGTGGTTATACGGTCATCACCCTGAACGAAAACGACAGCTTCAAGAATGTCGCCGAAAAACTGATCAGCCGGCTTCGTATCCCCGGCTGGTATTCAAGGCATGAATTGACCGGGCGGGACCTCCCCTATTCGCTGCAGATCTCCGGAATCATGCTCGCTGATCCGGCCGATCGGGAGAAACGGCTCTTCCTCACCGACCGTCTGCTGGAACCGTTGCACCGGGAGCTGCTCGACTACAGCGGTTATCAGGTAAGCAACAATTGACAGCATCTTGCTGAATTGGCAGCAAACGCCGGAGAGACTGACTCTTCCGGCCAGGCAAAAGGAACCGAGGCGATGACCCAGAAACGGGTTGGCGAACTTCTGCTCGAACAGAAGCTGATCACCGATCAGCAGCTGAATGAGGCTTTGGGGCTGCAAAAGGTCTTCCCTGACCTGACCGTCGGGCAACTGCTCTGCAAGCTCGGCTTTATCAGCGAGACAGATCTGGGGCATATCCTCGACCAGAAGGGGAAGCGACGCAAACTCGCCGACATCCTGCTGAAGGGGAAGAGCATCAGCAATGAGCAGCTTGCCCAGGCCAGGCAGCTGAGCAAGACCGAGGCGATTCCCCTCGACAAGGCGCTCCTTAAGCTCCGGCTGGTCGATGCGGAGCAGTTGGCCAAGGCGCTTTCGGTCCAGTTCGATCTCCCCTTTGTCCATATCGATACCCTGGAGATAGAGACCGATCTCTCCCGCTTCTTCAGCGCCAGTTACGCGCAGAAACAGAAAATCATCCCTATCTCCAAGATCGGCAACACCCTTACCGTTGCCATGGCATACCCGCTGACGCTACAGGAGCTGAAGGAGCTGGAGGCGAGCATCCGGCTGCGGATCATACCGGTCATCTGCATGGAGAGCGAGATCGGCCAGGCACAACAACGTCTCTACCGGAATCTTGGCACACACCTTCCGGCTAGCGACGAGTTCGCTTTCGATATGGAACCGGACAGCATCGGCGAACTGCTCAGCAAGAGCCAGCAGCTCGACGAACCGGAGGTGGACGAGGAGGTCCGCAAGGTCACTGAAAAGGATAGCGTCATCGTCAAGCTGGTCAACAAGGTGATCTATGATGCGTACCGGAGCAAGGCCTCGGATATCCATATCGAGCCCTATCCGGGGAAGAGCGATGTCATTGTCCGGATGCGGATCGACGGCCGCTGCAAGATCTACCAGCGGATCCCCTACAAGTACAAGTACGCCATCACCTCGCGGCTCAAGATCATGGCGGAGCTGGACATCGCCGAACGCCGCCGCCCCCAGGACGGCAAGATCAATTTCAAGAAATTCGCCCCGATCGACCTGGAGTTGCGGGTCGCCACCATGCCTACTGCAGGGGGGCTTGAAGATGTGGTGATCCGGCTCCTGAATACTAATGAGACGATCCAGTTCGACCAGCTCGGCTTGACCGAAAGGAATAAACAGGTCTTTTTTGCTGCGGTCCGCCAGCCGCACGGGCTGCTGCTGGTGGTCGGCCCGACCGGCTCGGGGAAGACCACGACGCTGCACTCTGCAGTGGCACGCATCAATAATCCGGAGATCAAGATATGGACTGCCGAAGACCCGGTCGAGATAACCCAGAAGGGGCTGCGCCAGGTGCAGATCAACCCCCGCATCGGTTTCACCTTTGCGGCGGCGCTCCGCTCCTTTCTCCGCCTCGATCCGGATGTCATCCTGGTGGGGGAGATGCGTGACATCGAGACCGCAGCCATTGCCATCGAGGCTTCGCTCACCGGGCATCTGGTCCTCTCCACGCTGCATACCAACTCCGCCCCGGAGTCGGTTACCAGGTTGCTGGAGATGGGGCTCGACCCTTTCAGCTTTTCCGATTCGCTCCTCTGTATCATCGCCCAGCGTCTCGCCAGGACTTTCTGCAGCGACTGCAAGGAGCTCTACCAGCCGGAGCAGAGCGAACTGCAGGAGTTGATCGAGGAGTTCGGGGCAGAGCAGTTTGCACTGCTCAACTTGAGTGACCAGCAGTTCACCATGGCCCGGCCGGTCGGCTGTGATAACTGCGGGCAGAGCGGTTACCGGGGGAGGATAGGTATCCATGAGGTGCTCGATTGTACCGAAGAGTTGAAAGGGTTGATCAAACGGAAGGTAGATACCGACAAGCTGAAGATGCAGGCAGCCAGCGACGGCATGACCACCTTGAAGCAGGATGGCATACTCAAGGTGTTGCAAGGGATGACCGATATTCATGAAATCAGGCGGGTCTGTATCAAGTAAAAGTTGCTGGTTCTTCGCCTTGCTGCTGGTGATATTCCCGGCTTCGCAACTGCATGCTGAGGAGGGGGGGCAGGGGGCAGGTTACCTGGAGACGGTTGAGCTCTATACCGAGAGCTATCTGTTGCCACGGCTAGCCTCAGAGATTCTGCTCGCCCGCAATTGCGAGAACAAGTCGGCAAAGTCGGGGAAACAGGTCCAGCAGATCCTCCCGGAAGCGCGCACAGCCCAGATCGCCGCCGCTTACCCCGGCTCCACCTTCAACTGCCAGACCGGCAGCGGGCTGCTGGTCCAGCCGCCGATGCGGCTCTATTTCGATAACTTCAAGGAGTATCGGATGGAGAGTGAGAGCGGTGGGGTAAAAGAGACCTGGCAGGTGAACGATAATATCATAACCAGGAGCACCGGGGGGAACCTGATCTCGCTCAGGGTCGATGTCAGGTCGCCGCAGCAATCGGCCATAGTCGAGGCCAGACTGCCAGCCCTCGAGCAGGCTGCCCGGGAGATGGGGCATCCGGAGGTCCTCAAGCAGTTTGCTGCCGGCCGGCTGGTCGGCTTTCTCAACGAATCGTACCGGCAGAACTATGCCCAGCTACCGATGACGCTTATCGATTTTACCCACAATCTCATCAGCACAGCTGACTATAGTCGCGAGATGGTCTGGATAGCCCAGCACAAGCTGAAGACCGGCACTGCCAGGACGGGACGGAAGAGGGGGGGGAAGAGCACTCAGGTCCGCTGAAAGAAAAAACTATTTGCATTTCCAGCTTATTTGCTATAGATTAGCACCCTCCATACGACTCCTAACCCCTGCCAGAAGGTAGTTCACGTTGCCAGACAAACCGAAGCTAGAGACTCTGCGGCGCGCTATTGACGCCATCGACGACCGGATCCTGGAACTGCTCAACGAGCGGGCCGAGAAGGTCATCGCAGTAGGCAGGCTGAAAGCTGCCGGCAAGGCCGACTTTCATGTGCCGAGCCGGGAACGGGAGATCTACGAGCGGCTTACGGCGCAGAACAAAGGTCCTTTCCCGGCTGAGGGGCTGCGCAGTGTCTTCCGCGAGATAATCTCCGCCTCTCTTGCCCTGGAAGCGCCGATGAAGGTTGCCTTCCTCGGACCGAAAGCTACCTTCAGCCATCTTGCCACCATGCAGCAGTTCGGCCTCTCCGCCGAACTTGTGCCGCAGAAGTCGATACCGGCGGTCTTTGAAGAGGTGGAGAAGGGGCGGGCCCTGTACGGAGTGGTACCGGTAGAGAACTCTACCGAGGGGGTGGTAACCCATACCCTCGACATGTTCATGGAGAGCTCCCTGGTGATAAATGCCGAGGTGCTGCTGGAGGTCCACCATGACCTGCTATCGCGCACCGGCCGGCTGGAGGATATCAAAAAGATCTACTCCCATCCGCAGCCTATCGCCCAGTGCCGCAACTGGCTCGACGAGAACCTCCCCGGCCTGCCGGTGGTCGATGTCGCCTCCACCGCAGTGGCCGCGCAGATCGTCAGCGACGACTATACTGCGGCGGCCATTGCCAGCGAGCTGGCGGCCTCGCTCTATGATCTGAAGGTGGTCCGCTCCCGGATCGAAGACCAGGTCAACAACTTCACCCGCTTCCTGGTGGTGGGGAAAAAGCTTGCCGCCCCCTCCGGCGATGACAAGACCTCATTGATGTTCGCGGTGCGGGACGAGGTCGGTATCCTCTACCGGATGCTGGAACCTTTTGCCAAGCGGGGGATCAACCTCTCCAAGATAGAGTCGCGGCCATTCAAGAAAAAAGCGTGGGAGTACATCTTCTTCCTCGACCTGCTGGGGCATATCAATGATACCCTGATAGCCGATGCAGTGCAGGAGTTGAAGGGGTATTGCCAGTTCGTCAAGGTACTCGGTTCATATCCGAAAGCAAAACTGTAGCCCTGCTGCAGAGCGTTGAGTCGCTGTAGCTCTTCTCCTGCCTGTACAGGTGGGGGGCAGCAGGGGGGATGAGGTAATTTATGCCGCTGATCGAGCGGTTGGCAGTCATAGGGGTCGGTCTGATCGGCGGCTCGCTAGCCCGGGTGCTGCGGGCCAAAGGTGAGGTGCGGGAGATCGTCGGCATCGGCCGTTCAGCCGCCAACCTGCAGCGGGGGGTGGAGTTGGGGGTGATCGACCGCTACTGCCATGACCCGGTCGAGGGTGTGGCAGGTGCTGACATGGTCTTTCTCGCTACCCCGGTTCGATCTGTCATCCCGGTGGTGGCGAGCATCGCTCCGGCGCTCGCCCCTGGCGCAGTGGTGACCGACGGAGGGAGTGTCAAGGAGGAGCTGGTGACCGCCTGCGAGCGGCTGATGCCGGCCGGCCGGTATTTCGTCGGCGGCCATCCGATCGCCGGGACCGAACACTCCGGAGTCGAAGCCTCCTTCGCCACCCTGTACGAGAACCGGCGCTGTATCATCACCCCGACCCCGGAGACCGATCCTGCGGCACTGCAGAAGGTGGTACGGATGTGGGAGCTGGCCGGTTCCCAAGTGGTGCAGATGGATATGGCCAAACATGACCGGGTCCTGGCTGCCATCTCCCATCTGCCGCACATGGTCGCTTATTCGCTGGTCAATGCCGTCGGCAGTTACGACCGCTATGAAGAGTGTATCCTCTCCTACTCGGCCGGCGGTTTCCGCGACTTCACCCGGATCGCCTCATCCGATCCGGCTATGTGGCGCGACATTGCAATGATGAACCAGGAGAGTATCCTGGAGATGATCGACCTCTTTGCCGGCCAGATGGGGAGGCTGCGGGAGCTGGTGGCTGCCGGGGACGATGCCGGGCTGGAGGAGTTTTTCGCCAGATCAAAGGAGTTGCGGGACGCAATCCTGTAAGGGGATCCATGCAGAACTACACTGTCAGAAGAGCAGCCGGAGTAAAGGGGGAGATCAGCGTCCCGGGGGACAAGTCGATCTCGCACCGCTCCATCATGCTCGGCTCCATTGCCCGGGGAGAGACCATGGTGACCGGTTTTCTCCGTGGCGAGGACAATTACGCCACCCTGAACGCCTTTCGCGCCATGGGGATAGATATAAAGGATGACGGCACCACCCTGCGGATCGCCGGCAAGGGTCTGCGCGGTCTTACAGAGCCGGCCGACCTGCTCGACTGCGGCAACTCCGGCACCTCCATGCGGCTTCTGACCGGTCTGCTGGCGGGGCAGGATTTCTTCTCCATCCTGACCGGCGACCAGTATCTGCGCAAGCGGCCGATGCGGCGGGTGATCGAACCGCTTGGCCAGATGGGGGCGACCATCTTCGGCCGGGCCGGTGGTGACAAGGCACCGCTCGCCATTGCCGGACGGGCGCTGACCGGTATCAGTTACAGCTCCAAAGTAGCCAGCGCTCAGGTCAAGTCGGCGCTGATGCTGGCCGGCCTCTATGCCGACGGTCCGACCATGGTGAGTGAACCGCATCTCTCCCGCGACCATTCGGAGCGGATGTTCCGCCACTTCGGTGCCGCTGTCGAAACAGCCGGCACTACTGTCACGGTCCGCGGCGGCAGGGAGCTGACCGGCCAGGCTATTGTGGTGCCAGGGGATATCTCCTCGGCAGCCTTCTACATCGTTGCCGCGACCATCGTCCCCGGCTCGGAGCTGCTGATCCGCGGCGTCGGTATCAATCCGACCCGGACCGGTATCATCGACATCATGCTCGCCATGGGTGCCAGTATCGAGCTGGTCGAACCGCGACAACTATCCGGCGAACCTGTTGCCGACCTGCTGGTCCGTTCGGCCAGGCTGAAGGGGATCGAGATCGGCGGTGATGTCGTGCCGCGCGCCATCGACGAATTCCCGGTCATCAGTGTCGCTGCGGCGCTGGCCGAAGGGCGTACCGTGCTGCGGGACGCCCGCGAACTGCGGGTCAAGGAGACCGACCGGATCGCGGCCATGGCTGCCAACCTGCGCCTGGCGGGCGGCTGCGTCGAGGAGACCGAAGACGGGATGGTGATCGACGGGGTCGAACAGTTGACCGGTGTCTCAGCTGCCAGCTATGGCGACCATCGTATCGCCATGGCGATGCTGGTGGCAGGTCTGGCTGCCCGGGGGGAGATGACGGTCAGCGATACAGGCTGTATCGAGACCTCATTCCCGACCTTTCTCGAACTGCTCGAGCAGGTGGCAGCCAGATGATGACAGTGGCGGGAAAGCTGCTGATCATAGCTATAGACGGCCCTTCCGGGGCGGGGAAGAGCACTATCACCAGGCTGCTTGCCGATCGGCTCGGTTATCTGAATATCGATACCGGTGCCATGTTCCGTGCCGTGGCCCTGGCAGTTCAGCGGGCCGGCATAGCGTTGACCGATCTGCAGGGGGTGGAGAGACTCTGTGCCGCTCTCACCATCACCTTTGCCCGGGATAACGGCTGCTGCCGGGTGCTGCTCAATGGCGAAGATGTCTCGAAGTCGATCCGTACGCCGGAGATCAGCCTGCTCACCTCCCAGGTGTCGGCCCTCAAGGCGGTGCGCCAGGTGCTTCTGCAGCAGCAGCGGGAGATGGGGCGAAGCGGCGGTGTGGTCCTCGAAGGGCGCGACATCGGCACCGTGGTCTTTCCCGATGCTGATCTGAAGTTCTATCTCTCTGCTTCGGTGGAGGAGCGGGGGCGGCGCCGTTATCAGGAGCATCTGGCCAGAGGGGAAGAGTCAACTCTGGCAGCCACCACAGCCGAGGTGCTGCAGCGTGACGAACAGGACGCCTGCCGTGAACATGCGCCGTTAAGACGTGCTGCCGACGCCATAGAGATCGATTCGACCGGACTCACTATCGAGCAGGTAGTAGCGCAGATGGAGCAGCTGGTCAGGGAGAAGCTCAAAGGTTAAGGGTTGAAGGTCAAGGGGCAAAGGTCAATGGTTAAGGGTCAAAGGTCAAAGGCAAAGGTCAAAAGGCAAAGACTGTTATTCCCCTTCAGCTTTGAACTTTCAGCTTTGAGCTTTGAGCTTTCAGCTTTGAACTTTCAGCTTTCAGCATAAACAAGCTTACAAGGAGCATTATGGAGATCATCCTGGCCAAACAGGCCGGCTTCTGTTTCGGGGTAAAACGGGCCACCCAGATGGCGTTCGAGGCAGCCCAGAAGGGTGGCAAGACCTACACCCTCGGGCCGATCATCCATTCGCCGCAGGTGGTGCAGAAGCTGGAGGAGATGGGGGTCAAGGTGCTCAAGGATATTGATGCGCTGGCCACCGGGACGATCATCATCCGCTCCCATGGAGTCGCTTCGGCAGAGCTGGAGGTGGCGGTACGGAAGGAGCTGGAGATCGTCGATGCCACCTGCCCCTTTGTGAAAAAGGCCCAGGAGCATGTCAAGAGCCTCTCCACCGCCGGTTACGACGTCGTTGTAGTGGGGGATGCCGACCATCCCGAAGTACAGGGGATCGTCTCCTACGCCACCGGCAAGGTTTATGTAGTCGGCTCCGGCGAAGAGGCGGCCAAGCTCCCCCGGATGGGGAAGATCGGCGTGGTCGCCCAGACCACCCAGTCGTTCGAGAACCTGCAGAGTGTGGTGACCGAATGTCTCACCAAGGGGGGGGAGATACGGGTCTTCCATACCATCTGCGACGCCACCGCGGTCCGCCAGGAAGAGGCGAAACAGCTGGCCAAGGAGGTCGACTGCATGATCGTGATCGGCGGCTATAACAGTGCCAATACCAAACGGCTCGCCGAGGTATGCACCGAACTGCAGCCTAAGACCTATCATATCGAGACTGCCGGGCAGCTGGATGCGGCCTGGTTTGGCGGGGTCGCCCGGGTCGGCATCACGGCCGGAGCCTCGACTCCGAAATGGCTCATCGACGAAGTGATGGAACGTATCGGGGCTATCAATAATGACAAAAAACATTGAAATTTTTAGCGAATGTGCTAACTTGGCATGATTCGCAATAACCGACACAACCAGGGGGTAAGGCTGTAATGAGTGAAGAGAAACTGCACAACCAACGCGCCAACGCGCCAATCAAGCGTTTTAAGGATACGGACGACGACGCTGACCATGGTGGTCAGGCCGGTGAGTTTGAAGAGATGTTCCATGACAGCCTGCGCAAGCTGCAGGTGGGGGAAGTGGTCAACGGCGTAGTGGTCCAGCTCACCCCGGACTTTGTCCTGGTCGATGTCGGCTACAAGTCGGAAGGGTGCATCGCGGTCAACGAGTTCATCGATGAGAACGGCCAGCTGGCGGTACAGGTCGGTGACGAGGTGCGGGTCCTGTTCGAGCGGGCCGAAAATGAGCATGGTTACATCGGCCTGTCGAAGAAGAAGGCCGAATCCCAGGTCGCCTGGGAGCGGGTCGCTGCAGCAGGCGGTGAAGGTGGAGTCATCGAAGGGAAGATCATCGCCAAGGTGAAGGGTGGCATGACGGTCGATATCGGCCTGCAGGCATTCCTCCCCGCCTCGCAGATCGATATCCGCCCCGGTGGCAACCTGGACAAATATGTCGGCCAGACCGCGATGTTCAAGATATTGAAGATGAACCGGAAGCGGGGGAACATCGTCCTCTCCCGCCGGGTACTCCTCGAGGAGGAGCGGGAGCATCTCAAGCAGCAGACCCTGGGGCAGCTGGCCGAAGGGCAGATCCTCGACGGGATCGTCAAGAACATCACCGACTACGGCGCATTCGTCGATCTGGGTGGGCTGGACGGCCTGCTCCATATAACCGACATGTCCTGGGGGAGGCTGAGCCACCCCTCCGAGCTGATCAAGGTCGGCGAAAAGCTGCGGGTGATGATCCTCAAATATGACAGCGTCAAGGGGAAGATCTCCCTCGGGCTGAAGCAGACCATGCCTGACCCCTGGCTACAGGCCGAGGCAAACTACACGGTCGGCGCACGGGTAAAGGGGCGGGTGGTGAGCCTGACCGAATATGGCGCCTTCATCGCCCTGGAAGAGGGTGTCGAAGGGCTGGTGCATGTCTCCGAGATGTCCTGGACCAAGCGGGTCCGTCACCCCTCCGAGATCCTCAAGGTGAAGGACGAGGTGGAAGCGGTGGTACTCGGCGTCGACATGGGGAACCGGCGCATCTCCCTGGGGCTGAAGCAGACCGAGGTGAACCCCTGGACGGTGATCGGCGAGCGTTACCCGGTTGGTACCAAGCTGGAAGGGCAGATCAAGAACATCACCGACTTCGGCATGTTCATCGGTATAGAGGATGGGATCGACGGGCTGGTGCATGTCTCTGACATCTCTTGGACCAGAAGGATCAAGCATCCGGGCGAGATCTACAACAAAGGGCAGACTGTCCAGGCGGTGGTGCTGAATGTCGATGCCGGGAACGAGCGGCTCTCCCTCGGGATCAAGCAGCTCCTCCCTGACCCATGGAGCGAGATACCGCAGAGATACAAGCCAGGGACCAAGATCAAGGGTAAGGTCTCCTCGGTCACCGATTTCGGCATCTTCCTCGAGATCGAAGAGGGGATCGAAGGGCTGGTCCATGTCTCGGAGATCTCCCAGGAGAAGATCGCCACGCCGAAAGGTTTTGTCGAAGTAGGGGCAGAGCTGGATGCTGTGGTGCTGAGCGTCGATTCTGCCGAGCGGAAGATCGCCCTCTCCATCAAGAGTCTGCAGAGCGCCATGGAGAAGGCGGAGCTGGCTAGCTATATGGATTCCCAGGGGGAGGCGACCTCGAACCTTGGCGAACTGCTCAAGGAAGGGCTGCGGAAGAATGGTGATAAATAGCCCTGTCTCAAGCAGGCAGGTTATAGACTAACAGTCAAGACGAGGTGCATGGTGACAAAGAGTGAACTGGTAGAAAAGATCGTAGAGGCGAACGGGATACTCTCCCGCAAGGAGTCGGAACTGGTGGTGAACATCGTTTTCGACGCCATGAAGGATGCACTGCAGAGTGGGGACAAGGTAGAGATTCGCGGTTTCGGCAGCTTTACCATCCGCGAACGGCGTGCCCGCGAAGCGAGAAATCCGAAGAGCGGTGCGCTGGTAAAGATTCCGTCCAAAAAGACCCCCTTCTTCAAGACCGGCAAGGAGCTGAAAGAACGGGTCAATGGCTGATCTGCCGGCCTGGGGTCTTGGCGCCCAGGCTGCCGGCCCGGATGGCGGAATTGGTAGACGCAAGGGACTTAAAATCCCTCGGCCGCAAGGCTGTGCCGGTTCGATTCCGGCTCCGGGCACCATTACTTTAATCAACAGGAGTTTCATCATAAGTAAAAGCCTTGACAAGTCTTGGCTTTTTCTTTTTAAGTCGGCGGGATGACATTTCTCTTCCGGCTGATGAAAGGAGCTTGCGCAAACAATGTCCATTACCAAAGCAGAGCTGGCAGAAAAGATCAAGACCAATGCCGATCTGACTCTCAAGGAGTCGGCGGAGATTCTTGAGACGGTCTTTGAGATCGTCAAGGAGCGTCTCGAAGCGGGCGACCGCCTCAAGATATCGGGCTTCGGCGTCTTCGAGGTGAAACAGAAGAAGGACCGCATCGGCCGGAACCCGCAGACCGGCGAGCAGATTACCATCAAGTCGAGACGGATAGTCTCTTTCAAGCCGAGTACGGTGTTGAAGCTGGCTATCAATCGATGATCCGTAAAGTCATCTCAGGGGGGCAGACCGGGGTGGACCGGGCCGGCCTTGATGCGTCTATGCAGGCGGGGATCCCGATCGGTGGCTATTGCCCGAAGGGGAGAGGGGCCGAAGATGGTATCATCCCGGAGATCTACCCCCTGGTCGAGCTGGAGTCGACCGAGACCTTCTACCGGACGGAGAAGAATGTCATCGACTCTGACGGTACGCTGATCCTCAATAAAGGGGAACTCTCCCAGGGGACCAAGGTCACCTTCGACCTGGCGGTCAAGTATGGCAAACCGAAACTGCTGGTGCAGCTGGACGACCCCCAGCCGATCGAGCCGGCCAAGGTGATAAGATGGCTGGAGGGGCAGTTCATCCATACCCTCAATATCGCCGGGCCGCGAGAGTCGAAGTGCCGGGACGGCATCTACCAGGAGGCTTATGCCTATCTGGAGAAGCTCTTCAGCCTGGTCAAGGAGTCGCAATATGCCGACAAGGGGTAGCAAAGCGGTGCTGCTGGTGAAAGCCGGTCGAGATAACAACCGCAGGGTGGTGGCTATGCTGAGGATTATCCTGTTGCCGCTGGCAATCTGGCTGGCAACTGCAGCAGTGGCAGCAGCGGCGCTGAGCAGCGGCACCTACCCGGTGGATATCTATCAGGGGGAGAGGACCTACAAGGCCAACTGGATGATCCGGGTCGAGGGGGCGAAAATTACCGGTATGTCCGATTGGAAACCCCTGTACGGCCATCGCCAGTTCATCCAGCCACTTAAGGGTTCGGTCTCGGCTGATCAGGTGTCGATCGTCCGCAACTGCGCTGAACCGGATATGATCTCCTGCCAGCAGACCTATACCGGCACGATCACCGGTAACAGCATCGAAGGTGGCTGGTCCGGCACCGGCGGGTCAGGGAGCTGGAAGCTCTATCTCAACTCCCCGTTGCGTTGAGCAGTTGAAATAAGGAGCAGCTCTGGCTGTTTCGCGTTGATAGATCAGGATATAACCCGGGACCGCTTTCATGGATGAGGGCGCGGAAATGGATAGAGGCCGCTTGAACAGCTGATAGAAGCTGGTCGGGCGGTTTTTTCGTTGTAAACATCACCAATTTATTTGAAATCATTATCTTGCCATTTAGTAGTCCATAGGATACAATGACTATACAACAGACTGACTACCAGCTCGAATATTATCAGGAATTGGGTGGCAGAGTACCTTTTAAGGAGTGGCTTGATACCCTGCGTGATGTGGCTGCTGTGGCCCGCATTCGTATCAGACTTAATCGGTTGCGTCTGGGGAATTTCGGCGTCACACGTGCCTTGGGTGACGGAGTCCACGAACTGAAAATTGATATCGGACCAGGGTATCGACTCTATTACGCCATTTCCGGTAAAAAAGTCGTGTTGTTGCTCATGGGAGGAGACAAGTCTACCCAGCGGAAAGATATTGCCGCAGCAAAACGTTACTGGCAAAAGTATCAAGAAGGAGAATGACCATGCCCCGTAAAACTTTACCCTATGACAACGATCTTATGGTGTGGTTACAAGACCCAGTCCATGCCGCTGAATACATTAATGCCGCCATCGAGGACGGCGACCGGGAGGTCTTTCTCCTGGCTTTGCGCGATCTGGCCAAGGCCCGCGGTGGCATGACCGCAGTTGCGGAACAGGCCAGGGTCAGTCGCACCTCGCTTTACAAGACTTTATCTCCGCGAGGCAATCCGGAGTTCAAAAGTGTAACGGCCCTGCTGCATACGCTTGGGCTCAAACTGACGGTGGAACCGGGGGATAAGGCAGCATAACCAGGGGACCAAGTTCTCTGAACAGCTGATAGAGCTGATCGGGCGGCTTTTTTGTTCAACTATAAAGCCATGGAGGGTGCAGATGGAAGTGTCAATTCCTCAGGAAGTGTTTGAAGAGAAGATATACCTGATACGTGGCGACAAGGTCATGCTTGATGCAGATCTTGCGGCTCTCTACGGAGTCGAGACCAAGGTTTTGGTGCAGGGGGTCAAACGAAATGCCGACCGGTTTCCGCCAGATTTCATGTTTCAGCTGACAAATCAGGAGTTTATCATCTTGAGGTCACAATTTGTGACCTCAAGTCGCTGGGGTGGTCGCCGTTACCCACCATATGCTTTTTCAGAGCATGGGATTGCCATGCTTTCCAGTATCCTTAACAGTCCGCAGGCGATCAAGGTAAATATTGAGATCATGCGAACCTTTGTACGACTTAGAAAATTGCTTGCATCAAACAGTGCGCTTGCCAGCAAGCTGTTTGCATTGGAAGAAAAATACGATTCTCAGTTCAAGGTGGTGTTCGACGCCATCCGGCAGATGTTGGCGCCGGTTGAGGTGAATAAGCGGAAGATCGGGTTTAAATCATGATTCGTACTTTTACGCTAATGCGTTCTCTCGGTAAAATAGTTGGCAACTGATTGAGATGGTGTGGTAAAAGCAGAACCGTCCCCAAAGGCTGATTATGAAGTATGAATTATGAAGTATGAAGTATGAATTATGAAGTATGAAGTATGAAAATAAAAGATGAATGGCGGACTGTTCAGGGATGAATTATGAGTGATGAAGGTAGGGATCTGAGAGAACGGACAAAGGGATTTGCGATTCTGGTTCTTCGTATGTACTCATCCTTGCCGAAAACAACTGAGGCCCAAGTGCTCGGCAAACAGGTGCTGCGCTCAGGTACCTCAGTCGGCGCTAACTACCGCGAAGCATACCGGTCCCGCTCAAAGGCCGAATTTATCGCCAAGCTGGGAGATTGTTTGAAAGAGCTCGATGAAAGCAGTTACTGGTTTGAACTGCTGGTGGAGACTGAAATAGTAGCGTCCTCAAACCTTGAACCTTTGCAAAGGGAGTGTAACGAACTTCAGGCTATCTTCACCACCATAGTAAAAAAGTGTAAAAGCAGCGTTTCATAATTCATACTTAATTCATAACTCATACTTAATTCATAACTCATAATTCATACTTCATAATTTCATACTTTAAGCCATGGAGGGCGTATGCAGAACGAAATATCAGCAGAGGTGTTACGCAGCAGGATATACTTGATCCGAGGCCAGAAGGTGTTGCTGGACAGTGATCTGGCTGAGATGTATGGAGTCAGCACAAAACGATTAAATGAGCAGGTCAAGCGAAACATTGCCAGATTCCCGGCTGACTTCATGTTTCAGTTGACAAATCAAGAAGTTATTGGCTTGAGGTCGCAAATTGCGACCTCAAGTTTGCGGCATGGTGGCCGTCGTTATGAGCCATTTGTCTTCACCGAACAGGGGGTGGCGATGCTCTCCAGCGTGCTTAACAGTGAACTTGCCGTGCAGGTGAACATCGCCATCATGCGCGCTTTCGTGCAGATGCGCGAACTGGCGGCTTCCAACCGGGAATTTGCCCGCAAGCTCGATGAACTGGAGAGAAAATACGACAGACATGACCAGCAGTTTCTGGTGGTGTTCGATGCCATCCGGCAATTGGTGGCCCCGGTGGAACCGAAGAAGCGGAAGATAGGCTTTAAAGCATGATTCATACTTCATCCTTCATAATTCATACTTCATAATTCATAATTCATAATTCATAATTGAGCTCTTCCCCCTGTTTTTATTGACTTCCCGGCCATTGTCGTTGTATTGATGTGGTGTAATTTTATGGATTTCCCCTTGGAGGGGTGTTATGGATGAGGGCGCGGAAATGGATAGAGGCCGCTTGAACAGTCGATAGAGCTGGTTGAGCGGCTTTTCTGTTGATTGGGATTGGGAATTAAGTAAACTGTCCCCGGAATTCCTG
>CAZYTM010000011.1:0-82482 GCA_964649725.1 uncultured Geobacteraceae bacterium | reverse complement strand
ATGCTGCGCCGATAGGGAGGAGGAAATAGTAGACGGTGGAAAAGATCCACCAGCCAAACAGGAACACCGTCTTCTTGCGGTGCAGTTCGACGAATTTGGGATTCCGGGCGATAGCCGCCCAGTCATACTGCCTTTCTGCCATGGTAGTTACTCCTTTCGTGTTTATTCCAGCAGTCATTGAGGCAGCGTCCTGCCCCAGATGTTACGCTACAGGGATTATATTGCTAGTGCGACAATGATCACCTCCTTCCAGCTGAAACGTTATGCAGGCGCATAGCCAAATTTTGCCGAGAGTACTTCCGCCCCCTCCAGCAGCGATGGGACTATCTCGTTTTCCAGACGCTCGGCCAACATCCGAAATGCCGGCCCAAGCATTGTCAATGCACCTACCACTGTACCGGCATAATCTCGAACTGCTACAGCAACACTGATTATCTCTTCGCCCAGACCGCCGCAATCGATGGCGACCCCGCGAGACCTGATCGAATCCAGCTGTTTGGATATCTTGTTCATGTCGATCTCATCACCAGCCTTGTTCCGCCGTTTTACCAGCTTTTCCAGGGCATCTCTCGACTCCAGAGACTTCATTATCATACCTGCGGCTGTGCTCAACAGGGGGAACCGCCGACCGACGAGGGAGGTGGCCTTCACCTGTTGCGCACAGTCGACCATGTCGATAAAGAGTACCTCTTCGCCATTCATGACCGTCATGTAGACAGCTTCATCATGCTTGCGCACCAGCTCCTCCATGACCGGATGGGCATGCTTAACCACGCTTGCCGAGCGAATGAACTTCTGCCCCAGTTCAACTGCTGCCAGACCCAGTCGGTAAGCACCGGTCAGTTCGTCCTTATCGACCAGCCCCCGCTCCTGCAATGTGTAAAGGATCCGGAATGTCTTGTTGCGCGACAGGTCCAGGTAACTTGCGATATGATTGATCGAGTTGACGATGGTGGGAGCTGGCTCATCAGCAAGCATGTCGAGGATGGAAACGGCCAGATCAACATTCTGGACAATGTAAATCTCTTTTTTGTCGGCTAGCATCTATTTACCCTCACATTGAATAGACTTTAAACAGCAGCAATATTGTTGCTGTGCAGTCATTTTAATAATGGTCACTCACTAACCGGCTGCATTCCTGATATATTTTCTATCCAAATAATTTTATCTAAAATAATTTGGATACAAATTTAAATAAAATATAACGTCTTTATATTTACTTTGCAAGTTTTTTTTTAAATTCTATGCGAATGGGTCCGGAAATAGCACGTAATATTGAGCAAAATCAGCCAAATTAGGGACTTGACACAGACAAAACATTTTTATTATATAATAAATAATAGTTTGTTTTTGTAACCGTTATTTGTTATTAGTTGCATGGGGGGAGTTATGGGAAAATATGCCGACAACATCAAGACCGCTGACAATGGAGCCCTGGTTGCAGATATTTTCGATAATATGCGCCGGCTCTTCCAGGCGATGAACGAATACTCCAAGAAAGCCGAGCGGAAAACCGGCCTTACCGGTCCTCAGCTCTGGACGATCAAGGTAATTGCCAAGGACGCACCGATCCGGATATCTGACCTGGCACGAAAGATGTACCTCCATCCGGCAACTGTAGTGGGGATCATCGACCGTCTGGAAAGCAGAGGGATAGTGGAAAGGATTCGCTGCAGGAAGGACCGCCGGGTCGTTACTGTCAATCTGACTGCCAAGGGGCTGGAGCTGGTAGCCAACGCACCGGAGGTGGCCCAGGGGCTTATTGCCAGGGGGCTGGAGGGGTTGCCCAAGAGCCGGCTGAAGATGATCGCCGACAGCTTCGATCAATTCGTCCATATCCTCGGCGCCCAGGATATCCCCCCCCAGTTGATCCTATCGCCAGAGGTGAATCAACCCGTCAGGAGGAGTGCCAAGAGTTGACCGAAGCGATTCTGCTAATGCAAATGCTTGTCGGGCGTCACCTGAACGGCCGGCTCCTCAAGCACCACCAGGTAGCCGTCCGGATCGAAACACCAGAACTCCTTCATCCCGTAGGGTTTCTCCTCCAGCGGGTAGAGAATGGCTAGCCCCTCTTCCCTCACCGCATCATAGATCGCTTCGATCTCTGTTACCTGGAAATGAAAAGTTATCCCTACCCCCTTCGGGTAGTCGCCGAGCCGGTCTGTCAGTAACGGATGGGCGGCAATGACGTCCGCCTCCTCGACAAAGACCAGTTCCATGCCGTTTGCTGCCAAAAGCAGGTGCGCCGGAGCCCCTGCTGCAGTCAATGCGCGTTGCACCGGGATTTCGAGGATGCCGGCGTAAAACGCCTCTGTCGTAGCGAGGTCAGTAACGTTCAGCTGTACCGAAAGGAGAGGATTCGCACCGGTCATCGCTTTTTCACCCCCCTATCAATCTGTTGCTTAAGCTCCCCAGAATGGAGAGATAGTTGCCGAAAATCAGTACACCTACCAGAATCAGCAGGACTCCTGTAACGATCTCGCAGATGCGGATATATTTTTTAAAGCGGTTGAAAAAGACCAGGAAGTGATGCAGCGCCAGAGCGGCGATAAAAAAGGGGATAGCAAGCCCCATCGAGTAGATGAAGAGAAGGAGTATACCGTGATAGACCGTCTCCTCGGTCGCTGCCACCATCAGGATCGAGGCGAGAATCGGGCCGATGCAGGGGGTCCAGCCACCGGCAAAGGCGAGCCCTACCAGCAGGCTCCCCAGATATCCGGCCGGCTTGCGATGTATGGAGACCCGTTTATCTGCCAGCAGGAATTTGAGCGGCACTAGGCCGGTGAGGTGGATGCCGAAGATGATGACAAGCAGACCGCCGACCCTCCTGATGGCGGTCATATGTTCCTGCATGAAGCCACCGACATAGGTCGCCGATGCCCCGAGCAGGACAAAGACAATGGTAAAGCCGGCGATGAAGCAGAGGGTATGGAGAAAGGTCCGGCGCCGCACCTCGTGAGTCGGGTGTTCCGACTGCAGGTCGGCAAAGGAGAGCCCGGTGATATAGGTGATGAAAGAAGGTATCAGCGGCAGCACGCAGGGGGAGAGAAAAGAGAGGAGCCCGGCTACGAACGCACCGATCAGGGTTATGTTGGCTGATTCCATTTAAGTCCCGGTTACTGTTGAGATATGGCTTTATCGATAAATCTTACCACCATCGGATCGCTCCAGTCGAGTGGGCCGATTATCTTTTTCAGTATAACACCCTTTTTATCGATGATGAAGGTCTCCGGTACTCCGGTTAAGCCATAACGCTTCCCTATCTTCTTGTCGGTGTCGAGCAGTACCGGCAGGGTTGCGCCGAGACGGGTGAGGAATCCTGCCACCTTCTCCTTCCCCCCTTCATCGATGGAGACGGTCACCATCTGGAACTGCTTCCCTGCCATTATGTTGTTCAGACGGACCATGGAAGGTATCTCTTCCCGGCAGGGGGGGCACCAGGTGGCCCAGAAGTTGAGCATCACCACCCTCCCCTGCAGATCTGCCAGCCTGAGCTCTTTGCCGGCCAGGTCTTTCAGGGTGAAGTCGGGAGCCGCTTCCCCTTCCACGGGGGGCTTCAGGGGTGACTCCTTGGTACAGGAGGAGAGTATCGGGATGACCAGCAGGATCAGGGTAAACAGCAGCAGCCGCTTCATTATTTTCGCTCCTTTGGCGTGATCTGATATTTTTCCAGGCGATAGATCAGGGTGTGGCGCGGGATCCGCAAAAAACGGGCGGCAGCGGTCTGGTTCCAGCCGTTCCTCTCCAGCGCCTCGATGACGATCTCTTTTTCCAGCTGCTCCAGCGGGTAGCCTTCGGCAGGGAGGTGGATGATGCGGTTCCCGCTGGCAGACTGCCGGCCACGGAGCTTGTCCGGCAGATCAACCACTTCGATGGTATCGCTATTGCGCATGATCAGCAGCCGCTCGATAGTATTCTCCAACTCCCTGACATTGCCTGGCCACTGGTAACGCTGCAGCACCCCTAGAGCCTCAGCCGAGAGACCTACCCCACCTCCGCCATGCTTGACAAGGAAATGCCTGATAAGCAGCGGGATATCCTCGACCCTCTCGCGCAACGGCGGCAGATGGAGCGGGATTATGGCAAGCCGGTAGTAGAGGTCATCACGAAAAGCGCCGGTCGCAATCCCTTCTTCAAGGTCACTGTTGGTGGCAGCGATGACCCGCACATCTATCCGCTGCGTCCCGGTGGCACCGACCGGCTCTATCTCCCGCTCCTGCAAGGCCCGCAGCAGTTTCGGCTGCAGTTCCAGCGGCAGATCGCCCACCTCGTCGAGAAACAGGGTGCCGTTGTCAGCGGCGAGGAATTTGCCGACCTTGTCGCGGATCGCCCCGGTAAAGGCCCCCTTGACATGGCCGAACAGCTCGCTCTCCAGCAGGTCCCGCGGGATCGCCGCGCAGTTGATCGGGATGAACGGTCCCTGGCGGCGGCTGCTCCCCGTATGGATGGCCCGCGCCACCAGCTCCTTGCCGGTCCCTGATTCGCCGGTGATGAGAACCGTCGCCTCGGTATCGGCAACCCGGCGCACTACATTGAAGACCTGCTCCATCACCCTGGAGATGCCGATGATATTCCGGAACTCGGCCCGGTCGGTCAATTCCGCGCGCAACCGCTGGTTCTCCTCTGTCAGTCCCTGCATCTCCAGGGCCTTGCGCACCACCAGCCGCAGTTCGTCCCGATTGAACGGTTTGGTAATATAGTCGTAGGCGCCAAGTTTCATCGCCTCAACCGCAGTCTCCACCGCGCCGAATGCAGTTATCACCAGCACCAGCGTATCAGGTGAGCGCTGTTTTATCGCTGTCAGCAGTTCAAAGCCGCTCATCACCGGCATCTTCAGGTCGGTAATAACAAGCTCCGGAGAATGGGCATGGAAAAGCTCCAGCCCCTCGCCACCATCAGCAGCTGTCAGGACTTCATACCCCTCCTCCTGGAGATTGAATTCCAGCACCCGGCGCAGCGAAACGTCGTCATCGATGAGCAGTATCTTGGCCGCCATGTTCTCCTCGCTTAACCCGGCATAAAATTCAAAGTCGCAAGCTCAAGGTCCACAGAAAAGCCATCCATAAGCTTTCAGCATTATCACCCTTCACCCTTCACCTTTCACCCTTCACCCTTCACCCTTCACCTTCTCACACCGGCAGCGTCACCACGAAAGAGCTCCCTCGCCCTATTGCGCTTGTGACAGCAATGCTGCCGCCATGACTTTCGACGATCTTCTGGGCAATGGCGAGACCTAGCCCGGTCCCTCCTCTCTTGGTGGTGAAAAATGGTTCGAATATCCGCTCCAGATGCTCCGCAGCTATGCCTGAACCGTTATCCACGAAGCTGATCTCCAGCCGGGGGCTCTTCCCTTCAGCGGCTGGCAGCTCTGCAGCATTGATAGTCAGCCTGCCGCCACCGGGAGTTGCCTGGATACCGTTGAGGACCAGGTTGAGAAAGACCTGGCGGAGCTTTTCCCGGTCCCCCCTGATGGTCGGCAGCAGAGCCGCACCGATTTCGATCTTAACCCCCTGTTGCCGCGCCGCACTCTCGGCCAGGGCCGCCACCTCCTGCAGTTCGACTGCCAGGTCGCAACTCTGCTGCTCCACCTCGACCGGCCTGGCCAACTTGAGAAAATCCTCCACCACCCGATTGAGCCGGTCGGTCTCCTTGACCAGGATCTGGAGGAATTCGTACTTCCGGTCACCGGGGCGGAAATCGTCCCGCAGGATCTCGGCCGTGCCGCGGATCGACCCGAGCGGATTCCTTATCTCATGGGCCAGCACTGCCGACAGCTCACCCAGCGTCGAGAGCCGTTCTGCCCGCCGCAGCTGTTCCTCGATACGGATGATCAGATCGGCCTGCTGCTGCAGTTTGCGATAAGACTCCTCCAACCCCCGGGCAGTCTGCTGTGCCTCTTCACGGCGCTGCGTCTCACGCTGGGAGAGCAGGCCGGTGATGCCGCCGACGACATTGTAGAGGAGGATCTCCAGGAATTTTTCCAGTTCAAGGCTCGGCCTGGCTCCCCACTGGAAGAGGATGTGTGGCGCATACATGACACTCACCACCAGCGAAGCCGCCACCCCCCCCCGCAATCCGAACCAGAATGCGGCCAGGATGATCGGCAGGTAATAGAGCCGCTGGAAGATATCATGGAGCATCGGCAGATGAAGCGGGGTCAGATAGTGCAGCAGACTGATGCCGATGATTGTGGCGGCAAGCCCTGCCGCCCGCAGCAGGCTTCTGTTAATCATGGCACCATTGTTAAACGAAGGGGGCAGCAATGCAAGGATAATTTTCAACATTTCGGGGGAGCGGTTTGCCAAAGGGGAGATCAAAGGGGTGATCAGGAGCGGGAACGTACCCGGCGACCGCCGTTTTTCAGCTCCTGGAGGATCTTTCGGGATGAAACAGCCAGTGGCAGCAGCCGTTCATGCTTCGCCAAAACATCTTCCAGCGAGGAACCGTCATTAATGATGACATCTTCGGCAGTAAAAAAGGTCTTGGCCAGATGGCGACCATCTTCTCGACAGAAGACCATGACCTGGTAATGGTCACCCTGGAGTTCGATATCACTTTTATGGACGAGAACTTCCTTTAACATAAATCCTGCCTGATCGATACTGCTGCTGAGAGATATTCCTGTAATCAAATATAACCTGTTGAATTAATTTAGCAACATTCAAGCCAATCGATTCAAAATGACAACTCATTGATATTACATGATGTTAATCGAGCTGATACTACTGTCAATATTTTGGAGACAGTGTTTTAACGGTGTGGGGGGTGCTATTTAACGCGGGTAATCACGTAGTTGGCGAGATCAACAAAAGCATGCTTTGCCGTAGAGTCGGGGAAAATGGCCAGGGCATCCGTAGCCTGCTTCATATAGCGCTGGGCAGTGGCGACTGCGTAGTCTATGCCGCCATAGCGGCCGACCATCTCGAACACCTTCTGGAAATCGCTCCGGTCCATGGTCTCCTTTTCGATTATGGTGGCGATCTTCTCCCGCTCTTTATCGGTACAGCTCTTCAGCACCTGGATAAGCGGCAGGGTGATCTTCCCCTCTTCCAGGTCATGGCCGATGCTCTTGCCGAATTCAGTCTCGCTGGCCACATAGTCGAGCGTGTCATCGACGATCTGGAAAGCTATCCCCAGGTCCATGCCGAAATCGGCCAATGCCTGCTCCTGCTTCGGGTCCGCAGCACCCAATATTGCCCCCGCCTGACAGGCAGCGGCAAGGAGTACCGCGGTCTTGCAGCGGACCACTTCGATATAGCGCTCTTCGGTGATCTCCAGGTCGCTGGTGCATACCAGTTGCAGCACCTCCCCCTCGGCTATCTTGGTGGTAGCACCGGAGAGGATGCGGAGGATATTGAGATCACCATCAGCTACCATGAGGGAAAAAGATTTGGAGAAGAGGAAGTCACCCACCAGCACCGACGCCTCGTTCCCCCAGAGGGTATTGGCTGAGGCAAGACCGCGGCGGAGGTTGGCATTGTCGACGACATCGTCATGGAGGAGAGTAGCGGTATGGATGAACTCTACTACGCTGGCCAGGGGGACATGACGGTCGCCACTATAGCCGCAGAGTTTGGCCGCCAGGAGCAGAAGTGCCGGGCGAATCCGCTTGCCGCCGCTGGAGAGGACATACTCCCCGACCTTGCGGATCAACGGCACATCGGACTGCAGGTCTTTCTTGAACTGCAGTTCCACATTTTTCAGGTCTTCCCCGATCAGGGCAAGAGCGGCATCCATCCTTGTACCTCGGCATAAATAGTGGAGTCATACTATAGGAAGTGCTAATACCTTGTCAAAGAATTTCTCGGCGGTATTGCATCGACAGCGGCGAAAGAATCTTTATTTTCTCATTTGCAATTGATTTTTAATTGTTCATAATCTACCATGTGCAGACAACTGCGCCCTTGACGTGGAGACTACCGGTGAACTTTGAACCCTCCCACATACTGGTGGTGGACGACTCTGTCGCCTTCCAGAAGAATATTGCCGCCATGCTCCTGCAGCGCGGTTACCGGGTCACCTGCGCCTCTTCCGGCGAGGATGCCCTGAAGATCTTCGCTGCCGATAACTTCAATCTCGTCCTCAGCGACATTATCCTCCCCGGCATGAGCGGACTCAACCTGCTCAAGCTGGTGAAGGAGATGCGCCCCCATACCGATGTCGTCATCATCACCGGTAACGCCTCCAGCTTCACCGCCATCAAGGCGCTCAGGCTCGGCGCCTACGATTATATCGTCAAGCCGATCGACGACGAGGCGATTCTTTACAACGTGGTGGAGCGGACCCTGGAGAAGCAGTCGCTGATCATGGAGAACCGCCGGCTGATCAGCGACCTGTCGGACAAGAACCGCGCCCTTGAATCGACCCTCAACATGATGAAGACCCTCAACCGGATCTGCGCCATGATCGCCTCCACCCTCGATATCGGCGACATCCTGCGCAAACTGGTGGAGAGTACCGTGGAACAGCTCAAGGCAACCAAGGGCTATCTGCTGATCATCGACCGCGGCAGCAAGAGCTTTACCATGAAGGTCTGCGTCGGCATCGACCGCCACGTGGCAAAGACCTTCAACCTGGGCGAAGACCGGGGGATATCCGGACTGGTGGCCACCACCAACAAGCCGCTAAGGATCGAAGCGAACATCCCGGCCGCCCTTACCCAGCGGATCCTGGAAGAGGATGTCAGCGGCGAACTCTTCAGTACCCCTGGTATCCTCTCGGTACCGCTCAAGGTGAAAGACCGGGTGGTCGGGGTGGTGAACATCTCCGGCCGCGCCGACGGCAAGGTCTTTACCGATGCCGAGGTGGAGTTCATCTGCACCATCGCCAACCACGCCGCGATCGCCCTTGATAACGCCGGCACCCTCTACAAGCTGAAGAAGAAGAATTAGCCCCCACCCACGACAGAGCATCATTACCTCCAATTGCTGATTACGGCCTCTTCTTTCCGTTTGTCACGGTGCACCAGGCGCAGTATTAGCGGATTTTGCGATTAAGCGACGTCGTCGGTCTATCCGTGCGATTCAGTTCAAATCAGGGGGAATCAGTATGAAGAGAATATCTTCTAATTGAATATTCATAGCCAATGCCCCAATAGGTTCAATAGCTATCGGGGCTTTCTTTTGCATAACCGCTTCAATTCGATCAGCAGAGAACCAGCGCAAAACATTTCTTGCCAATTATCGCAAAAAAGCTATAATGCAATTATGACTACTGGCTGGAGAGCTGAATTTTTGAATCAGCTCGTGGAAAATGAGTTCCTTGACCTGCCGAAGGATATGCAGGCACGCTTTATCCGGATCATCGAACTGATGGAACTCCACGGACTGGAAAATCTTGGGATGCCCTATGTCAGGCATCTACAGGGTAAATTGTGGGAGATGCGCGCGAAAGGGGAGACTGGTATTTCCCGATCGCTGTATATAGCCTTGAAGCGGCGCAGGGATGTCATCCTGAGGGTATTTGTGAAGAAGACGCAACAGACGCCGAAAACTGAAATTGACCTCGCAATGGCGAGGATGAAGGAGCTCGACCATGGTGAGAAGTGTTAGCGACCTGAAGAAAGAACTGCTGACCGATGTCGAATTCATCAAAGAGTACAAAGCACTGGAAGAAGAGTTTTCCATCGCCGCAACACTCATCGAGGCCCGCCGGACTGCCGGCCTTAGCCAGGAACAGGTAGCGGCAAAAATGGGTACAACCCAGTCGGTGGTGGCACGGATCGAATCTGGACGGCCACTCCCGAGTCTGCGGACGCTCATGCGCTATGCTGCCGCGGTGGGACGGAAACTGGAGATCAAATTACCAGATGCTGCTTAGGCAATAGCAGCAGAGTTGACCAATTATGAGTGCGCTACCAAAGCAAAGAAAACCGAACAGCTCCTCTACTATGAAAACCTCTGACGAAGCACCTATCATCACCCAGGACGATCTTCACCACGCCAGGTTCAGGGTCGGACTCAAGGATGCCCCGCACAAACAGCAAGAGTTGCCAGAGCTCGACCAGATGCCAAACAATAAAGCGACTCTCGCAATCAAGCCCTGATCATCACCAAGAGCATCTTGAAGCGCTCCGGCGCCCGCAGGGAGTGGGGGATATCGGCCGGCATGATGATCATCTGTCCTGCCGTCAGCCGGTGCAACGTGCCGGCGATGGTGACCTCTGCGGTGCCGTCGAGCACCTGCACCACTGCATCGTAGGGGGCGGTATGCTCTGACAGCCCCTCCCCGGCAGCAAAGGCGAACATGGTCAGGGTGCCGATCTTCTTGTCTATCAGGGTCCGGCTGACCACCGAACCCTCCTGATAGGCGACCAGTTCGTTCATGGTGAGTACCCTGCCGGTCTCTGCAACTCTGCTGCTCATAGCATCCCTCCCTTGCCTGCCGAAATTTATCTCTCGCTTGCAACTCTAACGCAAATCTGCAGCGCAGCAATTGATGCAGGTCAAATAGTGCAAATCAGCCGGAGAGAGCGAACAGATTTTTTCGCTGCTCAGGAGGCGAGCAGCTGCCTGGATGGACGGGCGGACTGCAAAAAGATGGTGGCGAGCATGACATCTGCTATGGCGCTGGTGAGCATGCCAAGCGGCAGCAGCATGATAGTGGCAAGGGCGAAACCGGTGATGATATTGAGCCAGCAGTAGGGGCGGTGCATCCCCCCCAGGCTGGCCGGGAGGTGCAGCAGCCAGATACCGAACATGATATGCAGGATGCCGACGATAACCACCATCACCAGGCTGAAAAGCCCTACAGCAGCTTTGAGTTCAGGTACTACCAGTGCCAGTATGCTGGCAGAGGTCTGGATGATGGTCGACTGGATGAGGAGGGAGATCGTCTTGTCCGCGCCATGGAAAAGATAGCGCCGGTTGAGCAGCAGCTGAAAAGTGAGGAGCAGATAGATAAGGAGCGCCATACTCCCCACCAGCATCGACCCCTCGGCGATCTTGACGGCAAGATCGTTCCGGTTGGCGAGCATATAGGTGAAGAGAAACCAGGGGAGGGTCAGCAGGGAACTGGCCATAGCAAGCCAGCCGGCCATCTTCAGGCGTTTAGTGGAGAGCATGGTACCTCGTTCCAGCGACTCTGACTGATCCATGGCTAACATATATACCATAAAGGACCGGCCGTTGCAGTGAAAAAATATCCCCGCCATGATGATAGCAAAGTTATGCAGCGCTTGTAACAGGAGACTTTACTGGTACTCTTGACTATACCAGGCAGCAACCAATGACCAGGAGCAACAGATGTCCAGCCAAGGCGACAGCACCATCTCTCTGCTGGCGAATGTCCACCCTGCCGACTGGCAGAACCCTCTCCCTACCGGCCGCTACAATCTGGTGGTGATCGGGGCGGGCACTGCCGGACTGGTCTGCGCCGCCGGTGCTGCCGGGCTCGGCGCCAGGGTGGCGCTGATCGAGCGGCATCGGCTCGGTGGCGACTGTCTCAATTACGGCTGCATCCCCTCCAAGGGTCTGATCAGGGCCGGGCTGGCCATTCAGGATGTGCGGCTGGCGGGGAGTTTCGGCATCACCGGGACAAAAGCGGCCAACAGCGACTTCGCAGCTGTCATGGCAAGGATACGCCGGATGCAGGCGGAGATAAGCCCCCACGACTCGGCCCACCGCTTCCGCGACGAGCTGGGTGTCGATCTCTATTTCGGCAAAGCTTCGTTCGTCGCCTCGGACTGCGTTGCCGTTGGTGAGAGCCGGCTCTATTTTCATCGGGCCGCAATATGCAGCGGCGCCCGGGCAGCAACGCCAAAGATCCCGGGACTGACAGCTACCGGCTACCTTACCAACGAATCGGTCTTTGCCCTCGATATTCTGCCACCCCGCCTGGCGATAATCGGTGGCGGTGCGATCGGCTGCGAACTGGCGCAGGCCTTTGCCCGGCTCGGCAGCCGCGTCACCATAATCGAGCAGTCGCCGCAGCTGCTAGGCCACGAGGACCGCGACGCCATCGCTATCCTGCACGCCACCTTTCTCCGCGAGGGGATAGATGTGCGGCTCGGCAGCAGGATTGTCCGTTGCGAGCGGCAGGGGGACGAGCGGATCATCTATCTGGAATCGGCAGCAGGGGGCGATGTACTGACCGTAGACCAGATACTGGTAGGTATCGGCCGCTGCCCGAACGTCGACGGGCTCGACCTGGAGCGGGGTGGGATCGGTTATGACCCGCAACACGGCATCACGGTCAGCGACACCCTGCAGACCAGCAACCCGCGTGTCTACGCTGCCGGCGATGTCTGCTCCCCCCATAAATTCTCCCACACAGCCGATGCCCAGGCGCGGATCGTCATCGCCAACGCCCTCTTCATGGGGAGACAGAAGTGCTCGGCGCTGACCATCCCCTGGTGCACCTATACCGACCCGCAGATCGCCCATGTCGGCATGTACGAAGAGGAGGCATTGGCTAAGGGGCTGGAAGTGAACACCCTCACCGTGCCGATGGCCGATGTCGACCGGGCGCTGCTGGATGGCGAGGCTGAAGGGTTTGCCCGGGTCCTGCTGCAAAAGGGTAGCGACCGTATCTTAGGCGCCACCATCGTCGCCCGCCACGCCGGCGAGATGATCAGCGAATTCTCCCTGGCGATCAGCAACAGACTCGGCCTTGGCGCCATCAGCCGCACCATCCACCCCTACCCGACCCAGACCGAGGTGATCAAAAAAGTTGCCGACCTCTACCAGCGGAGTCGCCTGACCCCCTTTGTCCGGAGCCTTCTCTCCTGCTGGCTCGACTGGCAGCGGAGATGGTCATGAGCCGCCGCAAGATCGCCCTGCTGGCCGCTCTGCTACTGGCAGTGGCGCTCTTTTTCAGCTTCGACCTGGGCCGTTTCCTTACCCTGGCGGCCCTGCAACAGCACCGGACAATGCTGCGCGACTACTACCTTGCGCACAGTCTCCTCATGGTGACAGGTTTCATGGCTATCTACATCGTCCAGACCGCCCTCTCCCTCCCGGGTGCCGCGATCCTGTCGCTCGCCGCCGGCGCCATCTTCGGCGCCATGCAGGGGACCATTTACGCCGTCAGCGCCGCAACCATCGGTGCCACCCTCGCCTTTCTCGCCACCCGCTATCTGTTCCATGACACGGTGCAGCAGCGCTTCGGCCAACGGCTGGCAAAGCTCAACCAGGAGCTGGAGAGCCAGGGGTTTAACTACCTCCTCTTCCTCCGCCTGGTGCCGCTCTTCCCCTTCTTTCTCATCAACCTGGCAGCCGGCCTTACCAGACTGCCGCTGCGCACCTTCATCGCCGCTACGCTGGTCGGGATAATCCCCGGCGGCTTTGTCTATGTGAATGCCGGCGCCAGCCTGGCAAGCATCACCTCGCTCCGGGAGATCGCATCGGCCAGGGTAGCCGGCTCATTTGCCCTGCTCGGGCTCATCGCGCTGGTGCCGGTCATCTACCGGAAGGCAGGCAGCAGACGTTGAACAGACTGGACAAAATCGGGAAAATCGGCCAAGATAGCAACGCATTTGCCAAGCCGGATGCTGTGACAGAAAGGATCTGCAAGTAAATGGTCGCCGCCTTCAAGGAACGTCTGCAACAGCTCAACCCGGTCTATGTCACCTTCGACTCCCTGCAGACCCTGCAGCTAAATCTGGGTGACCGCTGCAATCTCGCCTGCCGTCACTGCCATGTCAATGCCTCGCCGACCGGGGAGAAGGTCATGGGGCAGGAGATCATGGATGCTGTCATCGCGCTCCTCTCCAGGCTCCCCGGGGTCACCCTGGACATCACCGGCGGCTGCCCGGAGATGAACCCCCGCTTCCGTTACCTGGTGGAGCATACTTCCGGTCTCTCGCCGCGACGGATGGTGCGGAGCAACCTCGTCATCATCACCGAACCGGGGATGGAGTGGCTGCCTGAGTTCTACCGGAGCCAGGGTCTGGTGATCGTCGCCTCCCTCCCCTGTTACCTGGAGGAGAATGTCGACCGGCAGAGGGGTGACGGTGTCTATGCCCGGAGCATCGAGGCATTGCAGCGGCTGAACGCCATCGGCTACGGTACGGAGCTGGAACTGAACCTGGTCTACAACCCTGGTGGCGATCTTGTCCCCGGCGCGCAGCTGAAGCTGCAGGAGGCCTACCAGAAGGAGCTGGCCGAGAGTTACGGGATCCGCTTCAACAATCTCTACACCATCACCAACGCCCCGCTCGGCCGCTTCCGCGACTATCTGCAGGCAAAAGGGGCCTACGACCGCTACCTGAACCTGCTGGCGACCAGCTTCAATCCTGCGGCAGCCGGCAACATCATGTGCCGCAACATGGTCAGCGTCGACTGGCAGGGGTTCCTCTACAACTGCGATTTCAACCAGGCCGCCGGTCTGCCGATCACCGACAGCTCCGGCCGGCTCCTCAAGGTGGCAGAGCTGCATGAGGCGGCCCTGCAGGGGAGCGAACTGCTGCTGGCACAGCACTGTTACTGTTGCACGGCAGGAGAGGGGTCGAGCTGCACCGGCTCGTTGGTGTTTTGAACTGCTACTGATTTTAGCCACGAAGTAGACGAAATCAGCTGAAGGATCAGAGAATTGGCCGTTAGCCCGTAAAGGTACGAAAAGAGCTGATAATCCCTTCTCCCTGAGGGAGAAGGTGGCCGAAGGCCGGTTGAGGGGGCAAAGCCCATAAAACAGAACAGTTCCCCTCACCCTAGCCCTCTCCCTCATGGAGAGGGGTCAGTCATGTTGGTAAAGCACAAGATTGGCACTTTTCGGCATATTAGTGCGGATATTTTTATCCTGTAACTTCGTCCCCTTCGTGGCAATATGATTTTCAACAGGGAGAAACCATGGACAACCTGCAACAATGGCAACGTTATCAGAGCTATCTCTATGACTCACCGGAGCTGGGGCTGCTGCTCGATATCAGTCGGATAAACTTCGATGAAGACTTTCTCCTCTCCATGGAACCGGCCATGCAGCAGGCCTTTACTGAAATGGCCGCGCTGGAACAGGGAGCTATCGCCAACCCTGATGAAGGGCGGATGGTCGGCCACTACTGGCTGCGCAACCCTCCCCTGGCCCCCCAAAGCGAACTGGCCGCCGAGATAGAGTTCACCATCCGTGCCATACAGGAGTTCAGCGCCGATATCCATAGCGGCACCATTGCCGCTGCCAATGGCCGCCGTTTCACCAGACTGCTGCTGGTCGGGATCGGCGGTTCCGCCCTCGGCCCGCAGCTGGTGGCCGACGCCCTCGGCTCGGCCGCTGACAGATTACGCCCCTATTTTCTCGACAACACCGATCCGGACGGCATCGACCGGACCCTGGCGGAACTCGGCTCCACCCTCGCCGAGACCCTCACCATCGTCATCTCCAAGAGCGGCTCCACCGCCGAGACCCGCAACGGCATGCTGGAGGTGCAACAGGCCTACGCTGCCAGAGGGCTAGCCTTCCCTCGCCACGCCGTAGCAGTGACCGGCCGTGACAGCCTGCTCGACAAGACCGCCGTAGCGGAAAAATGGCTGGCCCGTTTCCCGATGTGGGACTGGGTCGGCGGCCGAACCTCGGTCACCTCGGCGGTCGGTCTGCTCCCGGCCGCCCTGCAGGGGGTAGATATCATGGCGCTGCTGGAGGGGGCGAAGCTGTGCGACAGCATCACCCGGCAGACCACGACCCGCCGCAATCCGGCCGCACTGCTGGCGCTTGCCTGGTTCTACGCCAGCAGCGGCAAGGGGAGCCGGGACATGGTACTCCTCCCCTACAAGGACCGGCTGCTCCTCTTCTCCCGCTACCTGCAGCAGCTGATCATGGAGTCGCTCGGCAAGGGGCTAGACCGTGACGGTCGCCAAGTCAACCAGGGGCTGACCGTCTACGGCAACAAAGGCTCCACCGACCAGCACGCCTATGTGCAGCAATTGCGGGAAGGGGTGAACAACTTCTTTGTCAGCTTCATCGAGGTACTGGCCGACCGCCCCGGCAGATCGCTGCAGGTGGAGCCGGACGTGACCAGCGGCGACTACCTGCACGGTTTCCTCCAGGGGACCCGCACCGCCCTGGCAGAGAATGGCCGGGAATCGCTCACCATCACCATCGAGCGGCTCGACCCCCGCACCCTCGGCGTGCTGATCGCCCTCTTCGAGCGGGCCGTCGGCCTCTATGCCAGCCTGATCAATATCAACGCCTACCACCAGCCCGGTGTCGAGGCAGGGAAGAAGGCGGCCGGCGCAGTACTGAAGCTGCAGTCGGCGATCCTCGCCAGGCTCCGCAGCCAGCCCGGCACCCCCCTCACCGTGAGCGAACTGGCCGCAGCGATAGAGGCCCCGGAACAGGTGGAGACCATCTTCCGCCTCCTCCTCCATCTGGCCGCCAACGAAGACCACGGCATCGTCATGGAGCGGGCCGACGACCTCTGCGCCAGCAGGTTCAGCGCCAGAGGAAACATTACTTGACAGTGGAGGTGGTTAAGGTTATTTATCGTTAAAATCTTCTCAGGGGAATGTCAGGGATGGATGTCATGGAACATATTGAAGCCGCCTTTGCCGGGAATGACCGACAGGCGGTTTTTTGCGTTTTGTAGGGGGAATGATTTTATAAGGGTTGGGAACAGGCTGATTCTAAAGGAGAACATCAAAACCGTTTCCAGTATACACCGAAGCTCCTTATATAAGGGGCTTTAAACTGTAAAATCCAGAAAGATCATGGTCCCTCATATAGGTAACAAGTTACTTATATGAGGAACTTGCAGGATAAGTAAAAAATCGGTCGAAATTACCTGTATAGGGAACAACAGTAACACCCTATATAAGTAACATTTTCCTTATAATGGGAACCGACAGCCTATATAAGGAACTTACTCTAACTGGTCAATTACGAGTTGGCAAGAAGAGAAGAAGAATGAACCATGTGATCTACATAGATGAAAGCGGCTACACAGGGGCGGACTACGTAAACCCCGACCAGCCCGTATTTTCTTTAGCATGTAACATGTTCACCGCAGAAGATTTTGAACAGTTAGCATCAGGGGTATTTGCTGGAGACAGGGGAGCCGAATTAAAATTTTCGAGGTTGGTCGGCCGGGAAAGTGGCAGAAAAAAGCTGCATGCGTTTATTGATTACCTAGGTGAACATCCCGATCAATTCTGCTGCTACGTTGCCGACAAGTGGAGCGCCCTAATAAGAGACTTTGTCGCTGACTGCATCCATCCCGTACTTCTTTTGGATGATGGGGTGAACTTACTTGAAGATGGGTGGTGTTTAGCTTATGCCAACCTTTTGTCATTCAACTTGCCTGCTATTATGGGCGCAGACTGGTTTGAAAGCTTCTTAAGGCATTACAATAAATTTATCCGCAGCCCAGACGAGGATTCGTTACAATCTTTATGGCAGCACTGCATGCAAGCTATGAATCGTGACAACGCAGGAGAACTTCTAAGTCCATTCTTAAATCGTCCGCAACTGGCTCTTCTAAAACTTACCTTGCACCAGAACAACCGCATTTTTTATGAATCCATATTAGCAACCCTCCTCATACATCTAAGAACATATTATGGAATCAACAGAGCTACAGTTGTTTATGATCAGACGAAGGCAACTACAGATTACAATTTGAAAGAATTCATTGATGACATTTCTAACCTCGGCCAAACTTTTCGTGTATCTGACGTATCCATAGTGAATGGAGACCTTTCAGTTTCAGCGGTATCAGCAGCAAGCTCTGTTGAGCATTATGGGGTACAGGTCTCGGATATCATTGCTGGCCTTTTCAATTACTCCTTTCGTGCAAAAGAAACGATAAAAAGTGATTTATCCAAGCATCTGAGAGAAATAATAACAGAGAAGAACTTTATACATTTATTTAATGGCACTGCTGTTACGCCGGAAGAACTTGGTCTCAAAGGGTCACAAGCACCTATGCTTTTTGAGGCAGTACAGCTGCGAAAGAAGACAAAGGGGGGACTGAAGGGTCAGAACCATATTCAACATAAACTGGAAAATGCAAAGTGGACTCATATATCGTACCAAGAGCTTGTTAGTTGGTTACGCGAGGAGCGAACTGAGCGCTATGAGGATGACTTTAGCCAGTTTGAGGAAAGTGAACCAGGGTTTAACCCCGATGATGATATTCCATTCTGATGCATTACTGCCAACCCGCGGCGGCACGCGGTCTCCGCTACGCTCCGCCGGTGCGCCGCAGCCCCGTTAGACATGAGGCGAAATGAACGACTCCCAGCGTATTGATTCCAATTTTTGCACCACTAAGTCTTTGACAAATGAAGCATTCATAGACTCACTTGTTGATCTGCTTTCAAGCTATAAGGATGTATTTTGTATTGACGGCTTTACGTTGAGTCAGGCTGAGAGGCCAAGATATAAGCCACTTGAACATGAGCGGATAAGGCATCTTTTCTTGGTGGAAAAAGAGAGGCATATTCGTTTTGGTGGAAACAAGGGTGTTCGTTTTCAGCTTGTAATGCTAGTAGATGAAGACGCTGGCAAGCTATTGAGAAATACATATGTTAAATCTCATTTCTTTATCCATATAAACGATCAGTTCTTTGAAGCAAATGATGGCACAGTGAATTACCAGAACATAGAAAAATACCTCGATTTCACCAGAGCTCTAAACCAGATTATCGATCCACTTTGCGGTGAGATATGTGATTCAAAGGATGATCATGCTGTTCGTCTATCCCTAGATGGAGGAGGATTGTTTCGCTTCATGGGTTTTTTCAGCATGAGGTACGGTCGTGTCGAACATCCACATATTGATTGCCCAGTTACCGGCGTAAGTTGGGCCAATTTCTTTGGTGCCGGTTGTGTCCGCTACTGGGGACGAGACAAACTTCTCAAAGCAACCGGTGTCTATCGAGCAGAAGAATTATCTAACGGGGGGATACTGCTGCTTACTGCCCCTCATCCGCTAACACCAGACGATCCTGAACATCGAGCAAATCAGATTGCATTATGGAAACATCTTGGTTTGAGCCCAGCACCGAATCTGAAACGCATAGCAAAATACAAATCGACAGATTGCTGGAAGGGTGCGCCATTTACTTTAAAAATGAACGGCCCATGGACATGGAGTATAGCTAGGGAGATTCGCAATATTATAATGCGTCTAACAAGGCGCAAGACCTGACCGATAAAGCCGTCAGGTCAGCGCCCAACCCGTTATGTCACAGCAAAAGAGGTGAACGTATGCCTGCTAACAACATAATTGTCGGCATCGGCGCATCAATTGTATCAACGTGCACATTGTTCCATTTCTTGAGGCTAAGATGTCGCCATGAACCGGTTCAATGGCGAGGCGGGATTCCAATGTCAGGAATCAGTCAGGTTCTTTTTCTTGGTGGCCTGATAAGTGTAGCAGTTGGAGCTATGACAGGTGCCATAGTGTTCTTCGCCTCTATTTTTATAATTACCTTCATGCTTGGGTGGCTCTCGCAAGCAAGAGATAGAATAAGTCATTTCCGCACAACTGGACGCAAAATTGAACTGTCAAGAGAGCTATTGTATGCAGTTCTTCCTATAATTACGCTGCTTATGTTTTTCACTGCACCATTACTGGGTAGGCGAAATGTTCTCAATTTAAATGTCAATGAATGGTTCAGCATAGCATTCCTAGTTTATGTTCTCTTGCTTGTTTATGTTTGTTCAAAACCAAAGAAACCAAAAAAATCACACAGAATGACATAACACTCGGGTGCTGCTGTTTCCGCTTCGCTTCACAGCAGACCCTCAAGCCGTTAGACAGAAAAATGATGAGGAAAAGCATGGCGAGAAAATTCATGAAATGGGGCCTGATCGCCTGCATCATCTTAGCCACCCCTTCAGTCTACACGGAGGTACAGGCATTCTTGACGACGAACGGAGCATTCCCGACAATCAACGCTTTCTCGGCAAAGTCGAAAACTGCGCTGGCAGCCATATTCATTACTTTCAACCTGATCAGCGCTGCTTTCACAGCAATCATCACAGTTCTACCGGCTGGTTTTTTAGAACCGAAACAACCAAAAATTATAGCCTCTCTTTTTGTGCTGTTGACTGAAAGCCTTCCGGTTTACGCTTTCTTTCAACAACCGAAGATAACAGCTTTCACCACAATAGTTATGACAGGACAATTCATTGCGTTTGTGCTTATGGCGTTTATGTTTGCAGAGTTTGGGAGCCGTCTGGCAAAGAAGAAAATGAGGCCGGATGTCTAACCACGTCCTTAGACCTGCCCGAAAAACTCGGCAGGTCAAGGCCGACCCGTTGGCAAAAAGATGAATAAATCAAAGAATCAGTCTTGAACTTTAGAGGGAGAAGCCTTTGGAAGAAGGTAAATGTAAATTTTGTGGGACTCCTGTTGAAGATCAAGGTGTTGATGGCACAGGATTATGCATTACCTGTATTTCGACCGGAAGATATGTGAAGTCGAAAATAAAATACAAACGCAAGAGACCAAAGTGGGTCAACAATCTGAGCATTGGATTGGGAGTCATGCGTTTAGCCTGCTATTTATTTTTCTTCCATCCACTTACAACAGATGCACAGTGGCAACTAGATCTTATTCCCCTTAATATTGCCGATTTCCCAATTACTTTTCTTTATTGGTGGCTGCCTGCGCCAATAGGTGAGGCATTCATTGGGCCTGTATGGTGGTTTTTTCTGCCTAAACTTGTATGGTGGGTTTTTTATGAAATGGGGAGGGAAAACCCTCCAACTCCGGAAAAGAAAGACAATTGCCAACCAGACGCTCAGACCATGACCGGGCAATAATCGGGGACGGTTCTGATTTTATGTAGATATATCAGCATGATGCTGTTTATTATTTGTTTTGCAAAACTCGCAAAAAATTAATTGTTTGATATTTATCCGTAATTAATCGGGATTAGCAGAACCGTCCCCAGACAAACCCTTAGACTTACCAGCCCCTCTCATCCCCCCTCTTTTCCTCGCCTCAAGACGTGCCCTGGTCATCCTCTCACGCAAGCCGCCTTTTTTCAGGAACGCCTGTTCCAGTGACTTCAACTGCTTGTCCAGTAGAAAGTTGGCCTGGTGAATCAGGCAGATGATGATGTTTGCCACGATCTCCGGCGGACGAGTTTCAATACAGGACCTATAGATCTCATATAACCCATGAGTCCCATTATTTCCTCTCCCCAACTTTCTGACAAACTGCGCTTCTTTGCTCTCCTTATCCCAAATCGCCATTCCTTTTGTCCGCAAAAAATCCCGATAATCGACCAGCAGCTCTTCCAGGCTGGCCCGCGCCACGTTGGTCAGCTTGATCTCCATCTCTTTTGAGGTGCCGGAGGCCATGCTCCCTTCTATAATGTTCTGTTTGCCGGAGCGGGCAGCCTGCACCATCTGGTCATGAGTGCGGCTGCGCCGGTCAATGAAACGGTCACAGAAATAGACTGTTGCATCATAGATAATTTCTGCTTTCTGGTAGGAAAGCAGTTTCTGGTAACCGCCATGTGCCGGGATAAAGCCTTCAGGCATTTCGAGCTCCTCTAAAGACAGGCCTTGAAGGACAACAGGCAACATAACAAGCAGCGTCCCTAGAGATTCTGTCATCTCGCAATAGAAAAAGCCGCAAGATCACCTTATCAGTAATCTGCGGCCTTCATTGATATTCCCGCCGACGCCAGGCATCCAGCCCCCCATCGTTTATTCTGTAAAATTACAACAGATTAATACATAGCCCTCAGGATATTGTCAACACCGGTTATTCGGTGCAGTCCATGCAACAAAAAAGGCGCGGGAGAAATCCCGCGCCTTTTGCTTGGCTGTCATTATCGGCACACAAGAGCTACTTCTGCTTCCCACCATCTTTGTAATCGCACTCCTGCGCCTGATTCGGGCATTTGAGAAACGCCCCTTCGCGTTTGTAGACCTTCTTCACCAGCAGCGGGAAACCGCATTTCGGGCACGGCTTCTCCACCGGCGGGTCCCAGAGGGCGAATTTGCACTGGGGGTAACGGTTACAGGAGTAGAACATCTTGCCGTAACGGGACTTCTTCTCGGTCAGTTCCCCCTCCTTGCAGTCGGGACAGACCACCCCGGTCCCCTTCGGCTTCACCAGCGGCTGGATATTCTTGCAGCCGGGATAGCCGGAACAGGCCAGGTATTTGCCGTAGCGGCCATCCTTGATCAGCATCTGGCTGCCGCACTTGTCGCACTTCTCCTCGGAGAGGACCGGCTCGCTTACTGCTGCTGCCTCCTTTTCCAGCTTGCGGATAAATTTGCACTCCGGGTAGCCGGAACAGGCGTAGAACTTGCCGAACTTGCCTAACTTCACCACCAGCGGCTTGCTGCAGTCAGGGCAGAGCTCGTCGGTCGCCTCGGTGGTCAGGTCGGACTTGTTGACCTCACCCTCCTTCTGCTTGAGGAGATCCTGGAACGGCCCCCAGAATTCCCGCAGTAAAGGTTTCCACTGCTTTTCGCCACGGGAGACCTGGTCCAGCTCCTCTTCCAGAAAAGCGGTAAAGTTGTAATCGACATACTTGGTGAAGTGCCCGACCAGCAGGTCGCTTACCACCATACCCACATCTTCGGGGATGAAGCGTTTCTTCTCCAGGTGGGCGTATTTCCGCTCGATCAGGGTGTTCATGATGCTGGCATAGGTGGAAGGTCTGCCGATACCGTACTCTTCCAGGGTCTTGACCAGGGATGCCTCTGAATAGCGTGGCGGCGGCTGGGTGAAGTGCTGCTCAGGGAGCAGTTTCTGCAGCGCCAGCGCCTCACCTTCGTTCAGCGGCGGCAATACCCCCTCCTTCTCTTCACCTTCGTCATCGACCCCTTCGATATAGAGCTTCATAAAGCCGGGGAAACGGATCACTGTCCCGGCAGCGCGGAAACGGTATTTCTCCCCGGCGGCGATCTCCACCGAGGTCTGGTCCAGGAGCGCCTCGGCCATCTGCGAAGCGACCGCCCGTTTCCAGATCAATTCATAGAGTTTGAACTGGTCAGGGGTCAGGTATTTCTTGATCTCGACCGGGGTCTTGGCAATGGTGGTCGGCCGGATCGCCTCATGGGCCTCCTGGGCATTTTTCGCCTTGTTCTTGAAGAACCGCGGTTTGGCCAGGGCATACTCCTTGCCATAGAGAGAGGTGACCACCTGACGCGCCTCGGTCAGCGCCTGCTGGGAGAGCGCCACGCTGTCGGTACGCATGTAGGTGATCAGACCGACCGCACCTTCGCCGATATCGATCCCTTCGTACAGTTTCTGCGCCGTGGACATGGTCTTCTTGGCGGAATAGCCGAGCTTGCGGGCCGCTTCCTGCTGCAACGTCGAGGTGGTGAAGGGGGGGGCCGGGGTCCGCTTCCGCTCGCTTCTGCTGATCTTGTCAACCCGGTAACCGCTGCTCTTGCTCCTGGTACATTGCTGCAGATCGGCAATGATGGCATCAGCAGCACCCTGGTCAGGGATGTCGAACTTGCCGAGTTTCTTCCCCCCTACCTGATAGAGGCTGGCGGTCAGCCCCTGCTCTCCGGCAGTAGCCAGCTGGGCGGCAATGGTCCAGTATTCCTGCTCCTTGAATGCCTGGATCTCCTTTTCCCGTTCACAGATGAGCCGCAACGCCACCGACTGGACCCGGCCGGCCGACAGGCCGTAACGGATCTTCTTCCAGAGGAACGGGGAGAGATTGAAACCGACCAGATAGTCGAGCACCGAACGAGCCTGCTGGGCATCGACCAGTTCCAGGGAGATGTCGCGCGGGTTCTCTACCGCCTCGACTATGGCATTCTTGGTAATCTCATGAAAGACTACCCGACGGATCACCTTGTCGCTCTTCTTCTTGTCCAGACCAAGCGCCGCCAGAAGATGCCAGGCGATCGCCTCCCCCTCACGGTCGGGGTCAGTTGCCAGCAGCAGGCTGTCGGACTCCTTGAGCAGCTTCTTGATGGCATCTATGTGCCGTTTGCTCTCCGGCAGCACGGCATATTTCGGCTCGAAGTCATTGCCGATATCGACTGACCCCTGTTTGCTCGGCAGAGCCCGGACATGGCCGAAGGAGGCAAGCACCTTGTAATCCTTGCCGAGGAATTTCTCGATGGTTTTGGCCTTGGCCGGAGATTCGACGATAACTAGATGTTGAGACATATCTGAATGGTCCTCAAATGAGTATTTATTGGTTCGGCACTCCTGCGACAAGCTTGCATACGACATGCAGCACTAACATCATTATATGACATCAGCCTGGGAAATCCAGCTGATTCAGGCAAGAGAGAAATATTTGCCCGGTAACTGTGTCACTATACCCTTCAATTCCAGACGGAGTAAAATAGCGGAAACATCCCCCACTGTCAATGCGCTTTTTGTGATGATCTCATCGATCTGCAGCGCCCCGGTCGCCAGGAGAGAGCAGAGCATCTCCTCCTGCTCATCCAGGAACAGCTGAGGGGGAGAGCGGCGCTTCATGGCCGGTCTGGCAAAAGAGGGGAGCTCCTCCAGAATGTCTGCCACCTCTTCCACCAGCTTTGCCCCCTGCTTGATCAGCCGGTTCGTCCCGCGACTGGAGCTGAAGCTGATGTTACCTGGCACGGCAAAGACCTCTCGACCCTGTTCCAGGGCACATTGTGCCGTAATAAGGGAACCGCTCTGCTCGGCGGCCTCCACCACCAGTACGCCACGGCAGAGGCCGCTGATAAGGCGGTTGCGCCGGGGGAAATTCTCCGGCAGCGGCAGTGTCCCCAGCGGAAACTCGGAGATAAGCCCCCCCTGCGCCGCCATTTCAGCAAAAAGCCGGCGGTTTTCCGGTGGATAGACAACATCGATACCGCTCCCCAGCACCCCGACGCTCTTCCCGCCAGCTTTAAGCGCTGCCCGGTGGGCTGCTGTATCTATGCCGCGAGCCATACCTGAGACAATGGTGATCCCGGCCGCGGCCAACTCACCGGCCAGCCTTTCGGTGGTGACCAGACCGTAGCTGGAGGCGCGCCGTGATCCTACCACCGCCAGGGCCGGTTCGAGAGTAGTAATATCTCCCTGCAGATAGAGGTAGGGGGGGTAATCGTGGATCTCCCGGAGCGACTGCGGGTAGTTCTCGTCGAGGCAGGTGACAATCCTGACACCGGCCTGGGTCACTTTCCGGCACTCCAGCTCTGCTTCATGACGAAAATCGTGCTTTGCGATGGAATCTGCCACAGCCGGCCCGATTCCGGGGAGCCGGCTCAATTCAGCGGCCGAAGCCCGCAAGACTGCCGCGGGGGAGTCGAAATGCTCCAGCAGGCGGCGAAAGACCACGTTGCCGACTAAAGGGACCGATTTAAGGGCAATCCATTCGATACATTCCATGCTGCGCCCATCCCTGGACAAAAAAAAGGACCGACCCGGCGGTCGGCCCCTTGTTCATCCGGACATCCTATTTTACATTTTTGCGTATCTCTACCCGGTCGCCACGATAAATTGTGTCGATACATTTTACCACCAGCACGGTAGAGGTATTATCACCGATATCGACGACCACCAGCGCCCCTATCACCTCAGGCGGCAGCTTGAGATTGTCGAAGACCACCTTTGAGTCAGGGACTACGTCACGGACTACATAAAGCATGTTTCCGACTGCCAACCCATGGGAGCGGCCAAGGTCGAGAAACGCCACATCACCGATAGAGATGGCATTCTTGCCAGTCTCGGTCTCGACGATATAACCGGTCAAATCGATATTGGCAGCCTTGAGCACGACATCCCGGCGGCGTTCGCGATACGGTATCAGAAAGGCACCGGTACTGATCTCCTGATAGGATTTGGTGATGAGCGCCTTGGAATTGTTCTCTTCCACGTCGGCCAGCTGGAGAGCGCCGAGCGGCACCACGCGGTAGCCAAGGATGACGTTGTTTATCGGATGACTGACAGCACCTAGCTTCTTGAAAATGGAAAACCGGGTGCCGACTTTGGCACCATGCAGACTGCCGAAATCGGTATAGACTATGTCGTCAACGCCGACAATCTGCCGCCCCTGATGGGTTGAGACAATATAACCGGTCGGGAGCTGTTCTTTCTCCAGCAGAAAGCCGACACTGCCGCTCACCATGAAACTCTTTTCCTTGACCTGAACCGTTTCCGGGGCAGCCTTCTTGGCCGTCTGTGCCGACTTTTCCTCGACAACCTCTGCCGGGGCAGCCTTGTCAGCACCACCATCGACAAACTCGATCCGGTCGGCAAAGATTCTTACCTTCTGCCCCGGAGCAATGACATGTGGATTGCCGATGTCAGGATTGAGCGACCAGAGATTGGGCCAGTAATTGGGGTTTTTCAAAAACTGCTCGGAGAGACCCCAGAGGGTATCCCCTTTCTGAATGACATAGATGGTCGGCTCCTCTTCCTGGGCATAAACCGTACCGGCAAGTGGGAAAGCCAGCAGAAGCAGAAGTGCTGCGGAGTAAATCCTGTTCATACTCACCTCGCAAGGTTGTTAATGGCGACCCAACCGCTCCCGCGCCTTGGCCGCTGCCGAACTCTTGGGATACTTGTCGATCAGTGCCTGCAGTACCGTTTTGGCCTTGGCCTGGTCATTGAGGCTGATATAGGAAAAACCGACCTTAAGCATGGCATCAGGAGTCTTCTTTGCTTTCGGATAGGCAGAGAGCACCTTGCTGAATGCCTCCAGCGACCTGTTGTAATCCTTCTGGGTATAGTAGCTCTCGCCAATCCAGTACTGGGCATTGGCAGCATATTCATGGTCCGGATAAGCCTTAATAAATGCCGTAAATGCAGCAATCGCCTCGGTGAACCTGTTGGCGCTGAAGATGCCGAATGCCTGCATATAGGCATCCTGGGGTGCCGCCTCCTTATCGTTTGGAGCAGATTCCCGATTGACCACCTCTATCTTCGGCGTTGGCGGCGCCGGCACCTCGCTGGCAACCTTGTCGATCTTCAGCACAGCCGTCTCCAGAGAGCTTTTCTGCTCCCGGTAGCCGGTCTTCAATTCTTCCAGATCAGCAGAAGCTCCCTTCATCTTCCCCTGCAGCTCTTTCAGTTCATTGCTTATATCCGCCAGGCGGGCATTGGTGGCAGCACTCCCCTGGACCAGCTGTTCCAGACGTGCCTCCATCTCCATCTGCTTCTTGACGATAATATCGTTTTCACTGCAGCCAACCAATGTCAGGCTGGTACCGCCAATCAATAACCAGGTAGTGAAACGCATCGGCCCTCCTTCCCTGAATGGGTTAAATTAACCATAATTAAAGCCAATTCGCATATTTTGTCAAGAACAAAGCAGCCGCTTAGGGGTTTTATTCCTCTGCTGAATATGCTACCATTCGGCCAGCAAGAGGATAAATCAGGGTCGACTGTCTGCCTGGCCAGGCTCAGGGCTCATTCACGGCAGGATATAGAAGATTATGCAGAAACCTGAACTGCTGGCACCAGCCGGCAATATGGAAAAACTTCAGCTGGCGATCCATTATGGCGCCGATGCCGTTTACCTGGGGGGCAAGGGGTACGGTCTGCGCCAGCAGGCGGGCAATTTCAGCATCGACGAACTGGCAGTCGCCAGCGACTACGCGCACCGGCACGGGGTCAAGGTCTACCTGACCATCAACGCCTATCCACGCAACGACGAACTCCCAGCTCTGGCCGATTACCTGGAGGAACTCCGCCCCATCCCTCTGGACGCCTATATCGCCGCTGACCCTGGGGTGATCGCCATGATCCGGGAAATATCCCCGGAGCGGCAGATCCACCTCTCCACCCAGGCCAACACCACTACCTGGCGGAGCGCCCGTTTCTGGCAGGAGCAGGGGATCAGCCGGATCAACATGGCCCGGGAGCTTACACTGGTCGACCTCGGCGAAGTCCGCCGCCAGGTCGAGGTAGAGCTGGAGACCTTTGTCCATGGCGCCATGTGTATCTCCTACTCAGGCCGCTGCCTTATCTCCAGCGTCATGTCAGGCCGTTCGGCCAACCGCGGCGACTGCGCCCACCCCTGCCGCTGGAGCTACGCCCTGATGGAAGAGACCAGACCGGGCGAGTATTTCCCGGTGGTGGAGGATGCCAGCGGCACCTTTATCTTCAACTCCAAGGACCTCTGCCTCATCGAACACCTGCCGGCACTGGTGCAGAGCGGGGTCAACGCCCTGAAGATAGAGGGGCGGATGAAGGGGATACACTATGTAGCGAGTGTGGTCAGGGTCTACCGGGCCGCCCTTGACCGCTACTTTGCCGATCCGGACAACTATAAGCTGCAGCCGGAGTGGCTCGATGAACTGGGGAAGATCAGCCATCGTGGCTATACCACCGGCTTTTTTCTGGGCGCCCCCAGAGATCTGGACCGGGAATTCCACTCCCGCTACCAGCGCAGCCATGACATTGTCGGCGTTGTCGAGGCGGTAGCTGCCGACGGGATCGCGACAGTCGGCGTCCGTAACCGGCTCCGGGTCGATGAGGAGCTGGAGTGCATCGGCCCGCAGATGCGGACCGACCCCTTCCGGGTCGAGTCGATGCAACTGCTGCCAGCGGCGCAAGGGTGTGGCGGGGCGAGCCTGCAGGAGGCCCATCCGAACCAGCGGATAACCATCCGCCTCCCGGCTGCTGCTGCCCGTTATGACCTGCTCCGGAGAAGCAACCCGTCATGAAGAATCTCCGCTGGTTGATCGGCATATCCCTCATCATGGCTCTCACCATACCCTTCATGCTCCTCCCCCGGCGGCTGGCCGACACCCTTGGCTGCAGATTGGGAGCATTACTCTATCTGCTGCTGGGGAAATGGCGGCGACTTGCCATAAACAGTATCAAATCTGCGCTCCCCTTTCTCCGCAGCCATGCTGACCCGGGCCAGCGCTTCGACACGCCGGAGCAGCTGGCCCGGCAGGTTTTCATCAATATCGGCCAGCTCCTCTCGGAGTTGAGCAGGATGTATCACAACCGGGACCAGGAACTGCTGGCAAATGTGCAGTTCGTCGGGCTGGAGAACTATTTTGCGGCCAAGGAGCGGGGCAAGGGGCTGATGTTCATCACCGCCCACAGCGGCAACTGGGAACTGCTGGCGCTCTCTTTCGGCGCCCGTTATGACCCGGTCGCCGTGGTCGGCCGGCAGATGGACAAGCTCTATGTCAACAGGATCCTGGAGAAGATGCGTTGCCGCTTCGGCAACAGTGTCATCTATCGTGACCGGGCCAGCCGCGAGCTGCTGGAGGCTTTCAAGAAGAACCGTAATGTCGGCCTGCTGGTCGACCAGGCGACCGATGCGGCCAACGGGCTGAAGTGCGATTTCCTCGGCCGGCCCGCCTGGACCACCAAGCTGCCGGTCAAACTGGCGATGAAGACCGGCGCGGCACTGGTACCGATCTTCATCAGGCGCGAGGGTGACCGGCATATCGTCACCATCCACCCGGAACTCCCCCTCTCCACCGAGGGGAGTGCTGAAGAACGGCTCTACCGGGACACCTGCCGGCTGAACAGCTATATAGACGATTACATCATCCATTATCCGGACCAGTGGAACTGGCTCTACAACCGCTGGAAAAGGACCTGACAAGACCTTCAGCGCAATTTGAGGAGAGAATTACCGTGCAAAGACTGCTCGCCTATCTGATCGATCGTTCCAGATCTGCTGCCAGTGACCTGACCATCCTGCTCATCATCTTCGGCACCGCTTTCCTGCAATTCCTCGGCAGGTTCCCCCTGTTCGAACCTGACGAGGGGCGCTACGCCGAGATCCCGCGGGAGATGCTGGAACGGGGCGACTTCATCACGCCGATGCTCAACTATGTCAAGTACTTCGAGAAACCGGTCCTGCACTACTGGCTGAACGCTATCAGCCAGGCGATGTTCGGCCAGAACGAATTCGCCGCCCGGCTCCCCGGGACCCTGGCCGGGCTGGTCTGCGTCCTCTTCACCTATCATCTGGGCCGCACCCTGTTCGACCGCCGCACCGGCTTCCTGGCAGCTTTGATCCTCGGGACCTGCACCGGCTTCATGGTCCAGGCGAGGATAAATCTCACCGACATGACCCTCACCTGCTGTCTGACCCTGGCGCTCGGCTGTTTCATCATAGCGGCCCGGGATGATGCGCCGCAGAAGAGGCTCTACTACTATCTGGCCTATATCTTTGCCGCCCTGGCGGTACTGGCCAAAGGGCTGATCGGCATCGTCTTCCCCGGTGCCATCATCTTCCTCTTCTGCCTGCTAAGCCGGCAGTGGCGGCTGCTCAAGGAGATGCGCATCGCCACCGGACTGCTCCTCTTCCTGCTGGTGGCTGCCCCCTGGTTCATCCTGGTCTCCCTGCACAACCCGGAGTTCCCCAACTTCTTCTTTATCCGCGAACATTTCCAGCGCTTCACCTCTACTGTACACCAGCGCTATCAGCCGTTCTGGTTCTTCGCTCCGGTACTGCTGGGGACCATGCTCCCCTGGTCCTTCTTCATCCCGCTCGGACTGCGCGGTACCTGGCGCAACCGGCTCGCGCCGCAGGGGCGGGAGGCGCTCTTCCTCGCCATCTGGGTGGTATTCATCTTCGTCTTCTTCTCCAAGTCAAACTCCAAGCTGGTACCATATATCCTGCCGCTCTTCCCGCCGCTGGCAATCCTTATCGGCAGGGCCTTCTCGGCCCGTTTCGGCGGCACGATGGTCCCTTTGCGGTGGGCCGGGGCGATCCTGGCCATCATCCTCTGCCTGGGGGGGATAACCCTCGCTGTCTACCCCTACTTCAGCACCCGCCAGGAGTTCTCCCCGCTGGGTGGGGGGATAATGGGGAGTCTCTTTTTTGCCGAGGGGGTGCTGGTCTATATCTGGAGCAAACGGGATGAAGCGCTCTCGCTCTTTGTCACCCTCTGCCTCTTCTCCTTTGCCATCAGCATCGTTGCTCCGCCTATCATCCTCAAAGGGGTGGAGGCGCGCAAGTCCTCCAAGGCGCTCTGTCTGATGGTCGAAAAACTGGCCGGGCCAGACGACGCGGTAGCTGTCTTCGGTTATGAACAGGCGCTCCCCTACTATGCCAAGCGGCGGGTGATAGTAATCGACGGCATGGGGGAACTGGAGTTCGGGGCCAGCCAGGGGGATCAATCGGCCTGGTTCATGCCGCTGGCCCGTTTTGCCGCAGTCTGGGACGGCCCGCGCAAGGCTTTGGTCCTCGCCAGTGCCGGTGATCTGGAGCGGTTGCGGGGGGTTGCCAGGACACCGATCCGCGAACTGGCCCGCAATAAGCGCCGGGTGCTGATCACCAACCGCTGATCGCTTACTGACAAAATGGATTGCGCCAGAACGTCTTTTATGCAATAAATAAACGATTAAAGTATACTCCGGAGGCATCAGTGCGCAGCTCGTTTCTCCCCTTTTCCCAGCCGACCATCGAGGCGGACGAGATCAACGAAGTGGTCGATTCCCTGCAGTCGGGATGGATAACTACCGGCCCGAAGGTGAAACGATTTGAAGAGGCCTTCAAGGCCTATGTCGGGGCCCCTTTTGCGGTCCCCTTAAGCTCGGCTACCGCCGGCCTGCACCTGACCCTGCTCGCACTCAAGCTTAAGCCTGGCGACGAGATAATCACCACGCCGATGACCTTTGTCTCGACCGTCAGCATGATCGTCCTGACCGGGGCCAGACCGGTACTGGTAGACATCGAACCCGGCACACTCAACATCGATGCAAACAGGATCAGAGAAAAGATCACTGCCAGGACCCGCGCCATCATCCCGGTCCATTTTGCCGGTCAGAGCTGTGACATGGAGCCGATCTTCGCCCTGGCCCGGGAGTTCAATCTGACCGTCATCGAGGATGCCGCCCATGCTGCAGGCACCGAGTACAAGGGGGGGCGGATCGGCACCTTCGACAGCATCTCCATCTTCTCCTTCCACCCGAACAAGAATATCACCACCGGCGAGGGGGGGATGGTCTGTACCAAGGACGAGGAGCTGGCCGAGGAGATTTCCCTGCTAAAGTTCCACGGCATGAACCGGGAGGCGTGGAAACGCTTTGCCGCATCCGGCACCCCCAACTACGACATCATCCTCCCTGGCTTCAAGTACAACATGATGGATATCCAGGCTGCCCTCGGCATCCATCAGCTGCCGAAGCTGGACGGCTTCATCGACAGGCGGCAGGAACTGGCCGAATACTACAACCAGGCATTGGCCGATGTCGAGGAGTTGGCCCCCCCTCTTTATGCCCCTTATCGGCAGCGCCACGCCTGGCATCTATATACGCCGCTGGTGCGGATAGAAAAACTGACCATCGACCGTGACAGTTTCATGGCCGAACTGAAAAAGCTGAACATCGGTACCGGTCTGCACTACAAGGCTGTGCACCACCATGAATACTATCGCAACACCCTGTCGTTGCAGCCGGGGGAGCTGGCCAATGCCGACTACGCCTCGGACCGTATCCTGTCGCTGCCACTCTTCCCGAAGATGACCGAAGAGGATGCCAGAGACGTAGTGGCAGCGGTCAAGGAAGTGATTGCGAAGAACAGGAAATAGGCGCAATAGACTAACCGGGCGAGAGATTTCGGCCAGATCGTCGTTGGCCCGCAGAAGCTTCGCTGAGGCGTAGCAGCGCTACGTAGAGGCTGGGCTTCGAGGAGACGACGGCGAGATGGTCGGGAGACCGCGGCCGAACATTACAGGACCATATCAATGTCTCAACAACCCTACATATCAGTAGTCGTGCCGGTCTACAACGAGGAGCCTAACATCCGGCCGCTCTTCGACCGCCTCTATCCGGTGATGCAGCAGACTGGCAAGCCGTTCGAGATAATCTTCACCGATGACGGTTCCCGCGACCGCTCTTTGCAACTCCTCACCGGACTGGCAAGCAACTATCCAGAGGTGCGGGTGGTGGAGTTCAACGGCAACTTCGGCCAGCACATGGCGATCCTGGCCGCCTTCGAGATCAGCAGGGGGGAGATCGTCATCACCATCGATGCCGATCTGCAGAATCCGCCGGAAGAGATCCCGAAGCTGATCGCTGCCATGGAGCAGGGGCATGACGTGGTCGGGAGTATCCGTCAGAAGCGACAGGACTCCATGTTCCGTCGCAGCGCTTCGCTCATGGTGAATATCGTGACGCGGAAGATGACCGGCATGCAGATGAGCGACTACGGCTGCATGCTGCGCGCCTATCACCGCAATGTGGTGAACAATATCAACCGCTGCCAGGAGGGGAGCACCTTTATCCCGGCCCTGGCGCAGACCTTTGCCTCCAATCCGGGCGAGGTGGAGGTCGCCCATGCCGAGCGGGCCGAAGGGGAGAGCAAATACTCCCTCTACAAGCTGGTGCGGCTCAATTTCGACCTGATGACCGGCTTCTCGGTGGTGCCGCTGCAGCTCTTCGCCCTGCTGGGGATCGTCACCGCGCTCTTCTCACTCGGTTTCGCCCTCTTCCTGCTGATCCGCCGCTTCATCGTCGGCGCCGAGGTGGAGGGGGTCTTCACCCTCTTTGCCATCCTCTTCTTCTTCATCGGCATCACCATCTTTGGCATCGGGATCGTCGGCGAGTATGTCGGGAGGGTTTATCAGGAGGTGCGAAGGCGACCGAGATATGTAGTAAGGAGAATTCATGGCGCTGAATAGGAACCGCCACTTTTGCGCAATATCTGCGTAAGTCTTCGAGATACCTTGTGCGGCGTAGCGCTGCTACGCCTCCGCGCTATCCCTCGACAGCCTTGATCTTGCACAAAATTGACGCTTCAACGGTTACAACATCAAACAAAAATTGAGTGCTGCGATGAAAATAGTTGTCTGTGCCTATCATAACGTCGGCTACCGCTGCCTTGAAGAACTTATCCGCCAGGGGGCCGAGGTGGCGATGGTCTTCTCCCACGAGGACTCACCCACCGAGGAGATCTGGTTCGAGTCAGTCCGTTCGCTCTGTCTGCGGGAGCGGATCCCCTTCCGGACCACCGACATCAACGAGCCGATGAACATCGACATGATCCGTGCCATCAATCCCGACTTCATCCTCTCCTTCTACTACCGGAACATGATCAAGCCGGTGGTGCTCGACCTGGCCAGACGGGGAGCGCTCAACCTGCACGGCTCATATCTCCCCAGATACCGCGGCCGGGTCCCGGTCAACTGGGCTGTTATCAATGGCGAGACAGAGACCGGCGCCACCCTCCACTACATGGTGGAGAAGCCGGATGCCGGCGACATCGTCGACCAGGCCAAAGTGGAGATACTCTTCACCGATACCGCCCTTGACGTCTTTCACAAGCTCACCGATGCGGCCGTGGCGGTGATCCGCCGCAGCTGGCCACTCCTGGTCGCCGGCACGGCACCACGCCTGCCGATGGACTTGAGCGCCGGAAGCTATTTCGGCGGCCGCAAACCGGCCGACGGCGAGATCGACTGGTCAAAGAGTGCGGTGCAGATATACAACCTGGTCCGCGGGGTGACCCACCCCTACCCTGGCGCCTTCACCTGGCTTGAGGGGAAGAAGGTGATCATCTGGCAGGCCTGGCCGGTTCAGGGTAGCGGCGAACCCGGGACTATTGTCTCCACCAACCCGCTCCTGGCAGGGACAGGTGACGGACTCCTGGAGATAAGGTCGCTGCAGGTTGAAGGTGAAGCGGAAATTCCTGCATCACTCTTCATTACGAAAAGCAATGTTGGTGCTGCCAAATTCCATAATTCTTAATAAACCAACCGGCTTCGAGAACGGCGGCGTATGCAAGCCGCCCGAGCACCGGGGCCGAGGCGTGCCCTGCGGTACGTAGAGGTCACGGCGCACAGGGTAACGCCGCAGACGGCCCGTTAGCGGAGTCGTAACAAGGAGAAGAGAGAAATGAAGGTACTAATTCTAGGGGTCAACGGTTTCATCGGCAACGCCCTCACCCGCCGCATCCTCGACACCACCGACTGGGAGGTCTACGGCCTCGACATGGCGACCGACAAGCTGGAGCACTCCCTTGGTAACCCCCGCTTCCACTTCCTCGAGGGGGATATCACCATCAACAAGGAGTGGATCGAGTACAACATCAAGAAGTGTGACGTGGTGCTGCCGCTGGTCGCCATCGCCACGCCGGTCACCTATGTCAGGGACCCGCTGCGGGTCTTCGAGCTAGACTTCGAGGAGAACCTGAAGATCATCCGCCAGTGCGTCAAGTACCATAAGCGGGTCATCTTCCCCTCCACCTCCGAGGTCTACGGCATGAGCCCGGACCGGGAATTCGACGAAGAGAACTCGCCACTGATGCTCGGCCCGATCAACAAGGAGCGCTGGATTTACTCCTGCGCCAAACAGATGCTCGACCGGGTGATCTACGCCTACGGCAATCATGAAGGGTTCCGCTACACACTCTTCCGCCCCTTCAACTGGATCGGACCGAAGCTCGACTCGATCAGCACCGCCAAGGAGGGTAGTTCCCGGGTGCTGACCCAGTTCCTCTACAACATCGTCGCCGGCGAGCCTATCCAGCTGGTGGACGGGGGTAACCAGCGCCGCTCCTTCACCTATGTCGAGGATGGCATCGACTGTCTGATGAAGATCATCGAGAACCGCGACGGCTGCGCCGACAGCGGCATCTTCAACATCGGCAACCCGGACAACGACCTGTCGGTGAAGGAGCTGGCGGAGAAGCTGATACGCATGGTCAAGGAGTATCCGGCCTATCGGGAGAAGGCGGAGAAATGCCAGCTGGTGGAGACCTCATCCGGCGCCTTCTACGGCAAGGGGTACCAGGACATGCTGACCCGTGTGCCATCGGTAAAGAACGCCGAACAGCGGCTCGGCTGGAAACCGAAGACCAGCATCGACGATGCCCTGCGGAAGACCCTCGATTTCTACCTGATCGAGGAGCGGGAGAAGATCGAACACCTGCTCTAGCAGGGGGAACCTCTGGTATGCAAAAGGCCCCATCCTCAGGATGGGGCCTTTTTTTGTGCAGTGTGCCGCCTCAGTACCTCCTGCTGTCATAAGCCCAGTGCAGCAGCGCCTGACGCTGCCGGCGACGGCAGGAGAGATCCCCTGGCCGGCAGTTCTTCAGCAGCTGGGCGATATGCCGGCGCATCGCCAGCCAGCGTTTGATCTGCCTGGCATCGTCAGCAGAGCGCCGCCCCATGTAGTAACGGCAATACCACTGGAACCAGCCACGCGGGTCCTCATGATAGATCCACCCCTTGCCACGCCAGTAGGCGAGCGGTTTCGAGGCATTGACGCCGAAGTAGTTCAGCTCCGGCAGATGCCGTTCGTGGCAGAGGCGGGCACCGGCAAACCAGTCGGCCGGAAATTCGGCCCTGCAGTCGGTCATGTAGCGGCCGCCGAAGATCCCCATTGCCAACAGCTCCCCGGGGGTCAATTCAGGGCAGAAATCGGGGTGGAAGTTCTCCCCCATCGGTTCGCTCAGGGTATAGATATACCCCTGCTGCATCAGGTCATTCACCTCCACCTGACAGGGACGCATCAATCCACCCTTCTCAGCAGGAAGATGTATGGGGTCCTGATCAGATAGGGGCGTTTCTTGTGTTTGCGGAACTGCCCGGCCACCCGGCAGCGGGAGAACCTGAGCACCACCCGGTCCAGGTCCGAATCAAAGATGCGTATGGTACGGGGGGTGACGGCACGGGCCACAGTCCAGTGCAGCACCTCCTCTTCGTCGGTGCTGCGGCAGTACTGGTAGACGATGATCGCTGCCACCCGGCCCGGCTCGGCAAAATGCCCGGCCAGGACCGTACGAAACGCCTTCAGGCTCGGCGCCGAAGCCTGCCAGAAGGGGCGGCTCACTTCGATACAGACACCCTCTTCCGCAAGCGACTCGATGCTCGCCGTTAAAAGCTCGTTCAGCAGCCGCCGCCCAAGTCCGGAGCGGAAATGGTCAGCCGAGACAGAGCTGAAATAGTGGCGGAAGATATGGTGAAAAATCAGGTCGACATCCAGCTCCGGGTAGAGGAGGGAGAGGGCGTTGCCGATCGAGTAGAACCCGCAGGCGCCATCCTGGTCCCCCTGTCGCTGTGGTTTCGGTCGTGCTGCCATGGCCAGTTCCTGTTTAATTGATTATTGCCGGTTCTGGATAGATATGTTGACATTATCCCCGAGATGGGGGGACAAAGCAAGTGCTGCTTCGATTGACATGGCAACAGCTCTGGTTAGACTTTTAGCATAGGGTTGAAAATAGAGAATAAAACCAGCAATGGAGGTGACGGATGGATAGACGTTCTTTTCTGCAAAGCGCCCTGACCGGCTCGATGCTGCTAGGAGTTGCCGGACCGGCCGCAGCAACCAGCTATTTCCCCTTTCAGGTCGACCACTCTCTCTTTGACAATATCAACCGGGTCAAGGATCCGGGCAAGAAGAGTCCGCTGGAAAAGGGTCATGCCCCGGTATTCAATGCCCCGACAACGGTCAAGGCTGGCGAGCCGTTCGTTGTAGAAGTATCGGTCGGCGAGACACTCCACCCGATGGGGCCGAGCCACTGGATCGAGTATATCGAACTGAGCATCGGCAATGAACCGGCCGGTCGGGCCGATCTGCAGCCGAGAGGTTACCTGAAACCGAAGGTCTCCTTCACGGTAGTGCTGACCAGGGAGAACGCCCCGGCCGGCAAGTTGACTCTGGTGGCGCGCCAGCACTGCAATCTCCATGGTCTCTGGGAAGGTCGGCACGACATAATAGTCACCTGATCCCGGCAGCGATGAGGAAGGCCGCCAACTCCGCGGAGGCGGCCTATTCTCTTGCTCTGCACTCCTCCCCACCTTTCCGGCAGCTCCGGACATTCGCTAACTTGTGAAAAAATCTTGTCTCGCGCCAGATTTAGGAGTACATTTCCAGTTTGATGGCTGCTCCGGCGATCTAACAACCAACGAATGGCTGACACCATGGATCAACCGACCATTGCCCTGAAAGTCGATGTCGACACCTTTTGCGGGACCCGTGACGGCGTACCGCGACTGGTAGCCCTGTTGCAGGAGTTCGACATCAAGGCGACCTTCTACTTCTCCATGGGTCCGGACAATTCGGGTAAGGCGGTCCGCCGCATCTTTACCAAAAAGGGTTTCCTGAAGAAGATGCTCAGGACCAAGGCCCCCTCCACCTATGGTCTGAAGACCATGCTCTACGGTACCCTGCTGCCGGCGCCGATGATCGCCGCCTCCTTTCCCGAAGTGCTGCGCAACACCCACAAGGCCGGCCACGAAGTAGGCATCCACTGCTGGGACCATGTCAAATGGCACGACTACCTCCCCTGGCTCCCTAAACAGCTCGCCCTGCTGGAGCTCGGCCGGGCCAGCGCCCTGTTCGAAGAGATCCTCGGCTTTCGCGCCACCACCACAGCAGCTCCTGGCTGGACCATGACCGCCGATTCGCTGGAGATCCAGGATGCCATGGGACTAGACTACTGCAGCGACAGCCGTGGCAACTACCCCTTCTACCCGATTGTCGCCGGCCGCCGTTTCAGGACCCTGCAGATCCCTACCACCTGGCCGACCATGGATGAACTGCTGGGGGAGAACGGCATCACCGCAGCGACCATCAATGACCACTACCTCTCCCTGCTCAGGTCAGGGTTGAATGTCCATACCATTCATGCCGAAATGGAGGGTGGGGTGCTGCTGCCGGTCTTCCGTGAGCTGCTGGTCCGCTTGCAGGGAGAGGGGGCCCGCTTCATAACACTCTCCCAGGCCTGTCGGGAAGCGCTTGCCGGCCAGCCGCCGGAGCGGCCGCTGGCAATGGGAGAGCTGCCGGGTCGGGCCGGAGAGGTAGCGGTGCAGGGTTGAAGATGCAAACCATGCAGGCTAAATATCTCCGCCTTGCCAGGCGTGATCTGGTATACTTTAAATTCATCCTCGAAGCGTATGAAGGTCTGTCCATCCTCAGTACGGTCGAGGCTGCCAGCGGCGTTGTCCGACTCAGCTACTTTGCCGATGCGGCTGCCGATATTGCCGCGCTGTTGGCCGACCTTGGCCGGCAGATCGTAATCGAGGAGCTCTCTGCAGATGCCGCGGCCACCTTTGCGCAGCAGAATCCCGCAGCAAGGTGAAGCAGATAATTTTTTTAGCTGGATGATTCTACAAGGATAAGGGATAGGATAGGTATGCTCGACAACCTGGACATCAGCCGCATCCTCCGCACCGCCCTGGCCGGCGGCGGCGAGTTTGCCGATATCTTCTTCGAAGAGGGGGCGAGCACGGCAGTATTCTGCGAGGACGACAAGATCGAAAAGGTGGTGGCCACCTCGGAACAGGGGATCGGTCTGCGGGTCATAGCCGACCTGCGCACCGCCTATGCCTATACCAATGACCTGAGCGAAGCTGCCCTGCTGGATCTGGCCGCCACGCTGAGCCGGGCGGTACGGGGGAAAAAGTTCGCGCAGGCCATCGATATGCGGCGCAAGGAGATCGGTCCGGGATTTCCGATCCTCCTGCCGCCGGCCGATGTACCGCTGGCGGAAAAAGTGGCCCTGGTCAACCGGGCCAACCGGGCGGCCCGTCGCTGCGACCAGCGGATCCGCCAGGTGACTGTAACCTACCGCGACGGCCAGCTCCGCGCCCAGTGCGCCAACTCCCTGGGGGAGTTCCGCGAGACCAGCCGCACCGGCGTGGTCTTCACCACCCAGGTGGTGGCTGCCGCCGATGAGGTGATCCAGACCGGCTACGAACCTCTGGGGGGGTTCCGCGGTCATGAGCTGTTCCGGGAGAAGAGTCCGGAAGAGGTGGCCGAGACCGCTGCAGGTCGAGCCACCATGATGCTCACCGCGCGCAAGGCCCCAGGGGGCATGATGCCGGTAGTCCTCTCCTCCTCGGCAGGTGGCACTATGGTGCACGAAGCGATCGGGCATGGGCTGGAGGCAGACCTGGCACAATCCGGCATGTCGGTCTATGCCGGCAAGATCGGCACTCAGGTCGCTTCACCCCTGGTGACAGTGCTGGACGACGCCACCATAGCTAATGCCCGCGGCTCCTTCTCCTTTGATGATGAAGGGTCGCCGGCGGAGCGGACCGTACTGGTGGAAAAGGGTATCCTCAAGGGGTTCATGTACGACCGGCTTTCGGCCATGAAGGACGGTTGCGTCTCCACCGGCAACGGCCGGCGGGAATCGTACCAGTCCAAACCGATAGTGCGGATGACCAATACCATCATCGCCCCGGGAGAGAGTGAGCCTGATGCCATCATCCGCAGCGTCGGGCAGGGGCTGTTCGTCAGGAAGATGGGTGGCGGCCAGGTGAATACCGTGACCGGCGACTTTGTCTTTGAAGTGACCGAGGGGTACCTGATCGACCGGGGGGTCGTCGGCGAGCCGGTGCGTGGTGCGACCCTGACCGGCAACGGCCCGGAGGTACTGCAGAATATCACCATGGTCGGCACTGATCTCGGCTTCGGCATCGGCACCTGTGGCAAGGATGGCCAGGGGGTGCCGGTGGCAGATGCCCAGCCGACCCTGCTCATTGCCACCATTACCGTAGGCGGGGCGGCCTGATACCACCTGCCGCAGGATTTTGGGAGACGCACCGTGGCTGAAGCAAAATCCGCCATAGCTGACCAGACAGAACTGCTGGACGGGCTCAAGGAGTACCCGTTTCTCGCCCCCTACCGGCTCGCCATCTATCTGCAGCAACAGGTGACCGCCCAGAATAGCAGCAGCTCCTGGCACCTGCACTGGTCTGCCGAGCCACCCATGTCCGGTGTCTTCTATCCCGACCGGCTGCAGCTGTCGCTCAACGAGGCTGACAAAAACGGCAGGCCGGTCGTCTTTACCTGCCCCCTCGGCCTGCACAATTTCATCGTCCCTTTCATAAACAGCGCTGAACAGCCGTGCTGCCTGGTCGGAAGCGGAGTCAGGGAGGAGCAACTCGACCTCTGGCAGCTGGAGAGCCTGGTCAGGAGCAGCTCTTTCCCGCCGATCAAGCTGATGGAGCAGTTGGAGGACCTGCCGGTAAGCAGTGCCGAGTCGGTCGCTGAAACAGCCCGCCGGGTCCAGGGGCTGCTCCCCTCGGTGCAGGCCGACAAGCCGCAGGCAAATCTGGTGGAGCGGGTCATGGAACGGCTTGCCGCCGTAGCGAGTGTCTCCTCCGACATCGACCTGGCCGCCAATCGTCAGGCTGCGCTGGCCCTCTTTGCCGAAGCGTTGACAGTCCTCTTTGATATCCCGGGGCTGGTTGTGGCTCTGGCTGATGGGAACGGGCAAAGCTATTCGCTGCAGGCGACCGGCTCCCTGGAACTGGAAAAGGATTCCCTGCGCGCCGATGTCGTCTCCCGGCTGGTCCAGGGGAACCCGCCGATGCAAGGAGATCTCAACGAACGTGATATTGTCCGGCTCTTCCCCGGCATCATCGCCGAAAGCGCTATCGTCCTGCCGCTCAACGGCCACAAGGAGCTACTCGGAGCGATCGTGCTGTTCGACTACGACCCGCTCGACCGCGAGCTGGTGCTGATCGAACTGCTCACCGGCCGGCTCACCAGCAGACTGCAGCAGTTCATGAAAGAGGATGAACTCTGTCACGAACACGCCTTCTCCTCGCGACTGCTGCTGATGCTCAACAAGCTGGCCCTGGTGGAGAACAAGGAGGCTTTTCTCCGCACCACCCTGGAACTGGCAGCAGAGCTGATCGGCGCCTCCAGCGGTTCGATAATGCTGCTCGACCATGAGCAGAAGCTGCTCCGTATCAGGGCGACGCTCGGCATGAACCTGCAGCTGGCCAAGAGCCTCACCGTCAAGCTGGGGAGCGGTATTGCCGGCAAGGTAGCGCGGAGTGGCCAGGCGATGGTGGTGAATGATATTGCCAAGGACAAACGGACCACCGGCCATAATCGCCCCCGCTTCAAGACCGGCTCCTTCATCAGCATGCCGCTGCAGTTCAAGCAGCTGGTCATCGGGGTGCTCAACCTGTCGGACAAGAAGAGCCGGCTCCCTTTCGACGATGCCGACCTGGAACTGCTCACCTCCTTCACCAACCATGCCGCAGCGCTCCTCTTCCGCGCCAGCAACCAGGAGAAGAACGAGCAGCTGGAACGACTGGCAGTGATCGATCCGCTCACCGAACTGTACAACCGCCGTTTTCTCGACCAGCGTCTGGAAGAGGAGCTGAGCCGCAGCCAGCGCAACAAGCTGCATCTGACGGTGATGCTCATCGACATGGACAACTTCAAGCTGTACAACGATCTCTGCGGCCACGCCGCTGGCGACCGTGCCCTGCAGAGGAGCGCGGTGATCCTGAAAAAGGCGCTCCGCGACATGGACCTGATCACCCGCTACCAGGGGGGTACCTTCTGCATCATCCTGCCGGCAACCGTAAAGAAGGAGGCGATTTTTGTCGCCGAGCGGATCCGGCGCGGCATAGAAAAGGAGCCCTGCACCGGTGAGGATCTGCTGCCGCGCGGCAGACTGACCGCCAGCATCGGCCTGGCCACCTCCCCTGAAGACGGTCGCCTGCCGGCCGACCTGTTGGGCGCCGCCGAATCGGCACTGGCTCAGGCCAAATCCGAAGGGCGGAACCGGATATGTTTCCCCATTGCCGACCAGCTTAATGCCCCGGAAGAACCTCTCCCCTCCCAGCCCAAGCGCTGATCCGCGCTCTCACTATGCTATGCCGCAGCGAGGAATTTTTTATAATGCCACGGAGCAGCTTGCTTATGCGGCAGCGGCCCGATATACTTAGCTGCGATATTGCAGCAAACCATTTTACCAGGACAGGAGAAGAGATATGACTATCCGTGGGTCGCAAACAGAAAAGAATCTGCTCACCGCCTTTGCCGGTGAAAGCCAGGCACGTAACCGCTATACCTACTACGCAGCCAAGGCAAAGGGTGAAGGGTATGTGCAGATCGCCGATATTTTCGAGGAGACCGCCAACCAGGAGCGAGAGCATGCCAAGCGGCTCTTCAAGTTCCTCGAAGGGGGGGAGGTGGAGGTGGTGGCGGCATTTCCGGCCGGCATCATCGGCAGCACGGCCGAAAACCTGAAAGCAGCGGCAGCAGGCGAACATCACGAACAGACAGAGATGTACCCTGGCTTTGCCAAGGTCGCCGGGGAAGAAGGCTTCCCCCAGGTAGCAGCAGTCTTCCTGGCGATTGCGGTGGCCGAGAAACAGCATGAGAAACGCTACCTCGACCTCCTTGCCAATATCGAGCAGAACCGGGTCTTCAGTCGGGAGACGACCGTGGTCTGGCGCTGCCGCAACTGCGGCTACCTGCACGAAGGGAGTGCTGCACCAGACAAATGCGCCGCCTGCGACCATGCTAGGGCACACTTCGAACTGCTCGGGGAAAACTGGTAACCTCTTGTTATCATATTGAAAAATATTAATTATTTTGTCCTTGAAATCATTTGTTGCGATGCTACACTCTTCCTCATTAAAATCCGGCTTGAAATGGCGCGCCTGTCAGGCCGGACATTTCCTTGGGGAGGGCCAAAGATGCAAATAGCTATCAGTGGGGCACAGTCCAGAACCATCCTTTTTATCACTCTCTTTACACTCTGTATTACCGGAACACTCGCCTTGGCCGCGGGCAAGGCCAAGATGAACGGCAAGGATGTAATAGTCGAGACAGGGGTACTCGCCAGTCACAATGACCGGACCGGTGAGATAGTCCTCAATCTGACCGATGGCGGGACCGGCGACTGGAAAATGAGCAAGCAGATGAAGGTCTTCCACGGCAAGGAGAAGATAGGCCTGGCTGAAGCCGGTAAAGGCCAGAAGCTGCGCATCTATGTCACTGCCGAAGGTGTGGTGGAAGGGCTTTTCATCATTGACCAGCCTGGTACAGCCAAGCCTGCCAGCCAGCCGAAGGTAGAGGCCGAAGCAGCTCCGTCCGGCGGACAGCATGCCGACGGTGCCGCACCGCCGGCCAAGAAGAATATCATGCATGGCAAGGAGGTCTTCCCGGAGATCGGCAAGATCGTCATGCTCAACGAGAAGCAGCGGAAGCTGACCATGAACATGGATAACGGCTCCCAGGGGAAATGGTCGATCCATCCGCAGGCAGTAGTGAAGATCTTCAACAGCAAGGAGTCGGTCCCCCTCGCCGAACTGCTCAGGGCGAGCAAGGTGAAGGCCTGGGTCTCCCAGGACGGAGTGGTGCACTGGCTCTACATCATGGCGCTGAAAGAGTTGAAGGACTGATTGCCGCTGGCAAAGTGAGCAATAGAAAAGGGGGGACCTGATCCCCCCTTTTGCTTTTGCAGCTGCAAAACTCTTCATCTCCCTGTTTTGGCAAACCCCCTCTTCAACTTAACCCCCTGAGATCGAGCTGCTCCCCCAAAACATATAATTCCCCAAATAGGTGTTACACTTGACTAAGAGGGTGAGCAGGAGCTGAGCCATATCAACGGCACATCTCTGCATCTTCAACCGCAGGGGACGCCCCCAGCACCACCCAGATCATCCGTGAAGGGATGGTGGAGCATCTGAACCAGGTGGCGCAGGATGGTTGGAGAATGGTCAATATCGTCAAAGCGAGCGGTTACTGCAATTTCTTCCGGGTAAGAGCCTGCTGGGGAGCTGATATAATTCTTCTGGCGAAATAGCGAGGAGTCCTGAACTTTGAACAAGAGGTGTCGGGAGGTGTAGATGGCTTTATTGATCGACCCGGAAAAAAGCAGCCTGCTGCGGGCGGCTCCGCGACTGATGCAGATCCTGCGGGTGCTGGCCCGGCACAAGTTCTTCGGCGCCCTGCGCGGCAAGAGCCATTGGCCGCCTCCTCATGAAGTGCGGGAGACCTTCGAGGAGCTGGGGCTCACCTTTGTCAAATTCGGCCAGGTGCTGGCAATGCGCCGCGACCTGCTGCCGGATCGCTATATCGAGGAACTGGAACTGCTGCACGACCAGATGCCGGCGCTCGGCATTGAAGCGGTGCGCCTATCTGTCGAACTTGAACTGGGTGCCCCGTTGACCAAGGTTTTCGCCTCATTCAGCGAAACACCTATTGCCGCAGCCACCATCGCCCAGGTACATGAGGCGACCATGCACGACGGCCGGCATGTGGCCGTGAAGGTGCAGCGCCCCGGCCTTGAAGCGATGATCTCCACCGACATCGCGGCGCTCAACTATCTGGTACGGCTGGGGGAGAACCTCTTCCCGCGACTGCTAGCACTCGATCTGCCGGTACTGGTGAATGAATTTGCCAGCAGCCTGAACCGGGAGACCGATTTCAGTCGTGAAGCGCGCTCCATACTCCTCTTTCGCGCCGCGCTGGCAGATGTCCCCGATCTCTGGATCCCTGATGTAGTGGCAGAGTGTTCAAGCAGCAGTGTGCTGACTATGGAGTTTTCTGCCGGCGAACGGGTCGATATCTATGCCAGGACGCACCCTGATGCGATGCCGCAGGCGATCAATACTCTGGTAAGGCTGATGCTGCAGACGATTTTCGAGGAGGGTCTGTTTCATGCCGACCCGCACCCCGGCAATGTTTTCGTCCTCCCTGACGGACGTCTTTCACTGCTCGATTTCGGTATGACAGGTGAACTTGACGAGCCGATGCGCGACTCGTTGACACTCCTGCTCGAAGCGGTAGTCAAAGGTGACGCGCGGGCCGCCAAAGAGGCTTACCTCGAGATGGCGCCAGGGAGTGAAACCGTCAACCGTGCTGCACTGCTACTGGATATCAAGGCGGTACTCTATGAAATCCACCGGAGCGACCTGGCGGATGTTTCCATCGGGGATGCATTCGATTCGCTGTTACGCGCCGGAAGCAGGCATGGGGTCCACAACCCACCCGAGTTTTTCCTCCTGACCCGGGCATTCGTCATCCTGGAGGCGATGATCCGCCAACTCGACCCGGAGCATAACTATATGGGATCGTTTCGTGATGAGATCTCGCGCCTCACCGCACAGCACTTCTCTATGGCAAGAATCAAGGAGAAGACTACCAAACTGGCGCGCGAAATGGAACGCCTGATAAGTGATTCACCAGGGGACACACGACGTGTTCTCCGACGTATTGCCGATGGGAATCTGGGCCGGTTGCAGGCTCCAAACGTGGAGGCACTGGGAGGGCGCATCAGCAGGAATCTTGAGCGGCTCACCGGCGCCATCGCAACTGCTGCTCTGGTGATCGGCGGCGCCATGCTGGTGATTGCTCAGCAGGGTGGGTGGCATCATTCCATCGGTGAGATAATGGTTCTCTGCGGAATTATCGGCACGATCATCATCTGTATCTCAGCCTTGCGCCGCGACCGGGGCCGACGCTGACCCCCGGCGGCAATAAGCACGAATCAAGATATATACCCTCTGTTTATCCGGGATCGACCCTGTCAGACCTCGACCCTGAACTCCGCGCCCCCACCGGTATTGCGCACCGTAAGGCGCCCCCCCATGTTTTTTTCGATGATGGTCTTTGACATGAAGAGCCCTATCCCGGTCCCCTTGTCCGGCCCCTTGGTGGTAAAATAGGGGTCAAAGAGCCGGTCGATTATCCCGGCGTCGATACCGCCACCATTATCGGTGATGATCATCACCGCTCTCCCCCCCTCGGTAAAGGTCTGGATCGATATACTGGCAGCGGCAACACGCTTGTCGAGCAGAGCGTCCCGGGCATTCATCAGGATATTGAGTACCACCTGGGCGTATTCGTTGGGATAGCCGTTAACTATCGGCTCCCCTTGCGTCTGCAGCGTGATAGCGATCTGCTGGTCTTTGAAGCTCTTGCCGATCATAGCGAGGGTGCGCACCAGCAGCTGGTTGATGCTGAAGGGGACCACCTCCTTGTCAGACCTGAAAAAATTCCTGAAATCCTCGATAGTACAGGACATATGCTGGATCAGCTCCATCCCCTTGGCGACACTCTGCTCCAGGAACTCCCGGTTGAAGTCGGCAGAGTCAAAGCTGAGCGGCAACTCCTGGATGACCAGCCCGAGCGTGTTGAGCGGCTGCCGCCACTGGTGGGCGATATTGTTGATCATCTCCCCCATGATCGCCATCCGGTCCTGGACTATCAGCATCTGGTCCTTCCGCCGCAGCGTCTCCAGGTCCTCGGCGACCCGCACCGCCAGTGAACTGTTGAGCTCTTCAAGTTCCTGCTGCTTTTCGGCGAGCGCATCTTCATACTCCCTCCGCCTGGAGATGTCGATGGCTGCGACCCGGCACTCCTCACCAGACTCGAAGGCAACCGCCTCGATATAGATGATGAGCGGAGTCTTCCCCTCCCGCTTGAGAGTCACTTCACAGGACCCCTTATCCGGTCTAGCGAAAATATTCGCGATAAAATCTGCAAAGAAGGGACGGAATTCATCTGCCAGAAAGAGACCGAAGTGACAGCCGAGCAGCCGGGATCGGTCGACCCCCAGCATGGTGGCAGCAGTGATGTTGGCAGCAAGGACAACCCCGTGGCGGTCAAGGGTGAAGTAGCCGGCCGGAGAGAAGTCGTAGAGGTCGGTGTATTTCTCTACCATCGCCTCCATATCGTCCCTTGCCTGGCGGAGTTCGGCGTTCTGCATCTCCAGTTCGACCTGATGCACCTCAAGTTCATGGACCAGCCGTTGCAACTCCTGCTCGGTCCGGGGGAGCCGTGGCTCCGCCCCTCTCCCCTGCAACCGCTCTTCCGCCTGGCGACGCAGTTCGGCCTCGGCAATCAGGAGCTTCTTGTCGATGTCGATTACCATGGTCGAACCTCAGGTTGACTTATTAATGATCAATTATGAAGTATGAATTATGAAGTATGAAATCTGAAAATATGTTATGAAATCCTTCTTCACCCTTCACCATTCACCATTCACCCTTCACCCTTCACCCTTCACCTTGAGCTTGCTTCTTGAGCCTGGCAATCTCCTCGCGCAGCTCAGCCTCCAGCTTTTTCGCTGCGGTGATATCGGTAAAGGTGATCACCAGACCGTCTATCACCTCATCCATGGTGCGGTAGGGCATGATCCGGACCGAGAACCAGCGGCCGTCAATGGTGGTCATCTGTTTCTCGGAAAAGGCCAGGGTACGGAGCACCTCCGCAGCCTCGTCACCCATCTCGGGGTAGAGGAGGTCGCTGGTGATATCGCTGAGCGGCCGCCCCACATCACCCGGGATCAGTTTGAAGAGCCGGTTCGCCCCGGAGGTGAAGCGCCGTACCTTGAATGCGCTGTCGAGGAAGATGGTGACGATCTCGGTGCTGTTTAACAGGTTCCGCATGTCGTTGTTGATCCGCCCAAGCTCGTCCATCTTTGCCTGCTGCTCGGCATTTACCGTCTGCAGCTCTTCGTTCAGCGACTGCATCTCCTCCCTGGAGGTGGTCAGCTCCTCGTTGGTCGACTGCAGCTCCTCGTTGGTCGACTGCAGCTCCTCGTTGGTCGATTTGAGCTCCTCCTGCGACGATTGCATCTCCTCGCGGGTAGTCTGCAGCTCTTCGCGGTACTGCTGCAGCTGCCGTTCCAGTTCGATATCCCGCGCCTTGCCGGTTGCAGAGCTTCTGGCGCGACCCGGCCTCTTCTCTTCCAGTGGGGACGCCACATCGGCAAAGATGATCATCACCATCCCCCGTAGCGCCTCCGGCTCATCGATCGCCTGGACAGTGATATCGACACTCTGGAGGTTGTTACTCTCGCCGACCTTGAGACCCTTGGCGGTTACCCCCCCTTTTTGCCGGAGCGCCTTCTGAAAGGCGCTCCCCAGCTCATAACGGATCCCTTCGCGGGCCATGGCAAAGATATTCCAGTTCGCCTTGCCGGCCGCCGGCTCCAGATATTTGCCGGTCCGGCCACTGATATAGAGGATATCCCCCTTGTCGTTCACCAGCACGGCAGGGGGGGAGAAATACTGCAACAGGAGCTGGTCGGCAAGCGACTGGAGATTTGCTGCTGGTTTCAACATCTGTAACTCCTTTGCTCCCCCCGGCATAGGGGGGACAAATGTCACCGGGAAAGTCACCGGTTCAGGCACCAGGACCGATTCGCGGCGGCGGAAGAGGCGCGACTTGATATCGACCGAGGAGAATATCTCGCTGCAGGCGTTGACTGTCTCGGCACTCCCTAAAAAGAGGATGCCGCCAGGGAGGAGACTGTAGTGAAATAACGGCAGCAGCTTTTTCTGCAGCTCCGGCGTCAGATAGATCATCAGGTTGCGGCAGATGAGGATGTCGAGCTTGGTAAAGGGGGGGTCCATGATGATGTTCTGCGTGGCAAAGGTGATCATCTCCCGGATCTCCTTGCCGACCCGGTAGCCATTCTCCTCATTGGTAAAAAAGCGCTGCAGCCGCTCAGGGGAGAGATCCGCGCTGATATTGGCCGGATAGAGCCCCTGCCTGGCCCGGTCGATGGCGTCACGGTCGAGGTCGGTGGCAAAGATCTGCAGGGTGAATTTAGCTTTTGGATCGCACTGCTCCAGCGCCTCCCTGAAGGCAATGGCGAGGGAATAGGCCTCCTCCCCGGTGGAACAGCCTGCAGACCAGGCCCGCAGCATCCCGCCGGCCGGACGCGCCGCCAGGAGCGCCGGAATAGCCTCTTTCTGCAACTTCTCCCAGGCTGCCGGGTCGCGGAAAAAGCTGGTCACGCCGATCAACAGCTCCTTGAAGAGGATTTCCACCTCCTGGGGATTCTCCTGCAGATAGCGTACGTAAGCGGCTATCCGGTCGATCAGGTGGATCCCCATCCGCCGCTCGATGCGGCGGTAAACGGTGTTCTTCTTGTACATGGTGAAATCCTGGCCGGTCCTGGACCTGAGCAGGATGAGGACTTTCTCCAGGGCGCTCTGATCCTTCTCCTCCAGCGGCCCTTCAGTTCTGGTCAGGACCAGGGAGTGGCGGAGATAGTCGCTGATCTTCCCCGGCAGCTCCTCAGCCGGGGCTACCAGATCGGCAAGTCCGGCATCGATGGCGCTCCGCGGCATGCTGTCGAACCTCGCCGAAGCAGGCTCCTGCACCAGCACCAGCCCCCCCTTCTCCTTGATGGCGCGCACCCCTGCCGCCCCATCCGACCCCATCCCGGAGAGTATCACGCCGATGCTCCGCTCCTGCCGGTCCTCGGCCAGCGAACGGAGGAAGAAGTCGATCGGCAGCCGCAACCCCCGCGGCGCCGTCGGCTCGAAGAGGTGCAGCACTCCATGCAGTATCGACATATCCCTGTTGGGGGGGATCACATAGACGCAGTCCGGCTTGACCCGCAGCCGGTCCCTGACCTGCAGCACCTCCATCCCGGTGGTCCGTTGCAGCAGTTCGGCCATGATCCCCTTGTGGGTAGGGTCGAGATGCTGGATAATGACAAAGGCGATGCCGCTCCCCTGCGGCACCTGGCGCAGGAACTGCTCCAGCGCCTCCAGCCCCCCGGCAGATGCTCCGATACCGACAATGGGGAAGAGCTCGCCAGTCTGTCGTTCACCGCTTTCAGACGGTGGAGGAAGAGCCCCTTTCTGCCCGTTTTTAGCTGCTTTGAATGACTTTTTCATATGTATAGTTATAACAGTATTTCCTTAAATAACTCAAAAGTATTTAGCAGCTCTTTCATTTTCTACAATAATCAGCAATGTGAAGGTCTGGGTGGCAGGGAGAGTTTGTATAGTTGAACTATAGCATCGGAATGAAGATTGTCCGGGCAGGAAATAAGAACCAAATTAGCTAAGCAGCAGAACAGTTCTATATTGAATCAGGACAGAGTCCCATTAATTGCATCTTTTTGAGCCTATAAAGTTAAGACCAAACCGATGCCTATGGCAGCTGTTTGAAAAATGCGCCGAACTGCTGGTCGGAATTGCGGATATGGGTGATGAGCCATTTGATGAGGGCCGCCTTGGTCGCCAGAATGATCGCAGGCGCCAACCCTTCACGGGCGACACGGTCGCGCAGCTGCTGCAGATCATCCTTGAATATGGCGTGCTGCTCCTGGTGTTCTGCCAGCGCAGGGTAGTCATGCTCGCGCATCGCCCGCTCCTCATCCTCGAAATGGGTCAGGGTGTACCCCTCCAGATAGTCTAGCAGCTGCTCCAGCTCCTCCTGTTGCAACCCCTTCTCGCAGGCATCAAGCAGCGCATTGAAACGGCTGAATATCCCCTGGTGCTGGCTGTCGATCGCGGCAATGCCGATATTGTATTCATCCTGCCAGATAATGGCCATCTCGACACCTACCCTGTTCCTCTTCCTTTTCTTCTTTCTACAGCGTCTTCCAGCCGGTTACAGACACATCAGTCTCTGCAGATAATGCTGCGGCAAGGAAGCGGGGGGCGGCTATGGCAGAAGAGCTGATGACAGCGGCTATGCCAAAATGATTATGCATCTGTTCCGAAAACTCCGGATCATAGATGCGCACCACCTGTCTGATCCCTGGATTTAGAGCCCTGGCGTTCAGGGCAATCTCCAGATTACCCATGTCATTATCGGTGGCACAGATTATGGCGCTGGCACGTGGGGCTCCGGCCTTCTCCAAAGTTTCCTCCAGGGCGGCATCAGCAATAACGAGCGGAATGCCCAGGTCACGAATCCGCTGATTGAAGCGGCGGTCCTGGTCGCGCTCTACTGCGACCGGGCTGGCACCGGCCGCCTGAAGGCATTCGATTATCCTGACCCCGACATCTCCTGCACCGCAGACGATGATATGTCCAGTATTGTCGACCGGTCTACGTCCGAGAGTGGTATCGAGACGGATTCGGAGCAGCACGTCGGTCACCAGGGCAAAAAGGATGGCCAGGAGAGTTGCCCCGGACAGCATGAGCCCCATGCCGACTATTTTGGCGAAGATGGGCGATTCCCGCAGGCTGTAGTCGCCGTATCCGGTAGTGGTCAGGGTGGTAACCACAAAATAGAGGGCATCGCCCGGAGGTAGTCCCCGTGCAAGCCAGAAGTAAATGGTGCCTGAAATCATGACCATCCCGAGAGCAGCCAGGACAGCTAGAAACATCCGATCAAGCCTGATGCGCTTCCGGTAAAGACTGGGCCGGCATTCTCCCTTGCCGCCACATGGCTGTTCCCTGAGCAGAACATCCAGATCATGGACTGTATCCGGTCCCCCGGCAGTGGTTTTCACCAGCAGCCGTTCCTCCTGGCGCCAGGCTGCCATCACCCCGTCGATAAAGGCGGATGCGGCAAAATGTGGGGCCGCCAGCTCCGAAACGCTTAGTACCTTCACATTGGGCAGACGTCTTTCGATTTCCTGGCCAAGTCTGATATTGAAGAGCCGCGTGACTATCCGCCGACCAGCGACCCAATCGGCAAGCTGCAAAGTGGTCAGGATGTTGAACTGCTCGTTATCCGAAGCTATGATGAAGGCGCTGCACGAAGAGATGACAGCCGGGAACTCCGCATGACTGTTGGCAGGCATAGGGTGCAGTTCGAACCGGTATCCGGGGGTCTTTACCAGACTTAACTCCGCTTCAGCCACGAAATAAATGGTGGGTATACCCGAACCTGCCGCCAGTTGTGCGATTCGGGTCGAAATGTTGGAGTAGCCGATCACGGCCAGTCGCTCAGGAAATCGGGACATGGCAGCAGTTTACCAGAAAAACTGAAATTTGCCAGTTCGTTATGGTGTCTTGACGCCTTTACCACCCGGTGCTAACATCTCAGTTATCCTGCATCATTGTGAGGCATCCCATGGAAAACCGTGAATTTGCCAGTTACGCTTACCAGTTTGACAACTCTATGGCGAAAGTTATCGGCTTGTGCATCGCCACGGTCTGTATTGCCGTAGTCGCAGCGTCCGCCGTTTCACCATGGTTCCTGGCGCTGCTTGTCATACCGCCGGCACTCTACATCCGTTACCGCAACTCAGGTCTCGACAAGCCTCTGGTTATCGCCGGTCGCTACCTGATCCTTGGCGAGCAGATCATCTATTACCGGACCGTGACCAGGACGGTGCTGGACAGAAAACGGCAGACCCTGACTCTGACTTCTGGAAGAGGGAAGACCATGGTCATCGAGGCGGACAAGTTCCCCACCAATGCCCGTAAGCCTGACAAGGTCCGCGCCAATAAAAAGGCCAAGTTCGACAAGGTGACCGGCAAGATCATCGCCCGCCTGAACGAAGCCTCGCCGGGCCTGGTTGTAGCCTGACATGACCACCTCCGGCTCCGCCATCTCCGACCAGCAGCACCCCCGACTCATTCACCTGCTCTATGTGCCGACCCTGGCCTGTAACCTGGGCTGCCGCTACTGTTACCTGGGGAGACAGACCGACCGGCCTGCTCCTCTCCTGGATGCTGACCGTGCCGTGTCAACCCTACGGGCGGCTCTCTCCGCCTTCGAGGACGCAGAAGTCCTGCCGTTCAACGTCTCTCTCCATGGCGGTGAGCCGACCTTGCTGCCATCTTCAGTGCTGGAGGAGCTGTTCGGTATCATTCGCCGCCACTATCTGGATCATTACGACGCGCTGACCTCCCAGGGTTTCCGGAAATCGGCCCCGCACCTCAAGACCAATCTGTACAATTTCCATCGTCTGTATGACCTGTTCGTGCGTCATAAAGTCTCCATCAGTGCCAGTATCGATCTCCCACTGGCGCTGCATGGCCGCTACCGCACCACCCGCGCCGGCCGGAGCTGGCTCCCTCGCACCCTGGAGAATCTGCGCCTGCTGGCCGGCTACCCCCATGAGAAGAAGATCTCCTGCACCCTGTACGATGAGCATCTGGAGGATATCCCGGCCATCGTCGCCGATATCCGGAGAATACATGACGACTTGGGGTTCGACATGAACAGGTTCAATATCATGTTCGGGTTCGAATCGGCCCACAACCGGGCAAGCCTCGACTGTCGTGGGCTTGCCCCATTGCACCCTGCCGGCGATTCCCGGCAGATAGCCCTGTACCATGCCCTTCGGGACCGGTTTCTGGGTAGTGACCTGGAGGAGGGGCTGAAGAGAAACTGGTTCGACGAGTTCACCCCCTCCTACTGCACCAATGCCTTAAACTGTGGGGAGCGGTTCATGCTGCTGCAAAGCGATGGTACAGTCTGGTCCTGCGTCCGGGGGCAGGGGCTCGACTCATGCCGCTTCGGCAATATCCTGACCGATACAGTGCCACAGATCCTTGCCGAAGGGCGCGCCAGGATGGCCTTTCTGCACCAGCAGGCAGGTCTGGCGGCAGAGTGCCGTCAGTGCACCCATCTGCATCTCTGCCACACCGGATGCCCGGTGGTCAAGCTGCAGAAAGGTCAGGCATCATCCTATACCTGTGCCCTGCAGCGTGAGATCTACCGGGATAATCCCCGTATCTGTCCCCCCCTCGACCCCGAGAGGCAGAAACAGGTGGAGCGGGAATACCGTCTGGCCATTCACCCGGCCCTGGCAACGGCTGAGTCTGAGGAGCCGGGCCGCGCCGGGTCTCCCCTGGTTCTCCCCAACGATCTTGCCGAGACAAAGAACTCCCTTACCGGTATTATCGCCGCAGACCCGGTTCTCAAAGAGCTTTACAGCGATTCAGCCTTCCAGCTGGTGCTCAACAGCGAACGTCATCTCCTCCGGTCGCAGATTCTCAGGCCAGGTCGGGAGCTGTTCTCCATCGGCCCCGCTGACCGGGTCGAACTGCTCGTCCGTCGCGACATCTTCATGGTCCACTGCAGCGAGCCGCTGCGCAACACTCTCTTTCTCCAGATGCTGCGCGATACCGCAGTGGTCTATGGCGACGAGCAACGGCGCAAACAGGAGCACCTTTTCAGCCATCAGCTGTTTTGTCAACACCTCAAGGCAAGTGAAAATCTCGGCGACCAGTGGTCCGAGCTGGACCTCATGCCGCTGTTGATGTTGCATCGCAACCTGTTCCGGCAAGGAGTGCTGAACAACCTCTTTGCCACCACAGGTTTCCTGCGGGATTATCACTACCAGAAACAGAGGCTGAATGCCTTCTATCATATCCAGGCTATCAATCTGCCGTTCCAGAACCTTGAGTTTTTCTGGGATGAGTAACGAAAGGGAGTGCCATGTTGCCCAAAGACCTGCAGAGAATAGCATCCACCGTGGAGAGGTTTCTAAACATGGCCGGAGTCCCCGATGACAACAAGCGGGCGCAGATGGAGGACGAGATCGTCAGTCGTTTGGCAGCAGACACCACCGGGAAGATGTTCCTGGTCCAGACGGCACAGGGGATTTTCCTGCATGGTAACGGGACTGTCCTGAAGAGCTATGCCGTGGAAAACCCGCAGCATGACCAGGTAATTCACTGCGATGGGCGGAGGATCTGTATCATCGATCAGGACACCTACCTGAACGGGAAGAGTATCATGATCATCGGCACTGCAGCCATGGTCGCAGGTGGAGGCATCGTCCTGGCTGACCAGTCAGCGCTGCGCCGTGAGAACCGGGGTAATCTCTCGGGCTCGGGCATCAACTCAAACAATAATAACAACAACAATAATAACAATAACAATAACAACAATAACGGTTAGCTGCAGATATCATCCCCGGCAGGTACTTTTGCACTCTGACGCAGATTTGCCCAGCTTATCAGGGTGGTCAAGGGGACAACCTTATTGAATTATGGGAGGGGCGAATTTCAGCACGAAGAAGCCAGACCTTTATAGTGGACCATACTGGAGCAAATGACAGAGTATAGAGGATATCTCACTGTTCAGCAGCCTTCCCCGGGGTGAAGCGGAAAGGAATAACATGGCAGGAGAACAGACCATCCGTCTTGCCTTTTTCTTCGGAGTCCTTGCGGTCATAGCAGTCTGGGAGCTCATCGCCCCCCGGCGCAGGTTGACCGAGAGCAAATGGCGCCGCTGGTTTGCCAATCTAACTCTGGTGGCAATCGACACTGCAGTGGTGCGTCTCCTGCTACCGGTCCTCCCGGTCGGCCTGGCACTGCTGGCCCAGGAGCGCGGCTGGGGCCTCCTTAACTTCGTCATCCTGCCGGACTGGAGCAAGATTGCCCTGGCTCTGGTGGCCCTCGACTTTGTCATTTATCTGCAGCATATGCTCTTCCATTTTTTGCCGGTTCTCTGGCGCCTCCACCGGATGCATCACACCGACCTCGATATCGACGTCACCACCGGCAATCGCTTCCATCCCATCGAAATTGTCATATCTATCTGCATCAAGCTGGCGGCAGTAGCCCTGCTTGGACCGCCGGTCCTGGCGGTAGTTATCTTCGAGGTGGTGCTGAATGCGACTTCCCAGTTCAACCACGGCAACATCTTCATCCCCGAATCGGTGGACCGATGGCTGCGGCTGCTTGTGGTGACTCCCGACATGCATCGGGTGCACCATTCGGTTATCCCCCGCGAGACTGACAGCAACTTCGGCTTCAATCTCCCCTGGTGGGATCGCCTCTGCGGCACGTACCGTCCCCAGCCAGAACTGGGCCACACCGGGATGAGTATCGGTCTCAAGGAGTTTCGTGACTCGACCAGGCTGACCCTGACTAAATTGCTGCTTCAGCCATTCGCCCGCAAGCCTGAATGACCCGGAGTGGGGTATGGAAAACGCTTTGCAGCATCAGGTAGCGGGACCAGGGGGGAGCCATAAAATGGGTGCCCGAACAACCGCAAATCATAGGAGAGCATTATGACCAGCCCCGGATTCAGCCCCGGATTCCGTTTCTCTCTATCAGATGCGACTGTTTTACTGGCCGGCGTTTGCGGGTCTATCTTCTTTGGCATGAAAGTCTGGTATGCCGGTTTTATCATTGCTTTTACTGTCGCCCATTTCTTTCTCTTCTGCAATGTCTTCAGGATAGAGAGAAAGCCCGAATTACTCTGGGGGGGATTATTTACCACTTTAGTCATCGCCACGGTCAAGTTTGATTTTCCGGGGTGGCCGGCTACCATAGCTTTATCGTCGGGGATGACTATTTTTTTGCTTCATCGGGAGATGAAGAAGCCGGGCTATCACGGCATCGGCTGGCAAAAGATAAATCCGCAACTGCAGAGCTGGTGGCAGGAGAAATATAAACAGCAATGACGACAACGGAGCCCGACCAGGCGCGCACAGTCTGAACGTCGGCAAACGAGACAGACATAATGACCGATCAGCCTGAGACAATCTCCTTCTTGCCGGGCAGAAGCTACTTCCATGAGCTGCGCCGCCCCTGGAAACTCGCCAGTTTCGCCACAGGGATGCTTTGGCTCTTTTACGGAGCAGTCAGCTACGACATCTCTGACTGGGATATCGGGGTCAGTATCGTCATGGGGGGCATCACCTACATCTTCGCCCCCTGGAGCGTGCTGACGATCTACCGTGCTATCCGGCTCAGAGAGCGACTCTGGCCTTTGCGTATCGCTGCTGCTCTCCTCCCGGCGATATTAGCTGTTGATTGGTCCTATTGGCTTTATCATACTGCTGTCGGCAACAGGATGTTGCGCTGGGAAAACTTCAAGGTATCTATGGCGCTCTATTTTATCTGCGGTCTTCTCTGGTGCTATCAAGGGTCACTGAATGAGCTTTATAGCAACATAAAGGCAACCAGAAAGGGGCCGTGACCATCCGGCAGGAGCTCAAGCGGCTGTAGCAGGGGGATAACAATATATCACGACACTCTCTTCTGCAGCTGATATATAATGACCCGATTTTCAACCGGGGTCTCTATGTCTCGGCTGACTGCCGTTAAAGCTGACCCGCTCAATCCGGTATGCTGCGCGACATGAAGAAATGTGCGAGGTAGTGATGAAGCTGCTGAAAACCTACGCTTTCCCTCTGCTGCTCATCCTCTCCATCGCTGGCGGGGTGCTGCTCGGCTCCTTCCGTCCCGATGTGGCGCGGGCCATTCGTCCGCTGGGGGAGCTCTTTCTCAATCTGCTCTTCATGATCATCGTGCCGCTCGTTTTTTTCACCGTCTCTTCCGCCATCGCCTCCAGCAGCGACAGCAGGCGGCTCTCCAGGGTCTCCTGGGCGATGTTCCTGGTCTTCCTGGCAACGAGCATCGTAGCTGCCGTCACCTCTCTCATTTTCATGCTGCTGGTGCAGCCGACCCCCGGTGCCGGGATCGTCCTGCAAAGCCTGCCGCTACAGCAGACACCATCATTGCCGGCGCAACTGGTGAAGGCCTTCACTGCCGCCGATTTTCCGGAACTTATCTCCCGTCGCTCCATGCTCCCCCTGATCATCTTTTCCGTAGGGGTCGGACTGGCCACCCGTTCCTGCAGGGAGGCGGGCGGCTCGTTCGGCCGCTTCCTGGCTGGCGGCTCCCGGGTATTCATCCGGCTGATCGATTATGTCATGTACGCCGCCCCGGTGGGGCTTCTCGCCTGGTTCGCCGCCACTGTGGTCGATACCGGCGAAGCGCTGGCCGCCGCCTATTTCAAGGTCTTCATCGTCTACTACGGCTTCTCCCTCCTCTACTTTGTCGGCGGCTTCTCCCTCTATGCCTTTTTCTCCGGCGGGATTACCGCCATCCGCCGTTTCTGGGCCAATATGCTCGGCCCATCCCTGACAGCACTCGGCACCTGTTCCAGCATGGCGACCATGCCGGTCAACCTGGAAGCGGCGCCGAAGATGGGGGTGCCGGACGATGTCTGCGATGTGGTGATCCCGGTCGGGGCGGCCCTGCACAAGGATGGCTCGGTGATCGGCGGGGTGCTGAAGGTCCTCTTTGCCATGAGCCTCTTCCAGCAGGAGTTGTCCTTCGGCCGGCTCCTCATGACTGCCGGGGTCGCCATCCTGGTCGGGGTGGTGGTGGGTGCCATCCCGAGCGGCGGGATGATCGGGGAGATGCTGATCCTGTCGGTCTTCGGTTTCCCGGTCGAGGTACTGCCTTTGCTGGCGGCTATCAGCATAATCATCGACCCCCTGGCGACCCTGTTGAACGCCACCGGCGACAACGTGGCAGCGATGATGGTGACGCGGCTGACTGCAGGCAAGGGGTGGCGCCCTGAAGCGGAAGGGGTCGAGCTATGAAGCTGCGGCGTCTCCTGCTGCTCCTCCCGCTACTCCTGCTGGCAGGGTGTCAGCATCAGCGCCCCGGGGTGATCTTGGATAAATGCCGGCTACCCGGGGCAAGCCGGCAGGCGGTTCTGGTGGAGAGGGATAAGTCAATGCCGGCGGGGCTGGCGATCCGCCTCTTTGCGCGGGGGGATTCAGGCTGGCAGCAGCAGGGGGGATCGATCCCTGCCGTGGCAGGGAGAAACGGTCTCGCCCCATTGGGTGAAAAGCGTGAGGGGGACGGCCGCACCCCCTCCGGCATTTTCCCCCTGGAGAGAGGGTTCGGCTATGAGCCCTTCACCACCAGGCTCCCCTATATCGTCCTTACCCCGGAGATGATCTGGATCGACGACCCCAGCTCCGAGCGGTACAACATGCTGACCGACAAAAAAGCGGGGGCCGGGCTCTCCTACGAGATCATGAGACGTGCCGATGAGCTGTACAGATATGGCATCGTCGTGGAGTACAACACCAAGACGATCGTCCCGGGTGCGGGGAGCGCCATCTTCTTCCACCTCTGGAGCAGCCCCGTCACCCCCACGGCAGGGTGCATCGCCACCGCAGAGCCGGACATGCTCCGGCTGCTCCGCTGGCTCGATCCGGCCCAAGAGCCGCAGACAGTGATCGGGGATGCCTGCCCTTGAGCTGGCCCAGCTGCGGAAAAAGGGGAGAGCGTGGTCGCTAAAACTGCAGATTCGGCCGGAAGACCAGGATGAAGTTGTGGAAATCGTTGTCCCGGAGCGGTCCGGTATACTTGTCGTTACTCTCCCAGATCATGCCGACGTCGAATCGTAGCGCCACATGCTGCTTCTTGAACGGGTACTTCTTCCCCACCACGTATTCCTGGCGGATCAGCTGGCTGTTCTTCAGCGAGAAATCGAAGCGGATGTCGAAACTGCTGTTCTTGAACCAGGAGAGGGCCGGCGAGTTGAAGTCGAGGTTGCTGCGGCGCAGCCCCAGATAGGCGACGTTGGTGATATTCGGATGGTCGTGGACCTTGCTGCCGATGCGGAAGCTCCAGCTCAGCTTGTCATCCTTGAAGATCCGGTCACCCTTCATCTTCCACTCCACCTCGAAGGAGTTGTCGCTGATCAGCCGGTTGTTCTTGATATGTTCGGTGGCATAGCTCAGCAGATACCCCATGTACCCCTTGTTGGTCCCCTTCCGCTTTTCGTCAGGCTTGACAAAATTGACCACATTACCGAAAAATACGGAAAAGGCGTACGGCTCCTGGAAACCGGCGGTGATCGACTCGATGACGTTCAGGTCGGCACCGATACCGGTGCTGTCGTAGAACTGCGGGTGGTTCTTCTTCAGATAGACGCCTAAGACCGGCATCGGAAAGACCGCTGCCTCCAGCACCATGAAGCGGGGGGTCAGGGAGTTGAGCAGGAGATGTTTGTAGACCTTGGTCTCTTCCGCTTCGACAAAGTTGGGGATAGGGTCTTTGGTGAGCGGGATGTAGAGGCCGATATCGCTGTAGTAGGCATCGAGTTCCAGCACGAATTCGGTGCTGGCCTTCTTTTCCACCGGCAGTTCCTCTTCATCCTCATCAGCAGGCTGTGGCGCAGGTTTGGGGTGCGGCTGAACCGGAGTGGCAGGCTGAACGACAGGGAGTGCGGTGGGGGGGTGCTCACCTGCGACCCCGGCCACTGCTCTTCCGGTAAGGAGCAGCCAGAGCAGGATGCCCGCCATGATCTCACCAAGGATACGGAGATTATTAACTGACGGCACATCCCCTCCGGATAAAAACTTTCGCCTGCTCGCAACAGGCTATGGCAGCACGCTCATCGCGGTGATGAAGATATTCTCTGCCGGCACATCGGAATGCCCGCTACGCGACCCGGTCTTCACCTCTTTGATGGCATCCACGACCTCCATCCCTTCCACCACCTGACCGAAGACGGCATAACCGTAATGATCGGGCTGCTTACCCTGGTGATCGAGGAAGAGGTTGTCCACCACGTTGATGAAAAACTGCGATGTGGCGCTGTCGACCACGCTGGTGCGGGCCATGGCCAGGGTCCCTCGCTTGTTGGAGAGGCCATTGGTCGCCTCGTTCTTGATGGCGAACTTGGTCTTCTTCGGCTGCATATTCTCGTCTAGCCCACCCCCCTGGACCATGAAGGTCTTGATGACACGGTGGAAAATGGTGCCGTTGTAATAGCCGTCATTTACATAAGAGATAAAGTTGCGCACCGAGATCGGGGCCTTCTCCTTGAACAGCTCGATGGTGATGTTCCCCATGGAGGTCTCCATCAGGACACGCGGGTTGACAGTTTCGCTCATTGTCGCAGCTCCTTTATACAGGTTGATTGTCCCTGTTCTAGCATATTTCCGGGGGAAACAGAAGTCTTTTCATGGTTGCATTCCCCCTCTTCTCGGTTAGACTGAAAATCAGGTAATGTTCTGTCAGGAGGGATATCATGCCGCTACGCATCTTTTCGTTACTAATCCATTGCACCGCTCTGGCAGCCATATTCATGGCGAGCGGAGATGTCTTGGCCGACAGCAGGAAGAAGTCTGCTACAGTAATAGAGCACGATCTGCATCCGTCGCTGCCGTTCGACATGAATGAGCTGCTGCCGACCATGCCGGCAAAAGCGGCGCGGGTCGGCAGAGCGGCGCCGGACTTCAGTCTCGAAGCGCTGGTAAGCAAGAAACCGGGTGAAGAGTTTCGCCGGATCAGCCTGGCAGACTACCGGGGCAAATGGGTGGTGCTCTTCTTCTATCCGAACGACTTCACCTTTGTCTGCCCGACCGAGATAAAAGGTTTCAACGCTGCCATCGACCAGTTCCGCAAGCTGAACGCCGTGCTCCTGGGCGCCTCGGTCGACAGCAAGTTCTCCCACCTGGCCTGGCTGCAGCGAGGGGACCTGGGAGAGCTGAGCTACCCGCTTTTGGCCGATTTCAACAAGGAGACAGCACGGAGTTACGGCATCCTCGACGAGAAAGAGGGGGTGGCGCTGCGTGGTCTCTTCATCATCGACCCGCAAGGGGTCCTGCAATACCAGCTGATCCACAACCTTTCGGTCGGCCGGAGTGTCGACGAGACGCTGCGGGTGCTGGAGGCGCTGCAGACCGGCGAACTCTGTCCGCTAGGGTGGCACCCCGGGCAGAAGACCCTGGGGAAATAAAAAAGACCGCGCTAACGGTCTTTTCCCCTGCCAGGTGAATGGCTGGAAATCATTACTTTGCCTTGTCCGCTCCGGCCAGCATCTGCAGCACCTCGGCCACTACCGGTGCCTCCTTGCTGCGGCAGATGACCGTCACGTTAACCAGCAGGTCCCGTACCGCTATGGAGGCGCGCATCGCCTGATCAGGCCCGCCTGGTCGCTGGGCAAAGTAAAGGTCGAAATAGTAGTAACCGGTGCCGCTCTTCCCTGTAAAAGTCTTCAGCCGTGCACCCTTCTCCGCCTCAGTCGCCTGCACCACCCCGGCGTCCATCTCGGCCAGACGCTTCACCTCGGCCTGACTGTTGAAACCAGGGTCGTTGTTCGGACTCCAGAGCGGCAGCAGCTGCACCTCGAAGTCATCCCCCTGCTCCGGCCGGAAAATAGTCACCGCCGGCATCCCCTCCATGCTGTTCCCTTTAAGCTGCTGCCAGGTCGCCGGCATATTCAAGAGTAGCGTCCCGTGCCCGGGGAGCTCTATCTTCCGCTGCTCCATCTTGACGCTCTGTTGCTCTTTGGGTGCTGCTTTCGCCTTGGCCTTGCTCCTGCTCTTGGCTGCCGGCTTATCTGCAGCGACTGCAGCGCCGCTTAAAAGAGATGCCAGGAGAAAAACCAGCAGAGCTCTTCCCGACCGTGCGAATCTTCCCATAACTGCTCCTTGGCAATCAGTAGTTTCATCCAGCGGATATACATATATATGCCAGCAACAGGTGAATATGCAAGTGCAACGAGTCATTACCGGCGCAAAAAAATCGCCGCCCCACCAAGTTCATAAAGTGGCAGCGGCGGCATCATTATCTGGCAGCGCTTCTTCCGGGGGTCTCCCGACAAACGGTCTTCAGCTCACTGTACCCCGGCCTTGTTGAAAAAAGCGCCGTAATTTTTGTCTGTCCCCTGGATATGCTTGATCAGCCAATCCTTGAGAAAGGTCATGACATTCTGGCTGAGAGGCGCATTCCCTTCGTGAAACTTCTTCTGGATGTCATTGATCTGCAGCACCAGGGAGTTGTGCGCCTTTTTCTGCTCCTCGTAGCCAGGGTAGTTATGCATCTTCATCAACGACTCTTCGGCAGCGAAATGGGTCTTGGTATAGGCTATGAGCGACTTCAGCACATCTTCAACGACCTGGTTCCCCTTGCCGACCTTCATGGCATCATGCAACTGGTTGATCATCTCGACCAGCTTCCGGTGCTGATCGTCCATCTGTTTGACCTTGACACTGTAAGCTTCGCTCCAATCTATGAGCGCCATATGCTACCCCCTTCTCCGCTTGATAACCATCTCCATATCTGTTTCGGCCGGCCGGGGGGAATCTTTAATAAATGGCTGCATGCCATTTGCCAACCGCGGTACGCTGTGCTATATAGAGCGGGTATCGACAAGGAGAGAAAATGGAGCAGCTGTCACTCATGCCGAGCAGTGCCAAGGAACGGATTCTCCACCTCCGGGGGGAGATAGAACGGCACAATCGGCTCTATTATCAGGATGACCAGCCGGAGTTAAGTGACGCCGATTATGACGCACTCTTCCGCGAACTGCTGGAGCTGGAGCGACAGCATCCGGAGCTGCTGACTCCTGACTCACCGACCCAGCGGGTCGGCAGCGCACCGCTGACCAGATTCAGCCAGGTGGTGCACCAACTGCCGATGCTCTCGCTGGAGAACGCCTTGAGCGAAGCAGAGATGGCCGACTTCGACGCCCGACTGAAAAGGGAGCTGGCCCTGCCGCTCGAGCAGCAGCTGGAGTATGTCTGCGAACCGAAGATGGACGGTCTGGCGGTCTCCATCACTTATCTGCAGGGCGAATTGAGCGTCGGCGCGACACGGGGGGACGGGAGCGTCGGCGAGGATGTCACCCAGAACCTGCGCACCGTGAAAAACCTCCCCCTGCGGCTCACTACCGGGGAGCCTCCCCCCTTGCTGGAGCTGCGCGGGGAGGTCTATCTGCCGCTGGCAGCATTTCAGAAGATGAACAGCGAGCGGGAGGAGAATGGCGAAGCGCCGCTGGCCAATCCGCGCAACGCCGCTGCCGGTTCGATCCGCCAGCTCGACCCGCAGATCACCGCCAGGCGGCCGCTGGCTATCTTCTGCTACGCCCCCGGCCACTGCCAGGGGGTGGAATTCAGTTCGCAACAGCAGTTTCTTGCCAGCATCGCCAGCTGGGGGTTGCCGGTCAATCCGCTGACCCGCACGGTGCAGGGGCTGGCCGGGGTGATCGACTACCACCGGGAGATGGAAGCAGCACGGGAAGGGCTCCCTTACGAGATCGATGGCGTAGTGGTAAAGGTCAACTCCTTCTCCCTGCAACAGGAGTTGGGGGAGAAGAGCCGGATGCCGAAATGGGCGATCGCCTGGAAATTTCCGCCACGCCGCGCCATCACCATTATTGAAGCTATCGTCCCGCAGGTCGGCCGGACCGGGGTCATCACCCCGACTGCCCACCTCCGGCCGGTCAGGCTCTCCGGGGTGACGGTCAGCCGGGCGACCCTGCACAATTGGCCGGAGATGGAGAAGAAGGATATCCGCATCGGCGACACCGTGGTGATCGAACGGGCCGGCGATGTGATACCGGCTGTGGTAGAGGTGGTAAAGGAGCAGCGTAGCGGCAGTGAGCAGCCCCTGCCGATGCCGACAAACTGTCCGGAGTGCGGTTCGGAGGTGGTGAAAATCACCGACGAGGTGGCGCTCCGCTGCCTTGGACTCTCCTGCCCGGCGCAGATCCGCGAATCGATCATCCACTTCGCCTCCCGCAATGCCATGGATATCGACGGTCTGGGGGTCAAATATATCGAACAGCTGCTCCGCCTCAAGCTGGTGAGCAATCTGGCCGATATATACTCTCTGACCAGGGAGAGTTTCATGGCATTCGAGCGGATGGGTGACAAGCTGGCTGACAATCTCCTCAACGCTATCGACAAGAGCAAGGAGCGGGAACTGGAGCGCTTCATCTTTGCCCTCGGCATCCGTCACGTCGGCGAACAGACCGCCAAACTTCTGGCCAGCGCCTTTGGCAGTATCGAAAACCTGCGCCAGGCTTCTGTTGCAGAGCTCCTCACCATCCGCGAGATCGGGCCGCAGGTGGCCCAGAGCATCCACGACTTCTTCCGTAACCCGGTCAACATGAATATCATCGAGCGGCTCTTTGCCGCCGGGGTGAAGCCGACCATGGGGATGAAGAGGTTAGGCGGCCGCTTTACCGGCCGGACCTTTGTCTTTACCGGCACCCTGACCCGGATGAACCGTGACGAGGCAAAGAGGATGGTCGAGAACGAAGGGGGGCATGTCACCGGCTCGGTATCGAAAAAAACCGATTACTTGGTGGCGGGTGCCGAAGCCGGTTCCAAGCTGGAGAAAGCGCGCCAGCTGGGGGTGACCCTGCTCTCCGAGGACCAGTTCCTGCAACTGCTGGAGAGTGGTGGATGAAGGTCAGAATGCAGGTCAATATCAAGGGGGTAGTCCAGGGGGTCAACTTCCGCTACTTCACCAAAGAGAACGCCGACCGGCTCGGTCTGACAGGATGGGTGCGGAACCTGCCGGACGGATCGGTGGAGGCCTGTTTCGAGGGTGAGGAGCCAGCCGTGACCGCCATGGTGGAATGGTGCCACAGCGGTTCACCATACGGCCGGGTCGACGAGGTACGGTTGACTGAGCATACCTACCTGGGCGAGTTCGTCGACTTCACGATCCGCCACTGACCTCGACCAGCCCATGAATGATGATATCCGCCAGCACTATGAAAGATTCCCCTACCCGGTCTACAGTCTGCTCGCCAGAGTCCGGCCGGCCGACACCTATCACCTCAACAGGCAAAGCCTCTGGGCCAGATTCAACGGTATCTGGCCGGACAGACCCGGGGCGATCCTGCTGGCCGGCTGCGGCAGTTTCTCCCCCTACCCGACCCGATTAGCCAACCCTGACGACACCATCATCGCCCTCGACCTCTCCAGAACCAACCTGCAGCGGGCGCGGCGCCATGCCCTGCTGCACGGCTGCCGCAACTTAAGCTACCTGCAGGGTGATATCCTTGACGGAGAGGTCGCCCCTGGCCCCTTTCACTTTATCGACTGCTTCGGTGTGCTGCACCACCTGGCCGAGCCGCTTGCCGGACTGCTGGCGCTCAAAAGACGGTTACTGCCGGGAGGGATCATCCGGCTGATGGTCTATAGCAAGTCGGAACGGCAGGAGGCAGAGTCGATCAGGCGGGCGCTGCGGCTCCTCAAAATAAGGGATGTGGCGAGTGTCAGGAAGCTGATCGCCAGGGCCGGGCCAGATTCCAGGCTGGCCGGCTTTGCCGCTGCTGCCCCGGAGCTGGAAAGCGATGCCGGTCTGGCAGACGCCCTGCTCCACCCTCGCGCCACCACCTTCCGGGTTGCAGCTCTGCTGGAGCTGCTCGCGGCCAGCGGCCTGACCATCCTCCAGTTTGCCCACCCGGGCGCCCTCCCCGACCCTGCAGCAGAGATAGAGCGGCTGCAAAGAGTTGAGCAGGAGCGGGGCGCTCTCCCCAACTTTATCCTCTATCTCGGCAACGGACCGTCCGGAGCCGCACCACTTGGCGCCAGCAGCATACTCCGGCTCAACCCGTTACTCGACCGGGCGGTCTCCTTGCTGCAACTGCGGGGGTTCACCATCCCCCCCCGCTTTGGCAGGGTGAATCCTCTGCTCGATCTCACCAATCGCAACTTCCTCCGCCGCTTCCGCTCCCCGCAGCAGGTCGCCAGCCTTACCCCGGCTGAACTGCAACAGGCCGGACCATTCCTCCAGGCGATGTTCCTGGTTGCCAGCAGCAATTGAATCGAGTCAGGGTCAAAAGCAGAAAGCCTATTGCTTATATGATTAAAGTAGCCTTAAGCGAAAAGGTCTTGCCTGCAATTATGGATAGTGGGGTATATCCCGAGAGACAAACCGATATTACCAATTACAAGGAGGTTCGTAGAAGAGGTAGACCATATAAAAATGAACGACTTGTAGCATGAGTACATAAAATAAAGGCCATATATAGAATATGGCCTTTTGTATCGGGGTAAGGCGATTCAATCAGGTAGCCACATTTTCCAATCGGCGTGAAATACTACCTTTCCAGGTGATTCAATCTTCTCCGCAACTGCTCGATCTGTATTTGTTGTTCCTTGATTGCCTCAATTAGGATGGGAATAATTTCGCTATATGCAACCGCTTTAGTCCCGTCAGAGCCAGTTGATACAACTTCTGGGATTATGTTTTCAATTTGTTGAGCTATGACTCCATAATGCTTGCCTTCCGGGAAGTTTTTTTCTACAAATTCTGTACTTTTCCAATTGAAAGTGACTCCATCAAGTCTCATTACTTTATCTAAAGCGACATCAATTGGAACAATATTTTCCTTATATATAATATCTGATGTTGTGTTTGTACTATTTGCCTTCACTTCTCCTGCAACTTCTAGTGCATAGTACGGATTTGTTATTCTGATACCAACGTTACCGTTTGTGCTAATGTTTAAAGCATTTATTCCGTCTGTGTCGTTTCGAATACCCCAATTCGTATAATTAGAAAAACCATCATGATTACCAACCTGCCATGTTTTAGTATTGTTTACAAACTCTATTAAAGTTTGTGCATTTCCTCCTCCAGTTTCAAAACGTGCTACATTTTTATTAGTTCCCAAGATATGTAATGGTTTTTGTGGCGCCGACGTCCCTGTCCCAATCCCCAGCTTCCCATCGACTATCAAATCCCCATTGCCGGCAAAGGCTTGTGTGACAGACAGGATGAGCACAAGAATTAAAGTTGCAATTTTAACTTTCATCTCTATTCTCCTTTGAGCAATATTTTTCGTATATGCAAATCATTGACTGATGCGTATATCCTTCATATTCACTGTGCCGCTGCTGAGGCGCGGTGCACCTTTGATTACAGTTGTGCCGGGATTGACCGTATAGTCGCAACTGTAGCCACCGTTTATATTTAATAAAATATCTCTGTTGGCAGTGAAGCTCTCCGTATAATCCTTTGCCTGGAGGAGGATAACATCACCACTTACTGCTGCGTCATATGCAGCCTGAATAGTGGAGTAAGATGATTTTCCAACTATCTTTGCAGGAAGATTCTGGCATGGATTTACAGTGATATAGCTTGTCTTTATTTCATCATCTGAATAACTGGCATTGCTGGCAGTCAATTTAACTGTATATGTTCCCTGGTTCTGGTAATAATGAGTTGGGTTCTGTAAAGTGCTTGTACTCCCATCGCCAAAATCCCACAGATATGAAGTTGCCCGTTGTGACAGGTTGCTGAATGTTACGTTGGATGGTGCTCCTACGCTGGTTGTAGTTGTGGAGAAGTCTGCATATACCGGGAGAAGATTTAAAGTAGCGGTTATAGTGGTATTAGCGTTCAGGGTCAAATTACAATTTCCAGCAGCAGTACAGCCACCTCCAGACCAACCAGCAAACCACGAACCTGGATCAGCTGCTGCTGTAAGAGTAACTGCTGTTCCCCCCGGTGCACTTGCTGAACATGTTGCTCCACAGTTTATTCCTACAGCTGCACCAGTAACTATTCCACTCCCTGATCCGTACTTAATAATATCCAGAGTAGGGAGCACACCATTTCCATTCAACGGCACAGTTGCAACAGGTGATGACATATCATTTGAGGAAATAAGGAGATCGGCAATTGCTGAGCCTGTAACAGTAGGGGCAAAAGCAACCTGAATAGTACAGGTTGTAGTTCCATTAAGTCTTTGCCCTGTACATCCGTTGCTTATTAGACTGAACTGGTTGGCATTAGTATTCCCGAGAGTGACCTGTCCTATATCCAGATCACAAGGCCCCTGATTTCTTACTGTAAAGGAGTGGGATGGATTTACAACATTGACGTAACCGTTACCAAAACTATCATTCGTAGGCACAACACTTATCTTAGGTATTCCTGTCACAAGGAAGGACTTTCCAGTAAGGTTATAGGCTTTAGTTGTATCACTTGTAAGGCTGATATTTGCAGTCCCATCCCCTTTGGAAATACCTGAACCAAAATCCTTGCCTGATGTGGTGGTAAAGCTTTTGTAATCGATTCTGATGTTGCCGTTTTGGAACAGGACTACTGCAAAATTGTTGGGACGACTGAATCCCTCTTCAGTGTAGGTCTCGGTTTGCCATTCGATCACCACTCGCTCGCCCAATGGAGCATCGTTTTTGTGCTGGATAAAGACACCGCCGTAGTAGTAGGAAGAGAGGTCGTTGTTCCAGGCAGCAATTACCGGACGATTGATATTGGCCAAGGAAAATGAATGAACTGAGCCAGGTGTATTCCCCAACCAGATATTACCGTTAGTATCAGCAGTGATATTAGTGTAAGTGGTACCATAATAGTTGAATGCCCAAGGGAGGGTATAAGTGACGCTTGCCTCGTCCCCATAAGTATAGTCGTAATTGGAAGCAGTAGCCTTGGTACGGTTAGCATCAGTGCCATCCCATGCCGGAGGAGGAGTTACCTCGTTAAGCTGGTAAAAGCAATCTGTAGCAGCACTAGGCAGTACCGCTGATAAGAGCAATAGCAAGACTCCTGTCAATATAACCCCAGCCTTTTTCATCTGGTCACTCCTTCAGTACCTATAACTATATTTCGTAACGTCGGGCCATCCTTTGCCCTTTTCTGTACCTTCATAATAATGCCAAGCTTTTATGAACTATGAGTACCTGCCCCCTTCAATTATGTTCTCACGCTCTCCCTAATAGAATCTGCCCCTAACGACAGAATTGGACGCGATTACCATCAATCGTAATCATGTAGATAGTGTCAGCCTTTATGGTCAAAAACTCGACAGGTTTTGAAGCTGATTGGTAGTTTAGACACTCCTGAATAGCTACAGAAAGTTGAATTTTCTTTAGAAGCTGCTCTTGCTGGTATATCTGCCCATCATTGAATCCAACGGCCTTGTAAGATTGACGTGTTTCTGTGTATACACATCGTAGAACTACAGCGAATAGAACAAACAAGGCCACAATTGTCAGATATGCACTAAAGGGCCATAAACGACTTACTTTATTCATGAGCAATTTACCTCCGAAAACTATTGAGTAGACTAATTTAGAATTTCCACTAGACATACTCTATAATAACTCATAATGAGGTTTATTACTGAATCTTTCAAGGACCAGTAAAATCAACTGTCTTGGGCTCTGGGCATCTGCACCTTCTAATGACTGGTGTTTGTCCATTACGAAATCCCCAGTTGTTTTCAAGAACACCAGAAGGTGAAGCAGAGATTGATGTGCCAGGTCCCGTGACTATTCCAACATGACCTTGCTCTGCAATCAAGTCCCCTGGAATAGGTTCGCCAGTAACAACTGGCCAACCTGGAACTGAATAGTTCGAGTTCGACAAGCTCTGTGCACCAGGTGGATATTTGCCCATTATTCTAGAAAGTAGGCTGCCACCAATATTAGGAAGGTTATAACCGGCTTCTTCATACTGTGTATCAACAAAAAGATTACATTTGTTTGTCCCCTTTGAGAAACCGGAATTGACGTCAGTCCGATCCGCTTCTCGGCTCCAATCTCTTTTATCTGATCTGGCCGCAGCTATGACATCAGACGGGTTGCCACAGGGACATAATCCGCTCGGGTCAACGAAGTTAAGCGGATTATTTTGAACATACCCAAACAGATTTACATCCCCACCAGCAAACCCAATCGGATCTTTGCTTATAAACCTACCATCCATAGGATCATAGGTTCTCTTCCTGTAATGGTAGGTTCCCGTCTCCTTATCCCACTCCCTGCCGGTATAAGCATAGCTGTTCCTGAAATTGGTTGATGGCTTCAGCATCCCATAGGAATCGTACTCATAACTCTGAACTACATTCCTGCTTGTATCGGTAATACTGACTATACTCCCCAAGCCGTCAGCATGATAATAGTAATAACTGCCATTCCTATCCAGCGCCAGATGTTCGTCAACGCCTGGTCCATGGGTAAAGAATGTCTTTTCTGTATTACTGTTTGCATCGGTGTATATCTCTACCGCAATGTCATCATTGTCATATACATAGCTGGTGGTCTCTGTCTTGGTAACACCATCTACTGTCTGCTCGAACTTCTTCTCTATCCTTCTGCCAAAAGGGTCGTATTTAAAGCTGACAGTTCGCTTCTCTGCCCCCTTGATCTTCTCCACCTTGACAAGACGGTTCTCTGCATCCCAGCTCTGTGCCCATGTCTTGTCTGATGCATTAGGAACAGTACGTGTTGTCTGGTTTCCTGCATTGTCATATCCATATGTAAGTTTTCTGCCTTGGGTCAGCCTGTTTGCTGCATCGTGGGAGAATACCGTATCCTTTGCCCCTGGCCCTTTAGTACGATTACCTACTGCATCGTAATCAAAACTCTCAGGTTTACTGGAGGTGACTGTCAGAAGCCTATAGAGAGGGTCATAGCCAAAGGTTTCCTGTTCAGCAGCAGTACGCTTTTTCCTGTTCCCAACTGCATCGTGCTCTGGATAGGCAATGCTGGCTATGGTCGGCCCGTTTACAACCTGATGGGTAATGCCGGTCAGCCGGCTTAAGTTGTCATAGGTATATCCAGCATTAATCTGGTTAGGATATTTGACTAGTATGAACTATGAGTACCTGACCCCTTCATGCCTTTGCCCCCGGTTGTTGTATTTGTAGTTGAGCAGTATGAACAATGAGTACCTGACCCCTTCAGTTTCTCCCAGATTGGCTCTTTCAGTGTCTGCCCCCTACGGCTTCTCACTTGGGCAACGGGGCTTCCTCTTTTCTTGCTATAAAACCATACGCCGTTTTCTGAAATTGAAAAAACCCCAATTCTTTCAATTCATTTTCATCTATAGTATCTAAATCCAAACCATATACTAATAGAGTGTTATAAGGAGGCTCTTGCGATAATTCATTGTGATGTTCGTCAAGTGTATAAATAATTTTATGAAATGAATTAGCTTTAGATTCAAATTGCTCAGAAAAAAACTCTGTCAGTTGATAGTTGTCGCTTTGCAAACGTAATTCTTTCACAACGACTGAATTGATAGGACTTTTAACTATCCATACAGGCATCTGCAACGCAAGTCTTTTAAGTTCTGTAGCAAAATCAGTATCTAGTACCAATGCAATTTCTGTTTTCATCGTTCACCTCAATTTTTACATGGTTTTCTTCCTTGAGGCCATGGAGAGAGAGGTACTCCAGGCCCACGTTTTCCATCCTCCCAGTTATGCCCATGTGGCGAACCTGCGCCATGGTCATGATTCCAATCTATATCGGCTTCAGGATTTCCATTTGGCCCATATTTTCGTTCTTGACCACTATTTGGATTAGTATTCCAAGATCCAGGGGTGCCCGTATTAGGTGTCTTAACTTGTCGCGAAATCCACCAACTTGTTGCAGCAGCAACGGTTAGATCAGCTAGAGCCATTGTTGCTGTATATCCCCCTGCCGCTAAAAAGGGCAAAAAGATTAATTGTCCTGTCGGGTCAGTATAGTTAACCGGATTATTTTGGACATACGAGTAAAGGTTTACATCGCCACCATAAAACCCAATCGGATCTTTGCTTATAAACCTCCCATCCATCGGGTCGTATGTTCTTGCCCTGTAGTAGTAGGTTCCCGTTTCTTTATCCCACTCTCTGCCGGTATAAGCATAGCTGTTCCTGAAGTTCGTAGAAGGTTTAGCCATACCAAATGAATCATACTCATACGTCTGAACTACATTCCTGTTGGTATCGGTAATACTGACTATACTTCCCAAGCCGTCTGCATGATAGTAGTAATAACTGCCATTCCTCTCCAGCGCCAGATGTTCGTCTACGGTTGCCCCATGGGTGAAGAAGGTCTTTTCTGTATTACTGTTTGCATCGGTGAATATCTCTGCCGCAATGTTGTCATTGTCATATACATAGCTGGTGGTCTCTGTCTTGGTAATTCCATCCACTGTCTGCTCGAACTTTTTCTCGATCCTTCTGCCAAAGGGGTCGTATTTAAAGGTGACAGTTCGCTTCTCTGTCCCCTTGATCTTCTCCACCTTGACAAGTCGGTTCTCTGCATCCCAGCTCTGTGCCCATGTCTTGTCTGATGCATTAGGAACAGTACGTGTCGTCTGGTTCCCGGCGTTGTCATAACCGTAGGAGAGCTTTCTCCCCTGCGTCATCCGGTTGGCGTCATCGTGGATAAAAACCGTATCCTTTGTCCCTGGCCCTTTGCTCCGGTTCCCCACGGCATCGTAATCGAAAGCCTCCGGCTTGCTTGAGGTGACAGTCAGGAGCCGGTAGAGTTCGTCGTAGAGGTAACTCTCGTTCTTGCTGCCGTTTACGGTTTTCCGATTCCCCACCTTGTCGTAGTCAGTGTAGTTGAAGGCAGCAAACGATACGCCTCCTGTCACCTTGTGGGTAATTGCCGTCAACCGGTTCAGGTCGTCGAAGTCCCAGTCGGCTGTGGTACCGTTGGGATAGGTAAGGGTGTTGCGCCGGCCCAGTTCGTCGTAGAGGTATTCAAATGTACCGGCACTTGAAGTTATCTTCCAGGGATGGTTAGCAGCGTCGTAGTCATAGCTGATAACCCTTTCATCTGTACCGCCACCCTTCAGGATTGTAACCTGCTCGCGTTGTCCAAGGCCATCGTAAAGGTCGTAGTTGATTTTCCTGCCGCTGTTATCGGTGATGCTCTTCAGCCTGCCGTTGTCATAGTAGTCATAGGTATAGCTGATCTGCACCGTTGTACCATCACTGCCATAAGTTGTGGCAGTTGCTAACTGGCCGTTGGTACGGTAGATGAAAACATCCTTGCTCCCATTGTTACGCAGTTTCTCCAGTAATTGGCCCCTATTGTTGTATTTGTAGCTGACAAGTAGAGTTCCAGGTGTAGAGGAAGTTGCATCGTATTTCCCCTTTACCAGACCGTTGTCGTAATAGGTGTAGTATATCTTCTTCCCGAGCGGATCGGTTTCATACTCCAGTCGGCCGAGCTGGTCATACTGATAAATCGTTCCGTCTAGCCCGTTGGCAACATGCTTGGCATCTCTAACGGCGGTAAGTTTATTCACTCCACTGCCACATGAAGAACAACCGGCACCGCTGTACATCAGCCGGGTCTCTTTCATTTGTGCATCGATTATTCGTGTTACCTGGCCTAGATAATTGTGTTCGAAGGTTGTCGCTCTTTCTTCGGCATCGACAACCAGATTGCGATTACCCGCATAGTCATAATCATAAGAGGTGACATTGGCGATAAATGCTGGCGGAGTACTTGTGCTGGTATTAGTAAAGCTCTTTAGACGGTTCAGGGCATCATAGACCAAGCTAGTATCAACCGGTACCAGATTGCCATTCTTGTCTTTCGTCTGCATATTTATTGCATTGCCATTCCGGTCGTATTCGGTGATGTTGGTGGTAATGCCGTCTGGACCGGTGATTGTCTTCAACATGTTGGCAATACCGGCCTCACGGTTCGCCTGGTTATCTGGATAATAGCTGTAACTTGTCAGCTTGCCATTACCATCTATTGACTCACGTAAAGACCCGTTCGGGTTACGTTTAACGATGGCAGACTGCACTGGAGAAGTAATAGTAACCACTTCGCCATCGAGTTCTGTGCTGTAAACGTAGCTAGTGACAAGCGGAGGTGTGCTGCGCAAATCGCTGATACTGGTTATCCGGTCTTTGTTGGAGTTGTCATAGGTATAGCCAAAGGCCCATTTAATCGGAGAGCTTTGCGTACCAATCTGCGTGACATCAACTAATGCCGCGTCATTGATGCCAAAAAGTGAAAGCTCAAGCGGTTCGGTTTGATTTGTCAGGTTGGCAAAGGCGTCATAACTAAAGAAGGTAGTTACTCTCTTGCCTGATTCATAAGGCTCGGTTTTTGATTTGACAAGGCCGTTTGCATAATAGGTGTAGCTTGTTATCTTACCGTTAGGATCAGTCTTTGACATTAGTAGCGCTGACTGAATGTCGTAACGGAACAACCATTGACTTCCGTCTTTTTCAATAAAGGTGGTGGTCCGAATCGCGCCGGACTCATCATTGTACACCTGAGTTCGAGTGTGCCCTGACGGATCTACCAATCCATTTGGGTCAATGGCATTATCTGACCTGTAATCAGCTAAATAATTATAACTGTAAACATTGTTGTTTGGGTCCCGTTTGGTAGCCATTAATCCATCGGCATTATAGGTATATTGCCAGAATCCACGAAGATTATTGCTGCCAGCAGCAGGATGGATTACCTTTGACAACAATCCTCCTTCGTAGTCAAAATCATAGATATGCTCAGACGGGTCAATGATTCTTTTCAACTTATGCGGAGTGGAAGTCTGGTCATATTCTAATGTTGTGATTCGACCGTTTGAATCACTGATAGCAATGAGGTCTTCATTCGGGTCGCAATTCCAATAGCTGAGAGAAATGCTATTAAGATATCGATCTACAATGGAAGAAAGTTTGCCGTTTGGATGAAATCTCTGCTGTAAACCATCACGGTAGGTTATAGTAAAACTGTTATCATTATTTTTTACCAAAGAAGAAAAGTCGCCCCTTGGCGAGACATATATACCGTTGTAAAGATTATAAAGCCTACGCTCGCCATCACCACCACGGTAGAAAACTGAACCGTCGCTGTTAACCGTAAGCGATACCTGATACGAATGGCTCCAACCTTTGCCAAGAGGGCCAACCTGGATATTAAGACTCTGATAGATTAGATTTATTGCCGTGTTTAGCGGAGAACCCTTCGCTGTAAAGAGCAATTGGCTGTGCGTTACATTACCGCTTGATACGTTGGATGTTGAAGCAAAACATACATTAAGCGGATCTGCCTGTGAATTCATGTACTGGGCTGCATTGGCTTGTGCAATATCCATACAGGATGCCGGGGTCAAGTTAAAGGTTGATGCAGTATCAACCAATGAAGAATCTTGAGTATCGACGTAAGAGACTATATCAGGATTTTCTCTGATTAGCTGGTCAATTTCAGCATATTTATCAGCATGTATTGATGCAGGGCTTGAAATTGAACCGGAAAGATAGTTATTACTATCGGCCATCGTCAGATTTGATGCAAATTCAGAGGCAGTTGCAGTTTGAAATGTTGAAGACCCTGCACCACCAACATACCATTGAAGCTCGTCTACAGTAGCAGTATGCTCAAAACAATCTGGAGGTATAGTGCCATTACCACATGGACCACCACACCCTTGCAATGAATGATAATATATTATCGTACCAAGATATAAAGACCAAATAGTACTATCAGTGCTACAATGAGCATAGTTATGGAAATTACTTATGACCGTTCCTATTTCGTAGACCGCTCCATTTATATTGACTTTTTTGCCAACCAAATTTTGAGCGGTTGTGCTTGTTGGAAATGATTGATTGCTAAGAATTGTGTCACTTATTATTAGTGAATTTTTCAATTTTGGATACTTTGCTGGATTTGCATTTACTATAGCGATAACATCGTTAAAATTTATTTTTGCCGTAATATTTTGAGTCCTGTTTATCAGCATTCCGGTGGAAGTATCAGCCCATGCAACTGTCGCATCGCGAGCTATGGTGCCATTTGGGGTCACCATGGTACCTGCAGGTGAACGCGATCCACCATTTTCTCGATTATAATAAGATGAGGATATACATTGCCCAGGAGATTCGTTGTTTCTAATAAGTGCTGAAGGCTGAACTTGGACAGGAATCGGGTTATATACTGCTCCTGCTTCGGTAGTTAAGACGAATATGCCGACGAAAACAGATAAAAATGAAAAATTTACTATTTGATTACAAATCAGCCTAAGCATCTCAATTATCTCCATATAATATTATTGTTAACATTGACTCAATAGTAAGAAACACAAAGCCCATCTATTTATAACAACAAAAAACCCATCCTCGGATATCCTACTCTCTCCGAAAACGGGCTTTCTGCGAAGGCATAAGCCCTCCCTGGCGAAATATATTTAACAAGTATTTTGCGTAATTCCTTATATTAGATTTATTTTCTGGCTGTCAATACAATTCTTTAATTTGAATGTTATTATGTTTCATCGTTAATATTCAGGAATTCAACTTTTGTCTGCCTCACCTGAATACGAAATGCCATATAATTCTATACCCCCTCTGGTCCTGAGAGAATGGCTTTAGCCAGGAGCGGACAGAATGAATATCAGCAATAAAGAATCGCTGGTTGTCTTATCAGGGCCATGTCTAGCGCTTCTCTCTGTCTTCACTCTGCTCACTGCGGCAAATAACCTGCTACAGGATGTAATCGGTGGAGAGGAAGTTGGAGCGCCTCTCGTGGACGATACTGCTGATGATCCCCTTATTGATATCGCTCTCCTTGGCTGCCACCAGGGTGCGGATAGAGAAGGCGCGCAGGGCGTCGGAGACCGACAGGGTGCCGACCGCCGAATCCTTGCGGCCGGTGAAGGGGAAGATATCCGGTCCACGCTGGCACTGGCTGTTGATATTGACCCGGCAGACCTGGTTCACCAGCGGGTCGATCAGCCCGGCCAGGGCGGCCGGATCGCTGCCGAAGATGCTCACCTGCTGGCCATAATCTGATTCGACGATATAGCGGACCGGCTCTTCGATATCGGTAAATGGGAGTACCGGGATGACCGGACCGAACTGCTCCTCGTGATAGAGGCGCATGGCCGGTTTGACCGGGTAGACCAGGGCGGGGTAGAAGAAGCTCTCCCGCACCGTACCGCCACCCGGATTGACCACTCTGCCGCCATGGGCTGCTGCATCGGCCAGCAGTTCGGTCAGATAGGCCGGTTTGTCGGCCTCCGGAAGGGGGGTTACTGCCACATCGGGGAGCCAGGGCATGCCGCAGCTCAAACTGGCAATGGCAGCACTGAAGAGCTCCAGGAATTTCGTGGCGATCCGCTGCTCGACAAAGATCACCTTGATGGCGGTACAACGCTGCCCGTTGAAGGAGAGGGTACCGGCGATACACTCGCTGACCGCCAGCTCCAGGTCGGCATCAGCCAGGACGATGGCCGGATTCTTTGCCTCCAGGCCTAGTGCCAGGCGGAGCCGGTGAGGTTTGGGGTGAGCCTTCTGCAACGCGTCAGCCGCCTTGCTGGTGCCGATGAAGGCGAGCACATCGATCTGGCCGGAGGCCATCAGCGGCGGGGTTACGGTCCGGCCGGCGCCGTAGACGGTGTTCACCACCCCGGCCGGGAAGGCGTCGCGGAATGCCGTCAGCAGTGGCTGGAAGAGCAGCACGCCATGGCGGGGCGGCTTCAGCACCACCGTATTCCCCATGATCAGGGCCGGGATCAGGGTGGTGAAGGTCTCGTTCAAAGGGTAGTTGTACGGCCCCATGGAGAGGGTCACCCCGAGCGGCGCCCGACGGATCTGGCCGATGATCCCCTGTTCGACGACAAAGCGGGACGAGGTCCGGTCCAGCTCCTTCAGGGCATCGATGGTATCGTTGATGTAGTCGATGGTCCGGTCGAACTCCTTGGCGGCATCGCGGTATGACTTGCCGATCTCCCACATCAGGAGCCGCACCACTGCATCACGCTGCTCCTTCATCAACAGGGTGAAGTGCCTGACCCGTTCGATCCGTTCCGCCACCGGCGCTGTCGGCCAGGCGCCGCGGCCGTGATCGTAGGCGCGTACCGCTGCTGCCAGGGCTACCAGCGCCTCCTCCGGGGTCATAAGCGGAAAGGCGCCGACCCTCTGCCGGACCAATCCTCCCCCGGTCTGCAGCAATACCGGTGACATGGTCTCCTGCAGCGGCCCGTTCCAGCAGCGCAGTTCGCCATCTATCAGATATTCCCGCTGCTCAAGGAATGCCGGGAGTCGATGTTCTGCCGGTATCTCGTCGGCTGTCGGGAAGAGCCGCGCCAGTCTCTCTGTCAATTCCATATCTCCCTCCTTTATAAAAAACGCTGCATGATTTCTGTTCTCAGTAGCAAGATTCTACCATGCCAGTGGCAAATGTCAGCCATCAGCAGCTATGCAATACTCACCATATACCTGCCATGCCACTGAAACAATTACGCAATTATGCCGTTATATGACTACACTGACTCCCCCTCCCCCTGGCAGAGGTGCGCCATTTGGCAACTTGATTCAAACCCGCTAAATTATTATTGTTTCTCAATTTCAGCAGGTTATGACTATTTCTGAATTCCGGTTAATAATTTGGAACACAATTTGTATTGATTAATATTGTGATATTGTTCGGCTGTTTGGCGACCCTCTAATTTTGTTGCGTATAGCAATTTGTTATGTTCAGGTCTGCTGATTCGGAGGACTCACCCATGACCACCCGTCCCCCCGGTACATGGCTGGACAAGTTTGTCCTGACAAGCTTTCTGCTTATCACTGTCGTTCTGCTTGTCAATGCTACCATCGATCTCCTCTCCCCCCTGCTCCACCCTGCCGGCCAGCCGAGTAAACCGCTAGAACTTCGCGAGACCTTCCTCCACTTCGCTTTTCTCGCTTCCCAGCTATGCCTGATCTTTTACATCTGGCTTCGTCACAACCGCCATACACAACTTGAGGACGAGCTTGCCGAGGCACTCAAGCATGCCGAAGCTGAGCGCGCCAAGGCTGTAATGGAGCAGAACCGAACCGAGGCGGTGATCGCCGCAATCGGTGACGGAATAAGCATCCAGAATCGCGACTTCAAAATCATCTACGTCAACGACAACCTGAAAAAGATCGCCGGTGGCGACAATACCGGCTCACTCTGTCACCAGGTCTACGCTGACAGCGACACCCCCTGCCCCGGCTGTCCAGTCGATCTGGCCTTCAAGGATGGCGAAGTCCATAAACAGGAAAAGCCGGTCAAACATATAAACGGTCCGGTCACCCATATCGAAATCACCGCCTCCCCCCTGCGCAACAGCGAGGGGGAGATAATCGCCGGTATCGAGGTGGTGAGGGACATCACCCATCGAAAACAGCAGGAAGAGGCCCTGGCCATGCATGCCAACTTCCTGCAACGACTGATCGATACCATCCCGAGTCCGGTCTTCTACAAGGATATCAGCGGTCAGTTCCTCGGTTGCAACATAGCCTATGAATCATTAATCGGCACCACCCGGGAAAACATAATCGGTAAAACGGTCCGGGATTTTCTTCCGGCTGAGCAGGCTGAAATATTCATGCAGCGTGACGCCGAGCTCTTCAATCGCCCCGGAACGCAGTTATATGAGACAACTGTGCACTTTTCTGACGGCTCGAGCCGGGAGGTGTTCAACAGCAAGGCCACCTTCAACGGCCCGGATGGTAATATTGCCGGTTTCGTCGGCATCATTTATGACATTACCGACATGAAAAAGCATGAGCAGGACATCATGACGCTGAACCAGCAGTTGAACGCTACAGTCAAAGAGCTGGAGGCGTTCAGCTTCTCCCTCTCCCACGACCTGCGCAACCCCCTGACCAGGATTAGCATGTCTGCTCAGGAACTGGCCGAGAACAATAGCCGGCATCTTGATGACTCTGACCTCTATTTTGTCCGGACCATCCTTGATGCTGCCAGGCAGATAGAGGATTTGATCGAGGCGATGCTGAAGCTTGGTCGCGTCTCGCGACAGGATCTGATCATTTCCGCGCTCGACCTGAGCAGCCTGGCCGAGAGCATCTGTGCTGAATTGCAGATGGCAGAGACCAACCGAGAGGTGGAGATTATTATTGCTCCCGGGCTCACTGCCAAGGGCGACAGCCAACTGTTGCGGGTGGTGCTGGAAAACCTGTTCAGTAATGCCTGGAAATACAGCCGTAACAAGGAGCACGCCAGGATAGAATTCGGCATGACCGATACCGGACAGGGTGCTGCTTTCTTTGTCAGGGACAACGGCGCCGGATTCGAGATGAGTCAGGCAGACAAGCTCTTCAAGGCATTCCAGAGGCTGCACAGCAACAACCTGTTCCCCGGCACCGGCATCGGTCTGGCAACGGTCCAGCGGATAATCCACCGCCATGGGGGGCTGGTATGGGGAGAAGGGGAGCCGGAGCAGGGGGCGACCTTCTATTTCACCCTGCATCAGGCCTGATTTCAGCGTTTGTGATGTAACGACATACGATAGTGATCTTTCGCACTACAGAAGGAACGGCGCTTGCATAGAATAATTATAATTAATTTATAAAGTTATTAAAATCCCGACAGCCCGGTGATAGCGACTTATGTCAAATTACCGACCCTTACTGACACTGTTATTTGCCGTAGCCGCCTCTGCTATTTTGCTCTGCATGGCAGATCGTGCAGTTGCAGCCATCTCCTGTTACCAGTGTCACGGCTGGGCCGCCCCCCCTGATTACCGGCCGATCGATGCCCCCTACCGGAATATCACCAGCGGCGGCTTCATCGGCAACCATCGCACCCACATGTCAGCCGCGGCAATACCGAACTCCTGCACCCCCTGCCACCCCGCAAGCGGCAGCTACAACTCTTCCCATCGCGACGGCAAGATAAAACTCTCTGCCAATATCAACACCTCCCCGGTTGCCGCCATATACAACAACAGCACTTCAGCCTTCCCTCAGACCCGCTTTCCGGAACCAGGGACATGCAGCAGCGTCAACTGCCACTTTGAGACAATTACCCCGGTATGGGGGAGCGATCCTGGCGGCACCACCTGCACCACCTGTCACGGCGCCCCACCTGGCGGGTATGCTGCCGCATACAGCGGCGGAGCCGCCGGCAGTCATGGCCGGCACAACAACTACTACAAAGGGACCGCTAACTGCAGCAAATGTCATAGCGACCACACCATCGAGGCTGCCCCCTTTGCCCATGCCACCAGCGGCGCTAACAGAGCTGTGGCGGTCCGGCTGCGCGACCCGCTGAACAACCCTTCCGGAAGCTATACCGGCGCTGCCACGACCGGCTATCTCCCGAGCCAGGCCGCCAGCTACAGCTTCGGCAGCTGTACTAACAGTTACTGCCACTCCACTGTCCAGGCCGATGGGGGTATCGGAGCACCGGCGCAGTTCGGCACCCCGACCTGGGGGGTCTCCCTCAGCTCCTGCAACGCCACCTGCCATGGTGTCGGCAACCATGGCAACACTGCTCCGATCGATACCGGCAGTCACCCGATACATATGAGCTACGATTTCGGCCAGGGGAGTGCACCGACAAGCAGATGCACGACCTGCCACCTCTGGCGGCCACCTGTGGCTGTCGCGGGGTGTTACGGCTGCCACAACCGAAACGGCATTGGCGGCCTTTATGCACCGGAGATATTCACCAAGCATGTCAACGGCATGATCGACATCAACTTCAATCCGACCATGACCACAGGTTCGTACAACAACATCGCCGCACCGCTGGCAAAACTACCCCGCAGCGGCTATAGCAGTTGTAGCGCAACCTATTGCCACAGTGACGGCTCTGCAGCGGCGACAGGCATCATCACCAGCAACACCTCGCCCCCCTGGGGGAGCGGCCCGATGAGCTGCAACGGCTGCCATGGCAATCCGCCCGGTTATGGCAACGGCAGTCCCAAGGCGAACAGCCATCTCCGGCACAACTTCGGCTGTAACAGCTGCCACTCGGCCACCACCGCAGATGGTCTGGCCATATCGAACAAGATACTCCATGTCAACAAGCTCTATAACCTCGCGGCCGGTAACGGCGCATCGTTCTTCTATACCTTCAGCAATGCCGGCGGCAGCTGCAATACCATCTCCTGTCACGGCAGCACCGATGCCCGCTGGGGTTCCACCTCCTGTTTGGGGTGCCATTCGGTAGCTCAAGGGTCGCGGGCTGCCATAACCGGGCAGTTTAGCGCCAACTCCCACCATATCCAGGGGGAGGT
>CAZYTM010000010.1:0-118842 GCA_964649725.1 uncultured Geobacteraceae bacterium | reverse complement strand
GCAAGGCTTTAGGGATCAGCCGCGCCAAACTCGATCAGGAGATGGCCTGCTGTGGGCTATGACAATACTGCAATTATTCATAATATTTTGATTTATTAAACATTAACTGAAAGTTTGACAAGAAAAGCGGGGGGTTAATCCCCGCTTTTAATTTAGCTTATTATATTTAATATAACATACATGAAATTGCGTATCTGTAATCAATGGCTAATAACAATCCCCCCGTAACTAACTTAACCTTCCTGCATAAAGTGGAAACTTTTTCATCAATTCATTAACCCTGCCCTTTATTTTTGCCAATTCTGATTCATTATCTACATTAGCCAATGATTCAGCTATAAAAACAGCCACTTCCACCATCTCCGACTCCTTTAGCCCATGAGATGTAGCAGCGGGAGTCCCTATACGGATACCTGATGTTACAAATGGTGATCGGGTCTCAAATGGTACAGTGTTCTTATTTACTGTAATGCCCGCCTTGTCTAGTGTTTCTTCGGCAACTTTGCCAGTTAATTCAGTCCCAGTAAGATCAACCAGCATAAGATGATTATCTGTTCCACCCGATACTAGTTTATAACCTTTCTTCACCAGTTCGGCAGCAAGAGTACTAGCGTTCTTAATTATTTGACTTTGATAAACTTTGAATTCTGGTGTCAACGCCTCTTTAAGGGCTACTGCCTTAGCTGCTATTACATGAACCAGTGGCCCCCCCTGAATACCTGGGAAAATATTTGAATTCAGAGTTTTTGCATACTCCTCTCGACAAAGTATCATTCCTCCACGCGGGCCGCGTAATGTCTTATGTGTAGTTGTAGTTACATACTCAGCAAAAGGGACAGGATTCGGATGTAGTCCTGCAGCTACAAGACCTGCGATATGAGCCATGTCCACCATTACTACTGCTCCTACTTTATCTGCAATACTACGAAATGCAGGGAAATCCAGTATACGCGGGTAAGCACTGGCACCAACTACAATCATTTTTGGTTTATGAACAATAGCAAGCCTTTCCACTTCTTCATAGTCTATTGTCTGAGTATCTTTACTTACCCCATATGGAACAACATTAAAAAAACGACCTGAGAAATTAACAGGACTGCCATGTGTTAAATGCCCACCATGCGAAAGATTCATCCCTAAGATTGTATCACCAGGCTTTAGTGCTGCGAAATATACAGCCATATTTGCTTGAGATCCGGAATGCGGCTGCACATTGACATGTTCTGCGCCAAAGAGTTCCTTTGCTCTCTCAATAGCAAGGTTTTCAACTATATCAGCATTATGACATCCGCCATAATAACGTTTGCCTGGATACCCTTCAGCATATTTATTTGTAAAGACAGACCCCTGAGCCTCCATGACAGCCTCAGAGACAAAATTCTCTGATGCAATTAATTCCAAGCTGTATTCCTGACGTTCGGTCTCTTGCCGAATTGCTTTAGCTATTTGAGGGTCAAAAGTTTCTAGAATCGACATCGAAAACTCCTTAAATGTTAAAATGAAACGGGACTTTTCAGTCCCGTTATCTAAATAAGCCATGTAAATTCAACAACTATTTGCAAAGTTTCTGCTCTAACAAAGTGATTTTATCCAAACGTTTTTGATGCCGGCCTCCTGCGAACTCAGAGTCAAGCCAAGAAATGACCATATCTTTAGCTAATGACTCATCAAGCACTCTTCCGCCAAGAACAAGTATATTGGCGTTATTATGCTCTTTAGCCATCTTTGCCATAAAGACATCTGTGACCAATGCCGCCCTGACACCTGGGAACTTATTTGCAACAATCGACATCCCTATACCGGTACCACAAAAAAGGATACCTAACTTTACCTCGCCAGTAGCCACAAGTATAGCTACCTTTTCACCGAATTCTGGATAATCTACAGAATTATTACTATCGGTGCCACAATCTCTTATAGCTATACCACGCTCTTGAAGAAGATCACTAACAGCCTTTTTAAGTTCCAGCCCACCATGATCACTGCCAAGCGCGATCATAACTACCCCTTAAAGCTTTTTAAATAACAGGCTGGCATTTGTACCACCAAAACCGAAATTATTGCTCATAGCATATGTAATTTGTTGTTCTCTGGCAGTATTAGGAACGTAGTCTAGATCGCACTCTGGATCTGGCTCATGGTAGTTTATTGTTGGCGGGACAACCCCATTATGAAGAGCCATAATAGAAAATACTGCTTCAATGCCACCTGCTGCGCCGAGGAGATGCCCTGTCATTGATTTAGTTGAAGATATCATTAGTTTATTTGCATAATCACCAAACACCGTCTTTATTGCCATGGTTTCATAGAGATCATTATACGGAGTAGATGTGCCATGGGCATTTATATAATTAAGCTGTTCGGGATTTAATTCAGCCCCTTTCAACGCCATCTTCATGCAACGGGCTGCACCTTCACCCCCAGGTGCTGGGGCAGTCAAATGATATGCATCACCAGTTAATCCATATCCAACTACTTCGGCATAAATTCTGGCATTGCGCTGTTTGGCAAACTCATACTCCTCAAGAATAAGAATACCCGCACCTTCTCCCATTACAAAACCATCACGGTTCTTTTCAAATGGACGTGATGCAGCAGTTGGGTCATCGTTACGATCTGAAAGTGCCTTCATCACCGCAAATCCACCAATGCCTAGCGGTGTTACTGTAGATTCAGTGCCACCAGCAATCATGGCATCGGCATCACCTCTTTTAATCATGTGATAGGCATCGCCAATGGAGTGAGTTCCAGTTGCACAGGCTGAGACAGAAGAAACATTCGGCCCTTTTGCGCCATATTTCATAGATATATGACCAGGCGCCAAATTAATGATAAGCATTGGGATAAAAAATGGTGATATTTTTTTATAGCCACCTTCCAACATAGCACTATGATATTTTTCAATGGTAGGTAGCCCTCCAAGTCCAGCACCTACCAAAACACCGATTCGTTCTGCATTTGAATCATCGATTACAAGGCCCGAATCTTCCATTGCAAAATGACTGGCAGCCAACGAATATTGAATAAAAAGGTCCATCTTTTTGACTTCTTTTTTGTCGATGAAATCCTCTGGCACGAAATTCTTGACTTCACCGGCGATCTTGACAGGAATTTCAGAAGCATCGAACCTGGTAATGTAACCTATCCCTGATCTACCTGCAGTCAAGGCGTCCCAATTGGCATTGTTACCAATTCCGAGTGGCGAAACTACACCTACTCCCGTCACAACAACTCTTCTCATAGACAGAATCTCCTCATGCTAACCGATTCTAATTAATTAAAAAGGGGAGCATAACCTCCCCCTCTTGCACCTGGTTAGGTATGGTCAGTTATATAATCAATAGCATCTTGAACTGTCTGGATCTTTTCGGCATCCTCATCGGAGATTTCAATATCGAACTCCTCTTCCAAAGCCATTACCAACTCAACTGTATCAAGTGAATCAGCGCCGAGGTCATCCATGAACGAAGCCTCGTTAGTCACCTGTGCCTCGTCCACACCTAGCTGTTCAGCCACGATTTCTTTAACTCTTTTGTCGATTGCGGACATCCCCTTTACCTCCATTAATGTAAATTACCTTTTCAGGTTTGTTATTTAACCACGTTTCTGCTTCATAACATGAAACGACTAAATTGCAAATGATATTTTTTACATATACATACCGCCATTAACTGCAAGCACCTGCCCAGTTATATATCCAGAGGCCTCAGAAGCAAGAAATACTACCGCATTGGCAATATCATCGGAACTACCAAGACGCTCTAAAGGAATCTGGGCTGCCAATTCCTGACGTGTTTTCTCTGGCAAAGCTTCCGTCATATCTGTAGCAATAAAACCGGGTGCTACAGCGTTTACAGTTATATTACGACGTGCAAGTTCTCGGGCGTTGGACTTGGTAAGCCCCATAAGCCCAGCCTTACTGGCACAATAATTAGCCTGACCAGTATTCCCCATCTGACCTACAACTGATGCGATATTAATAATGCGGCCATAACGTTGCTTGGACATCACTTTAGCTGCAGCTCGGCTACAGAGGAAAGCACCCTTTAAATTGACAGTCAACACAGCATCCCAATCCTCGTCCTTCATTCGCAACAATAACCCGTCCCTGGTAATACCTGCATTATTAACAAGAATGTCTACATGGCCAAAAGCAGCTACTGCCTCATCAATCATTCGTTCGACATCATCAGTAACAGTAACATTGCCAATTACTCCGAATGACTTAACCCCCATTTGAGCGATTTCAGCCACTACTGTGTCAACCCCATCTTTGGCAATATCCATCACCACAATGTTTGCACCACGAGCAGCCAGTGCCAACGCTATGCTACGCCCAATCCCACGCGAAGCACCCGTAACCACAGCAACTTTATTATTTGGCATTTAAACATCTCCTTTCAACTTCTTGCCACATATTAAAAACTAGCTTTCGAAAATACTTATCCAGTGCTCATAATAGTCTTCAAGGATAATACATCTTCAACATTGGAAGTTGATGAATCTTTGACAATCCTCTTGACCAATCCGGTAAGAACTTTGCCGGGGCCAATCTCGATAAAATTGTTTACTCCCAAACTGTGCATTTTAAGAACTGATTCATGCCAACGTACTGGTGCACAAACTTGCTGTACCAGCAAATTTTTTACCAAAGTAATATCACTATTTGGCTCAGCTTCCACATTTGTCACTACGGGCACCTGTAACGGCTGTAGTGACAAATCAACCAAATTCATTTTTAGTCGATCTGCTGCTGGTTGCATCAGGCTGCAGTGGAAAGGAGCGCTCACTGGTAGTAGCATCGCTTTCCGATACCCGCGAGCTTTAGCAATCTCAATTGCACGATTAACTGCCAAGCTATTACCTGCAATAACAATTTGACCGGGGGAATTAAAATTAGCAGGCGAGACAACTTCACCTTTTGCTGCTTGATTGCAAATATCTGACAATTCATCCCGCTCAACACCAAGAATAGCTGCCATAGCACCAGTTCCAATCGGTACTGCCTCCTGCATATATAAACCACGGGCTCGTACTACTCTTACAGCATCAGCAAATGTCAATGCCCCCGCAGCTACCAGCGCCGTGAACTCCCCAAGAGAGTGTCCAGCCATGTATGCGGCAGAAATTCCGGTTTCTTGTTGAATAACGCGGTAAACTGCGATACTAGCAGCTAGTATGGCAGGCTGTGTGTTGGCAGTAAGCTTCAGTTCTTCATCAGGACCTTCAAAGCATAGTTTTCGAAGATGGATACCTAGAGCTTCATCGGCTTCAGCAAAGGTCTGCATTGCTATAGAGAAATTTTCAGCAATCTCTTTACCCATGCCAGCATATTGAGACCCCTGCCCAGGGAACAGAAAAGCATTCATTTCCATTATCCTTCCATCAATTATTACAATTTTCAATCGATCATCAGAGTGATAACTCAAAAAATATCACCAGGTGCTATAATTTCGGTCGTTTACTGCAAACATTTCATCATATCTCTTTGCCGTCCAAGATTAATATAAATTTAATTCAATATTTTGAGTCGCTTATCATTCTCATAAATAACAATACTGCTTACTTGATGTGGTTAAAGGCAATTAAGCAGAGCACCCTTCAAACCAACAGCAACCAACAAAACAGATAAAAATCTAACCAGTTCTTTTCTTGCTTGAAAATTTCATATAACTACATTGATTAAATCTAAATATGCCGGCATATTCTGGTCTGATGGATCCACATTTGGTTGTGCGGGGAGAGTGCATCTGAATTATACCCCCCTGTTACAGAAAAATGTTGTTAACTTTCCTATTATCATCGTAAAGCTTAACTATATTTAGTTTCATGCCATAATTTATCATAACTATCTCTAGAAAGCCGAACTTGTGCAGGTAGATCATGGCAGTAACTTCTCTTGATGCCTCCCTAACTGGACACTAAGTCAACTTGAAATTCACGTTGCTGCATATATAGTTCGACATTTTCTTGCAGTTTATCGGCCACCCTTTTATTTACCCCTTGCTTTGCATATTCATGGGCGAAACGAATAGCATTCTTGATAGCTTTTGCATTAGAACCACCATGACAAATCATCCCAACACCATCAATACCAAGCAGAGGTGCACCACCATATTCAGTATAATCAACTTTTTTCTTAAAGTTTTCGAATGCTGGTCGAGCAAATAGATATCCTAATTTTGTTATAAACGACCGCGAAATCTCTTCTTTTAACATCTTGCCAACTACTTCGCAAAGCCCCTCGGAAAGCTTAAGAACTACATTTCCAACAAATCCATCACATACAACAACATCTACTACTCCATTGAAAATATCTCGACCTTCCACATAGCCAGCATAGTTCATGGAAATTTTCTTTAGAAGTAGATTTGTCTCTCGAGTCAAATCATTTCCTTTTGACTCCTCTTCTCCATTTGAGAGAAGCCCGATGGTGGGGTTATCAATACCCATAACGCATTTTGCATATATTTCCCCCATTACAGCAAACTGTACCAAATGAATTGCCTTACAATCGACATTACCTCCCACGTCAAGGACAAGTGTCTTTCCACGCAATGTTGGAAATATTTGCGCGATTGCTGGACGTTCAATTCCTTTTACCCTTTTTAGTATAAACATACCAGCAGCCATGGTGGCTCCAGAGTTTCCAGCACTTACCACAGCTGCAGCATGTCCGTTTTTTACTAATTCAAATGCTACACGAATAGAGGAATCCCTTTTTTTACGTACAGCATCAGATGCAGAATCATGCATTTCCACCACTTCACTGGCATGGTGAATTTCGATATCGAGACCACCAATATCATGTTGCGCCAACTCAGCACGTAACCGTACTGTGTCGCCTGCCAGAGTAACGGGAATTCCAAATTCCCTGACCGCAGCAACCGCTCCTTCTACCTCAACTGCGGGAGCATTATCGCCGCCCATTGCATCAACAGCAACTCTCATATGACCCCTGGGAGTGGTATATAAACTATTTTACTAATGAACCTATAGATCTTCAGTTTTGATTACTTCTTTTCCTTTGTAGGTGCCACAAGATGGGCAGACGCGATGTGGCAATTTGGGTGCTTTACATTGGGGACAGTTTGCAACTGTAGGTGCGGTCAAGAAGTCATGCGCACGACGCATATTTTTTCGAGATTTCGATGTCTTTTTCTTTGGTACTGCCATTAGTGTCTCTCCTTATCTCTTTACTTTTAGATTACTCAGCGCACTGAATTTCAGACTTGTCAAATGCTGACTACACCCACATTCAGAAATATTAAGCTCAGCACCACATACACTGCATAGCCCCCGACAATCATCATTACAAAGAGGCTTTATAGGTATTTCCATAATTATTTGTGCTGCTATTTCAGATGTAAGATCAATTACATCCCCATCATATGTGCTTGTCATGAGATCATTTTCTGCTAATTCAAGCTCAGCATCTTGAGGTATATTGGTTGCTTTAGTATAATAAATAGTAAATGGGACATCCAATTCAATAGCATACTCATTTAGGCAACGAGAACATGACAATTTAATTTGTGTTGCTATCGAACCAGACACCCGTATTTGGTCAAACTCACAAGATGCATTAATTGAAACTCTCAATGGTTCCAGAAAACTGCATGCGCCCATCTCCTGCAGCTCCACCAAGGAGGGGAAACATTCTACCTGCTTAACAACAGCCAGAGCGACATCATTCCTCTTTACTTCTTCCAAATGTATATACATAATTTTCCATTATAGAATCAAAGTTTTTTAGTATAAAGATACTACTTATTTTGTCAAGAAAAATAACCTGTTATACATTTTAACATTAATTTTATTTATACTATCAGTATTAATTATGCAAGAAGAATGGTATCTATAACTTAACTATTAAATTATAATAGTATTCCCCGGCTTAAGACGTGGCGGCGATGTCGTTTTGGATAAGTTTGTAAGAAGCCAGACAAAAAGTATGATCATAATGACTAATGCATAGGTTACTTTTTTCAACTGGCTTTCTCGACTATTTGCAAGAGGGGATTGCACCATGCCGAAACAGGTTATAATTGTTCCCACACAACCTAATACACCTCCCCAGAAAAGTCCGAACATAATTAATCGGAATTCACTGCCTGACGTCATTACAAATATATTAGCCATCTGATTGTGGAAGAATATTGCAACTATGACTAATAATAAGCCGCAGCAAAGTAAATTCAGCCCTAACTTAACAGTTCTTTTACGCATTGATTTAGGCCAGTCTCAATTGCACCAACCGACATCTCCTACGCCTTTACGAAGTACCAATGGAGTGTCGTTAATTAAGCTGACCACTGAACTTACTACTGCTGATAACGGCCCCCCGTCAATAATCAATTCTAGCTGTCGTCCCAATTCTCGTTCAATTATGAATGGGCTACCTATAGGTTCTTCGCCTGAAAGATTTGCGCTAGTAGTGACAATCGGATGCCCCAATTTCTGAACTATTTTCATGCAGATTGGATTGGCAGGGATTCGAATGCCAACTGTCTTTTGTTTGGTGACAAGTAGTTCGGGTACAATGCTTGTTGCATCTAGAACAAACGTATAGGGCCCAGGCAAATGACGTTTCAGCACTTTAAACGCATAATTGCTTACTTTTGCATATCGAGCCACTTCAGAGAGTTCACTGCAAATAAAAGAAAACGGTTTTTTCTTTTCTCTTTGCTTTAAGTGATATATCCGATCAATACCTTTCTTATTGAAAATACTGCAGCCAATGCCATAGGTAGTATCTGTAGGGTAGGCAATTATACCCCCTTGTTGGAGAACCTCCACTACATTATTAATAAAACGTTCCTGCGGATTATCTGAATTAATCGTCAATAACATATTATTCCTGTGGATTAAGTCCTAACAGGGCCGGATGAACAAACTTTCCATTCTTTTGAATCAATTCGTGATCGAACCATATCTCGCCATCTCCATTGAGAAGTTTCACTAAATCCCAATGGACCGCCGAGTTGTTACCATTGTTGCACTCATCATAGCACTGACCAGGCGTAAAGTGAATCGATCCAAAAATTTTTTCATCAAACAGAATATTTCGCATCGGCTCCCTGATTGCAGGATTAACACCGATAGCAAATTCTCCTATGTAACGTGCACCGAGATCGGTATCGAGAATCTTATTGAGCTCTTTTTCCATTCCCGCCGCAGAAGACTTGATAATCTTTCCCTTCTGGAAAGTAAGAGATATATTATTGAATTCTTTACCTTGGTATATCGATGGGCAGTTATATGTAATATAACCCTCCACAGATTCTTTTATCGGAGCGGTAAAGACTTCTCCATCAGGAATATTAAAACGACCATCACACTTGACTCCTGGCAGCCCCTTAATGCTGAATTTGAGATCAGTATCGGATGCAACAATTCTAACTTTATCTGTTTTATCCATCATTTTTTTTAATTTTTCTTGCTTACGTGACTCAGAACTCCAATCAATACAGCAAGCTTCAAATAGATATGACTCATACTCCTCAAGACTCATCTTCGCTTCCTGGGCAGCGCCATGAGTCGGATAACGAGTTATTACCCATCGAGAATGCTTTACTCGTTGGTCAATAATTGGCCTAACTACTTTCGACCAAGCTATCATGTTAGCCTGATTTGCATTGGCCATTACCATAGAATTTTCTGCTGCTGATATTCCGAAATATACGGTGACCTTCTTCATAAAATCAAGTTTATGCTGGGGGAAATGACTTAATTGAGTCTTTGAGGCTGAATTGTAGTAATGACGGTTAATCTCAGGTACTATAAACTCATATTCTACGTATGCCGCTCCCTTTGACAGGCAAAGGGAATAAATTTCCTGTACTAATGGTGCAGACTCAAAACCTGCAGAGCTTATTAACACGATATCACCCTTTTTTACACGGGTAGAATAGTTAACTAACACCTCTGCCAGCTTACTAATGCGTGGATCTCGCATAATGAGTTTCCTTATCGAATATAAGCTATGATCCTATGCTAAAATCTAATTCGACTAGATAACACCTTTAAATTATTACCTTCCTGTATGTCCAAAGCCACCTTCGCCTCGAACTGTGTCAGGCAATTGTTCAACCATTTGAAGTTCGACACTGGCATATTGAGAAATAACCATTTGAGCAATTCTTTCTCCAACCTTGATAATAAATGGTTCCGTCCCATGGTTAATGACAATAACTCCAATTTCTCCCCTATAGTCAGGGTCTATGGTCCCAGGGCTGTTAACAAGACTGATGCCATACTTCAAGGCAAGACCACTACGAGGTCGAATCTGCGCTTCGTAACCTCTTGGGAGCGCAATAGCAATACCGGTGGGTACTAATGCGCGCGCTCCTGGCCGCAGTTCAATTTCTGAATCAATCGCAGCATAAAGATCCATCCCAGCCGCATGTTCACTCATATAAATGGGGAGTATGTTTTTGCAAACAGATCGTACTCTTTTTATCTGTACAATCACTTGCCTTAAATCACTCATAGGATCTCCATGAATTAAATAAAGGGAATTCCTACAGTGTCAGCGAAGCAGGAGAAAAGCTATTGCTGTCAATCTTACCCATTAATACAAGGGTAAGATAGCGTTCATCAAACAACTTATGACAAAGTTCCCGCATCGAAAATACAGTAACACGATCAAACCCGGCAATAATTTCGTCCAATGGCTGATAAGCCCCGAAATATATCTCATTTTTTGCCAGCTTGGACATCCGATTATCACTGCTCTCCAATGAAAGAAGGATGTTTCCTTTTAGCTGCTCCTTTGCAGCCAGCAACTCATCTTCAGGAATAAGTGCATCCTTTAATTTCTTTATTTCACGGATAATTACTGCTAATACATCATTGCTTCGTTCAGGGCTTGTACCGGCATAGATAGTAAGTGCTCCGGTATCAGCATGAGATGAAAGGTAAGTATAGATTGAATAAACAAGACCAAGTTTTTCCCTTACTTCCTGAAAAAGTCTTGAACTCATGCTCCCGCCTAAAATAGTATTAAGGAGATATGCTTCGTATCTATGTTCATGGCTCTGAGAAAGAGCCAGAGTCCCAAGGCAAAGATGAACTTGCTCAAGATCCTTTTCGACGACTTTAACTCTTTGAATATGTTCAGGTACAGGCGATATACTATTAAACCTACCAGCAGGGATAGTTGAGAAAAGCTCCGTCATCTGTGCAACTAGCTCTTGGTGATCAACTAAACCAGAAGCAGCGATAATTATATCTTCGGACCGATAATAGTCTGAGAGGAATCTCTTAAACATCTCTCTTGTTAATCCGTTTACACTCTCCCGATTGCCAAGTATAGGCATGCCTAGAGGGTGCCCCTGCCAAAAATATTGTGAAAAGAGGTCATGTATATAGTCGTCTGGGGTATCCTCCAACTGACCGATCTCTTGAAGGATTACATCACGTTCCTTTTCAATCTCATCTGTATTCAAAGCAGAATTAAGAAAGATATCTGCAAGTAGGTCAATAGCCTTTGGAAGAAATTTATCGAGGATTTTTACATAATAACAGACATATTCTCGACCAGTGAAGGCATTTAATATCCCTCCAACAGCATCTATTTCACGGGCTATGTCAAGTGCACTTCGCCGCTCAGTTCCTTTAAAAAGAAGATGCTCTAAGAAATGAGCAATACCATTCTGCTCCCGCCGTTCATGGCGGGAGCCGTTGGCAACCCAAATGCCAAGTGATACCGAATACGCATGGGGAATTCTCTCAGTAACTATCCTAATGCCATTATGTAGAATGGATTTACTGATCATATAAAACTATACACTGAAAAATGCAGAATAACAGCAATCACCTTATGCTTCAGGCAAAGTATCACCTAAAGCCTCTTTTCTGGAAAGTTTGATTTTCCCCTGTTTATCAATACCGATACATTTAACCAGAACCTTATCTCCCTCCTTTAGAATGTCTGAAACATTTTTAACTCGCTCTTTATCTAGTTCGGAGATATGGACTAGACCGTCTGTACCAGGAAAGATTTCTACAAATGCCCCGAACTCCATAATCTTGCGAACTGTGCCCATATAGAGCTTACCTTCTTCGGCTTCAGCTGTAAGGTCACGAATCATCTTAATGGCTAAGTCACATGCAGCCTTGTCATGACTCGCAATGTTGATTTTGCCACTATCCTCGATATCGATACTAACTCCGGTAGCCTCTGTGATTCCACGCACATTCTTCCCGCCAGAACCTATAACGTCTCGAATTTTATCTGTCTTCACCCATATTGTAGTTATACGGGGCGCATAAGTTGAGAGATCAGACCTAGGAGTAGCAAGAGTTTCAGACATCTTGCCAAGAATATGCAGCCGCCCCTCACGGGCCTGCGCAAGTGCCATTTTCATAATTTCCTTGGAAACGCCAATTATCTTAATATCCATCTGCAATGCAGTTACCCCTTCGGCAGTCCCGGCCACTTTAAAATCCATATCACCAAGGTGATCTTCATCGCCAAGAATATCTGAGAGAATTGCTATATCTTCACCTTCTTTTATCAATCCCATAGCAATTCCTGCGACAGGGGCCTCTATAGGTATACCAGCATCCATCATTGCAAGGGAGCCCCCACAGACCGTTGCCATGGACGAAGAGCCATTACTCTCCAAAGTATCAGAAACTATCCTGATAGTGTATGGGAAGTCATCATGTTTCGCAATCACCCGCGCCAAAGCTCGTTCGGCAAGGGCACCATGTCCTATTTCACGCCTTCCAGGTGCAAGCCTGAAACTAGTCTCCCCAACAGAGAACGGTGGGAAATTGTAATGGAGCAAAAACCTTTTTTTACTTTCTCCATATAATGAATCAATACGTTGTTCATCACTTGATGTGCCAAGAGTCGCAGCGACCAAAGCCTGAGTTTCACCCCTAGTGAAGAGCGCAGAACCATGGGCCCTGGGGAGCAACCCTACTTCTGCACTAATTGGTCGAATAGTCCTAGTGTCCCGGCCATCAATCCTTTCACCATCCTTGAGAATATGTTCTCGAACTAGTTCATACTCAAAATCACCTATGAACCCTTTTATCTCTTTGTCGCGACCCTCATAATCTTTAGCCAGAACTGTCAATACTCCTTCAATAATAGTATCGATCCGGTTATGCCTCTCAGTTTTCGTTTTTATTCTCACTGCAGATTTCATATCAGCATATACTAGTTCTTTAACTTTTGTTTTAAATGATTCATCGACCAAAGGTGGATCAATCTGTCTTTTGGTAACACCTACCATTTTTTTGAGTTCTTCTTGCACATCCAGAATTGGCTGTACAGCAGCATGACCAAAGAAAATTGCTTCAAGCATATCATCTTCATGGACAATAGCTGCTCCTCCTTCAACCATACATATTGAATCCTTGCTGGCTGCCACAACAATATCAATATCACTCAACTCAAGCTGTTCTGCAGTCGGATAAGCAATAAACTGACCATCAATTCTTCCAACTCTTACACCCGCAATCGGGCCGAAAAATGGGATGTCTGAGACCTCCAAAGCAGCAGATGCTCCAATCATTGCGAGAATACCAGGGTCATTATCTTTATCCGCTGAGACTACAGTTGCCATGATCTGAGTATCATTTAGAAAATTCTCAGGGAATAGTGGCCGAATCGGGCGGTCAATCAATCGGCAAGTAAGTGTTTCATTGTCCGATGGACGTCCTTCACGCTTGAAAAAACCACCAGGAATTTTACCGCCAGCATAAGCCTTTTCCTGATAATTAACGGTCAATGGGAAAAAGTCCTGCCCCTCTTTAGCATTTTTTGCAGCAACTGCTGTTACTAACACCATAGTGTCACCACAACTGACAACTACTGCACCGTTTGCTTGTTTAGCCATTTTACCAGTAGAAATGGTTAATATCCTGCCACCTAATTCAACTTTTACACTTTTTTCCATTTTAATACGGTCTCCTCTAGCCAAACTAAATGCCAGCTATTGTTAGCTGTTGGGGCCGTCGATACAGAATTTGATTATCAGCATCTATAAATTACTGCGATAAAGACGCTACATAAATCAATTTCTCTACCCACGCCCCCAACAAAATAAAATGGGCTACGAGAGCCCATTCCTCGATAAAAGTAAAGGCAATATACCAATTCCAAAAAGGAGCAAGGTATACTGCCTTAGCTTATCTACGTATACCGAGTTTCTCAATGATGACTCTGTAACGTTCCACATCCTTCTTTTTTAGATAGTCAAGCAGTCGCCTGCGTTGACCTACGATTTTTAACAACCCACGCCGACTGTGATGGTCCTTTTTGTGGATCTTGAAGTGATCCGTCAGATAAGTGATCCGTTCTGTAAGAATAGCAATTTGTACCTCAGGAGAACCGGTATCATTGTCATGTAATTTGTAATTATTAATAATTTCCTGTTTCTTGTCTGTTGCCAACATCTTTAACACCCCCTTTCAATTCATCATCTATTTAGCAGGTTCCAACAATATAATTGTAAGAATTAATCTTATATTTATTATCATAATAGCTCTAATTTGTAAAGTTAAACCAAATTGAACACACGAACAAGTCGAAGATTTACACCAGATGGCTGCCATTTATCAGACAAAGATTCAGCAACAGCATAAAGCCTACCATGCTGTGAAAGTCGGAACTTTTCACCTCTATGTAAAATTTCTGGCGACAATCCAACAAGTTCAGACTTACTTGGTGCAAGACCACGAGCAATCTTTAGAACCCCTATATCATTAAGAGGCAAATCACGAATATGACTCAACGCCTGAAAAGGGGAGATTATTCTTGCCGACATTTCTCCACTCATGCAGTTAGAGCTAAACATATCAACTGTAAATGCCATTGATAAGTCAAATATTCCACTTTTGGTACGTCGGAGTTGGATAAGATGAGCACCGCAGCCAAGAAGTTCTCCCAAGTCATGCGCTAAAGTTCTCACATAAGTGCCTCTAGAGCAACGGACAAATATATCAATATCTGGAAATGCAAGACGTTCGACACTCAGACTATAAATATTAATTTTACGTGCTTCACGTTCAAGAGTTTCCCCGCGACGTGCATAACGATAAAGAGGAACGCCATTATGTTTTAGCGCTGAGAACATAGGCGGAAGTTGTAAAGAAACACCTGTTAGTGATTTTAGCGCTATAGACAATGCTTCAGATGTAATATTATGCCAATCCCCTTTTTTTATAACTACCCCGGTATAATCCTGTGTGTCTGTCGCTGAACCTAAACGCACTACAGCATGATACTCCTTTACCGATTCATCCAAAAATGGGATTGCCTTTGTCCCCTCACCTAATGCAAGAGGAAGTACCCCTGTGGCAAATGGGTCCAAAGTACCAGTATGACCAATTTTTCGCATACTGAACATTCTGCGAGCGAGCCTGACCATGTCATGCGAAGTAACGCCGGTCGGCTTATCCAAAACAATAAAACCATCCATGTATTAAATGGCGCATTCAAGATGAGCAAAAACCTGTCTTCTTACATACTCCAAAGACCCTGTTATTGTGCATCCAGCTGCATTATGGTGGCCACCACCACCAAAGACGGCTGCCAAAGCAGACACATCTACTTTTCCTTTAGAGCGAAATCCAACCTTGAATAATTCCGGTGCAAGTTCTCTGAATAAAATTGCTACTTCTACCCCTTTGATTGAGCGCGGATAATTAATAAAACCGTCAGTCAGTTCAGCATTTGCTGAAGTTTTTTCATACATTTCAAGGGTTACAGTTATAGCAGCACAATCGCCACGTGATGAGAATGTTATGGTGCCAAGAACCAGAGCTAAAAGCTCTAGACGCTGACGAGGCTGACTTTCATAAAGCTTTTCTGCTACTGCCCATGCATTCACTCCGGCAACAACCATTTCACTTGCAATATGAAACGCTTCAGGATTTGCATTGGAATAACGGAATGAGCCAGTATCAGCAATGACCGCAGTATAGATACAAAGAGCTGTGTCATAATCAATTTGGTCATTTGATGCACGAATTATCCGGTAAATAATTGCACCAGTTGCACACGCATCGGGATCTACAAGATTAATATCACCAAAATGATCACAATGAAGATGATGATCAAGATTAATCAGCATGCCAATCTCGGTGCAGTCACAAAACACCTTACCTGCCCGGTGTAACTCACCAATGTCAAGGACAAAACCAATTTCGTAACTTCCTGACGGTATAATTTGCAGAACAGTATCAGCACCTGGCAAAAACCTGAACATTTCTGGTACCGGATCACATATATGAACAGTAACAGTCTTGCCCAGCCTGCGCAGGTAACTAGCAAGAGCCAGAGTTGCACCGACAGCATCACCGTCAGGATTCTCATGGGTAGTAAGAAGAAAAGTATGATGGGTTCGAATTGCCTCAACAATACTTCTAATCATGCACCACTTCCGAATCAACTATTTCTTTTAGAATTGCGTCTATTTTGTTGCCGTAAGCTATTGAATTGTCATAACAAAAAATAATTTCTGGGACATAGCGCATTCTTAACTGTTTTCCCATTTCTTTACGAATAAAACTGCGGGCACTGTTCAGCCCTGCAGCAGTCGCTTTTTTTTCTTCATCGCTACCCACAACTGTAAAATATACCTTGGCATGATGAAGATCGTCACTCACCTCAACTCCGGTTATTGTTACAAAACCAATCCGCGGGTCCTTTAATCCTTTAACTAATAGTCCAGTAACAATTTCATGGACAGCTTCTGCAACTTTTTCTGAACGTTTATACATTGTATTCCTGGCTACTCAATGGCTATCATGAAAAAAACACACTATTATAGATAAACTTAATTGTATGTATAAATAGAAATAAAAAATTTAAATGAATTTATGAAAAACAAAAATTTGTCTATCCTTACTAAAGAGTTGTTGCGACTTTTTCTATTTCAAATGCTTCTATTATATCACTAACCTTGATATCATTATAATTTTCTAGGCCTATTCCGCATTCATATCCAGTTGCAACCTCTTTAACATCATCTTTGAAGCGCCGCAGGCTACTCATTTTCCCTTCAAAAACAACCACATTGTCACGCAGCAGTCTGACACGTGCATTTCTCACAACCTTACCGTCTAACACATAACATCCTGCAACGTTACCAATCTTTGGAACCGAAAACACCTCCCTGATTTCGGCTCTGCCTAGATGCTTTTCCCTTAAGGTTGGCTCTAGGAGGCCTTCCATTGCTTTTTTGATATCTTCTACCGCATCATAGATAATATTATAAAGTCTAACGTCTACCCCTTCCTTGTCAGCCAAGGCATGTGCTTTTACTTCAGGGCGAACATTGAATCCTAGAATTATTGCATTGCTGGCAGATGCAAGATTGACATCAGTTTCAGTAATGGCCCCAACTGATGAATGAAGGACATTAAGACGCACTGCATCAGTGGAAAGCTTACGGAGAGATTCTGCGACAGCCTCAACAGAACCTTGGACATCGGCTTTGACAATTACATTGAGATCTTTGACCTCACCCTTCTGGATCTTTTCATATAGTTGCTCAAGGGATAGTTTACTGTGTTTGGCAAGTTCTGTTTCACGCATTTTTTGTTGCCTGTAGCTTGCTATCTCTTTTGCCTGCTTTTCATCTACCATTGAAACAAAAATATCTCCAGCATCTGGGACACCGGTAAACCCTATCACCTCTACTGGCATTGCTGGCCCGGCAGCAAGCACCTTTTCGCCGCGATCGTTTTGCATCGCACGAACCCTTCCTGAATTTATGCCTGCTACAAAGTAGTCACCAATTTTAAGAGAACCTTCTTGAACCAAGACGGTTGCTACCGGGCCACGACCTTTGTCAAGCTTAGCCTCTACAATCGTTCCTCGAGCCGCCTTATTCGGATTTGCCTTTAAATCCATTACGTCTGCTTGAAGAAGAACCATCTCAAGCAGTTCTTCGAGGTTTAGTCGCTTTTTAGCTGAAACCTCCACCATCGTGGTGTCACCACCCCACTCTTCCGAAACCAGACCAAATTCCATTAATTCTTGCTTCACACGTTCCGTCTTAGCCTCTGGTTTATCAATCTTGTTTACCGCAACAATTATCGGAACGCCCGCTGCTTTGGAATGGTTTACTGCTTCACGTGTCTGAGGCATCACCCCGTCATCAGCCGCTACTACTAAGATGACAATATCAGTAACCTTGGCACCACGGGCCCGCATAGCCGTGAAAGCTTCGTGCCCAGGGGTATCTAGAAAAGTGATTTTCCTGCCTTTTAGCTCCACATCATAGGCACCGATATGTTGGGTTATACCACCAGCCTCCCCTGCTATAACATTTGTTTGACGAATGGCATCAAGAAGTGATGTTTTACCATGATCAACATGTCCCATGATCGTAACCACAGGTGGCCGTTTCAAAAGGCTTTCAGGCGTATCTGGAGCAGCTTCCAGCATCTCGTCGAGATCAATAGCTACATTCTCAATTTCATATCCGAATTCAGTTGCCAACAAAGTAGCGGTATCAAAATCAAGGGGGTGGTTTATAGTTGCCATCAACCCCATTTTCATAAGAGACCGGATAAGATCGTTAGCCTTTATCCCCATACGTTTCGCAAGTTCACCTACTGTTATGGTTTCTGATATCTTTATGATCCGTTTTATTGCTTTCGGAACAGTAATTTCAGTTTTTCTTCCATCACTTACACGATCTTTTTCCTTGCTTCGCTTACCTTTTCCCTGACGTGCACCTGGCTCGAATATTCGTTCTCGCTTTTCAAGAAGTTCCGTTTTTTTAAATCCTTCTTTTTTCTTAGCAGGAGTGACAACCTTTTTCCCTGCCCCCTTAGCAACTTCTGCCACTGCAGTTTCTTTACCTTTACGCCCACCTTTTTTTCGATCATCAACAGATACCGGAGCAACAGCAGAAGGTGGCGACTGAGTTGGTCTCTCTGGACTACGAGGTGGCATGGGACGCTGGGGTGAAGTACGTTGCTGAGAAGTACGGTTATCAGGTCGAGATAGCGGTCGCACTACTTCTCGTCGCTCAGTCTGCCTCTGTTGAGTAACACCAGGGATATCAACATGTCCTAGTATCTTTGCCCGAGGAGTTGAGTTGGGTGAATGAGGGGGCTCTGGGGTCATCGGAGCTATAACTTTTTCAACCGGTTTTTGCTCCTCAACTGTTTCATCTGGTGATTCTGTCTGTGTAACAATTGCATTATCTGCCATCTTAATTGGTTCGTTTTCCTGAGCAGTTTCCTGTATGATTACAGGTTCTGGTGCTTGAACCACCTCTTCAGCAACTGCATCAACGACTTTAGCTCGTCGCCGTATAATTGTAGTAGTAACACGCACCTCTTCTTTATTAACTTCACGAGGTTGCGGAAGAGGTGCAGATAATTTCTTAATGTCCGCTTCATCAACGACTGCCATATGAGTCTTGACCTCGACCCCGACAGCCTTTAATCTGGCAATAAGCTCCTTATTGTCAATTCCCATCTGCTGCGCCAGTTCATATACGCGGGTTTTACTCATCTTGCTTGCGCCCCTCCCTAACAGAAGTTCCTGTACCTGTCCAGTCCCCTTGAAATCAATTCGGCAAATTTCCCTTTTTCAACTGCAACAACACTCCTCAATTCCTTACCGAGAAGCCTACCAAGTCTTTCCTTATCCAACAATACCTGCAACTGCACGCTATATCGTGCCGCCAATCCAGCAAACTTTTCTTTACTTTCAATGGAAATATCTGAAGCAACAATTACAATCCCTACATTTCCAAGTCGAATTGCCTCAGTTACCGATTCACTCCCTGATATCACTTGTCCTGCCTTATTTGCTAAAGCAAGTTTTGATGAAAGATGGCGCTCTTGTAACTCTATCAAATTTCTGATAAATTCAATTGCCGTCAGAAGCCTTACATCACCACGAAATGCTCGCATAAACTGATTTTTTGCCAATGCAGCTTTCAGACAATCTGCATTCCAACATGTATAAGCGCCTCTACCAGGAAGCTTAAAGAGAATATCAGGCACCAGATTATTTTCAGGATCAAGTACGAATCTCAAGAGATCCCGCTTGTCATGAACAGAACGGCAGCCAAGACAACTCCTCTGGGGTTCAGATCGAGGCATCATTAATCTGTAGCCGGCTCCGTGACAGCAGACTGATTCCCTTCAGACACAGCCAACTCTGTTTCACTTAGCGGCTCCCCATCTTGGCTGATTTCTGTCTCATCGGCCGAACCATCATAAGATGCAAACTGGAGAAGCTCTGCCTCAGCTGCCCTTGTCTCGCTCTTTATGTCAATCTTCCAACCAGTAAGTTTTGCAGCCAGTCGTACATTCTGCCCCCTTTTACCGATAGCAAGCGATAACTGGTCATCTGCAACTATGATCTCCATCTCACGATTCTCATCATCTACATAAACCTTAGTTACCGATGCTGGAGCAAGCGCACTACAGGCAAAGCGGGCAATGTCATCAGACCAAGGGATGATATCTATTTTTTCACCACGCAGTTCTGATACTACATTTTGTACCCTGCTGCCGCGCATACCGACACAGGCACCTACTGGGTCTACATCTGTATCATATGAATAGACTGCAATCTTAGAACGGCTGCCTGGCTCTCTTACTACTCCTTTTACTTCAACTATCCCTTCAGCAATCTCCGGGACCTCCCCCTCAAATAACTTGGCAAGGACATCTGGATGGATTCTCGACAGCAATATTTGCGGCCCCTTGGTAGTCATACGAATGTCGGTTATGAGTGCCTTAACTCTGTCACCCTGTCGGTATACTTCACGCGGAGCCTGATCCTTGTGTGGAAGAAATGCTTCAGCCCTACCCAAATCGACAATCAGATCACCACGCTCAAATCGACGTACAACTCCATTAATAAGTTCGCCTACACGTCCTTTAAATTCATTAAATATAGTTTCTCGCTCTGCCTCACGAACCTTCTGGATTATGACCTGCTTGGCTGTCTGTGCAGCTATCCGGGTAAAACCGCTGGCATCCATTTTCATGCCAAGGCTATCGCCAATTTCCACATCAGGATCAACTTCCTTTGCTTCTTCCAGATCAATCTCCTTATATGAATCTTGTACCTCATCGACTACAGTTACGAATTCAAACAGTTCAACCTCTCCAACTTCTTCATTATAATGGGCTTCGAGATCTCGTGTATTCCGGAATTTTTTATTTGCCGCTGTCAATACTGCTTGTTCTAAGGCTTCAATCACCACACTTTTATCAATGGCTTTTTCCTTGACGATCTGCTCGATAGTATGTTTGAGGTTGAAATTAGTTTCCACTTAAAATCTCCTTCAGCTATCTTATGTAATAATATTTGTTTTATACGAACTATTAAAAAACAAATTCCAAATTTGCTTTTGCCACTTTAGCAAGTGGTATCGTTGCAGTCTGTCCTTCGATCAATTTGATTCGTACCATGTCGTTATCAAGCCCAAGTAGCTCACCCATGAAGGTCTTGCGCCGATTTCCTGAATCATCAGGAAGTAATTCAAAAGTTCTCAATTTTATCAGACGACCTATATATTTCATATAGTCTGTACTTGTCTTAAGAGGTCGATTAAGCCCTGGAGACGAGACTTCCAAGTTGTAATGACCTGGTACAATATCTTCTACATCAAGGAGTTGTGAAATCTCCCGACTTAAAGCAGAACAGTCTTCAACAGTTATTCCTTCAGGTTTATCGATAAATATGCGGAGTACCATCTGCCGACCTTCACGCTTGTACTCAATTTCAATAAGTTCTAAGCCGAGAGAGTTAATAACTGGTTGCATCAGTTCTGTAAGATGTGAAACGACATCAATTTGCGCCATCGATTTTTCCATAAAAAAAAGTGAGCTGGAGGAGCTCACTTTTAGTGAACATTAACTTGTGTATACTTTTTATCACGGCATCATTTGAATTGCAAGCAATATTTCATTATTAGCACTATGTTAATATCAAAATATTTATACTTAACTGTTACCTTCTAATCACATTGATCCCCAAGCATCACCAAACTTTGCGCCGAGAGAGAACGGGTCGGAATAGTCAGGAGTTTAAATAATCTAAATAGCGGTACTTCGCGCTGGGAATATATATATTATAGTTTTAAGTCAGATATGGTTCGGTAAAGATGGAGTCAACCCAATCAAATAAGGGCGTTGGTATAAGAAAATATATTAATTGTTAATAATTTTTACATAGGCTGCTTCTTTCAAATTGTTTAGTATTAGTATCTTCTATTACTATCATTAATATCATTCAAATCTAAATTACATATGCGATAAGTCATGATAGCCTTCAATATAAAAATCAAATATTGACTTATCCCAGTGGGCTTAACAGCTTAACTATTACGGGTTTCATTGCTTAGATGTACATACCAATATGCAGAAGCAACAAACAGAACACCACCGATTACATTACCAATAGTAACAGGCAATAAATTAGCTAAAAAAAAGTTTGACCAATTCAGTCCGGGGATATCAACACCCTGCTTACTAGCAAGAAGTAAACCTGCTGGGATAAAATACATATTTGCAACTGAGTGCTCAAAACTGCTCGCTACAAAAGCCATTATCGGCATATAGCACGCGAGAATCTTACCTGTTATATCCCTGGCAGAAGTGGCCATAAAAACTGCCAAACAGACTAACCAATTACATAGAATCCCACGAATTAACGCTACCATAAAAGGGAGTTCAACTTTTGCAACGGCAATTCGCAAAGCATTATCAGCCACTGGTCCAGTGGAAACAAGATTTGATTCGTACATCAGTCCCGCAAATATCAGGGACCCTACCAGATTGCCCATAATCACAATTGCCCAGTTTTCCATAAGTTTTGCCCAGGGAATCTCACCTTGTAAGGCCGAACTAGTAAGCATGCTGTTACCAGTAAACAGTTCAGCCCCACATATCACAACTAACATCAACCCCAAGGAAAAGACACTACCCCCCAACAAAGCAGATATGCCACGTCCAACAAAAGTTGCAGTATCCTGAGTTACAACGGTCGCAAGTTCTGCTCCAAATGCGATATAGAATCCAGCCAGCAAACTAAGTACCATAGTCCGCAATCTAGATTGCGTTAACACCCTTTTACCGTTATTTGTAATTGCCTGAACTGTTTCCACAGGCGTAAGAAACCGTTTTTCCATATTCGTGGTTACCTAATCATATATTTATCGCATCAAAGACTACTCAGGTAAATTCGCTTTAAAATTTCAGAATTTATGCTGACCAAGAATAACAACAATCTGCTCCAATGCAATTAGGTCATCTTTACTAAAATCTGCACCAGCAACAGCCAAAGTCTCCCCTTTCCTAACCACCTGAACTACTCCAACAACTTTATCAGCAATTATAATAGGAACACTCATAACCTTCTGGATGGGAATTCTTTCATCCTTGTTTGCAAGGAAATGTTCTAGGATAAACAGATGTCTACTATGTGCAAATGAGTTATCAATATAACCTTGACGTTCCAAAGCAGTTTTTGCTACCAACGAATTAAACGCATTGAGTGGAATATGACTAACATCTGCCATGCTAGGAGGCCAGCAGAATTCTATATTTTTTCGTTCTTCATCAACTCTAAACAAGCCAATTTCATGTGCATGAACTCCAAAAAAAGAACCTATTTCTTCTGCAGCAACAGCCAGTTTCCCCTCTTGTGAGTCGGAACTTACTATTCTCCTATCAAGATGCAACAAAAAATCATTTACTTTCATAGAGTTGCTCTCCCGCAAGTATAATTTCTTTCGAAAATAATTATGTGAAACGTGCAAAATCATCAAATATCCACATCAAACATTAAACCTGAAATTTATTATGTCACCATCCTTAACCTGATATGTTTTACCTTCAAGCCTGACCAAACCTTTTTCTCTTGCACCAGCCATTGTTCCGAAAAGCATGAAGTCATTATAAGCTACGATCTCAGCACGAATAAAACCTCGCTCAATATCTGAGTGAATTTTGCCTGCAGCTTTCTGCGCCTCAGTACCTTTACTGATAGTCCAAGCCCGCACCTCATCTTCACCGGCAGTCAAAAAAGATATAAGACCAAGCAATTCATATGATAAATTAATAAGTTTATTCAGTGCAGGTTCAACAATACCAAGATCATCCAGAAATATTTTTGCCTCATCAGTAGGGAGCTGAGAAATTTCCATCTCAATTTTCCCGCACAAATTCAATACACTTACATGTCTGCCGGAGAAAAGATTCTTTAATGCAGAAGTTGTCTCGAGAGTTGAGATACTGTTCACATCAGATTCGGCAACATTGAGTAATATTAGCTGCGGCTTTATCGACATGAATTGCAACGCGCGCATCGCTTTTTGCTCTTCCTCATTGAAATCAACATCCCTTAGCGCTTGTTCATTTTCCAAAGCCTCTTTACATTTTCGCAGCAACTGCAGTTCTATTTCATCCTGCTTTTTCCCCTTTTTTTGCGCTTCTTCCATACGAGACAATCTTTTTTCCACAAGCTCCAAATCACCAAATAGCATCTCCATTTCAACTGTCTCTGCATCACGTTTAGGATTAACACCACCCATAGGATGCAAAACCGTTTCATCTACAAAATCACGCACCACATGAACAATGGCATCTACGTCGCGAATAAGATCAAACACTTTACGATTCTGTTCCATATCGCCTTTTGTCAAGCCTATAAAATCAACATATTCAACTATTGCCTGAGTTGTTCTTTTCGGTTTGAATATTTCTGATAACCGATCAAGCCTTGTATCAGGGACCTTTACAATACCTGTATGTGCATCCTGAATTATTGATGGATAATTTGTTACATCAATATCAAGACCGGTTAATGCATTAAAAATAGTTGTCTTACCTGAATTGGCAAGACCTATTATTGCAATTTTCATTCAATATTTCTCCTTAGATAACATTTTATCTGACAAACAGTACGAACAACAGACCTACTGCAATAACAGTTGTTACTCCTGTCATAGCCATCAAAAGAACCATCCTGCTATGAATAACAATGTAGCGATCTTCAAGAGATGTAAGTTTCCTAACTAGTTGTGCAATAGTTTCGTTTTGCTTATGAATTGTCTTTTCAAAAAATTCAAATCTTTCATGGAATTGACTAGTCTCTGCTGCTGAAGTCTGATTAACTGGAACTGGGGAATCAACTGACCCGGTCTTATCCTTAAACATCTTCAATACTTCAGGAGCATACTGAACAGCTGCGTTAGCAACCTTTTCCCAAGGTATATATTTGAATGCAAATCCAATAATTGAAGACAGGCCCATTTCAACCTCCACATCAATAATTTAAATCTTTAATATCAATTTCTTTCCAATTTAAAATTATTAGCAGATTAGCTTTATCATTACCACCAAAATTGATCTTTCTAAATATTATCAGATAATTTATATATACAGCTGCTTACCAACATACCTGTTTACTTAACACTATTAATTCACCATATAATCTGATTAAATTCTTATAAACAACACGTTATACGTGCTTGTCTAACGTTATCGATATTTAATAAAAAATATAATTTTTGGCTGAGTTATGAATATATTCAAATGTTAAGGCCGTACAAAAATCTATGTCAACCAAAACTACGTTTCCGGTTGACAAGCTTATTAATACTATGATAATCAACTTCTTAGCAAGACTGGGGAGCATTATGCAGGAAATTATTGCCAATATTACTACAAGAATCCTAGAAGGGGGCTCAATAACTGAAAATGAAGCCCTATCGCTATCAAATCTTCAAGATTGTGATCGGATTGCCCTCTTTTTAGCTGCAAGTCGCATTAAGGAACATTACATCGGCAGCCAAATCTATCTATGCTCAATTATCAACGCAAAATCTGGTCGCTGTCCGGAAAACTGTGCATTTTGTGCCCAATCTGCGCACCATAAAACTACTGCACCGACATATCCACTAGTAAGCGAAGAGCAGATGGTTTATTGCGCCAAGGAGGCAGAAGCAAATGGCTCTACCTGCTATGGTATAATTACTAGCGGTACATCCATTAATGATATTGAAGAACTAGAGAGGATTTGCCGAGCAATTCGTCGTATCAAGCAAGAAACCGGCATAACCCCTTCATGTTCACTCGGCATTATAGACATAGAAACAGCAAGGGCTATTAAGTCGGCCGGTGCTGAAACATACCACCATAATTTGGAGACTGCTCGCAGCTTCTTCTCTCAGATTTGTACTACCCATGATTACGAAGAAGATATTACTGCTATACGTATTGCCAAAGATGTCGGGCTTAAGGTCTGTTGCGGGGGCATCTTTGGTCTTGGGGAGAATGCAACCCAACGGATTGAACTAGCCTTCACTCTGCGGGAGTTACAGGTTGATTCAGTGCCACTAAATTTCCTTAACCCAGTTGAAGGAACAAAGTTAGCTGGCAGTAATAACATTACCCCGATGGAGTGCCTGCAAACCATTGCCCTATTTCGATTAATTCTGCCTGACAAAAGAATTTCAATCTGCGGTGGGCGGGAACACAATCTGCGTGATTTACAGTCATGGATTTTTTTGGCTGGTGCCAGCGGCACCATGATTGGCAATTATTTAACTACCAGCGGCAGACCGCCTGAGCTTGACTGGCAAATGTTCAAAGATCTTGAAATATCGATAGCGAATTGCTGTGCTTAAAAATAGAGGTGTCTTCATAACCGGCACAGATACCGGTGTAGGTAAGACAATTGTTGCAGCTGCACTTGCCAAGCACATGAAGAGTATCGGTTTAAGTATCGGCGTAATGAAACCTGTCACCAGCGGTTGCAGCGTTGTTGACGGAGCACTTGTTTCTGATGATGCCGAATTGCTTATATGGGCAGCAGAATCAACTGATAATCGCAGAGATATAGCACCATTCTTGTTGCGCGAACCAATAGCGCCATCGGAAGCGGCAGCCCAAGATGGCGTTCGAATCGACCATGAGGTATTAACTACTGCCTATGAAAAACTTGCTGCCGTTCATGACCTTGTAATAGTTGAAGGTTCTGGCGGGCTTATGGTCCCACTTATAGGCGGGTATCTGATAGCTGATCTTATTATTAAACTGAATATTCCACTTATTGTAGTTGCAAGACCTAATCTTGGTACGGTCAATCACACTATCCTGACCTGTTATGCCGCAAGAAATCTCGGTATCAAGATTATTGGAGTAATTATCAATAACTTTCCAATTAATCCAGGTAAAGCAGAAGAGTCAGCACCCCACCTTATCTCCTCTCTAGCTGGTGCTCCAGTTCTTGGGGTCTTTCCACATATAGAAACTGTCGACCCAAGTATTGCAGTCACTGAACTGGCGACTCATTTAGCCGGCGAAGATATGACACGTCTGTTGTTGCGTCTTCTGGGGATGTTATGACACGAAAATATTCAACCAAAACACTCCAAGACTATGATCGCAGATATGTCTGGCATCCATTCACTCAAATGAGAGAATGGGAAGATGTCCCCCCCATAGTAATTACCAGTGGTGAGGGGAGTTGGCTAGTCGATTCAGATGGTAATCGCTGGCTCGATGGAGTGGCATCAATCTGGACCAATGTCCACGGCCATTGTCATCCTGAAATCAATAATGCCATCAAGCTACAAATAGACCGAATAGAACACTCAACCCAGCTTGGGCTCGCAAATGACCAAGCGGTATTACTTGCCAAACAACTCATTGACATCTCCCCACCAGGGCTGAGCAAAGTATTTTATTCAGACAACGGCTCAACGGCAATGGAAGTCGCCATAAAAATGGCCTTTCAGTTCTGGCAACATCTTGGAGAGAAGAAAAGAACCAAATTCATATCATTTGCCAATGCTTACCATGGCGATACTCTGGGATGCGTAAGCATCGGCGGCATTGATATATTTCATGAAGTATTTCGTCCTCTTCTATTCCCTACAATACAGGCCCCATCCCCCTATTGCTATCGTTGCACCCTAGCCTCAAACTCCTCACCAGCATCATGTGGCATGCACTGCCTGGTAGAGCTAGAGCATCTAATGGCTACCAATAAAGATGAATTAGCTGGTCTGATTATTGAACCACTGGTCCAAGGAGCCGGCGGCATGATTGTTCAACCTGCTGGCTTTATCAACAAAGTACGGGAACTCTGTAATCATTATGACATTTTGATGATTGCAGATGAAGTCGCAGTCGGCTTCGGTCGCACGGGTAGGATGTTTGCCTGTGACCATGAAGATGTGACGCCTGACATTATGGCGCTTTCCAAAGGGATTACTGCTGGATATCTACCTCTTGCAGCAACTCTCACCACACAGCGCATCTACGATGCCTTTCTGGGTGACTACCATGAGTTTAAGACCTTTTTCCACGGCCATACCTTTACGGGCAATCCACTGGCATGTTCAGCAGCACTGGCAAGTCTAGATCTTTTCAAAAAAGACCGACTAATCGATTCACTCCCTGCAAAAATTAAATATCTTGAGAATCGCCTTGCAATTATTAACAATTCCCCCCAAGTTGGTGAAACACGTCAATGCGGGATGATCGGTGGAATTGAATTGGTACTTGATAAAAAAACTCGAGCCCCATATCCGTGGGAAATCCGTATTGGTCACCAGGTATGTCGTGAAGCTCTCAAACACGGCCTTTTCCTTCGTCCTCTCGGCAACATTATAGTTGTATTCCCCCCCCTTGCCATTTCTCTTCTTGAACTAGAGTTTCTCATGGATGGTATCGAGGCTGCTATCAGGTCTGTAACAAGCAAGTAACTGCTCGAATAAAAAAGGGGAGCAATTAGCTCCCCCCTCTAACAATTAATCAGATATAGAACTCTAAAATTTTCCCCTGATAATTTCAGTAGTAATCATTAATGATGTCGGACCCTTAGCACTCGCTTCGACAATTTCAGGCATGATAGTTGGCATGGCAAACTGAACTCTGCCGTTTTCCAACTCAGCCAAGGCCTTGCTTGACCTGACGATGCCGTATGTAGCTCCAACCAAGACACCTCCTGCTGCACCGTAATAGATATAATCCAGATGCTTGCTCGGCTTCTTGGTAAAAGCAAGAGCTGCAGCACCAACAAGCGCACCAGTCAGACCACCATAAAGTGCATCGGTAAAAGTCTCCTTGAAAGCACTCTCTTCAGCAAATGAAGGAGCACTCCAACTTATAATACATATTACAGCAAAAACCTTAATTATCATTTTATTATACATAAACATTACATCTCCTTACCCGCCATTGTTGCTGGCTCGTTTCAGCATACTCAAAACTAGCAATGAGCATACCAAAATCTGAAAATATATTTCTCTCCTTTCTTAACAAAATGCAACCCTTTACAATCATGAAGTTCTCAGCTGTACGTATATTGTCGGGACTTTGTTATTGTGCAATATTTTGGCGCTTCACCTCTAAGCCATGATACGTTCTTTCACGACAACTGTTGCATAATTACTACAATTTTTTGCTAATATCTTTTGCATAACGAAGCTCATCATCTCGACTTTGCACCAGATTATTTAGCTTTGCATGAAGGACCTTATCAAGCAGTTTGCCAATCTGCGGACCCGTTTTTATACCAAGTGCTACCAAGTCATCCCCGGTAATCTGAATACGAACTCCTTGTAATTGAGTAAAGTATAGAGACATATAGCGCTTGACCAATTCATTATCAGTACGGGCCATAAGATATAAAAGCAATTCAACCGGTAATTTATATAGCAAATCATAAATATCACTACGCGAAAGAACCTTTCTACGCTTTACAACTACATGTAGATAGTTGACTACTTCCATTCCATATCGCCTCATTTCAGCTAATTTCTGCTTATAATGCTCACTCACAGCCAGCCTGGTACAAGTATTCATAAACTGCTCATGATCAAGCGAATCACATAATGAGAGAAAGAAAACTGGCCAGATAATACATTTATTGTCAAGGAATAATAATTCATACCAAGAAACTATACTCTGCGTCTTCACTAGAAGATTTCTGAGCGTGGATGTCATTTTTATATCTGAATGGATGTATCTAAGCAGTCCGAAGCCGGCCATTCGATCGATGGCCAGCAACGGCTCTTTTTCCTGCAATATATGGACAAGTTCAGCAAGTAGCCTCTTACCGCCAAGCTTGTCGAGAAAATCCATTTTAACCGCATTTTTTATAAGATTTTCGGTATGCTTTGCAATTCGAAAGCGGAGTCTTTGCTCAAATCTAATGGCGCGAAATACTCTGGTCGGATCCTCAACAAAAGAAAGGTTATGAAGAACCCTTATTACTTTATCCTTAAGATCGCGGTGAGCACCAAAATAATCTACAAGTCTGCCGAAATCAGAACTGTTAAGTTGTATTGCGAAAGTATTTATGGTGAAGTCACGACGGTAAAGATCCATTTTAAGTGAAGAACGTTCCACTGTAGGAAGTGCTCCGGGAGATTCGTAATATTCAAGACGAGTGCTCGCCACATCAATCTTGAACCCGTCTGGGAACACCAGAACTGCAGTTCCAAATTTAGCGTGACTCTTGCAGCGGCACCCGAATCTCTTTGCGAACAATTCGGCAAAATATATGCCATCCCCTTCTATAGTCACATCTATGTCAAAATTTTCTATGCCAAGCAATAAATCCCGGACAAATCCACCTACTGCATATATCGGCATGTCAAGTTCACTGCCAATTGACCCTAATCCCTTAAGAATCTGTACAATATGAGTTTTAAGTTGCCGGGTCATCATCCGTTCCAGATCTCGACAACGAACCGGCATGTTTTCTCTGGCCAGATCGTACAAAGCTTCACCTGTATGCATAAATCTTAACAAATCGGTACGAGTAACGACCCCAATCAATTCATCTTGATCGAATATGGGCACAAGGCGACGATTCTGACTAACAAAATAATCTTGAATTACAGCAATAGGAGTATCAATGTTTGCCCGTAAAAATTCGGTATGCATATAGTCACTTACAGGTACACTGCCAAGATTGTGATACAGAGCCTGCTCTACTATTCTACGAGATATTATGCCAACCATTTGCCCCATATCTAAAACTGGCATCGCATTGACATTATAGCGTGTGAGAAGTTCTCGGGCTTCTTCCATGCTGACTGATGAAGTAATGCTTATTACCGGTGCTGACATGATATTGCGAGCTACCTGACGTGGATTAACCTTATTGCGCAGTACTTCTTCGAGTTTTGCCAACACCTGAAATATTGTCAAGTCCTTAACTGTAGCTGAAGCAGCAGTTAAATGGCCACCTCCTCCGAATTCACGTAGAATGTCGCCAACATTAACCTCAGAAATTCGGCTGCGAGCAACGATATAGATCCTGTTCCCCATACCAACCACAAGAAATAGAGCTTCAAGATTTTCCATGTCGCGCATCATATGCGCCAGTACTGCTATGTCACCGATGTAATAGTCTACTGCAGTATGGGCAATAGAGATTTCGACACCATTTAAATTCGTGGTCTTTAGCGATTTTAGCAGATCATTCAGAAGCGAAATCTGTTCAGCAGTAAGCTCCTGGGTAATGAAATCTGCAACGGTATTGAGATTGGCCCCTTGCTGGAGAAGCCAGGAGGCTGCTTTGTAGTCATCTACAGTAGTCGAAGGGAATGTCAAACTGCCTGTGTCTTCATATATACCAAGCATCATTAGAGTTGCTTCCATGGAGTTAACGGTAATTCCTTGTTCTTGCAATAGCATGGATAAAATAGTTGTCGACGAGCCACATCCTCTGATAATGCCACCTTTTGGAGTAATATCACCTGATGCTTCTGGATGATGATCATAAATATGGACTATTAAACCTGGACGATTGAGGATGTCTGCAAATTTGCCAATGCGTGCCGAATGCTGACAATCCACTAAAATCAATCGAGTTACCTGACTAAAGTCAAGCTCTTTAAGGCGGGTAAAATTGAGGGCATATCCAGTTGATTTGAGGAAAAAATCGCGCATCGACTTTTCCTGTGACCCGGAGAAGACAAGACACGCTTCAGGGTAGAGTTTACTGGCAGCAACCATAGCGCCAAGACAATCGAAATCTGCATTTACATGGGTAGTGATGACATCCATCTCAGGAAACAGTCACAGCTGCATAGGCAACAACACTTCGATTATCACCGTTAATATCGCCACTGGTTGCATAACAAACTAATTCTGCATTAACAGCACCCATTTCGGTCACTGCAACCAACATCACTGCCGTTGGTATTACCCCACACATGGTGATTCCATTTCTGCGACAAGTATTAAGCAACCCTGACGGATCCAAAGAGAGTAGTTTGGCAAGTGCAAGCTCATCCTTATCCTTGGCAGCTCGGGCTGATTCGTAATGGGTCATATCAGAACTTGCTACAATCAGTACATCTTCTCCAAATTCCTTTATTGCAGCTGCCAGAGCAATCCCAAGCTTTCTACAGCTGTCCATGTCATCAAATCCCAAGCAGATAGGAACAATAGCAACGTCAGGTTTCACAGTTTGTAAAAAAGGGAGTTGTACTTCAATAGAGTGCTCATATTTATGAGAAACAGGATCAAGTTCAATCATGGGTGCATGCTGTCTGACCAACATAGCAAGTCGTTGCTCAATGTTAGCTGCACCTAGCGGAGATAGCCAGGCATCCGCAGGGGAAAGAGCAGCCAGAGCACCTATGCCATGATGATTGGGACCAAGGATTATAACTGTTTCAGGAATTATCACCTGGCCATACAGTTGGCCCGCTACTGCACCGGAATAAAGATAACCAGCATGAGGTGCCACCACACCTTTGACCTTAGTCCGGACAGAAGCCTCATTGATAAGGCTAGCCATTTCCCGTTTAAGGCCATCAGTAGTACCAGCATAGAACTGACCGGCCACCGCTGGCATACGTAACATGGCATCCTCCTGACCATTGGTAATACTGTATTACTATGCACCATCCGCAACCGTTTCAGCTTCAGCTGCAAACGGTAACAACAACTCCTGCTGACCATCAGAATCAGGTTCCAGAAGTTCCTGCATCTCTTTGAGGGACGGTAGACTGGCAAGATCCTTAAGCCCAAAAACCTCTAGAAACTCTTTGGAAGTTCCATATATTAGGGGTTTGCCGGGGATATCCTTCTTCCCTATAATCCTTATCAACTTGCGCTCAAGAAGTGTCTTAAGCACACCTCCAGAATCAACCCCACGCAGATGTTCAATTTCCACCCTGGTTATCGGTTGACGATAAGCAATGATAGCCAAACTCTCAAGTGATGACTGGCTGAATTTGGGGGCTCTGCTCTTGGACAGTCTCCTGATATAATTTGCTAGGTCAGGTCTACTGCGTAATTGGAAACCACCTGCTACTTCAACCAGGACAATCCCCCGCTCATCCTCTGCATAACGACTGCAAAGATCTGCAAGTGCCGCAATCACTTCATTACGTTCAAATTCCTCGAGAATGTCACAAAGACGCTCGAGTGAGATGGGAGCTTCTGAACAAAAAAGGATTCCTTCTACAACAGCTTCAAGGTTCGATGTACTCACTTCCCTCCTCCGCAAAATCGACAGCATTTGCAGCCAGCAGCGTCGGCATTACCCAGATGGTGCCGAAGCATTGAGCCTGAACTAATTTTACCATTTTAATTTTACATAGTTCCAGTATAGCAAGAAAAGTGACTATTATAAATTCCCTGGTTTCAGGACCATCCATGAATAGTGCCTCAAATGACATCGCTTCTTCACCTTCCAGAATGGCCAGTAATGCTGTAATTCTCTCAGTTATGGAGATACTGTCAGCGCCAACCTCATGAAATGTAGCGACTGGCACACGGGCCAGCAAGCGCTGGAAAGCTTCAATAAGCTCGAACATTTCGATTTCGATTGGCGCATCTTGGGATTGAATTACTGCCAGTTCTGGCGATGGGAATTTCCTGGCAAATGTATCTCTTCCGAGCAACTCACTCCCTTCTAGCACGAGAGCAGCTTCCTTATATTTCTGATACTCCAGCAAACGTCGAACCAGTTCTGCACGAGGGTCTTCAGTTTCATCTTCACCAATCTCTTCGTCCACCTGAACAGGTAGTAACATACGCGACTTGATCTGAACCAGAGTCGATGCCATTACTAGAAATTCTCCAGCCACATCAAGATTAAGCTCTTTCATCAGATCAAGAAAAGCAAGATACTGTCTGGTAATGCTTGAAATCGGGATATTATAGATGTCCACCTCATTCTTCCTGATGAGATGTAAGAGAAGATCGAGTGGCCCTTCAAAATCATCCAGCTTGATGTTGTATAGCTCTCGATTATCAACGAGATGTATCAGTGGGCCGGCATCTGCTGCCATACCTATTACTCCTGATAAAATTACAAGTTCAATTTAAATATAATTGAAAAAATATCAGAGTTTGATTGCTTCCCTGACAGCTTCCAAAGTCGATTCTGCCTCAACTGAAGCTCTATGACTTCCTTCGGCAATTACTTCATTTACCAGACCAGGCACTGCTTGCATTTCTTCTCTCTTGGCCCGGAATGGAGCTAAATTTTCAATCAGTGCTTCAGCCTGTAATTTTTTACAGTCGACACAACCTACCTCCGCAGCCCGGCAGGCAGTGGATATCTCGATTCGATCAGCTTCTGTCAGATAACGACTATTTAGCGAGAACGCAACACATCGATCAGGTTCTCCTTTATCAGTTCGTCGTGGGCGTTGAACGTCTGTAACCATAGACATTACTTTCTTTCGTGTCTCCTCAGCTGTCTCAGAAAGGTAGATGGCATTACCGTATGATTTGCTCATTTTCCTACCATCAAGTCCCAATACCTTTGGGTCTTCTGTAAGCAGAGCTACCGGCTCTGGGAATACTTCACCATATAGGTAGTTGAAACGACGGGCAATCTCTCGGGTAATCTCAAGATGCGGCAACTGGTCTTGTCCAACCGGCACTCTGGCAGCCTTATAGATGATGATATCAGCAGCCATTAGAACAGGATAGCCAAGGAAACCAAAGGTAGATAGATCACGAGCGGTCAAATTATCCTGCATCTCCTTATAGGTTGGATTTCTCTCTAACCAGGAAACTGGGGTGATCATGGAAAGGAGGAGATTCAATTCTGCATGCTGTGGAACTTTACTTTGCTGAAAGATGGTACTTTTATTCGGATCGATACCAAAAGCCAGCCAATCCAGTACCATCTCTTGAATACTGTCACGGATACCAGAGGTGTCAGCATATTCAGTCGTCAGAGAATGCCAGTCGGCAACAAAGAAAAAACAATCATACTCTCTTTGTAACTGTTGCCAGTTATCCAAAACTCCTAGAAAATGGCCTAGATGAAGTTTACCAGTTGGCCGCATGCCACTGACGATTCTTTGTTTACTCATGGATTACTCCTGAAATGTTCTGAAACTTCATTATATTCGTAGCGAAATATTTATCGCATCAAAAACTTGGTGACACTGAAGACTAGTTGGCTCTGCGGACCGGCCAGAATCTTGACCGCTATATTTAATACTGGCGATATCACATAACTAAAAATATTCGTAAAAAAAACCAACACAATAATTATTATCATGCCATATGGCTCTATTTTTGAGAGCGCAATTGCCTGTCGATATGGCAGGATACCGACTGCCACCCTACCGCCATCTAAGGGAGGGACTGGGATAAGATTGAAGATCGCCAGTAAAAGGTTGATATAGACTGAAAAGGCTAACATCAACACCACCGGATCTGTAATCATCTGTAACATTTGCCGGTCAGGAATGAATGCAACAACTGAAACGATTAAACGCATTAATATTGCAGAGCCAAATGCAAGTAAAAAATTGGTTATTGGGCCAGCAGCAGCAACCCAGATCATGTCTTGCTTTGGATTATTGAGATTGCTGAAATTCACTGGAACAGGTTTTGCCCACCCAATCCCGACGATGAAAATCATGATTGTGCCAAAAATATCCAGATGTTTCAGTGGATTGAGCGTCAACCTCCCCAATAATCGAGCAGTATTGTCACCTCTGCGGTCAGCAATAAATCCATGCGACACCTCATGGCAGGTTATTGCCATGAGCGCAGGAACGAGCATGATGGAGAGTTTCAAAAAGAAATTTTCCATATTTTCCTAGTCTAACAAGCAGATTTAAAATCCATTCTTTCTAGCAGAATAAGGGTTTAAAGTCAATGTAAGGCAAAAAGAAAAGGCAGGAGAAAACTCCCGCCTTTCTTAGCATCAAAATATTGCGCACTGATTAGATGTCAAAATAGAGAGCAAATTCGAGCGGTACAGGACGCATCCTGACCGGATTGACTTCAGCCTCGGTCTTGTATTCAATCCACTTCTCTATCACGTCAGGGGTGAAAACATCCCCCTTGAGAAGAAATTCATGGTCTTCCTTGAGTGCTCTAAGAGCCTCTTCCAGAGTCCCTGGAGCTGAAGGGATAGTAGACAACTCTTCTGGAGAGAGCCCGTATATATCTTTATCAAGAGGCTGACCTGGATCGATCTTATTTTCAATGCCGTCAAGGCCTGCCATCATCATGGCAGCAAAGGCAAGATATCCATTGGCAGAAGGATCAGGTGTCCGGTATTCAATCCGTTTAGCCTTCGGATTGGAGGAAAACATCGGAATACGGATTGAAGCAGACCTATTACGACTTGAATATGCCATGTTTACAGGTGCTTCAAAACCAGGGACAAGCCGCTTATAGGAATTGGTTGTAGGATTAGTAAAGGCACAAAGGGCCTTGGCATGTTTTATAAGACCACCTATATAGTAAAGGGCCATTTTAGAAAGTCCGCCGTATCCATCACCGGCAAATAGATTTACTCCATCCTTCCAGATTGACTGATGGCAGTGCATACCAGAACCATTATCACCATAGAGTGGCTTTGGCATAAAAGTGACGGTTTTGCCATTGCGATAAGCTACATTTTTTATAACATATTTGAACCATTGTAAATCGTCAGCCATTGCTACCAGAGAGTTGAATCGCATATCAATCTCTGCTTGCCCACCAGTTGCTACTTCATGGTGTTGACATTCGACTCGTATCCCTACTTTCTGTAACTCCATGACCATTTCGTTGCGTAAATCGTTCTGTGAGTCGGTCGGCGATACAGGGAAGTAGCCTTCCTTATGTCGCGGCTTGTAACCTAGGTTGGGAAACTCTTCACGGCCGGTATTCCAGGTCCCCTCTACTGAATCAACCACATAAAACGACTGATTGGAAGTTGAATCATATCGAACATCATCAAAGATGAAAAATTCGGCTTCAGGACCAAAGTAACAAGTATCACCAATATTAGTTGACTTAAGATAAGCCTCTGCCTTACGGGCAATATTACGAGGATCTCGGCTGTAATCTTCCTTGGTGATAGGGTCAAAAATATTGCAGATCAATGAGAGTGTTGGTATTGCAGTAAATGGATCCATCTTGGCTGTGGCCGGATCTGGAATAATTATCATATCCGAAGCGTGAATCGGCTGCCAACCTCGAATTGATGAACCATCAAAACCCTGCCCCTCTTCAAAGGTGTCCTCACTAAATTCACTCATCGGTACTGAGAAATGCTGCCATATACCAACGAAATCCATAAATTTGAAATCGACCATGAGAGCGCCGTTTTCTTTCGCAAATTCTACTACCTGTTTCGGTGTCATTTATAATCTCCTTTCAGGGGTGAAAAATCGATTTAATATAATTTATAATGCATCCTCACCACGCTCGCCGGTCCTGATTCGAACAACCTCTTCAACTGAGGTTACAAAAATCTTTCCATCACCTATTCGACCAGTTTTGGCAGCCTGTTCTATAGTTTCTACAACTTTGGTAACTATCTCATCACTGACAATGATCTCCATTTTAATCTTCGGGATGAAATCGACCACATATTCAGCACCACGATATAATTCAGTGTGCCCTTTTTGTCGACCAAAACCCTTAACCTCGCTGACAGTTATCCCTTGTATACCAATTTCGTTAAGTGATTCCTTAACCTCATCCAGCTTGAACGGCTTTATAATCGCTTCTACTTTTTTCAAGGCCTATTACCTCCTGATTCTATAATTAAAACTGGCAGAATATATGTACCATGCCATGATATTTCAAAATCAATTCAAATGCATCTGCAGTTCATTAGCAAGATATTTGCCCAATCTAAAATAATTATATTGTCTTTTATTTTCAGCTTGTTACAAGAGATTACATCATCTCTAACAGATTGTGTTTCCAACTATAGCATAAAAATTAAGCGTCGCAATCTATGGCCTGCCTAACAAATAAGCACTTCTAAATCTATTCACCTGAGTATACATCTAACTAGGCTTGCCAAAATCTAAATCAGAGGATATAGTAAGCACCATGAATGTAAATATATTCATGGTCATAATTAGATATACAACAAGTTACTTGGCTGTCGCACTAGGTATATCGATAGTATTATGCAGCTTATCGCAAGCTGATATATTTCGTTTTATAAATGAAGAAGGAATAGAATGTTACACCGATGCACCGATAGAAAAAGGTGCCACCAGAATATTGAAAGAAAAGATCACTCATGATAAATCTGCTTCAAAAAGAATAACTCCTCGTAAATATACGGCAACTGGTATTATCGAAAAGAATATCACTCCGCCTTCAATAGTATCTGAATCAAATAAATCAACAAACAATCTGCCGGTTAATGGCAGGATCACATCATCTACAGGTATTCGTCGTGACCCTATTGATGGGATGATCCGTTCCCATCAGGGTGTAGATATCGCGACCCCAATAGGTACACCTATACGACCTGTTGCTGCCGGGATAATAGCCTATAGCGGGTATCGGCCCGGATATGGCAATCTGGTAATTATTGAGCATAACGATGGCATGCTCACACTTTATGCCCATAATTCTGCTACGTATGCTTCTGTCGGTGACCAGGTTGAGGTCAGCTCAACAATTGCATTATCTGGCAATACAGGCCGCTCAACAGGCCCTCATCTTCATTTTGAAGCATGGAAAGATGGGACAAATCTGACAGATTCTTTTGTTTCAGTTGCTGCAGATGGCAGAACTGTTATTCCGTCACGTCATGAAGATTTCCGCAAAATTGAACAAGCTGACGGCTCTATTCTTTTTACCAATCTCCCCTAACTGCGATTATCTACCTGCAAACTTATGGCATTTTAAACCGGTTTTTTCTTTAAATGCCTGGTTGGCAACGCATCCCATGGATTATCTGGCCATGGATGCTTTGGATATCGCCCTTTAAGTTCCTTTTTTACCTCCGGATATATGGTATCCCAAAAGTTTCTAAGGTCTTGGGTAATCTGTATAGGCCTTCCTGCTGGAGATAGCAGATGGAGAATCACCGGCACCTTACCCCAGGCAACTGTCGGCGTAATTGCCAGCCCGAATAACTCCTGTAACTTCACAGCCAGTACAGGTGGAGCCCCCAATGTATAATTCAAATGGATCTTCGATCCGCTTGGGACGATAATATGAGTCGGAGCACCTTCATCAAGTCGACATGTTTGCTCCCAAGTCAATAGTGCTTTCAATGCTGGTAAAATATCAAATCTAGAAACTTCAGCCAGGCTCCGGATACCATCAAGCCAAGGTAACAACCACTCATTGAGCGTTTCGGCCAGTCTGGTATCGCTTAAATCTGGCCAACCTTCATCCATACAATATTGCGACAGAAAACCAACTCTGGATTTAAATTCCAGTGCTGATGCTGACCAGTTAAAAACAGCAATCCCACCATGTCGTGCAATTCCCTTCATTAAAGCTGCATGCAATTCTAATACAGATGGTTTAATTTGACGACTCTCTAACACCAATGCTCCATAACGCAACTCTTCTGAAGCCACTACCCTTCTCTGACGTTCATCCCAAGCTACACATCTCACCTTAACAAGTACCGAAGCAAATTCGCGACAAAGATCAATTTGAGACAGCGCACTAGCAGAATGAATCAAAGCATCTACACCTTCACCATCAACACAGTTTACCGCAACTAGCAGCGGTTCGTCGTAAACTGCACTTCGGCTGGAAAGCTGTACACCGCGTCCATTAGACAACAAATATCGCTTTGACCCTGGTTCTCGTTGTTGGGCAAGGCGATCAGGGTATGCAATGGCTAGCAATAATCCAATGATACCAACATCAAACTGCACATTGTCTTTACCTATGCCTATAAGTTGCCTCAATTGAGATACAATACGCTCAACTATTCTGCACGCATGATGGTCTAACGGACCGTGAATATCATTTCGATAAAAACCTTGACGCCAATTCTCGAGATATTCAAGGCGATCTGCCAAATCACTGCGGCTCTTTACTCTAGCATTATTCTCTGCCATACCGCTTAAAATATCCCGTTCAGCAAGAATTGCTGCTAAATCACAAGCCAATAAACCTTGATTTATATTTTTTGCATGTATAAGCATCTTTGCCAGACGTGGATGCAGAGGCAATGTAGCCATTGACCTGCCAAGGGAAGTAATCCTGCCATGGCAATCAATCGCTTCAAGTAACTTAAGTAAACGGTGGGCTTCGACAATTGCAGTGTCAGGAGGAGCATCGAGCCAGGTCAACCGAGAAGGTGTATTGATACCCAAGTTGGCCATTGCCAGAAGCATAGGCGACAAATCAGCAGTAAGTATCTCTGGAGGTGGTGATGCAATCAGAGCGCCTTGTTGGTATTCAGTCCAGAGGCGGAAACAGACCCCTGGGCCTAATCGTCCGGCTCGCCCGGCTCGCTGTGTTGCAGATGCCGAAGAGATCCTAGTGGTTGCAAGACTGTTGAGTCCGGTTGCAGGATTAAATCGCATCTGCCTGCACCAACCGCTGTCTATGACAACACTCACCCCTTCAATAGTTAGACTGGTTTCTGCGATATTAGTTGCCAGTATAAGCTTGCGGCGTTTACCTGGCTGTATAGCCCTCTCTTGTGCGGCAAAGGGAAGGTCACCATAAAGTGGAGTTATATCTACTGCCCTTCTGACTGTGTCGTCATAAGCCAATAACCTTTGAGAATGCCTAATTTCCTTTGTGCCGGGGAGAAAAGCAAGAATATCACCGGAAGTCATTTGCAGCGCATCTCTTACCCCTCTTGCTACAATTTGAGGGATTTCACCCTTTTCCTCACGTTTCAGATAATTGATAGTAACCGGGAAACTTTTACCATCTACTCTTATTACCGGGCAGCCACCCAAAAGATGCGTTATAGGTGCAGTGTCAATAGTTGCCGACATGACTAGTAGCCTAAGTTCTTTGCGCAGAATTGCCTGAATGTCACAGCAAATAGCCAAAGCAAGGTCCGAAGCAAGGTTCCGTTCATGAAATTCATCAAAAATAACTATACCGACACCTTGGAGAAGTGGATCCATCTGCATCTGACGAAGGAACACCCCTTCAGTTACTACTTCGATACGGGTAGCTGGACTAACTTTTTGTTCAAAGCGGATTCGGTAACCAACCATCTTTCCAACAACTTCTCCTAGGCAATTGGCCATCCAACGAGAAGCATTGGTAGCGGCTAATCGCCGCGGTTCAATTAGAACAATCTTATTATTGGAAAGCCATGAGGAATTAAGTAATGCAATTGGAATACGAGTAGTCTTTCCAGAACCAGGTGGGGCTTGAACAACAAGAGAAGAGTATTCAACAAGTTTGTTTAGAATATCTGGAATGATGTCGTCTATCGGCAGGTATTTAGACATAACCTAGCAAAACAGACGTGCAAGGCAATGTAAATCAACTCCTAGCAATGAATCCACAATAACAGAAGCATCCTTAAGTTTATCTTCCGCATAGCTGTTTGTTACTGCAAGCACCTTCAGACCGGCACCTTTGGCAGATCTGATACCGGCAGGAGTATCCTCGATTGCGAGACAAACAGTTGGATTGATGGTTAAATCGGGAAACTTAGCTGTAAGTCTTGAGACAGTTAAAGAATATGATTCAGGATCAGGTTTACTGGCGGATACCTCATCGGCAGTAACCATAACAGCAAAAGCATTTTCTATCCCTAGTTGCCTAAGAATTGGGACAATATCACTTCGTAATGCTCCACTGCACAGAGCGATCGGGATTTGACCAGATAAAGATATTACAAGCTCAACTACCCCTGGATACGATTCTACTCCCGAAGCAATTGCCTGTTGAAAAGCTTCAGCCTTCTTACTTATAAGCATAGTAAGTTCATTATTCTCCATCAACCTGTTTGCTCGCCGAAAAACCTCACGAAACGCATCACGGTCATCATATCCGATGTAAAGCCCGACATAATCCTGCCAACTGTAGCCTAGACCCATTGGGCTTAGAACCTCTTGGAAAGCCATATAATGGAGGGGTTCAGTATTTACTATAATACCATCAAAGTCGAATATAACCGAAGCTAGCATTTTACCATCTTCCCAATAACGCCATTCCTACTGTGTTTGTCGATGCTAACGGAACTATAGATAATTTCTTAGTACCTTTACCTACATGATACGAGGTGACGACGCGACCACAAAGCTCACCAATTGCAGCACCAAGAACAACATCGCTTGCCCAGTGCTTATCCTGATATACGCGTGAATAACCGACAAAGGCAGCGGTTGCATAATAACCAATTTTGGCGAGCAAATGTTCCGAAGTGGCTGCTAGGACTGAGGCCATTGCAAAAGAGCTTGCTGTATGCATGGATGGAAGTGAATCAAAATCGCTTCTGAACTGAAACGGTCGGAAACTCCCTTTGTCATTGCCATGTTCAGGGCGTTCCCGACCAATTGCTTCTTTTAAGATCAAAGTAGTAGCATCTGCCAGAATTACAGCTTCACCTAGCATTTCACCGATAGATTTATATTTTGCTGAACTAGCTACAAGACTTCCACTATAAACTACACCAGCTATACCAAGATGAAAAAATGGATTGCCGATTAAACTTCCAATCTCAGTAGCTTTATTAATACGATCACTTTTATGCTCTGCTACTCTGTTGCGAATATTATCGTCTGCCAAATAAGTCAAACTTACAGTAGCTGCAGTAACCATGGTACTCAGTAAACCATTATGTTCAGTATCTACAGGAGTTGTTACAACAGTTTTCGACTCATCCCATAAACGCTCAGCACCTTCACTAAACTCTGACCAACCTTTATAGATATGTTCTTCAGCTCTTGCAGAGCAAGCTATAGTAAAATACAACAATATAAAAAAAATAATACTACGCACTATATCTCCTACAATTATTTGCTATCAGCAATAATTCTCGTTTTTACTGAATCCTATGTAAATTGGCCCATATTTACAAATTATTCATTCGAATCAATAAAATACCTACAATCAATCAAAATATTTTCTTCAGCAGTTGGAGTAATCCCGCACATTAACTAATTGTTGGGAAATGAAGTGCTATCGGGGAGTGGCAATAATAAAAATCCATATTGAATTAATATGATACCTAAAGATTGATATTCTATAATTTATTAACATCTTTAAGCATAAGTAAAAGTTAAAATTTTCTATATTCTAACCTTAACTTTTCCAACCATTCCATCTGTACAAAGAAGCCTTGATTTCATTTAATTTACATTTATCTTCATCCGGCAATTTATCCAAATATTCAATTACAAAAACACAACATATTGACACTAGAAATGCAGAAAGTGTTGTAAGTATAACAATTTGAGCTCGCCTTGGTTTGCTCCTACTAAGTGGGGTAACCGCATCATCAAGAACTTGAATTGTAGAAGAATCCTTAGCTTCATTAATCTTAGCCAGTTCATACTGTTTTGTAATCTGCTCAAAAATAGCTTCTTGAATCTTTAATTCTCGTAGTTTTCGCAAAAACTCTAGCCCAAGAGCCGGAGCATTACCCATCGATGGTATTACATCATCTCCACCACTTCCAGCCATAGCTGAATATTGTCCGCGTAATTTTGTCAAAGTAGCCTTAAGTAACTTAATCTCATTGTTCTCATCGGTCTGATAACTCTGTAAGGCAGCTAATTGAACCTCTTTACTTGCAATCTCTGCTTTTAATCTCGCTATACTTTGAATCGTCCCCGACACTTGAGAATCTACTTTAATAGTCTTATGTTGTTCTTGAAAGGTTTTTAGGTCTACTTCAGCCTTTTTGAGATCATACCTAACCAACTCCAAACGTTTTTCTAAGAATACCCTTTCATTACCTGCTTTGATCAAATTCATTTGGACACTTTTTCTACCTAATTCCTCTACAAACTGGTTCGCCAACTTTGCAGCCATATGCGGGTCCTTATATTCTGCAGAGATTGAAATTATACCGTCTTTCCCTGCTTGCACCTTAACAATACCTTTCAAAATATTATAAAGATTTTCCTGATTTGATGTCATAAACTCTTTATCAAGTAACAATTTTTTTATGACCGCATCTGCAACTGAACGACTTTTTAGGATAGCAACATACAATTCTGAACTCCCACCGATACCTAGTGTACCTCCTGCCAAACCACCAAGTCCACCCATTTGCCCTAATAAAGCAGATAAACCGCTTGCACTCTCTTTTTGAGGAGGGAGTATCTTAGCTGTAGCAGTATAAATTTTTGTTAGGCTAAGACTGTAGATTATTGACAATATCGCCGCAAAAAAACACATTTTAATAATAAACCACTTGTGCGAAACTATAACTTGCAACAAATCAAGAAGGTTAATTTCATCCCCAACCAGGCTATTAGTATCTTTCTCATTCATGTATACCGCCCCTATTTAAGACCCAACAGTACTGTGCCAGCAGTCAATGCGATCTGTGATAAAATTGTAGTAATGTCTTTTATGTCTCTTAGCCAAGCAGTCCGCTCAAGCCGTTGCGGTACCACTAAAGTATCACCTGGATCCATGTTCATAGCAAGGAAACCTCCGAACGTCCACCTACGAGAATATTCATCCCAGTGGATTCCGAACGATGATTGCTGCCTGCTAGCTACTGAGCCATCAGCACGAATCAGGTACATTTCACTATCTTCTGCTTCACGAGTTGGACCACCTGCTTTTTTTAGATAATTTGACACATTAGTGCCATTTTGATACACAAGAGTTGTTGAGTTATAGACTTCTCCCATTATACTTACTACATTTGGGATTTGCGGTATTTCGAGAGTATCACCGCCTATGAGTTCTAAATCATAATTGCTCTTTTGCAACTCATCCAGTGTGTCGAGCCTAATTACAACCCGGCCCTCTGCTTTGGCAGTCTTGAGTCGTTCCAAAATCCTCAATAAACCATCCAATGCCGACTTGGTCCCCTCTAGTTCTTCTTTAGAAGCTGCAACTGAGGCCATAGCTGCCTGTCTTTGCAGAATATCTTTTTCAGTCCTGACAATAATTTCGTTCATTCTCTTCTGCTGGCTCTCCCGAACTGCTTTTCGGGTAAATTTTGCCCCCTTAAGATATGCTCTATCTGTGTAACCACCAGCCCTTGCGATGACCGAACTTATTTTTTCTCCTTTAGCAATTGAATAAGTACCCGGGAATTTAAACTCCCCCTTCAATGTTACAAAACGATCAGTTGCTTCCAGCCACCCAACTATCCCTCTTACTATAAGAACGTCATCAGGCTGTAATAACAGATTTGCTTCATTGTCACCAGCTAAAGCTTTTCCTATGTCAACATGCAAACGTATTGACTTAGCTTTGCCATATTCAACTACTACTCGAGTTAATTCGGCTCCGTCAAGAAAAGCGTTGCGCTTTAGACTCCCTGAAGCATTCAATAGATCTCGAACTGTCATGTTTGGGTAGTAGTCATAAGTGCCAGGATTAACCACTTGACCATTGATAGAAACAACTGGTTTTTCCTGCAAATCCCAACGCGAAAAAACTTTTATTGTATCTTGCTCATTTAATTCAATGTTCTCTTTCGCATCACCACTGAGCGCACGCTTTAGATTGAACGAGATAATTTCACGGTGTAAATCAGGAAGCACCAATCTAATTATTTCTGCTGACTCCAAATATGAATCGGGCAACAAAGAAGAATACCCAGGGAGAATATCTGTTACACGCATACCTTTCCGATATTGAAATTCTCCGGGTCTGACTACGTTTCCTTTTAAGGTTACAATCTGTCTGACAGCTTCAGATACAGGGAAAACCTTCACCAAGTCCCGATCTTGCATTACAACCTGATCGAGATCTTTATTTACATCTTTACCCTTAGTTTCATAATCAAGCACAATTCTTGCTGTATTCCCCTCAATACGTTCAACCTGCAATCTGCTGGTATCGCCAGCTGCTGTAATACCACCAGCCATAGCAATCGCCTTAAGCAGCGACATTTTATCTTTTAGTTCATATATGCTTGGACGTTTGACTTCTCCAACTATACCGACCACCGGGCCTATCACAGGGACAAAAATTGTATCACCATTTTCAAGACGAATGTCCTTACTTCGATCACCGGATAGAAATATATCGTAAAGGTCGACCTCCTGAAACAAGACACCTCCTCTAGATATTTTTACTGTTCGCAGACTACCATTTTTTGACGGCCCACCTGCTGCTGCTAATGCATTTACAACAGTTGCAAGTGCGCTAACAGTATAAACTCCAGGTGCTTCAACTTCACCTACCAAAAACACCTGGATGCTCCTAATATTTCCTAATGTTATATTAAGTTCAAATCCTTTGAAATACCTAGAAATTGAATTATTTATTGCTTCTTTTGCTTGGTTGTATGTTAGACCCCATACTTTTACTATTCCTACTTTTGGAATAGATATTTCACCATTACGGTCGACTAAAAGTTCAAGTCTTGCCTGGAGTGCACCCCAAATATTAATTCTGAGTGAATCGCCTGGGCCGATAACATAATCAGAACCAACTGGAAGATTATCCGAAATTGATGTCGTAGCTAGACTATTTTTAAAAAAATCATACCCGAACTGACGAAGTTCTCGCTTGAGGGGAGCATATTCTATTTTATCTTGAAGTGTTAAAGTCTTTTTAGCAAATGCCTTCTCTAATATTGACCCCAATTCATCATCTGCTACAGGGATAATTTTCTCTTCTTCAGAAGCAAGGAAAAATTTCTTGTCTTTTGTATATGCTGCAACCTTTATAAAATACAGTTGCTTATTCTTTAATTCTCTAAGTTTGTATGCAGTCAATGTCCCAACATCAATTTTTTTTAGTGGTTGTCCTGATTCAATCCCATAAATAATTGAATAGCGTAATGTGCCTTCTTCAGGTTTCTCTTTTACATCCTTAAAATCAATTATTCGCCAACTCAAAACTGCAAGACCATCTCCAGGTTCAGCTTTAAGGACAAGTTTTGGTTGTTTTTCCTTTTCCTGCTCTTCTCCTTTTTCAGTAGTATCAGTAGTACTACGTTTTTCAATAGTACGCTGCATCTTTTGTAATTCTTTCTGGTTGCGGGAACGTTTTTGAACTCCTGAATCTGTTTGACGTGATTCGGGAAGAAGACTATCATCATCCATAGATAATTCTGTACCGCTACTATCCGTTTCTAAGACATTTCCCATGCCAGACATGTTTTGCTGCTTATCTAAATCGCTAAAAGCAAACGTAATCTCACTAGACAATATTATAGCAATAAACCCGACCAACAATCCTAACCGTTTCATGTATACCCTCGACTACCAGTTATTTCCTGCTTATAAACAAAAAACAGCAACCCTTTTCATAGAATCACTGTTCACATTTATTAAATGGTGATCCCAAGGGGACTTGAACCCCTGTTACCGACGTGAAAGGCCGGTGTCCTAACCACTAGACGATGGGACCAGTTTCTTTTGAGGACTCGCAATAAATTGTCCATTGTTATTGTTGGCTGGGGTGCTAGGATTCGAACCTAGGGATGACGGAGTCAGAGTCCGTTGCCTTACCGCTTGGCTACACCCCATTAGAAGGGTATAAGTAGCAGAATAGTTAAACAGAGTCAAGCTGTTTTCAAGCATACTATATACTGCTACATACACAGTAAAATATATATTAATGATATATATTCCAGTTTAACTTCGCAGATATTTTAAAATCATATTAGATGTACCAAAAGTTAATATTCAATATTATTAAAATTACTACATATTTTAACATCCTGTAACAGATATCTTACTTAACAATACTGATTATTTAGGTGCAACATGATCAATAATCATAAAAATGACCTTGCAAATCTGAAAATCTTGACTAGTATATCAATACAACTTATCATTTCTATTAAACTCAATATCTTTATTAAAGAAATTGATTAAACAAATATAGTCAAAAATCAACAAAGGGGCTAATCAGTTGTTATTTTATACAGACTCTTCTTACTTCTTTAACGTCTGTTATACCCTGGAAACACTTCAATATCCCATCCTGTTTAAGGGTTGTCATTCCGTCTGAAAGTGCTTGTTTACGAACATGTTCGACTTCTGCTTTCCGTTTAATAAGACTTTTCATATCGTCAGTACATTCAAGAATCTCATGCAAGCCGACTCGTCCTTTATAACCTGAATCATTGCACTTCGAACAACCTTTTGGTCTGGCCAGAGATATTTCTGCGACTTTAAGCCCGGTACGCTTGAAGTCCTCAACACCATATTCCTCGATAATATCCTGCAATTCACGTTTATCTGGAGTATATGCCTCCTTACAGTTACTACACAATCTTCGACATAACCGCTGGGCAAGAATGCAAAGTAATGCATCTGAAAAACTGAACGGGTCCATCCCCATATCGAGCAGACGGGTAATCGTCTCAGGTGCAGAATTTGTATGCAGGGTTGAAAAAACCAGGTGCCCGGTCAAGGAAGACTCTATACCGATATGAGTCGTCTCTTCGTCGCGCATCTCGCCTACCATAATAACATCTGGGTCAGCACGTAAAAAAGCCCGCAAGGCATTTGCAAAGGTAAATCCAATTTTTGCATTTACCTGAACCTGGCGTAGTCCTTTTTGAGTTATCTCTACAGGATCTTCAGCAGTCCATATTTTGGTACCAGGGTCATTTATCTGTGCAATTGCTGAATGAAGAGTAGTAGTCTTCCCTGAACCGGTAGGCCCCACCACAAGTACAAGCCCATAAGGTTTATTTATGCAATCTGTGAATACTCTTGTGTTCCGCTCGGTCAGGCCAAGATTGTCAAAGGGAATCGGCTCACCTGATGCAAGAATACGCATGACCACATCCTCCAACTGACCGGCGGTTGGCAATGTAGCAACACGTAATTCAACATCAATAGGACCGAATTTTTTAAAATCGATTTTGCCATCCTGAGGTTTTCTTCTTTCGGCAATGTCGAGCCCAGCCATGATTTTTATTCGCGATGTTAGAGCATATTTGTACTTGTATGGTATTTTCTGATAGACCTTGCACCGTCCATCAATACGGATTCGCACCAGCACATCGTTTTTGCCTGGATAAGGTTCGATATGGATATCTGATGCCTTGGCATTAAAGGCATCACAAACAATTTTGTTGACTAACTGAACTATGACGCTGTCCTGCTCAGAGACCTTCTGAACTTCCTGATCGACTTCAGGTTCATCGCCACTATCCAGTTTATTGAGAAGATCAGAGATGTCCCCGGTGGAACCTGCCCCCCCAAGCTTATAAAAGCTATCAATGAAAAGCTCTACATCTTCGTGGAATGAACCAACATAACTTATTCTCTTGTATTCAGGATATATGAACTTGATCAGATCCTGTTTCCCAAGGTCAGTTGGATCTTCCATTGCAACATAAAGAACACCGTTTTCGATCTTGACCGGCACCCATCGCTCTTTTTTGAGCCTTTCTGGCTTGATCCGGTTAAGCAGATCCTCCATTGCCGGCAATTCAGGGTTGAAAGTGATGAAGTCCGTGCCGAAGAAAAGACTTAGCGACTTTGCCATGTCCTCGCGGGAGATACTGAAATCACGCATAATTACATGATCAAGCCCTAACTTCTCTACATCTTGGTTATTAGTGGCCTGCTCAATATTTTTTTCTTCCAGTAAGTTCTTATCAAGCAGATAATTGTACCTAGATTTATGACGAATTATCTTGGTAGAAGCACTTAGTCGATAAATGTTATATATTGCTATTGATAGAGAGGTTGCCAGTTCAGAAGCATAGGTAATGTCAGTCTCATTGAAGGCTGGTTCAAACTTTTTGTTAATCAATTGAATTACACCGATGAGTGTATTTTTAAAATTCATCGGCACGCAAAGGACTTGAGTTGTTTTAAAACCTGTTTTTTTATCCCAGCTATCATCGAACTTAAGACTTGTATTGATCATCCGCAATTCGTGACTATCATAAGCGTTTTTTATATTTACTATTGTGGCAGAAGTCGCACAATAGCCTGACAGACTTTTAGGCTCAATAGGAACTACTATCTGCTGTACCTCTTCACCCGACTTAACTCTGGAGATAAGACAGTTCTTTTTTGTATCAGCCACATAAATAGTAATACGTTCTGCTTTAAAGAGGTCAGCAATGGTATCTTTCAATTGGATAAGAATAGTATTGAGACTCGTCGCAGAATGAATCTCATTGATCTTTTCCATGAATTTCTTGCGGTATTCGAGCTGGCTTTTCAGAAAATCCATTTCATAATTCATGATGGTATCCTGACATAGACCGTAATAAGGCGTGGCATATAGTGATAACATACCAGAATTTAAGAATTTAACAAGAAAAAGCGTACATCAGGGATTAAGTGGTTTAGGGGAAATCACATCAAGGTATGGTTATTAAGCAGTATTTATCTATTTGTTACAACAAAAAGCAGGTATTTGGTGGAATGAATTAGACAAGTTAGGATATGGAGCAGCAGTTCGACTTCTGCTCCATATCCTATCAATATCATTCATCATTCAACAATCAGATATACATCCGTCACTTCACCAAACTCTCCATAATCAAGAGCCGTCACTTTTAACTTGAATGGTTTTTTCACCGGCAACAGCGGCCCGATATCAACCTGTTTGGCAGAAAATATCATTGAGTTAGGTCCAAACTGTGCTAATCGCTTTCCATTACTAAGTACCTGATCGGCATCTGCCAAGCGGCCAATCATAGCCTGCTTGATGATTTTGTCATTTTGATCAAGCACCTCAACTAAAAGAAAATTATCAACTCGCCAGCCTTTGACTCCGCCAGCATCACCAGCCAAACTAATACGACGTGGCTTGTCAAGGAACAGAGTGTCTGTAATGAGCTCTGTCATACTTGATGGTTTTTTGTCCCACTTTTTAGTCTGCATGAGCAGATCCTGTCTTTGATTGGAACGATAACTTTCTGTTTTTTGTCTAGCAATATTCATAACAACTTTTAAGTTACCAACTTCATGCAACTTAATCCATTGTGGGTCCACCCACACCCCTCCGACATAGTCGGCTGCAGCGATTTGGGTGAATAGAAGAAGCAGTATTATGCTCAAATAGTATCTCATTTACCACCTCCAACTAACTTGATTGACTGCGCATACGCAATTAACTAAATAAAAGGGGGCTATACACTTTTATTAAATGTGTGTAGCCCCCCTTCAAAGTAACTAATTATTATTTCAAAACAAATGCTACCTTAGCTGCAGCTAGGAAACTCCCTTTCTGATTCGCTGAGAATATCTTTACTGCATCATCATCACTTACTTGAAGGTCAGAAGGATTTACTGCGCCTGCAGCAGTAACTATAATAGGATTCTTTACGCCACGCTTCTCCAGAGCAGCTTTTGCTTTGTCTACATTGTTGGTGTATTCGCCACAACCTTGCTCGACAAGAACCTTCTGGCTTACTTTGGAAGGATCATAGAGCAACTCACCTTTTTGAGTAAAGATCCTGTTGATAAGAGCAGGACGGAAAGTCTGACTGCTGGCATCTATGATGAGTCCGTCATATTTTTCTGGCAGAGCTTCAGGCTTGTGCTTATAAGCTGGTGCCGGCTTACCGTCAATTTCGGTGAGAGTCTTTTTCACCTTGGGATCACCTAGGATTTTATCATACATCTGCGATGCAAATCCTTTTGGCCCATGCAGGCCAAGCTTGATAATCGCAATAGCCATGTCTTTGTCTTTGCTATATTCCTGAATAACGACTTGTGCCCCTTTGACAACTGCGGCAACAGATGACCTGATGATATCATACTGGGCCATTCCATCCTTCACCAAGGTATCGCCGACTATGGCAAAGCCATTGAGGTATTCAGCTAGTGAGCGCTGTGCTGTTACCACAGCGGCTCGTTTTGCCATAATTTCACGCTGCGATGGGTGTTGATGCTGTGGGCCAGCCAGTCCTTCACCATAAAATAAAAGTACCTCTTGGCTAAAAGCAGCAGCATCATCACGAGCGCCACCTGGGCCACCTGTTACAGAGAGGTTTTGCTGGCTTAACCAAGTGTTAGCCTTCTGGAAGGTTTCATCTAATTGGACAGCTCCTCCAGCAGGAGTGTCCTCTGCAAATGCAGCAAAATTAAGGAGACTCCCGATTATCAATGCAGCAAGTAACAGTTTCCTCATCGTATTACTCCTTTCAGTAGATATTAATCTTCTGTTTCAGAACTCGTAGAGCCAATAGTGCTTCAGCACCATCCACCGGCGCGTTTATTCTGAACTCACCTGAGAGTTCACCTTCCATAATATTACGTGTCGTCATATTCATTACTGCATTATACAACGGCGATGTTGGGCGTACGTCCGGGAATGGCGAGCGGTCCTGGCCAAAAAAGGCCGTTGCTATTTTCTCATCACCAGTCAGCTTCATCAGAACGTCCTCAAGGATGAATGCCATTTCTCCACGTGCAACAACATCTTTCGGTTTGAACAGATATGCCTTGGTGGTATCATCATACTTAGGCTCTAAACCACGCACCTTCCACTTCATGATAGTAAGAATCTCTTCCTTGAAATGATCATTTAGTACATCTGCCGGAGTGAATTCGGCCTGCATTTTCTCAACTTGAGATGCTACCGGAATCCGACCGGCAAATAGTTTGTCAATTTTCATCTCATCTATAAGCAGCGCCGCAAGATCGCCACGATTTATCGATTCCTTGATGGCAATTTTCTTTCCTACATCGCCAACAGTGATCCCAGCCATCGCCCTTACAATCTTATCAACCTTTTTCCATGCTTTGTCAGCCTTCTCATGCCATTTACCTTCTCGCTTTGCATTTAGTACATCAGCAAATTTGTCCCGAGCTTTCTGGAACTCTAGTGCTTCGAGATAGGCAAGTCCCATATAATAGATTATTGCCTCAGTCCCCTGATAATAAACCAGTTTCCGCTCATCCACTTTTAGATTACTGCCATCCTTGAAAGCATCAACTGCCTTGTCCAGCCAGTTTTTCCCTTTCAGAAGTGTCTGCACCCTGATTGTGGCGATCTGGAAATCATATTTTTCCTCTGGTGTATCTGCTAGATTCCCAGCTTTCTTCAGCTGGTCAAGGGCTCGTGACACCTCAACGTCGCTATACCCCTTATCAGCCATTGACTTTGTTTTTGCTGCAGAGACAATTGCCAGCCCACCATAGGCAACTGAGAATTTATCATCACAATAGACTGCCCTTTCAAACTTTTCCTGAGCAACATCGATCTTACCATTCTCCAGCGCCTCCATACCCCGCAAGTAATGATGTAACGGGTTGTCTTCGGGCGAAGTGCATTTTGCTACTGGTTTGGCACAGCCAGAAATCATTAGCAGCGCACTCAAACCAAACAGCAGAAAAAACAATGCCTTTTTACGCATAATACTCCTCCTTCTGAAATGATTTACCATCCTCACCTAGATCAATTGAAAATTAAACCGTACCGATCTGTATTAATAACCCATTTTTTTCATGAAACCCTGACCTTCGAGTGCCACCCGCTCTACCAGTTGCCCTGCTTTAATACGTTTCTTGATAGCCTGATCACCTTTGAGGATGACCCACGCCTTATCAGCCTGGACCTGATCAGTCACCTCAAGTTCAATAGCCAGTTTTTGCTGATCACACCCCTTCTTGCCGCTCAATGGGTCTTCTATCTCCTCAAAAGCATAGGCCATCATCTTCATACCTGGTTTGATACCCAATTTAGAACCGACACTGATCAATGCCACCCGATCACTTCCATCAGCACTAGATTTGGTCTGCAGAATGTACCCCTTGATGGTAAAATAACGGGAGAGGTCAGGTCGGGCATCTTCCATGGCTTTGGCTGATGCCTTCTTTATGCCGCCTATCATGGCATCAAAACTGGGATAAGGAATCTTGCCAAGAATCTCTTTTCCAATTACCTTTTTTGACAACAGTATCTCACCTGTTTCAACATCCAGCACCCGGAAAGTCAATTCTGCTTCCACATGCCAGCCTTCACGTGTTTCCAGCCCAGCAGCAGCTATCGAGCCAAGTATTCCACCTTTTTCTCTTAACAGGTTTCTGGATTCGGCGTTTGTCGAGTAGGTCATATTCACATTATTGATTGAACCGGTAATCATATAACGGATACCAACCATTTTGCCAAGCTGGACAATAGTGCTGTCCTCAACCAGACCAGATTGCTGGAATTTATGTTCTTCCATAAGCTTTTTCATCTCTGAACGGGTGTATATTTTGCAACCGCCCATGTTAACCAGTTCATCCACTATCCCGTCTTCAACACTTTCAGGGAGCTTGGCATTAACATCACGAGTAACCTTCTGCGATTCAGATTGAAATTTACGCTTCTCTTTCTCACCCCAAACCACGCCAACCCCGCCTGGGGTCACACCAGCTGCAGCGCCACCCACATTTGTTCTTTCACTGCTCCCGCTAACACTTTTATTAACAACTTTGGCATAATCGAATGAGCTGTTGTTGGATATATTGCAAACGGCAACACTCGGGATCGCATTGTCGTAAGAGGACTTACAGACAGGAGGTATTTTTACTTTCTCCGTTGGGTCCTGCCTGAAGGCACTCGGGTCAATTCTAACCACCCCGGCACAGGAAGTTAACAACAGCATCCCTGACAGCACTACTACCAGCCTGATTACTTTCATCTTAATCTCCTCTCGCATTTGTAAATGAACCATCACAAAACTTTTATAAGTAAATTTGTCAGGGGATCCCCCCCATTGCCAATTTTTATTACTTCTGGTATTTCATCGTAATTGAATAAGGTGTAAACTTTTCTATCTTGAAGACACCTTTCTGTCCAAGACTATTGGCGAGATAAACTGAATTCTCGGGATAACTGACGATAAACTCCCCAAGGCCCTTTTCTTCGACATTCGTCACCCAACTCAAATTCTGGAGGAGGTCCTTGACCTCGAAATTTGTCGACACATCACTTATTCCCTCGATCTTCACCGTTATTTTCTTTGCTATCCCTTTGATGTATTTAGAAACTTTATCAAGTACCACCGGCGCAAATTTCTCGGCTAGGCTCTTTAACCCCTTGGCTGTAGCATCTTCAACATTGGTGGCCATACCACGGGCTTCTTCTGTGCCGGCTGCCAGGATTACCTGCTTACCGGAAGCATCTTTAGTCACTACCCGATAAGTCAATCTTACCGTTACATTATTGAATGGCATAGATATACCATAGCCGACATCCTGACCCTTTTTCGTCGAGATTGAATAATCTACCTTGCCAATCAGGAGCATGTTTGAAAGGAACTTGTACATCAAGCTCCTTAGCGACATATAATTGCCGGTTTTCATTGCTTTTTCGATCTCTGCGGCATCCACTGCCTGACTTGGCGCCACATCTACAACCGTATATCCCTGCTCGGCTAGCTTGCCGATTACTGTCTCCGAAAGAATGTTCGCCTCTTCGTGTTCATCACGGGTTTGCAGTTCATGGCGTTCACTCTTTCCCTGACGGCCAGTCCTTATCTCTTCTGATTCTCTTACTACTTTAGGTTTTTTAGCCGGGAGAAATATTGCTATGGAGTTGTTTAGAGCCAGTGATGATACAGCCTCTCTGGCATTGGCAGGCTCAATACAGGCATTAATTTTCACCCAATAGGTGTCACCTTTATTCTCTTCTTTGAGCACTTTAAATCCGGAAATAACTCCTTTCGCCTGTTTACTTACTGCATCGTCAACCAGGACGAAATTCTGTACTACACTTTGAGCTTTGACCTCGACACCGATTGATTGTTCAATTGCAGCCCATTTGGCACGGGCTATCGCTTCTGTCTTTGCTGAAGGTTTGTCACTGTTTACTATTACAGATTCACCTTCAGAATCGATACACTTTACCTCAGCACTACATTCTCCCCCAAACCACAATAATCCAATTACAAATACAGCTGTCAGATATCGCTTCTGCATCAGCCCCCCCTCTCTAACATAACGGAATCAAACATTTTCAGTACAAAGGCACCACATTAAGAATTAAATTTTCATGAATTAGTGAAATAAATCATAGATAGTATTATTTATCAGATGGGACACAAGTTTGCAAGTAATCCCAGAATTTTTTTCCTTTAACACCTAGACCATCACTGTAAAGTACAAAATCATTTTGATAAATTGAAAACTTAAAAAAGATTCTTCTATAATATTTCTCTTGTATGGTAGATAATTGGGTCTTACTATGTCAATCACCATCACCGGGTATTTTCAGGGTATTGGACAGAACCTTGGTTTCTGATATAAATGACAAATCAGCATTCACTGCTCATTTCGATAATCCAAAGGAAGGTATCGTCATGAATTCAAGACTTGTTATCTTATCTACAACAATCTTACTTTTTTGGGCAAATATGCTCTCAGCAAAAACCCTTGTTCTTGAAGGAAATCTTTCCAGCAAAATCCAAATGAGCCAACAGATGTCATTTGCAATTGACAAGCCGCTCTCAAAATTAACCCTAAGATTTGCACTGCCAGCCAACTTCACCAATAAAGCCGTCAAGCAGGAGCTTAATAATCTCAATATTGTATTTTCTCCTGAACCGTTACAAGTTGAGAATGAAACAGACAAATTTGGCAACAGTTTCAAAAAAGTCACTTGGTCTAATCTCAACACTGATGCAAATGTTTCCATCAACTTCATAACTTTTATTAAATCAGAACTTTCAGCTATGGAAAGCAAAACCGGCTTCCCCCTTCGGAATATTCCACAAGGTGAGGCAGTTTATCTTCAAGCTACCGACATGGTCCAAAAAGACGATCCGGAGATTGCATCTCTTGCATCAAGCCTCACTGCATCAGCCAATACTGAATATGCTGCTGTCAGTTCAATTCTCAATTATGTAGCAGACAACATTAAATACACCTATAACCCCCCAAAATATGATGCTATCTATACCTTGAAAACCAGAACCGGCAACTGCCAGAACTTTGCCCATTTATCTATAGCCATGTTGCGATCAGTCGGCATCCCGGCCCGAATTGTAGGTGGCATAAGCCTCAAGGAACCATGGAAAGTACCTGTCGATAAAAACAGTTCACTGGTTCAGAGCATGGGCCAGGGTGGGCACGCCTGGATGGAAATCTATTTCCCTGACCTTGGCTGGTTATCCTATGATCCGCAGCAGTCAAAGCAGTTCACATCCTCCCGTCATATCAAGCAGACCCATGGACTGGATTCTCATGATATTAATGACACCTGGCGCGGTTCCCCATATCTGCCCCGCTACAGTGAGCAGATCGACGCCAAATTCCTCAATGATTCAGTTTCGTTGCAGCTAAAATCTTCCATCGGCTCACCGCGTCCCTACTTGATCAGTAATAACCTGTATACTCAACTTGCAGATGATGAACCGAAACGACCTCCGGTAACCGACACATCTCGACCGCCAATCAAGATAATACCACCAATAGAAGTAAAAAAACCGCGCAAAGGCGAAACAACCGAATTCGGCAATATGGAATTCCCAAATTTTGTAGATCTTTTTCAGGTCGTTGGGGATAAAGGGATAAAGATCATGGACAAAGAGACTGCCGAGTATGCTACCTCTACAAATGTATATGCCCAGGCAGTTCAGATCATTGACCCGATAGCTGTCGAAAAAGTTTCGCTGGCGATGCGTAAATTTGGTGGTGACGGTACGATATTTGTCGATCTGGTTGCAGATGACCGTGGCAAACCCGGCTTATCAGGCTTGCGTTCACTGCCGACCTATCTTGACACCATCCCACGCAAGCCTGGATACTATTGGGTTGACTTCGCTTTCCCGCCCGAAGGTAACGTATTGAAGAAAGGGAAGTACTGGCTCGTCCTGCGTCGTTCTGGCGACGCAATTATGAACTGGTTCTATATCCCTGGCAAACCATACAGCAGTGGTGATGACACCCGTTCTACCGCAAAGGGCTATAAATGGGAAGATATCTTAAATTACGATTTTGTTTTCAAGGTAAAAGGGATCGTGCAAGGGAATACCGCCAAGCGTTAAAAACTGCAACCAGTAGTAGTAATTGAGGATAATTCCGTGCAAATATGACTTTCAATTGCATTGACCAGTGCCAAGGTTTAAGTTAAAATCAGCAATCGATCAACCAATATTTTATCGTCCCATAAATGCAAGAAAATGCTCTCTTGAACTGAAAATAGATGCCCACAACTTTCCACGAGGGAGAACTAATGAAATTGAGAGTCCTAGGGAGTGCCGGAGCTGAATTCCCAAACTTCCATCCGCCGGCATTTCTTATTGATGACATCCTCCTCCTTGACGCCGGGACGATTGGTGCTGTTCTTACCGAGGACGAACAATGGGCTGTGCGCTATATTTTCATCACCCATACACATCTTGATCATATCAAGGGGATACCACTGCTTGCTGACAACATTATTATCAAACAGATAATGCATACTGTTAAGGTATTCAGTATCAAGGAAAATCTGCAGGCACTGCGTGATCATATGCTCAACAACATAATCTGGCCAGATTTCACCACCCTGCCGAACGAGGAGACGCCTGTAATTGAATATGTCGAACTGGAACCTGACAAGACATTATTGGTAGATGGTTACAATATTACAGCTTGCATGGTCAATCATTCGGTCCCTGCTGTTGGCTATCTTGTACGTAAAAATGGCAAATCGCTTCTTTATACCGGCGATACCGGTCCTACTGAGCAGATATGGCAATATGCAACTAACCTTTCAGCTATAATAATCGAAGTCTCGTTCCCTAACGACATGGAATCACTGGCTCTCGTAACTGGTCATCTGACTGCCAATCTTCTTGCGAAAGAACTGAAAAAAATTACCGAACTACCACCACGGATACTCATCACACATCCCAAACCACAATACTATGAGATAATTGCCCAGGAACTGGACGCCCTTGGCATCCCCCAGATTGAACTCTTACAGGATGGCAGGTATTATGAATTCTGACAATCAACATTACCTGGGCAGTTATTGTACATATACAATTACCCGGCTGCAAAATGAGTCGTTATCATGTCCTCTTCGAACTTAACCGAGAGTTGAACATGGGGGTATTATTTGAAAAAATAGGGTCATGGCTAATCAACTTGCTCCTCACTATTGCAGCGCTGGTTGGGATAATAAGCACTGCCGGGAAAAACTCTGTTTCCGCGCTTCATTATGGTCGTAGGCCAATACTAAAGGTTTATTTGAAGCAGGTTTACTTCACCGGTCTTGAAGCTCTCAGAATAATAATGATAATCTCGCTGACTATCGGGACAATTATCATTACACAGATTATCAACCTGGCTGGTACAGGTAACGAAGCTCTAACCGGCAAGGTCTTGATCTGGGTAGTTATTCGCGAATTGGGGCCACTTCTCACTGCAATAATAGTGATCGCTCGAAGCGGGACTGCAATTGCGACTGAACTTGGTGCCATGAAAATAAATGGTGAAATCGAAACTATCGAAGCCCTCGGGATAAGCGCAGATAAATATCTCATTATGCCGCGCATTATGGGAGTTACTACAGCAGTTGTAATCCTGACCCTATACTTTGAATTAGTTGCGATTCTGGGCGGTTATCTGGTTGCCTCAATAGGCTGGAATATTCAGTTTGAACAATTTTCACAAGGGGTCTTAACTTCTTTGACTATTAAAGAACTGGCCTTCTCAGTGTTGAAAAGTCTTTGTTTCGGTCTGTTTCTCACCGCTGCATGCTGCAAACAGGGTCTTAGTGTTAGCTTGAGCACCACACAGATCCCCCAAGCAGCAACTAAAGGGGTTATGCAGAGTCTATTTCTGGTATTCACTTTGGACGGACTTATTACACTGCTATCCTCAATTGTGAAATAGACATGATTACCTCACTTCTAACTGATGAAGTGCTTAATAACTGGTGAATCCTTATGGCAGAGGCAGTATCTTTTGATAATATTACTCTGGAAGAGTTACCGACTCCAGCTTCATTTGTCGTAGAACATGGCACTATCACTGTCATTCTGACTGCAAAAGAAGAGGTGAATGCAAACCTGGTCAGATTAATACTCGGCTTCATTCATCCACATAGTGGCAGTGTAGTTGTAGCGGGCAAAGACGTTCATACACTGACCAAGAAAGACTGCTATGAACTGCGAAAAGAGATTGGCCTGGTATTCTCCTCGGGAGGACTGATTTCAAATCTGAAGGTATGGGAGAACCTAACCTTACCGCTATCTTATCACTCTGATTACAATCAGGACGAGATTGATGCAAAAGGGGTTGCGGCATTGGAACGAATCGGTTATAGCGGCAAACGATTTGATCTGATCGGCAAGTTGAGCCTGTTTCAAAAACGTATGCTCGGTTTTGCCCGGGCAATGCTCAATGACCCCGACCTGATGATTTATGAATCCCCTTTACAGGGGCTTAACTTTGAAGAACGGAATCGGTTCCTCTTGGCAGCTTTGTCTTTTCATGCTGAAAAATCTGGCCGGACATCTATCTTTTTCACTTCCAATCAGGAAGCTCCGGCAATACTGAAAAACGCTACGGTCATCAGCTTAATCAAGGGGCAGAAAGAATGCTGAAAGATGAAGATGTCCGCTTTAAGAATCTGGAAAAGAAAATCGGCCTGTTTATTGCCATCGCCATTACTGGCTTGCTTGTTTCGATACTCTTTATCGGTATCGAAAAGGATATTTTCACCAAGAAATATCAATTGCGCTTCACCGTTGAAAAAGGGACCGGCTTTTCTCGGGGGATGGCGGTAAAACTCTCAGGCTTCAGAATCGGCAGGATTAGCTCAATCTCCCTTAACGAAAGAGCCATGGTCGATATCGATATTCAGTTAGACAAGAAATACCAAAAATGGATTCGTAAGGATTCTACAGCACGTTTAGTCAAGGAGGGACTGGTCGGTGATGCTATCATCGAGGTTTCGGTAAGCTCTTCTGGAAAAGAGCTGCTTAAAGACGGTGACACCATAACCTTTGTCAAATCCAAGGGGCTTGAAGAGGTAGCCAACGATATAGCAGAACAGGTAAAACCGGTACTTTACGAAGTTAAAGAGATTATCAGTTACATCAATGATCCGCAGGGGGACATCAAACAGACCTTGGGCAATATCAACCGACTCACCAGAGACCTGCAGGGGACACGGGGGCATGTTGACAACCTGCTGGTATCTACCCGCGCTGATATTAGCAGAGCAACCGATTCAACCCAGACAGTTCTGCGCAGCACTGATGAAAAAATAAAAGCTCTTGGCCCGGCACTGGTAAAAGTCGAAAGGACTCTGACAAATATTGACCAGAAACTGCCGCCAATGCTTGACAAGGTGAGCACATCCCTTGATAACGTGGAAAAATCTACGCGCAGCATCAGCAAATCGTTGCCGAATATAATCAGTAAGACCGAGGATACGGTGCAGAGCGTCGATACTCTTCTCAATGCCCTCAAAGAGACTTGGCCGTTCAAGAACCACATCCCTGCACCAACTGACCGTGAGTTTGTCCCCGGTGACAGCCATGACTGATATTCCAGTTATATGCAACAGAAGTTGCCTGCTGCTTATTGCAATACCCCTGCTGGCATGTATCGGCTGCGGTGGTGGCCCACAGGCAAAACTTTCCTCCACCCAACTGCAGGCGATCAACTTTAATCAGCGTGGTCTTAGGGCTGAATCTCGTGGCGATCATACCAGGGCCCTGGATGAATTTGCTTCTGCTTTGCGACTGCATAGTGCAATAGACAATAAAGAAGGGAAAATTGTTGCACTGATAAATAGCGCCAGAGTATGCCGCTTAAAAGGAGACTTAGGCCAGGCAAAGTTATATATTGGTCAAGCCATCATTTTGTCAGATTCTACATCGCAGCTATTCCAGGAAGTTGCATTTGAAAAGGCCCTGATCAGCTTTAAAGAGAATAACTCAACCGATGCGATAACATGGTTAAAACAGATAACTCTCGATGATTCAAGAATTGCCCCAGGAAGACACAATCTTCTTGGCAGGATTCTATTCCAAAACGGCGCCCTTGCAGAAGCCAGAACTGAAGCAAAAAGAGCGCTCGAACTGGCGCAACGTCAGGCGCAGCGAGAAGAAGAGTCCAATTCCCTGCGTCTACTTGGTGATATAGCCCGCAGCAGGCTAGAGATCAAAGAAGCAAATGATTTATATGAACAGGCGCTGAGCATCGACAAGAATCTCGGGAAAAGTCATAAAATTGCTGTTGACCTTCGCTGTCTGGCGCAATTGGCCAATGCATCCGATAATAGCGCAGCAGGGATTGACTATTTACGACGGGCCTTTGCCGTCAGCAGTGCGGCAGGAGATAATACTTCAGCCGCTTCTGACCTTCTTGAAATGGTAAAAGTTTATGAAAAAAGCGGCAACAGTCGTAAAGCGGCAGAAGTACAGCTAGAATATGTAGAGTTCATGAAAAATCAGGGTGCAGCAAAGTAGTCTCTAGGACAGACATTTCTGTTATATTCCTATACAAAGGAGGTAATTATGCAGTTTCAAATTCGTATCATATTATTCCTCATCACGATGGCCACATTAATGCCATTGAGCGTTCTGGCAGCACCGGTCGGAAAAATTTCCAAATTCAACGGAGCTGTCCAGTACCGAGTCAAGAACAACATCTCCTATTCACCTGTCAAGTCAACTATTGAGATAAGTGAAGGCTATTGGATAAAAACTGGTGTAGATGGCTGGCTGGAGCTTACCCTAGCTGATAACAGCAAGTTTACCATGGCCAACAATTCAGAGATGGAAATCACCAGTTTCATGTTCAGCAAGAAAAAGCGGGAAGGATCATTCAACCTGACTCAGGGGAAATTACGCGCCTCAGTGGTAAAATTTTCCGGTCAGAGCAATCTGACGGTCAAGAGTGGCACTGCCGTGGCAGGAGTAAAGGGCACTGAGTTCCTTATGTTGAGTGAAGGCCCAGCCAACGTCTTCTTCGGCAACGAAGGGGCGGTCAGCGTATCAGGTCAGGGGAAAGAAGCCCAAACGCTGACAGCAAATGCCATGACCCAGAATACCCGCGGTTATACGCCGATCGAGCCGGTAAAAGTCCAGCCAGGTACACCGCTGGCAGATGCGAAAACAGCCTTTGACAAGGCAACGGCCGCGGTCCCCCCTGCTGAGTGGATGGATAGTAACAATCTGCCGAATATCGTTGCCCGGTGGAATGTCAATTATGGCCGTGGCCTTGCAGATTCAGGGAAGTACGAGACTGCCCTGCAGATTTTTCAGATCGCCCTTGACCTCACAAAACTCGACGATATCCGGGTAGACGCACGTCTCGAACGTGGTGCCGTCTATTCAAGGTTCCTTGACAATAAAGAGTCGGCAATGGCTGAGTACTTGCTGGTTCTGGAAGAGTATCCCAAAGCTGTAAGAGCTGAGACTGCTCTTTTCAGTGTCGGAGAGATTCTCTACACCATGAATTTCAAGGACCAGGCAAAAATCAGATTCCAGCAATATTTGAAAGAGTATCCGCAGGGTAAGCATAAAAACAATGTAGAAACTCTTCTTAATCTGCTCGACAAATAGTCAGGGACGTCAGCCTGGAAATAAATCTGCCAGACTGACGTCACCCAAGTGAATGCCCATGAAAAAGACTATAACATTTTTACTGATTGGTTTTGTTTCAGCTTTGATAGCCCTTGGCCTTTACCGTACAGCGCCTCCATTTATCCAGCAGGTTGAACTACGGCTCAAAGATGCCCGTTTCCGGATCAGAGGGCCTATGAAGCCACCTGATGAAGTTGTGATTGTGGCCGTGGATAACAAGAGTGTCAAAGAGATAGGTCGCTGGCCGTGGTCACGTGAGATACAGGGGGAGCTCTTTTCCGGCATTGCAAAACATGGCGCAAAAGTGACTGCTCTCGACATTGTCTTTTCCGAACCACAGGGCCCGCGGCAGGACAAGGCGCTGGCAAAGGGTATCTCCGATGCAGGCAACATCGTCATGGGGTATTTTTTCCGTAATGAAGAGCAGAAGATAGACCCAATTACTATAGAATTGCTTGCCAATTCCAGCATAAAGCTCCTCAAGGCCGATGACAATGTCACGTCCATACCGCTCAGAGAATTTTCAAGTGTTGACGCCAATATCGCCGAAGTATCCGCAGGTGCGCTTGATTTCGGCTTTTTCAACGCAGTTCCCGACCTTGACGGGGTATTCCGCAAAGCTCCGCTTCTTCTTCTTTTCAACGGTGACATCTATCCATCCTTGCCGCTGAAATCGCTGCGCTACTTCTTTGATGGCGAAATAATGGTCGATGTGGCCAATTTCGGCATACGCACCTTGGCAGTCGGTAAAAGGACTATACCTGTAAGTGAAAATGGCGAGTTTACTCTCAACTTTTATGGTCCTGGAAACTCTTTCATAACGGTTTCAGCGGTGGATATTATCAAAGACCGACTCCCTAAGGATATTCTTAAGGGTAAGCTTGTACTTGTCGGCACAACAGAGATTGGAATAGGAGACATTCGAGCTACACCATTCGACCCTGCCCTGCCCGGGGTAGAGATCCATGCAACTGTTGCATCCAATGCCATAGAACAGCGCTACCTGCTTCACGATGCTCGAACCATCTCCATTGAACTGGCTGCCATTATCATACTCCCGATAATTTTGGCCCTGCTTCTCAATCTGGCATCCGGAACCCTGGTGGGACTAGCCTATTCAGGACTTGGAAGTGCCCTCTATGCAGCACTCAATTTCTATCTCTTTAAGAATCACATGCTGGACTTGACCATCCTCTACCCTTTCATAGGACTTGTATCGACCCACTTAGGCGCAGAGGCGTACCGGAATCTGGTCATAGAGAAAAAAGGGCGTTACATGAAGAAGGCCTTCAGCAACTATATCTCTGCCGACCTGGTAGCTGAAATAATGAAAAACCCGGACCGGTTGAAACTCGGGGGAGAAAAGCGCATTATTAGTATTCTTTTCTCTGATATCCGTGGTTTCACCACCCTCTCAGAATCGCTGACTCCGGAAGATCTGGTAACCCTGCTGAACGAATATCTCAGCCCTATGACCAGAATCGTCATGGAAGAACGTGGCACCCTCGACAAATATATCGGCGATGCTGTTATGGCTATCTATAACGCTCCCCTCGATGTAGAGAACCATGCCACCTATGCCTGCCGAAGCGCTATAAGGATGATTAACAAACTGGAGGAGTTGAACCAGAGCTTTACCGCAAGAGGGATGCTGAATATTGACATCGGCGTCGGTATCAATACCGGTGATGCGGTCGTAGGGAATATGGGGGCTGATATCCGCTTCGACTATACGGCCATCGGTGACAACGTAAATCTCGCCTCACGGCTGGAAGGTCTGAACAAACAGTATGGTACCCATATCCTGGTGAGCGGTTCCACCAGGGAGCTGGTAAATGATTCTTCGATGATATTCCGTGAAGTCGACCTGGTAAGGGTGAAGGGGAAAAACCTGCCGATCCCGATCTATGAGCTGATGGTAAAAAATACTGAAACAATAGATGATTTTGCTACAGCGCTGCAACTCTATAAAGCCAGGCAATTTGCGCAGGCAAAGGATATTTTTGCCAAAATGGTAGCCAGTCATAACGATGCAACTGCCAAGATATATCTCGATCGTTGTGAGGATTTTCTCCATGCCCCTCCACCGGATGATTGGGACGGAGTATTTGTAGCTAAATCAAAATAGCTATCAAGCAAAAGGCCAGTGAAAAATCGCTGGCCTTTTGCTTGAACTTGTCAAAATAGAAAACAGACTGTGCTATTGCAGATATTAATGATTTACTACGACCCTCTATGGGATGGCAAAATAGAAAGTTGCCCCTTTGTCAATCTCAGCTTCAGCCCATGCATGGCCACCATGACGACGGATAATCCGCTGTACTGTCGCAAGACCTACACCGGTACCTTCGAAGTCTTCTGCCTTATGCAATCGCTGAAAAGGGCTGAACAGTTTATCGACATAGAGCATATCAAAACCAGCACCATTATCCCTAATATAGAATACTCTTTGCCCCTGCCTCTCTTCACAACTGAACTCAATAGTTGCAGTCTCCTTCTTGCCTGTATATTTCCAGGCATTCCCCAGCAGGTTTTCCAGCAGCGCCCTTAATAGTATCGGATCAGCTGTCACACTCAGAGAGTCGGCAATATTGAATATGACCTTGCGATTTGGTGATGTGCCTAGGAGAGACTGGCTAATATCTCTGGCCATAGAGCTCAAATCGACAACCGATTTGCGCAGTTCCCCTCTACTGACCCTAGACAATTCAAGCAGCCCGTCTATCAGTTCCTGCATCTTGATGCTGGCTTTGACTATTCGCTGCAGATAATCGACAGCTACTTCACCAACACTGTTGCCACATTCTTCCATAAGTGCCCTGGCAAACCCGATAATGTGGCGAAGGGGTGCCCGCAGGTCATGGGAAACAGAGAAGCTGAACGATTCGAGTTCCAGGTTGGCAGCTTCCAGGGCGGTACGTTGCCTAAGCAGGTCTTCATTCAACCAGCCGATCTCATCCTGCGCTTGCCGCCGCTGTTTTATCTCCTGTTGCAGGGCACTGTTGGACTTATTCAGGCTTTCTACCATCTCTATCAGTTTATATTGACTCTGTTGTAACTCCTCGGTAGCCTGTTCCAGGCTGGCAGTCCTCTCTGCCACTCGTTGTTCCAGTTCTTCATTGAGTTTGAATATTTCTTTCTCCGCTAATTTCCGTTCCGATATATCCCGAAGAAAAACGAAAAACTTCGCTTCACTGGCAAGATAATTTATGCTTACCTCAACATCAATAATCCTCCCACCCTTGCAGCGCTGCCTACTCTCAAAGCGTTCATTACCGCTATTTATAATACGTTGTACCCGCAGAGCAATATCATCACCACTTTCAACAACTTCCAGCTCATTAATCGTCATGCCTAATAGTTCATCCCTACTGTAACCGGTCATATTTGAGTATGACTTGTTTACATCCAGAAAACGTAGTTGACTGTTGAAAATGCAAAAACCATCCATGGCTGACAAAAGGATGGTACGATAACGCTCCTCATTCTTGCGCAGTTCTATATCAGCTATCTCAAGTTCGCGTCTTTCCTCTGTCTCTCGCAATGCACGAAGCACCGCCGGGACTAAACGAGAAAGCCTGTTTTTGAGAATATAATCAGTTGCACCGTTTTTCAGGGAATCGACTGCAACCTCTTCCCCCATGGTCCCTGTTACAAAGAGAAATGGCAGATCAGTAAACCGTTCCCGTACCAATCCCAATGCAGTAAGACCGTCAAATGCTGGCAGCGAATAGTCAGCCAGGATAATATCTGCTCCCTCTGCGTCAATTACTGCAATAAATTTCTCTCGTGTATCTACCCGGATGATATCGCAATCGATCCCGCCTGCATCAAGAGTTGCAGCTATCAATTCGGCATCGTTTGGACTATCTTCCAGATTGAGGACTCTTAATTTCCCCTTCACAGAAAACCTCCCTGCAGCTATCTACTCGGGGGCGGTTCGTTTAGCAGCGCCCAGAAGATACCAAGCTGTTTTACCGCCTCCATGAACTCTCCGAAATTGACCGGCTTAACCACATAGGCATTGACTCCATTATGATAACTCTGCAACAGATCAGATTCCTCACTTGATGAGGTCAATACTACTATCGGAATGGTTTTCAGTTGCTCATCTCCTTTAACCTCCTTCAGAACCTGATGCCCATCCACCTTGGGCATCTTGAGATCAAGCAGGATAAGGGCAGGATTTACCGGCTGCCGGCCGGCATAGTCCCCGCGACAATAAAGATAATCAAGCGCGGCTGCACCATCTCTGAGCCAGATCACTTCATTGGCCATATTCTGTTCAGCAAGCGCCTCCATGGTAAGCTCAGCGTCATTACTGCTATCCTCAACCAGCAGGATTTTTTTCAATTCCACATTCATTTGTCATGCCTCCTATGCGCGAGGTAAAGTAAAATAGAAAGTAGCTCCTTCATCTACAACACCTTCAGCCCATGTTTTACCACCATGCCGATTGATAATCCGCCGGACATTTGCCAGGCCGACACCAGTGCCTTCATACTCTTCAGGTGAATGTAAACGTTGGAAAAGGCTAAAAAGTTTATCAACATATTTCATGTCGAAACCTATACCGTTATCTCTTACATAGATTTGTACCATTCCATGCTCTGCTGCTCCGCTGCCGACCTCTATGACCGGTTTGATCCCCGGACGGGTATATTTTTGTGCATTACTCAACAGATTTATCAATACCTGCCGCAGCATTGAGCTGTCACCGATAACATTTGGAAGATCGTTGATTACCCAGGTCACAGCTTTCTCAGGTGTCTCTCCTTTGTCAAGCTCACTAACTATTTCATCTGTCAGCTGTCGTAGATCCACCTTGAACCGCGACATCTCAGCCCTTCCCATCCGCGAAAAGGAGAGCAGATCGTCAACTAGACATCCCATTCTCTGAGCAGCATCGGAAATAACCGTTAAGTAATGTCGCCCCTTTTCATCAAGTGAACTTAGATCCTTCTTCTGCAACAGTTCGACAAAGCCGGCCAGGTGTCGTAAAGGTGCCCGCAGATCATGGGATACTGAATAGTTGAACGCTTCTAGTTCTCGGTTGGCTTCGGTCACTTGATGCAGATGATGTTCAAGTTCCAGATTGAGTCTGCTGATCCGCTCGTCATTCTGCAGCAGAAGATCATTTGCCGACTCCAACTCGGCAGTGCGTTGCTGGACTCGCTCCTCTAACTCTACATTCAGTTCGAGGACAATCTTTTCCGCCCTTATCCTCTCTTCAATTTCACTGTTGAGCTGACTGTTGACCAGGCTCAACTCTCTGGTCCGTTCACGTACCAAAGCATCAAGTTCCTCATACCACCCTTGAATACGCTCAGCCATTTCATTAAAGGTTTTACCGAGAATACCGATTTCATCACTGCTGGTGACAGCTACACGCGCGCCGAGATCCCCGGTCTCTATCCTGCGTACCGTTTCAGTCATCTTCTCGAGCGGAGTAAATAGCCACCTGGCAACAAGGAAGAGACAACAGACTACGGCTATTAAACTGATCATAGACATTACAACCAAAGAGATGATACTTCTCTTCAAAGGTGCCAAAATCTCTGTCTGGTCCTGTTTGATCACCAGTCCTATACCATAATCAGGAGTAATCCGATAGTGCCGCACAGCAGCAATTACCGGTTCGCCACGATAATCATCGGCCATCAAGATACTATCGATACCCATGGATGCCAATTCAGCAGGCTTGGCCGCAATCTTGTACGAGAGCGGCCGGGCGATGCTGCCATTTGGGAGATCATGTTTTAATGGAGCCAGAAGTGTCCGCTCTGAATCGACCAGTACTATCTCTCCTGTCTCACCAAGAGCACTTGAACCATGGATGAGATAATTGAGGTAGGAATTTTCCACATTAACCCGTGCAAGCACATAAAGAACCGGCAGCTGTATATTTATATCATGACTGACTGGTTTGATCCGATGAGCGATATAGAAATATGTCCCGTTATCATTTGCAGATGCATCAAAAAACACCCTTACAGTCCAATCCTGCCCCCCTCCTGACAATTTACCAGCAACAACGCAAACTGCACCTGCATGACCAGAATCAGTGGAGAATAAACATCTGCTAGTTTTTGCATCAACTATTTCAATAGAATCATATCGACTGGTTTCCTTGAAGTTGTCGAGCAATGATCTAAGCTCCAGCAAAGTCTGTGGTTCGACTCTACCCTCTCTATATGATTCAGCAAACATTGTTATTCGGTCAATATTTATCTGGTCATGCACCATCAATTGCAAATCACCCAGCCTTTCGTTAAACCATTCAGTAATATCACTTTTTTTGTCATCAGCTACAGCATTAAGCCTTTTCATAGCCTCATACTGATGCTCAGCCATTTCCCCTTGATAAATACCGAATGGCAGCCCGAAGGTTCTTACCAGCCCCATTATAATAAAGAGCAGTACTGTACCTGCCGTAAAATACAATAGCAGCATGCCACGAATACTTCGAGGAATGACATTGATAAGTGGCTTTTGCAGTCTGATGTTCATCTTCAACACCTATTCTGCTCGATATTCATCAAGTTGATACTTGCCAGGATTTGCTAGAATTGTTTTCAATGTTTGATTACTCATCCCCTTCCTGACATTGTCCCAGCTTGCATCTGCAGGTAGCCGGCCACGAGCCTTGAGAAACTCGAATCCTTTGTGTAAATGGCCATCCTTCTTCATATATGCTTCAGGTATAAGTGGTTCATCGGCGAAACGGAGCAGATCAGTCCTGGTTAAGGCCTGTATCGTCTGGGTGGAGGGATAAGGCGCTTTATTGGCCAGTAATTCTGCAGACTGAATAGTCCACTGCACAGCTATTGCCAGGTTGGATTCACTCTTTTTCAGCCAGCGTAAAGCTCTCAGGAATGAGGCATGAACTTGCATCGAAGCCTCAGGGTTCTGCAGAGCAAATTTTTTTGTCTGATATAAATAGCTTGAATTAAGAAACCTGTGAATTGCAACAAATTCCTTATTGCTCGCAAGTGCCACCGATGGTGTCGGCTCCCAGGCAGAAAAAGCATCAATACTGTTCTGCGCAAGTGCTCTGGTCATGTCAGATACGTTCATCGGTACAATCTTTACCTCATCCTCCTGCATCCCTGCAGCGTTTAAACCTAACAACAGCCCGTAATGACCTGTAGTCCCGATTGTTACGCCAATCCTTTTCCCCTTCAATTCTTTTAAGGAACGAAACTTGTTTCTGGTGATGATTGAGGCATTACCAAGCTTGGCAATGCCGCTAATATTCGACTTTCCGGTAGCTGCAAAGGCAATCGTCGGCATATCACCAGCCATGGTGATATCTATCTCATCCCGCAACATAAATAAATTAGTGTCAGGCCCATTGAAAAAGGGGTAGAAAACTATCTCCAGGCCAATCTTCTTCAGATTCTTTTTCAGAATACTATCTCGACGCATCACTTCACCAACCACCCCCTCGGGAGCTGCCAAAGGTTGTGTGGCAAAATAGATGTGTTTGCCATCTTTATGGAATTGATAGGTTGAATAGACCGGAGGGGTTGCAGGGCCAGCTATCTTGGATTTTTCTGCTATAGCAAGAGAGTTATTCAAGAGGAATGCTGCAAGAAACATAATGCCGTACCTGAACATATTAGCCTCCAGAATATAATGGTCTAATTGTTATTTCGGTAAAACTCCAGACACATTTACTAACGTGGAAATTACAAGTAATATATTTTAACATTAATTTATTGATATTAAACTTGAGCAAAGATTAATTCAGAAAAAAACCGATATTATTCCAGCCACGAAAATAAAAAACGGGGCAGCTTATCGCTTACCCCGTTTAATTTAGTAATGGTGGAGCTGATCAGGATCGAACTGACGACCTCTTGAATGCCATTCAAGCGCTCTCCCAACTGAGCTACAGCCCCATTCAAGAACTCTTTTTATAACAAAGCAGACTGGCAGTGTCAATAAATATTTCCCCTTTCAGGAAAAACCTCCTTGACGCTCAATCTGGCTTTGGCTATAATCCGTTGTCGTTGGCGGAGTGGTGAAATGGCAGACACAGTAGACTCAAAATCTACCGCTCGCAAGGGCATGCCGGTTCGAGTCCGGCCTCCGCTACCATTTAGCAATCAATTGCAGTAGAAAAGGCTCTGCAGGATCAGAGCCTTTTTTTATGCGAAATGGACAATACGGAGAATCACTTTGCCGGCAATGTGCCGGCAAACTCACGACCGACAAAAAGCCAGTCGCGCAGTTCCTCTTCTCTCTGCCACCCGCCTTCTGCCACCATGAACCACCCCTTCATAGGTTTGCCGATAATATCGAAGGGGCGGACATGCTCCACTTTCAGCATTTCGGTTGCAACATCTACCCCGGCACGGATTATCAGGTAATCCTGCCAGATCCCAAAACAGATATTGCCACAGGTCAGGTAGCAGATACCACCGAACATCCGCTTCTTTTCTATGTTCAACCAGGACACAACAATTGCATCGACCATTTTCTCTAATGATTTATTATAAGGCATGAGAAGTCAACTCCGTAAGGCTAATACCTTTCGCAGATCCCGCGCCAGCGCCACTACATCCTCTTCCTTAGTCGCCCAGGAACACATGAAACGAGCACCGCCAGAGCCAATAAAGGTGTAGAAGTGCCAGCCGCAGCGACGTAGGTCTTCTGCTGCAGTTTCCGGGAGCTCGAGAAAAACCGAATTGGCCTGTTGCGGAAACATCAGCCTGACACCAGGTATCGAGGCTACCTGCTCTGCCAGCATAGCAGCAGAGCGGTTGGCATGGGCGGCATGTGTTATCCAGGCACCGCTCTCCAGCATACCTATCCATGGCGCAGCAAGAAACCGCATCTTTGATGCCAGTTGACCTGCCTGCTTGCAGCGATAATCGAACTCATGGGCAAGTTCTCGGTTGAAGAAGACTACTGCTTCGCCGATCGCCATACCGTTCTTGGCACCACCGAAGCAGAGGACATCGACACCAGCCTGCCAGGTTATCTCTTTTGGTGCAACATTGAGAGAAGTGACTGCATTGGCAAAACGGGCACCATCCATATGGACCTTTAACTCCAGACGGCGGGCAAGTTCACCGATCTCCTGCAATTCAGCCACAGAATATACTGTGCCGACCTCAGTCGCCTGGGTGATGCTCAGTACATGCGGTTTAGGATAATGGATGTCGCTACGGCGCAGCACCGTATGTTCTACCCCCTCCAAGTCTACCTTGCCATTTCTCCCCGGGACCAGCAGCACCTTGGTGCCGTTGGAAAAAAATTCGGGTGCACCACACTCGTCGGTTTCCAGGTGCGCCATCTCATGACAGATTATACTGTGATAAGAATGGCATAGTGATGCCAGGGCGAGGGAGTTGGCAGCCGTCCCATTGAAAACAAAAAACACCTCACAGTCGGTTTCAAAGAGCTCCCGTATCAGTGCGCAGGCCCGAGCAGTCCAGCGGTCATCGCCATAGGAGGTAGCAAAACCGCTATTGGTCTCGGCCATTGCCTGCAAGGCCTCAGGGCAGATACCGGCATAGTTGTCGCTTGCAAACTGGTTCTTTATCTGCGGTTCTTGCATCGTTATCTCCCTCCCCCCTGCCTGTACCAGTATATGCAGACCAGGATTGCAGCAATCCCCCCTGCGATGAAACCTGCAGCTATCTCCTGCATGGTTCCTGAACCGGCTAGCTGCAAGGCTTTTGCATAGATAGTGATCCCGGCCATGAAGGTAAAGAGAATGGTAAGTACAACGGCAACCCGAAAGCGTCCCATGGGTGCAATGATAGAACCGACCCAGACAAAGATGGCAGCGCTGACCCCACCGTTCAGGATTATGCAGACAAGTCTCGCGAATTCCCCTGCAGGAGATGCCAGCCTGATGATCAGACCAAATAGCATGAGGGAGCAGAGAAGCGCTATCAGTGCCACAGGAAAGAACGAGGTCCATCTGAAGCTGACCAAGGCCTTTGATAAAAAGGGATTCGCCTCCCCCTCCTGCACTTTATCAGGATGACTGTCATTCATTTCCATATCAGCCCACCTTCACTGCCTGCTGTCTCTGCCTGACCGCCTCGAACAGGACGATACCGCCGGCAACCGACGCATTGAGCGACTCCACCCCCCCCTGTAGCGGGATGGAGATTAGCATATCACAAGACTTGCGGACCAGGGGCCTTAGACCCTCACCCTCCGAGCCGATGACCAGTGCCAGATGACCTGTAAAATCATGCCCGTAAAGTGGGGTGGGAGCATCGCTGGTAGTACCGTATATCCAGAAACCGGCAGCTTTCAGTTCAGTCAAGGCATGGTTTATGTTGGTCACTCTGGCGACCGGTATGGTTGCGACTGCCCCGGCCGACGCCTTCTCCACTGCAGGGGTGACCCCGACGGCACGGTCCCGCGGGATGATCACCCCGTGACACCCTGCACATGCAGCGGTCCTTATAAGGGCACCAAGGTTGTGCGGGTCCTGAATACCGTCCAGAACGAGTATAAGTCCTGCAGTGCCGCTTTTTTGCCAGCATTCCATGATATCAGCCAGCTCCAGATAGGGGAACTCCTCCACACGCAACGCTACCCCCTGGTGGTGCTCAGTACCGCAGAGCCTGGCAATGTCCCTCTTATCCCGTTGCCGGACAGGCACCCCCTTGTCAGCAGCCAATTTGAGGATTTTTTCCAGACGACGGTCGTTACTGCCACCTGCCAGAAAAAGTTCAAAGGCCCTCCTGCTGCTGCGGAGGGCCTCCTGAACCGGGTTTACACCGTAGATAATCTCTTCTTTCACATGCGTCTCCAACTTCTGTTTATTATCGAAACAGTTTCTACATAGATGACCGATGTTTATATTGCCAGAATTTCGTCCACAATCGCTGCCGCAGCCTGCAATGGATCTGAGGCGGCGCTGATGGGACGGCCGATTACCAGATAGTCGGCACCGGACCGGACTGCCTCTCCAGGGGTCATGACCCTTTTCTGATCATTCGCTGCCGCAAAAGTCGGACGGACACCCGGAGTCACCACCAGGAAATCGCTGCCGCACGCCTCCCTGATCAATTCAACCTCCTGCGGCGAAGCTACGACACCATCGATGCCGGCTTTTTGCGCCAACCGTGCCAGACGTACCACCATATCGCGGACCGGACATTCAATACCTACCTGGCGAAGAGTCTCCTCAGTTGAAGAGGTAAGGATAGTCACAGCCAACACCTTGGCCCGACTGTTCCCCTTATACTCTTTGGCAAGAGTCTCAACTGTTTTGGCCATCATCTCATAACCGCCCAGGGCATGAAGGTTGAAAAGCTGCACACCGAGTCGGGCCGCCTCCAGTGAGGCCATGGCTACGGTATTCGGGATATCGTGATATTTCAGATCGAGGAAAACCGCTCCGCCATGTCTGGTAATCATCCTGACGATCTCAGGACCATGGGCGGTATATAGCTGCTTCCCCACCTTGAACATCCCGACCTGACCGGTCAGTGTCGTCACCCAATGTTCCGCCTCGCTAAAGCTATCCACGTCAAGGGCAAAAATTATCTTGCTACGTGCTTCATCTCTGGTCATCTGCCTGCTCCCGTATTTATTCTCCCAACGCCTCTGCCACAAGTGCCTGCACCTTTGCCAGTGCATGGGGGATAGTCAACAGTTCAACTTCCCCGCTTCTGCGGTGCTTCAATTCCACCTTGCCTTCAGCAAGGTTCTTGCTGCCTGCCACGATACGGAGCGGAATGCCGATCAGGTCTGCATCCTTGAACTTGATGCCGGGTCGCTCATCCCGGTCATCCAGCAGGACCTCGACGCCGGCATTGAGGAGTTGCTGATACATTTCATCTGAAGCACGCCTGACTACCTCTTCCTTGGCATAGTTGACGGTGGAGATGATGCAGTGGAAAGGCGCTATCGGCAACGGGAAGATGATCCCGTTCTCATCATGGTTCTGCTCGACTGAAGCTGCCACACTCCGGCCGATGCCGATTCCGTAACAACCCATGAAAATGATCTGCTCCTTCCCCTCCCCGTCCAGATAGGTAGCCTTGAGCGCCTTGGAATACTTGGTGCCGAGCTTAAAGACATGCCCCACCTCGATACCGCGCCACATCTCCATGGTACCCCCGCTGCAGCGCGGGCAGGGATCGCCATGAACCACATTACGGATATCGGCAAAGCTGGTGACAGTACAGTCCCTCTCCAGGTTGACGTTTTTAAGATGCAGGTCCTTGAAGTTGGCACCGGTGACAAAGTTTTTCATCCCCTGCACCGCCAGATCAGCAACTACCCGGACGTTCAGTCCTACCGGGCCGGCAAAACCGACCGGTGCTCCGGTAACTTTGGTCACCTGTTCATCACTGGCCATCTCCAGTGTCTCACAGCCAAGCAGGTGCTTAAGTTTAATCTCGTTCAAATCGTGGTCGCCACGCAAAAGAGCCAGTACCGGCTCGTTATCAGCCATCAGCACCAGAGTCTTGACCATGATTGACTTCTGGACGCCTAAAAATTCGGATACCTCTTCGATACTCTTCTTCTCCGGGGTAGCCACCTTTTCCAGCGGCCGCTCTTCTGCATGCTCGCCAGCACCCCGCTGCACTGCCTCTGCTTTTTCCACGTTGGCTGCATATTCGCAAGTCGAGCAGGAGACTATGGCATCCTCTCCCGAATCGGCCAGTACCATGAATTCATGTGACGATGATCCACCGATGGAACCGGTATCCGCCTCCACAGCGCGGAAATTAAGCCCGCAACGCTCGAATATGCGACGGTAGGCTTGGTACATCTTGTCGTAAGAGATGTCGGCAGCAGCACTATCGACATCAAAGGAGTAGGCATCCTTCATGATGAATTCGCGCCCTCGCATCAATCCGAAGCGGGGTCGAATCTCGTCTCGGAACTTCCCCTGGATCTGATAGAGGTTGAGCGGCAACTGCCGGTAGCTCTTCACCTCCCGTCTGACCAGATCGGTCACCACCTCTTCATGGGTCGGCCCCATGCAGAATTGGGCATCTTTCCGATCATTGAAACGAAGCAGCTCCTTGCCATACTGCTCCCAGCGACCCGACTCCTGCCATAGCTCGGCCGGCTGCACCGCCGGCATCAGGATCTCAATTGCACCAGCCCGGTTCATCTCCTCCCTGACAATCTGCTCCACCTTACGTATAGAGCGGAGACCAAGCGGCAGATAATTGTAGATGCCGGCTGCCAGTTTACGGATCATGCCGGCCCGCAGCATCAGCTGATGTGATATCACCTCGGCATCGGCCGGTGTCTCTTTGACTGTCGGGATGAAATATTGCGAGTAGCGCATGTTTACCTCGATTTAGAATATATATGACTTAGTGATGTTGAATTATGAATTGAATAGCTCAAGTATCTCTTTCATCATTCATAACTCATGATTCATCCTTGCTGTTTCACCATCTTCTCCACCTCTGCCACTAATGCGTCGGCCATCTCCTCTTCTCGCACTTTACGGACAACTTCACCCTGACGGAAAAGCAGCCCCTCACCACGCCCACCGGCGATACCGACGTCGGCCTCACGAGCCTCTCCCGGGCCGTTCACCACACACCCCATGACCGCAACGGTCAGAGGAGATTTATAGATGCGCAATCGTTCTTCCACCTCGTTGGCCACCTTGATCAGGTCAATCTGGCAGCGACCGCAGGTCGGACAGGAGACAAAATTTATCCCGTGCTGTCGCAGTCCCAGTGCTTTAAGAATCTCAAAACCGACCCGCACTTCATCAACCGGGTCACCGGTGAGAGAGACCCGCAAGGTATCACCGATTCCGTCAGCCAACAGGATGCCGAGACCGACTGCAGATTTTATGGTGCCGGAGAAGATCGTCCCGGCTTCTGTGATACCGATATGTAGCGGGTAATCTACCTTCTCCGCGAGAATCCGGTATGCCTCCACCGTTTTCGGGACATCCGAAGCCTTGAGTGAAATCTTGATCTGATCATAGCCAAGCTCTTCCAGTATGCGGACATGGCCAAGGGCAGACGCGACCATCGCCTCGGCAGTCGGGTGGCCATACTTGACTAACAGCTCCTTCTCCAGCGAACCGGCGTTTACCCCGATCCGGATCGGTACCAGCCTGTCTTTGGCAGCCTTGACAACCTCTGCCACCTTCCACTGCTCACCGATATTACCTGGATTGAGGCGCAGCCCGTCGATACCCCCTGCCAGGACCGCCAGTGCCAGTTTATAGTCGAAATGGATATCTGCAACAACCGGCAGTGGGCTGGCAATCTTAATGCGGGCCATTGCATCAGCTGCATCCTGATCAAGTACCGCGCAACGGACCAGTTCGCAACCTGCCTCAGCCAGCTGCCTTATCTGCGCCAGGGTTGCCTCAACATCCCGCGTGTCGGTATTGCACATCGACTGCACCGAACAGGGGGCGCCCCCTCCTATCTTCAAACTGCCTATTTTAAGTTGTCTGGTCATATTTTTCATGGCTGGTCATCATAGCGGATTCCTGCGGTCAAAGTCAAGGCAGCCTGACAAAAAAAGCCGCCCGGCAATTGCCGGACGGCTCATATTCTGGACTTCAATTTATCGCTACTGCAATCACTCCAGATGCATGGCGCTGAGAGTGAAACTCCGCAAATGGATATTGCAATAAAACTTTATTGATATACAGACTAAGTAGTCTAAACGAGTCCGTGGGCTACCATTGCGTCTGCTACCTTGATAAAGCCGCCGATATTGGCGCCAAGCACATAATTACCCGGTGCGCCATACTCGTCAGAGATCTCATAGCAGAGCTTGTGGATACCGACCATGATCCCTTCGAGCTTCTTTTCAGTGAATTCAAAGGTCCAGGAATCACGCTGCGCATTCTGTTGCATCTCCAGAGCCGAGGTAGCAACACCGCCGGCGTTGGCAGCCTTGCCAGGACCGTAGGCGATCTTGGCATCAAGGAAGACCTTCACACCTTCTGGCGTAGTAGGCATGTTAGCCCCTTCACCTACGGCGATGCAGCCATTTTTTACCAGGGTCTTGGCATCTTTGCCATTGATCTCGTTCTGGGTTGCGGATGGCATCGCCACCTGGCAGGGGATATCCCAGATGTTGCCGTTAGCTATATACTTGGCGTCCTTGTGCTTCTTGGCATAGTCACTGATACGACGTCGCTCGACTTCCTTAAGCTGCTTGATAAGATCGAGATCGAGCCCCTTTTCGTGATATATCACCCCATTTGAATCGGAGCAGGCAACGCACTTACCACCCAGTTGATGAATCTTCTCTATGGTGTAGATGGCAACGTTACCGGAACCGGATACCGTACAGATCTTGCCGGCAAAGGAATCCTTCCTGACCTTGAGGGCCTCGTTGATGAAGAAGGTGGCGCCATATCCGGTAGCCTCGGGACGAACCAGTGAGCCACCGAACTTCAGCCCCTTGCCGGTCAGAACTCCTGCTTCCCAACGATTAGTGATACGCTTGTACTGACCGAACATGTAACCTATTTCCCGACCGCCAACGCCGATATCACCTGCCGGCACGTCGGTATGCTCGCCTATGTGGCGATAGAGCTCGGTCATGAAACTCTGGCAGAAACGCATTACTTCGTCGTCTGACTTCCCCTTAGGATCAAAATCTGAACCACCCTTGCCGCCGCCGATCGGCATGCCGGTCAATGAGTTCTTGAAAATCTGCTCGAAACCGAGAAACTTGATAATGCCGAGGTATACCGAAGGGTGAAAGCGGAGTCCGCCTTTATAAGGTCCAAGGGCGCTATTGAACTCAACGCGAAAACCGCGATTGATATGGACCTGCCCTTTGTCATCCTGCCAGGGCACCCTGAAGATGATCTGACGCTCAGGCTCACAGATACGCTCGATGATTTTACGCTCAAGGTATTCCGGATGTTTGGAAACAACTGGACCGAGTGATTCGAGAACTTCAAGAACCGCCTGATGGAATTCGATCTCACCAGGATTGCGCTTCAGCACATCCTGATAGATTCCTTCAATCTTTTCATCCAACTTCTGCGCCATGATGCATCCTCCTTTTGGTTATTGTCAGGTCGATCCTTGCCTGGTAAAAAGGCATGCCAGTGACCCAATTTAATTAATGCACAGTATTGATGCACATACTGCTCCTATTTTATACTGGCAAGCATATTTTTTATGCAATTCAGCAATTTCAGCCAATTACATTAGCATTGCCAATGTGCGGCTCACATCGGCACCGACCTAATGACTAATATTTCTACACATCTGATTCCAAAACATACTCATTTATTTTAATGGAGGTGAACCTTAAAACTTGATGATTGACTTTCCCCATCCTTTCCTGTTTCATAGTTACATGAAATCGACTAAGAAAAAGATTCGACCTGATTCGCCACCAACTGGGCTGAAATCAGGAATGGTACTAGATCTTGCCATATCTGCCCTCAATGAATCCGGTTACGGAAAAGCGACTCACAATGGTTTCAATATCCTGGTGAATGGTGCTTTGCCTGGCGAACAGGCGCGCGTCAGAATCGATTTTAGCGGCAAACGGGAAGCATTTGCCACTGCCGTCAAGATACTGCGCCACTCCCCGCAACGCCTCGCTTCGCCCGCCTGCACCCGCCTTGGCAGCTGCGATGGCTGCCCATTGATGCTGATGAAGTACCCTGCCCAGCTCAATTGGAAGCAAGGGGCGTTGCAACAGGAGTTTGCCCGCTACAGATCTCTGCAGAATATCCAGTTGCAAAACATGATTCCTTCCCCGCAACCGCTTCATTATCGAAACTCAGCAAAGCTTGTCATTGCTGGCAGATTCGCCGCTCCGGTCATCGGCATCTATCGCCGCTCCAGCGATGAAATCCAGGACATCAGCGACTGCCCACTTAATCACCCCCTGATAAACCGAATAATCGCTGCGACTAAAGAGGGTATAAGCAGAGGTAAAGTCCCGATCTACTCCTCCAGAACCGGAAATGGCCTGCTTCGCCATCTGCTAGTACGTGTCTCTGAATCAGAAAACCAGGCCATGGTGGTTTTCGTAACCAGTCAAAGGAGTTTTAACGAGTTACATCACTTGTCCAAACACCTCCAGAATACAGTCCCCGAGATATCAACAATCGTCCAGAACATCAACGGCTCAACTGGCAAGGGAGTCCTTGGAGAGCAGAATCACTTCCTCACCCGGAAGCACTCTTTACCGGTCAATATTTGTGACAGAAGATTCACCATTTCACCCCACTCGATATTTCAGGTGAACAGCGGTAGCGCTGAAATCATTTGCGAGACAGTAAGAGGTTGGGCCGATCTTACCGGAGTTGAAGAGGTGGTCGATCTCTATTGCGGGAGCGGCTGGATATCGCTTTTACTTGCCAGCAGAGCTAGACATATTTATGCGATAGAGCTTACGGAAAAGATAGTAAAGGAGGCTGAAAACAACGCCCGCTTGAATGGTATCGATAACTGTGATTTTTTAGCAGGAGAAGCAGGAAATATATTGGCGGAATTGCGCCAGGATGGACTCAAGATCGACCTGCTGATCGTCAGTCCCGGCAGAACCGGTTGTGATTCCAGGATAATTAAAGAGATTGCTGCCTTGCTGCCGGATCGGATTATCTATCTCTCATCTTCTCCAGCAACACTGGCACGTGACCTTGACCAACTCTCCAGGGATGGATACATAAACGTTATGGTGCAACCGGTAGACATGCTCCCCCAGACACCACATCTGGATTGCATCGCCCTGTTAGAGAAGTCCGTCATACCTGCTGCTCCCCACTGACGAAAACAGCCTCTACTCTCCCCTCTTCTATGAGCGACTCAGCCAGTTCGTCTGCTCTGCCAAGATGACCTGTCTGCATGACAAGCAGGTTTGCCGGCTTGCCAGGCACGATTGAACCAGCCAGCTCCTCCACCTGCAGCGACCTGGCCGCTTCGATGGTGACCATGGCAAGTGATTCATCTGGAGTGAATGTCCCCGGGAATTCCCGGCGAAGAAAGCGCATTTCATCCCAAAGCGAGAGGGAGTCGTTACTCGCCAGAGAGTCTGTGCCGAGCGCCAATCTTATGCCGCTCTTTTTCAGTAATCCAGCCGGAGCACGCCCCACATCAAGCCGGTCATTACTACGGGGGCAGAGAACGACCGAGACGCCACGTTCCTTTAATATCCCGATATCTGCCGGTGTGACATGGACCGCATGTACAACAGTCGTCGCAGGGTTCAACAGACCGAGGCTGTCAAGATAGGCGGTTGAACTGGTCCGTTGTGGAGGGGGCAGATAATCGTTCCAACCGGCCATAGGGTAGATCAGCTCTGCAATCCGGCCGGTGGAGTCGTGCATGAAGCTCACCTCTTCAGCTGATTCAGCAAGATGGATCATTAGCGACAGACCTCGGCCAGCTGCCATTCCTCCGATCTTCAGCATAAAATTCCTGGCAAGGGTATGTGGTGCATGGGGGGAAAGTCCAGGGAGAAAGCGCCCTTCCTCAAAATCATCCAGCACCCTTGCAAGCTCCTTGGCAAGATCGTCACAACGGCCCGGTTCATGACCTATAGCCTCCAGATAAAGCCTTCCGGAGAGTGGTGAGTTGATATAGAGATTGACCATGGACCGGTCGGTCACTATCTCGCCGATGGTTGTGGTGCCGGACTCGAGCGCTTTCCATAACCCTTCACGAAGAGACTGAAGGAGCTCCTCGCTGCTTACGCCACGTTTTACCTTTATTACCTGGACTACCCAGTCAGCATAGCTCCTTGGTGAATAATCCAGCCCCTTCCTGATTTTCCAGGCAGGAAAATGGGTAAGCTCAAGATGGCTATGGGCATTGACTAGCCCAGGCATGATAACCATCCCGGGGAAATCCCGCACCTCTCCATGGTATTTTGCTCGCAAATCAGTTAGGGTGCCGACCGCTATTATTCTCCCTTTATCTACAACCAAGCCGCCCCCTGCAAGGGGGGGGCTATTCATTGAGAGTAGATAAGATGCTGAAAATATCTTCATGGCTGCTACCCCAGTAATTGCTTCTCTATTTCTGCATGAAGTCTAACATGTAGCGCTATAAAAGCAAAGGCCAAGGTGGTGTATAGACCCCGCCTTGGCCTGCAGAACGACAGTGTTATGAACAGTTGCAACTACCAGGCGACTTTTTTCAGACTCCCCTGGCCGGCAACCTCCTTCCGCGTCGGCAACATCCGGTTCTGGTCGTCAACAAAGACCAGTTTAGGTTCGTACTGCTTGGCTTCCTCATTCTCCATCCCGACAAAACTGGCAATGATCACCAGGTCTTTTGGCGCCACCAGCCTGGCAGCAGCACCATTGATACAGATGACCCCGGAACCTCTCTCACCCTCGATTGCATAGGTCTCGAAACGATTGCCATTGGTCACATTCCAGATGGCTACCGCTTCGTAAGGGATGATGTCAGAGGCCTCCATCAGGTCCTTGTCGATGGTGATGCTCCCCTCGTAGTGGAGGTCGGCACCTGTTACGGTAGCGCGGTGGATCTTGCTCTTAAGCATCTTTCTTTCCATTCAGTTCTCCTCTCCCAGTATACAGTTATCTATCAGTCTGGTTCTTCCAATTTTCACAGCCAATGCCAGCAGCGTCTCAGCATTTACAACCTTGACCTCTGCCAGGGTCGTTCCGTCACGTAATTCAACATAATCTATCGCTGCCAGCGGTTCATTGACAAGGCTCTTTACCACCTGTTCCCTGAGCAGTGTTGCATCTCTCTCACCCAACCGGTAACTGTTCCGTGCCACCTTGATGGCACGTGACAGCGAAAGCGCAGCAGTGCGTTCTGCGGCAGACAGATAGCTGTTGCGGGAACTCATTGCCAGTCCGTCCGTTTCACGCACTATCGGCATGCCGATGATCTCTACCGGCATGTTCAGGTCAGCGACCATCTGTCTTATCACCGCCAGCTGCTGAAAATCTTTCTTGCCGAACAGGGCCAGATGTGGCTGGACAATATTGAAAAGCTTGGTCACCACCGTTGTTACCCCGCGAAAATGGCCGGGTCTGCTCCCGCCGCAAAGAGGCAGAGATATCTCTTCCGTATTTACGTATGTCTGAAAACCTTTCGGGTAGATCGCCGACGGCCGCGGGGCAAAGATCAGATCCACCCCGGCCTCAGCCGCTATTCGGGTATCCCGTTCCATATCCCTTGGATAGGCGTCAAGATCTTCACCAGCGCCAAACTGGGTCGGGTTGACGAATATACTCAACACCAGTAAATCCCCGCGCCTGCGCCCTTCCTGCAGCAATGAGGCATGGCCGGCGTGGAGGAAACCCATGGTCGGGACAAAAGCGATGGTCTTTCCTTCGTCCCTGGCAGCAACTGCCATTTTTTGCATCTCTGCAACAGAATCGACTATCTGCATATCAGTTGAACGACTGTTCCTCGGTCGGAAATGCACCGGTCTTTACATCTGCGATATAGCGTGAAGCAGCATCAGCAATCAATTCCCGAGCATCGGCATAACGCTTGACGAATTTCGGTGAATACTTTTCACAAAGTCCTAAAATGTCATGTATCACCAGCACCTGGCCATCACAGTCAGGTCCGGCGCCGATACCGATGGTCGGTATCGATATCTCTGTAGTGATGCGGCGTGCCAGCTTGCGCGGGATCCCCTCCAGTACCACGGCAAAGGCCCCTGCAGCTGCTACGGCATGGGCATCCGCCAGGAGCCTTTCGGCCTGCTCCTCATGCTTGCCCTGGACCCGATACCCGCCCATCCTGTGGATCGATTGCGGGGTGAGGCCGATATGGGCCATCACCGGGATATCCATATCAACTATGGCACGAACGGTAGCAGCCACATGCTCACCACCCTCCAGCTTGACCGCCTCTGCCCCGCCTTCCTTGATCAGCCTGCCGGCATTGCGCCTGGCAGTGACAAGATCGGTCTGGTAAGAGAGAAACGGCATATCGGCCACTACGAAAGCCTTCGGATTGGCACGCACCACTGCTTTGGTGTGGTAACAGATTTCGGCCATGGTGACCGGAAGGGTATTTTCATGTCCAGCCACCACCACTCCGACTGAATCACCGACCAGCAGGATGTCGATACCACAACTGTCGAGAATCCTGGCAAAGGCATAGTCATAACAGGTTAGGACGCTGATTTTTTCACCTGTCGCCTTCATCTTCTGGATATCTAGAATCGTCTTCCGTTTACTCATAAATCTATCCCAAAAAACAGAAACAGCGCCATCAGAAACGAAAGGCGCTGTTTAACACCAAGACAGTTTATTAACTGGCTGGTGCAGTAACCGGCTATTGCCTCCCGTCCCGGTTCGTTACCAAATCCAGGCGGTATTCAATGTATTTAATCAGTACTTCCGGCTCCACCCGATTGTGGCGGGCCCTGTCACATCAGATTAGTTTTTTACCACAAACCGCTAAAATCTGTCTAGAAAATAATACCATTATTAATGTCCAGTGGTCATTATCTACCGATATTACCCTCCGCCCTGCTTGATCACCTCAAGCTCCTTCACGACCTCACGGCTTTCGCTACGCCGCTCCTCAAGGTCGTCAAAGATACCGATAACCATCTGTCCGACCTCATCGACAGACTTTTTGATCTTGCCGCCATCCTCGACCTGCCGGCCGGTTGCACCCACCATTTCATGGGTCATCTCTTTAATGGAATCGATCGCACGGACAATACTCTTTGTCGCATTAGCCTGTTCCTTGGAGGCATTGAATATCTGCGACGTCATGGTGCTGACATCTTCGATCGACTGGGTTACCATCTGGACACTCTTGGTCTGCTCTTCAGTGGCGACCTTGATCTGCTCGGTCATATCCATGGCACGGTGGGAGCTTTCCAGAATAACCCTTAAAGCAGAACCGGTCTCCTGCCCTAGACCTACACCTTTCTGGACCAGGTCTTTGGTCACAGTCACGTTACCGGCGGCAATCCTTGATTCATTCATGATCTCTTCAATGATAGTGGTTATCTCGCCGGTGGAGCGGCCGGTCTGCAAAGAGAGATTACGGATTTCATCGGCGACAACACCAAAACTCTTACCATATTCGCCCGCCTGTGCTGCAATGATTGAAGCATTCAGTGCCAGCAGGTTGGTCCGTTTGGTGATGTCATTTATGACATTGACGATGCTGTCAATCCGGCTACTGTTATCGGTCAGTCGCTTGATGCCGTTATAGGAGAGTTCTACTGAATTCTGGATTTCCGCCAGAGCGGCTATGGTCTCATCAACAACCACCCGGCTTTTGGCTGCAGCCTGATTCACCTGACTGGAGACCTGATGTGAGACTGCGGTATTCTGTTCTACATTTTTCAACGAGACATTGATCTGTTCCATGGCTGACACAGATTTGTCGACAGTTTCTGACAGGCAGTCAAGATTCTTGGTAACCTGTTCGATAGCTACTGATATCTCACCGACTGCTGAACTTGTTTCATCGACCGAGGCCATTACACTCTCAGAAGCTGAGGCTATATGTGCAGTATTATCTGCCAGGGATTCTACCGCACCCTTGAGACTCAATACATTTCGCGAGTATGAATCCCTATGTTTGAGAAGTTCTGAAAATGATCGCTCCAGTTCCGCGGTAAGAGTATCGATAGCCTGCAACAGATTAATCTTGGTAATTGCTGATGCAGCCTGGTCGGCAAAGAGTTTGACCGTATCCACGTCAGTATCATTCAGGGTACGGTGACTGAATTTGTTGTCGATGCCAAAAACACCGACCGACTCGTTTTTGACGATTATCGGACAGATAACGAAATTCTTGGATCGAAGCGGCTGTATGGTATCAAAAGGTGGTTTCAGGAGATAGCTGTCAGGGCATTTCCCGATATCATCGATCAGGAAGAGCCGCCTCTCCTTGTAACACTTGTAAATTATGCCGCTTCGCTCATCAAGCGGGAGCGTTATCCCGTTGGTATCATAACCCTCACTCCCGGTAGCCGTGACAAAACGGAACTGAGATTGCTCATCATCGACCATCAGGATATTTACCCGCTCGTAGCCTAAGATATCGTGCAGCCCTTCAGCACAGAGCGAGAGGACTTCCTTGATATTAAGTGATTTCTGGATTCGGCTGCTGATCTGGTGGAAATTCTTTATATTGTTGTCAAGAATCTTGTAGCGGTTTTCAAAAATCTCCTTTTGCGATGCCACCTCACGATGCAAGTGGTCCAGCTCGACTGCCCGTTCATGGAGTTCGTCGCTCCCTTTACCGATATAACGGCCAAGGAATCCCATAACCATGGCAGTACCTATCCCCATATAGGAATATAACGCCATCTGATAGGAAGATTTTGTTATATCTGAGAATATCTGCTCCCAAAAGGGAACTGCCGAATCAAAAAAGAGCATGAGCCTTATCACGGTCCAGGCAATAGGTGCACCGATACCGAGGACAAAGCCGATCGCTGCATAAAGCAGCGTCCTGTTTTTCTTAGCCGAAAGCTGGCGCATCGGTCCTTCACACCTCCTTGGCAATCAAACTGAATGCCAGTTGCCTGCCGATAACAAGCTATCATTGCAGGGCATATATTAAATAATCAATCTGTTATTAAATTGTATTGCAGTCTATGCCAGAGGTTAAAGAAAGTCAATATCAACCTCACCTCCCCATCATTATCCCTAACTCTTCAGCAGCCCGCACCATTTCACCATTCGGATTGACCAGCTTGAGCTTGCGAACCGCCTTGGCTATCGGTACTGATTTGATACTCCGGCCACGCAGACAGACCATAGAACCATAAGTCTGCTTTTCGATTAGTTCGACAGCCTTGATACCGAAGCAGCTGCCAAGACACCTGTCAAAAGTGGATGGTGAGCCGCCCCGCTGCAGATGCCCCAGGACCGTAACTCTGGTATCCATATTCAGACAGCCGGCCACCTCGCGAGCAACAAAGTCTCCCACCCCCCCAAGCCTTTCTACAGCATGGGTAGAATCTGCGCGCATCTTGACTATTCTGTCGCCACCGCAAGGGTATGCACCTTCTGCGGTGACAATTATACTGAAACGACTCCCGCGCTTGCAACGTTCTGCGATGGAGCGACAGATCTTTTTAATATCAAATGGTATTTCCGGTATCAGGATAACATCAGCACCGCCAGCTATACCGGACTCCAGGGCTATCCAGCCGGCATACCTTCCCATGACTTCCATTACCATTACCCGATGATGGCTCTCTGCAGTAGAGTGTAATTTATCCAGTGCATCAGTGGCAGTCTCCAGAGCCGTGTTGTAGCCGAATGTGACATCTGTTTCCAGAAGATCGTTATCAATGGTCTTGGGCACCCCGATAATCGGCACCCCTTTTGACAAGAGCTCCAGAGCGATCTTCAGTGAGCCGTCTCCACCTATCACCACAAGAGTATCAAGACCAAGTCTGGCTATATTCTTCAACACCTGGGGAGAGTTATCAACCAGTTCGGTGCGTCCGTTCTTAACCACCGGAGAGGAAAACGGGTTGCCACGGTTGGTGGTACCAAGAATCGTCCCCCCCCGCGGCAGGATACCACGGACATCTTCAAGAGACATCCGATGGCACTTTTCATCAGGCTGCAGCAGTCCGTCAAAACCGTCCTCTATACCGACTACCTCCCAACCGCGGCGGAGAATAGCCCCTTTTACAATCCCTCTGATGACCGCATTGAGCCCGGGACAATCCCCACCACCTGTCAAGACGCCTATCCGCTTCCCTCTCCTTGCCATAGCTAGATCTCCGGAAATTATCTGCTCAGCATTTATAGCCAGTATTATTTATGCGGTTATTTACTGCAATCCGTCGCCAACGCGGCAAAGGCAGGATAGAGTCGATCATAGGTTGCCAGCAGATGCTCCGGCATCACCCGGACATCATCAAGGACAGACATAAAATTTGTATCTCCACTCCAACGCGGTACAATGTGCAGATGTATATGGTCAGTAACTCCGGCACCAGCTACCTTACCTAGATTAATACCGATATTGAACCCTTGCGGGGAGAATACTTTCTGCAAGAGATTCCGGCAACTTCTTACTGTTACGAATAGATCCAGCAATTCTGTATCGTTTAAGGCATCAAGGTCGGCAGTATGAGAGAAAGGAGCAACCAGCAGGTGCCCATTGGTGTATGGATATCGATTCATCATCACCAGTGAAGATGTGGTTTTGTAAAGGATTAACCTGTCACGATCAAGCCCTGAGGCTTGACCATGGCAAAAGATACATTCTGATGCAGCATGCTCATTGAGAATATATTCCATGCGCCAGGGGGCCCAGAGCCTCTCCATTGCAGTTACTCCTCACTGAACTGAGTCGGCTGATGAACTATAAGTGCCAACTCTGTGGTCAAATGCTGTAGTTTGAATATGTCAAAGATTATTATCATGAAACGCTAATTTTACAACCAATAAAACTTGACCGCTGTAAAATGGCTGTATATTTTACCCATATTAAATACTTGACAACCAGACTAAAAACGGGCTACTGTTGTTAAAACACTAAATATATAGTGCATTTGACGTCTGCTAAAAAACTTTCGACCGACAAAACATTTTTTTATCAATACTAAATATGCACTAAAAAAGAGGAGGAGATTATGAGTAAACGACAGGATGCCTTGGACTACCATTCCAGTGGACGGAAAGGGAAAATTGAGGTCATTTCCTCGAAACCTTGCCTGACTTCACGTGATTTATCACTCGCCTATTCTCCCGGGGTTGCTGAACCATGCCTGGAAATAGAAAAAAACCCTGATGATGCCTATAAATATACTGCCAAAGGTAATCTGGTTGCAGTCCTTTCCAATGGCACAGCGGTACTAGGGCTCGGCAATATCGGTGCACTTGCCGGCAAACCGGTCATGGAGGGGAAAGGGGTACTTTTCAAGCGCTTTGCCGATATCGATGTCTTTGACATTGAAGTGAATACCGAGGATGCCGACGAGGTGATCAAGGTCTGCCAGCTCCTCGAACCTACCTTCGGCGGTATCAACCTGGAGGACATCAAGGCACCGGAATGTTTCTATATCGAAGAGGAGTTGAAGAAGACCATGAACATCCCGGTCTTCCATGATGACCAGCATGGTACCGCCATCATTTCGGCAGCCGGTCTTATCAATGCGTTGTCATTGGTAAACAAAAAACTCGACGAGATTCGTCTGGTGGTAAATGGCGCCGGTGCTTCGGCCATTGCGTGCGCCAATCTTGCCATCTCCCTTGGTCTGAAGAACGAGAACCTGATAATGTGCGACACCAAGGGGGTAATCTTCAAAGGACGGACCGAGGGGATGAACAAATATAAGGAACGCTTTGCTGTCGACACACCGCTGCGCACCCTGGAAGAGGCTGCCGAAGGTGCCGACGTTCTGTTCGGACTCTCCTCTAAAGGGGCCTTCACCCCGGAAATGGTCCGCAAAATGGCTGCCAATCCAATAATCTTCGCCATGGCCAATCCAGATCCGGAAATCACCCCTGAGGAAGCGAATGCGGTCCGTGGTGACGTTCTTATTGCCACCGGTCGCTCCGATTATCCGAACCAGGTCAACAATGTCCTCGGCTTCCCCTTTATCTTCCGCGGCGCTCTTGATGTGCGCGCCACAACCATCAATGAAGAGATGAAGAAAGCAGCCGTCTTCGCACTGGCCGAACTGGCCCAGGAAGAGTGCCCCGATTCGGTCTGCCGAGCCTATGGAAACAAGAAATTCACTTTCGGCCGAGAATATATCATTCCGAAACCGTTCGATCCACGGGCACTGCTACGGGTAGCCCCAGCCGTTGCCCAGGCGGCCATGGACACCGGTGTGGCTAAATTGCCTATCGAAGACATGGATAAATACCGGGAACATCTGGAATCGCTTCAGGGAAAAGCAAAAGAGACCATGCGTCTGCTCATCAATAAGGCCAAGACCGATCCGAAGAAGATCGTCTTCCCGGAGGGGGAGAACGAAAAGATCCTGCGCGCCAGCCAGGTCCTCATTGAAGAGGGTATCGCCATTCCGGTCCTGCTCGGGAACCGGGGGGAGATCGAGGCTAAAATAAAAGAGTTGAATCTCGACCTGAACGGCGTGACCATTATCGATCCGGAAGACAGCCCTGATACTGAGCGATACGCCCAAACTCTCTTCCAAATCCGCCAACGTAAAGGGATCACTCTTTCAGAGGCACGGCGACTTATCAAGCGAAAGGCACGAACCTATTTCGGCTGTGTAATGGTCCGGGAAGGAGATGCCGACACCCTGCTATCTGGTATCGATGCCCACTATCCAGATACCATCCGTCCTGCCCTTGAGGTGATTGGCAAACGCGAAGGTCTCTCCAGCGTTCATGGACTCTATATGATGGTCTTCAAAAAAGGGACCTTTTTCCTCGCAGATACTACTGTCAGTATTCAGCCTACTGCCGAAGAGCTGGCCGAGACAGCCATACTCGCTGCAGACAAGGCCCGTCTTCTCGATATCGAACCGAAAGTGGCCATGCTCTCCTTTTCCAATTTCGGCTCGGTCGCCCATCCGGAGACAGCCAAGGTAAAACGTGCGGTTGAACTGGTCAAGAAACAGGCCCCTGATCTGGAAGTTGATGGCGAAATGCAGTCAGATACCGCCGTCACCCCGGAGATACTGCTAGGCAACTACCCGTTCGCCTCCCTCAAAGGGGCGGCCAACGTCCTTATCTTCCCCGACCTCAACTCCGGCAATATCTGTTACAAACTCCTCCATCATCTGGGCGGGGCCGATGCCATCGGTCCGATCCTGATGGGTATGAAGAAGCCTGTTCACGTTCTGCAGCGAGGTGATGATGTAATGGATATTGTAAACATGGCAGCCATAGCAGTAGTGGATGCACAAAACAGCTAGCCTCAAATTTACGTTATTGACTGATGTATGAAAAAGGGCCAGAGCATCGGCCCTTTTTCTATTATTGCAGGGGTGCTCTCTTTTCTGCTATTATCAGTCCAATCTCCCAATCAAAGGGTGTAATCCGTGCAGACTGCTACATTATTTTCACCATTTCGCACAATGATATTTATCTCCATTACCCTGCACATCATTGTCATGTTCATCCTGAATAATTCACCGCAACATCTTGCTGCCGGCTTACCTGTCAGTAACATCGAAATGCTGCTGGCAGAACCGGCAGCCACAAATGGTCAGGTTGTCGCCAATACCGTCCCTACGTCGCTCGACTACCCAGAACCTGCTCTGGAATCTTCGTCACCCGATTCTGCAGCACCAGAGAATCCTCTGTCAGGGGCAGAGGGGGGAATGCAAAATAATATTGTCAGTTTTGACCATAATTCTATCGGATTTGGATTGACGAACGGTTTTTTCAGCAGTCTGGGAGATGGCGAGACTTTGCGGGATGATCTAAGAGAATACTACCTGCAGTTACTCAAAGAGGTGAACAGCAGATGGTGGCAGGAACGGCAAACATATAAAACCCCGGCAAGGGCAATCATGGTCAATATGCTGATCGCCAGAAATGGCGAAGTAATCGATATCAGACTTCTGCAGAGTTCCGGCAGCAGGAATGATGATCAGGCTTTGCTTAAAACCTTGACTAAGATAACAGGTCTACCCGTTCTGCCAGATTCCTACCAGGGAGAGCTGTTTGTTGCACCACTCCGCTTCAATGCACCACTGAACCTGCTTAGGCCGGCAAAGCAGAATTGACTCCATGTCCATCCTGTTAATCGGCATCAACCTCTACCAGTTCAACCTCTTCAAGGTCAACTCCTGACGCTGCACCACCCAGGTTCACCAGTTTAGTGCTGACGTCACGATAATCCGGATCAATCTTGCAGACATTGGTAAAGATAGAAATTGCCTCGGCAGTACGGCCTGACATCTCATAAAGCTGCCCCAATTCATAATTGATGCTCAACAACCCTTCCTGCGGCAAATCAGCAAGTGCCAATGCTTTATTGAAAACTGCCTCGGCCTGGGCAAAATTACCCTTCTCCTGGTAGCACAACCCCTGCAGTGTCAGACAATCGACCTGCCGGTGCGGATCAGCTGCAGCCACCTGAAATTCGGCTATGGCATCATCATAAAGCCCCATCTCCTTGTATGCAATGCCGAGATCGAAATGGGTTTCCGTATCACCCTTTTCGACCTGACGATCGAGACCATCCTTGAACTGCGAGAAGAGACCATCAAGGCTGTATTTTTCGGTCGCGACCACCTTAGCCTGATGAGTCTGCGGCTCTTCAGGGAAGAGCTCGGCACCGAAATCAAGCAGATCATCGTCACCGAACAACGGTTCATTGTTACCTGAATCTGCGCCATCGGGAGCTGTTTGAATATCTTCCTGCACCGTGGCTGTCGCATTTTCCGCAGGGGATTCTGCAACATACTCTGGCGAAAACAGCTCTTCGCCTAGGTCGAGCGGTTCCCCTGAATCATCATCCAGATCAAGGTCGAGCTCTTCACCAGTCGGGACTACTTCTGCATCGCTTCTATCTGCAGTCTGTTCCATGTTGGCAATGAGCAGGGCAGTAATTTCCGGCCCGGTCTCCACTTCGAGAAACACATATCCATCTTCTGGTTGCCGACTATCTTCAGAGTCTGTTGCCACCTCAGGCTCAGCAACCAGTGCCGAACTTTTCACCTCGAGCATTTCATCATCAGACAAAGCATGCTCAGCCGGAAGTTCAGGCTCTGCGGCTGGGGTTAAAGTCGATTCTGACTGCTGATCAGACTCTTCACCTTCTTCAACGAGCGAGAGTTCGATCTCTTCTTCCCACTCCGGCTCAGGTGCTGATTGGGGAGCTGTTTCCTCTTCCTCTGCAGCAGCAACCTCTACCGGTTCCGTTGATGCGACCTGCAACTCTTCTATAGGGGGAGACGAATCTTCAACTGCAGATTGTCGCGTTAACTGCTCCAGTCGTGCCTTTATCCCTGCCAGCTTGGCACTCTCTCCTGCAGATTCGTAGAGATTAGCAAACCCCTGTAACACCTCACTATCATCAGGATTGATGTTTAACAGGGATTCAAAATATCTTTCCAGTTGTGCCAATAATCCATTGGCAAGCAGCGGTGCAAAATGTTTTCGCAACTCAATCAGTGCATCATCCCGGTTCCCGGTCGCAACAGCCTCTTCGATAATCACCAGTCGCGGTTCAGGCAGCTTTGGGAATATTGCCACCATCTGCTGGCTTGCGGCAAGCATGCCGGCTTTATCACCAGCACCCTGAAGCGCTTCCAGTAATAACGTCCAGGCCCGCTGATTCTGCTTATCCGCAGTCAATATCTCCTTGAGCCTCGGGATGCACTGCCGCCCCCCACCTTTGGCTATCTGGGCTGCCAGCAGGTCGAGCAGGAAATCCTTCTTCTCCGGAAATAGTTGTTGAATCCGGCTGGATACACCGTTAAAGGCCGATTCGTCGCCGCGCTTCTGGAGCAGATGGGCCAACTGGGTAAATTCATCATATGCCTTCTCTACCATGCCCAGGGCAAAGTGAGTTTCCGCGAATCTCAGTTGGGTGTTAAGATTCTCCGGGTCAACCGCAAGCATCTGCTCGAGAACTTTGAGGGCATCGGCCTTATTGTCATTCTTTTCATAATAGGAAAAAGCGGTGCTGAATTCAGCCAGAGCATTGCCAACCAGCCCCTGTTTGGCGTTCAGCTCCCCCAGCATCAGCGTGGTAGTGACATCATCAGGGTTAAGCTTCTGTATCTGCTTGTAAACAGCTATCGCCTTCAGAAAATAGGAATTATCGGCATAATACTTGCCGATCACACCATATTCTGTAATCGCCTCCGCCTTCATCGCAACCTTGACATACAATTCGGCAAGGCGCTGTCTATGGCGTATATCAGCAGGATCAATCGCTATTACCTGTTGATAATCCTTGATGGCCTTGTCAATCTGCCCCTTGGCAATGAATTTCTGGGCACTTTCAAGTATTTTGTCTTTACGGGAACTCAAGTTGCCAGCCAACCTTCCCTTATCCAGAGAGCGCTAAAAATAAATAGTGTAAGATTAATGGAATCACCAGGGCATGTCAAGGTTATTGAATTGTCACAATAAGCCGCACTCTTGCATGGTTAGTACTCTTTCGTCACCCCTATCCGATTGACAATCCTGAGCAGCCTCCTGAACTCAATATTGGTCAATCTCCGGTCGCGATAGATGATCTTGCCGTACTCTTCTACAAATTCACAAACCGCTGGAGCATCGACTCTTTCAGCCAACTCATGCAAACCGACTGAAGAGTCGAATTCCTCGCTATGGATCTTTCTGAGCCGCTGCCTGAACCTCATAAGCAAAAACTCTTCGCGAGTGACGGCCAGCCAGTGCCTCCCTTTCCAGATCGATATCAGCGCCGATATCGATAACAGCCAGAACAGAATATCTGCTTTGGGGAGACGAAACGACCAGCCGGTCTCGCGTAAAAAGCCGCCAGCCTGGCTGAAAATATGTATCTGTCGCTCCAGATCATAGTTAATCACGGTTATATTCCAGAAGTAGCTGGCCGCATCAAGCGCCGACATGAGCAGCCTGATCTTGCTCTTTCCCTCTTGATCAGTTACTGGTGCATAATTGACCGCCCAACTGGTAGGGTCAACCGATACCCAGCCAATCCCCGCAAGATAAGCTTCCACCCATACGTGTGCCATATCTTCGCTGACAATATAATAGCCACCATACTCATTGTAGGACCCACCGTAATAACCTCCTACCAAGCGGGCAGGTATCCCTGCCATACGTAACAGAACCGCCGTTGCCGAGGCAAAGAATTCGCAATGACCACGTTTTTTATCAAACAGGAACTCGTCAAGAGGGTCGTCACCCTGAGGAAGATCAGTAGTGGCATATTTTATAGCAAAATCGGTCAGCAACTCCTTGAGTCGCTCCAACTTCTCCTTTTCGCCGGGAACAGCAGCAAGGACTCTACCCAGTTGCTGCATCCGAGGCGAGAAGTTACCTGGCAAATCGAGGTAGTAATTCCGGTCAATACCGGCTTTAACCTCAATTGGTGCCAGCAGTGCCGAGAAAACGTCATAGCGGTAACGGCCACCACTGCCAGGCCCGTACCTCCTGAAGAAGACCAGGTCACCTGCAGGAATATTCCTGACGCCGATCACCTGTCGCGGAACATTAAGGGTAAACATATAATTGGTCCGGCCAGGCTCAGGATATATTATCTGTTGGATAATTCGCCCATTACCAGGGAGAGATTCCTCTCCTGCCGGGACTGTACCACGCACCCAGGCCTTGCCGTTATAGCTGTTGAGAACAGTGCCACGCCAGTAAAGCTCATTACGTGACACCCTATGCATGGAGGCACGGAACACCACCTGTTTTGCCGCCGCCACATAAGATGAACTGCCAGGTTCAACCTTATCCGTATAACCTGTTGTTGCCATTGAGGCTCCGACAAGGGCATTCCAGAGAGGGAACTGGGTCCTGGGGAGGATAAGGAAGAACATGAGGAGCAGAGGTAATGACAACAGAGGGACCAGAAGCGCCATTGTCATAATTTTGCGTAGCGCCGCGCTACTTATCTGCAGATTCTCTCCGGAAGATGTATATGCCAGCAAGACCAGAGCAACAGCGACGATAAAATACTGGACAATGAAATAGACTATGAATATTGCTTCGACGTTGTAGAGGGAATAAGCTGCCAGCGTCAATAGTGACAGCGCAAAAATCTGCAGCAGATCACGTGGTGACTTGCCGCTCACCAGCCGCACTGACAGAAGTACAACCAGCAGGTTGACTGCCGGTCCAACCAGATTGTTACTATTAACCTGTATTGCATAATAGCAGAAGATCAGTACAGACAAGGATGTTATAAGCCATGCCGGCATTGTCCTGCCACTCTTGTCGCTGATAACCCCACCAGCGAAACCGAGCATGAACAGAAGTCTGGCCAAAGGTTCAAGGTAAGGCCAGAGCGGTGCAAAACCGAGCAAGGCGCTGGCATATGCCAGCAGAGCGAGAATAAAGCTAAATTTTGCCATATAGAGCCAGCTCCGACAATAAGCTTAGTCGGTGGGTACGAGTCGCCGCAGGGGGGATGATTTTCTGCCCGATCCTGAGACCGACCGGATGACCTGCCCGGAGCAGCCGGTTAAGGTGATAGACAGCGTTGCCAAGTCGCTCTTCCATTACACTGCCGGCATCTTCAGCAACATCAATGAGTACCGGCTCCTGGCTTGTAATCCCCAATTCTTTGACCTTGAGTTCATCATGCTTGGCTGTCAATCGCCAGTGGATGAGCTTGAACGGCTCCATCCCGGTATAATTCCCGATTTTTTCTATATCGCCATCCTGCCCGGAACCTCCTTCAAACGGCTGGCCGCGCCGGTCACGTCCAGAAGATACTATGTTTATTGCGCCAGGTCGGGGGGCAGGGAAAACCAGACACTTTTCCTCAGCCGCAACAATACAACAGCGGACGAAAAAATTGACCGGGAAAGAGGAGCAGACCGTTATTTTTGTGAAGCTGAACGGTCCACGTTCAGGGAAACGGTAGAGCAGGGTAAATCTCTCCTGGCCTGCTCGTCCGATTATCGGGACAACTACCTTTTCTTCACCGGCAGAAAGCCTGAGCAGAAAGGAAGGGAAATACCTCTTGATATTTTTCAACTCTATTACGATCAGAGTCGGCAAACCTGCATAGATTTCGTCAGGGAAAAATGTCTCTACCTTGAGACTACGGATATTCAGCCAGCCAGTGACGCCGGTGACAGACATGAATGCCAACAGTGCAGAGACAATAAGGAAGAGGAGATTGTTGCCGGTATTTACAGCGGCAAAACCGAGCAATAGCGTTGCAGCAATATAGAAAGCCCCTGCCTTGGTGATTGTTATACCAGCGGCACCGGGACTGAAGCGAGAATGTTTCGTAACAGCTCCTCCTTATCCACCCCTTCCTGTTCGTTACGGCAAATGAGCCGATGGGCACCGACCGGGACGGCGATATTTTTCACATCATCAGGAGCAACATAGTCACGCCCCTCGAAATATGCATTTACCCTCGCCGCATCAGCCATATTGATAGCACCACGGGTCGAAAGTCCGGAGAGGATTAACGGATGGTTGCGACTGGCCGCAACAATCGAATATATATAACCGACAACCTTGTCGGAGAGGAATACCTGCTCCCTGACAGCCTCTCGTGCCGCCAGAATAGTTTCCGCAGTCACCAGCGGCTTGATCGATTTGATATCATCCCTGATACTGCCGTAACGGATGATGGCACGTTCAATCTCTTCCGGTGGATATCCGATGCCGCTACGTACCAGAAAACGGTCCAGTTGTGACTCTGGCAAAGGATAGGTGCCGACCTGCTCCAGAGGATTCTGGGTGGCGATAACCAGAAACGGTTCCGGTAACGGGTAGGTCACCCCGTCGACCGTAACACGGCGCTCCTCCATGGCTTCCAGCAGCGCACTCTGAGTTTTGGGCATGGCCCGGTTGATCTCATCCACCAGCACTATGTTATTGAATACCGGCCCCTTGATGAACTTGAAACTGCTCTCCTCGCGGCTGAAGATCGTAACTCCGGTTATGTCGGACGGGAGCAGGTCACTGGTGCACTGAATCCGCCCGAACGACACCCCAAGCACCCTGGAAAGGGCAAGTGCCAGAGTGGTTTTACCAAGACCAGGGACATCCTCAATGAGCAGATGGCCTCCACTTAAGAGCGCGATAAGCGACAGCCTGATTGCCCGCGCCTTCCCTTGCAGATATCGGCTTGCCATCTGGTCAAGCAGATTCAGCATTTCATCCCGATGCGTAAGTTCCATAAGTTACGACCTCGACATATCAGTTTTAAGCAGTGTATCATATTTCAGCACGCTGCCAGCATGCATCTGCATGACAGACTAATGTGCAAACCACTTCACTTTTGCCGGCGTTGCTGGTAAGATGCAAACCTCAGTCAATATAATACATAAAAAGGATTGTTGCCAATCATGAAATATATTAGTACAAGAGGAGAAATCACACCGATCAATTTCAAAGAGGCCGTCATGATGGGGCTTGCCACCGACGGCGGCCTGCTCCTTCCGGAGCATATACCGGCCATTGCACCTGCGACTCTGGCTGCCTGGCAAACCCTTTCCTATCAAGAGCTGGCACTTGCCATTATATCGCTCTATGCCACCGACATCCCTGCAGAAGAGCTGCAGAGCCTGATCAATCGCTCCTATGCAAGCTTTGAGAACAGGGAGATTACCCCTGTTGTAAGAGAGGACGGGGTCTACATCCTCGAACTGTTCCATGGCCCGACCCTCGCTTTTAAAGATGTGGCGCTGCAATTCCTTGGCAACCTCTTCGAGTATCTCCTCAAGGAACGTGGGGAAAGGATGAACATCGTCGGCGCAACCTCAGGTGATACAGGCAGCGCTGCCATCTACGGGGTACGAGGGAAAGAGAACATTAACATCTTCATCCTCCACCCCCATCTGAAGACCTCTCCCATCCAGGAACTGCAGATGACCACGGTCATTGATGCCAATGTCCACAATATCGCAGCAAAAGGGACCTTTGACGATTGCCAGAATATTGTCAAATCCCTCTTCAACGATCTCCCCTTCAAGAAGAGATATTCCCTGGGTGCGGTCAACTCCATCAACTGGGCAAGGGTCCTGGCCCAGGTGGTCTACTACTTCTACGCCTGGTTCCGCGTGGCTGACAATGGCGGCGCCAATATAGTCTTCTCGGTACCGACCGGCAATTTCGGCGACATCTTTGCCGGCTATGTGGCAAAACGGATGGGACTCCCTATAGAAAAACTTATCCTCGCCACCAACGAGAACAACATCCTGACCCGTTTTATCAATGCCGGGGACTATTCTCTCGGCGACGTGGTGTCGACCGTCTCCCCTTCCATGGATATCCAGCTTGCTTCCAATTTCGAGCGTTATCTCTTCTACCTGTACGATGAAGATCCGGCCCGGGTGAGAGGTGCCTTTACCCAGCTGGCCGAAACCGGTCGAATCAGATTCTCCCCGGCGGAACTCTCCCGGGTACGTGATGATTTCCTCTCCTGTTCGGTAAATCAGGCAGAGACCCTGGAGACCATAGCTCAGTTCAGGGAGAAGACCGGTTACCTGCTTGACCCGCATACCGCTGTCGGAGTATGTGCCGCCCAGCAGCTGGTAGCCGCAGACGCCACTCCGGTCTGTCTCGCCACGGCCCATCCGGCCAAATTCAGCGAAGCGGTTGAGCGGGCCACCGGTATAGTCCCCCCCTATCCTCCATCGCTGGCCGGTATCGACAGACTGCCGAGCCGCTGTGCAATACTTGAAGCCGATCTGGAGACGATCAAGGCCTTTATCGAGCAGCGCGCATGCTGACCCGATTCAACCTGACAATCTTTCTCCCTACATGTTTTAAGCCACGATGATCATCGACTGGCAAACCATAGATACCGTCCTCCTCGATATGGACGGCACACTGCTCGATCGCCATTTCGACGACCACTTCTGGCTGGAGCATGTTCCAAGGACATATTCCCGCAAGTTCCAGATGCCGCTGGTCGAGGCTAAAGAGATGCTCTACGAGCTCTTCCGCTCCCAGGAACAGACCCTCAACTGGACCGACCTGGATTACTGGTCAGAGCGAATCGGCCTCGACATCCCGCTCCTCAAGCTTGAGGTGGAACATCTGATAGCTGTCCACCCTGGAGTCCTGGAGTTCCTCTCCTTCCTGGCCCAACATAAAAAGCAGATATGGCTGGTCACCAATGCCCATGGCAAGACCCTGCAACTCAAAATGAGAAAGACCCGTCTCGGACCGAAATTCAACGGGATAGTCTCGGCCCATGATCTGGGACTACCAAAGGAGGACCCGGCATTCTGGGACAAGCTGCAGGAAAAAGTCGCCTATGAACCATCCCGGACAATGCTCGGCGAAGACAGCGAAACCAACCTCAGTACCGCCGCTCTTTACGGGATCAGATATCTTATCTATGTCAGCCGCTTCAGCTCCTCTGTCACACCTGCCCCGTCCCCGCACTTCACCTCGATACTCTATTTCAGTCAGCTGATTCCCTCCCCAGGCAGCATGACCGTCCCCCTCTGAATAAAAAAAGGGGGCCTCTGTCAGGCCCCCTGGATCTTTCTTCTGCAGCTATTCGACTATTCCAGATTATCCTCGATCCTGATCAGATGGGTCTTCTCCCTGATGAATTCAAAGCCGTCGATCTCTGCCAAAGCTTTACGGACATTCCCTTCCCTAGCCTCATGAGTCATTATGACTATCGGCACCGATTCATCGGCACTTCGCCCCTTCTGCAGCATCGACTCGATGCTGATGTCATGAGCCCCCAGAGCACCGGCTATCTTGGCCAGCACTCCCGGTTTATCCACCACACTGAAGCGCAGATAGTATTTGCTCTCTATCTCCCCCATCGGCTTGATTTGCAGATTAGCCACCATTTCGTCTCGATAGCCTAATGGCGAACAACGACGGCCAATACCGGCGAGGAGGTTGTAAGCGATATCCATCAGATCGCCGACTACGGCACTGGCGGTCGGTTCCATGCCGGCGCCACGACCGTAGAGCATGACCGGACCGACGAAATCTCCGGTCAAGCGGATGGCATTGAATGCGCCGTCCACATCAGCCAGCGGATAGGTGGCCGGGATCATGGTCGGATGGACCCTGGCTTCAAGCCGTTCACCATCCCTTTTGCCGATCGCCAGCAATTTGATCTTGTAGCCGAAATCGAGAGCAAAGGCGATATCGACCGCAGAGATGGCACTGATCCCTTCCGTATGGATATCCTTGAATTTCACCCAGCTGCCAAAACAGAGCGAGAGAAGGATGGAGAGCTTATGGGCGGTGTCGATACCTTCAATATCAAAGGTCGGGTCTGCCTCGGCATAACCTAACTGCTGGGCCGCCTTGAGCACATCGCCGAAATCGGCACCCTCTTTGGTCATCCTGGTCAGGATATAGTTGCAGGTACCATTCAGGATGCCGAGCACAGTGCCGAAGTTGTTGCCGGCCATATTCCCCTTGATCGCTGAAAGGATCGGAATACCGCCACCGACTGCCGCTTCGTAGAGGACCTCGACCCCCTGGCTGGCTGCAGCAGCGTAAATCTCCTCACCATGCAGAGCAAGTAATGCCTTGTTGGCAGTAACTACATGCTTGCCATTGGCAATCGCCTTCAACACAAAACTGCGGGCCGGTTCATAGCCACCGATCAATTCAATGACAATGCTGATATCAGGATCGGTCAAGAGCGCATCAGCATCAGTTGTCAATAATTCACGAGCGACTTCTACCCCGCGGTCAGTAGTGATATCCAGGTCAGCGATCCGAGCCAGAACCAGCCTGGCACCAAGCTTGGCCTCAATGAGGCGGCTGTTGGCCGCGAGCAGCTTCACCACCCCGCTGCCGATGGTACCAAATCCAAGGAGTCCTACCTTAATCTCCTTCATAACAAAAGATGACCTCACTTTCCATGAACTGATGATGAATGCAGTATAACGGTATCACTCCTTGTCAGGCAGGGATGCGGCAACTTCATCGAGGATGCCGTTGATAAAGGCGGCAGAATCCTCACTCCCATATCTTTTGGCTACCTCGATCGCTTCGTTGATGGTGACATTTTTGGGGATGTCAGGACAGAAGTTGAGTTCGTATACCGCCAGGCGGAGGAGATTGAGATCGACTCTGGCCATACGTGATATGGCCCAGTTCTTCGAGCACTCATTGATGCGTGCATCTATCGCAGCGCGATGGGCAACCACCCCGTCAACCAGAGTCTCGGCAAACTCCTTGACTGCTGCAGAGCTGCGCAGGCTTTTCGGCACATTTTCCACTGCGGCATGGGGGGTCAAAGGGTTCAGGTCAACGGCGTACAATGCCTGCAGTGCCAGTTCCCTAGCTTCTCTGCGCATGCCCACTAGGCGAGTCCCTTGCAGAGATTGGCAGTCTCTATGGCAGTCACTGCAGCTTCGAAACCCTTGTTCCCCGATTTTGTCCCGGCCCGCTCTACCGCCTGCTCGATAGTATCGGTAGTGAGTACGCCGAATGCGATAGGCACGCCGCTCTGCAGTGAGACCTGGGCGATCCCTTTTGCCACTTCGGATGCCACATAGTCGAAGTGCGGGGTAGCTCCCCTGATCACAGCACCAAGACAGATGATGGCATCATATTTCTTCGCGGCTGCCAGTTTCTGGGTGACCAGCGGGATCTCGAACGAACCCGGGACCCTGGAAACAACGATATCGTCCTCTTTTGCGCCATGGCGAAGCAGAGCATCCAGCGCCCCTTCCAGCAGACGTTCGGAGATGAAGCTGTTGAACCGGCCAACCACGATGGCGAATTTCAATCCGCTCGCATCGAGTTTCCCCTCTATAAACCTGGGCATAAAAACCTCCTGTACAAAACTGTATTCCTGATTGATTTTTAAATATTCTCCAGCAGATGACCAAGTTTCTCCCTCTTGGTCTGCAGATACTTCAAATTGGTCTTGGAGGCCTTCACTTCGATGGCGACCCGCTCCACGATATTGATACCGTAACCCTCAAGGCCGATAATCTTCTTCGGATTGTTGGTCATCAGGCGGATATTCTTCAGCCCGAGATTGACCAGTATCTGGGCGCCGATACCGTAATCACGCAGGTCGGCCTTGAAACCGAGAGCCAGATTCGCCTCCACCGTATCCTTACCCTCATCCTGCAGGGTGTATGCCTTCAATTTATTGATCAGGCCGATCCCCCGGCCTTCCTGCCGCATGTAGAGGATTACCCCCTTCCCCTCGGCGGCAATCATCTCCATGGAAGCATGTAACTGATCTGCACAGTCACAGCGGCGACTGCCAAAGACATCGCCGGTCAGACATTCCGAGTGGACCCGCACCAGGACCGGTTCGTTCCCCTTGACTTCCCCCTTTACCAGAGCCAGATGCTCCAGTTTGTCCACATCGTTTTCAAAAGCTATGGCGTGGAAATCGCCACCATAACTGGTCGGCAGATTGACCTCCACTGCCCGTCTGACCAGCATCTCATGCTTCAACCGGTACGCCACCAGGTCGGCGATAGTACAGATCTTCAGACCATGTTCCTTGGCAAATTTTTTCAACTGCGGCATTCTCGCCATGGTGCCGTCATCGTTCATTATTTCGCAGATCACCCCAGCAGGCCTGAGTCCTGCCAGTCTTGCCATATCGACCGACCCTTCGGTCTGGCCGGCCCGCACCAGTACCCCGCCCGATCTTGCCCGCAAAGGGAAGACATGGCCGGGGCGGGCCAGATCATCTGCCTTGGCATTATCAGCAACCGCCGTAAGAATGGTGTGAGCCCGGTCAGCGGCAGAGATCCCGGTGGTAACCCCTTTTTTGGCCTCGATGGAGACGGTAAAGGCCGTACCGAACGACGAGGTGTTGCTGGAGACCATCGGCGGCAGACGCAACTGGTCACATTTATCGGCAGTCAGGGAGAGGCAGATCAGTCCGCGCCCATACCTGGCCATAAAATTGATCGCCTCGGGAGTAATCATTTCGGCAGCCATGGTCAGATCGCCCTCATTCTCCCGATCTTCATCATCCACCAGGACGACCATCTTCCCCTGCCGGATATCCTCTATGGCGTCTTCTATCCTTGCAACAGTCATAGTCAGCTCTTTTCTTGCTAAACCTCTGCCTTCAAGTGATTGAAACCTTCTATTTATCTCACAGAAAACCTGTTTTGGCAAGCAGTTCCAGACTCAGTCCGGCGGCGGCAGCTGACTTTTGTCCACCCCCAAGCAGTCGCTCAACATACTTGCCGATGATATCGGTCTCGATATTGACCAGGTCACCAGCTCTCTTCTCCGGCAGGGTGGTATTTGCTGCAGTATGGGGGATGATCATGACGCTGAAACCGTTTCCGGCAACCTCGTTGACGGTAAGGCTGATACCATCTATGGCCACTGAACCCTTTGCCACCAGATAGCGGCTGAATTCCGCTGGAAGGGAAAAGTCAAAGCTGATATTCCCGGCCTGCTCCCGCCGCTCGCTCACCCTGGCGATGCAATCGATGTGGCCGGTGACGATATGCCCCCCCAGACGGTCGGAGAGGCGCAAAGCCCGCTCCAGATTGACGACTGTCCCTGGGCGGGAGTCGGCTAAGGCAGTCCGCTCCATGGTCTCCGGTGAGACATCGAAAACCAGCTGGTTGTGGTTTATGGCAGCCACCGTGAGACAGCTGCCATTAACGGCAATAGACTCCCCCAGAGTTATCTCTGCCAGCGGCAGCTGACTCTCAAGGACCAGCCTTGCTGCGCCGCCAGCCTTTTCAAGTCGTCGGATAGTCCCTTTTGCTTCGATCAGACCGGTGAACATGGCACCTCCGGATAACCGCTCAGACAGATATCAGCGCCGAACCGGCGCAGGGTAAGATCTCGTACCGGCCAGGCAGCCATCATTTTTGCCACACCTGGGCCGGTAAAGAGTTGCCGACCTGCACCACCTATCAGCACCGGTGCATAAAAGAAGATCACCTTATCGATCAGTCCGCACCTGAGCATCTCGCCGGCAAGGGTTGCCCCCCCCTCCAGCAGCAGCGACTGCACGCCACGTCGCCCAAGCTGGCGACAGATATCGACCAGATCAAGCCGATTGTCAAGCTCCTCACAGATCAGCAGTTCTATACCCTGTTTTCGCAGTGCAGCAGCTTGTGCTGTGGTGCCATCAAGGGTCGCGATCAGAGTAGGAGCTGTTGAGCGTTGATTGATCACCCTGGCGGTCAGGGGGAGCCGCAAGTGACTGTCGACAATGACCCGAATCGGGTCACGGCCGCCGGGGACCCTGGCAGTCAGCTGCGGGTCGTCTGCCAGGATAGTCCCTGCCCCGACCATGATGGCATCCATCTGGGAGCGTAAGCGATGCACATAACGACGGGCTGCCGCACCGGTAACCCAGCGGGAATCACCGGCAGCCGTGGCGATCATGCCATCGAGAGTCATGGCGCACTTCAGCGTGACAAATGGCATACCGGTGGCAATATGCTTGATGAACGGCTCGTTAAGGCGTCGGCACTCTTCTTCGAGAAGACCTGTCTTGGTAGCGATCCCAGCCTTTTCAAGCAGAGCCACCCCTTTTCCACTTACCTGCGGATTGGGATCGACCATCCCGGCGAAGACCCTCGCCACCTTTGCTGCAATGAGCGCCTCGGCACAGGGTGGGGTCTTGCCATAATGCGCACAGGGCTCAAGCGTCACATAAACATCAGCACCAGCGGCAAGGCTTCCGGCCTGATGCAGGGCATGGGCCTCTGCATGGGGAGTACCGGCACGACGGTGCCATCCTTCGCCGACGACCGCACCATCCTTGACAATGACGCAACCGACCGCCGGATTTGGCGCTGTCTTCCCCACACCTTTACGGGCCAGTTGCAGCGCCAGGCGCATATATTTGAGATGGATATCAGCCAGCATGCTCATATATTGAAACCGGTTCAGCCTTTATTGATTGAATAAAATCCGAGAAACGTGACCTTTTCGCCAGGTCAGGCGATCAATGGGAAGCGCACAAGTAAGCCAGCTGACCTTCGCCTGGATTGCGGAAAAGACCCGTATCATCACTTTTTGAGGAGGTCTTGCAGCTCTACCATAAACTCGTTGATATCCTTAAAAGACCGGTAGACCGAGGCGAAGCGGACATAAGCGACCTCGTCGATATCGTGCAGCTCGTTCATCACCCATTCGCCGATGCGCGTGCTCGGGAATTCCCTTTCTCCACCCTCCTGGAGACGTACTTCCAACCGGTCGACAAGTTTTTCTATGGTCTCGATGGAGACCGCCCGTTTTTCACACGCCTTCTGAATACCTGCTATTATCTTCAGCCGTTCAAACGGTTCCCGCCGGCCATCCTTTTTCAATACCAGCGGGAGGATCTCTTCGATCCTTTCATGGGTGGTGAATCGCTTGCCGCATGACTCGCATTCACGGCGCCGGCGAATGGTCGAACCATCCTTGTCTGGCCGGGAATCGACCACCTTGCTGTCGGCGAACGAACAGAATGGACACTTCACAGCTTCTCCCTCCCGGCAAACTTTTCAACCAGCACCCCTGATTCGCTGATCATCTCGCTCGCCAGCTGGTCTGAATAACCCTCTTCATAGACTATGCGGCTTATTCCGGCATTGATGATCATCTTGGTACAGATGATACATGGCATGGTGGTACTGTAAAGTATAGCACCGTCGATATTGGTGCCATGCTTGGCCGCCTGGATTATGGCATTCTGCTCGGCATGGAGCCCGCGACAGAGTTCGTGTCTCTCTCCGGACGGCACCTGCATCTTTTCCCGCAGACAACCGACTTCCAGGCAGTGCGCCACCCCTGACGGGGCACCATTATATCCGGTCGCCAGGATGTTCTTGTCCTTCACCAGCACTGCCCCCACCTGTCTGCGCAGGCAGGTGGAACGTCTGGCAACCAGTCTGGTAATCTCCATGAAGTATTCGTCCCAGGTCGGACGCCGCATAAGCCTTCTCCGTAATATTTTCGCTAAAATACCCCATCATCCCGCAAAGGTCAAGCAGAGTCGGGCTGTTAGGGTTATCCTCAGTCGTCCTGAACGGTACGCTCTTTTCTGCGCCGCGCCTGGCTTCGCTTATCCGCCAGCCGCCGCTCCCTTTCCCGGTTCGAAACCTGGGTAGCAATCCGCTTCCTGTTTCTCTTCTCACGGCGTGCCAGCACTTCGACCAGGCGCTGCATGGCGACCTCCCGGTTGCGAGACTGTGAGCGGCTTTCCGAGGCCTGTACGACAATACCGGTAGGGATATGTCTGATCCTCACTGCGGAATCGGTCACATTCCGGTGCTGTCCTCCTGGCCCGGAACCACGATAGAACTCTATCTTTATATCAGCGTCGCGGATCTCCATCGCTACCTCAAGTAATTGACAGTTGGATGTCTGCTGTATGATAATAACTGCAAAAGATCGCGGGGTAAATGATGAATCCAGAGCAACTGCTGAAAAAATATTTTCCAGACCCAAACGCACTCGCCATAATTTACCAGCATAGCCGACTGGTAGCAGACAAGGCGGTCAAGACCGGCCTGCAGCAGGGCCTCGCTGCAGCAGAGCTCATCTTTGTCGAAGAGGCAGCCCTGCTGCACGATATCGGTGTCTGCCGGACAGCTTCAGCAAAACTGCATTGCTACGGCAGGGAACCATATCTCATGCATGGCATAATAGGCCGGGAGATCCTCGAAGCGGAAGGCCTGCCAAGGCATGCCATGGTCTGCGAACGGCATATCGGGGTTGGCCTGACTACCGCGGATATCGATATCCAGCGACTCCCTCTGCCGCACCGGGACATGACCCCCATTACCCTGGAGGAGCAGATTATCTGTTATGCCGACCTCTTCTACTCCAAGAAATCAGGGCAACTGCAGCAGGAGAAGAGTGTCGCCCAGGTCAGAGCATCGCTGCAAAGGTTCGGCAGTGCCAAGGTAGAAATCTTCGATAAATGGCATAAACTTTTTCAGGTCGAGAAATAGTATCATGAACCAGTTTAGCAGCATAAACGAGTGCTAGAGGTTTACATGTCTCTCCCGTCCGGACTGAAAAGAATCGCCCCTGCCACCTGGGAACTGCCGGGCAGCTATAAGACCGGTATGCTGGTTCCGGCCCGCATCTACGCAACAGAAAAACTTCTGACCACGATGGACGACGGAGTTTTCCAACAGCTGGCAAATGTCGCCTCCCTGCCAGGGATAGTCGGTGCTTGCCACTGCATGCCGGACGGTCACTGGGGGTATGGTTTCCCTATCGGCAGTATGGCTGCCATGGATCCCGATAATGGTGTCATCTCACCCGGCGGGATCGGCTTTGACATCAATTGCGGAATGCGACTGGTACTGACCAATCTCACCTATCCTGAGCTAGAACCGGTGCTGCATAAACTGGTCGACCAGCTCTTTTACCGGGTCCCGTCAGGGGTCGGCGGCAAGGGTACTGTCAGACTCAGCCGTGACGATTTCAGCCAGCTGGCTGAACAGGGTTCCGGATGGTGTCTGAAAAACGGTCTGGCCTGGGCGGAGGACCTGGATCTTACCGAAGATGGTGGCTGCTTTGCCGGCGCCGATGCCAGCAAGGTGAGCAGCAAGGCGATCGAGCGGGGGGTCGACCAACTCGGTTCGCTAGGGTCTGGCAATCATTACCTGGAGATTCAGGTCGCCCGCAATGAGAACATATTCGACCCTGCAACCGCCAGAGAATTCGGCATCACCATCCCGGATCAGGTAGTGATCATGTTCCATTGCGGCAGCCGCGGTTTTGGCCATCAGGTGGCAACCGATTACCTGCAGCTCTTCCACAAAGTCATGACGAGAAAGTATGGTATCAAAGTCAATGACCGCGAACTCGCCGCTGCCCCGTTCCGTTCCCCGGAGGGCCAGGACTATTATGCAGCGATGAAGTGCGCCGTCAACATGGCCTTTGCCAACCGGCAGGTCATTCTTTCCCGAATCCGCGAGGTCTTTGCCGATATATTCCACCGCGACCCGCATGACCTGGGGATGAAGATGGTCTACGATGTAGCTCACAACACTGCCAGACTGGAACGGCACCATGTCGCAGGCTGCACCAGAGAACTGCTTGTCCACCGCAAAGGGGCTACCCGCGCCTTTGGACCTGGTATGCCGGCATTGCCAGAACGATATCAGCAGACCGGCCAGCCGGTCATTATCGGCGGTAGCATGGAGACCGGCTCATTTCTGCTGGCCGGCAAAGAGAGTGGCAGCCAGACACTTTTCACCACCGCCCACGGCAGTGGCCGAACCATGAGCCGTAAAGAGGCAAAGAAGTTGGTCAATGGTGAAAAACTGCACCGGGAGATGAAGGCGCGCGGGATTTACGTCCGGACTGCCTCCTTTGGAGGGCTGGCAGAAGAGGCCGGTATTGCCTACAAGAATATCGACGATGTGGTGGCAGCGACTGAACAGGCAGGGTTAAGCAGGAGAGTGGCGAAACTGGTCCCGGTGGGGAATGTCAAAGGGTGATGATAGATTTCGTCTCGGTTCCGCAACCCCTGAAGCTGAAATCGATTCCTGTCTCCAGCAGTATATCTAGATCTGATATCAAATATCTGTCGGCACAAAAAAAACGGGCAAATAATGCCCGTAATCTTTTATCAACTGGTCTGTCTCCGCTGCGACTCAAGTCTCAAGTTTTGCTGCCATTGTTATAGTGGCATTGAGCAAGCGGGATATCGGGCAGCCGGCTTTGGCATTATCAGCAGCAGTCTGAAATGCGCTGCTGTCAGCACCCGGGATCTTTGCCGTCACCTCCAGATGGATAGCTGTGACTGCCCAACCGGCATCAAGTTTTTCCATGGTCAGAGTTGCTTCGGTAGCGATCCGCTCTGCCACCAGACCGGCATTGCCGAGTTGGCCAGAGAGCGCCATGGAAAAGCAGCCGGCATGGGCAGCGGCAATTAACTCCTCAGGGTTTGTGCCGATACCATCCTCAAAGCGGGTACTGAACGAATACTGGGTCTGGCTCAATACACCGCTGGCGGTCGATACACTCCCTTTCCCCCCCTTAAGATCACCCTGCCAGAGTGCTGATGCTTTACGTTTCATGGTCTCCTCCTGCAGATTATTATCAACACAGCGGCAGCTAGGATGCCGTGCATTCCAGTCAACTCTAACACATTTCCGGAATTTTACAGCTTTTGCCAGGAGGGGTGAGAAAATATAAAAATAATATAACAGATACGATATAATGTGTTGTCAATAGATCCATATTTATTTACATCGCATCTGGAGGGGATATGGCACGCAAGGTATTTATCGCTGCAACCGGGCAGAACTGCGGCAAGACCACCATGAGCGTCTCGCTCATGCATCTGGCCAGAAAAAAATACCAGCGGGTCGGTTTCATCAAGCCGATCGGACCAAAGATCGAGCTGTTCGAAGATTTCGTGGTCGACATGGATGCGGTTCTTATGGCCAAGGCCTTCGGCCTGGAGGAGGATATCGCCATCATGTCACCGGTCGCCCTGCATAAGGATTTCACCAGGGACTACCTGAGCGGCAGGCTCGACGACCTCGACCTGAGCAATAAGATTGTCGATGCGGTAACTGAACTGGACCGCAAATACGACTTCCTCATCATCGAAGGGGCTGGGCATGGCGGCGTTGGTTCGGTAATCGGGTTGAGTAATGCCCGGGTGGCAAAACTGCTCGACGCTCCGGTCATCATCGTTACCGAGAGCGGTATCGGCCGGGTTATCGATTCGGTACACCTGAACCTGGCCCTCTACCAGCGTGAGGATGCCGATGTCCGGGCGATTCTGGTCAACAAACTGCTGCCGGCCAAACGGTCGAATATCCTCGGCTATCTCAATACCGCCTTTTCCGGCATCAGACTACCGGTTGTCGGCGGCTTCAACTATTCACCGATCCTTGCCAATCCCACCCTGAGCCATATCTCCAAGCTGCTCGACCTGCCCCTTCATGGCGACCCGAACGAAAGAAGCCGGATCATCCACCATATCCAGCTCGGTGCCGCTTCCTCCCAGCGGGTCGCTGACGCACTGCTGGAATCGAGCCTGATGATCCTTACCAGTTCCCGGGATGAACTGATCGTCACCCTCTCCTCCCTCTACCATATCCCCGCCTACAAAGCCAAGATAGCCGGAATGGTCATTGCCGGGCATACGCCGGTATCCAAGATAAGCCAGCAGATTCTTGACGACAGCTCTATACCGTATATAAGGGTCCTTGAGAATACTGCCGATGTCTTTACTACCCTGACCGAGGATGTCTCGAAGATAACTGCCGAGGACCAGGAGAAACTTAACTGGATCACCGCCAATGCGGAGAATGATATCGACTTCGAGGCGATCGACGCATTACTCTGACATCATCTGCCTGCTGCAGGATCATTCAGCACCGAGCCGCATGACCTCCTGCCTTGCCAGTTCTACTATCTCAGCTATTGATGCCTGTCCAGTCTCGAGCGGTGCACCGAAAGTGACTGTTACCACGCCGCGGCGCGGCCAGCCGGCACCACGCGGGAAGACCCTCTCCAGCCCGCTGATATTGATCGGCACCACCTGGAGGCCAAGCTCCTTGACCATAATGCCAAGCCCCTGCTTGAACGGAAGGGTGCTGCCGTCACAGGACCTCTCCCCTTCAGGAAAGACCAGCAGATTTATGCCCCGGTCAGCCAGCCACCCCATGTGCCGGAGTGCCGGGCGAAAACCACGACTCTGGGGGAAGGGGAAGAAGTTAAAGGCAACGCTACCGTAATCGAAACATAACCTTTTCCATATCCGCTGCCAGATATTCCGGTAATTATCGAAAAAAAACTCCTCCCAGGCAGCAGTGGCAGTCCGGTAACGGATCTTCTCCGGCAAGGCGGCCATGATGGTCGGGTGGTCAAAATAGCTCAGATGATTGGCGATGAAGAGAACCGGCTGGTTCAGACCGTTCAGATTTTCAGCGCCACGCACCTGCAGAGTCACAAAGCTGGTCAGAATCGGCATATGCAGTATGACATCAAGGATTTGTCTCACCCACTGCGCCGGAGCGCCGGTAACCCAGCGGCGGAATTGATTGCGCCGCTCCAGATGTTCACGCCGGCTTATGATCTGGCGCAGATCGGCAACTCTGGTCTGCAGCCCGATCAGCGAATCCTCCAGATCGAGGCGGAACTCCTGTTCCAGAACCGTGACCAGTTCCAGTCGCCCTATGGAAGTGAGTCCCAGCTCGTTCACCAGCAATGATTCCTCGCGAATCTCTGTCGCAGCAGTGCCGGTTATCTGGGCGATAATGCCGGTCAACCGGTCGTAGCTCCCTGCTGCCAGATCGACCCCGGCTTGCGTCAACCGCTCCCTTATCTTGAATTTCTGCACCTTGAGGGTCGTGGTCTTGGGGAATTCCGCCTCAGGCCAGAGAGTGAAGCCGGTGATTCTGTGCAGACCATCAAGACCGGCGTTGGCGGCTTCGATAATCTCTTCAGCCGGGCGTCCACTATTATCCATTATCAGGACCGCATGGACCTCTTCCCCGGCACCCCGGTCAAGGCCGATCACACATGCCTCACGCAATCCGGGCATATGGGCCAGGCGGGCCTCAATCTCGTCGGGATAGACATTGATACCAGCGCCGGTGACGATCAGCTCCTTGCTCCTGCCTTTGATGCGTAATGATCCATCCGGAGCAAACTCTCCCAGGTCGCCGGTGCGAAACCAGCCATCATTGGTAAATGCCTCGACAGTCGCCGCCTCGTTATTGAAATAGCCAGGAAAGACATTATCCCCTTGCGCCTGGACCTCACCATTTTGCAACCGCAGCTTCACCCCCGGCAATGGCAGCCCGACCGACCCTGCCTCCTGCCGCTCCATGCTGTTGGCAGTCAGTACCGGGGCACACTCGGTCAACCCGTAACCCTCGACGACCTGAAACCCCATGCCGGCCCAGAAACGGAATATCTCCGGGGGGAGTGGCGCACCGCCAGAGACAAATAGGGTGAAGTTCCTGCCGAAACGTCTCTGGACCGGAGCAAAGAGACGTCGTCGCCAATGGAGCGACAGATTTTCACCCTTCTGCTGCAGCCACGCGGCGATCCTCTCCACCCCCCTGGCCTGCAGCTGCCGTTCTATGGAGCTTTTCAACAGTTGCAGCAGGCGTGGTACGGCAATAACCGCATAGATATCTTCATCGCCCAGCGCCTCCATGATGGCTGATGGTTTCAGGGTGCGCAGATAGACGATAGTACTACCTTTACTGAGCGGGACAAAGAGCCCCCCCATCTGTTCAAACATGTGGGACAGTGGCAGCAGCGAAAGAAATCTGAATTGACTGTTCACCACCGGGATGTGGCTGTTTACCTGGGCAAGATTGGCCATAAGATTGCGATGGGTCAGGATGACCCCTTTAGGGTTCCCGGTGGTGCCTGATGTATAAAGGAGTTCTGCGATGTCGTCAGGAGCAGGTTGTTCCAGAGTTACTGCTGGGAGGACGGCAGAGAGCAGCAACGGAATATCTTCGAAGAGGATTGCCGGTATCGCAGTAACCCGTTCCGGCTTGAGACTGCTCTGCACGATCAGCTTTGCTCCGGTCAGTTTGATTATATTCTCTGCCCGCTCTCGACCGGACATGAAATCGACCGGCACCACAACTCCACCGCGACATATTACCCCCCAAAATGCCACCAGCCAGTCTGGCGAATTAGCTCCCCAGAGGACTACCCGATCCCCTTTGCCGATCCCCTGACTGGCAAGCCAGGCAGATATGCGCAATGATTGCTGCTCCAGCCAGGCATAGGAATAGCTGTAGCGACGCACTCCGGTTCGATAGATAAGCGCCATCTTGTCACCATTACCGGCAAATGTTCTAAAGAGGTCGAGCAGCGTCTCCATAATTCCTCTATCAATTTGAAAATATTCTGCTGCCTGCAATTTGTCGCTGCTTCCAGATATTGACTCTAGCAGTAAAATTCAATATTTCCCATGCGTAACATCAGCGTAATTACAGCATATTAACCCGACTGATGCAGATTGTTAAGCCAAATTTGCCCAACTGAGGTAACCCTATCGGTATTTGCATCATATCTATTTATAGCTTATCCGCAAATATTTCTTTTCTGCAGACATCGTCTCACCAGGGGGAATAACCGCCAATATTTACTGCGACCACTATCATTATTAACGGGTGAGCCAGTTCCAGGCAAACACTACGCAAAATTGTCACAAAAATGGTTATATCACGAATAAAATATTTCTAATCAATATTTATATCTTTAGCTAATATTGCTTAGCAATTTATACATTAAATTATATTTTATAATCAGTTCAGCTTGTTATACTGTTTTAGCAGATTTAGTTTTTTATTTATATCACTGATACATATTTTGGTACGCATATTGCGACTTAACCAACTAAGGTATTTGACTATCTGCAACCAGCAATTAAACCAGCCAGATAGTCACAGCCATGTTATTGCTGGCAGGAGTCTTCGTGGAAATAGTTGCAGATACAAAATCTAACATCCGGAAGTTGATGCTGGCCGGGGTCGCGACTATTTTGCTGTCGTGGCTGGCCGAAGCCACCCTCGATTCAATCCTCTATCCGAGCAGCAACTTCCTGCAACACCTCTTCTTACCTGCCCCCAGGGTGATACTCGCCCGACTCCTCTTCAGCGCCACTCAGATGGTAATAATCATCTATGCCCTGGTTGCCATGCAACGGAGCAAGAGACTTGAGCAGGAGCTGATCAACAGTGTTGCCACCGCTTATGACGAAAAGGCCAAGGCAGAAGCTATCATAGCAGCCATGGGTGACGCGGTAAGTATTCAGGATACCAACCTGAAGGTCCTCTATCAGAACGAAGCCCATCGACGTATGATGGGTGACCAGGCCGGCCGATACTGTTATTCTGCCTACCAGCATAAAGACGAAGTCTGCCCCGGTTGCCACCTGCTGCTATCGTTTCAGGACGGCCAGATTCATCGCCGCGAGACTTCGACCAGTAAACCATCAGGCACCACCTATGTGGAGATTACATCATCTCCACTGAGAGACAAAAGTGGCAATATTGTCGCCGGGATCGAGCTGGTCAGAGACATTACCGACCGCAAGCTTGCTGAGATCCGTCTCAAAAGCCAGCTAACCGCCATAGAATCATCGATCGACGGCATTGCCATACTGGACAAGAACGGCAAATTCACCTTCATGAACACTGCCCATGCGCGGATATACGGGGCAGACTCGCCAGCCTTCTTTATCGGCAAGAACTGGCAAGTACTCTATGACGAGCGTGAGGCAGACAACCTGAGACGGGAGATGATGCCGATACTCCAGCGGGATGGTTTCTGGCGGGGAGAGGCAACAGGGCGGAGATGTGACGGGACATCATTCCCTCAGGAGATATCCCTCTCCCTCATGGATGACGGCATACTTACCTGTGTGGTCCGTGACATCACTGAACGGAAGACAGCAGATGAGGAGATCCAGCAACTCAACACCTACCTGCATCAGCAGGCAGAAGAGCTTGCCGCTACCAACAAAGAGCTGGAGTCATTCAGCTATACCCTTTCCCACGATATTCACACGCCGCTGTCACGGATATATGTTGCGGCCCAGGGTCTGGACGAGATGTATGCCGACAAACTTGATGAAACCGGGCGCTATCTGCTGCGCAGTATCTGCGAAGGTAGCGAGCAGATGGAAGAGCTGATCAATGCCATGCTGGTCCTGGCCAAGATCAACCGGGAAGAACTGAAGTATATGGAAGTCGATCTGAGCCGGCTTGGCCGGGACATAGGGACAGAACTTCGCACCTTAGAGCCTGAAAGACAGGTCGAATTTGTTGTCCAGCCGGTCATGACCTGCACCGGCGATCCGAATCTGTTGCGGGTAGCAGTGAACAACCTGCTCGACAATGCCTGGAAATATACCAGAAAAACTGCAGCTCCCCGCGTTGAATTCGGCATGACCGACAGGGCTGACAAACAGGAGTTTTTTGTCCGTGATAATGGCGCAGGTTTCGATATGGCACGTGCCGACGAGCTGTTCAAGCCGTTCAAGCGGCTCCACCGGAGCGATGATTATGCCGGCAACGGTATTGGCCTGGCAACAGTCAAACGGATAATCGAGCGACATGGCGGTGAAATTAGCGGTTTCAGTGAATTAGATAAAGGTGCCACCTTTTACTTCACCATAGGCGTTATAGCAGAAACAGCTCAACCTTTGCCGGCAGCAACGGAAGAGAATCTGGCAGCTCCGCCCCTGACTTGACCGGAGCAGGGGTGACAATCTCATCCATAACTTAATTTTATTTGAAGCAAAAAATATATTGACAAAATTAAATAAATTCTAATATAAGGAGTAAATAAAGATATTAATATATTAGCCAAGGAGGGCGTATGCTTTCATATCAAGCCCATTTTCGGAATGATCAGTACTCCGGGAATGGGTTTTTTTATTTGTGCCATAAATATATTTATTTAACTCTGCTATTCCTGTCGCTCAAGGAGAATCTTGTGAAATCTAATTGCTATCGCAGTCACAAGAGTATCTGGAACTTAGTTGTTTTAGTTCTGATCGTAACAATCTCTTTTGCAATCAATCCCGGTAATAGCATGGCCGCTACATGCTCTCCTGCAAACAGTAACGGGACATGGGTATGGAAGAATTTCACAAGAGCGGACTGTGATAATGGCAGAATATGTGCCGATAACTGGGAAATGGATACTGTTGACAAGATGTATTATACATGTGGCAACGGTTATGTATCATGTGAAAATATTACCGGTACGACCAAATCAATAACAACTTACGGATACACTGTGCCGCCGGGGTTCTATTATTGGGGTGGAACAATTCATAACCATCGAGGAGCAGCCGGTCCGACTGCGCCGATATGCCCGTGTCCTGGGCACGCTTTACCACCAGACATAAAAATGTCAGGTCTCATCCTGACTGCCATTACAAACTCCATATACGAATATCAATGCCCTCCTACCTGTGATGACGGCATAAAGAACCAGAGCGAGACAGGCGTTGACTGTGGAGGCCCTTGCCGACCTTGTGCAACCTGTTCCGATGGAATACAAAATCAAGGTGAAACCGGTATAGATTGCGGTGGCCCTTGTGCCCCATGCCCCACATGCGATGACGGCATCAAGAACCAGGGCGAAGCAGGCGTTGACTGTGGTGGACCATGTAAACCTTGCTGCGATTTAGAAATTGGAGGATTTAGTGGGAATGGTGGCAGCTTCGATCCATTTAGCGGGGGGAATTATCCTTTATCAGCCAGAATATCCAGCCCCTCCGGAACTCCTGTAAAATGGACTCTTACAACGCCTGACGGTACTGTAAGTGGTGAAGGAGCAGACGTAAAAGGTTCCTGGAATGGCAAAGATTTGAACAACAAGATAGTAACCCCAGGGGATTGGGGCGCGACCCAATATAAGGCGATACTGACGGCAAGCTCAGCTGACGGCATGTGCAGCAAATCCACTGAGCTTACAATCAGTGTGAATCCTCCGCCTCCGAACAGCTGCGGATTCACAGTAACATTCGGCTCGCAGGCCCATGTTGCCAGCGGCAACCTCTCCCATTCCCAGGAGCTTTTCACAACGCGAGGCGGTTCATTGCCTGTCGGGCTTACGCTCTATTACAACAGCCTCGATCCCCGCAACGGTTCACTCGGCCAGAGCTGGAGCCACAACTACGAAATCTCGGCAAGAGAGAATCTAGACGGTTCTGTTCTGATAAGCGAGGGTAACTGGCAATACCGGTACTTCACCTTGACTAACGGAACTTATCTGCCTCAGTCTGGCGATTACTCCACCCTGGCAAAGAAGAGCGACAATACCTTTACCCTGATACTGAAAGATGGAACCAGGTACGACTTCGGTTCCGCCGGAATGATTGCTTCAATCACAGACCGCAATAACAATGCGCTGACCTTCTCATACACAGACGGCAACTTGACCAGTATTGCCGATCCTGCCGGTCGCAGCACAACCCTTTCTCATGATTCGGCAGATCATATCACTTCAATAGTTGACCCGCTGGGCACGACACACTATCTAAGCTATAATAATGACCAGCTTGCAACTGTAATCAGTCAAGATACCCAACTCACCACGCACAGTTGGTCATATACCTACGCCGCCAACGGTTTCTTGCTCTCCAAGACCGACCCGTTGAACTCCACCACTACTTATGCCTACGACTCCAAGCACCGCGTGGTATCTTCCATCGACCCGGAAGGCACGGGAAGAAGCATCTCCTATCCGCAAAGCGATGAAACGGTAAAATCCAGCACCTTTATTGAAAAGGATGGCGGTGTCTGGAGCTATACCTATGACACCAAAAAAGGGGTCCTGACCAGCAAGACCGACCCGCAGGGGGGGGTAACATCCTACAGTTACGATGCCGCTGGCAACCGCACCTCCACCACCCTGCCGGATGGTACCAGCAGCAGCGCCACCTTTGACCAGTCAGGCAACATGCTGACAAGCACCGATGCCATGGGCCAGACTAGCAACTATACCTACAACAGCTTTGGCCAAGTGTTGGGGATCACCGACCCTGCAGGCGCAGTCACTGCGTACAGTTATGACGCCAATGGGAACATGACCTCCATAACCGACCGTGCCGGGGCGACCACCAGGTACGACTATGACGTCAAGGGTAATGTCATCAGGATTACCA
>CAZYTM010000009.1:0-177632 GCA_964649725.1 uncultured Geobacteraceae bacterium | reverse complement strand
GCAAGGCTTTAGGGATCAGCCGCGCCAAACTCGATCAGGAGATGGCCTGCTGTGGCTTGGAGCAGCAGAGGAATGCAGCATAAGATTACTCTGGCAGAAAAAAAGCCGCATCCATCCGGATGCGGCTTTTTGCGGCAGTTGAGGTCGCAGACTACTTGGCAGCAGGAGCAGCAGCTTCAGCCGGCTTGGCTTCGTCTTTCTTGGCAGCAGCTTTCTTCGCTTTTTTTGCTTTTTTCTTGGCCGGTTTCTTCTCTTCAGCAGGCTTGTTGATCGGCGGGTGGCCCGGCGGCAGAGCAGGGGTGGCCGGTTTTGCCGGCTCAGCGGCGCAGACAACACCAGCAAATGCAACGGCTACCAGGGCAGAGATGATGGAAGCGATCAGTTTCTTCATGATGAGAACCTCTCTTTCAAATAATAGATTTGTATCCTAATTAAAGCAGAGAGTATGCCATGCCAGAGAGGGATTTGCTAACTTGCAGATATTACATGCCGGTTTTGTGGAATAGTCGCTTGTCGTAGATATTTTAATGGCGCATATGCGCCAGGCTCTGCCGCAAAAGGGGCAGGTTGCCGAGGGTGATATTGAAAATAGCTGCCAGATAGTCGAGGTCGTGGTATCATTACTCACTAACGGGCAACTCCTGCAGAGGGGTAGATTCCACTGCAAGGTTGTTCGTTTTTCCACTACGAGGAGCCCCTGCATGTCGAACAAAAAGACATTGACGATCAAGAACGTCACCCAGATGCTGCTGAAAACCGGTCTGATCAGCGAGACAGCTCAGCAGGAGATCCTTGCCAGGGGGGATGCCCAGGCGGTCCGTCTGCAAAGTCACCAGCAGTCTGGCTACTCGCGCAGATTCCACCAGGTGGCCGACCTGGTCTCGCCGGCCGAGGTCATCTCCTCTTTTAATCTGGTCATCCCGGATACTAATGGCCGACTTCTGACAGAAGATGCCATAACCGAGGCGATTGCAAAAGCGCTGGGGATGAATTACGTCAAGATCGATCCGCTCAAGCTCGATCTGAATGTGGTGACTGCCAACATCCCCCGTCCATTTGCCCTCAAGCATCTGATTGTCCCTATTGCTGCAGAAGGGGGGAGAGTCACAGTGGCAGTGGCGGACCCGTTTGCCACTGAGGTTATCGACAACCTTAAACAGGCGCGGAAGATCGATATAAACTGTGTGCTCAGTTCCAAAAGCGATATTCTCAAGATCATCCGCGAATTTTTCGGTTTTCGCGCCTCAGTCATGGCAGCACAGAACGAGATAAAAAGTACCATCGACCTTGGCAATCTGGAGCAGTTTGTCCGGCTCAAGGGGCATCACGAGATCGAGAGCAACGACAAGAACATCATCAACGCCGTTGAATTTCTGCTCCATTACGCCTTTGACCAGCGGGCCAGCGATATCCATATCGAACCGAAGCGGGATATCGCCCTGATTCGGCTCCGGCTGGACGGGGTACTGCACAACGTCCATACGATACCAAAACAGCTTCACCCACCCATGGCCTCGCGCATCAAACTGCTGGCCAGAATGGATCTGGCAGAAAAGCGTCGCCCCCAGGACGGCAGAATCAAGACCAACTACCATAACAAAGAGATCGAATTGCGCGTCTCCACTCTGCCGGTTGCCTTTGGCGAAAAGGTGGTGATCAGGATATTCGACCCGGATGTGCTCTTTCAGGACCTTGACCGGCTAGGCTTTTATCCACGGGAATTCCAGCTTTACAACGCCTTTATCCGCCGGCCCAACGGGATCATCCTGGTCACTGGTCCGACCGGCAGCGGCAAGACCACCACCCTCTATTCATCGCTGCGCACCCTCTCCTCTCCGGAGGTAAATATCGTTACTGTCGAGGACCCGATCGAAATGGTCATGGAAGAGTTCAATCAGGTGGGAGTGCAGGCCGGCATAGGGGTTACCTTTGGGACGGTACTGCGGAACATCCTCCGTCAGGATCCTGACATCATCATGATCGGTGAGATAAGAGACCGGGAGACAGCTGAAAATGCTGTGCAGTCGGCACTGACCGGCCATCTGGTCCTCTCTACACTGCACACCAACGATGCCCCCTCTTCACTCACCAGACTTCTCGACCTGGGGATACCTTCGTTCCTCATCGCCTCTACCCTTGTCGGGGTGATTGCCCAGCGACTGGTGCGGATGATCTGCCCCTCCTGCAAGCGGGAACGGCGCCTGACCACAGCGGAGACAGAGTACCTGCAACTGGAGAAGAAGCCGTACCGGATTTATGAAGGGGAGGGGTGCAACGAATGCCGTGGCACCGGCTACAAGGGGAGATCAGGGATATTCGAAGTGCTCGACCTGAATGATAACCTGCGGGCGCTCATGACCGAGCAGATGGAGCTTGGCGCACTTACCAGGGCAGCCAGGGCTGACGGCATGATCAGCCTGCGGCAGATCGCCATCAGGAAGATGCTGGACGGTATTACCACCTATGAAGAGGTTGTGGCAGTTACCGGCTGATCAGGGGAAGAACTGCAGAATCAGGCCAGTCGGTATTGCTGGTCGTGGAAATGGAAGGCCCGCTTGACCCTCGCCTTGAGGGTTACTTCCGAGACCGGCTTCTGGATGAAGTCGAAAAATCCTCTTTCAAAGGCCTTGGCCTCTTCCTCGGCGTTCATGGTCTTGCCGGTGACCAGGATGACCGGGATGAAGCTGGTTTCCGGGACATTCTTGAGTGCATCAAGGAGACCGTAGCCGTCCAGTTTCGGCATCTCCTTGTCGGTTATGATCACATTCGGCTTTTCGGCAATGACGATCTTGTATGCCTCCATCCCGTCGATGGCGGTCAGCACCCGGTACCCCGATTTGCCGAGCATATTGCTTAGCATGGTGAGGATGAGATTGTCATCCTCCACTATCAGCACAGTCCTATCTTTATGGTTGGTGGGGGTCTTGCCGAGGTAATGTTTGCAGATAGCTGCGTGGATATCCCGTTTTGTGGCGATGAAAGGGACGATCTTCAAACCGTTATCGGCAGCGATATTGCTGACTATCCTGGTTTCGGTAGGATCGGCCATGGCCAGCGCGAGCATGTTCTTCTCTTTTTTAATGGGAAAGATCAGGTTCTGCATCGCCACACTTACCGGTATAAGTGTCAGCAGTTCCCGCTGCACCGCGATGCCGGGGAGATTGTTCACCACTTTGCAGCCGTACTGGATAGCCAGAGCAGCTGCCAGTTCCTCACCGGTAATCAATTCCATATCTTCCAGCATGGTACCGAATCTTTTATTAAGTGTCTTGGCCCGGTCCAGCACACGCTCAACCGTTTTCTGGGTGATGATTCCGTTGGCGACAAAGATTTCACCAAGTTTTTTTTGCGGGGGCATGGCATCTCCGTGTTGATTGCCGACCTGCTGGATTACATAAAAGGGACAGCATATGTTATGCATAAATATAGCTATAAGGTGGGATGTGTCAACTATTTACTACAAAATAACTTGTGGCTGAAGAGGCTGCTGGCATGGGCGGATGAAAATTCTGTTCAACCAGGCGTTGGCATGATATACATTTAGAGAATTTGCAGGTAAGGCCAAGCTGTTTGCTTATGATAAGGAGCGCTATGACTGAGATGGTAACGATAACATGCCCCTGCTGCGGTTTTAGCCGGGGCTGCTCTGCTGCTGCTTTGCCAACTGGAGCAGTGCGAGTTACCTGCCCTAAGTGCAAACAGAGTTTTGTCTGGGAGAGACCTTCCGGGGGGGGATCGGTCCGACCTGAAGCCGCTCCGCTCACTTCGCCAGTAGCAGCAGCAACTGCACAAACTGGGGCGACAGATGAGGTCGCAGCAGCTGCCAATGAGGTGGTTGACTCGCCAGCAGCAGCTTTTTCGCAAGGAACTGCCGGGGGTGATGGAGCGGTCGGCAAGATGCTTAGCATCGGGGAGCTCTTTAACAATAGCTGGACGACCTATCAAAAGCGCTTTCCTACCCTGATGGCACTAATGCTGGCAATATTGATCCTCCTCCTTATACCGGTCGGGATATTTCTCGCAATCGGTTATTTATGCTCCATCTCGTTCCCTGAACTGAAGACCCCTCTCCTTATTGCCAGCGGGTTTACCGGCGGGATAATCGGTACTGCGACCATGACCTGGGGTTTTGTTGCGTTCAACTGTGCCGTTGTCGACCAGTCTCTCCGCGCCAATGAAGCTCTGGAGCAGGGGTGGCGATTGTTTATCCCGGTAGCCTGGGTCTATGCCATAATCTCTTATATAGTCTGTGGCGGCTATTTCCTCTTCTTGATCCCTGGGATAATCTTCTCGGTGCTGTTCGCCTTTTCTCAGTTCATCTGCATTGCCGAAGGGGAGAGGGGTCTGGCAGCAGTCATCAAGAGCCGCCGTTATGTCCAGGGTTATGGCGGCGAAGTCTTTGCCCGCATGATAGTGATATGGATCACTTCCGGGGCGGTCGGCATGGTCCCTTTTGTCGGCGGTTTTATCTCTATTCTCTTCATCCCCTTCACGACCATCTATACCTGTCTGCTCTATGAAGACCTGCGTCGCCTCAAGGGTGATACCTTAGGCCCTGTAACTGTAACACGGGAGGAAAAAATGCTCTGGTTAGGGCTCCCGGCACTCGGTTATCTGCTATTACCGCTCATCCTGGCGCTCTTCTTCGGCGCCGCATTAATCGGGCTGTTCAGCCAGCTTTTGAGTCCGTAAAAGGATGAACATACCGAACATCATCACCTCCCTGCGGCTCCTGCTGGTACCGGTATTAGTCTATCTGCTCTGGCAGCAGAGGTTCGACGCAGCCGTAGGACTCTTTCTGGTGGCAGGACTAAGTGATGCTCTGGATGGATATATCGCGAAACGCTACAATCTGTGTACCTGGCTCGGTTCCGTACTCGACCCTTTGGCAGACAAGGCACTGATCATCAGCTCGGTAATCCTGCTCTCCTGGCTCGGTCTGCTGCCATGGTGGCTGACAATGCTGGTGGTGGGGAGGGATATTGTCATCGTTATCGGCGCAGGGGCCTTCCTTGTCATGACTGGTGAACTGGAGATGGCTCCTAGCTATCTCAGCAAGCTTAATACCTTTGTCCAGATAGTTCTTATCTTTCTCACCATCAGCCAGGCGGCCCGCATGGTCCCAGCTTATGACTGGCACCCCTTTCTGTATGGCCTGACAGCCCTTTTCGCCCTTGCCTCCGGAGGGGACTATGTTCTGGCCTGGTCAGCCAAAGCCCGCCACTACAAACGGAATCATTAACTTTTCTCCCCTTTCGGGAATTCTATTAAAGTTCTGTATTCTCCAGCCGATTAGACAATAGAACAGTAACTGACATGCACAATTACAGGGCAGGGGTACGCCATGCAGACCATCCCGATAACTCTTGCTGACGCCAGCATGATCCTGGCCAGGGACGTTAAGAAACCTGAAAATCCTGACGGTCCGCCGATCTGCGGCAAGGGGATGGCACTGACCGGTCAGCTTATCGAGCGGCTGAAGCTGATGGGCATTCAGATGGTTGTAGTTGAAGGTCACCCGGTCTGGATGGAAGGGGACAAGACCGTCGAGGAGCAACTGGCATTGCTTGACCGACGTTTTGCGAAAGTATGCCAGGAACCGTTGATGGCCAAGCTTAAGGAAATCTATCGTGCGTACATCACAAAATCCATGGGTCAACCCGGCTGAAGATAAGCGCACCGAGATCATGCGTGTCATCAAGGAGACCAAGTCCTTGCCGACTCTGCCGGGCATTATCACCAAGCTGAACACCCTCTCTGCCAACAACAAGGCGAGTATACAGGAGATGGCGCGGGTGGTCTCCTCGGACCAGGTGTTGTCGGCACGGGTACTGAGGCTGGTGAATTCGCCATCCTACGGATTCTATAGAGTCTCCACCATCTCCAACGCCTTGATCCTGCTCGGCGTCGATGTGGTGAAGAGTCTGGCACTCAGCTCCTCTATCTTCGAGATCATGGAGAAGACAGTGGTTGGCCTGTGGGAACACTCGCTCGGGGCCGGCGTGGCGTCAAATATAATCGCCCGCCGACTGAATCTGCCGGAATGCGAGGAGATTTCGACCGCCGGGCTGTTGCATGATATCGGTAAAGTCATTATCAAGATCAAATTTACCGAGGAGTATGAGGATATCTTCGCCATGCGGCAGGAGCAGAAGCTCTCCCAGCTCGACTGTGAACGCCAGGTGCTGGGCACTGATCACGCCGAGATAGGTGGCTGGCTGGCAAAATCATGGTTCCTGCCGGACAAGCTGGTGGAACCGATAGCATGTCACCATGATGTCGAAAGGTCCACCGGCCATCAGATAAAGACAGCAGTGGTGCATCTTGCCGATGTATTGATCAAGGCGAGCGGATTCGGCTCCAGTGGTGAAGATGATGTGCCGAGCATCCAGCCGGTCGCCTGGCAGCGACTCGGCATCAGCGATGAGATGCTTGCCCAGATAGTCGAGGAGCTGGAAGACAAGCTGATAGAGGTGCGCAACTTCAGCCTGGAGATCCAGTCGACGGATGACACCTAACTGTCGGATAACCCTGATCGTCAGGGACCCGGCGCTGGCAGGTCACCTTGCCATACGTCTGCAGAGCAAAGGCTATCAGGTAATGCCGCTCCATGATCTGCAGAGTGCCCTCGGGCTTATCTATTCAGACCCGCCGGATATAATCATCGCGGAACTGGCAACTTCTGACCAGCCCCTCCTGGACTTTATCAAAGAGATCAAGGACGACAGCTATTTCAGTAAAATACCTGTTATCGGACTGCTAGACACTGAATTCATCAACTCCTGGGACTGGAGCATCCTCCCCCTTGACGACTATCTCTTGCTGCCGCTCTCCTATGCAGAACTTTTTCGCCGCATAGGGCTCTCCAGAGTCAGGATCCAGCGGGTCTTCGACAACAACCCCCTGACCCGGCTCCCTGGCAATACCTCCATCCAGCATGCCATCGAACGTTCCCTGGGGGAGCCTATGGCGGTATGTTACATCGATATAAATCATTTCAAACCTTATAACGACAAATACGGTTTTGCCCATGGCGATGAAGTGCTGCGGATGCTTGGCCGGATCATGTACAATACGGTGAAAGATTCGGGTGGCGGGTTTTGCGGGCATATCGGTGGCGACGACTTTGTCTTCATCGTCCCGGAGCAGCATGCTGAACCGGTCAGTGCCAACATTATCAACAATTTCACGGCGATTATCGCCGATCTGTTTGATGATGAGGAGAAAAGCAACGGCTTTTACGTCGGTATCAATCGGCAGGGGATAACCGAGAACATCCCGTTGCTCGGTATTTCCATAGCCATAGTGCCGACCTCTGCGCCGGCCATGCAGCATGCCGGCAAGGTGGCCGAGGTAGCCGCCGAGCTGAAAAAGCTTGCCAAACAGTCTGAACGGAGCTGCTATGTAACGGATCGCCGGTGCCTCACCGCCAATGAGAGCGAAGCAGGAGCCGCTGCCTGACCTGCAGGGGAGATGATGCTAGCTATTCTGCTCCCCTGCCATCGATTTCAGCCGGGGGAGATCAAGGATGGTCACCCTGCTGCCGGCCACATCTGCCACCCCCTCTTCCATAAGTTTCCGGAACGTACGGGAGAGCGTCTCACTGACCGTGCCTAGCCTTGATGCAAGTTCCCCCTTCTTCATGTCGAGATCGAGATAGGTCTTCCCCTGGAATGAGGTCGATTTCCTTTTTGCCAGTTCGAGCAGATAGGCGGCGAGGCGGGCCGGTACTTCAGCAAAGGAGAGCTCTTCGATCTGGCGGGCAAATTTGCGTAACTGCAACGACAGTGAGACGATGAGGTTGAGGGCAAAGCGGGGATTCCGCTCTAAAAGCCCCATGAAAGCCTCTTTAGGGAAAAAGAGGGCCTCCCCCCGCTCCATGGCTCGCGCCTCGGCAGGATAACGGCCGTCGCCGAAAAAGGCGGCTTCGGCAAAGGTCTCGCCTGGATGGGTAAAGTGGAGCACTTTTTCCTTCCCCTCCGGAGATATCTTGCAGAGCTTCATGGAGCCTGAGGCAAGCAGATAAAAGCCGTTCGCCAGCTCCCCTTCGCTAAAGAGCGTCTCCCCCCGGGAAAAAGCTCTTGTCACGGCAATCATTGCCACCTCGTGCAGATACTCCTCCGGCAGACCGGCAAAGAGCAACGATTTTTTCAATATCTGCAGCTGGTCCATTATTATGACTCCTTACGGCGATTCTTTCTCCTCCTGGAGTTGCGGCGGGCAAGGAGACGGGTAATAGCCTCCGTCACCTGCCTGGGGGTAAAACCGAACTGCTCGGCGAGACTGTCGGCAGGAGCAGATGCGCCAAAGGACTCCATAGACAGGCAGAGGTCACTGCTGTTTAACAGACGCCACCAGGGGTCGCCTCTGCCGGCTTCGAGGGCGACCCTTGGCACGCGGCCGGGGAGCAGGGCGCGTCGATAGCTGGCTGGCTGTGCCAGGAATATCTCCAGGCAGGGGACCGAGATGACCGTTGCGGTTATCCCCTGCTTCCCCAGCAGTTGTTCTGCTGCCAGGGCCAGGGAGAGTTCCGAACCGCTGGCCATGATAATTACCGATGGTCGTTCAGCTTTCTTCACTATGTATCCACCCCGGAGAGCCTGGCCGGGCAGAAAATCAGCTTCACGGACGATGCCGGGGAGTTTCTGCCGGGAGAGGATCAGGGCAGTCGGCCCGTTGCGCCTTTGCAGGGCAGCTGTCCATGCCATGGCGGTTTCGGCCCCGTCGGCCGGCCGGATCACCATCAGGCCTGGAATCAGGCGCAGAGAGGCGAGTTGCTCAATGGGCTGATGGGTAGGGCCATCCTCGCCGACAAAAAATGAGTCATGGGTGAATAGATAGATCACCTGCAGACCCATCAGGGCAGCCAGACGGATGGAGGGGCGGCAGTAGTCGGAAAAGACCAGAAAAGTGGCGCCAAAGGGGATGAAACAGCCGTAACGTGACATGCCGTTCTGCATCGCTGCCATGGCATGCTCGCGGATGCCGAAATGGATATTACGTCCGGCGAATGCGCCGGCAGCAATATCTGCTGCATCGACAATCCTGCTGTTAGTCGACGGCTCCAGATCGGCAGCACCCCCGACCAGTGCCGGGATATTTGCTGCCGCCCGCTGCAGCACCACCCCTGACAAGGTACGGGTAGCGCCATCTTTGCCGGCCACTGCATCGAGCAGCTGCTCTGCCAGATTGGCAGGGACGGCTCGCTGCCACATCCGGTCCCAGAGCCGTGCCTTGTCCGGATTGCGGCGTCGCCAGAGCATGAAGTTGTGTTCCCAATCGCTATAGAAGTGCTTCAACTGCATCCGTCGATTGTGGCAGAGCGCTTTTACCGCTGCCGGCACGTAGAATTTCTCTGCAGGCCAATTTAGATTCCGCCTTGTGGCAGCCACCTCTTCCCCCCCTAAAGGAGCGCCGTGGGCGGCAGCTGAATCCTGTCTCCCCGGACTCCCCTTGGCAATATGGGTCCGGGCAATTATCAGCGATGGTTGCCAGCGTTCCGACCTGGCAGCATCGAGGGCGCTGCTTACCTGTTCGAAGTCATGGCCGTCAATGCTCTGCAGGTGCCAGCCGCAGGCGATGAAACGGGAGCGGATATTTTCCGACCAGGCAAGGCCGGTCTCCCCTTCGATTGTTATACCGTTGCTGTCATAAATATAGATAAGCTCGCCCAGCTTGAGATGTCCTGCCAAGGCTGCAGCCTCGTAACTGATACCCTCCATCAGGTCGCCATCGCTCACTATGGCATAGACCCGGTGGTCGATCGGTTTGAAGTTGCCGTCGTTAAATCTTTCTGCAGCCATACGGGCGGCCAGGGCCATTCCGACTCCATTGGCAAAGCCTTGCCCGAGCGGTCCGGTGGTCACCTCTACTCCTGGAGTGACCCCGAACTCTGGATGTCCAGGGGTACGGCTCCCTGGTTGACGAAAGGAGCTCAGTTCCTCGCGGGTCAGACCGAATCCGAACAGGTGCAGCAGACCGTAGAGCAGCATGGAGCCGTGACCGGCAGAGAGGATGAAGCGGTCACGGTTGGGCCAGTCAGGGTCAGATGGGTTAAAATGGAGGAAGTCGTGCCAGAGGGTAAAGGCATAATCAGCTGCTCCCATCGGCAGTCCCGGATGCCCGGAATTGGCCTCTTCTACCCCGTCCACCGCCAGCATCCGCAATGTATCTGCGCCCAGGCGAGCTTCTTCTCTGTTCAGGCGGCGTTTAGTCATCTATAGACTTTCCTTTGCTGAGCAGTTGTTTGATTGCATAATTGTATCAGGATGCGCACTTCGGGGCAAGGGTCGGAGTTGGGTCCGGTTTTGCTGGCAGATACCTTGCATATCCTCTCCATGAGGGGTCGGCTTCGCATCTCCGCCAAGGGTTTCAACTTTAATGTGACCAGGCTCTCCTGCTTCGCGGAGCAAGGGTAGCGATTGTTCAGCCGGCAACGGGGAGCTCTCCATGCAAGCCTTTGATACCTCTATGCAGAAATTGTCAATGGATAGAGAGGGGAGGATCTCCCCTGATCCGGGAAGTGTCAAAAATGGTCATCTCTGCAAATAGTTCACAGATTGATGCAAAATTTGCCTATCGCCTGCAGCGCGCCCTGACTGCAGAGGGGGATGAGCTGTTTCAGATCCTGCAGGAATCCAATCCCGAGCTACTCCGAACCGCGCTGAAAAACCCGCACCTGCACGAAAAACACCTGTTGGAGCTGTTGAAACGCCGCGATCTGAGTGAGGACTTTCTGAAAACCATCTACGGGCTGACTCTGGTGGCAGAGAGCCATCTGCTCAAGGTCGCCATGGTGCACAACCCGAACACTCCAGGGCCCGTGGTCCTTACACTCCTACCGCATCTTCATCTGTTTGAGCTGCTCGATGTCTGTTATCTGGCCGGGGTAACCCCTGACCAGCGTCTGGCTGCGGAGCGGGCTATCATCCAGCGATTGCCGAGTATACCTTTGGGGAACAAGATAACCCTGGCGAGACGCGCTACCAGCTGCGTGGTGGAGGCGCTTCTCAAGGAGGGTGATACCAGGTTGATGGAGGCATGTCTGGGCAATCCTCACTTGAAGGAGGTCGCCATCTTCCAGTTTCTAAATGGCGCCAACGCCACCCCGGAGAGTATCTCCATGGTGGCCCGCCACCCTCGCTGGATGAACCGGCCGAACCTGCAGCTGGCTATCCTGAAAAACCCGCGCACCCCGGCAGTCTGGTTCACCCTCTTTCTCCCCCGCCTGGCCAGTAACGACATCCGCGGCATCATAGCCTCACGTCGCATCAACCACGCGCAGAAGAAGCTTATCAATGAGGAGTTGCGCCGCCGCGGCCAATAACTTCAGCGGCTGCTCTTCGCCAGAACCCTCCGCATTACCTTAACGCTCACGCAATACGTCTTCATACCAACGCCGCACCACGAAACCTTTACTGCCGGGGTGGAGTTTACGATAGTCATCGAGTGGCTGCCGCTGTCGGAGCAGCTCGACCAGCGCCTGCTTAAGTGGTCGCAAAACCACACCCTGGCCGGTTTTGCAGTCGAGCCGGCTCTCAACGACCCTCTCCTGATCGAGGACTATTAGTACATGCCCAGGCCAGACCAGCAGGTCGAGCGGTACCAGCTGCCGGGCCATGGCAGCGGCGTTAAGCCCTTTGACCGGAACGGCATGGCCGTAATTGACCAGGGTGCTGGTGTTGCGTGGTGTCCAGCCGTCGGTTGCTTCATAAAGAAGACCTGAACAGTCGAGGCCGGCCAGCTGCCAGCGTTCCCTGTCTATCCTGCCGGTTGAGGGGGGATAGAGGGAGAGCATTTCCGCTACGCCGACGCGGATATTCCCCCCCCAGACATAGCGGGTGCCGACGGCGCTCAAAAGCCTTGCTATGATGGTATTTCGCTCCGGCAGACGACGGACTCTTGCCAGCGGTTCAATATCGCTCGTGTCAACCAGGCGGCTGTCGATATAGTAGCCGTTGCTGCTGGGGTAGGGGTAATCGGCTGTGGTGACGCGAAAGATGGTGTTGCCATTGTTGGAGAGTGCTGCTTCGATGCGGAAGAGTGTGCCAGGGAGGGCGATGAATTCCAGCTCCCGGATCTGCTGACAGCGGTCGGTTTTGAGGAACGAACCAGATCTGCCGCCAAAGACGGCGCGGATATCGGGACTGTTCAGCACCGGAGTTGCCACCCTGGCCACGGCAAAGCGGGGGTGCTCGCCGGCCAGGGTGGTGGATGCCAGGCTGAACAACATTGCTAACAACTGCAAAAAAAGATGCAGGTGCCGGTGCTGCCGAGCCATTACAGCTATTTCTTCGCTTTTTGCGCGGTAAAGACCACCTTCAGTTCATCATTCATATCGACCTTGAAACCGGGAATCTTCTTCATGATCTCCTTGGCCTGCTGCGAGTCATCCTTGGCCTGCTGGAGTTGGGTCAGCTCTTTGGTAAAGTTCATCGCCTTGGCAAAGTCGACATCCATCAGGGTTATCTCGCTGCCGTTACGGTATGTGGCGTTCGATTCCACCACACTCCCCTCGATGATCAGCCGGTCGGCAAAGCGCATGCCGTTAAAGAACATCTTCACCATTTCGGCATTACCTGCTTCGGCAGTTGCATCTTTCCCTTCCTCAGACTTGACGGCCGGTTCCGGCTTGTTTTCGGCAGGCGGAGCAGCCTCGGCCTTGGCCTGAGTTCCAGGTTTGTTGTTCTTCAACACCAGGGTCAGCTGTTTCCCTTTGGTGAAGCTGAATGAATACTGGGAGTCCTTCTTTTCGGCCGAAGCATTGTTGCCAGGCATCTCCGGATCGGAGCTGAGACGCAGTTTATTGATATCCTTAAAGGCATAGACTGCTCTATAACCTTCGAAACCATCCCGCTTCTCCGCTTTGAAGCTGACAAAGGTCACCCCTTCACCGAGAGTGGCTGCTCTGGCCTTCCCTTCCTCCTCGCTGAACATCTCTTTTTTCTTCTTCTCTGCAGCGGGTTGTTGCTCTTTCGCCTCGCCTGGCTGGGAAGCCTTCTCTTCAGTTGCATCGGCAGAATTCATCAGGCCGGAGATCATTGCGCTCAACAAGACCAGCTCTTCTATAGTACCGCTGCCATCCGGTTTAAGCCGTACTGTCCGCTCGGTCTGGAAACAGCCGGCCAGCAGCGCGACGACAAGCAGCAGGGATGCAATCTGTACTAGTCTCTTCATTTTCAACCCCCTTTTGGTTATGCATTTATGAATGTTATGCATGCTATATGCAAGGTTAGGCAATGGATATATCATTAAAGTGACAGCAACTATAGCAAAAGAATATGAACATGCAACAGTAAAGTGCAGTCAAGTTTGAAGGATGATTGTACCGTTGGCTAGTGATAAACCGTATAGGTCAAGCGTTAGTTTGTAATGCGTCAGGCTCTTTTATGGGTAAGCTTAATCAAGCTGTATCTGCACAATATAGAAGTATAGATTTCGACGTCAGTCTGCCGCTATGCCGCAGTTTGCGTCTTGGCCAGATAATATTCGTAATTCCCCTCGTAGGGGCGCAGTTCGCCATGGTCAAGCTCAAATACCCTGTCGACCAGCGAGCGGAGGAAATGGCGGTCGTGGGAGACCAGCAGCACGGTGCCGGAAAAATTCTGCAGGGCATTGAGCAGTATCTCCCGTGAGCGGATGTCCAGGTGGTTGGTCGGCTCGTCGAGGACCAGCAGGTTGACCGGTCGGGCCAGTATGGTCGCCAGCACGACCCGGCTCTTCTCTCCTCCGGAAAGGTTGTCGATCCTCTTTTCCACAGCATCGCCGCAAAAGAGAAATGCTGCCAGCAGATTGCGGATCACGCCGATGTTCGCCAGCGGCAGAACCTCCTGCAGCGTCTCGAAGATCGTTTTGCCAGGATCGAGCTGCTCCATGGCATGCTGGCTGAAATAGCCGACCGCTACGTTGGCACCGAGGGTAACCGTGCCGGAGGTAGCTTCTGTCTCCCCGGCCAGCACCTTGAGGAAGGTCGATTTCCCTGCCCCGTTCACCCCTACTACGGCGATCTTGTCACAGCGCCGGATTATCCCCGAAACCCCGCTGAAGACCGGTATCTCTGCTCCGGACGGATCAGCCCAGCTCTTGGCCAGCTCCTGCATGGCGACCACATCGTCACCGCTGCGTGGTGGTTCGGCAAAGTCGAATCTGACGATCCGCTCCTCGGCCGGGATTTCGATCCGCTCGATCTTCTCCAGTTTCTTCACCCGCGACTGTACCTGTGCCGCATGGGAGGCGCGGGCGGCAAAACGGGCGATGAACTCCTCCTCCTTGGCCAGCATCTCCTGCTGCCGCTTGTGAGATGCCAGCAGCTGCTCGTGGCGGATATCCCGCTCCCGCTCATAAAAGTCGTAGTTGCCACCGTAGGTAGTGATCGTCCTGTTTGCGACCTCGATGATGCGCGTCACCACCCGGTTCATGAAATCACGATCGTGGCTCGTCATCAGGAGCGCCCCGGTGAATCCGCCGGACAACCACTCTTCAAGCCAGATGATCGATTCCAGGTCAAGATGATTGGTCGGCTCGTCAAGGAGCAGCACGTCGGGCTGCAGCGTCAGGATGCCGGCCAGGGCGATGCGCATTTTCCAGCCGCCGCTGAACGATTCGACCGGGTGGTTAAACCGTTCCGGACCGATGCCGAGCCCGGTCAATACCGTCTGTGCCCTGGTTTCCAGGTCGTAGCCGCCGGCATGCTCGAACCGCTCCACTGCATCGCCGTAACGCTCCAGGAGTGCCGCCATCTCGTCATCGGAATGGGGCTCCCCCATGGCCGCTTCCATCTCCTTTAACTCCGCAGCTAGCTGGACTGTCTCGGCACAGGCAGCCATAACCTCTTCCAGTGCTGTCCTGCCGGCCATCTCCCCCACCTCCTGGGAGAAATAACCGATGGTCGTCCGCTTCGCTACGGAAATCTCGCCGGCATCAGGCTCCTCTGCACCGGTGATGATCCGGAATATAGTCGTCTTGCCGGCACCGTTCGGACCAACAAGCCCGCACCTGGTCCCGGGGAGGATCTGCATGCTCGCCTCCCGGAAGAGGAGCTGGGAACCATGTTGGCGGGTAATATTGGACAGATGGATCATATGAGTCTCCTCAATAAAAAACCACAGGCAGAGTCCCTGTGGCACTAAGGATATTTATAGCATTGATGATGATAATGAGGCAACAGGTTTTCCAGGATCAGCGTATCAGTTCACTTCACCAGCCACTGATGGACTACCGCCCCTGCCAGCCAGACGCCGAGGCTGAGGCTTAAGGTGAGCGGCAGGGATATCTGCCGGCGGAAGCAGTACCAGGCTGTGGCGAAGAAGAGGGTGGTGGGGATGATCCCCCAGAGGACACCGCGACTGTATTCGGCCAGCAGCCGGTTGTTGCCGGGGAGGTCGTCGGCGAGCCAGAAGAGGACGATCAGGGTGGTTATCGGCATGGTGGCGATCAGTCCGGCCAGCGCCGGGTAACGGCGACCGAGCTGGGCACTGGCGATAATGACGATGTTGGCGAGGAGCAGCTTGACGATAAAGCGCATGGTCACTCCGTCACTTGGCTGCCAGGGTAAAGGCGTTGGCCAGGGGGAGGAGGTGGAAGTTGGACAGCTTTTCCAGGAGTGACGGAAACTTCCTGATCCCCTGTGGTTCGTTGCCATTCCCATGGACCAGGATAAAACTGCCGTTTTGCGGCGATTCCCCCTTGGCCAGCCAGGCGTCGCTGCCGAGGGGTATCAGGCCGAACTCCTTCAGCCTCTGCAGCAGCCTGCCATCGGCGACCAGACCGGGAAAGCGGAAAAATGGGGCTGGGAGCAGACCGTTAGCCAGCAGCAGCTGTTCAGTGGCCAATACTTCCTGGTCGAAATCGATCCCCGGGGTGAGGAGAAAGGTCCGTTCCAGCCGCTCCCGCGGGTTGTATGGGTGGGTAAGGGAGTGGTTCACCCAGGTTATGGCGAGCCGGCCGCTACTCTCCTGCTCCTTGAGCCAGTTGAGCTCCTTCGGATGACTGTTCAGCCAGGCGCCGGTCATGGCGATAGCGACCGGTACCCCCTCCGTTTTACCCTGCGGCAACTGCATGATACGCTGGAAGAATTCCTGCTCAAAGGGGCGCTGCGAGGGGCACATGTCTATGGTCATGAATAGACCGCTCAACTTCAGATCGCTGCGGCGGGCGCCATGGTTCTGTAATCGATAGGGGGGGGCAGTAGTCTGCTCCAATGCCTTCAGGTAGGGGGTGTCCCGTAACTCATCGGTATTGGCGGTCTTGCCGGCCTGCAGTTGATCTGCCGTGACTATTTTAGTCGCGAGGGTCTGGGGATTGACCAGCAAGAATGAGGGGCGCCCGGCCCGCGAAAACTGGCGGATCGCTATCTGCAGCTTGCCGGATTTGTCATAACATGGGCGGAAGATGCTCTGGTAGTTGCTGATCTCAGCCGCCCGGGAGGTGGCTGAGATGGTCAGGAGCAGGGCTAGTAGAGCTATCGTGACCCGCATGGTTACCTCGTTTGCCGGATTGAGTTAAGGGAGGACCGCCTGTAACGACTCCTCGATCTTACCCACGTCGACCGTGGTATTGAAACAGGGGCCAAAGGGACGGTCGTTGAGGATACCGATTACCGGCAGCGGATAGCAGTCCTTGATACCGGAGGTGAGGTCACGTTCGCAGGCGACAGCCACCACCAGCTTGGGGCGTTTTTCGATGATCACCTTGCGCGCCAGAGTGCCGCCGGTGGCGACCGAGATGTCGATATCGTAGCGTTGCGCCAGATCTGCCAGCCCCATGATATCGCAGCGGCCGCAGCGGAGGCATTTGTTGATGTCGCCGGTCACCTTGATCTCGCAATCGATCTGCTGCAGGCAGTGGGGGAGGAGGATCAGGATCCGGTCCGGTTTAACCTGCAGCCGTTGCGAGGTGACCAGGCTGTTGTTCATGGCGATAAACGACTGACGGATAGTATCTTTCTGGATGCCGATGAGTCGCCCCATCATCTCGATGACCGGCAGCAGGAATTTTATCACCACCCCGCGCATAAAACGGGTGAAGAGCAGATCCTTGCCGAGCGCCGTGGTAAGTACCAGGATCAGCGTGCCTAGTAGTGCCAGACCGGAGAGGACAGCCGTGACAATACCGATCAGGTGGGGGAGATCAGGGTGGATGTTGGCCAGCCCTTTGGTCGGCACCCACCAGAGGAGGTAGAAAGCACCGACGATCAGCATGCAGGTCACCCCCATCAGTGCAACGAAGAGCCGTTTGCGCGGGAGGGGCTGGGTTGGACGAATATCAGGCAATTGAAGAATCCTTATCTGTCAGAATGGTGCCGAACGGGATGCTGCAGCCAGCAAAAAAATCTCTGGCCGGCAGCCGTTTTTTCCCTTCCAGCTGCAGTTCGTCGATTATGAGGCTGCCATTACCGCAGGCCACCTCCAGACCGCCCCGGTCGGCTTTCAGTACGGTGCCCGGGATGCCTTTGGCATTGCCGATCCTCGCCTTGAAGAGCTTCAGGGTCTTGCCGGCAAGATAGGTATAGGCGCCGGGCCATGGGGTCACACCGCGAATCAGGTTTTTTAAAGCCAGTGGCTCCAGGTTCCAGTCGATGCGGCCATCCTCTTTCTTTAGCAGCGGTGCGTAACAGCTGCGACTATCATCCTGTGGCTCAGGCTGTAAACGGCCGGCCACCAGCTGATCGAGGGTCTCAACCAGGGCTGCGGCACCGAGCGGGGCGAGCCGGTCGTGCAGTACCTGGCTATCCTCCTCAGGATTGATGACGACAGCTTTTTTCAACAACATGGCACCGGTGTCGAGTCCGGCATCCATCTGCATGGTAGTCACGCCGGTCTCCTGCTCGCCATTGATGATACACCAGTTGATCGGTGCTGCCCCGCGGTAGGCGGGGAGCAGCGAGGCATGGACATTGATGCAACCGTAACGGGGGATGTCGAGCAGTGTCTGGGGGAGAATCTGGCCAAAGGCTACCACCACTATCAGATCCGGGGCAAAGGCACGGATCTGCTCGATGCTCTCTGGCTGGCGCACTTTGACTGGCTGCAGCACCGGGATGCCGTGCTGTTCGGCAAGGACCTTTACCGGTGGCGGCAGCAGCTGCTGGCCACGACCCTTGGGGCGGTCTGGCTGGGTCACCACTGCCACTACCTTCTCTCCACGACGGAGCAGTTCTGCCAGAGTCGGACAGGCAAAGTCCGGGGTCCCCATAAATATCAGGCGCAGGCCGGTCATTACTCCTGCTCTTCCTGCATGCGGCGGTATCTCTTGCGAAAGATCTCCCGTTTTAAAGGCGACACATGGTCGACAAAGAGGATGCCATCGAGGTGGTCTATTTCGTGCTGAAAGGCTATTGCCAGAAGACCTTCGGCCTTCCAGGTGACCTCTTCCCCATCCAGGTTGAGACCTCTGACGATCACCCGGGCATGCCGTCGGACATTGGCCGAATATTTCGGCACCGACAGACACCCCTCCTCTTCGTAAGACTCACCATCTGCATGGACGATGACCGGGTTGATGGCTACGATAAGTGCTGGCGGCTCATCCTTGCCAGCCACATCAATGACAATAACCCGCTGCTGGATGCCGATCTGCGGCGCAGCTAGGCCGACGCCGGGCGCCTCGTACATGGTCTCGGCCATGTCCCGCACCAACTCGTGGGTCTTTTCATTAATAATTGTCACCGGCACCGATTTTTTTTTCAGTTCCGGATCCGGATAGGTAAGGATTGTTCGGAGCATGGCCTCTCTTTGCAGTCGAGTTTATCCGTTTACTATATACTAGGCGCTAAAAAAAATGCAAATCTTTCCTGCGCACGACTGCATAGTCCATGACCATGGCAAATTGCATAAAATGGTCGCGTAGATGGACACTCCGGTAGTGGTAACGGGCAACTTACCGCTCGGTAAATTTATCCTTGACAGCAGATTTTGAAAAATGCTACTTACCGTTAAGTAAGTACATCTGTTCAGGTCGCAGAAGGAGGTCAAATGGAGGCAAAGAGTCCATCGCTGGACAAGCTGGTCAGGGAACGCCTGTTGACTGCTGCGCTGGAGCTCTTCAATGCCAAGGGGTATGCAGCGACCTCGGTGCGGGAGATAGTTGCCGCTGCAGGAGTTACCAAGCCGGTCCTCTACTACTACTTTGGCAACAAGGAGGGGATATATCTGGAAATCATGCGGGAGCCATTCCTGCATTTCGAACAGATATTGGAAGAGTATCGTAATGAGGCAGGGAGCAGTGCCGATCGTTGCCGAAGGCTATGTGACCATACCCTGCAGATAATAATCGAAAACCTGCAGGTCGCCAGGCTTATGTACTCTATCTATTTCGGCCCGCAGCAGGGGGCTCCATTCATAGATTTCAATGCTTACCATGACAAACTCCATCATGTTGTCCGTGAACTGGTCGAGGAGGGGATCGCAGCCGGTGAATTCCGCTCCGGTCCGGCCGGTGACATGGCCTGGATTATCCTCGGTCTTATCACTGTTGCGATGGAGGAGCAGCTCTGCCATAAGGTCCCGAGGATCGACCGCGGTGATATGGGGAGGGTACTCAATATAATACTGGAAGGATTTGCCCCGCAACAGCGGGAGGAGGTTTGTTCATGAAAATGTTACGCAAAATTCTGGCTGGGGTAATCCTGCTTCCGCTTTTGCTGGCTGGCGGTTGTTCCAAAAACGGCGAGGCAAAGGGTAAGCCGAACAGTGTGGAAAAGCCCCCGATTGCTGTTGAGACGGCAACACTGGCACCATCTTCGCTGGTCGAAGGGATCGAGGTGACCGGAAGCCTGGAGCCGAAATTCTATGCCGATGTCAAGACCCAGATCCCCGGGCTGGTAAAGCAGGTCTTTGTCACTGAGTGGGTCCGGGTCAGGAAGGGTCAACCGCTGGCGCGTATCGACGTAGCCGAGACAGAAGCGCTGGTAAAAAGAGCCGAAGCCGGTGTGGAGTCGGCTAAGGCAGGTCTGGCACAGGCTCAGGTGGCCAGTACTAGAAGCAACCGTGAACTGGAGCGGATCCTGAAGCTTAAGGAATCGGGGCTTGCCACTCAGCAGAGTGTAGATGACTCCAGGAGCGAGGCAGAAGCGGCAAAAACGAGAGTAGAGGCGGCCCATGCCCAGATCCGCGCAGCGCTTGAGGATGTCCGTCAGGCAAGAGCCAGGCTCGGTAAAGGGCTGGTAACAGCGCCGATGGATGGTGTGGTGGCGCTGCGGGAGGTGAATGTCGGCGATCTGACCAGTGATGCGGCGGCGGGCAAACCGATCTTCCGTATCGTCGACAACCGGCTTCTCAACCTGACAGTGACAGTACCGTCATCGGAGTCGGCCCGGGTCAAGGTAGGCCAGCCACTGGATTTCAGTGTCGATGCGATGCCGGGGAAGACATTTACCGGCAAGTTGATGTTTGTCAATCCGGAGTTGTCTGCAAAAGACCGGTCGCTGAAGGTGATTGCAGAAGTGCGTAACAACGGCGAACTGCTGAAGGGGGGGCTTTTTGCCAAGGGGCGGATCGTCACCGGGAGCCGCAACGGCGTATTGCAGGTGCCGCGCAGTTCACTGGCCAGCTTCGATCTGGCGACCAGGAAGGGGGCGATCTTTCTGGTGGAGAACGGCATTGCCCGGAAGCGTGATATCCAGACCGGTTCGGCAAATGGCGATCAGCTGGAGGTTATCGGCGTCAAGGCAGGAGAACAGTATGTTGTGCGGGGCGGTTTTACCCTGAAGGAGGGGGACCGGGTCGTCACCCCCCAAGCCGCGCCAGCTGCACCGCCAGTAAAACAATAACCAACCGGCGGAAGTCGGGCCGCCAAGGAGATGGACGATGAGTCAGATAATGCTGCTGGTCCTGATGTTCTGCGGTGGGGTGGTTATTGCCCTGCAGCCATCGCTCAATGCCAGGTTGGCACAGAAGGTCGGCACTTTCGAAAGTTCCTGCATATCTTTTGCTGTAGGTACCCTGGCACTGCTGGCCATTGTCCTGCTGGCCGGGCGGGGGAATCTGCGGGAGATCGGCAGCGCTTCATGGTGGGAATTGACCGGCGGACTGCTCGGTGCCTTCTTTGTCACCATGACCATTGTAGCGGTACCGCGGATCGGTACCACAGCTGCAATGGTATCGGTTATAACTGCCCAGCTTACTACCAGTCTTTTGCTCGATCATTTTGGCGCTTTCGGTATGCGCCATATCCCCCTCGATGGCCGCCGTGCTGCCGGCATACTGCTGCTGATGGCTGGCGCAGCCCTGGTGTTGCGACGCTGAATGTAACTTAAGTTTTAAATCAACTTATTCCTCAAGGAAGCGAACATGATTCTTTCGGACCTGTCGATAAAACGACCTATCTTTGCCACGGTCATGATCCTGGCGCTGGTGACTCTTGGTATCTTCTCCTACAAGCGGCTCTCGGTGGAGATGTTCCCCAATGTGGAATTCCCCCTGGTCTCCATCGTCACCACCTTCCCCGGCGCATCGCCGGAAACGGTGGAGCGGGAGATATCGAAACGGATCGAGGATGCGGTCAACCAGCTGGCCGGGGTGAAGCATGTCTTCTCCACCTCCCGTGAGGGGGTCTCGTCGGTCATGGTGCAGTTCCAGCTGGAGCAGAAGGTGAATGACGCAGCTCAGGAGGTGCGGGGGAAGATAGGCTCGATACGTGGTCTGCTACCCCAGGGGATCGAAGAGCCTATCATCCAGAAGCTCGATTTCAATGCCGCACCGGTGGCGGCACTGGCAGTCCGTTCCGACAAACTGTCGCCGCGCGAACTGACCACTCTGGTGGATAAGCGGATCAAGAAGCGCTTTGAGAGCGTCTCCGGGGTCGGTAAAGTCGATATGGTCGGCGGTCAGCAGCGGGAGATCCATATCGAACTCGACCCGGTCCGCCTCGACGCCCTCGGCCTGGGGGTCAACGACGTGGTGAACGGCATCAAGTCGGAGAACACCAATACCCCGCTGGGGCGACTCACCAAGGGGGGGGCCGAGTACCCGCTCCGCATCGACGGCAAGCCGGACCGGGCCGACCAGTACAAGCAGATGACCGTTGCCCAGCGGAATGGGCGGCCTATCACCTTGACAGAAGTGGCGCTGGTCAGCGACGGGGTCGAGGAGAAGCGGAAGCTCGCTCTGGTTAACGGCCTGCCTGCCATCGGCCTCGATATCTACAAGCAGTCTGGTGGTAACGAGGTGGCTTTGGTCGACAACATCAAGAAGACCATCGCCAAGGTGCAGCAGGAGTTGCCCGCCGGGGTGACCCTCGACCTGGTCCGGGACGGCACCATCATGACCCGTGAATCGCTCGCCGATGTAGAAGATACCCTGATCATCGGCGGCATTCTGACCATCCTGATAGTCTTCTGCTTCATCAACTCCTGGCGCTCCACGGTGATCACCGGGGTGACCCTGCCGATCTCGGTCATCTCCGCCTTTATCATCATGAACGCCCTCGGCATGACCCTCAACGTCATGACCCTGATGGCGCTGTCGCTCGCCATCGGCATGCTGATCGACGATGCCATCGTGGTACGGGAGAATATCGTCCGCCATCTGGAGAAGGGGGAGGACCATCTGACGGCCGCCCGCTTCGGCACTGCCGAGATCGGTCTGGCGGTCTTTGCCACCTCCTGCTCGATCATGGCGGTCTTCATCCCGGTCGCCTTCATGCGCGGCATTGTCGGCCGCTTCTTCTACCAGTTCGGAATCAGCGTCGCCTTTGCCGTACTGGTCTCCCTCTTTGTCTCCTTCACCCTCGACCCGATGCTGTCGTCGCGCTGGAACGACCCTTCGATCCATAACCATGGCCGACGCAAAGGGCTGGCTAAGCTCCTGGAGAGATTCAACGACTGGTTCGACTTGACTGCCGACAGATATCGGGCCGCCATCGGCTGGGCCCTGGACCACCGCAAAACAGTGATGCTGATCGCCTGCGTTGCCTTTGCGGCCGGGATAATAACCTTCGGCTCGCTGGAGTCATCCTTCATGGCAGAATACGACAAGGGTGAGTTCCAGGTCTCCTTCAAGACCGCCCCCGACGCCTCCATCAGCGAGACCGAGGACCGGTTGAGTGCAGTACTGGCGGCTGTCAAGGGGATTCCGGAGATCGACCACAGCTATGCCACCATCGGCGCCGGTGACAACGGCACAGTGCGGGACGGTCTTTTATATCTGAAACTGAAGGAGCGGAACGAGCGGAAAAGGAACCAGTTTGTCCTGCAACGGGAGGTGAGGGAAAGGCTGCTCAAGGTCGCCGGGATAACCTTCTCCATCGAGGAGGTGGGGCAGATCGGTGGCGCCCAGAAACCGCTCAATGTCAACCTGAAGGGGGACGATCTGAACATTCTCAAGCAGCTCGGACAACGGCTGAAGGAGGAGCTCTACAAAGTGCCGGGGATCGTCGACCTGTCGGTCACCCTGGAGCATGATATCCCTGAATACCGGCTCAAGGTGGACCGGGAGAAGGCACTTTCCGCCGGGGTTACCACCAGTGACGTGGTTGCTTCCCTCAGCCGGCTGATCGGTGGCGAGGCGATCACCACCTACGAAGATGAGGATGGCGATGCCGTCGATGTCAGGGTCAGGCTGCCGGAGCAGCTGCGGCAGAACCCGGCCCAGGTGAACGACCTGAAGGTATCGGTTCCGGACGGTAGCGGTGGGACCAAGCTGCTCCCCCTCTCCAGCCTGGTGACAGTCCGGGTCGCCACCTCACCGACCGAGATAAACCGCCGCGACCTGGCTCGCCAGGTGACAGTGAGTGCCAACCTGGACAAACTGCCGATAGGTACAGCAGTAAAGCATGTGGAAGCAGCCGCCAAACGGATAAACATGCCCCCAGGCTACAGCATCAGTCTCTCCGGCGAGGCCGAGGATATGCAGGAGTCTTTCGGCTATATGGGTGAATCTCTGCTCCTGGCGGTAATCTTTGTCTTCCTGATCCTGGCAGCCCAGTTCGAATCGTTCTTCGTGCCGTTTGCCATCATGCTGTCGCTGCCGCTCTCCATCGTCGGCATGGCCGGGATGCTGAAGCTGACAGGTGACACGGTCAACATCATGTCGTTGATCGGCCTGATCATGCTGATGGGGCTGGTGACCAAGAACGCTATCCTGCTGGTCGATTACGCTATGGTGTTGCAGCGGCGGGACGGCAAGCCGCGCCGGGAGGCGGTGATCGAAGCGGGACGGACCAGGCTCAGGCCGATCGTCATGACCACCCTGGCGATGATCTTCGGAATGCTGCCGCTCTTCCTGGCGCTTGGCGCTGGCGCCGAGATGCGGGCACCGATGGCCCGTGCCGTGGTCGGCGGGCTATTGACCTCCACCCTCCTTACCCTGCTGGTGGTGCCGGTCATGTACACCTATATGGACGATCTCGGCAGCTGGTTGAAGCGGAAGTGGCGCGGGGATAAAGATGCAGTAGAAGCGGGGGAAGAGACCGATGAAGTGAAAGAAGAGCAGCTTGCCGCTGCAGCCCCTGTTACCGGGCGGAGATGGTTCAAGTTTGGCAGCCGTTCTAAGGGGCTGATTACGCTCTGTGTACTCTGTGGTGGCTTGATTGTTTGCGCTGCAGAAGTTTATGCTACTGAACCGCGGCTGCTCACCCTGGAGCAGGCGCTCGCCATAGCCCGGGAGAAGAACCGCGATATCGAGCGGGCCAGGGAGTATGGACGGCTGGTGGAGGGGCGGTACGTTGAGGAGCGCTCTGCAGCACTGCCGATATTCACCCTGAATGGGGGCGTTGCCCGGAGCCAGGACGACAGCCAGGGAGCCTTGTCCGGCGGGAGCACTTCCAGCCGTACCGACAGCCGCACCATCGACCTGAACCTGTCGCAACCGCTCTATACCTGGGGGAAGGTGGGGGCAGCGATACGGGCAGCCAAGGTCGGCATGCTGACCGCAACAGACAGGTTACGCCTGGCCAGTCAGGGGGCGCTGCGTGACGTCAGCACCGCCTTCTACGATCTCCTGCTGGCCCGGGAACTGCTTGGGACGGCCCGGCAGAATCTGGAGCAGAAGGAGCGTCACCTGGAAGAGGTACGCCGCAAGTATGCCGCGGGGGTCGCCACCGACTACGATGTGCTGGCGGCCGAAGTGGCAGTCGCTAATGCCAGACCGGAGGTGATCCGCTCCGATAACCGGGTCCGGGCCAGCAGGGACCGGCTCGGCTACTACCTCGCCATAAACGAGGAGGTGGATGCGACTGGCACTCTGGAGTCACCTCAACAGGAAAATGTAAGTTATGAAGAGGCGCTGGCAGCCGCCCGCAATAATCGTCCTGAACTGCAGGAGCTGCGGCACAAGATAGGTATTGCCGATGAACTGATTACCATCGCCAATGCCGATGACCGGCCGCGGCTCGATTTCAAGGGGGGGATCGGCTGGCGGCAGCTGGAGGCCGGTTCTGCCACTGCCGACGGCAAGGCTTGGAATGCCGGGATATACCTCACCTTCCCCCTGTTCGATGGGCTCAAAACCCGCGGCAGAGTCGCCCAGGCCGTGAGCGACCGGCGCAGCCTGACCGTCGACGAGGCGAAACTGGTGGATAGCATCGCCCTGGAGGTTCGGGACGCGATCAACGGGGTGCGTGAGGCGGAAGAGATTGTGACCGCTCTCGCCGGCACAGTGGCCCAGGCAGAACGGCTGCTCCTGATGGCTGAGAAGGGGTACGAATTAGGGGTGAAGATCCGTCTCGAAGTAGAGGATGCCGAGCTCAATCTGCTCCAGGCCAGGAGCAATCTGGCCCGGGCGCGGCGCGACCTGCTGGTGGCGCGGACCAGCCTCGCCTGGACGATGGGGGTACTGGGGGAAGAGAAGAGTAAAACGGCGCTGCTTATTCCTTGATAATCTCCGCAGTGAAGCTGGAGAGCTTCGCCCCCTGCCAGCCGTTCTCCGGCAGTCCGGCCTTGCGGGCCAGCTGCTGCAGGTAGGTGGGTATATCCCACCCCTGCTCCACCGGCACCTGGGGGAGGAAGACACTGCTCCGGCCATCCTTCTCCAGTAGCAGACCATGTTTGCCGATCTTGATCTCCTTGATGTCAGCAAGCTGCTCCATCGGTGAGAGGACCGTCACCTCCAGATGAAGACCGGGGAGCTCGGCCGGTGTTACCGGTGGAAAGCGGTGGTCGCGGATTGCCGCAGAGACGGCATTGCCGATTACCGAACGATAAAGGGGCTGGACCGCCATAATGGAGCCGATACAGCCACGCAGCTGGCCGTTACGGTCGTTTAAAGTGACAAAGACCGCCCCGTCTGCCTTCAGAAGCGGGTCGACGATCTCCGGCTGCGGTAGCGGCCGGCCATTCAACTGGGCTGTGATGCTCTCTCTTGCCAGGGAGACGAGCAGTCTCTTCTGCGCAGCGTCGAGCGGTGTCCGGTAGAGCCCCATGGCAGCATAGCCGACCACCCGTTGCGGGTCGCCACCCACGGCACTGGAGTCGGCGTAACTATAGAGCAGCCCGTTGGTCCCCCCCAGCTGGCGGACCACGTTCAGCGCCACCAACGCCGGGAAGCCACCGCACATCTCCCCCTCCCCCCGCATCAGCCGTTGTTGCAGATCATTGGCTGAGAGCCGTTCGATGGCATCGATCATGGTCATATCGAGTTTTTTCGCCTTACCGGTATCATGAAAGTGGGAGAAGTCGCTGCTCACCACCAGCATTGTCTGTGGCTCCTCCTTAAGGAGCCTGACCAACCGCTCGGTCAGGAGGGTGAACGATTCACGGGTCGGTGCGCCGATCAGCACAGGGACAATACGGGCCTTGGGGAGCACCCGCTGCAGAAAGGGGAGCTGTACCTCCAGGGAGTGCTCCTGGGCAAAGGGGGCCCGGTTGAAGGTGATACCGGCCCTGGCGTCCAGCAGTGACCTTGCCGCCCGCTCATTGATGGCAACCGTCCCTAGCGGGGTGCGCATTCCCCCCTCGGCATAGACAGCCACACCAGGAAAGCTTGCCCGGTGACTCGGGCCTATCAGGACCACGGTCCTGATGTCGCTCCCCTGTAGTTGGCGATAGGCCTGAGCTGCCAGGAGGCCGGAGAACTGATAGCCGGCATGGGGTGAGATCAGGGCCAGCAACTTGCCGCTGCTCGGCTTCAGCTCTGCCTTGGCCAGATAGCTGTCGACGACTTGTTGCAGCTCCCTGGCATCGCCGGGATAGAAAGCGCCTGCCACCGCCGGCTCCTTTACCTCTCCACCGCGACAGCCGACAGGGGCCAGCAGCAGTAACAGGCAGAATGAGCCTAGCAGCCGGTCAAACCGTTTCTTTTTCATCAGCATCTCCTCGGTTCAGATAGTCCAGTTGCCTGCCAGCCTCTCCTTGCAAAAAGCACAGCGGTTCCCCTTCATTTGCAGCTCCAGGACGCTGAAACCGCTCCGCCTGGCGACCATCTTGCCGCACTTGGGACAGTAGGTGTTGTTGGCCGGATGGCCCGGGACATTACCGATATAGACATAGTGCAGACCTGCCTGCATGGCGATCTCCCGGGAGCGCTCCAGGGTCGCTACCGGGGTCGGGGCGAGTTGGCTCAGCTGGTAGAGCGGGAAGAACCTGGAGAGATGGAGCGGCGTCTCAGCCCCGAGGTTCTTGACTAGCCACTCCGCCATACTCCGGACCATCCCTGGCGAATCGTTATGGCCGGGGATCATCAGGTTGGTGATCTCGACCCAGACCTTCCCCTTTTTAAGGGCGATCAGGGTGGCCAGCACCGGTTCCAGCTCCGCCTCGCAGATGCTGGCATAGAAGCCGTTGCTGAAACCTTTCAGATCGATGTTGGCCGCATCGAGGTAGGGTATCAGCTGTTGCAGCGGCTCCGGGTTGATATAGCCGTTGGAGTGGTAGACGCTTCTCACCCCTTTGGCCTTGGCGATTTTGCCGATATCGAGCATATATTCGAAGAAGGTGGTCGGCTCGGTATAGGTGCAGGCTATGCTCTTGCACCCTTGCTGCAGCGCCTCCTGGACGATCAGTTCCGGCGGGGCGTTGTGGTTCAGTGTGTCGAGCGGCGACTTCTGCGAGATGTCCCAGTTCTGGCAGAACTTGCAGCGGAGGTTGCAGCCGGCGCTCGCCAGCGAATAGGAGCGGCTCTTCGGCAGGTAGTTGAAGAAGGGTTTCTTTTCGATCGGGTCGATATGGATGGCGCAGGGAGCGGCGTAGCCGAGGGAGTACAGTGTGCCGCCGATATTCTTCCGGCCGCGGCAGAAGCCGGTATTGTTCTCGGAGATGGTGCAGCGGCGCGGGCAGAGCCGGCAGCCGACCCTCCTCTGGTCGAGTCTCTGGTAGTGGAGTGCCTCTCTCCGGGGGGTGGTGGCGACAGCCAGCAGCTCCCTTGCCGATGCCTTGCTGGCAAAGGCTGCCAGCAGGCAAGTCTTGAGAAAATCGCGACGCTTGAGCATTGTTCAATTATACGCGAGTAAGCGATGAAATGTCAAAAGGTAGGCGTCTCATCTGTTGGCAACTGCGCCGCTCTCAGCAATTAGCTTTGCGACCGATTCGGCAAGCATCCTGTAACCGGTGGCATTGGGGTGGATCGGGTCAGACTTGAGGCCGTTATCAGAGAGTATCTTTTTCAGCACCTTTGCCTCAAGGGGAAGATCGGACTCCTTGGCGATCTCCCGGTAGAACTTCGGCACCTCCAGCCCGAAACCGAGTTTCGGCACCGCCACCAGCACGACAGCCACCCCCTGCTGCTTTGCCATGGCCACCATGGCCCGCAGGTTGGCAGCGGTCTCGGCCTCGTTCTGCCGCTTGAGGAAGTCGTTGCCACCCAGGCAGAGGATCATCAGGGCAGGTCTATGTTCATCCAGCATGGCCGGGAGGCGCAGCTTCCCCTCAGCAGTCATCTCCCCCGGCACCCCGGCGTTCACCACCCTGCGACCGATGAGCTTCTCCAGCAGGGTGGGGTAGTTCTCTGCCGGGCCGACCCCGGTACCATAGGTGATGCTGTCGCCAAAGGCGAGGATAACAGCCTCCTGGGGGAGGGGCGGGAGTTGCGGAGTGCTGCTGCAGGAGGTGAAGAGCAGGATAATGTTCGGGAGGAGGAGCAGCAGGAGCTGTCTGGTGCAGCGGCTTAAGGATCTCATGGGATATATTCTACCACACTGGCAGAGCAGATCATATGCAGATTCTAAGAGTTATATATGAAAGCATGAAGCAATTAGCTGAATGCTCAAAGGTCAATGCTCTCACCTTTCAGTTTTGAGCTTTCACCTTTCACCTCGCTTCCCAGCGGTTCTGCTCATGAGGATCAGTGTCCCGAGCTTGAGAAGCGCCACCATTATGGCGCCGTTAACAAGCCCGCAAAGCGGCAGGATGATAACCCCCCCCAGAACGCCGCCGATGCAGGCGCCTGCCAGGTCGATTCCGTAGATGATCCCTACCCCTGCACCTTCTATCCTGCCGGCTGGACCCCTCTCCTTGATCTTGCCATGGATACGGACTGCCAACGGAAACTGCGCCCCGGCCAGCAGACCGGCGATGACCAGCATCATCGGGTAGCCGGCGTAGAGGAGCTTCCCCCCTGTTGTTGCACTGCTCCCCAGATATATGAAGAGCCCTGCCAGGATTGCCGAATATAGAACCAGCCCCCCCTCAAGCCGGATGAACAACCTCTTTTCGTCTCTTTTCCCACTGATGAAGCGTGTCATCAAGAGGCTCCCTGCTGCCAGCCCACCCATGAGGGATACGATGAGGAGCGCGGCTGCATGGTAGAGCTGGCCGAACGCCACCTGGAAGGCGAAGATGAGGAAGAGCTCCAGCAGCATGGCGGTCACACCAGTTGCGCCTATGGCCGCAATGACAGGGAGCGTGGGGGATGCTCCAGAGAGTATCCAGAGGGAGGCAAAGAGGAGGAGCGCTCCAATCAAGTAATAATGGAGTGGTAGCCCTGCCACCCACCCCAGGATGCTGTTGAGCCATGGGGAGAAGATCAGGTTCCGGTAGGCCATGGCGTAGTGGAGCCCCTGGGGCGCCAGGTCGAGGTTGATGCCGGTCACGACCCCTGCCAGCTCTTGCTTCAGCCAGCTTATCTGGAGCGGATCGAGGCGATACTCCAGGTGTTGTCGGTTGATCAGGCTGACCAGTAGTTTCCGTTCCTCCAGACGCCTGCTCAGGAGAGCCGGGTCAAGGTTTGGCCGCCTGTCACCTGCCAGCACCAGGTTGGTGTCCCCCGGTATCATGGTGCTGGCTGCAAACACCCCGTTCATGGTGCCCAGGAGCGAGGCGTCCAGCCGTTTCAGCTCCGGGTTGTAGTAGGTCCCAGAGCCGCTCCAGGGGATTGCCAGCAGCCCCCCGTTGGTCAGCACGGTGCGGATGTCAGCCAGGCACTCCCTGGTGAAGAGCCGGTTGGCCAGCAGGGTCTGGGGGATGGAGTGGTTGATGATCACCAGATCGTAGCGCTCCCTGGTCTCCCGCAGGAACGGCCGCGGATCCCGGGGGAGGATCCTCACCCGGCGGTCTGAGAGCTCCTGTACTGTCAACCGGGTCGGGTGATCGCGCAGCAACTTCAGCAGCACAGGGTCGATCTCCAGGGAGTCCACCCTCTGGATGGTCGGGTGCTTCAGGATCTCGGCGATGATCCCGCCGCTGCCCCCCGCCAGCACCAGGACCGATCTGGGTGCGGGGAGGGCCAGGAGCGGGATATGCACCAGCTCCTCCATGGCAGCGATGTCCGGGGTCGGCGTGGTCAGAAGCGGCTGGCCGTCGCTGAAAAAGGTCAGCTCATCGCCGCTTCTGGTGACGGTCAGGTTCTGGTAGAGGGAGTTGCGGGAGACCACCACCTCTTTCCCCTGCCACTGCCTTGCAATGGAGAGCTTCTGCAGCTGGCCGGGGATATCGGCCATCCAGAGGATCGGTATGGCAACGAGGAAGGGTATGGGGAGCCATCTGGCAACTCCTCTCTGCCCAGGTATGACGAGGCATAAGGCGATGGAGACGAAGGCGGCGAGGAAGCATGTCTGGAAAGGCTCCATGGCTGTTATCAGGAGATAGCTGGCGACTATCCCCCCAAACAGGGTGCCGATGGTCTCCCAGGCATAGGCCTCGCCTGCTGCAGTAGCTGCCTCATGGTCGTCCCCCTTGAAGAGGAGGGAGCCGGCGATGAAGAGGAAACCGTGCAGGAGCCCCACGGGTAGCATCACCAGGGAGGAGGCCACCATGGTGGTCCCGATGCCAACGCCGATCTCAGGGGGGATGCCAGCCAGCCCCTTGTAGCTTCTGGCGAGCCAGACAGCGAGGGGAAATGCGATGGCAAAGAGGATGGTGACTGTTGTGAAGATGCGGGGGAGGGAGTCTCTCCCCATGGCCAGGCGACCTGCAGCCAGCGCCCCCAGCGCCTCGAACAGGACCCAGGCGCCGATGATAACCCCGAGAGTCAGCTCGTTCCCGCCGAACAGAACCAGGAGCTCCCGCAGCAGCACGGTCTGGGCGACTATGCCGCAGAGGCCGAGGATCAGGAGGTTGGCGACGAGTCTTAAATGGAGTCGATTATTCACAGGGAGCGCCCTCAGAACACCTTATATCACGCGAGCAGCTGCAGGGCAAGGGGAGGGAGTATTCGCCATCAGGTTTCCCTTGACAGGGAGCGCAGGTTTGGTTAGAAACGATTCAGGAGGGATGTCTGGGATGGATGTCAGGGAACCAAAATCGAGCCGCTTTTGACGGAAAGACCGTCGGGCGGTTTTTTGTTTTATAGGGTACAGCTGTTTACCACAAAGTGCAGAAGAAGGGCTAACCCCATTCTTGGCCCAAAATAGCTCCATTTCTGCATGAAATAAAAAATCCCCTCAATACCCGATTATTTTTCAAACTAATACACGCTTACACGATCACATATTTTGGCATGATACATTATAATGAGACAATAGAGTTAATTGCTTAACTCATCCGCTCGTTGGAATTATTGCCGACCACAACTACCAACTTATAACATTATGATATAATAGAATAATCGCATGCGCCTACGCATAAAACAATTAAATTGCCTCCATTGATAAATGCCATGAGAAAAATAGTTGACATAATGAGTCTTGTGAGTTATAATGAGTCTTGTGAGTCGATATTTGTTGGCAGGAGGAATGTATGGATAGCAACAATAATGCCTTAACAAGATTGAAGAAACTTGTATCTTCGGCTCCTACTGAAGAGCTACGAAATGAACTCTTGGAAATTTATTTGGAGCTCAAAATGCCAGAGTCAGCTACAGGGGGAAATAAGAGCATTTTTTTGCAACCAAAGAGCCAGCCAAGCGAAGAAGATGAAATTGAGAAGTTAAATCGTCGTCTTCCTCTTTGGGGGCAGAGAAAAACCCAATTTAACTCTCTTATTTTACAGTGTTATTTGCGTTTATCTGACACGGGTAAATCTGTAACTGTTGATTCTCTGAGGAAGCAATTTGTGGGAGAAAACCTCGGAACTGAGAGTGACTTTGATCGCAACTTTCCACAAATGAAAATGATATCTACAAAAAATCACGGTCAGGTATTCACTGTTAATAGGGAGACAGGGTTAGTCGATATCTGGTGGGGAGCCAAAGACGCCGTCTCTGTCTTTCGAAGAGTGGCGGGAATAGTAAAAGGAGGAGAATAATGGCCATAAGCAAACACGCAAAGATTCGAGGGCAACAACGCGGTATCTCGGAGGGTGAAATGCTGCTTCTTTTAGCATTCGGTCGCATGCACTGTAGACCAGGTAACGCCGTTCAGTGCGTCTTGGACCGTGAAGGCTACATTCTACTCGAAGGGATACTTCGTAAAGGGGTGCAGATCCTGGATAAACTTAAGAGTCAAATCTTAATTTGCGATGATAATCGCAATATAATTACTTGCTACCACAAGTAAACGACTTAACAATTGTAATTTGGAGGTAATATGACAAAAAGCGATGCAATAAAATCCATAAATAAGAAGTTCACTGTAAATCACCTGAATATGAAGAACACCCACTGGTCAAATCTTGTGAATTACGGAAGTGAAATTGGTTGGTGGTTAAATATTCCTTTTCACAAGTTTTCAAGGGATATTCATATCATTTTGAACGTCGAGGGGCAGAACTGTCTATTTTACTTCATGATACCTGGCAAGTCAGTTCAAAACCCGGAAGAGCGATTTAGAAACAAAAATGAAACTGCTGATATATTTATGACTTCATCTGGTCGAGATAGACTTATTGATACACAATCAGGAAGTACCAGGTTCAATTTTAATATATTCGACTTAATTCAGATGACTTATTAACAAACTAGTCGAAAGTGAGGTCCCAACAATTGGCACGACCGGTCCTTGAAAATCTGAGCCGGTCAGCCTTATGCATAAAAGGGGACGGATTTATTTAATTGTGTAAAATAAATCTGTCCCCAATTCTTACAATTCTTACCAATTCTTATCCCTAATGGACGAGACCATTAGAGAAGATGAAGGGTTGACCTGATGTGGTTTCAGGGTGGTCAAAATTCGGTTATCACAGGTAGTCAATTTTAGGTTGCCATTCCGACTGGAGTGAAATATGAATAAATATAAAACTGAGAAAGAGCTTCTAGATAGGATTGATCAAATTATAATTGCCAATATAAGAAAGAATATGCCTCAATGTAGTAAATATTTTGATTTTCAATCAAGGAACTATCACAACATTATTAAAGTATTAATGGAGCATAACAATAACATTAGCAAAGACGATAATACCAACGAAACAGTTAAATATGAATTAGAATCAGAATACAATATGATAAAATCTATAATAGTTAAGTTGGGTATGACAGACGTTATTGATAATATGTTCAAGGATTTATACAAAAAAACTGATGTAGATGTTTCTATAATAATGTTTATTAATCGGTTTTGGTCAAACTACTCAATGCCATTTAGGGAAATATGTGGCCATATGTACCTTATTCGTTCAGTATATCCCTGTAAGTTTCATATGGTCAATAAACTTGACGTATTGAATTTCCTTACCCAAAAGACGATAGATTCAATGAGCGAACTCGAAACAGTCAACAAGTCAAAAACAGTATGGCAATTCATAGGATACATAGGAATAACTGTTATTGCTGGATTTGTATATAGCATACTAAGGTTTCATTAATGACAAGTAGCATAAAAGGGGGCGGATTTATTTATTGTGTAAAATAAATCTGTTCCTAATTCTTCCAATGTCACAGGTAAAATGGGGACGGTTCTCAATTGGTAAAATGGGGACGGTTCTCAATTTAACTAATAATACCAGTATATTATAGAACAATTGTTTCCCCGCCCCTTATTTTGTGTAAAAAAGAAGAGTCCCGAATTTTCGAATTTTTAGGAATTTTCACAAGGATCGTGATGATATGATTCAATATTTTTGTTTGACGCTATACCAATATGGGTATAATATTGCATTATCATCTGGTTGCATTGATGGACAAGGAGTTGAAATCGGGAAAGGGTTGATGGCCAGACTGTGCCGCGTCGTGATGACGCAGCGAAAGGAGCCGGTATAATGGCGAAAGAAATTGTTTTCCTGGTTGATACAAGGGATATCCTGAGAGCTTTCCCGGAAGAGCCGCGAATCAGAATGGGCCATGCTCTTCACGTCGCACAAGAAGGGGGAAAAGTTTCTTATGCCAAACCGCTTAAAGGGATAGGCGGCGGGGCCACGGTAATTGAAATATGTGATGACCATGACGGGAATGCATACCGGGTCATGTACACCGTCAAGATCGGCAGTAAATTATATGTCCTGCACGCTTTTCAAAAAAAGTCGAAGAGAGGTATAGAAACTCCTAAAGCAGAGATAGAGATTATCAAGGTGCGACTGAGGAGAGCGAGAGAATTGGCAGGCGACTTATAAAGGGGCAGCCCTTATGAAACGGAACGCACCCAAGGGGTATGAAAAAGCAACACAAAGGATATCTATATGGAAAGAAAATTAGCAATAAAGGATGAGATCAGTGCAGTCCCTTCGGCAGGTAATGTTTTTGCGGATCTCGGTTTGCCAGATGCTGAAGAGTTGTTGGTAAAAAGCACTCTGGCAATGAATATCAGCAACATAATTGAAAAGGGGCATCTCTCGCAGACCCAGGCAGCGGCAATTCTGGGGATTCCTCAGCCTAAAGTATCCATGATACAAAATGGAAAACTGCGGGGGTTCTCGCTGGAAAAACTTTGCCATCTACTGACACTTCTTGGCCGAGATGTGGAGATAGTTGTGAAGAGCCGAAAAAAGGATGGGGTCGGCCACCTGCGGGTAACCAACTTATAATTTCCAATACAAAACAGGTATGAAAAGGGGCGGCTGACCACCTCGCCTTTTTGAGAATGACTAGTTACTGGCTAGCAAAGTTTCCAGCCCCTCATTTCACACTCGCCCCGAACTCCACCCTGCTCCCCCGCTCACCCTCCTTGGCCGGCGGCTTGAAGATGTCGGCGCTCTTTTCGCGGAGACTAAGGGGACGTAGTTGATTAGTTGATTAGCAAAAAAGTGGAGGGCGTAGTCAACAAATCAACTACGTCCCTTTTCATTCAGTTATTTCAGGCCAGCAGTCTGGCAAGGTGACGTACTGTTTCTGCCGGGTCAAGTACCAGCACACCTTCCGTGCTTCTCCCCATCAGCTCCCCGAAATCGCGCCTGTCTCCGGTAATAAGGATATCGGCCTTGCAGGATATAGCCGCTGCCATGATCGGGGCATCCTTCTGCGGGAGCGGTAGTCGCGCTGCTGCCGCGACTTTGTCCGGCGACGGTTCCGGTACCATGGTCAGGCAGGGTAAGAGCTTTTCCAGGGTCGGCGCTTTGGCCGACGCTTTCAGGGCCAGGTTCCTCTTCGCCTCTTCCAGTGCGTAGCGGGAGGTGTAGAGAGTGACTGCTCCTGCTTCGGCAATGGTGAAGAGGAAACGTGACGAACCCTGCTCGGAATAGACTGCCGTGAAGATGATGTTGGCGTCCAGGAAGAGCTTCATGCCGCTCTCTTTTTAGCCAGGGCTTTCTTGAGTCTTTTTGCCGATCCGGCAGGGAGCTGGTCTGCGGCAAGAAATTCGGCGAGCCGTGCGTCGCTGTATATCTCCAGCGGATAGACCGCTGCCTGGCGCAGAATGATCGCGCCATCTTCGGTGGTCTCCAACAGCAGCGGCGTCTCATCGGTTATGCCGACCTTCCTGAGCACCGCCTTGGGGATAGAGAGCTGCCCCTTTTTACCCAATTTTACCATGTCCATAATATATCCCTTTCCAAATTCCGGTATTCCGGATTATGGAAATATTTTACTCCATATTTTCCGGCATGTCAATTTTGCATGGTATAGAAGCGGTTTTGTTTACCACAGAGGGCACAGTTTCAATCGGCATTGAAAAATGACCCACCATCGGAATGGAATGGGGACGGTTCTCAATTTGACTAATAATACCAGTATATTATAAAATAATTGTTTGCCCGCCCCTTATTTTGGAGAACCTTTTAGGGACGCCATTTATATATTTACATTTGTTGATTATATGAATATGTAAAGGGCGTCCCCACCTGCCAGCTTACCGTATAGATAATTGATTGCAGAAACCAGAATTACCATGTATAGTATTACATGCCATATGGGGTGGCATGGAAGCGACTCTTATTCTCCGTGTTCGGGAAATATATTCCGACATTCTTCTTGAGATGGTTGCATGGTATTTACCGGAGCCAGTTTCGGGCTGTTCTCACAATTTCAAGTATCGTTTTTACGCCGGCCTGTTGAGTGGCGAATGCATTGTCCGTTACGATAACGAGAGGCGCAAGGGTGACCATCGGCACATTGCCGGGGGTCAGGAGCCATACAACTTCATATCATTGAATGAGTTGCAAAACGATTTCATTCGTGACGTCAGGCTATGGATCAAGGAGAACAGGCCATGAGCAGGGATTTCAAGGTGGCAATAAAAAGTATGGATGATTGTTTCAGTGAGGTCGGGATGGTTTTGCGTAATGCCGATCATGGGGAGTTGCCGGACAAGCCTCTGGAGCGGGTATATTTTCATGACCTGAAGACCTTCCTGAAATATATAACCCCCCGACGGTATGAACTGCTGGAACAGTTGCATCGCCAGGGTGCCACCAGCATCAGGGGGTTGGCGAAGCTGCTGCACAGGCATTACAAGAATGTATTCGATGACGTTAAACTTCTGGAGCAGATCGGCCTGATCGAGAAGAATAAAGAGGGGCTTTTTTTCGTCCCGTGGGATGAAGTAACGGCGACGATCCGGCTGGCGGCTTAGGGAGGTTTTTAGAATATCCTGCCACTGCGGGTATTGAGCAGTAAGAGTGATTGTTGACTCTGTACGTAAAAGGGGACGGATTTATTTTTAAATAGATCTGTCCCCAATTTTTATCCTATTCTTTCGCGGGTCATTATTATGCCCCATTATTTCACACTCGCCCCGAACTCCACCCTGCTCCCCCGCTCACCCTCCTTTGCCGGCGGCTTGAAGATGTCGGCGCTTTTTTTCAAAGAGCCTCCCAGGTTCCAGTTTCCCTTTTGTCAGGAGGAGGGCTATGGCACAGCCAATGGCTATCTTGTCCCGTAGTCGCATGGTTAGCTCTTGTGGTGTCAGGTTTTAAACAGCAGCGCCGGCAGTATCTATCCTGCCGGCGCCGGTACTGCCAAGTCAAACCCTTCTTATTTACTGTTTCACGGTCATGGTGTCAAAACTGGCGACGGTCCGCCGGTTTTTCTGCCGACCGGCCGCATTGGCGTTGCTGGCGATCGGTTTGGTCGGGCCGTACCCTTTGGCTGTAAGGCGCTTCCCATCGATGCCGAACTTATCGATCAGGTACTGGCGGACGCTGTCTGCCCGTCGCTGGGAGAGCTTCATGTTGGCCTCCTTGCTCCCCACATTGTCGGTGTGCCCTTCGATGACCCCATTTGCCTCCGGATAGCTCTTCATGAACTCTGCCACCCGACCTATCTCGGCATGATACTGGTTCTGGATATCTGCCTTGCCGGTCTTGAATTCGACCTCCAGGGAGATGGTCACCTTCTCTTCACGCGGAGCAGCTTTCTGCGCCACGGCGGCCGGCTGGGTAACGGCTATCTTTGCGTTGCTGCTGGTGTTGCCGCCCGGACCGTTGCAGTTCAATACATAATCGGTATCAGCAGCCGGGGTGATAGCTTTGGAGCCGAGCAGCCCGACCGGGCCGATCCCCGGTTCGATCCGGCAGTCGGTGGTGTTCTGCGATGACCAGACCAGCGAGGCGGGTTGCCCCTGCTCCACACTGGCCGGCATAACCTTCAGGCTGCTGCTGGGTGGGGGGGCAGCCGGTTCGGCAATGGCGACTCTGGCTGAACTGGAGGTAGTCCCGCCCGGGCCGCTGCAGTTGATGGTATAGCTGGTCTCTGCAGCAGGGGTGACGGTGATGCTCCCCTGGGGCTGGACTGCACCTATGCCAGGCTCGATGCTGCATTTGTCGGCATTCTGGGATGACCAGTTGAGGGTGGCTGGCTGGCCTGCCTTGATAATGGCCGGAGTGGCAGCAAGGGAGCTGATCGGTGCTTTTGGCGGTGGTGCTTGCACTGCCTGTGGTGGGCAGAGTGCCGCAGCTTGTCCATTTGCCTTATTTGCCAGAGCAACACCCTCTTCGGTCCGGCAGGCCCTGAATATATCATAGGCCTTGTTCTTGGCATCCTCGGCAGCCTTGAATTCAGCTGGGCACGCTTTATCCTTCCCTGCCTGGCGCGCCGCTTCCACCGCCCGGTCAGCCTCCTGCATCTCCTTGCGGATGTAGTAGCCGGGGATTTTCCCCCGTTTGTTGTTCACTTCGTAGTTGGCACAGCCGCCTAATGTAATCAGCGAACTCACGGCAATCAGCAACGAGCATAATTTATGGACGTTTGCCATATTTACTCTCCTTTATGCAAAAATTTGTCAATGGGAATACATTTATAATAACATCAACTGGTTCGATGTCTAGAGAGACAGACTGAAATAGTCGCCAGAAATTGCTCAAGTTTTACCGCGACTGGCCGAAGAGTTAAGAGTAGGAGGCTGATGGTTATGATTCAGATGCTCGGGGTAAGCGGTTATCAGCCGCTGTCAGGTGGATATGTGTCGGAATATCAGCAGGTCCAGCCGGCGGAGAGTGCTGCGCCGGTGCTAACTCCTGCCGTTGTGGTGGATATAAGCCCTGCTGCCCGGCAGCTCTCGAGCGGCTCAGCTTCAGAGAATAATGCCGGAAAAGGGGAGCAATCTGCCGGGACATACGGCCCAGCCAAACGTCAGTCTACAGCTGGCACCCAGGGGTGCCAGACCTGCAGCAGCCGGACTTACCAGGACAACTCCTCTGATGCTACGGTGTCGTTCCAGTCGCCGACCAGGGTTGCCCCTGGTGGGGCGGAGAGTGCGGTCAGGGCCCACGAACAGGAGCATGTCAGCAACGAACAGGCAAAAGCCGGGGAAGAGGGGCGGCGGGTGGTATTCCAGAGTGTCACCCTGCAATATGCTATCTGTACCGAATGTGGTCGCTCTTATGTGGCCGGCGGGAGTACCACTACGGTGACCAGTGGGAAAGAGCAGACAGCAGCAGCTCCGACCGACAGCGGGGGTGCTACCGGCTGATCTGGTTGCGCCCGCCTTGTTTTGCCTTGTAGAGCGCCTTGTCAGCAGCCTTGATAACCTCGGCCGGGGTTGCCAGCCGGTCGCTGCTTTCGGCCACGCCGATGCTTATGGTGACATTCACTGACTGGTTGGCACCACCTTTACCCCGCTGCTCTGCCCCCTGTTTTTCTCTTTTGGGGCGGTCACTGCTGCGTAGCAGGAGCTGATAGGCCTCGACCGATTTGCGAACCGTCTCCAGGTGGGTAAGTGTCTCTGCCAGCCGCTTCCGCTGGAAGATGACGGTAAATTCCTCCCCGCCGTAGCGGAAAGCCTTGCCACCACCACCCACCTCACCGATCTTCATTGCCACCATCTTCAATACCTGGTCACCCACATCATGACCATAAGTGTCGTTGAATCTTTTGAAATGATCCACATCGAGCATTGCCACCACATATTGCCGCCCCAGTCCCAGTAACTGCTCATTGAGCGCCCGGCGGGAGGGGAGACCGGTCAGGTCGTCGCGGAAAGCCATGTTATGCGAGTCCTGCAGCACCGCCAGGACCATGATCAGGCCGGCGGCAGCGTTGAAGAGCGGGAAGAGGTGTGGGACTGCCGGCCAGTTAAAGGCGATGGTGAGGGCGACAAGGCTGCCGAGCAGGCCGCTCTCCACTGGTGACTGGCGCATGACAGTACGAATTACCAGACAGACGAACCCTATCTGCGCCATAAGGAGTGCCAGGTGAGGGATGGTACTGGTTTCGAGCAGCGGTATGGTGATGAAACGTTTATTGAGCAGCGCCTCTGCCCCACTGTATTGATAGCGTACCAGCCAGGCGACTACCCCTGCCTGGCAGAGCAGAAACCCTAACCTGAGCCGCCCGGCCATGGTCAATACCCCCCGCTCCCGCATCAGGGCGAAGAGGGTGAGATTGAAGGGGAGCAGAAAAGCGAGTGCGGCAAAGAGAAGTCGGCTGGTAAAGGTGGAGGTCTCGCTGCCGGGAAATGTCCGATAGATGGCATAACATGAGAATAGCATCAGCGTTGCCAGGACGACCCTCCCCCGGTTGAAGTGATAGCCGAGCAGCATGGCCGTCCCGAAGAGGAGGTAGGGGAGATATTCGATCAGATCGTGCCAGGGGGATGCCAGTCGGTCGAGCTGCGGGAGGGCCAGCGCGGCAGCTGCCAGGACAAGGGCAGGTACAGCCAGAGGGAGCAGTTGACGCATCTTTATCGGCATCGAAGGATATCTCCTAAGGGCGTCGGGACATGATAAAGAGATAGGCTATGGCCAGCAGTGGGAAGGTCGCCATGCTGATGCCGAAATTACCGCGGAACAGCTCCCAGGTACTGTAACCGACCAACAGCACGACTACTACGAGAAGCAGGGCAGAACCTATCTTTTCTGGGGGGATCATTAGCTTGCTCCGGCTGGGATGGCCTGTTATGTCGCTAGCCAGGCAGTCTCTTCAATACACCGAAGCGCTCTCCATGTCAACCTGCTATGTCGGTCAAGCGTCTGGGGTGGCAATCGACGCCCCCTGCAATGCCTTGGAGACTGGCTCGATACCTGATGATTGCTGTTGCAAGCGGCGCAAGTCATGGCTTGAGGAGCTTTTCGACTGATTATGGGATGAGGATGTCTGGAAACTACGATTTCCTTTTGCCCAGCTCGGTAAGGCGAAGCTGCATCTCCTGACGTTTCCTGAATATCTCTTCGGCCATATGGGCGGCATGACGCTGGTCGGCATCTGCCAGCAGATATTCCAGCAGCGGATAGACGATAAGTGCCAGGGATCCAGCGCACAGAGATGAGCCAAGGAAGAGTCCGGCCAGCAAAAGATCGGGCCATGGTAACTGGGAATTGATGGTTATGGCGATTAGGAATGCGCCGATTATCCCGAGAAAATATTTCATCGTCAATCTCCTGCAGCTGATTTGCCTCTTTGCCGGTCAGTAGCGGCAATTCTCTTCAGCTATCATATCGGCAGGAGTTGATTGTGACTTTAGCCTGAAGACCCTTAGATGAATGGGGCCAGGGTAGTAGCCAGTCGCAGCAGATGAGCCAGATCAGCGTCGCTGAAGTCGTTGCCGGCGGCATCACGGTTGACCCCTTTGCGGGCGACCTGGAGAGCACCGCATAGTTCGTTATCCAGGACGACCGGCGCACTGATAATCTTCTGGATAGGGATTCTCTCCTCTTTGGGGGAGAGGAAGTGTTCGAAGAGATAAAGATGCGGCGTAGAGGTGAAGGCGTTGTCGCAGAAAGCCTCCCCTTCCCGTACAGTTCTGGCTACCAGGCAGTTGGCAGCGTTCATGGGGATGGAGCCGACACTCCTTAAAGAGGCGGGCCAGCGTAGGATTAGTGCCTGTCTGGCACTGTCGCAGGAAAAGATGGCAATATCTTCGGCAGTTACGCCGAAGAATCCTGCGACTTCACCAGCGGCTACGGCAAGCCGTTCTAAAGGCGCAGTCAAGGGGGTAAGCCGGGCAGTGATACGGGTGCAACAATCGTCAATGGCCATAAATTTCTCCTGGTTGGCGGGCATATCGCGATATAGCCGGCAATATCACCGGCAATTACCGAGACGGCGCAAATTGAGAACATTAATATTTGTCAATTATTTCGTAGCTTTGCATATATTGATATTGCAATATATTAAGTGGCATGATTAATGCTTATAAATCAATAAGTTAACAGCGCCAATATGAAACGGTGATAATGGCTCATCATATTTCACCTTAATATTGCCCGTTGCCGGGGGTCCCACTCCTTGTCCTGGCGGCGGGCTTTTTTTATTCCACTGTCGGCCAGCGCCGTTAATCGGTGATGAAGTGCATGATGGTCAGGAATCTCCACCGGGGGGAGAGCCCCGTTTCCGCCGCCTCATTATCAACTGGCCGATAATGTCGAGTATGACCAGACCGGCAACCAATAAAAGCAAGGGCAGACTCTCTCGACGCCAGGCCAGGCAGGCCAGGAGAGTATAGATGGCGACCAGAGCAGCCAGCATTATCCGGATGGTCTTTCCCGACGGACTGGCAATATCAGTCAATCCGCCAAGAAGAAGTGGTGCTAGGTGGTAGCCGACTGCGGCATCGACGATGATGAGAATAATGGTCAGGCAGAAGAGCGGGAGAAGTGATGGGTCCATAGGTCACCACCCTTCCGGGGGGTGCTGGCGAAGCATGCTTCGCTCGACAAACTCCTGGATCAGTTCCAGTTCGCTGTTCCGCAGTTCTTCAAAAAGGACCCCGAACCCTGGCGGAAAACCCCGGTTGCGTCTTTGCTGACCACTATTCAGCCAGGTAACCCTGGCAGCTACATGGATCATCCTATCCCCCTGCTCCGGGAGCAGGAAGCGGAGCAGAAGGGGGTCGCCACGTTGCAACTGCTGGCTGGTGCCGATGTACATGCCGCGCATGCTGATATCTTCGATAGTGCCATAGAAATTAAGGTCACGCAGGCGACAGGCAACAGTAGAGCGGCATAAGATCCGCTGTTCGCTCCGCTGACGCCGGCCTAGGAGTTCCAGGCCGACAGCAAGGAAGCTTTTTTGCTCCAGCGGTTTACGCAGCACTTCGTCACAGCCCGCTTCCAGACAGAATGGGACTTCCCGGGCGTTGCCGGCAATCATGACTATCGGTGTCCCGACAAGTTCAGGATCTGCCTTGATGGCACGGCAACAGGAGATGCCATCCATGCCGGAGAGAGAGTAATCGAGGTAGACGAGATTGGGCTTGATCTTGCGGGCCATACTGAGAGCCTGCAGACCGGTCCTGGCAGTGAAGATGGTAACAGTCTGCTCCTTGAGGAAGCGCTGTTCAATGTCCAGAACAATATCGGAACTGTCGACGAGGAGAACGCGTGGCTTGGCCATTTTGACCTCAGTCCGGGATCAGTTCAGAAAGAATACACTAATTTGCGGATAACTGCAGAGAAAAATCAGCTTGGCACTGTTCCGGCGATTACGCCGGCGCCATTGGGCAGTTCCAGTGGGAGACGGTGAATGTTGCTGAACCCTGCAGCGACCAGCAACGCCATGATCTCCCCTTCGGCATAGGCCTGACCATCAGGAGTGCCAAGCAGCATATTGAGAGAGAATAGTGCCGGGAAAGGGGGGCCGTCCTTCTGGTCGTTGAGGATGAATTCTTGTACCAGCAGCAGACCACCTGGTTCCAGTGCAGCTGCGGTCTTCTCCAGTAACAGCGAACAGCCGGCCGGCCCCTCGCCATGCAGGATATGGGAGAGCCAGGCGACGTCAAAGCGGCCGGCAAGCTCTTCTTCAAGGTAATTCCCCGCCATGAACTCAATCCGTTCAGTCAGACCGAAACTGGCAATAGTCTGTTCGGCAAAGGGGCGGGTAGTAGGGAGATCGTAAACAACGGCGGTCAACTCCGGGTTATGCAGGCAGAAGTGGATGGCATAGGTGCCAGGGCCGCCGCCAAGGTCAAGGAGTCGCCGACGCCCGGCGAGATCGAGCTGCGGTATGATGCGCGGGGCAATCTGCATGGCCAGATTGAACATCCCCATTTCGAAACTCTCCCGGGCAGTTTCATCGTCTACCAGGGAGACCCTTTCGCGTAAAGGTTTGCCACTGGTTACCGCCTCATGCAAAAATGACCAGCTGGCCATCAGGTGGTGGTGGTGCATGATTATATGCCCCAGATATTTGGCTGAGGTGCGGGAAAGGTATTCTGCCGAGAAAGGGGTCAGACTGTAGCTGGAACCGGTTTTATTAAGCAGCTGCAGCGAGGCCAGGGCGTCCAGGAGCATGGTCAGCCCACGACAGTCGGCATTGACCATGTCGGCCAGTTCAGCAGCATTGTGGCGTCGTTCTGCCAGGGGGGTGAAGACATCGAGCTTCACGCCGGCGTGGAGTGCACAGGCACTCCAGTAATTTCCCGACATCTGCAGCAGGTCGGCAGGGGTCCAGCCATTATTCATTACAGCCTCCATCAAGGCATCTATATACAGGTAATACCTGCTGATATACTACCTGACCTCATTAAAAAGTAAAGCGGAATATTATTCAGTTTTTCTCACTTTTCCTGAATCGAGTGCCAGGCGCAGTGCAGTCTGGCTAACTTGATGGAGGAACAGGGGGCGATAAATCGACAGAATAGTTCAGTCTGCCGGGGGTTCCATATTCAGCAGTTCGTTTGGATCAACTCCGGTAGCGCTACTCTCCATGATCAGCGCTACCCCTCTGGCCAGAGCGTCCATACAGGTGGCAGGGCCATGGTGACAGGCTATACCTTGCAGACCGCGGATAACATGTTCCGGGGGGAGACCGGCGCGGAGTCCGTAACTGATCATCTTTGTCATGCCATCCATTATGGCGCTGCCACAACCACCTGCTTTGCCGAACCGGCAAAAAACCTCAATCGGCATGCCGGTTGTCGGATCACTGTTAATCGTAATGAAAATTTTGCCGCAGTGTGTGGTCAGGGCCAGAGTATGGCCCGGCAGAGCAACCGGTCGTTGGCGTGGATTCGGGGTCATGGATTACCTTTGCAGATATGTTGCTGATTGAGTAATTAAATGAATCATAAAGTTATGTCACAATAAGTCGCAATCCTATGCCGGCTCAATATATGCTCTCGAAAGAATTATATTGCAGGTAAGGATATTTGTACTTAAAAAAATACTTGCAATACTCGCGACCAAATGTTATAAAGTCTATAGGATATATCGACTATGCTTTCAAAAAAGACCAAATACGGCCTCAAGGCCCTTATCTCGCTGGCCCGGCTGCAGAATCAGGGGCCGGTGCTGATTGCCGATCTGGCTGCTGCAGAGCAGATCCCGAAGAAGTTCCTCGAAGCGATCCTGTTGGCGCTCCGTAACGGCGATATACTCAGCAGTCGCAAAGGGAAGGGTGGCGGTTACTATCTGGCCAAAGCGCCACGGGAGATAACCATCGGTGCAGCGATCAGGGTACTGGAGGGGACCGTTGCCCCGGTAGCCTGTCTGGAGGGGAATCCGCCGGTCTGTTGTGATGAATGCCGGAAATTGGCGAGCTGCGGGGTGAGGTTGGCGCTGGCAGGGGTCTGGAAGGTTATGGCTGCCGAACTGGATGGTACTACCCTGGCCGATGTGCTGGAGAGGATCGAGCTGGCCGAGCAGCAGGAGAAGGAGTTGATGAATTACGTGATATAAATTTTTTACTTAATAATCTACTAAAAACATAGAACAAGTATTGATAATAATGCTAGGATCTTACGCAAAGACCCCCATTTAAAATATTCCAGGAATTAGAGATGCATTGCCGAGGATTAGCAATGATTTTCAGCAAGTATAAGTGCACAACAAGAAAGGAGCAGTATCATGGGACGTATCTATGCAGACAATTCAGAGTCGATCGGCAATACCCCGCTGGTCCGCCTCAACCATGTAACCGAGGGGGCAGAGGCAACAGTACTGGCCAAAATCGAGGGGCGTAACCCTGCCTATTCGGTCAAGTGCCGGATCGGCGCCAATCTGATCTGGGATGCCGAAGAGCGGCGCATCCTCAAACCAGGGGTGGAGCTAATCGAGCCGACCAGCGGCAATACCGGCATCGCCCTTGCTTACGTGGCAGCAGCTCGCGGCTACAAGCTGACCCTGACCATGCCGGAGACCATGTCTATCGAACGGCGCCGGGTGTTGGCGGCGCTTGGCGCCAATCTGATCCTCACCCCGGGGGCGGAGGGGATGAAGGGAGCGGTGGCCAGGGCCGAGGAGATCGCCGCCTCTGATCCGGCTCGCTGGTATCTACCGCAACAGTTCAAGAACCCGGCAAATCCGGCCATCCATGAAAAGACCACCGGCCCGGAGATATGGGACGATACCGACGGTACTATCGACGTTCTGGTCTCCGGCGTCGGTACCGGCGGTACCATCAGCGGCGTTTCGCGCTATATCAAGCAGACCAGAAAGAAACAGATCCTCTCTGTTGCCGTGGAACCGAAGGAGAGCCCGATCATCAGTCAGAAGCTGGCCGGCCAGGAGTTGAAACCTGCCCCGCACAAGATCCAGGGGATCGGTGCCGGGTTTCTTCCTGACACCCTCGACCTGTCTCTGGTGGATAGGGTTGAACTGGTCGAGAGCAGCGAGGCGATCGAATTCGCCAAGCGGCTGGCCCAGGAGGAGGGGCTGCTGGTCGGTATCTCCAGTGGAGCAGCAGCACTGGCCGCGGTCCGGCTCGCCAATCTCCATGAGTTTGCCGGCAAGAACATCGTCGTCATCCTCCCTGACCTGGCCGAACGTTATCTCTCCACGGCGTTGTTTGAAGGTTATTGAGTTACTGGCTCACAAACTTGATGTTGCGAACTGAATTGGAAAATGTAAAAAAACAATTCAGTCTCAACAGACAAGATGTACAATACTGTATTGGTCAAGATAAATGTTGACATAAGTTGAGTTATATAGTAAATAAAAAATCACAACTGAATAGCAGTACGTTTCTTATCGAGAGCGACCGAGGGACAGGCCCTGTGACGTCGCGGCAACCACCCTTTATTGGGACGGTGCCAATTCCTGCGGAACCGTAAGGTTCCGGGAGATAAGGGAGCGTGGATAAACTTTCGAGAGAGTCCCCTTCCGCACCCCGGAAGGGGATTTTTTTTGGAGGTATGAGTATGAACATCAACACAAAAGCAGCACAGCTTGGACTTGACTGGGACACCCGCACCGGTGCGGTGACAGTCCCGATCTACCAGACCGCCACCTTCCGCCACCCCGGACTTGGGCAGAGCACCGGCTACGACTACAGCCGGTCCGGAAATCCGACCAGACAGGCGTTGGAGGAGGGGATTGCCCGGCTCGAAGGGGGTGCCCGCGGTTTTGCCTACGCCTCAGGGATGGCTGCCATTGCCAATCTCCTTCTCCTGTTCCGGCAGGGTGACCACCTGATCGTCACCGAAGACCTGTACGGCGGTACCTACCGCCTCTTCGAAAAGGTCTTCAGCCAGTACGGTCTCACCTTCAGCTATGTCGACACCACTGATCTCGCTGCCGTGCGGAAGGCTATTCGCCCCGAGACAAGGGGGCTCTTCATTGAGTCCCTCACCAACCCGCTGCTCAAGGTGGCTGACATCGGCGCCCTGGCCACAATGGCAAAGGAGAAAGGGCTATTGACAGTCGTCGACAACACCTTCCTCACACCCTACTTGCTCAGGCCTTTCGAGCATGGGGCGGACATAACCGTCTACAGCGGAACCAAGTATCTGGCCGGCCATAACGACACGGTCTGCGGACTGGTGGTGGTGAAAGACCCGGCCCTGGCAGAACAGGTCTATTTTCACCAGAACTCGGTCGGTGCGGTGCTTGGGCCGCAGGATTCCTGGCTTACCATCCGCGGGATGAAGACTCTGTCGGTGAGGCTCGATCGGCAGCAGACCAATGCCCAGACAATAGCAGAGTGGCTGCAGGAGCATCCGCTGGTAAACAAGGTCCACTATCCCGGTCTTCCGGACCATCCCGGCCACGACCAGCTCAAGCGTCAGGGGAGCGGGTTCGGCGCCATGATCGCCTTCGAGGTGGCAGCGCCGGAAATCGTCGAACCACTGCTCCTGGCAACAAAACTGATCTCCTTTGCCGAGAGCCTCGGCGGGGTGGAGACGCTGATCACCTTCCCCGAGGTGCAGACCCATGCCGACATCGAAGTGGAGAAGAGGCGGAGGCTCGGTATCAATAATCTGCTGCTCCGCCTCTCAGTTGGTATCGAAGATGTTGACGACCTGATTGCCGATCTCGACCAGGCCTTTAACGGCAGCAGAAAACCCAGTGCTGCGAAATTAATACAGGTTATATCTCCCGTCAGGTATGGTAACATTTCTGACCATTTATAAATTCTCAAGGAGAATGAGATGAAATTCGCAACGCAGCTTATCCATGGCAGCCATGCCATCGACCCTGTCACCGGTGCCCTCAGCATCCCTATCTATCAGACATCGACCTTTGCCCAGCAGTCGGTGGAACATTTTGGCAAATATGACTATGCGCGTTCCGGCAACCCTACCAGAGACTCTTTGGAAGAGCTGGTGGCAAAACTGGAGGGTGGGGCGCACGGGTTTGCTTTTGCCTCAGGCATGGCCGCGATATCATCCACTTTGATGCTGTTTGCTCCTGGTGACCATCTGGTAGTCTGTGAGGATGTATATGGCGGCACTTTCCGGGTACTTACCAGACTCTTCAACCAATGGGGGCTTGCGGTAACATTTGCCGATGCAACGGATATGGATGCCCTGGCAGCGGCAATCAGACCGGAGACCAGGGCTATCTTTCTGGAAACGCCCTCCAATCCTCTGCTGAAGATCACCGATCTTCGCGGAGCAGCGCGACTGGCCAAAGAGCGGCAGCTTCTTACAATCGTCGACAATACCTTTATGACCCCTTATCTGCAAAGGCCGCTGCAGCTAGGCTGTGACATAGTAGTGCACAGCGGCACGAAATTTCTAAATGGTCACAGTGATGTAGTCTGTGGGTTCGCTGTAGTTGACGATGATGCCCTCGCCAGACGTCTCCGCTTCGTGCAGAATGCCTTTGGCGCAATCCTGGGCCCTCAGGACAGCTGGCTGGTATTGCGCGGGCTGAAGACTCTCAAGGTAAGGATGGAAGAGAGTCAGCGGAGTGCAAAACAGCTCGTCGACTGGCTGGCAGTGCAGAAAAAAGTTGCCAGAATCTATTACCCAGGCCTTGGCACTCATGCCGGCGCGGCAATTCATGCTGCTCAAGCCGATGGTCCCGGGGCGGTATTATCGTTTGAACTGGTAGATAATGAAACGACACGGAGATTGCTGGAAGGGGTGAAACTGGCTGCCTTTGCGGTCAGTCTCGGTGGAGTCGAGAGTATCCTCTCTTATCCGGCCAGGATGTCTCACGCCTCCATCCCCCCTGCAGAGAGGAGTGCAAGAGGTATAAGCGATAATCTGCTACGGCTTTCGGTAGGGATGGAAGACGCGGCTGACCTGATTGCTGATTTTGCCCGGTTGTTGAACGGAGTCGATGATTAAGGTGAAGCAGGATAATCCATTTGCATTGTTAAGGATCAATAGTAGTAACAATAAAGGCTTCTCCTGTGCAAGGGGAAGCCTTTATTGTTATTCTGGCTATTTAGTACGTACCGTTAGCTGGTGAATTGCAGCGGCAAGGGTCAGGCTTTTTTTGCCCGGACAGCTTTGGTTGCCGGTTTTGCCGTCGTTGTCACCGGTTTGGCGGCAGTTTTTTTCTTCTGCAGTTTTGCTCCCCTGATTGCCCTGGCATTGGCAAGTTTGTCGGCCAGGCCCCTTTCCTGAGCCATTATCCGCCTTGATTCGGAGTAGCTCCTCGCTGCCAGCGACTGGCTGCTCGGGATGCCGAACTGCTTCCGGTACTGGCCAGGTTTCATGTCATGGGCCTGGGAGAGGTGTCGCTTCAAGGTCTTCATCCCCCCCTTGCCACAGACCATGCAGATGATTTCATCCTTCTTAAACGCCTGTTTGATGGTCAGGGCAGGGGTCTTGCCTGCATCTGCATCATTATCAATCGACTGGCCACTGTCGAGCGATTTGAGAGCAGTATAAACCTGCTGAAGTTCCTGCACCAACTGTTCACTGGAGAGTTGTGAATTCGAAGCATGCGCCGCAACTATGTCTGCTGCCATTTCGAGTAGATTTGCCATCAGTTGATACCTCGCGCAATATAATAACAACAAATGAAATTAATCATATCAAGTTGCTGTTGTCAACTGCATTAATCAATAATATATTAGTTGTTGTCTGATTTTTTCGATTTATAGATATGATCTTGGCTATAGTTATGATATTGGCTGTTTAATTTACTTGATAGTTAAATTATGAATTAATTAAATCAGAACCAGAAAATCAGAAAGTATATCTAGATGATTCACTGATTTGTCGATGGTAGGTATATAAACTTTTTTTCCAGTTATGAGCTGTCATAACTAGTAGGAAATCGTTAATTGTCTGAATACTGATCGACACGGCGCAAGTTACTCAACTAATATTGAATCGGTGACTTTATCTCCTCAACACCATCAGCAGTAACTGCAAGCTTGGCAGTATATGAAATGACCAGGTCAGCGAGGACGCTCTGACTTGATATAAAATTAACCAGTCAATCACCAGTCAGTTCTTGCAGTAAAAAAGGCTTCACGGAAAACCCGTGAAGCCTTGATTTTAGTGGTGCCCAGGGCCGGAATCGAACCAGCGACACGAGGATTTTCAGTCCTCTGCTCTACCGACTGAGCTACCTGGGCAAACGAAGTTAAATTTTATATACCGGAACGTGCCATGTGTCAATAATTTTTTCCATCAGGCCCGGGAGAGAAAGCGACCGTCCCGGGTATCCACCTTAACCCTGTTGCCTGCTTCTAGATAGGGGGGGACCTTGATCTTCAGGCCGGTCTCCAGGATGGCGTCCTTGGTCTCAGCGGTTGCAGTGGCGTTCTTTATCACCGGAGCAGTTTCGCTGACAGTAAGTTCAACGGTCATCGGTAATTCCACGGTGACCATACGACCCTGATAAAGGCCGAGAATCACTTCGGTCCCTTCCAGCAGATAGGGTGAAGTGGCGGCAAAGGCATCTTCATCCTGCTCGAACTGCTCGTAGCTCTCCAGATCCATGAAAACACCCCGGTCGCCGTCGGCGTAAAGGAACTGCCCCTTGTGCCGCTCGAAATCGGCCTCATCCACCTTGTCGCCGGAGCGGAAGGTCTTCTCCAGCACCTGGCTGGTGATCAGGTTGCGATAGCGGGTCTTCACCATGGTGTTGGCGCCGCGTGCCGAAGGTGACTGGACCGTGACATCGATGATGAGGCATGGCGCACCCTCCAGCTGGATAACGAGGCCACGCTTGAAATCTGAGGTGGTAAGCATGAATTATACTCCTTGGTAGAAATTTCTTTTCTTTTAGCAGATAATCGTAGCAAAAACAACCTGCCGTATATAGCAGGTGGGGGGAGCGATGCGGATAGAATCGAGCTACATAAAGCTGGACAGTTTTCTCAAGGCGGTCAATGCAGTCTCCTCCGGAGGCGAGGCAAAAATCCTGATCGCGGAAGGGCTCGTATCGGTAAACGGCACAATTGAGACGAGGCGTGGTCGCAAACTTTATCCGGGTGACTGCATAGATATCCAGGGAGAACTTTTTACAGTGGAGTAGACAAGCTGCTGTCGACGTAAAGAGACGGCCAGAAAAAAATGGCCGTCTCTTGTCACCTGCAAGATATGGATGGCGACCGATTATCTCTTTTTCAGGAGCCGCGCAACCTCCTTGGCATGGTAGGTGATGATGATGTCGGCGCCGGCCCGTTTGAAACCGAGCATGGTCTCCATTATCACCCGCTCTTCATCTATCCACCCGTTTCTGGCAGCGGCCTTGATCATGCTGTATTCGCCGGAGACATTATAAACCGCCAGCGGCAGGTTGAATTCATTGCGAAGTTCGCGGAGTATATCGAGATAGGGGAGCCCCGGCTTGACCATGATAATGTCCGCCCCCTCCTCGATATCCATCTGTGCCTCGCGCAGAGCCTCCAGCCGGTTGGCCGGGTCCATCTGGTAGGAGCGGCGGTCCCCGAACTGCGGTGTCGATTCAGCGGCCTCGCGAAACGGTCCGTAATAGCCGGAAGCATATTTGACAGCATAGCTCATGATCGGCAGCTGGCTGAAACCGTTTTCGTCCAGTATCTCCCGGATCGCCATGACCCGGCCATCCATCATGTCCGACGGTGCCACCATGTCGGCCCCGGCCCGGGCGTGGGATAGCGCCTCCTTGGCGAGCAGGTCGAGGGTCTCGTCATTGTCCACATCGCCATCTTTTATAATCCCGCAATGGCCATGGTCGGTATATTCGCACATGCAGACATCGGTGATCACCGCCAGCCCCGGCACCTCTCTCTTTAAAGCGCGGATCGTCTCCTGGATGATCCCCTGCTCGGCATAGGCATCGCTGCCGACCGCATCTTTCGCCTCTGGGATGCCGAACAGCAATACCGCCGGTATGCCGAGTTCCTTTACCTCTCGTGCCTCAGCCACGATATGTTCGATCGACTGCTGATAAATGCCGGGCATGGAGGAGATCTCTTTCCTGATCCCTTTGCCAAAGGCGGAGAACATCGGATAGATCAGGTCATTGACCGACAGGGTAGTCTCGCTGACCATGTTGCGGAAAATCTCCCTCCCTCTGATGCGGCGGGCTCTGAACGTCGGAAAGAACATGTCTGGCTCCTTCAGTTTATTGTCAAGCTTGAGAATGCTTGTTGCTGAAATAGTTTGCTATTTCAGCAGTCATGGCGGCAAGGGTATATTCCTTTGGCTCGATATGGACCTTAAGGCCGAGTTCGCGGCAGGTCTTTGCCGTAATCGGACCGATGGCAGCAACTGCAACACTGTCGAGAAGATTGAGGAAGCGGTTCTCACCCAGGATATCGGCCAGATTGTTGGCAGTGGATGAGGAGGTGAATGTTATGCAGTCAACTCGCCTCTCTTCAAGGGATTCTAGAACCCTGGACGGAATGGTGTCTACTGCAAGGTTGCGGTAGGCAACCGGTGCGGTGACAATGTTCCCCAACTGTTGCAACCCGGCCGGTATCACGTCACGGGCCCGGTCTCCCCGCGGGAAGAGTATTCGCAGTTCGCGCAGCTGCTGCCGGGTAAATGCTTCAACCACCCCTTCACCCTTATAGTCGGATGGTATCAGATCGGCCCTGATCCCGTAGCTAGCCAATGATTCAGCGGTTTTCGGCCCGACGCAGCAGACTTTGCATCCACCTATGGCCCTGCTATCACTCCCCATGGCATGCAGGCGATCGAACAGGGGCGCAACCGCATTGACCGAACTGAAGACAAGCCAGTCGAATCGATGCAACTCGGCAATGGCGCTATCCAGTTCGGCATAGCTCTCCGGTGGAGCGATGCTGATAGTCGGGCACTCCAGCACCTTTGCCCCTTCCCTCTCAAGCAGTGCGGCAAAATCACCCGCCTGGTCAGCCGCTCTGGTTATCATTATCGTCCGGCCGAACAGGGGGCGGTTGTCGAACCAGCGGAGTTTCTCCCGGAGCGTCACAACTTCGCCCACCACGGTTACAGCAGGTGCCCTGAATGAGCATTTTCTTGCTTTATCTACGATGTCGGCCAGTGTCCCTACCAGTACCTCCTGCTCCGGTCGGGTCCCCCAACGGATCAGGGCTGCCGGAGTTGCCGGCGACCGGCCGTTACTGATAAGATTATGGATTATCTGGGGGAGGTTCTTCACCCCCATATAGAAGACTAAGGTGCCGCTCCCCAACGATAGACGCTCCCAGTCGATGGTCGATACATCCTTGTCATGCCCTTCATGGCCGGTGACAAAGGCGACCGAAGTGGTGAAGTCGCGGTGGGTGAGCGGGATGCCTGCGTAAGCTGCGGCGCCGATGCCGGCAGTGACGCCGGGCACTATTTCAAAGGGGATGCCGGCATCCACCAGCGCTTCGCACTCTTCGCCGCCACGGCCGAAAACGAAAGGGTCCCCACCCTTCAGACGAGCCACCACCTTGCCGGTAGCCGCTTTATCCACCAGCAGTTCATTGATCTGGCGCTGTTCATGGTTGTGGGTGCCCCCCACCTTGCCGGCATAGATCCGTTCCGCATCCGGCCTGGCATGTCTGAGCAGGGCATCATTGGCCAGGTAGTCGTAAATGATCACCTCTGCCCTGGCGATGCACTCCATCCCCCTGACCGTGATGAGGCCAGGGTCGCCGGGGCCGGCACCGATGAGGTAGACGAAACCTTTTTGCTTTGCTTGCCTAGTTTGCATCCGGAAAATTCCCCAGCGGCATCACTATACCGGGATATCCTTCTCTCTGGTCACTTCCCGCTGATATACCTCGCTCAGTATCTCGTGCGCACCATCTTTAAGGAGCTGTTCGGCCAGCTGGATGCCGAGTTTCTCACAGTCACCGGCAGCCCCGCTGATGACGCCGCGGACCGATTTTTTCCCGTCTACAGAAGCGACAAATCCGGTCAGCTGCAGGGTCTCCCCTTTGACTATGCCATGGGCAGCGATCGGTACCTGGCAGCCACCTTCACAGCGCCAGAGCAGCGCCCGTTCTGCCCGGACCGCATGGCTCGTATCAGGGTGGTTGAAAAAGGCGATGGTAGCCTTGATATCCTCGTCATCCAACCGGCACTCGATGCCGAGGGCTCCCTGACCGATGGCCGGAATGGAGAGCTCGGTGTCAAGATACTCGCTCACCTTGTCCGTGTAGCCGAGACGTTTCAGCCCCGCTGCGGCAAGGATCACGGCATCCAGCTTCTCGTCGGTGAGTTTTCGGATACGTGTCTCCACATTGCCGCGGATGATGACCATCTGCAGGTCAGGACGGACCTTGAGCAGCTGGGCCTGGCGGCGCAGTGCCGAGGTGCCTATACGTGCCCCCCTGGGGAGGTCGGCGAATTTGACACCGTTGGATATGACCGCATCGCGAGGGTCTTCCCGCTCGGTAATGCAGTATAGGCCGAGCCCGTCAGGAAATTCGGTAGGAACGTCCTTCATGCTGTGGACAGCGATATCTATTTCGCCCCGCAGCATCGCCTCTTCGATCTCTTTGACAAAGAGCCCTTTGCCGCCGACTTGCGCCAGTGGTACATCAAGGATCTTGTCCCCCATGGTCTTGATCTTGACCAACTCTACCGCCATCCCCGGATAGCGCTGCTCCAGTTCTGCTTTGACCCAGTTGGCCTGCCAGAGCGCCAGCTGGCTGGCGCGGGTTCCTATACGTAACTGCTTTGGTGCCATCTATCGATTCTCCTTTAGTAAAGGCAATGCCTGTTTAATTATTCTTCAAGATCTCCCAGCTCTTCGTTATCACTCTCTTCCGTCTGCAGCTCAAATAGATTCCGCAGCGCATCGACATAGAGATCAGTCCGCCCCCCCTGGCCGGTTTTCTTCAGGACGCTGGTCGGATTGTGCAGCAGTTTGTTGATTATGGCAGAAGTGAGAGCGTCCAGTCGTTTCTCCCCTTCTGCTGGTAGCTCCTTCCATCCGGCCAGTGTCTTCTCCAACTCCGCCCGGCGGACCTCTTCGAAACGGGAGCGGAGCGCTACAATGGTCGGCGTGACATCAAGTGAAGAGAGCCACTTGAAAAACTGGCCGATCTCCTGATCTACAATAGCTTCGGCCTTTTTTGCCTCTTCGGCACGCTGTTGCAGATTGCTGGCGACAATATCCTGAAGGTCGTCAACGGTATAGAGATAGACGTTCTCCACATCGTTTACCTTTGGGTCTATGTCCCGCGGCACAGCGATGTCGATGAAGAACATCGGCTTCATCTTGCGTCGCCGCACCACCTCTGTCACGTCTTTCGGGCCGATGATGAAGTGTGTGGCACCAGTTGAGGAGAGGATTATGTCGGCCTTGTGCAGTTGTTCAAAGAGGTCGTCAAAATTGACTGCCTTGCCGTCGAACTCCTCGGCCAGCCGGACTGCCCGTTCAAAGGTCCGGTTGGTGACCATGACGCCACGGACGCCGTTGTTGAGGAAATGTTTGGCAGCCAGCTCGCACATCTCGCCGGCACCTATCAGCATGACCGTCTTGTCGGAGAGATCGCCGAAGATCTTTTTCGCCAGTTCCACTGCGGCAAAAGCGACTGAGACTGCTGACGAGGCGATCTTGGTCTCGGTCCGGACCCGCTTGGCTACAGAGAATGCCTTGTGCAGAAAGCGGTTGAGGATAATTCCCGAGCTCTTGTACTCGGCAGCATAACCATAAGCTGTCTTGATTTGACCGAGTATCTGCGGCTCTCCGACCACCATGGAATCGAGGCTCGATGCCACCCGGAAGAGATGGCGGATAGCAGCTTCACCATGGTAGCTGTAGAGGTGCGGTTCCAGTGTCTCCAGTAACAGGTTGTGGTGGTCTGCCAGAAAACGTTTCAGTCTGGCCATCGCCCCGGCTACATCGCGGGTCGAAGCGTAGATCTCGACCCGGTTGCAGGTGGAGACTATGATCGCTTCATTGATATCCTGCAACGCCAGCAGCTGGCTTAGTGGCTTCTCCATCTGGGTCGGTGCAAATGCTACCTTCTCCCTGATGTCGACCGAAGCGGTTTTATGGGAAAGTCCAACAACGATTATATTCATCGCAGCGGTGCCTCTCTCCTTACTTGTAGCTGTGCAGCCCGGGCAGCAACAGGTTGACGCCGAGGAAGGTGAACAGCATGACAAAGAAGCCGATTATGGCGAATATAGCGGCTTTTTTACCGCGCCAGCCGGTGGTTAGCCGGCCATGCAACAGTGCTGCATAGACAAACCAGGTGATCAGCGACCAGGTCTCTTTCGGGTCCCAACTCCAGTACGTGCCCCAGGCCGTCTCGGCCCAGATGGCACCACTGATGATGGCAAAGGTGAGGAGCGGAAAGCCGAAGGTGAGACAGCGGTAATTTATTTCATCAAGGGTGTCGAGCGATGGGAGCCGCTGAAACATGGCGCCAAGTTTTCTCTTCTTTACGAAATGCTCCTGGATCAGGTACATGACCCCGGCACCGAACGCTATGGCAAAGGTGGCATAGCCAAAGAAGGCCATGGAGGTATGGATTAAGAGCCATTTGCTCTTCAGGGCCGGATTAAGGGGGCCGATAGTCGCGGAACGAAGGGTGGAGCCGAGCAGCAGCAAGAGCGCCAGCGGGGTGATGAAGGAACCGAGCACGCAGATCTTGTATTTACGCTCAAAGGCGATGAAAGCGCCGACAATGGAGAGGCTGAAGAAGGAGAGTGCCTCATGCATGTTGGTGATCGGCGTGTAGCCTGCTTCTACGTAACGGTCGATAGTAAATATGATATGGACGACGAAGCCGGTGGATATGATCCAGTGCGCAACTCGTCCCAGTATATCCCTATTGGTGACGAGAAAGGCCAGATAGGTTATCGTGGCAATGCCGTAAAGTCCCAGCGTAATCATGAAGAGCAGGGAGATCATGGGGTGTCCTTTGCCGATTTGCCTTGCCGGTCTATGTTGCAGGCCGACCCGGGAATGTTTTGCAGCAGTTCCTCCAGTGCTGTTGCGGGTTGCTGCCGGAGGAGATCAGTCAAATCTGCTGCTAGAGATTGTAAAATCTTCTTATTATATGTGCTGCCACCATTCCCAGTCAACAGCTTTTCGCGCAGTTCTGCCAGCAGCCTGACCAGTTTGCCATATTCCGGCCCGTAACTTTTCTCCAGTTCCTGGCGAAGCTGACGTGAGAGTGCCGGCGCCTTGCCGCCGGTGGAGACGGTAATTAGCAGATCGCCACGGCTGACTATGGCCGGGGAGATAAAGGTGCCTAGCTGGGGGGCATTTACTACTGCAGCCGGGATGCTGGCAGCAGCAGCTTCTGCTGCGATAGCGGCATTGGTTGACAAATCGTCGGTAGCGGCAATGGCGAGCACCGCCCCGGCCAGATCACCGTTTAAGTAGGACCGATCCAGATGGGCTATAAGTCCCTTGGCCAGCGAAGAACGGAGTGATTTCCCCAGCTGCGGTGCGATCACCTTTACTCGTGCGCCGGCTGCCAGCAGCTGTCTGCATTTGCGTGCCGCTACGCTCCCCCCGCCTATCACTACAACGGTTTTATCGCGGATATCGAGATTGATCGGAAAGTAGCGCATTTTGTCCCAGGATCGGATGCTGCTCTTCAGTATAGATGATTGCTGCCAGTAACTATAACATCGACTCTCTTACTGCTCAAGCATTTCTGCCGCAATCGCAGTGTACAAAACTGCCGGTCGCTGGGATGCCCGCTATCCGCAGGCTATTTCGATACGAAATGGCAAAGGACCTGTGCAACGCTCTTCCCCTCAGGCATGAAGCTATTTCACCTTGATTTTTTTCTCTGCTTGGCTATAGTACCAATGACAATACATTCAATATTCATTATAGTCAAAGGAGAGTCTTTTTTATGGCGAGCGATAAGGTGCAGACATTCGGTGATGATAATTTCGATACGGCTGTACTTCAAGCAGAAGTCCCGGTACTGGTCGATTTCTGGGCAACCTGGTGTGCTCCCTGCAAGGCGATTGCGCCGGTAATCGATGCTATTGCTGATGAGTATGAGGGGAAGATCAAGGTCGGCAAGGTAAATGTCGACGACAACCCTGCCACTCCGGGCAAGTATGGAGTGCGGGGTATCCCGACAGTGATCCTCTTCAAGGGGGGCAAGGTGGTCGAACAGGTGGTCGGGGCTGTACCGAAGGCACAGTTGGAAGCACTCATTGCCAAGGCACTGTAGCGGAAAGCAGCAGCCATGTCTCTGCTAAGAACAATGCTTGCCATGCTGCTGATGCTGGTTGTGCCGGCTACGTCAGTCCTGGCTGTCCCGCAGAAAGGTGAGCCTGCGCCATCTTTTAGAGTAGAGACCACAACCGGCCAGACGGTCTCGCTGGCTAGCTACCGTGGCTCGGTGCTGGTCGTCGATTTTTTTGCTCCATGGTGTCTCCCCTGTCGGGAATCGGTACCCTTCCTGTCAGGTCTGCAGAAAAAATATGGCAGACAGGGGGGGCAGATCCTTGGCATGAGTATCGAAGATGGTCGAGAGCTGCGCGAGTTCATAACAGAAAGACAGGTCGCCTATCCGGTGGCATTAGCTGGCGAGGAGTTGCAGACCGCTTATGGACTCCGTTCAGTTCCGACACTATATGTTATCAGTAAAAAAGGGGTAATCGCCGCTCGGTTTCAGGGGTACAACAGCGATATCGGCAAGGCTGTCGAAAACCTGATGAAAAAATTGCTCGCTGAATAGTTGGTCAGTGATAGTTTATATCTAAGGGATGTCAGGGCGATGCCGATCAGGTGTCGTCTTTTTTTGTGCCGTGTAACCGCTCCAGAATGATCTCTGCCATGGCCGGAGTGATCCCTTTGACAGTGGCAAGCTCGACAGCGGTCGCGGTTCCGATGGCAGAGAGGCTGCCGAATTGGCGGAGCAGGAGGGCCCGTTTGCCCGGACCGATGCCGGGGATGTCATCCAGAACCGATGTCAGTGTCGCTTTGCTGCGCAGTTTCTGGTGATAGGTGATGGCAAAACGGTGCGCCTCATCGCGGATGCGTGCCAGCAGGAGCAGTTCCGCAGAGTTCTGCCGGAGCACCACCGGGTTCTTCCGGCCCGGGAGGAAGAGCCGCTCGGCGCTCCGTTCGACCTCAACAGCGCTCATCCCCCTGGTAACCCGGCTCTTGGCCAGAGAGGCACAGGCAACGGTACTTATCCCCAGTTCCTGCAGGGCACGGCGCAGAATATTAAGCTGGCCGATGCCGCCATCGACGATAATCAGATCGGGTTGCGGCAGAATATTTTTGCCCGGCTGGAAACGGCGGGAGAGGACCTCATGGAGCATGGCGAAATCGTCGGCAGTGCTGCGGCTCCTTATCCGGTAACGCCGGTAGCCAGACTTTTCCGGCTCACCGTTAAGGAACAGGACCCCGCTCCCCACTCCGTATTCGCCCTGCAGATTGGAGATATCGTAACACTCTATCCGTTGTGGCAGGCTGGGGAGGTGCAGCCTTTCTTGCAGGGTTGCCAGCAGCGACAGGTTGTTGGCGAGCTGATTGCTCCGGGCTGTTGCAGCGCTGCGGGCATTTTTATCTGCCAACCGCACCAGTTCCGCCTTGGTCCCCCGTTGTGGTTTGCTGACCGTCACCTGCTTTCCGCGCAGTTCCGTAAGAAGGTCGGCAATGACTGCTGCGTCGTCAAGTTGGAGCGGCAGCAGCAGCTCGTCAGGGATAAATACCTCGCCGCTGTAATACTGGCTGAGGAATGAGGAGAGCCCGTCAGCATCATCCAGCTCCCAGCGGTATGTGTAGTTGCGGCTGCCGGTGAGGGTGCCGCCGCGGATGAAGAGTAGGGCAACAGTAAATTCTCCACCTTCACGGGCCAACCCAAGCACATCCAGGTTGCCGTCATGACAGACCATTTTCTGTTTCTCCACCGTCACCTCGATCGATCTGAGCAGATCTCGGCAGCGCCCCGCCTCTTCGTAATCATGAACTGCAGCGGCAGCTCTCATCCTTTCTTTGAGCAGCTTCAAAAGAGCGCGGTTTTTACCGGCCAGAAAGAGTGCCGCTCCATCGACCAGGGAAGCATAATCATTGCTGCTTATCAGCCCATGGCATGGACCTGAACATTGCCTGAGCTGAAAAAAAAGACAGGGGCGTTTGCGTCTACGACAGGTCTCCAGGGGGTAATGGCGGAGCGGAAAGAGCCTGGATAGCTGTTTCAGGACATCCCTGGCCGCACTTCCCGAGGCATAGGGGCCAAAGTAGCGGGCACCGTCACGTGGTACCTTGCGGACAATGGTGAGACGCGGGAATTCCTCATTAAGGTCCAGGCGGAGCGAAAAGTAGGTCTTGTCGTCGCGCAGATTGACATTATAACGGGGGTGGTACTGTTTGATCAGGGTATTCTCCAGTAGCAGAGCCTCTTTCTCAGTGTCGGTGACAATATGTTCAAGAGTTGCGGCCTTTTCCATGAGAAAGCGGATCTGCGGGCGAGTATCGCGGGTGATGCCGACATATGCCCGGATACGTTGCCGCAGGTTGCGCGCTTTGCCGACATAAAGAACTACCCCCTGAATGTCCTTCATGATATAGACTCCGGGCGCAGCTGGAAATCTGGTTATTATATCGGTACCGATCATGGAATCAGTATAATGGCAAATGTGTCCTGATGCAAAACAGAATCGTGACAAGAGAGGCACTTCAGGTGTCCGGTTGTATGGTGCTGATATCGCCATTCATCGTTGACAAGTAACGAGTATGATGATATGTATCGAAAACTGTTTGGACTATTTTAATTCAATGTAAGCTGGGAAAGGTATATCCGTGGCGTTTCGGTCATTTATCCGCGCAGCCTTGAGCAGAGCCCTTTTCGGGCTTGTGATCATATTGCTTTTGACAAACCCCGCCCACTCTGTCGATTCACAGGATTCCCAGATATTCATCTCCGGGTTCAATGCCTATCAGAAAAAGGACTATCGTGGCGCCATCGACAGGATGTCTGAGGTGCTGCAGAAATATCCCGATACCCCGCTGCGTGACATGGCGATCTTCTGGCTGGCGCGAGCCAACTTCAAGGCTGGCAATCAGCAGGATGCGGCCAGGTATATGGCGCAGTTTTTCAAGGAATATCCTGACAGCCCGCTGAAAAGTACCGTAGAGGATGAACTGGTAACTTTGACCAAGCGCTACGAGAAGGGTGAACAGCTGCAGGTCGCTACGGCCATGCCGGCAGTTGACCAGACCGCTGCCGAGCGGGCCAGGCAGGCTGCTGCGGATAAGGAGCGGGAAAAGGTAGCTGCCGAAAAGGCTGAAAAGGAAAAGTTGGCGCGGGAAAAGGCGGAGCAGGAAAGGTTGGCTAAAGAGCAGGCAGCCAAAGAGCAGGTGGCTGCTGAGCAGGCCCGCATGGCCAAGGAGCGTGAAGCTGCTGTCAAGGCCGAGGCGGATAAAGCTGCGGTTGCCAAGGCCGAACAGGAAAGACTTGCACTGGAGAAGGCTGAGGCAGAGCGTCTGGCGGCGGCGAAAGACGAACAGGAGAGGCTGGCTAAAGAGCTGGCAGCTGCGGAACAGGCCCGCCTGGCGAAGGAACAGGAAACAGCTGCCAGGGCTGAGGCTGACAGGGTTGCCAAGGTGCGAGCGGAACAGGAGCAGTTGACCCGCAAAAAGCTGGAAGCAGACCGGCTTGCTGCTGAGCAGGCGGAACAGGAGAGGGTCGCAAGGGAGAAAGCCGCTGTTGACCAGCTTGCAGCCGAACAGGCCAGGCTGACACAGGAACGGGAGGCTGCAGCCAAGCTGGAGGCTGAACGACTCGTGGCGGCCAGGGCTGAAGAAGAACGGCTGGCGCGGCAGCAGGCGGCAGCAGAAAGTGCCGTACCCAAGGCTGCAGCTGCTGCAAGTCAGCCGGCACCGGTCATCGTGGCAGAGGCAAGCCCGACCGTTGTCAAGAAGAGTGTGCCGGCCAGGAAAAAAGGGGAGCAGCGCAAGGCGGTCCGGACCAATCCACTGCGCGACAAGGCCATTGCTGAATACAAGACGGTCATTGACCGGTTCCCCGGCACTACTGCAGCAACCAGGGCCCAGGCCAAGCTTAAGGGGATGGGGATAGTATATCCTGAACGGGCTGTTGCCGGCGATGGCAATGTGCAGGTGCTGAATCTGGAGATCGCTCAGTTTGCCGCCCTTGACTTCTCTGTTGCACTGCCAGAGAGCGGTTGCGAGGTAGGGAAGAGGGTTGCCATCCCGTTCGAGATAGTCAACCGCGGCAATGGCGAAGACAGTTTCTATCTGGAAGCCGGTTTCCCCGCTGAATTTAACGCCCAGCTTGCAGCTGCTGCAAATCCTGCGGTGCCGCTCAACATGACCTCTGCCCTCCCCCCTGGCGGTACCTTCAAAGGGGTGGTCAATCTGACTATCCCCCAGGGAGATATTGACGGGCGGAAAAACAGCTATCCGGTCAAGGTCGCTTCGCTCTTTGCGCGGGAGGTTTCCCAGTCGCGCCAGATTCCAGTGGTCTCGGCGGCACCCTTCTTAAGGGCGGTCATCAAGGCTGACAAGGTGCAGATATTACCAGGCGAACAGGTCAGCTACCGGATCGCGCTTCTCAATATCGGCACTGCCAAGGCCCGTTCAGTGTCGTTCCGACTCAACTATCCGCCTCAGTATGAACCGGTTGCACCGGTCCCTGCCGGTTTCCGGCAGGAGATGAAGGCGGCACTCGTGCTGGACGGATTGCAGCTAGGTTCCGGCGAGAGCAAGGAGTATACTGTCTCTTTCCAGCTCAGGGATGATGCTGTGGCCCGGCAGGAGCTGTTGCTCCGCGGTGACCTGGTCAACAGCGAACTGGCCACCCGGGACAGCTTCCTCTCCACGGCTGCCTATGTCCAGGGGGTAAGCGGTCTGGCGGTCAGGACCCCGGTGGAAAGGCTGGTGGTAATACCTGGCCAGACTGTGGCTCTGCCCCTCATACTCACCAATACCGGCAATATCAGGGAGGGGGTCACCATCAGACCGACCGTCCCGAGCGGTCTCGGCATGGCGATCTATCAGGACCTGAATCGGGACGGTATCAGGCAGACCAACGAACCGGCTATTACCAACGCTGATCCTTTGTCCCCCCGGGAAGAGTCCTATCTGCTGCTTGAGGTGAAAACCCCGGCAACTGCAACCGATGGCTCTGAGTCGCTGCTGACACTGCAGCTTGAGCCGGAGAATGCCAGGAGCAAAGGGGTGACGGCCAATCTGAAACTGGTGTTCTCCCGGCCGGTGGTCGATCTGGCTATGGCTAGCCAGGGGGGGAGGTTCAAGCCTGGCGAGGTCGCCTCCTTTGACCTGACCTGTACCAATCGCGGCACCAATATGGCCAAGGTGGTGGAGATCCAGAGCCAGCTCCCGGCCAACCTGGAGCTGGTGGCGGCAGAGCCATCCTTCCTGCGGGGGAGTAACGGCATATATATCTGGCGCTTTGCCGAACTGGGTGCCGGAGAGAAGAAGAATGTCAAGGTGACGTTCCGCATCAAAGAGGGGATTACTGTCGGGACAACCATTTCGGTGCGGAATCAGATCAGCTATGAAGACCAGCTGGGAAACAGGTACTGACGTGACGAGAAGAGTCGGGTTGCTGATAGCAGCCTTTGCCTGCCTGTCCGGCACGGCGTCAGCCGAGAGCGATTATCTGCTTTATGCCCCCCGTCCGGTAGAATCATCCCAACCCCCCGCAGACCCGGGTGAAGGGGTGCTGGTGCAGGCCATCATCATCCGCCAGGGAGAGACGCTCAAGACCATATCGAAGCGTTACAGCGGGCGCAGCTCCTATTTCCCGCAGATACTCCTCTTCAACCGGATTGCCAATCCCGATCTGATCCATACCGGTGACCGGCTGCTGGTGCCCCTTGGGAAAGGAACCGTTGCCGCCAGGGAAGAGCATGGCAAGGCAGCAGCTAAACCGAAGCAGAAAAAGCTTGCAACCGCTGCCATCAGCACAAAACCTGTTACTCCGCTGGTCCCGGCTACTGCCATGAGGGCGCAGAGTCTTTATGAACAGGGGAAGAAGGCATATCGTAAAGGGAATTACCGCCAAGCCGAAACTATCTTCAGCGATTTTCTCAGCAGTTACCCCTCTTCACCACTTGCCGCCGATGCTTCCTACTACCGCGCCGATTGCTACCTCAAACTCTCCGGCCGCAAATAGATCCCCACTGATATGCAGCAGTCAGTTTCGCTTCTTCACTGCCGGGAGCATGCCACCTCGTTTGGGGACTCCACTGGCGTTGGTCAACAGGGTCAACTGCCGCGAGTCACGACCCTGCTTGAGGAGGAAGCCGTTGATATGCAGCGGTTTACGGCCGCTGTCCAGGTAGATTGCATGTCTGCCAAAGGCAGCCCGGTGGCCTAACGTAGCTAGCAGCCGTTCGGCAACAGGGCGGAAACCATCACCCTCCCTGATATTGATGATGCGGTACCCCTCTCCCTCGAGCAGCCGATAGAGAGTATAGCGATCAGGATCGACAGCGCTGCAGTTGACCAGGTAGCTCCGACCGGCCAGCTGGAAAAACCGGTCAGCTGGTACCTGCAGAGCTTCGCTGCTCCCCGGGAGCCTGACAGCCAGATCCCTGCCTCGCTGGGGGGCTATGCCGAGACTCTTGAGCAGGGCGTCTACCATGGCGCAAGGCTCTCTTGCCGTAATCGACCGGATGGTAACATCGATGCGCCGCTCTGGCTCAGGCAAGGTCGATCCCTGGTGCGGTTTATCCGCCGCCGCTTGCTGCCCAGTTATGCTTATGGTTGAAACCGGAGCAGACACTGGCGTTGCTGCAGCTGTTTTCGGTTGCCGCAGCGGAGGGGTGATATTGACTGTAGAAGGGGTAGACGGACGGTTTAATCTGCTTGCCGCCAGTCCGGCCGCCAGCAGGATGACCGCAGCCAGACCGAGCCGCCACAGGGTTGCGGTGCGTTTTCTCCGGTTGAGACTGCTGATGGCAGCAGTTACGGTTATAGTTTCAACATCGCGACTGTTGGCTGTAGCCGAAACAGCAGCATCAGAATAAGTTACTGCAGGTTCGCCGCTCTGCCTGGCGACTTCGGCTGCCAGCCGGGTCGCGAAATCGCTGCCAGGTTCGCTACTCACTGGCGAAAGACTACCTTTTCCGCCTCTGCTGGCAGTAGATAGCTCGACCTTGTCAGTTATCGAGTAAGGAGTTGATCCTGCTTCTCTCCCCATTATAGCAGAGATGCAACGGCGCAGCAGTGCCAGTATCTCGGCATCATTCAACTCGAGACTTATCAGCTGGTCAGCCATTCCGGCTGCCGTTTCAGGAACTTTCTGCTGATGGAAAAGGATTACGGCAGGAGTATAACCGGCGGGGAGCCTCTTCAGGTGGCCAAGGAGCAGTTCGTCCGCAACTCCTGACAGGTGGCTTTGCAGGCAGACCAGGTCGGGTTTCGTGCTGAGTAGCGCCGCTTCGCCAAGGGTCATGCTGGTAGCAAGCTGCACCCTGCTGCCAGGGATGGCATCAGGAGCTGTCAGCAGGGCAATGAGGTGCGGCTGGTCGGCAATAAGGAGGATATCAGCCATGGAGTCCCTGCTGTTGCATGCACTCTGCGGCAGAGGGGCAGGACTTCATTCACGTGCCCTTTTCGCTGGTGGCGAGAATCTTCGCCCTGAACTGGTCAATGCCTAACTCTTCGACGATCCGGCCGAGCCGTAACTCCCTGGCTGAGTTCTTGTAGAAATCGATCAAGCTGGCGACGATCGTCAGTACCTCTTCCTCGCTCGGCACATTATCTATCAGCATGTCAGCAAGGCGAGGTCTGGCACCGGCATTGCCGCCAACCAGGATGCGCCAGCCCCTAGGGGTTCCCATGATGCCGATATCCTTGATCGCCACTTCGGCGCAGGAGAGCATGCAGCCGGAGACCCCCATCTTCAGCTTGTTGGGGAGCTCCATGGCATGGTAAATGGCGTCGAGCCGGAGCCCCAGCGACACTGAGTCCTGGACAGCACGTTTGCAGGTATTGATGCCAGGGCAGATCTTGATGCTCCGCACGCAGAGACCGATGGCTGCGCCAGGCTGCTCGGCCAGCTCTCCCCAGAGGGCATCCAGATCCTCTTCCCGGACGCCAAAGAGGGCAACCCTCTGGGCCGAGGTGAGTTTCAGTTCACCTACCCCGTATTTTTCAGCAACCTCGCAGATCTTGCGCAGACCGGCAGGCGAGATGATCCCACCGGGGATGTGGGGGGCGATGGCATAGGTCTCCCGGTCCCGCTGCAGTATGGCTCCCTTTTCCGGCAAATCCTTCTTCATCGCATGCTCCTGTCAGTAAATATAAAGGTTCTTAACACAAAAGCAGGGCAAAATAAAGCCTGTTGTCTGTCGCCAGCTGCCGGGAGCTAGACGGTATCCCGGTCATCGGCGACGATGGAGCGGCCGCAGTGGAAACAGAAGAGCGCGGCAACGGCTATGGCGACAGGGGTGAGCAGTAGGGCGGTGCGGAGCCCCCAGATATCCGAGAGCCAGCCGATGATAGTCGGCGAAACGGCATCACCCAGGGCATGGATGAAGAAGATGTTCACGGCAAAGGCCATGGCCCGGATCGAGCTTTGGGTGACATTGATGATGACGGTATTTAGCGGGCCGGTATTGAGGAAGAGGAAGAATTCGGCGCAGAACATGGCGACCAGGCAGAGCGGCAGCGATGGAGTGAGCAGGGCATAAGCGGCAAAAGGGGTGCCTATGACAAAGCCCCAGCCTGATACCAGCAGATAGCCGTCGGCGCGGCGCTTCTGGAAACGGTCCCCGAGCCAGCCGCCAGCCAGGGTGCCGGTTATCCCTGCCAGCACGGTTATGCCGCCGAACAGGGTGTTCGCTTTGGCCACGTCGAGGCCATGCATGCGGAAGAGGAATGACGGCAGCCACTGGGCCAGCCCCCCCAGGGCAAAGGTCATGGCGGTCATGGCCAGGGTGTTGAGGATAAAGGAGCGGTTTCGGAACAGGCTTATGTAGTCGGCAACCCGGCCGGTCGAGACTAGCTGTCCGGCAGGAGCAATGCGGTCTGGCTCTCTGAGCAGCCAGAGCGGTATGGTGAGGAGGAGCCCCGGCAGACCGACTATGAGAAATGCACTCTGCCAGCCGAAGCGCTGGCCGAGCAGGCCGCCGAGGAGGTAGCCGAGGGCGCTGCCGACCGGAATGGCGAGATAGAAGAGGGAGAGGACCCTGCCGCGACGTTCGCTGGGGAAGAAGTCGGCCACCAGCCCAGGTGATACCGTGCCGAAACTCGCCTCGCCGATCCCTACAGCAGTGCGGGCCGCCAGCAGAGTCCGGTAGCCTGACGCCAGGCCGGCCCCGACCGTTGCCAGGCTCCATACTGCCAGGCCGCCGGCAGCTAGCCCGGTCCTGTTGCCACGGTCGCCGAGCCAGCCGAACAGCGGGGCAGAGAGCATGTAACAGAACATGAAGGCGCTGCCGAGAAAGCCGAGGGCGGTGTCAGAGAGCTGCAGGTCGCTCTTTATCAGCGGGAAGACGGCATAGAGGACCTGCCGGTCGATGTAATTGAGCAGGTTCACCGCCAGGAGCAGCGACAGGGCGAGGCGGGGGTTGGTAGGTTGATATGATTTATTCATAATTGGATGTGAATACGTTAGAAATCATAATTGATCTAGACAGTAAGATTGATCCAAAGGTGCGTCAAATGAAGCTTGTCAACTTTTCGATAGACAATCGATGCTGATTCACTGATTCGCCCTTTCGTGGTAACCTTTGCAAGATGCTCTTCTTCAGACCATTTGGGCGTTTCATGCAGTAGACTTAATTCCGAAATCGAGGAATTTATCAGTCCATGCCAATATTCCGGTGTTCCCTCCTGTATATAACCGATCATCCCCACATGATTAAGTTCCCGACCATGAATTGATAGCTTGAATCGCTCAATGCCGCCGCATGGAACATGTTTACCTTTTTCTTCACGTCCGATCACATATTCTTTTCGACGTTGCAGGCCGAGACTCGTTGTCAAGCGTTTCCCCTCGAAAACGGTAATTCTGGGAAATGGATTGGCATCATCAACTATATCGAGGTGGATGCCAATATCAGGAGCGGGGCTACCACCGCGTGTCAAGTCTTCCGTGCTCTGATGCTGAACAATGAATGGCAGGTCATCTTTTCTTGCTGCCTTTGAGATGAAAAGTGAAAGGAGAGAATTGAGTCCGTCCTCGTTGCTAATGCCGTCTTTCATGGCAGAGACTGCGAGCAGAGGGAGGGATTGCTTTACGAGATTTACAACCAGGTTGAACTGGGTACTGGGTGATGGGCCGAGTAATGTTCCGGTGCCGCCGAGCATCCGATTAGCAGAGAAGTCGTTCACGCCGCTCAGTATCCTTGTCCCAAAAGATCAACCAAGGTCTCGTCGGCATCGCGTAAGGCAATAGAGCGGAGCCAGTACCTCTTCTGATTCGGCTTAATCATGAAGATGACATTCTGCTCGTAAATGCGGAGAATGCGGTTGATGAACAGACGGCTGCCATGGCGGCGATGCAGCAGTTCATCTAGGAATGGAATTACCGACTCCGCTTTCGGCACTTCTATTTGAGGAGTATCGCCGTAACAGAAGGGGTAGCAGATAAAAGAACCCTTTCCAATTTGAATTGGCTCTAATGGGCGAAAATCTTTGTAGACGGGGTTAAGCGTATTGCAGTACACTTCGCCGAAACTGCGCAAATCCGAATCATTTGTTTTGGTGAGGACAGTGGCTTTTTCGCCCTTACGCCGAAAATCGATAAGATAAGTGCCAATATCATCAACAAGAGCTTGCTCCCAAAAACTCAGTTCAAGATCATGCATGTCATCAGGATAAGGCAATTCCATTATGTCGTTTTTTAATAGAGCCGTAGCTCGTTTGACTAACATTTCGCTGCTTACAATAGCAGCTAAAATGGCATACAAGTATGAGCCATTCAATAGATTTGCCAACTTTTGAAGCTTGTCTTTATCACTTCTTGGGGCATGAATACTGATGAATCTCTTACAAAAAACCATTTCATCGTCAGAAAAAACTGCCGGAATATACGACCCATCAACAATTTTCTTTATTATGACATGCGGCGGTTGGAAAATTGACTTAATGCTACTGCAATTTCTATGAAAAAAATGTAGCCCACAAGGAGAGAAAGATTGCTCAATAATTCCATGCTCTCTTAAAGAATCAACTTTAACATGAGGTTTTCCAGTAATCCAATGAGCAAGTTGCGGAACAGATTTTAGTTTGTAATCTTTCCTCAATAATTGAGGATCAACTTTTGTTAATTCAACTACGTTTGGGAGCATATTCAATTTCGATGCGCTACCTTCGGTGAACCCTTCTCCGAACTGCCACTCTGAGTTTTTTCTCTTCTTTTTTAGGTAGTCTCCCAAAGAAGGAACATCCGTAAAAAGCCGCTCCAGCATCCTGTGAAGTCGGCCTCCTCCGAGCAAGTTGGCTTTCCAGGCATATTGGTTCTTCGCGACAGTCTTGCGAGATATCCAGTGGAAATCGTATGGATCCAGTTCAAACAGAAGCTTTTCCTTGATTGCCGTAGTTCTGCGGAAGGTTAAGTGAAGGATTTTATCAACGGTAGCCGGGGCATTGCTACCGATTATAGCCGCTGCTGCAACTTGTGCTTTTGAAAAAAGCATCCCTTCCAGCGGAGTGAAATCAAAAACCTTGTCAATGGCAAAACGTTCGAACATGTAGCCACGGAAAGACTGTGCCTTGCCGTTATAGAGAAGTGGCCCAGCGGGCTGGATCAAACATACAGTAGCACCATTTTTTGCAAGCCTGAAAGACTGTTCCAGAAAGAGAAGTGCGAGTTGGTTGTACGGTAATTTGGGGCGTTGCTCGTTAACAGAAGCCTTTTCAACTCGCTTGGCGGCAGGGGTGGTCAGTTTGTTTTCAAAAGGAGGGTTGCCGATAATCAGGTCAAAGTTACCATCAAATTCTCCAGATTCCACAATTTCAAAGAAATCATTCACCAGAAGATTCCGTTGCCGCAGGTTGTCGAATTTGAGTTTTTCCCAGATCACCAACGGTTCTAGTTCTTCACACAAGGCAACGCAAAGGCTGAAAGCTGTGATTAAGACGGCTTCGCCCTTCTCATCGAAACCGAAAATGTTATTCTTCAGAATATTTTGCAGATCAACATGAGTCGGCTTCTTCCAGCCGTTAGCCATCCGCCAACAGTGAATTAGGCGTTTGAAGGCGCCGACCAAGAACACACCCGAGCCGCAGGCCGGGTCAAGTATTTTCCAAGAAAGAATATCTTCTTTAAGAGGAAGACATTGATCCAGCAGGAGATCGACCAACATGGGGGGGGTATAGACCACACCTTTGTTTTTTTCGGCAAGAAACTCTTCGTAAATGTTGCTGATCAACTCTACCGGGAGGTCTTCGAACGAATATAGCGGCCAGAATAGCCCCTGTCCATTGGGGTCTTCATCGCCTTCCAGAAATAATGCTATTGGCAAGAGATCGGCCTGCTTCAGTTCCGCCTCTTGAGCATTGTTCAACTCAAAGATACCGCCGTTGAAATGTTCGCTCAAATATTTGAACAGCCTGACACAACTTCCCCGTTCACGGAACAAACCGTCCAGACTGTCATTATTCCCATGGGAAAATGTCTGGAGAAACCCCGGGGGGAAAACAGATTTTCCTGCTGCGTCCTTGCGATCATTGAGATACTTAACCAGAATCGCCATGACCAGAATACGGTTGACGGTTGGTTCGGTCAAAATCTTTTTCTTCAGCAATTCCTGGCGAAAAAAATTGAGGTGTTTCAACAGGTTGTAATATGCGGTATTCTCTAGCGCAAAATCTTTACTGAAGTTCGGATTTTCCCAGAAGGTACCGGATGCAATTTCACGGGCGGCGAAAGCCCTATCGACAGCCAGAAGTTTTTCAAGTGCTCTAAAAGGGGTGTATGTGGGCGAGTTGGTTGCCTTATCGAAATCGGGCTCCTGACGGCAGTTGAGTACCTTTACTTGGCCTGGAGTTAGGATAAATACCAGCGGGACGATACCCGCATTCCAGAGTCGACGGTGAATCTGGGCGTAGGCGTTATTATCCCAAGCAAGATTTGTATCATGGTAAATATAGATTTGCGGCTGTGGTGTACGGTTGGGGTCTTCGGGGTAAATACGGAAAAATACTGCCTGGGCATTGTACTTTTCAGCTTGATCCAGCGCAATGCGTATGCGTGGATTACTGGGTGCGCCTTTATCTGCGACGAAATAGAGATTACTCAGCTCACCATCTGCTGAATTCATCTCCATGCGGTTCAATTCGGCTTTGAAATTGTCGTCGATCAAACCTGTCATGTTACATATGCCTCAGCGAATAAAAGTGCCTTTTGTATATCATAGCCGATTGATGCGTCATATAACGTCACAAACTCAATTGCCTTGAGGCATTGCATCAGCCACCATTTGCAGCAATTTGCTTTTTACGTCCTCATCATCGACAAAATTATTGTGGGCGCTGTCAATAGCGAGAACGGGCATGTATTCCTTGGCTTTATTGATCTGCGCTGTAACCCCTTCATTCAAGGATTTGAGGAATTCAACGGTGATGGTCTTCTCCACTTCGCGCCCTCTGGCGCGTATGCGGGCCAGCCCGATTTCCGGATCGCATTGCAGATGTATCACCAATGCCGGAGGTGGTAACTCCTTCTTTATTTCTTCGTAAACAGCCCTGAACGCAGCCAACTGCGACCCATGTAATCCCATCTCAGCATAGGCAATATCCAGTAAGAAGGAGTAGTCGCAAACTATGGGAGTGACTACTCCGGACTGCTTTTTTATCTGGTGATAGTGTTGCAGGGTAAACGTTATTTCGGTTTCAAAGGCATATTTTGCCGGATCAGAGTAGAACGCATCCCAAAACGGATTTGTGGCGAATGATTCGTATATGGGCTCAAATCCCAATCGAGACAAAAGAGACGCAAAGGTGGTTTTACCTGATGCTATTCCTCCGCAAATTTGTATAACCTTTATACTGCTGTCAATCATGGTGGTTTCTTCTTCTTATCTCCTGCTGTAATATTTCATATTTCTTTTGCAAGTCGTGTAATTCTTCTTTCAGCTTTTTGTTCTCGTTAAGTCCTATATTTGAATTGTTTATTGCGGTTGTGTTTTGCGCAATGATTGCGAGTACTTGAGGGGTGCCAATTGCCAAAGCGACTATAACTCCAATAGCACCTATTAAAAGACCGATGAAATTCCATCTAGCCTTTTTGGCAGCATCTTCTGCACTCTTTGCAGCTTTTAATGCGCTTTCTTCTGATAGTTTAATTGCTTCTGGAATAGAGCTCCTAATTTTTTCTGATAAAGCCGCACTGCCAAGATAGTGCTTTGCGTCTTTGTTTTTTTTGTCTTTTGGGAATTCTACATAAACTCCGTTTTGATTCAGAGATCCCAATCCACTCCATCTTTTATTAGTGCTTAGTTTTGTGAACTCAACACAAATAAAAACTTCTCCCCATTTCAATTCATAGTCATTAACTGTGAGATTGTGTAGTGGTATCAGCAGATTACCTTCAAAACCTGGATCTACCAAAGGGCCTGTTCCTAACAGCAAGCCACGATGCACCTGTGTAATTGCAAGGTTGAAACGTAATGCCAAATAATCCGGAATTCTAAACTTAACATTCAAGCTTACAAATGCTATGGAGTTCTTTTCTAATATAAAAGAATCTCCCTTATTGACTATTAGTTTAGAGCAATTATTACCATTACCATCCCAACAATATATCATTCCATCTAAAACTACTTCATATGAGGCAGGTTTCATTCTTTGAAGGTCGAATGGAAATATCAATCCAGTTGCTGAGACATAGTCTTCGACATCGGCCGAGTTTAGTAGCGCTGTATGAATAGATGAGAAAGGGTCTTTATGCTTAAATCTATTATATCGTTCTTGCGCCTCTTCATCTGTATGTGCAAATCGCGACTGAACACATATGTCATTCATATATTACTAACCCTTTTCCGTATTATATTAGAGTTTAATACGCTTTTGTTATTAATACCAAAATAATCTAACCGCCTATTTATTTGATTTTCAACTCTATTTATAAATAATAAGGCGTTTTCTGTTATACATTCACTATAACTACAAGTTACATCTACATAATCTAAATGATTCATAACAATAGTTGTCGGACAATTAACTGCGATAGAATTGATAACTATATTTGGGTCAAATCTAGCCACTCGTCTCTTTGTCTTTGTGACAGAAGTTAACTCCCACAACTCTTTAGTACTATTAGACTCTTTTGAAACAGTGCCCCAATCTATTTCGTTAGGAATAGGACCTGAATTGCCGCCTACTCGAATCGGATACGTTCTTATGACGAGGACAACATCATCTACATCCAGCGGGCTTAACCCTGCTTCGGAAATAAAAGCCGACGCCGAAGTATCTCGACTTGTTGCATAAGGATAATAAGGAGAATGAAGTAGCGAGAGACCAAAACCTTGAGTGCCTTCGATGATGATTCTTTCCCCTTTAGAAAGTTGATCTCGCATATACGGTACAGTAGGTCTGACGAACTGTTTGAGTCGCTCATCATCCTTAGCCAATCGAGCTGTGCCGTCTCGGCTTATTCTTCTGATTACAGCCGCACCGGTTCCACTTTGCGTGGAGCCTATCGAACTACGCAGAGAGCTGTTTATTTCGGCAGTTATTTCATTCTCTGTTACGATCACTGCATTCGGGTCGATATACAAACGGTCCGTTGGCAATCCTGTTCGGACAATTTCAGCAAAGAGAATGTCAACGTCAATGTAACTCCCAGCACCTAACACACACGCGACATCAGGCAGAATAGACGGTGTCGGAAGTTGACGTAGGATCAAGGCATTCCCGGCTGGGTCGATAACCGTATGCCCCGAGTTGGATCCACCAACACGCACGGCAATCTTTGCCCCCATTTCTCGGGCAAAATAATGCGCCACTTTCCCTTTGCCTTCACCGCCAAACTGTCCACCTACAACAACCGTTACCGGCATACAACACTCCTATCTATTTTCTGACAATTTTGAACACTGCCTCTTCAAGAGCAGTTATATCACCATCGTTGATAATAATAACATCTGCCAACGGAGTGAGCTTGTCGATCTCCATTTCAACATGGTGCTTACAAGCAACCTTAAATTCTTCTTCGGTCTTTCCGTCTGCTACGTATCTCTTGGCACGAATATCCTCCGGAGATTCAATATGCACATGAACGAATGCGGGACCGAAAGTTTCCACCATAAAAGCATGATCTTCGGGGTGGCGCAGCCCATCGATGACGAAATTGCTTCGATCAGGCAATCGCTTGAACAACTGCTTGCACAACCAGCGTTGTCCCGGCGACCTGTTCACTTCATCGCCAATCTCCTGAAGTGTTGTCCTGTTTTCCTCAATTCCACGGTCGGCCAACAGTTGCTTCAGTACCTGGCTATACCTGTCGTATGCGTATCCCGATGACTCAATAAACCGTGCTGCGGTTGTCTTACCTGTTGCTATCGGCCCACTCAGACCGATAACCTTCCGCTTTCGCCAACCACTGGTATTAACATGCAGGTCAGGAATTATCAGATATTCTTCCTCCTCATTTCCCAATCCTTCATATTTGCCACTCCAGAAGAACAACCCGACGATTGCGGAAGTAATGGCGTCCAGTTCGTCGTGGGTAACATTATTGTGGTCGAATTCTCCGTCAATACCGAAGAGGCGAAGACCACGGGAAAGATATTCAAGGCTGGCGCGCTTGCGGGGAATCCCCATGATATCCTGCGCCGCACCTGGATAACTCTCGATAACCGGCACCCCGAGACTGCGGAAATGTTTGGCAAGCATCATGCCGCGCGCCGTTAGCCTCTGCATGCTGGGTATGAGGGACGGATAAACGTTGACCCCACGTTTTTTCAGAATCCGCTCGCAGTAACGCATGATACCAAACTCGTCCCGGAAGGGATCGTCATCGCTAACTGATGTTCTGCCATGGGGAATGGACAGCGGCGAATCTATGGAAACGACATGGGGCCTGCATTCAAGGGTTCTTCGAACAATATCATCGTCCGACCCCAAACACTCGGTTATTGCATGGTTGTTATTGAGCAGACACCAACCTGAGGGGCGTTTCTCGCTACCGGTCAGGTCAATGCCTACCACACGGAATTCATGTTTCTTGTCGATTACCTTGAGGTCTTTCAACAGGATAAGAGGTCCTGCAACTCCTTTGTAGGGGAGGATCTTGATTCCCTTGCCATCTGTAGATTGGTCCGCCCAGATTACCTTGCTCTTGTCTTTGGTAAAGCGATGAACCGAACGAGCGATTGCGGGCGGTGCATGGTATCTCTTCAGCAGACGACAGACAACCTCGTCGAAAATCACCTTCATCCCTTCAATGTCGGCATGATTGTACTGAATAAGCTTTTTCAGGGCTTTCATATCGCCCCAGCGGTACTTGTACCAGAGGACAGGAGCACCTTCACCGGCCATATCAACGAGATTACGAGGGCGCTTAACCCCCAATTCAACTTCGATGGCTTTTTGTCCACCCGTAAGCCCGACCCTTTTGGCAAGAAAGCGAAGATCGATGTGACAAGCGGGTAACTCGATGCCATCAAACTCCTGGGTGATGAATTTGAGGTCAAATAAAGAACCGTTATAGGTAACGATGGCTTTCGCCTGTGACAAAGCCTGACGGAAAGCCTTGTCATTGCCACCCTGAATAAACACGTCGTATTCCCTGCCTAAGCTCCAGCCTACAATCGTGATCTTATCGTAGTATTTGCTCAGGCCGGTCGTTTCGATATCAAGAAATAGGGTTTTCTCAGGGAAAGTAGCTGCAACGCGGAAATATTCGTGAGGAGCAAGCCCTGTAGCAAAAAAGGCCGTATCTTCTTGAACTAAAGCTTTGCGAGATGAAGAAAGGGGGGAATTGATATCATCTGTTTCTTCTTGGGTAAAAAGATTTAGTTGTTGCTTTACGTGGAGATGCTCGAATTCATCCCAGGAAGTGATGCCGGAACGCCAGAAATCCTGCTCCTTTTTCTGGGTAATGCCACGGATATGTTGAAAGGTATGGATGAGCATTGGCACCAATACTGGTCAAAACAGGGAGTAATAATTCTCGACAAGTTAACCTGCAAGACGCAATTGGTGAATAGTATCAAACGACTTAGCAAAAGGCAATAAATCACTGCTTAGAGATATGATGTTGATTGTTATCCAATTTTTCCCAGAATAATCCTGCAACTGATAAATATAACTTGTATAACCTTTACTATATCTCTTCAGCGCAGCGCCAACTCCTGCTCCTCCAGCCGCTTGATCCTGTCTCGCAGCGCGGCGGCCTGTTCGAAATCGAGATTCTTCGCGGCCGCCAACATCTCCTTGCGGAGTTTCTTCACCAACTTCGGGATTTCCTCGATCGCAACATATTCTGCAGAACCTTCGGCAGCAACAGGTACGGTGTAGTAATCCTGCTCTTCGATCGATTCGAGGATGGAGCGGAGCCCTTTCCTGATACTCTGCGGGGTGATGTCATGCTCGATATTGAAAGCGGTCTGCAACTCCCGCCGCCGGTTGGTCTCGTCGATGCAGGCCTGCATCGATCTGGTGATGTTGTCGGCATACATGATCACCCGGCCGGTGATGTTCCGCGCCGCCCGGCCGCAGGTCTGTATCAGTGAGCGGGCGGAGCGGAGGAACCCCTCCTTGTCGGCATCGAGGATAGCCACCAGGGCCACCTCTGGGATGTCGAGCCCCTCCCGGAGCAGGTTGATGCCGACCAGCACGTCGAATTCGCCGCTGCGCAGGGCATGGATGATCTGCATCCGCTGGATGGTATCGATATCGGAGTGGAGGTAGCGGACCTTTACCGCCAGCTCCTTGTAGTAGTCGGTCAACTCTTCGGCCATCCGTTTGGTCAGGGTGGTGACCAGCACCCGCTCTCCCAATGCGGTGCAGTTGCGGATCTCGGCGAGCAGGTCATCCACCTGGCCGGTGGCGGGGCGCACGGTAATGTCCGGGTCGATCAGCCCGGTGGGGCGGATCACCTGCTCGACGATCACCCCCCCTGCCTGCGCCAGTTCGTAGTCAGCCGGCGTGGCCGATACATAGACGGTCTGGTTCAGTTTTGCCGTGAATTCGGGGAAATTGAGGGGGCGGTTGTCGAGCGCCGCCGGGAGCCGGAAACCGTAGTTGACCAGGGTCTCCTTGCGGGAGCGGTCGCCGCGGTACATACCCCCGACCTGGGGGACCGTGATGTGCGACTCGTCGATAAAGAGAAGGTAGTCGCGGGGGAAGTAGTCGATCAGGGTGTAGGGGGGCTCGCCCGGAGCGCGGCCGTCGAAGAAACGGGAATAGTTCTCGATGCCGTGACAGAAACCCATCTCCTCCAGCATCTCTATGTCGAAAAAGGTCCGCTGCTCTATCCTCTGAGCCTCCAGGAGCATGTTCCGCTCCCGGAACCAGCGGATCCTCTCTTCCAGTTCGACCCTGATCTCCGCAATCCCCCGTTCCAGGGTCTCGCGATTGGCTACATAATGGGAAGCCGGATAGATGGAGCACTTGGGGAGCCGTTGCAGGACTGTGCCGCGCAACGGATCGATCTCGCTGATGTTTTCCACCGTGTCGCCGAAAAATTCTATCCGCAGGGCCCGTTCGTCATCATGGGCCGGGAATACCTCGACATTGTCCCCCCTGACCCGGAAGGTGCCGCGGTGGAAGTCGATGTCGTTCCGCTCATACTGTATCGTCACCAGCTTCTGCAGCAGTTCGTCCCGGCCAAAGTCGGCACCGATATGGAAGAAGATATGCATCTCCTGATAGGAGGCTGGTGAACCGATGCCGTAGATGCAGGAGACCGAAGCGACGATAATCACATCGCGCCTGGTGAGCAGGCTGCGGGTCGCCGAGTGGCGCAGCTTGTCTATTTCATCGTTGATGGATGAGTCTTTTTCGATAAAGGTGTCGGTGGTCGGGAGATATGCTTCCGGCTGGTAGTAATCGTAGTAGGAGACAAAGTATTCTACGGCGTTTTCCGGGAAGAGCTCCTTGAATTCCCCGTAGAGCTGTGCTGCCAGGGTCTTGTTGTGGGCCAGCACGAGGGTGGGGCGGTTGCTGTTGGCAATGACATTCGCCATGGTAAAGGTCTTGCCTGAACCGGTGACACCGAGCAGGACCTGATGCCGGTCGCCGCGCCCGATCCCGTCATTCAACTCGGCGATGGCGCGGGGCTGATCGCCGCGCGGCTGGTATTCACTGACTAGTCTGAACTGCTCCATGTCGGGATGATATCATCTTTTCCCCGGAGGTACACGCGATTTGCCTCCAGCAGCTGTGAGTTCAGGAAACGGTGGCGGTCATCGGTGCCGGTAGATTGACACCTAGCCAGTACTGCCCCAGCTGCCGGACTGTTTCGCTGAACTCGAGGAAGTCGACCGGTTTGCGAATATAGCTGTTGGCTCCGAGCGCATAACAGTTGATGATGTCCTGCCGTTCATTGGAAGAGGTGAATACTATCGCCGGCAATGATCTGGTCCGCTCGTCGGCGCGTAGCCGGCGCAACAGCTCCAGACCATCAACTCGCGGCAGTTTCAGATCGAGCAGGACAAAACGGGGCATGATGGTCAGGTCACGTTTGGCAAAGTTGCCGGAGCCGAACAGATATTCAAGTGCTTCAACGCCGTCATGGGCAACCAGGACCCGGTCGGCGGGGATCTCCGCTTTCTGCAAAGAACGGATGGTCAATGCCTCATCGTCAGGGTTGTCTTCGACGAGCAGGATAAGATACTCAGACATTTATTGCTCCTTGGGCTGATTTCGCATAGATTGTAGCAACGGTACCATTCACTAGTTTCGTGCCGTCGCTGCAAGAAGTCGGACATTCAGTCGGTCCGCTGCGAGCCAGGCAGCTCTATTCTCGCTTATAAATAATACCTGCACTCTGCCAATGCTGCAAGAGGCGAAATGGATCGAGGGGAATCTATTTACCATGTTAATACTTGATTTTTACCGGTCCTGGTGCAATACTGACAGCGCAGCTACTACTTATATGGAGGTTGGCGGTCATGTTCGGATTCGGCATGCCAGAGCTGATCGTGATTCTGGTGATTGTGCTGGTGGTCTTTGGCGCCGGTCGATTACCGGAAATCGGCAGTGCCCTTGGCAAAAGCATCAAGAATTTCAAAAAGGCCTCAGACGGCAAGGATGAGATAGAGATCAAGCCGGAAAAGAAGGACGAACCGAAAAAAGATGCTTGATTTAGTTTCCGGGCGGTAGCAGACCCGCTCTGCAAATCGCGGCAAAAGATCTGCAACAGGTCTGGGGGGTGAGATTGTTTCATCCCCCTCCTGAATTGCTCCCCTGACTCTTCTCCTCCCCTCCCCCTGATGTTTCCATAGCATGCGGTTTCTCTATCGGCGGATCCAGGGGTCTCTTCTCTGGCATCACCTGTCCTGTATAAAAATATTAATTAATAAATGACTGGTGCAACTGCCAAAATGCCTTGAAAATGTGTTACAGGCTGTTATAATTTGCCCATTTCCGGTAGTTGGCAACAAGAGTTCCCGCCAACGGCAGGTTGCAACATTTTGGCTTGAATTGATGGAGGTATGCTTGGACTGGGAGTGCTGCTGGCACAAAAATGAGATCAGCCGTGAAGAATGTCCTTATGTCGGCGATGGTGAAGAAGAGCTCTACTCTTCCCAGAAACGCCGTATTCTGGAGAAATGTCTCGACTGCCCACGATTTGGCGCTGACCTGCACAAGCTGAAACAGAACGACTCTGCGATCGCCCTGGTGCTGCTCTTTATAATCGCTGAATATACCGAGCAGAAGATACAGCTCCAGTCCATGGATAACTTCTTAAGCAGCAAGACCAGAGAGATCAAGTTCCTTCATGAGTTGAGCGTGGTGCTGCAGACCTCCCTCGACCTGGATGAGGTGCTTTCGGTTGCTATGACTGCCATAACCGCTGGCAAAGGGTTCGGCATGAACCGGGCCTTTCTCCTTATGACCGACAAGGAACGGTTACATCTTAAGGGGTATCTCGGTGTCGGTCCGCGCGATTACGAGGAGGCCTGGCGGATCTGGCAGGAGGTCGAGCAGAGTGACCTCTCCCTCAAGGAGATGGCGTGGCAGTTCCAGAAAAATAAACTTTTCTCGGAGAAGGTCAAGTTTCAGGACATTCTTGACCGGTTGACCATCCCGTTACAGGACCAGCGGCATATATTCAACGTAGCACTGCGGGACCGGAAGCCGATCCTGGTGGAGAACGCCTTCATAAATCCGGATATCGACCCTTTGCTGGCCCAGACCCTGGGGGTCGACAGTTTTCTCATCATGCCGCTAATTTCGCGGAATCGGCGAATCGGTCTGATAATCACAGACAACTATGTGACCCACAAACCGATTACCCCCCAGGATATGCAATCGATGGAGACCTTTGCCTTCCCGGTCGCTTTTGCACTTGAACGGGCCTCCCTCTACGAACGTCTGCAGGAAGAGGTGGACAAGCTGACTGATGCCAATGTCAAACTGCAGGAACAGCAGGAACTGATCGTCAAGATGGAGAAGATGGCGTTGGTGGGGCGGATCACTTCAAGTATCGCCCACTCCATCCGTAATCCGCTTATGATCATAGGCGGCTTTGCCCGCTCGCTGCTACGGAGCATGCCTGAGGATGAGCAGAAACGGGACTACCTCGAATCGATCGTCCATGAGGCGAAGCAGTTGGAGGATGTGCTAGAGGAGGTTCTGAACTACTCTGATTCACTATATCCAGCCATGGATAACTGGGACATCAATCAGCTGCTGAATAATGTCACCACTGATCTGCAGGAGCGGTTCAAACTGGCGAATATCAGCTGTAGGCTGGAGCTTGCCGGTGAATTGCAGACGGTTTTCATCGATTACAAGCAGATCGCCTTCTGCATCAAGGCCATTCTTACTACTATTATTGAGGCATGCACAGGGGTCAATGTTATTACCATCAGGACCTGGTCTGACAATGACGCCATAGTGGTCGAGATCTGCGATGATGGCAAAGGTTTGAGCCAGCAGACAAGGGAGGCACTCACCACGCCGTTCATTACTACCCAGGAGTTGGGGAATGGTCTGGGGCTCCCCCTATGCAAGACAATTCTGGAAAAACATGGCATCCCCTTCACTATAGACACTCCACCGGCAGGTGGGACCCATTTTATGCTCAGATTACCAGTCACAAAGGAGGAGGCGTAATGGCAAAGATTCTGGTGGTAGATGATGAAGCTAGTATCAGACTCCTTTATTCACAGGAGTTGAACGACGATGGTCATGAAGTGGTTACAGCGGCAACAGCAAATGAAGCGGTAGAGAAGCTGGAAGCGGAGAGTTTCGAACTGGTGGTTCTGGACATAAAGCTGAAACAGGAGAGCGGCCTTGACCTGCTGCAGAAACTGGTCAAGGAAAGGCATGATCTGCCGGTTATTCTTTGTACCGCCTTTTCCTGCTATAAGGACGATTTTTCCGCCTGGCTGGCCGATGGTTATGTGGTGAAGTCGAGCGACATGCAGGAGTTGAAAGACGAGATAAAGAGGGTACTGGAGAAGAAGAAGCGCCAGTAGATCTGCTGAATTGGCCGTTATTATCATGTCCATGACAAGGAGTGAATTGATATGAAAGCAGTTATCATGGCTGGCGGGTTCGGCTCCCGTATCCAGCCGCTGACCAGCAATATCCCGAAACCGATGATCCCGCTCATGAACCGGCCGATCATGCTCCATATCGTCGAACTGCTCAAGAAATACCAGATATCCGACTTGGTGATGCTCCTCTATCATCAGCCCCATGTGATCAAGAATTTTTTCCGTGACGGTGCTGATTTTGGCGTCAAGATCACCTATGTCACCCCGCTCGAAGACATGGGTACCGCCGGTGCAGTCAAATGCGCGGAGAAATTTCTCGACGAACGGTTTCTTATCATCAGTGGCGACCTGCTGACCGACTTCAACCTGAAGAAGGTGATAGATTTTCATGAGGACAACAAGGCGATGGCGACTATCACTCTTACATCGGTGAAGGATCCGCTCCAGTTCGGCGTCGTCATTACCGATAAAAGCCGGCGCATCACCCAGTTCCTGGAGAAACCGGGGTGGGGTGAGGTGATCTCCGATACCATCAATACCGGCATCTATGTGCTGGAACCGGAAATCTTCAAATATATCCCGGCCGGAGAGAACTTCGATTTCTCCCAGGACCTCTTCCCGCTCCTTCTAAAAAACAAGGAAGCGCTGTTCGGATTCCCGGCCAAAGGTTACTGGCGCGACATCGGTAATACCGATTCGTACCGGGAGGCGCACCACGACATATTCCGCGGCCGGGTCAACGTCAAGATCGATGAAACCAAGCAGGACCTGGTCGGTAAGGATCTGCGCCTCGGTGCCGATGTAAGGATCGATGAAATCCGCCAGCTCGAAGGGACGGTGGTGATCGGCGACAACTCCCAGGTGCTGGGTAATGCCCATATCAAGGATTCCGTTATCGGTCGTAACTGTACCATAGAGGCCGGGGTCAAGCTCTCCCGCTGTGTAATCTGGGACAATGTCTATATCAAGAAGGGGGCCAAGCTGGTCGACAGTGTCCTCTGCAGCAATGTCCGCGCTGGCCAGGGAGTGGTGATGGAGGAGGGGGTAATTATTGCCGATGAGACCTCTATCGGCGAGGATGTCTATATCAAACGCGATGTCAAGATCTGGCCGAAAAAGGTGGTTGAAGGGGGTTCGACGGTAACAGCCAATCTGATCTGGGGGGAGAGGTGGAAGAAATCGCTCTTCGAGGGGGCGATGATCAAGGGGCTCACCAATGTTGAGCTGACGCCGGAATTTGTGGCCAAGCTCGGCTGTGCCTACGGGACCTCGTTTGCCAAGGGTAATTTTATCCTGGGCGGCCGCGATGCATATCTCGCCTCAAGGATGCTTAAGCGGAGCTTTATCGGCGGTATCCTCTCGGCCGGTGTCAATGTCCGTGATCTCTTGATGACCCCGCTGCCGATTGTTCGCTACAAACTGAAGACCTTTGGTGAGACTGGGGGGATCTATTTCCGCCAGGCTGCCGACGATCCCGCATCTACGGAGATCATCTTCCTCGACAGCGATGGGCTTGACTTCTCCAGTGCGATGGGGAAAAACGTGGAGCGGGTCTTTTTCAAGGAAAATTTCCGTCGTGCCCATCATACCGAACCGGGGCGGATCACGGAACTGCCCCAGGTGGTAGATTTCTATCGGGAAGGGGTGCTGAGGGGGCTGGATCAGGAGGCTATCCGGAAAGGGAAATTCAAGCTGGTTATCGACTTCAATCATTCCCCTGCCGGGCAGATTTTCCCGCCGATCCTCAACGACCTGGGGATCGAGGTGATCAGCCTGAATGCCTATGTTGACGAGCTGAGGAGCTCGAAAAAGGAGGAGGAGCGACCACAGGGGCTGGAGCAGCTGGCCAAGATCGTCCCGACCCTCGGAGCCACAGCAGGTGTCTGGCTCAGCCCCTGCGCCGAGATGATCACCCTGGTGGACGAATCAGGGGGTATCTACGAGGGGGCCCGTTTGCTGGAACTCTTTGTCGCGCTGATGCTCAAGGCTGGCCAGAAGGGGACCTACTCCGTACCGGTGAATGCCCCCTCCACCATTGAGATCATGGCGGCGGAATGCGGCTCCACTGTAGTGCGGACCAAAAGCAGCGAACGGGCGATGATCGAAGCGACTTTTTCGCCGGAGTCTATTATGGGTGGGTCGATGGATGGCAGATTCGCCTTCCCGAAATTCCAGGCCGCATTTGACGGCATATTTGCCATCGGCAAGTTGATCGAACTGCTTGCGGCCTTTGCCGGCCCGATCTCACGGATATTGGCCGATGCGCCGCGGCGGGCATTCATGCAGACTGCACTCCCCTGCATCCTGGAGATGAAAGGGGGAATCATGCGGAAGATGAGCGAGGACAGCCTTGACAAGGAGGCTTCATTTATCGACGGCATCAAGGTCAACCTTGGCCAGGATTGGGTACTGGTCCTCCCTGACCAGCACCGGCCGCTGGTCCATATCGTAGCAGAGGGTAAGGACCCAAAAAGTGCCCAGAAACTCCTCGATGAATACCGGAAAAAGGTGGAAAGGTGGAAGAAGGAGCTACAGTAAATGACGGAGCCACTCTATATAACCTTCCTCTGGCATATGCACCAGCCGTACTACAAGGACCCGGTGAAGGGAGAGTATGCCCTCCCCTGGACCTACCTGCATGCGGTGAAAGATTACTACGACATGGCTGCCATCGTCGAGCAGACCCCTGGCGCCAAGGTGGTCTTCAATCTGGTGCCGTCGCTGTTGGAGCAGATCGCCGATTATGCTGCCGGCACTGCCGTTGATGCGTTCCTCCTCCATGGCCGGATGGCGCCGGCCGATATGACAGAGGAGAACCGGGAATTCGTCATTGAAAATTTCTTTTCCGCCAACCGGCAGCGGATGATCGAGCCATACCGGCGTTACATGGAGCTCTTCTGCATGGCCGGGGAAGATAACAAGAACCGGCGCGCCGAGCGGCTGAAAAATTTTCGTGATCAGGATATCCTCGACCTGCAGGTCTGGTTCTTCCTCTCCTGGACTGGTGAAGCCGCCCGGCGTGCCTGGCCGGAGCTGCAGGAGCTGATCCGGAAAGGGCGCAATTTTACCGCTGCCGATAAGGAGTTGCTCTTTACCACCCACCAGCAGCTGCTGCAGGAGATAATCCCGCTCTATCGAAGGCTGCACGAAACAGGCAAGGCAGAACTCTCGGTCTCCCCATACTATCACCCGATCCTGCCGCTTCTCTGTGAGATGAAGAGCGCTCTGGTCGCCATGCCCAAGGCTACCCTGCCGGCCATGCAATACAGACATCCGGAAGATGCCCGCAGTCAGGTGTTGCAGGGGATTGCCTGTTTCAAGGAGATGTTCGGTTTCACCCCGGCCGGTATGTGGCCTTCGGAAGGGTCGGTCAGCGATGCGGCCCTGGCGGTAATTGCCGAAAGTGGACTGACCTGGGCCGCAACCGACGAAGGGGTGCTGGTACACAGCCTCTCCTGTGGCCTCGGCCCGGGGCGGGAAGCACTCTATCAGCCATATTGCATCAATGCCGGTGGTAGAGACCTGCACCTTTTTTTCCGCGATCATGCCCTGTCCGACCTGATAGGCTTTACATACTCCCAGTGGGATGCGGAACGGGCCGTGGACGACTTTCTGGCAAGGCTCAAGGAGATCAGGAGTTACGCCCCCGGCAGCAGGTCGGTGGCGGTTATCCTGGATGGAGAAAATGCCTGGGAATACTATCCCGACAATGCCAATGATTTTCTGACCCTGCTCTACCGGCGGATCGCCGAGACGCCAGGGATCGTCCCGGCAACTTTTAGCGAGGTCCTGGAACTGGTCCCGGAACCACGACAGTTGCCGCACATCTATCCAGGTTCCTGGATCAATGCCAACTTCGGGGTCTGGGTCGGACATCCGGAGGAGAACCTCGGCTGGGACTATCTTGCCCGCGCCAGGGAGGTGGCGGTGAAATCGAACCAGCAGGTGGCGAAGCTGCTTGCCGATGGCATCGACAGTCTTGGCGCTGATGATGAGACCCCCCGTCTGATCTGTCGCTCGCTCTTTGCCGCAGAGGGGAGTGACTGGTTCTGGTGGTATGGCGATGACCATTTTTCCCCCCATAGTGACCGCTTTGACGCCCTGTTCCGCCGGCATCTGATGAATGTCTACCGTCTTCTTGGCCAGGATGTGCCGCGTGAGCTCTTCGAACCGATCAAGAAGAAGAGCGCTGCCGGTTTCGTCCGTGAGCCAGCCGGCATGGTCACTCCGAACATAAACGGTCTGGTCACCGACTACTTCGAATGGTTGGGAGCCGGTCTGTATGACCTGACCAAGCAGTCATCGGCGATGCATGCTGCGGAGAACATATTACAGGCTTTTTATTACGGTTTTGACCGTAAGGCTCTCTACTTCAGGGTCGATGGGGTAAAGTCGCTGGACCGGACAATGCTTGCTGAAGACCGGCTTAACCTGCATCTGATCCTGGATCATGAATATCTGGTAGAGATGCAGCTGGCAGCTGAGTCTGGTGCGTTGCAGGAGAAGCGTGACGGGAGCTGGCAGGGGACTGCTGCAACCTCCTGCTGGAAGATCGCCAAGGTCTGCGAACTCCGTATTCCGCTTGACGCTGTTAACATTTTGCCTGGCAGCAGTATGTTCGCCTATCTCACCTTGACCCGCGGTACAGATGAAGTCGGCCGCTGGCCGACAGACTCGCCGATGGTCCTTAAGTATGCCGGGCCGGATATCGAGCTGGAAAACTGGTTAATATGAAATGGAGGTATGATGTCTGAACTTCGTTGGGACCCGCTGAAACTCCACTGGGTCATTATTGCTACCGAGCGTGGCCGACGGCCGAGGGATTTCCATGTCGAACCTGAGGCTGGAGAGCTGACCAGTTGCCCGTTCTGCTATGGTAACGAGGACAAGACCCCGCATGAGATATTTGCCATCCGCCCCCCTGGCACCCCTGCCAATGCTCCCAACTGGAAGGTGCGGGTGGTACCGAACAAATACCCGGCACTGCGCATCGAAGGTGAGCTGAAGAGCCGTGGCTACGGTCTTTATGATGTGATGAACGGAATCGGTGCCCATGAGATAATCATTGAGACACCTGACCATGAGCGGAGCCTCGCCGAGCTAACTGCCGAGGAGCTCACCTCGGTATTGATGGCATACCGGGCGAGGTTTCTCGACCTGCGCCGGGATATGCGGTTTCGCTACATGGTACTGTTCAAGAATTACGGCGCCCGGGCCGGTGCGACCCTTAGCCATGCCCACAGCCAATTGATAGCTGTGCCGCTCACCCCGCCGGTTGCTGCTACAGAGCTGAAGATCTGCCGTGAATATTATGCCGCCAAGGAACGCTGTATTTTCTGCGATCTGATAGAATTTGAGCTCTCCTGTGGAGAGCGGGTGGTAAGGGAATTTGCCGATTATGTGATCCTCACCCCATATGCCGCCTGCTTCCCCTTTGAACTCCGCCTCTATCCCAAGACACACTGTCACGACTTTGCCCTGCTTAGCGATACGCAGCTTGCCGAACTGGCGGTAGCCATGCGGGAGATGCTGGTACGGCTGAAGACTGTTCTCAAGGACCCGCCTTACAATTTTATTCTGCACACTGCACCGCCGATGCAGCATAGACTCGGCAAACCTGACTACTGGAGCTCCATTGCCTACGACTATCACTGGCATATCGAACTGGTGCCACGGTTGACCCAGATTGCCGGCTTTGAGTGGGGGACCGGATTTTTCATCAATCCGACTTCGCCAGAGGATGCTGCCCTCTTTTTACGGGAAGCTGAGATATAAGATGAAGATACTATTTGTCGCTTCTGAAGTCTCCCCATTTGCCAAGACCGGCGGACTGGCGGACATGACTGCCGAACTTGCCAGGGAGTTGCAGCGGCAGGGGCATGATGTCCGGATCGTGTTGCCACTGTACAAGACTGTTGCCAAGGGGAATGCGGCTATCGCCAAAGGGAGGAAGAGTTTTCTCGTACAACTGGGGGGAGAAGCCTACAAGGGGCTGTTGCGCCAGACCAGCCTGGATGGTATACCTGTCTATCTGTTGGAGAATCGCGAGCTGTTCCATCGCGACGGACTTTATGGTACTGCCTCCGGAGATTATCCCGATAACGCCAGGAGATTTGCTTTTTTCTGCCGTGGGGTCCTGGAGCTTTTGAAGCGGCTCGATTTTCGTCCCGATCTCCTGCACTGCCACGACTGGCAGACAGCACTGCTGCCGATACTGCTCCGCTACGAGCTGGCTGAGGACCCGTTTTTCAGCAAAACCGCGACCCTCTATACTATCCACAATCTTGCCTATCAGGGGCTCTTCCCTGCTGCCGAACTGGACGAACTCGGCCTTGATACCGATTACCTCACTATGGATAGACTGGAGTTTTACGGACAGATCAACCTGATGAAGGGGGCGATTCAGGCTGCCGAGCTTGTCACTACGGTATCACCAACCTATCGCGAGGAGATTCTCGAGGATGAGCAGGGGTGCGGGTTGGCCGGAGTTCTCAGAACCAGGCAGGATGATCTGGTCGGGATATTGAATGGACTCGATTACGAGGAGTGGGATCCGGCCAACGACCGTGATATCGTCAAGCAATACAGTACAACTTCGCTGCAGTCCGGCAAATCGGCCAATAAAAGTGCGCTGCAGCGGCTGATGGGGTTGCCGGAGCGGTCGGATCTGCCGCTAATCGGTATGGTGGCGCGGTTGTCGGCGCAGAAGGGTTTCGAACTGATCGCAGAGCTCGCACCACGACTGGCGGATGACGAGCTGCAGCTGGCGGTACTTGGCAGTGGTGAGGAACGTTATGTCGCGATGTTTCAGGAGCTTAAGGAACAGGGGGTACGGAATATCTCCCTGCGGGTCGCTTTTGACCAGGCCCTGGCGCGGCAGATCTATGCAGGTTCCGACATCTTTCTCATGCCCTCGCAGTATGAGCCGTGCGGCCTTGGCCAGTTGATCGCTCTCCGTTACGGGGCTATCCCGGTAGTCAGGAGGGTCGGTGGCCTCTCTGATACAATTGTCGATCCACTGGATGGAAAAGGGGAAGCAAACGGCTACACCTTCACTGAATTTTCTGCCGCTGGATTGCAGGATGCCCTTGACCGTGCGTGCCGGGCCTGGCATGATAGGGATGGCTGGAAAAAGCTGCAACGACGCGCCATGGGTTGCCGATTCCCCTGGCAGCAGGCAGCTCAGGATTATGCCGAACTATACCGGAGAGCGATTGCGAAAAAAGGGGTGGCTGTATGGGAACTGAAGAGAAGGATGACCTTGTCGAGCTGAGCAGGGAGATAAGCCGGGTCATTGAAGAGAACAGGAAGTTTCTCGACCGGGTGCTTGATGATGATTTCGAACCGGAAAAGGAAGATGGCGCAGAGCTGGATAAGGAGGACGAGGCCGGGGAGATGGTGGAGTTGTAGTACTAGTTTTGATTGATCGAGTGCCGTTAGAAATACGAAAACCCCCGTGGCGTTTAACCAGGGGGGTTTTCTTTGTCTGATGCAGATGTATTTGCTGTCAATGCTTCTTCGTCTCGCCATGCCCCCCTTCGCCCGGCACGTCGTGGCCACCGGCCATATGGCAATCGCTGCAGTTGGTCTTGTACAGCTCTTCACCGATATCGACCGGATGGACGAATTTGCTCACCTTGGTACCCGCCGGGATATTCTCCTGTTTCTGCGAGAGGACACTGTGACAAAGTTCGCAATCCTTGGAGATCACCTTGCCGTCGGCGGTTTTATGCTTTCCGTCATGGCAGCGGAAACACCCTGGCGAATAGAAATGGCCGATATGGCTCGGATAGGTACTCCAGGTCACCTTCATCTTAGGGAAGAAATTGCGGCTGTACATATCCTGTACTTCCACCACCGCCTTCTTGATGGCAGCCTCCTTGGACTTGGCTATCGCCGGATAGGTCTTCGCATAGTACTCGGGAATCCCTTTTGCAATTGCTGCATGGGCCTCTTCTTTAGTCTTGTACTGCTTGTCGAGCAGTTCCACGGATACTCTCTTGATGTACGGGAGAGTCGGGTCGATATGTCCGGAGACGATATTCTCGTCCATCTCCAGCCCTGGTGAACGATAGATGTGGGTCGGCCGGTTGTGGCAGTCGGTGCAGTCCATCACCCGTTTGGTAGCTTTTTCGATCTCGGCGCGGGTGAGCGGTTTATCGGTATCCATATACTCGATAATCTTGCCATCCTTCCCCTTGACTGCAACGTAAGGGATATCGAAGCGCTTTTTGTCCCGGGCGATATAGTCGAGCTCGGTGCCTATATGCCAGTGGATACCTTTGGCATGTGGGGTTTTGGGGGTACCGCCGATGTTGATCAGCATGTTGATCTCCCGCGGCGTATTCTCTTCGTTCGGGGCATAGTGGTAGAATACCTTCTGCCGGCCGGAATAGAACTTTTCCGGCCAGTGGCAATGTTCGCAGGTATCCCGTGCCGGACGGAGATTCTCTATCGGTGTCTCGATGGTCTCGGGGTAGGTGTGGAAGAGGACCGCAACGAGCTGGCGCATGCCGGACAGTTTGGCCTTTACGTACCATGCTGCACCAGGTCCGACGTGGCATTCCACGCATTTGACCTTGGCGTGGGGGGAGTTCCCCCAGGCGGTATGTTCAGGCTCCATGACCACGTGGCAGAGCTCGCCGCAGAAGGTGGTCGATTCGGTGAACTCATACCCCTTGATCGAGGCGATGGAGACAATCATGACAAAGACGATTGTAGCGACGATAAAGAAGATGAAGAGGTGCCGCCGGTGCGGCTCGTTCAGGTCGAGGCGCGGATATTGGGGAATCTCCGTTTCCAGTGATTCCATCCCGTCGATCCTTGCCAGGCGCCGCTGGGTGCGGACCCGCCAGGCCCCGAAGGGGACCAGCAGCAGCCCGACGATCAGCATGCCGGGGAAGAGGAAATAGGTCATCAGGCCTAGATACGGCTTTTCAACACCGGTTATCGCCTCGAAAGAGAGAAAGGCGATGATCAGACAGGTAGCGGTGATAGCCAGTATCATCCCGATGAGGCTGATTATATTCCAGGCATACCCGGCGGTTTTTCTGAGTGGCATGGTTCCTCCTTGTCCGGCCTATCGTTACAGGTGACTACCCCCCGCTTGACTACTTCGGACAGCTATGAACTGTTTATTATCATATATTTATTACTATGTGCCGAGCGACTTTGTCAAACCCATTTTTTTAATGAGAAATTAATTTTTACTGAGAAAAAATAGCAATATTAATATGTTGCAAAACATTCATGAGCGCTTTTATATATTACAGTGCAGTCTGCCGGCTGCGTATTATCGGCTGTGGGTCGATTCTTGACAACGTATCGGTATTTTGCTAGCTTCGATGAATATGGACCCCGCTTAAGAATACCATGGCCGGCTACAGGTGCAAGGAATTCGCTGCCGGACCTTTGAAGGAGCAGAAATGCACAAGAAACTATTTATCCCCGGACCGGTTGAGGTCGCACCGGAGATTCTCCAGGCCATGGCGACCCCGATGATCGGGCACCGTATGCCGGAATACGCGGCTTTACACAAGCGGGTGAAGGAGCGGCTGAAAATGCTCCTGGCCACCGAATCGAGAGTCTTTCTCTCCACCTCCAGCGCCTTTGGCGTGATGGAGGGGGCGGTACGGAACCTGGTGGGGAGACGATGCGCCAATTTCTGCAACGGTGCTTTTTCTGACAAGTGGCATGATGTCACACGCCGCTGCGGCAAGGAAGCTGATGCAATAAAGGTCGAGTGGGGGGAGCCGATTACAGCGGAACTGGTGGAACAGACCCTTGCCACCGGTCGATACGATGCCATGACCCTGATCCATAACGAGACCTCCACCGGAGTGATGTCGCCTCTGCCGGAGATAGCTGCGGTCCTCGGTCGTTTTCCGGAGGTCATATCGATCATCGACACGGTATCTTCCATGAGTGCACTCTCCATACCCCTTGACGAACTCGGCATCGACTGCTGCATCTTCGGCGTCCAGAAGGCGTTTGCACTCCCGCCAGGGCTTGCGGTGTTCACTGCCAACGAACGTGTGCTGGAGCGGGCGCGTGGCATCGAGGGGCGCGGCTACTACTTCGATTTTCTGGAGTTTGCTGCCAACGATGAAAAGGACAATACCCCTTCCACCCCCTGTATTTCCCAGATCAACGCCCTGGATTGCCAGCTGGCAAGAATCTTTGCCGAAGGGTTGGAACACCGCTGGGAACGGCACAAGGCCATGGCATCCCATGTGCGGGGGTGGGTGGAGGAGCGCGGCTTTCAATGTTTCCCGGCTCCCCCCTATCGCTCTGTCACCCTGACCTGTGCGCGCAACAGCCGCAACACAGATCTGGCGACCCTGAAGAAGAAATTTGCCGAGAGGGGATTTGCCTTTGACGACGGATACGGGAAGATCAAGGGGAAGACCTTCCGTATCCCGCACATGGGGGATATGCATATGACAGATATCGAGGAGTTTCTTGCCGTTGCTGATGAACTGCTTGCTCATCTCTAGCGGTAGTTGCGCTTGTGAGAAAATAATATGCGGAGCAGGGGAATTTCTGTTAAAGTATATGCAGATGCTGAATAGTCAGTTAGGGGAAAAAATATCATCCATTATAAAAGGGACAAGCATCGCACCAGAAATTTCTAAAGGGGGATAAATATGAAGTGCCCGAACTGCGGTGGCAGAAAAGCGGTTGAAATCGATATCCACTCAGCAGGTTTTACTGCCGAGGAGTCACCGGTCAAGGAGTGTGGCGATTGTGGTCTGGTCTGGAGGATCAAGACCGGCGCCGATAAACCGGTGGTAGATATCATCAAGCCTGCGTCAAAGAAAAAATAGTATTGCTAGCCTGCTGAATTTGGCAGGTTGCCAGAGGTCTGCCTGGCTAGATGGTCAGTCTGCTTCAAAGAGTTCTTTCCCCACGCCGCAGACAGGACAGACCCAGTCCTCAGGGAGTTGCGCAAAAGTCGTCCCGGGGGTGATGTCATTGTCAGGATCGCCCAGGGCAGGGTCATAAATATACTGGCAAATGGTACAGCGCCATTTCTCCATTGCTGCTCCTCTCTCGCGCATTTTCTTATTTCTGCCAACTGATGCATTGCACCGGGCAACCGTCAATTGCCTGCTGGATATCTTCTTCTGCGGCGCCGACATGGTTGTAGCATTCTGCCTTGTTGTCGTCATCAAAGCGAAATACCCCGGGGCAGCCGGCAATACATAAGCCGCAACTGATACAAGCCTCTTTGTCAACTTCAGGAATCTTCTCCATAGACCAGACCTTTCTGCGCAGCCTCACTAATACAAGCTCAGTGTAACATCTGCTCGGCAACTGTCAATATAAGGGAACTAGCTGGTTTGGCTATATTTTTATCTTGATTTTATAAAGGGGTATGATATTTTAGCAGTACTAAAATCTTTCGGGAGGGGTAGACTTGTGAAATCGGGTATCGGTTACGAAGTCAAGAACAAGCAGTTGCTGAAATGGATAGAAGAAGTCACGGCGCTCTGTGAGCCTGCCAATGTCCACTGGTGTGACGGTTCGCAGGAGGAGTACGACTCGCTCTGTGAGAAGCTGGTACAGAGCGGGACATTCAAGAAGCTCAATCAGGAGAAGCGCCCCAACAGTTATCTTGCCTGGTCTGACCCGATCGATGTGGCCAGGGTCGAAGACCGGACCTTTATCTGCAGCAACACCAAGATAGAAGCTGGTCCGACCAATAACTGGGTCCCCCCCAAAGAGATGAAGGAGTCGCTGCGCAAGCTCTTCAAAGGGTGTATGCAGGGGCGGACCATGTATGTCATCCCCTTCAGCATGGGGCCGCTCGGCTCCAATATTGCCAAGATAGGGGTGGAGGTCTCCGACTCACCTTACGTGGCTGTCAATATGCGGATCATGACCAGGATGGGGAAAGCGGTCATCGACGTGCTCGGCAACGGCGATTTTATCCCCTGCCTCCATTCGGTCGGCGCTCCTTTGCAGCCGGGGGAGAAGGATTCCCCCTGGCCCTGCAACAAGGAGAAATATATTGTCCATTTCCCTGAAGAACGTTCCATCTGGTCGTTCGGCAGCGGTTACGGCGGCAATGCCCTGCTCGGCAAGAAGTGTCTGGCCCTGCGGATCGCCTCCAAGATCGGCAATGACGAGGGGTGGCTGGCCGAACATATGTTGATCTTGGGTGTCGAATCACCTGAAGGGGAGAAGACCTATGTCGGGGCCGCCTTTCCGAGCGCCTGCGGCAAGACCAACTTTGCCATGCTGATCCCCCCCAAGGAGATCAGGGAGAAGGGGTGGAAGGTCACTACCATCGGGGACGACATCGCCTGGATCAAGCCTGCCCCGGATGGCAAGGTCTATGCGATAAATCCGGAGTATGGGTACTTCGGAGTTGCTCCAGGGACCAATGTCAAGACCAATCCGAATGCCATGGCCTCCTGCGCAGCCAACTCCATCTTCACCAACGTAGCCTTGACCCCGGACGGCGATGTCTGGTGGGAAGGGATGACTGACGAACCACCGGCACAGCTCACCGACTGGCAGGGGAAATCCTGGACCCCCGGCTGCGGCCGCCCGGCAGCGCACCCGAATGCCCGGTTCACCTCGCCGGCCAGCCAATGCCCTTCCATAGACCCTGAGTGGGAAAATCCGAAAGGGGTGCCGATCAAGGCGTTCATCTTTGGTGGCCGTCGGCAGAACGTCATCCCGCTTGTCTATCAGGCCTTTAACTGGAGTTTCGGAGTCTATCTGGCTGCTACTATGGGGTCTGAAACAACTGCCGCGGCAGTCGGTGCTACCGGCAATGTCCGCCGCGACCCTTTTGCCATGCTCCCCTTCTGCGGTTACAATATGGCTGACTACTTTGCCCACTGGTTGGAGTTCGGCCGGATCAATCCGAACCCGCCGCGTATCTTCAGTGTCAACTGGTTCCGCAAGGATGCCAACGGCAAATTCATCTGGCCAGGTTATGGCGAGAACATGCGGGTGCTGAAATGGATTGTCGACCGTGCCAACGGCCGCGGCTCTTCTGTGGAGAGTCCGCTCGGCTGGATGCCCCGCTATGAGGACATGAACTGGGAAGGGATGGAGATGCCCAGGGAGAAGTTCAACGAACTTACCTCGGTCGACCGCGACCTCTGGCAGGAGGAGGTCCTCTCCCACGAAGAGCTTTTCATCAAGATGTACGACAAACTCCCCAAGGAGTTCCTCCATATCCGCGAACTGATCCTCTCCAGCCTCTGGCGTTCTCCGGAGCACTGGGAGCAGATCGGCGATGTCCATCCGGAGGGGTGGAACGAGTAGCAGTGTTGCCGGGACTTAAGGGCCCCGGTAGCTATCTGGCTGAGAAGTCAGGATGATACGTGGGGCGGCATGTCAACAAAGGCATGTTGCCCCACTTTTTTGTCTGCAGGATGGGGTCAGGGGTGATATTTTCTATGCAGCTGCTTGCTTTTGCATGAAAGTCTGGCACCTTTTTCCTATCAAGTCTGACTAACGAATTGTTCAGAGAGCAGAGGGGACGCGACATGAGATTAAATGACATCACTCGTGGGACAGGTCTTGAGGAGCATGGCATAACCAATCCGAATATCATCTACTGGACACCTCCTACCCCGGTGCTCTATGAACAGATCGTCAGACGTGGTGAAGGACTTTTGACCCATCTTGGCGCAGTGGCGGTAAAAACCGGTCACTACACCGGTCGGGCGGCAAATGAAAAGTTCATCGTCGATGAACCCTCCTGCCATGACCATATCAACTGGGGTAAGGTGAATCGGCCCTTTCCGCCGGAGAAGTTCGACGGTCTATACAGCAGGATGATGGCCTACATGCATGGCCGCGACCTGTTCGTCCAGGACTGTTTTGCCGGGGCCAGCCCGGTGCACCGTCTGCCGGTCCGGATTATCACGGAAAAGGCCTGGCATTCGATGTTTGCCCGGAACATGTTCATCCAGGCGACTGCCGCGGAGCTTGAGCAGCACAAGCCAGCCTTCACAGTCATCGATATGCCGAATTTCCATGCCATTCCAGCAGTTGACGGGACCAACACGGAGACCTTCATTATCGTCAACTTTGCCAAACGGGTTATTATCATCGGTGGTACCAGTTATGCCGGGGAGATAAAAAAATCTATATTTACCATTCTCAACTACCTGCTTCCTCACGACAGACACGTTCTCTCCATGCACTGTTCTGCCAATAGCGGCGAGCAGGGGGGGGTGGCGATATTTTTCGGCCTTTCCGGGACCGGCAAGACGACCCTGTCAGCCGACAGCCGGCGCAAATTGATCGGCGACGATGAACATGGCTGGGACGAGCAAGGGGTGTTTAATTTCGAAGGTGGCTGCTACGCGAAAATCATCAAGCTCGCCAAGGATTCGGAACCGGAGATCTACGAGACCACCCGCCGCTTCGGGACCATCCTTGAAAACGTGGCTATCGACACGGTCAGCCGGAGAATCGACCTGGATGACGACTCGTTCACAGAAAATACCCGCGCCTCGTATCCCATCTCCCATATTCCGAATCTGGTCAGATCGGGGATGGGGGGGCATCCTGCCGACATCCTCATGTTGACCTGCGACGCCTTTGGCGTGCTGCCGCCAATTGCCAGGTTGACCGCGGAACAGGCGATGTACCATTTCCTCTCCGGATATACTGCCAAGGTTGCTGGTACTGAAGCAGGTATTGTCGAGCCGACGGCCACCTTTTCCAGCTGTTTCGGGGCCCCCTTCATGGCCCTTCACCCAACGGTCTATGCTGAGCTGCTGAAGGAGAAGATAGCCAGGCATAATGTCAGATGCTGGCTGGTCAACACCGGTTGGAGCGGCGGCGGGTATGGGGTCGGCAAACGGATGAAAATCGAGTATTCGCGGGCCCTGGTCAATGCAGTTATTGATGGTCAATTTGCAGCTGTTGAATTCGAACAGGATGCATGTTTCGGCCTGGCGATGCCAAAGTCCTGCCCCGGGGTCCCGGCCGAACTGCTCAACCCCCGCAACGTCTGGGCCGATAAAGGTGCCTATGATCTCATGGCCAATAATCTGCGGGAGAGGTTTCGCCAGAACTTCGAGCAGTATCGCGGCTATGTCTCCGAGAGTGTCGCAACGGTTCTCTAGTTCAAGAAGCAGGGTTTTTATGGAGAATAGTAGAGAAATGTGCTAAACAGGAGTGCAGCGGAATAGCCTGGCAGTATCTGGGGATCTGCAGAGTTTAACTGGAGGAGACCATGGCAGTTGTCGAGGTCAGTATCACCCCGCTCGGCACCTCTGATCCGAGCGTTTCACGCTACGTGGCCGGGTGTCTCAGGATAGTCAGGGAAACCGGTCTGAAATATCAGCTCACCCCGATGGGGACTATCCTTGAGGGGGACCTTGATGAAATTGTGCGGGTAATCCGTACCATGCAGGAGTCGGTCTTTGCTGCCGGGGCGGAACGGGTCTCTACCCTTATCAAGATTGACGACCGGCGTGACCGGCTGGAGCACTCCATGGCGGGCAAACTGCGGTCGGTCGAGGAAAAGCTTTGAAATCAAGGAGCTTGACAGAGCAACTTCTCCCCAAGGGGGCATACCCCTTTCTCTATGCCGCGTTGCCGGTAGCGCCTGCCGCCGACCCGCTGGCCGGATTTGACGAACTGGTCGATGTCCAGTTCTTTCTCCTCAATAAACTGCTGGTGCTGGCAATCGTATTACTCATATTTGCTACTGTCTATATCGTTACCCGGTTCGTAAAAAAGATCGCATCGCCACCGCTGGTAGAGGGGACAATCAAGCTGGCCCTGCTCGGCCTGCTGATCCTCGGGGGCGAGGTAAAGCTGGCACGCATACCCACCTACGGGCATCTTGTCGATACTCTCCAGGGGTCGATAGTAGTCATCTGCGTGGCCAATCTGGTTATCTTTCTGATCATCGACGGCTATCTGCAACTGCGCAGCAAAAGCAGGGTGCCGACCTTCCAGCGCGATCTGATCACTCTGCTGGTCTACCTGGTATTTGCTATCGTCTCGCTGCGGGTGATCTTTCATATCGAGATATCCTCCATCGTCACTACAACCACGGTCCTTACTGCTGCAGTTGCCTTTGCCATGCAGAGCACCCTGGCCAATATTCTCTCCGGGTTTTCCATCCAGTACGATGACAACCTGCGCCGCTCCACCTGGATCCACCTCAAGGACCGCGATATTACCGGGGAGATCATCAATGTCGGCTTCCGTTACACCTCGCTGCGTACCCTGGAGAATACCACGGTGATGGTTCCCAACAGCGTCATAATCCAGAATGTAGTGACTGTGATCGGTAACGTCGACATGCCTCAGCATTCCACCCACTTCATCAAAGTGTCGCTCGGTTATGACCTGCCCCCTGAGCGGGCCAAGGAGTTGCTGTTGCGAGTGCTTAAGAGCGAGCCGGCACTGCTTCAGCTACCGGAGCCGAAGGTGCTGCTGGCACAGTTCAACGACAGCGGGATCGACTACCAACTCAGGTATGTATTGAAGGTTTACACCGAACGGGAAATGGTCAAGGACCGGCTGATGAGTAGGATTTGGTATGCTATCAACCGGGAAGGTTACAGTTTCCCCTTCCCGCACCGGGAAATTCTCCGCTCTTCCTATACCAAACCATTCAAACTTAGTGCCGGGGAGATATCCGCCAGTCTCAGCCAGGTGGAAATTCTGCGTGTGCTAACCGATCGTGAACTGGCTCTCCTTGCTGAACAGGCGCAACTGCGGGTTTTTGGCCCGGGTGAAACCGTTGTGCAACAGGGGGAGGATGGCAGCTCTCTGTTTGTGAGCATGCGCGGCAGACTGCAGGTAATGGTCGGAGGAGATCTGGTCGGGGAGATCAATCCCGGCGATATCTTCGGTGAAATGTCGCTCTTGACCGGTGAGCCCCGCCAGGCAACGGTTCTTGCAGCTGAAGAGGTCTGGCTGGTGGAGATCACCCATGATGAGATGGAGCAGATTATCCGAGCCAATCCGACCATCATGGAGGTATTGAGTTCCATCCTGGTGAGTCGCGAAGAGAAGAATGCTGAATCACGTCAGTTACAGGCAGAAAAAGGGATAAAAGTGAAAAAAGAGGAGTATCTTGACCGGCTCAGGAAATTCTTCCGCCTCTAGTTAATTATCTGCCAGAGCATCCTTTCCAGATAGTTCCGTAATTCCCCCTAAACAATGCCGGCAGAAGGCCGATAATCATTACAGCATCTTTATGCCGTTATGCATGCGGAATATCTATCGCTGGAGGGGATTATGGCCCGGACTATCCTGCTGGTTGATGATGTAAAATTATTTCTTGAAGTGGAAACAGGTTTTCTCCGTTCATCGCTGGTGACGGTCCTGACCGCCGGCAATGGTCTCGAAGCGCTGGTAATAGCCAAAAGCAGCAGACCTGACCTGATCATCATGGACCTGCATATGCCGGTCATGGATGGTGCCGAGTGCTGTGCAGCGATCAAGGACGATCCGGAATTGCGCAGTATCCCGGTGATCCTGGTGGTCACAGCCGGCAAGCCGCTGGAGGAAGAGTTCTGCCGCCGGGCAGGTTGCGATGCCATCCTTGCCAAACCGATCGACCGACGTGAATTCCTGGCGCTGGGGCGGAGCTTCATCCCGGCCATAGACAGACGAGAGATGCGCGCCCCCTGCCGGTCGTTGATTGTCTGCCGGATCAATGGCGAGACATACCATGGCACCAGCGAAGACCTGAGTGCCCATGGCATTTACGTGGGGGGGGTTAACTCTCCGGTCGAGGTGGGGGATCAGGTGGAGGTGAACTTTCTGATGCCGGAGAGTAACATCGACCTGGTTGAAGCCTGGGGTCGGGTCGCCTGGGTAAATCAGGGGAGCGGCAGGCCGCAACAGAACTTTCCCGATGGCTTCGGGCTGGAATTTCTGATGATGACCGAGGATTCAGTCGGCTTGATCAAGAACTATCTCCAGGAACATGCTGCCGGTGAGCGTCTGTTCGGGCTGTTCCAGAAGTTCCGGAGGCAGGCGTGAAGAAGTGGATCTCCCGGGGGGGCTAGAGCTTTTTGTCTGCATTGATATGTAGTTGACAGTGCAGGCATTTGCGCATGTAGAGCAGGGTCGGCCCGTTTACATGGTAATAGTTGTTGCAGCGCGGACACCTGGCGGCCCCTGACAGCAGCGCTACCGCAAAGAGAACGATAAACCAGGCAAGAAAGACTATCCCGCAGCTGTTGAATGAATGGGTCATCTGCAGGGTAACCCACATCATCGGCAGATATATGATTATCAAGCTCCAGAGATACCAGCGACGCCGGCGTACCTTGCGCAACCCCGCTTTCAGCACCGCCGGATCGACAGCCAGTGGCTCCTCCTGAGTCTGTCCTGTTGCAGATGAACTTTGCAAAACAGCTAACCCTTCCTTTTTCGATTATGGCTTATAGACAATGAAGGTTTTTGCTGTCTGGTGCTTACCTTCGCATAGCAGTTGCAGGGTCCATTCTCCCGGTTCCAGCTCCCATGGCTGTTCAAAATTGTAGAAAAGATAGCGGGTTTCATCATCGAGCGGGTATACCACAGTACTGGCAAAAGTGGTATAGACCTTGTTGTTCCCGGGCTCTTGCAGACCAGGGGTGATAAAGTTACGGGTGATGGAGACGTTCTCACCGGCAGGCTTCCCTTTGATCTTGAATGCTATGCCGAAATATATCCCCAGCTTTGCTGGTATCCGGTCGGTCGACTCGACCAGGGAGACCTCTGTGACACGGGTGAACTTGCCGGTCGGCAGGTTGACATCGTTACTGACAGAGGTGTCGCGGGCCTTGAATATCCCGGCACTGATAATCTCGATCCCGGTTATCTCGGCAGCAAGGGAAGGGGAAGGCATAGCCAGAAAAGAGATGGCTAGCAGGGAGAGGGTCAGAAACCTTAGCATAGTTCCTCCCGAATATGATATGGCGGTTGCCGGTTGTGGCTTGTACTGTCGATATAGTTAATAACAGGCTCCGGAAAGTAGCAATGGCAAAAAACAGTTCTGCCTGAAACTGAAGCGGGAAGGGGGGAGTGGTCGACCCCCCCATGACCATTTACTCAGTCTTAACCGGCTGGTTTTTCAGTATGATAGGCGGTGGTTCCGATTGTATCTTTGACTCGTCCGGGAGCATCTCCGGGATCTTGCGCGGGGCAGCAGGCTGCGGCTTGGCAAGCGGGGGAGCTGCTGTCTGCGGTTCAACTGGAGCAGCAGGAGCAGGCTGAGTAGCTGCGGCAGGAGCTACAGTAAGTGGTGCTGCTGCAGGTGCGACCGGAGGAGCAGCTGCGCTGGCAGCCGGGGCTTGCGGTGCCGCAGTTGTGCTCTGCTGGAGCGTTGCCGGTACTGCATTGGCTGGCGCTGTAACCGGTTTCTGCGGTGTTTTCGGCTCGTTTTTCAGTAGTGCGACCATCTCGTCGAATGAACCGGCAAAGAGATTGGATAGATTCGCCCCCTTGCGGCGGGTTGATGGTGCACCCTGGGCAAAGGCGCGGCCAATGCCGGGAATGGTCTTGAACTTCACCTCGACGCTGTCGGTTACATTGGCCCGCGCTTCATCGAAATCGGGGTACTGCAGATTGAGGAAGGTCGGGAATGAGGTAAACCGCTGGCGGAAGTTGGGGAACTCCCAGAGGGTCTGATTGTCGGCATTCAGCACCTGGGCAGTGGCGATCAGATAGTTGTAGTCGCTCTCCAGGTAGGAGAGGAAGTTACTGGAATAGATGGTCTCCTTCTTCGTCAGGCCGCTGATCACCACCACCAGCAGGGCGTCCAGCTGGTTGCGATTGATGACATCGCGCAGTGCCGCCTCCTTGAAGAAATATTTGTTGTAGACGATACCGGCATCGTCCCGCAGTTCCCGGCGAAAGAAGAGGGCGGCAAAGAGCTGTTCCGGGTCGTCCCCGGCCAGCGGTACCACGGTCTTGTAGCCGCCGCTCTCCCGCAGCATGGCGACCAGTTCCGATTCGTTCTTGCGGCTCTGTTCCCTGACCATCGCCACCAGTTCATCCTTACCGGGATGGCGGATATCCGAGGCCGCGTCGACAAAGATCGGCGCTACACCAAGTACCTTGACCTTGGCGGTGTAGGTCTCTTTGGGGATGTTGAAGTAGTTGTGCGAACAGCCTAAGGTCGTCAGGATGGCTAAAAGAAGCAGTAGTGCAGTTGCAGTGCGTTTCACGGCAGGTCCTCCTAATAGGGTTCACGGTGCAGGCGGAGCGTCGTCCCCTTATATAGCAGAAAAGCCTCGGAATGGCCATTAATTAATGGTGAGAAATGCCTGGGTCCCTGACCCTTTGAAAGATGAGCAGCGAGATGGCCAAAGCGGCTATCGGAGCCAGAAAGGCGGCGTGATAGGCTATTGGCGGATAGCCGGCGCTCCCTCTGGGGAAGCGCTCGATGATCAGCCCCATCAGCTGTTGCATGGTGGCTGCGCCCAAGAGAATGAAGAAATTGACCGCAGTCAGGGCAGTGCCGATTATCTCTTTGGGGAACGATCCCCTGATCAGCGGATAGATAGCGACACCGCTAGAGACGGCCAGCCCCATGCAGAAAAAGGCGCTCCCCAGGAGCCAAAGCGGCAGCCGCTCGGCAACCCCGAGGAAGAGGGGCATGCAGAGGAGCAGCAGCGACTGGCCATAGAGCATGGTCCGCTTGTGCGAATGGAGCAGGTTGTCGGCCAGCTTGCCGACAAAGAGGCAACCGACCAGAAAGCCGAGGGAAGTGAGGAGCAGGATCGCGCCGGCGCTGTCGCGGGAGATACCGACCACCTCCAGCAGATAGGGCCCGCCCCAGAGACCCTGCACTGCCATGTAATTGGCATACCAGGCAAAGGCCAAGGCCGACATCTGCCAGTAGACAGGGGTGACCAGCACCTGGCGGAGGCCGGCAAAGAGCGACAGCCGAGAGGGTGGAGGCGCCTCGGTTTTGTCCTGGCGTGGCGGCTCTTCCTTGACCAGCACCAGTACCAGGACAAGGCAGAGGATTTGCAGCAGCGCTACTGCCAGGAAGGTGGTGCGCCAGCCATAACAGGCAATGGCCAGGGCGAGCGGCGCAGTAGCCGAAAGATTGCCGATGTTGCCGATGGCGATGATAAAGCCGGAGACCCGGCCGAATTCCCGAGTGCTGAACCAGTTGGTAAAGACCTTGAGCGCCCCCATCAGCACTGTAGCCGAACCGATGCCGATCAGGACCCGGCCGGCCAATGCCTGTGGATAGTCGCGGGATATGGCGAAGAGTAGTACCCCGGCAGTGGTGACCAGACCGGCCAGCAGCACTATCCGCTTGCCGCCGAAGCGGTCGAGCAGCGGCCCTAAAGGGAGCTGGGTGCAGGCAAAGGCATAGAAGAATACTCCTGACAGAGTGCCGAGCTGGATAGCATCCAGCCCCAGCTCCAGGGCGAGGTCCTTGGCCATGACTGCCATGGAGACCCGGTAGAAATAGGCCAGCACATACATCAGGGCAAAGGCGGTGAATATCTGCCAGCGTCTGGTCATAAGGGGTTAACAGTTAATAAATCAGCAGGCAGGACGGTCATATATCACCAAATATTCCAGTATAAAATAATATGGATAGTGCACATTTCTCGACACAGTTGCTGTTTATCTCCATATCTGCTGGCTTTAAGTTCTGTAGTTGAATCTAGCGAAGCATTATAAAACCTAGATGCCGGCCGGTCTCCCCCTTGTCGCGACGGTAGGAGAAGAAGAGCTCCGGGTTGCAGGCGTTGCAGTGGGTGGCGATGTCGATCTGGCCGGCCGGGATGCCGGCTGCCAGGAGCAGCTGGCGATTCGCCTCTTTCAGGTCGAGCCCCCATTTGCCGGCGCTGCGGGGGGTGGTGCAGTCCTCCCAGACCAGGCCACCTTTGGCAAAGGCGTCCCGGACCGGCTGGTCCACTTCGTAGCAGTCGGCGCAGATGGCCGGGCCGATCGCTGCCAGGATATCGGAGGGGGTGGAGGCGAAACAGCTGCAGAGCGCTTCGACCCCTTTGGCAACGATGTTGCCGGCGGTCCCCTGCCAGCCGGCATGCAGGGCCGCCACCACCTTTTTCACCGGGTCACAGAGGAGAATAGGTACACAGTCGGCAGTGCCGATGGCGATCAGCAGGCCGGGCTGGTTGGTGACGATGCCGTCGCATTCCAGACGCAGAAAGTGGCTGATATCCTGATTTTTACTGTCGATCACCAGCAGGTCGGTGCCATGGACCTGCTGCACGGTGATCATCTTTTCCAGCCTGGCACCGCAGGCACGGGCCAAAAGGCTGCGGTTCCCCTTGACATAGTGGGGAAGATCGAGGGTATTGCTCCCCAGGTTGAGGGAGTTGTATGGTGGTCGCGATACCCCTTCGTGGCGGGTGGTGAAGCCGGCCGTAGCCAGGCCGGTGGCAGTTATCCGGGCTGGCTCAAGAAAGTGGACCTTGCCGGTTTTGCTGATCTCCATGGGGGGCTCCTCCGAATCGGCAGCTAATCAGTTGCCGCAGCTCTTTCCAGATAATCGATAATCGTGGTCATGTCAACCGGCAGTTCGGTGTCGAATTCCAGATACTCGCCGCTGGCCGGGTGGATAAAGCCGAGGGTTTTGGCATGCAATGCCTGACGACCCAGCTTTTTCAGCAGCTGTTGCAGTTCCTGGTCATCCAGATTGTTTACCCGCTTGGTACCGCCATAGACCGGGTCGCCCAGTAGCGGATAGCCAGCCTCGGCCAGATGGACCCTGATCTGATGGGTCCGGCCGGTCTCCAGCCGGAGTTTCAGCAGGGTGATACCCGGGTAGCGACCGAGTACCTGCCAGTGGGTGACGGCATGTTTACCGTGGCGCGCCTTACCTGACATCCGTTTCCGGTCGGTTGGGTGCCGGCCGATCGCAGCTTCGATACGCCCCTTGTCTGACTTTGGCGAGCCAAAGGCAAGGGCGAAATAGATCCGCTTGATACTGTGCGCCTTGAACTGTTCTGCCAGATGCTGGTGGGCCCGGTCGTTCTTGGCCGCCACCAGCAGGCCGCTGGTCTCCTTGTCGATGCGGTGGACGATGCCGGGGCGGAGTTCGCCGCCGATTCCGGCCAGATCGCCACAATGGCCTAACAGGGCATTGACCAGGGTGCCGTCCAGGTTACCGGCGCCGGGGTGGACCACCATGCCGGCCGGCTTGTTTACCACGATAAGGTCGCTGTCCTCATAGAGGATATCGAGCGGAATCTGCTCCGGCTGTGCTTCGGCCGCGACCGGTGGCGGCAGGGTGACGTTGATCCGGTCACCCTGGTGCAGCTTCAGGGATGGTTTTGCAGCTTCGCCGTTGACGGTTATCAGCCCCTCTTCGATGAGTCGCTGGACTGCCGAGCGGGTCAGATCGGTCAGCAGACCGGTGACGAAACTGTCGAGCCTTGTCGGGCTTGTCTCTGCTGGGACTGTGAGGTTAATCTCTTCCATCTTGCCTGTCTTCCCCTGGCTGAAAACAGCAAAGGCGCGATCAATCGACCGCGCCCGCTGGAGATGATACGACAAAAATTCTTACCAGATAGCTGATTCGATCTTGCCGGAACGCTTGATGAGGACATCTACTACGGCGATGTCGAAGATGTTGGAGCTGGCTATCTGTGGCGCCACGCGGGAGAGGAAATGCTGCCGCCCCTCTTCCAGCTCTTCGGTGAGTATCTCGAAGATGCTGTCGTTCTTGATCCCCTGCTCCACCTTCTCCTTGTTGTAGATGGCGACGTCGGAGATGATGGCGCGGGCCAATCGTTTGGCTTGGTCAGGATTGTCGATAAGACTCATGTATACTCCCCTGGCAGAAAACGATAACCGTTTGCTTGCCGATAACGACATCAGCCAACAAAGGTGACCCATTATACAGAATTTTTTCGCAGATACCTACCGAATTTTTAGGGCAAAGTAGATACTGGTATCGCCCCGCTTCACCAGGAAGGCTACTGACCCTTTTTTCTCCGCCTCCTGCATGGCCGCGCCATATTCTGTCAGGCTGGCAATCCGCTTCTGGTTTACCGAGGTGATCACGTCACCAGGCCTGATGCCGGCCTCGGCAGCCATCCCCCCCTGCTCCAGGTCAGTGACCAGCACCCCTTGCAGACCGGAAATGCGCAGCTTCTTCGGCAGTTCTTCGACCGTCAGGCCGAACCAGCCGGCTGCGGCGGCGTTCGACTTCGGCTGCATGGCAACAGAGCTGTCGGCAGAGGTGAGATTGACGGTCAGTTTCTGTGGTTTGCCGTCGCGGAATATTTCCATCTCTACCTTTTGTCCTGCAGGAGTTTCAGCGACAATCAGCTGGAGTTGCCGGGAATCCTTTATCTCCTTGTTGTTGAAGGCGACGATGACGTCCCCCTGACGCAGACCCGCCTTCTCCGCCGGGCTCCCTGCCATGATATCGCTCACCAGGGCGCCGCGGGCCTTTTTCAGGCCGAACGACTGGGCCACTTCGTCGGTTACCGGCTGGATCGATACCCCCAGCCACCCCCGCGTGACACTACCTTTTTTTACCAACTGCTCAACAACTTTTTTTGCCATATTGACCGGGATGGCAAAACCGATCCCCTGCCCGGCTGCCACAATGGCGGTGTTGATGCCGATTACCTCGCCATAGATATTGAGCAGCGGCCCGCCGGAATTGCCCGGGTTGATGGAGGCATCAGTCTGGATGAAATCTTCGTAGGTTTCGATCCCCATGTTGGAGCGGCCGGTGGCCGAGACTACGCCGACCGTGACGGTACGATCAAGGCCGAAAGGGTTGCCGATGGCAATGGCCCACTGACCGACCTGGAGCTTGTCCGAATCGCCCAGTACTGCAGCAGGTAGCGCTTCGGTGGCGGTTATCTTGATCACGGCGATGTCGGTCTTCGGGTCGCTGCCGACCACTTTGGCGGTATAGGTGTTTTCGTTGGATAACTTGACCTGGATGCTTTCGGCATCGCGGATCACATGGTCATTGGTGATGATGTAACCTTCCTTGTTGATGATGAATCCGGAACCGAGGCTGTTTTCGCGGCGGTACTGGGGGCGCTGGCGGCCACCGAAAAAATCGTCGAAAAATGGAGAAAATTCAAAGAATGGCTGCACCAGCCGCTTTTTGCTCACAGTGGAGATGTTGACCACTGCCGGATTGACCGCCTTGACCACATTGGAAAAGGCCTGCTGGGTAGCAAGGATATCTTTGGCCACCTCTTTGACCGGTGCCTCGCTCCGTGACGATTCGGAGAATACCGGAGTCTCCTTCTTCTTACAGCCAGCCAAGGGGAGTAAAAGTAGTAACAGCCAGAACAGGGGGCGGAGCATATGCATGAGGTAACCTCGGGTCACTTGATAACTGATTGCAACTGATAAAATAGTAGTCATTGCCCCTGGCTATGTCAACCCGGTTTTGTCAGCTACTCTGCTGCAGGGTACTCATTAAGTGGCAAGGGGCGAAAATGGCCCTTGACGAGCCGACCATATTCATCTTATAAGAACCGTTACATGAGGAGGTCAAGGTGAGCGATATACGAACGGAAATCCTGGAACTGCAACTCGGAGCCAAGATCAGAAAGCTGCGCCAGGAGCGCAGGCTTACCCTGCAGGAGCTATCTGACCTGACCGGCTTGTCGAAGCCGCTCCTCTCCCAGATCGAGAATGACCAGGTCACACCACCGCTGGCCACCCTGCTGAAAATAGCCAAGGGGCTGAAGGTCGGTATCCACTATTTCTTCGAGGATGAAGGGGACCGGCAGAAGTATGTCCTTATCCGGGGGGGGCAGATCGGTGCCAGTCGCAGACGCAGCGGCAGCGATGCTACCGAGGGTTATCTCTATCGGCCATTGGCCCCCGGGATTAGGCACAAGCAGATCGAGCCGTTCATTGTCGAATTCGAGATGACTGAATGGGACAACAGCTATTTCTACAGTCATGAAGGTGAGGAATTTCTCTACATTGTCGATGGTGAACTGGAGTTCCATTATGGCCAGGAGGTGATGATCCTCAAGGCAGGGGACAGCATCTACTACGATTCATCGGAGCAGCATGGCTACGTTTCGGTAGGGGCCACCAAGGCAAGGGCAGTAGCGGTGCTTCATTCCAAGGAGTGACGGCGGCAGATCAGGCAGAACCCCCTAGCGCCGTTGTTGTTCTTCAAGCAGTCCGGTGAACTCGGCAATAAGAGTGCTGGTCGCCGTATCCTCAGCCAGGAAGCTGAGCCCCATGGCACTATCCGGTTCAAGGCGGGTCCAGACAACCTCTGCGGTCACTGTTACCGGTTTTGCCGAACGGGGGGTGAAAAACTGCAGCCTGACCAAGGCGCCGACCGGTAGCGGGTCGTCGGTCTGCAGTGCAACCCCTCTTGAGGAGATATCAAAGGTATGACAGCAGGAGGCCCCGTCCACCTCCACCAACCAGCAACCGACCTCGATCCGTTTTCTTTTGCAGCCCCTTTTATCCACCAGTAACACCTTCATCCCTATTGCTGATTTCTGCTACTATCCCATGTTAGCATGGCATATCGCTTATGCAAGTCAGGTATCCTCTCCGGAGCGGAGGGAGACTCTCATCACCTTGAGTGCCGGCCCGGTACCGACTATCTCCCGGTAGAGCCTGGCCAGAAAACGGATGGTGACCAGTTTGTGGATGAATGCCTGGGTCAGGCGATAGAGCCATTTGCGCAGTCCGGACGGTCGGCTGCTGCCGAGGATCAGCGGACAATAGTCGGACAGCTGGACGGTGACCCTGAGCGCTTCGCTGCCTCGGTTTATGGCAAAACGGAATTCACCACGGTGACACTGCTGTTGCTGGACCAGGAAGCCGCCGCAGATACGGAGCAGCAGGGCGGCAGTGAGGTCTTCAATTTCGAGCTCTGGTGGAGCGAAGGTGATCAGGCTGAGGCTGCTGGCGAGGAGACGCAGTTCAACCCCGGCAGCAGTCACCCTGGGGCGGATTATGCCGACGGTGAACCGCCTGATATGGAGCAGATAGCGGTCAAATACCGCCTCGGGTGTCAAGCCGGCACTGCTTGCCAGGGGGAAGTCAAGCCACTGCACCGAGAAGACTGAGGCGTCTTGCATGAGGACCTGCTGACAGGCTATTTCCGCTTTTGGCTGGACTTGTTGCACGATTCCCCCTGGAAGAGCATAGCATATCCAGCCTGTTTTGTCTCGGCTGCAGAAGAGAAAGCAGACGGCAGCTCTTGTGTAGTACGGAAAATGTGGCACAGTTATGGGAAGGGTGGCAATGGGGGAAGATATGCAGCCGACAGCAGGGAAGGTCCTGGTAACCGGGGCGAGCGGATTTATCGGCATGAGGCTGGTGCAGGCGCTTGTTGCTGAGGGGTATACGGTTCGTTGTCTGGTCCGCCGGCCAGGGGCGCAATTCCCTGCCGGTGTCGAAACAGTGCAGGGCGATCTGTTGGAGCGGAGCGGGCTCGACCAGGCGCTTGAGGGGATCGATTCGGCATTCTATCTGGTGCACTCCATGGCTGCCGGACGGGCCGGATTTGAGCGACGCGACCGGGAGTCGGCGGAGAATTTCGTCGCCGCGGCTGACCGTGCCGGAGTGCGCCGCGCCATCTATCTGGGGGGGCTGGGGGAGACTGGCAGCGGGCTTTCAGAACATCTGGCCAGCCGTATGGAGGTCGGCACCATCCTTGAGTCAGGCCGCTTCAGCACAACTCAACTCCGCGCTGCGATCATTGTCGGTGCCGGCGGGGCATCCTTCGAGATGATCAGGGCGCTGGTGTCTCGACTGCCGCTCATGATCACCCCGCGATGGGTCAACACCCGTTGCCAGCCGATTGCAGTTCAGGATGTGATCCGCTATCTGCTCGGCGCCCTTGCTGATGAACGGACCGCCGGCGGGACTTTCGATGTCGGCGGCCCGGAAATCCTCTCTTACCGGGTGATGATGGAGCGGTTCGCCCGGGTGGCGGGGAAGAATATCTATATTCTGCCGGTGCCGCTACTGACGCCTAAACTCTCTTCCTACTGGGTCGGCCTGATTACGCCGGTACCCCCATCGATCTCCATGCCCCTGATAGAGGGGCTCTGCAACGAGGTGATCTGTCACGACGGTCGGATCCGGGAACTGCTCCCCTTCCCCCTCATCCCTTATGACGAAGCGATCAAAATTGCCCTTGCAGAAGAGAGTAAAACCGCATAAAATTACCCTCTCTTAAGAAATCTTGTTGATCCATCAGCATGGACAAGGAGGAGCGAATGAAGAAAAAGATCGGTGTGGTCCTTTCCGGGTGTGGCGTTTATGACGGCAGCGAGATACATGAGGCGGTCTTTACCCTGCTGGCTATTGACAGAAACGGTGCCGAGGCAGTCTGTATGGCTCCAGACATGGAGTTGGATGAAGTCAACCATATAAGCGGCGAGGCGACCGGAGCCAAGCGTAATGTCCTGCTCGAATCTGCCCGCATTGCCCGGGGGAAGGTCAGGAATATCAGCGAGGTAAAAGCAACGGAACTGGATGCCCTGATATTCCCCGGCGGTTTCGGGGCGGCCAAGAACCTCTGTACATTCGCCTTCAAAGGGGCAGCAGCGACTATTCAGCCAGAGGTGGCAAGACTGCTTCGGGAGGTGGCGGCTGCCAAAAAACCGATCGGTGCTATCTGTATAGCCCCGGCTCTGGTTGCGGCGACTCTGGGCAAGGAGTATCAACCCAAAGTTACTATCGGTAATGATGCCGGCACAGCGGCTGCCATCCAGCAGACCGGCAGCGAGCATATAGACTGTCCGGTCAGGGAGTTTGTGGTGGACAAGCAGAACAGGATCGTCTCAACCCCTGCCTATATGCTTGCCGAACGGATCTCTGAGGCTTACGACGGGATCGACAAGACGGTCAAGGCGGTCATCGATATGATCTGAGCAGTCATGTCCGATGAGATTACCGGTTTTCAACGGTTTTCCGCCAGGATGCAAACGTGCTCTTGCCAGAGGGGACGATTTGCCATACAATCGCCCCGTAACTGAACAATTAATGTTTTCACAGGAGGCAGTGACGCATGAGAAGACTAGTAATAACGGTATGCAGCAGTTTGTTGCTGCTCTTTGGCAATGGGGTTGCCATAGCCGAAGATATCACCGGCATGTTCGGCGTAACCGGGCGGCTCGGTTTCATGATCCCGGCAGATAGTGAACTGGTAACCGGCAACAGGATCGATACCATCGACACAAATCTCGATTTTATCGGTGGTGGTGGTTTTATCTATGGGGTAAACAAGAATGTCGCCGTGGAATTCGACATCACCCGCACCGGTTTCAGGGGTGAGGTGAGCGGTCAGCATGGTTACGATTTCGAAGTCATTAACCTCTCGGCAGGAGGGCAATACCGTTTCGATGTCACGGTGCCGCACCTCTCCCCCTATCTGGGCGCCGGACTCGATCTGCTTATCAATGACATCTCTCACGCTGAAGTAGATTCATCCCCTGGGTTGCATGTGAGTGCCGGGGTCGATTATCATATCAACAAGCGGATCGCCCTGACCACTGAATTGAAAGGGGTGCTGGCGCTCGATGCCGACATCAAGCAGGGTGGGGGGAAGATAGGTAATTTCGATCCCTCTAGCCTGTCGATGACCTTCGGAGTAAGGCTTTATGTAAACTGAGCTGCATGCTCCGGATAATCTGTTTTCGCAGGGCGGCCGTTTGGCCGCCTTTTTTTTGCCATTCGCAACCACCCCTCTGCGGGGAGTATATATCTTTGCCAGGCGATTCGCTCAAGTTACAGGCATCTATGAAACAAATTTTTGCACTGTTGCAAAATTGCTTTGAACTGCTGCAAAAAAAATGCAGTGTAGCGCTCAAGTTTTAATGAAAAATGCCGATAAACGAGGTAAAATATTAATAAAGAAGTGTGGTTCTGCTCCCCCTTAAGAATCGGCACGATTTATGTATTATGAACTGTACCCGCCGCTGTTCAAGCCAGATCGGCTGTAACGGCAGACGAGATTTCTCAGGTGAGGTGCCCGTCATGAACGTCCAGACTATCGAAGAGGCAATCGACAAATATGTTGACGAACGGATGAAAAAGGGGAAGGAGAAGGCGTGCGAACGCTTTCTAGCCTATGCCTATCTGAAGAATGGCAGAGATGAAGTGCGGGAATTTCTGCGTAAGGTCGGTGGGCTCTCCCGCTACTATATAAACTTTCTCAAGATTATGGAGAACCCTTTCCGGGGACCGGAGATGGCCTGGTTCCTCTCCATGGTGATGATCGGTATGTTCAGCTGTTACCTGATCGCCCAGGATGATATGCGGTTGCTCGGCCTGCTGGTCCTCTCCGGGACACTGGTGCATGCCTGGGCACTGATCAGCCTGGTGGCGAAAAAATGGAGTGAAGTCGGAGTGATGATCGCCATCTATCGGGAGATCGTGGAGATGGTCGAGCAGGAGGCGGCGAGCGTAGCATAAGTGGCCAGCTCCGTACAATTGTCAGAGAGGAAAGGCCCGCAAGTCGCGGGCCTTTTTTTTATTCCTGTCATGACCTGTTGCACTGATTAATGGGAATCCTTCAGATCGAAAAGGGGGAATATCTTGCTCAATACCCAGAAGATGACAAAGGGGGCGGTGGCCACGGTCAGGGCGCCGAACAGCCCCTCCCGGTAAAACTCATAGGACTCGGGCCAGATCGGCATATGGTAATGCATAAAGCCGGCAAAGGAGGAGGAGAAGGCCTGGCCGCCGATGACGACGTTCCAGCGCATCATGAAGACGCCGAGCAGGACCAGCAGGGTGCCGGCTACAGCGCGGCGGATGGTGAGCCTGGGCAGCAGGAAAAGGATGAATGGCAGCAGATTGCCGAGCCCGTACTGAAGGATGAAGATGCTGGTAAAATCTTTGCCGTAGATGACGCTGCGCAGGATGTCCCAAGACTTGACCGCGGTATAGCCGCGGAAGATGAGGTCGAGGAGTTCCAGGGAGATGGCCAGGACGAGGAACATGACCAGATATTTGCTGGTCATGGTGACCACCTGTACCTCGGCGCTCTTCAGGTCCTCCCGGCTCGGCAGGTTCGGCCGGTTGCGCCGCTGCCAGGCGAGCAACAGCTTTCTGATCTCCATGGTGACGATATAGGTGATGATGCAGAGGGCAATACCCGATACCACTGCCGAGCAGATGAAGATGACCGGCATGAGAGGGGTCATCCAAAGTGCATTGGCCTTGACCGAGCCGAAGATGAAACCGGCATAACCATGGAGGAAGCAGGCCACCGGGATGCCTATGCCGGCCAGTATCTTGACCGCTCGCTCATCTTTTTCCAGAGCTTCATGACTGATATCGTAAGCACCGAGGCAGAGGAGTGAAAAGAGGAGGTGGCGGAGATGCTGGACCAGAGTCCGGTCCGGGATCTTCCGCAGTTCCAGAGCGGTCTCGACAAAGTGGCCACGGTAGACGAACCATAGCTCCGAGGCGACGATCATGCCGTAGGTGGAAAAGACGATGCCGAAGGCTGCAATGGCCGAGGTGAAGTGGGGGGTGAGCAGCACTTCGATCCCCCGCTGCGGCTGCTGCAGGTGGAGCATCAGCGGTAGCATCGCCACCGGCAGCAAGGCAAAGGAGAAGACCAGGGAGAACCGGGCGATCTCCTTCAACTGCTTGACGCCGAAGACATGATAGAGAGAGGAGAGGACAAAGGCACCGGCCACCAGACCGGTCATGAAGGGATACATGACGATCTGGATGGTCCAGTAGATATACTCATTGGGATAGACGAACATCTCTTTGACGGTCCAGGCTTCACCATGCACCATGGCTATATCCTCCTATAAATAGGGAACGAGCAGTTACCTTGCTGACGGCAGAGGTGGTTGGCTTCATTTGACCTCCTTCGACAGGCCGAGGTAGAATACCTGCGGCTTGGTGCCATACTCTTCCTTGAGAACGCCGACCCTTTCAGTCATGATGATCTTGGTCACCGGGTCGTTCGTGTCCTTTAGATTGCCGATGCGGCGGGCGCCGAACGGGCAGGCGTCGACGCAGGCAGTCTTCATCCCTTTGCTGATGCGGTGGTAGCAGAAGTTGCACTTCTCCGCCACATTATAGATCGGATGGAAAAAGCGGACTCCGTACGGGCACCCCATGATGCAGTAGCCGCAGCCGATGCACCAGGAGCGGTCCACCAGCACCACTCCGTCGGCGGTCTGGTAGGTGGCGCCAACCGGGCAGACCTGGACGCAGGGGGGGTTGTCACACTGATTGCAGAGCTTCGGGACAAAAAATGCCTTCTCGATATCCTCTGTTTTGATCTCCTGCTCTTTACCTCCACCAAGCTGGATCTTTGCTGACATGAAACCGTCTCGCGCCCCCTTGGGGGAATCGACGTGGATATCGCCACCCTTGGTGATGACATAGCGCTCTACCCAGGTGCGGGTCACATTGGCGTCATAGGGGATCTCGTTCTCGATCTTGCACGCCTTGGCACAGAAACCGCAGCCGGTGCACTTGTAAGTGTCGACCAGGAAGACCCAGCGGGTCTTGTCCGGTGAATTTTTCTCCGCCAACAGTCGCCGCGGGTTAAGTATCTCCAGAGCGGAGAGAGGTATAGCCAGCCCGCCAGCGATGAGCAGCGCCTGCTTACAGAATTTTCTTCGCGTAATCATCGCTGTGCCTCCTTGGATGCCGCCCGTTTCGGGTTGTGCGGATAATGGCAGAGCACGCATTCTACCTCAGGGTGATGGGTGGCCGGGTTTATACCGCGGATCTTGCCGCGACCGCTGGATGGGTAGGGGAGACGGGCGTGGCAGCGGCTGCAGAGTTCACGGCTCCGGTCGATGGTAAGGGTCGGTGGATCTTTGGGATGCCCCAATCCGGGGCCATGGCAGTTCTCGCACATGATGCCGCCATGGGGGGAATCCTTGATATCCAGATATTTATCCTCATGGCACTCCTTGCAGTTGGCTGTGGTCTGGTACTTGACCGTGACCGCCTGCCAGACCTTCTCGTTGCTCTTGCGATGCCAACCGTACATGTAGCCCCGCTCATGGGCGCCGAAATCCTTCGGCACGACAACCTCCCTGATCAACAGGATCAGGGCTATAACCCCCAGGACAAGATACAGCGGTCGCCAGACATGGCTTTTCACAGGTTCGACCTCCTCTGCCGGCTGGAATTGCTGCCATCGATAATGCTACGTCGGTGCAACGCTACATAGTTACAATCTACCAGCTTTGTTGCTTATTACAATCCGCACCGGTTATGGTGCTTTTATAAAGCAGACACTGGCATCAGCCTGAAGCATGGTGCCCAGGCGATCTCTCCTGGTTCAGCTTGTCATCTTTGTCCAGGCCGGGAGCAGCATCCACTATCATTTTAGCAGGGTTTTTCCATCTCCCCAGGGCAACCGATTCGATCGCCGCGGCAAGCCCGAAGGAGAAGACACTCAGGACGAGCGGTACACCTCTGGTGCCGATCATGTCGTAGAGAAAGACCTTCATCCCGCCGATTACTGTCACAAATATGGCGACGTTCCTGATCTCCTTGTTGCTCTGCCGATATGCGATCAGCATCAGGATTGCCGCAGCAGCGGTGATGATTATAGTCTGGGCGCAACGGAAGGTGTTGACCGGTTCGCCAGGGAGAAACCGGATCGACTGGTGCACCACGATGCGGAGCATGAAGAAGGCGCTGAATAAGGCCCCCAGCAGGAGGAGTACGGCACTTCGGTCTTGCCGATCATAGTGGAAGAAGACCTGCGAGGTGGCAGGTGGTGGGTGGATACGGCACCAGCGGTACTGGTAGAGGCCGGTGGCGGCGACAATCCCGGCTGCGGCTATGCCTGCCCCGGCTCCGGAAAGCTGTACCACCCCTTTCAGGCAGAACGCCAGGAGGGTCGCAGAATATAGCTGCAGGGCGTAAGAGGTGAAGCGCACCCCGCCGCTGGCCCATTTATCTGCCAGCAAGGTCATGATGAGAGCCATTATGGAGAGAAACGGCAGGGTGCCAAGAGTGTTGCCGACCAGCACCGGCAAGGCCAGGGCAAGCAGGGCCGAGCCGGCAAAGGCAAAGGCATTGGTCCCGGGTGCCCGATCGACCCCCCTTGAGACCAGCCAGTAGGCAACCCCCAGGTGGCCGACTGCCAGCAGCAGGCCGACTCCGCCGAGGAGCATCTTGTCGCCACCGGTTGCAGTCACTATGTAGTGGGCGGCAGTAAAGGCCCAGATGGCATTGACTGTCGGTAGCGAATAGTCAAAACGGGCGATCCGCTCGCTGCCGCTACGGATGATCCCGGCCAGGGAGAGGGCCAGATAGGTGGCAGCAAAGATCGCCAGCACCGGCATGAACCATTCAGGGGCGAGCGAGGCCAGGGGGATTTCATGGCGGGCATGGGGTATGGCAAGCCGGAGGCTCCAGAGATAGAGCATCAGCATGGTGACGAGCAGCACTATCCAGCGGAGCCAGGAACAGCGCTTCAGCCTGGCGGCGAAGAAACCGAGGATGTTGGCGGTCCAGAGGGTCATGCAGAGATAAGGGAAGAAAGGGTTCGGATAGTCGATGGCTGCTCCGGCCAGGCACATGCTTAGGGTCCCGACCGAGATCGGCACAAAGGCGTTGAAGCGGTAACTGATTATGGCCATGCCGATGCCGGTTGCCATCAGGGTCAGGTAGGCAGGGACCAGCGGCAGGGCCTGGAAGCGGGTGTGGGTCTCCAGGACGATGATCGCCATGAGCGCCGCGCCGCAGGCGGCAAATATCGGCCCCAATGGGCTCTCTTTGCTGTACTTGTACCAGCCGACCAGCATTAATAAAGCGGCATAGCCCATGCCGAGAGCTGATCCCATAAGGGTGTTGATCAGGTTGTTGTCGGTGATGGTCCTGAGGATCAGGGCAAAGACGAGGAGGAAGCAGAGGGTGGAGAGTCTGGTCAGGAGATGGTTCTGGCTGGCCCAGGAGAGGATCTCCTCGGAGATCTCGGTCGGCTCCTCATCATCGAGCTGCTGCGGTTTTATGACCGCAGGCTTCACTGCCTGCTCATCCACTTTGCCCATCTGATCGACAAGTGCGGTGAGTGCCTTGACCTGGGCTGTCAGCTCTTCCAGTCTGGCTTCCTGGGACTGCTTCTCATCTGCCATGGTCGCGTTCCTCATTAAAGGTAAAACAAGTTTTATTATGATGAATATAATTACATTATTCACATAAAGCAATTCACATAACATGCTGTAATGATGTTACAATTTAGTATAACAGTATTTTGTTGATAAATCTAGTAGGTTTTTGAAAAAGTTGTTTGTCGATAAATGGAGGAGTACAATTCTGTTTCTATAAACAATAATATATTTTGTATGAAATTATAATAATTATGTCGCACATGGCAAGCTGGCTAAAGATTTACGCAAGAGATTCTCCTTGATACTGTTTTAAATGGATAAGCAGGCAGCTATGCAGAGCTGTTCAAACATAAAAAAACCTGCAGCTGTCGAAGCTGCAGGTTTTTTTACCTCTTGCGGATATCCGGTTTTCCTTTACACCTGCTGTGCCTTTACCGTCTTGATCTGTCCGGTCTCCATGTCGTAGACCCAACCATGGATCTTCAGCTTGCGGTGGGTCATGGCCGACCGGACAAAGGGGTATTCCTGCAAGTGTTCCAGCTGCAACCGGACATTCTCCTCGACAATCAGCTTCATCCGCTGCTCCTGTGGCATGTCGATGTGCAGGGCGCGGATCTTCTCGTCGACTCGCTCCTTCGCCTTGTAGGCATTGATAAGCCAGACCGGGATGTACTTGTCGTCGGCGTTATCGCTGTCCAGGGCATCGATGCCACCGCAGCCGTAATGACCGCAGATAACCACGTCAGGTATCTTCAGGTGGTTGATGGAGAATTCCAGTACTGCCGACAGGTTCCAGTCGTTGATGGAGACGATGTTGGCGACGTTGCGGTGAGTGAAGACCTCGCCGGCCCTGGTGTCGGTGATGGTGTTGACCGGCACCCTGGAGTCGGAGCAGCCGATCCAGAGGACAGTCGGGTTCTGATTCTTGGCCAGGGTGGAATAAAACTCCTGTTCCTTCTTGAAATGTTCGTTGACAAAACGTTTGTTCCCTTCCAGAAGCGTAGTGATCATTGCATACCTCCGTGAGGTTGATAAAGAGTTGTCAGCTCGATTCGTAATCGACTGCAACAACGGCGCTGCTGACCGATTTCATAAACGGGACGATCTCGCCGGCGTGATAGGGGTGGACCTGGTAAGCCTGCAGGTCATCCAGAGAGCTGAATCTGGTGACCAGAGCCAGATCAGAGGAGCGCTCCGAGCGGATGACATCGACCCCTACCTCCAGATGGCGGAGCAGGTCGATCCGCCCCTCCATGGAGAGGAGTTTCTCCTTTGCTGCAGCAATATTGGCCGGTGTCGGCTCCTTCAGCTTGAAAAATACGATATGGGTGATCATTTCTTCTCCTTGTCTATTTTATTTAGCAGCCTTAGCAGGCCGTCGAGAATGGTGAGCGGATGCGGCGGACAGCCAGGGATATAGAGATCGACCGGCAGCAGGGAGTCGACACCGTTATGAACCTCGGGCGAATCGATGTAAGGACCGCCGTTGATGGCACAGGCGCCGCAGGCAATTACAATCTTGGGCGCCGGTATCGCAGCATAGGTCTTCAGCAGCGCTTCCCGCATGTTCTCCGAAACCGGCCCGGTGACATAGATGCCATCGGCATGGCGCGGCGAGGCGACGAACTGGATACCGAACCGGCCGATATCGAAACCGACCGTACCGAGGACGTTGGTGTCGGCCTCGCAGGCGTTACAACCGGCCGCGGATACCTCCCGCAGCTTGAGCGAGCGGCCGAACAGTTTCAGCATCTTCGCTTCCATAGCCTGCGCCAGTTTCCGTTCCTGACCAGAGGCGACTACCAGGTCTTGGCGAGTGTTGACTGCCAGCCGGTGGTCAGTGCTGAATGCTATCGCCCCATGGGGGCAGGCCTGGCGGCATTCCGGACAGAAGAGACACCTCCCCATATCAAGGGTAAGGTTTGTACCGTTCCCCGTTCCCTCTCCCCTGTTCCCTGGTTGAATAGCCCCATAGGGACAGGCATCGCCGCATAGATGGCATTCAGGGGGGCATAGTGTCGCATCGAGCAGCGGATAGCCGCGCAGCAGCTCCGGCAGCTGTGCCGGCTCGGCCGGATATTTCATAGTCCGGTGCCCCTGATGGATGCGGGCGAGTATGGCTTTGAACATGTCTACCTCATCATAAGTCAAATCCGCAATAAGACAAATTAAAACTCTTGTTGCAGAGCGGAAAATCTGATATCTGCTCGTTTCTCAACGCCATGGCCAGCCCGGACCAGTTATGGAATGAGGGGTCGACGATTTTATAACCGGCAAAACGGCCGTTGCTGTCGGTAATGGCGACATGACAGATCTCGCCGCGCCAACCTTCAGTCAGTGCTACGGCTAACATATCACCTGCAGCTGTTTTGAGCTGGTTGCGGATCACCCCGGCCGGGAGTCGCAGCAACTGCTCTTCGAGGAATTCAAGCGATTTTTCTATCTCCAGCCAGCGTACCAGGGTTCGCGCCAGGACGTCGCCACTGTCATTGGTAACCACCGGGATCTGACTCATCCGGTAGATGCCATACGGATGGTCACGCCGGATATCGCGATTAAGACCGCTGGCGCGCGCCGCAGGGCCAACCAGGCCGAGCTCCCTGGCGATTTCGGTCGGGACGGTGCCGGTTTTTTCCAGCCGTGCCATGACCGATGGTGTACTCCAGAGCAAATCCACAGCATTGGCAATGTCTGTGCGTGCTGCTGCCAGACGTCGCAGCAGTTCTTCTGCCTGGCGAGGGGAACAGTCGAATCCTGTCCCGCCTGGACGGAGCATGCCGCGGCCGAAGCGACTGCCGCAAAGAACGGCGCTCATGTTCAGGAAATCGCCCCGGATACGACCGCAGAATGATGCGGTGGGGAGATAGCCGACGTCGCCGGCAATGGCACCCAGGTCGCCACTATGGTTGGCCAGTCGCTCCAGCTCAAGGGCTATCCCCCGCAGAGTTTCCGCACGTGCCGAAACTGGCGTACCGCCCAATGCTTCCATGATCATGCAATAGGCCTGGGTATGGCCGATGGTAGTGTCACCGGCAATGGTCTCCATCTGGCAGATGGTCTTAGGGTATGGTCCCCCTGGCAGCCCTGCTTCAATCCCGCGGTGCTGGTAGCCTAAGGATATCTCCAGATGAAAGACGACCTCTCCGTGGCACTGGAAACGGAAATGCCCCGGTTCGATGATCCCGGCATGGACCGGGCCGACCGCCACTTCGTGGACTTCATCCCCCTCGACCCGGTAATAATCCATTACCCCTGGCAGGATACCGTTTGCCGTAAAGGGGGTGGACCTCTCCGCAAACGGTTTCTGGAAGCGGACCGGTTTCAGCCAGGGGTGCCCCTCTGGGACTATTCCATACTGTTCGGCGAGCTCCCGTTCAAAGAGATGGAGCTGTGGACAGAGCGGCGTGAGGGACAGGAAGGTATCCCCAACAGAGGTGCTGATGATTCCCAGCAGGCCGTCGTATTTGTAGGAGAGGAGACAGTAGAGAGAGGTCAAATCTCCGGCTGGTCGGCCGAAAAGGGCGGAGACCCGCCAGCCACGCAGAATGGCATCGTTTATGACCTGTTGAAATTCATCTGTTGCAAGTTTCGGTACGTCGCCAACTGGCAGCGCTTGACCATTGTAGAATATCCGCATCCTCTGTTTCATTGGCGTATCTCCAGCAGCCGGGCGGCATCATGCAACAGATCGCGCAACGGGGCCGGAATCCATAACCCGAGCAGCAGCACCAGCCCCATGAGGAAGAGTGGCGGCGCCACGGTGAGAAACCGGTCCTGATAGTCGCTCTCCGGCAGGTCCTGCGGCTCCTCCCCCATTACCATCGGCAGGACAGTAGAGGCTATGCCGATGAATATAATCGCCAGAAAAAGCAGAAAGAGGGTGCCGATCAGGTATCGCCCCTGGATGAAGGCATTACTTATTATGGTGAATTCGCTGATGAAGGGGGCGAAGGGGGGCGAACCGGTGATAGCGAAAAAGCCAGCCAGAAAGAGCCCGCCAGACCAGGGGATACGACGTAATGCCCCTTTCACTACTGCACAGCTTTTACTGTTGTAGGAGCGATGGATATTCCCTGACGAGAGGAACAGTACCCCTTTGGTCAGGCCATTGTTGAGCATGTGCAGGAGCGCCCCGAACAGGGCACCTTTACCGAGCCCCAGGGCGATGGCGAGTATCCCTACATGCTCTACGCTTGAATAGGCGAGAGTACGCTTGAAGTCGGTCTGGCGGACGACGAAGACTGCGGCAAAGAGCATGGAGATCATCCCCATGACAACCATGGTGTTCTGGAAAAAGGTGATGTTTTCTGCTGCCATACATATCTGGTAGATGCGCAGGATACCGAGAAAGCCGCAATTGACCAGACCACCTGCCAGGAGAGCGCCAACCAGTCCTGGTGCCTCGCCATAGGCGTCAGGTTTCCAGGTGTGCAGAGGTGCCAGTCCCATCTTGGTGCCGAAACCGACAAGAAAAAAGATGAAAGCGGCATTGAGCCAGGCTGGAGAGAGTCGTCGGGCCGAGTCGATGAGCGGCTCAAGGAGCAGGGTCGCCTCCTGACCAGCCACCATGGTGGAGTAGGCGAGAAAGTACAGCCCCAGCAGCGCCAGGGCGATTCCTACAGAGCAGATGAGCATATATTTCCAGGTCGCCTCTATGGACCGGGCATTATGGTTGAAATAGATCAGCGGGGCCATGGCCAGGGTGGTGGTTTCGATCGCCAGCCAGAGCAGGCCAAGGTGGTGTGCCATGGCCGCAAGTGACATGGCGGAGAGGCAGATGAGGAGGCCGGTACAGAGAACGCGGTTGGAGCGCTCCTGGCGATAGCTGAGATAACCGACCGAATATACCGCGCAGGCGATGAACAAAACCCCGGTAACAAGCAGGATCAGCTTGCCGATGGAATCGAGATGGATCCAGTCGCCAAGGGATGGTGGGGGAGTATGCAGCAGGACATCTATGGTCAGGGCGATATGGATTGCGCCGAAGACCGGCAATACTAGAGGGCGCAGCCGGTTGTCAGGGACCAGCCAGGCGATCAGGGCGCCGATCATGGGGGTGAGGACCAGACCGTAGAGCATCACTTATTCCTTTAAAGCGGTCAGGCGGGAGGTGTCGATGGACGAAAACTCACGACTGATATGGTTGATGATAATCCCCATGACAAATATGCCGACCAGCAGATCAAGGAGTGCGCCAGCTTCCACCATGAGAGGCATCGCTTCAGTCAGGAGCAGACCGAAGATGAAGATGCCGTTCTCCAGGATAAGGTAGCCGATTACCTGGTTTATCGCCTTGCGCCGCGAGGTGAGGACCAGGAATCCGGTAAGCAGGGTGGCTATGGCGGCAGGAACGAAAAGAAGACCCTGGTGTGAAGGGATGAGCGGTAATTTGTCGGCGAAGAGGAAGGCCATTGCGGTAAATACTGCTCCTATGAGCAGGGTCGAGACGTAACCGATGAACGGTTCCACTTCCCTTTTTATCTCTGCCTTTTTTATGGCACCGGTGAGCAGCCAGGGTATCAGCACCCCTTTGGCAATGATAAGCCCTCCGGAGATAAGCAGCAGATGCCAGGAGAAAGGGTGGATGATGCCGGGCAAGAGCCCTAAGGCGACACCCTGCACAGCCACCGCGCGGATAGAGATGGCGAGGCGGGAGGTGCCAAGGGTGAGAAAGTTTATCAGCATGACAAGGACAAGTAGTTGGTCGGAGATGGGACTCATTTTTCACCTCAGGATGAGCAACATGGCAAAGGCAGACAGGATGCAGGATGCCACCAGCAGTTGAGGGATGCGGAGCAGCCGCAGCCTTGCCATAACCGATTCGACGATACCGATTATCACAGCCATGAGCAGCATGGAGACAATGAAGACCAGCCAGTCGAGCAGGGAGTTTGCGACCCTGAGCGGCAGGGCGATATGGATAAAGAAAGCGAGCAGCACGAAGAGTTTGAGAGCAGCACTATAGAGGATATAGCCGAAGGCCGGGCCGCTATGATCGAGCACCATGACTTCATGGATCATGGTCAACTCCAGATGGGTATTCGGGTCGTCAAAGGGGATGCGGCAGTTTTCCGCCAGCACCACTGTAAAGAGGGCCCCGACCAGGAGGAGCATGGCCGCACCGTCAGTGAACCAGGTGGCTGCCGAGGAGTGGGTCAGCATGGTGGTAAGTGAAAGTGATTCGGAGAGCCGGGCCAGTACGATCAGCGCAAAAAAGAGGGTCGGTTCTGCCAGGCAGGAGAAGGTTGCTTCCCTGGCAGCACCCATCCCCTCGAAGCTGGAACCGGTATCGAGCGCCGCTGTCATGGTGAAAAAACGCGCCAGGCCGAAGAGATAGGCAAAGAGGACCATGTCACCGGTAAACGAGATCGGCGCCGGGTGATTGCCGAGGGGGATAAGGAGGGCTGCAACCAACACAGCCGCCAGGGTGATGACCGGCCCGGCGCGGAACATCCAGGTAGTCGCGTCACTGAAGACAGAGCCTTTACGTAGTAATCGGAGGATATCGTAATATGGCTGCAGGTATGGTGCACCTACCCTGCCGGCAAAGGCGGCTTTTGTCTTGCCGATGACTCCGAGCAGGAGCGGGGGCATGAAGATTATCAGGAGTATATGGAGAAGGATGTCGGTCATTAACAAAACCTCAGTTACAGTCGGAGCCTGCCATCCTGCCGGCTAGGCAAGCTGAGCCCAGACGAGGAGCAGCACCAGGGTGACGAAGATGTAGAGGATATAGAGGTGCAGTTGCCCATGTTGCAGTCGTCGTATTATTGCCAGCTTGCTATTGGCCCGCTCCAGAAGCGGCAGGAATAGCAGCTCCAGAGCAGTCTCCGGTACATGGCTGGCAAAGTGTGTGCCCTTCGGGAAATTGCCGCTGATGGCCGGTTTTTTCCATTCTGGCTGGAGCAGACCGTTAAAGAGTTTGACCAGTATTTCTGCAAAGGATGAAGCGCTGTACTGCATGCTGGGGGAAGGTCGAAGATAGCCGCAGTCCCAGGTAACAGCAGTCGCCTGCGGTGAAGTTCGGCAGCGTTTTATGATAAAGGCGGCAGCGATGAGGATCAGGCCGAGCAGGAGCATGCTGAGGATGGATAGCCAGATTAGTGGAGCGTTCTGCTCGAGGCGGTTAGTGGTGATAGCTACTGTCGGCTGCCAGGAAAATATCGCTGCTTCCAGATATCTTGCGATAGCCTGCGGGAATAGGCCGATAAATATGCAGATCAGCGCTAGCAGTGCCATCGGGGTCTGCATTTGCCAGCCGCATTCATGGCTGTCGGATTGAGAAGCTGTGCGGGGGAAACCTAGAAAGGCAACGCCATATACCTTGACAAAGCAGGCTACGGCCAGCCCCCCGATAAGGGCAAGGGCCGGCGCAGTAAGCGCCAGAAAAGGGACTGCCTGACCGTTCCCACCCTTGACACCGTTAAAAAGGCCAAGATAGATGAGAAATTCACTGACAAAACCGTTGAGCGGTGGCAAGCCGCAAATGGCAACTGCGCCGACCAGAAAATAGAGCGCTGTCATGGGGAGTCGTCTGGCCAGCCCCCCCATCAGATCTATTTCGCGGGTACCGGCAGCATGAATCATCGCGCCGGCACAGAGGAATAGTAGTGCCTTGAAGGTGGCGTGATTCAGGACATGCAACAGCCCTCCTGCCATCCCCAGAATCATCAGAGTCTGGTTGCCGGTAGCCTGCCCTATCAGTGCCACACCGATACCCATAGCGATGATGCCGATGTTTTCGATACTGTGGTAGGCGAGCAGTCGTTTCAGGTCGTGCTGGGCAATGGCAAAAACAACGCCGATAATGCCGGAGACGATCCCGGCAATCAGGATTACAGCTCCCCACCAGAGTGGGATATGGTTGAACAGGGAAAATATCCTGATCAGCCCATATATCCCCATTTTGATCAAGACCCCGGACATGAGAGCTGATATGTGACTCGGCGCGTTGGCATGTGCAGCTGGCAACCAGACATGCAAAGGCATCAGACCTGCTTTCAAACCGAATCCGAGCAGGGCGGTGACAAAAATGCCGCTGGCTATGGCGCTCATCCCATCAAGAGAGCCGGCCAGAGGGAACTGAAATGAGTCACAGAGTCCGCGTAACAGAGAGAACATGGCAAACAGTGCCAGAGTGCCGATATGGGTGGTGATCAGGTAGAGTAGCCCTGCTTCCCGGACCTCTGTCTTGGCGTCTTCAGTAGTCATGACAAAGTAGCAGGAGAGGGCCATGATTTCCCAGGCGATCAGAAAGAGGATAGCGTTATGTGCCATGACCAGTAAAGCGAGAGAGGCGCTGAGAAAGCCGGAGAACAGAGTAAGTTTGCGTACTGACTCTATATTTGCTGCTGCCGGCCAATATCCACCGGCATAAATCGCACAGCAGAGAGTGATTGTGAAAATCGGCAGGAGAAACAGCGCCGCAAGAGGATCAGCGCTGGCCTGCAGCGGGCCGAAGGGGAGATATGCGGCAATGATGACGGTTTCGGTCTTCTCCCCTGTCAGTACCAGAGCCGCACCGCATAAGCCGGCAAGAGAACCGGCTACCTGCAGGAATGAGGCGGTTTTTTGTGCCAGCTCGGCACTGATATACTTTATTAATGCCGGAATGCCGGAGATGAAAATCAGTAGAGTGGCGCAAACAAGTAGAGACCCGGAACAGGTGAGCGCCTCTGTGCCGTTTCCCATTCAGTCCCCCCCCAGTTCTGCTTCGATGGTTTTGACCATTGCCATTATCTCCGCAGAGCTTCCCTGTTTCTGAAGTATAGTCTTGAAGCGCTGGTCGCGGAGGGCATAGGCCAGTTTTGCCAGAAGGTGGAGATGGGTCTTGACGGTCGGACTGGTCAAGGTAAAGAGGATATTGACCGGTTTATTGTCAATTGCCTTGAAATCTATGGGGGTTTCCAGGAAGCAGAGGGTAACCGCCGGAGCGGCGACATTGAGCAAAATCGGGTTGCGTACATGGGGGATGGCGATGCCGTCACCGATAGCTGTGCTGCCAAGCGCTTCCCGGGCAAGCAGCACCTGGAGGAGAAAATCCGGATCGAGCTGCGAAGGTATATGGAGAAGATCGACAACATTTTTCAGCACATTCTGTATGTCGGTGCCGGGCAGATTATAGTGGATACCCCCCGCAGCAAGAGCCTGGGAGAGAGGGGGGAGAGGATTTTCCTCATCCCCGGACGAGGTGAATATGTCGGGGGAGAGTTTAATCCCCCGCTCCGTTGCCCATTCAAGCAGGTCAACTCGATTCAGTCGATATTGATCGTTGACTTTGCAGGCCGGCAGACCATCTTTGCGTATCCATTGCTGAACTGTCTTGTCGTCAACCTTGAGGAGTCTGGCAGCTTCGGTAACAGTCAATTGCATCTAAAACCCTCTCAAGTCAAATGCCCCTTTACAGGCCGGACAATATTTTTCTTCACTCTTTGCAGTCACTTCAGTTTAATAAAACAAGATTATATACTTGCGATAATTTATAGTCAAATTATTATTATAAAAACCCTGTTTTCAGTAGTTGACAATGTTATATCATGTTGATATTTTGAACTATAGGTTAAGGTCAATTGTTCTGCATTCGATCGCTTGGTCGGTAAGTGAGGGGGGAATCGTTATTTGCCGATAATTAGTTGTTGACAACAATAACCGTCGAGGCTATAAATAGAACATATCCTCGTTTAGACCATATTTCTGCAACCTCTACCCAATAGATTTCAGAATAGAATGAATCTAACTAATCTAATCAATAATATTTAACTCAAAATTATATCAATACTGTTTTCATGGTATTTCCCCAAGTTTCCCTATGCTCATACTGACGACCAAAGTATTTATTTCAACTTAAAGTAACTTCTGCCGAAGTACTTAAGTACAGAATTTTTTCAGGAGAAGCGATGAATCTACAGGAATTGAAAGGCAAAAAAATTAATGAATTGGCGGCGATAGCCAAGGGGCTTAATATTGAAGGGGCCTCGAGTCTGCGCAAGCAGGACCTGATTTTCGCCATTCTGAATGCCCAGACCGAAAAGAACGGGATGATCTTCGGTGAGGGGGTACTGGAGACCCTGCCCGATGGGTTCGGTTTTCTGCGTGCACCTGATTACAATTATCTCCCCGGTCCGGATGATATATATGTCTCCCCCAGCCAGATCCGCCGATTCAATCTGCATACCGGCGATACTGTTTCCGGGCAGATACGCCCTCCGAAGGAGGGGGAACGTTACTTTGCCCTGCTCAAGGTGGAGATGGTAAATTTCGAGCCACCTGATGTAGCCAGGGACAAAATTCTTTTTGACAACCTGACGCCGCTCTATCCGGAAGAGAAGTTGAAGCTGGAGACAGCTCCGGACAATATGCCGATGCGGGTGGTCGAGCTTATAGCACCTATCGGTAAAGGGCAGCGCGGTCTTATTGTAGCACCGCCACGTACCGGCAAGACCATGCTGATCCAGAATATTGCCAACTCCATAGCAGCTAATCATCCAGAGGTCTATCTTATTGTCCTGCTCATTGACGAAAGGCCGGAGGAGGTGACTGACATGCAACGGTCAGTCAATGGAGAAGTAGTCTCTTCAACCTTTGATGAACCTGCTTCGCGGCATATCCAGGTGGCAGAAATGGTTATCGAGAAGGCGAAGCGGCTGGTCGAACATAAGCGTGACGTAGTCATCCTGCTCGATTCAATTACCCGTCTGGCACGTGCCTATAATACCGTCATCCCCCCTTCGGGGAAGATACTCTCCGGCGGAGTTGACTCAAATGCACTGCATAAGCCGAAGCGATTTTTCGGAGCAGCCCGCAATATCGAGGAGGGTGGGTCACTCACCATTATCGCTTCGGCCCTGATCGATACCGGCAGCAAGATGGATGAGGTGATTTTCGAGGAGTTCAAGGGGACTGGTAATATGGAACTCCATCTCGACCGGAAACTGGTTGAAAAACGGACCTTCCCGGCCATAGACATCAACAAGTCCGGCACCCGTAAAGAGGAGCTGTTGATCGAAAAGACAGCCCTGAACCGGATCTGGATTCTGCGCAAGGTACTCCATCCGATGAATGTGGTTGACAGCATGGATTTTCTCTTGTCCAAACTCTCTGAAGCCAAGACCAACCAGGATTTTCTTGATTCCATGAGCAGATAGGACTGGTCAGGAACGGTCAGACTTGCTCTGATAAAGAGAGAGAAAAATGACTTGAATTAATATCAGGGAAGTGTTAGATTAAACACTTTCCGATGGAGATAATGTGCATTAAGGCATTTAGCCTGTGCAAGGAGGAAGATATGAAAGAAGGGATCCATCCCAAGTACAACGATGTAACGGTGAAATGCCTCTGCGGCAATACTTTCCAGACCCGTTCCACCAAGCCGGAGATCAGTACCGAGATCTGCTCCGCCTGTCACCCGTTTTTCACTGGCAAGCAGAAACTGGTCGATACAGCAGGGCGCGTGGAGCGATTCAAGAAGCGTTACGGCATGTAAAGCCTTCAGCTTGGGCAGGTTTGGTAAGGGGATTTTGTCGCTGGCGAAATCCCCTTATTGTTTTTTCGCAACGTAATTGTTGAATTCGTATGATTAATTGTAGTGCTGCCGGGATTTTGTCGATTGTCTTTATCCAACAAGATATGCGATACTAATAAGGATATATTTCAGCTTCGAGGCTATGCATGAAAGTTGCCCTGTTGCAGCACACACCTGAGCCTGAACTCACGATCGCACTGGCGGCACGACTCTGTTACTCGCCAGTTAGTATTGATGAATTGCGGGATAAACTCTCCGGTGCCGATATTCAGACATTTCTCGACAAGATCATGTCGCTTGGTCATCAATCGGTGCTGGAGCATGCATCTTTCACTTTCGGTATAGAAGGTATCTCGCGGGTCACCTCGCACCAACTGGTGAGACACCGTGTGGCTTCATATTCTCAGCAGTCACAGCGGTACGTTTCCCATAAGGAACGTTTTGCTGCAGTGGTGCCGACATCGATTGCCGAGGAACCAGAGGCGCTGGCCCTGTTTGAAAAGATGCTGGGTGACCTGCATGAGGCATACAGTAAAATGATAGAGGCAGGTATTCCGGCTGAGGATGCTCGCTATATCCTCCCCAATGCCACGGAGACCAAAATTCTGGTAACCATGAATGCGCGGGAGTTGCTCCATTTTTTCGGTCTCCGTTGTTGTGAACGAGCCCAGTGGGAAATCCGGGCCATGGCGCTGGAGATGCTCAAACTGGTCAGGAGAGTCGCTCCAACCATTTTCCGTGATGCTGGCCCGGGCTGTCTGGCTGCTCCTTGTCCCGAAGGAGCGATGACCTGCGGCAGGATAATCGAGGTGCGGGACAGGTTTCGCAATATCTAACCTAATTAACGGCAGACCGGCAATGGCGTATAGCCTGGTCAGCAAGAAATCATTGAGGAACTAATGGCAAAAATCAACATCGGTGGTCAGGCTGTAATAGAGGGGGTGATGATGCGCGCCCCCCGTTCGCTGGCCATTGCAGTCCGACGTCCATCGGGTGAAATCTCGGTCAAGCGGGAAGAGGTTATCCCCCTCTCCGAGCGTTATCCCATAGTCAAACTCCCCATTCTTCGCGGGGCGGTAGCACTTTTTAGCTCGTTGATCATCGGCATCAAGGCGCTGAACTATTCGGCAAATGAGGCATTGGCCGAGGGGGAAGAGAAGGAAGAACTGAGTCCGCTGGCCATGGGTGGGACCCTGGCGGTGGCGTTCGGCTTCGGCATACTGCTCTTTTTCATCCTGCCGCTCTATCTGACCAAGCTTTTGATACCGATCATCGGTACTTCCAACATCATCTTCAACCTGGTGGATGGCGTCATCAGGGTGGTGGTATTTGTCCTCTACATCGTCTCCATCTCCCGCATGCAGGATATTCAGCGGGTCTTCCAGTACCATGGAGCAGAACACAAATCGATCTTCGCCTTCGAAGCCGGGGATATCCTCTCTATAGAAAATGTCAGGAAGTACAGCAGGCTTCACCCCCGCTGCGGGACCAGCTTTCTGCTGATAGTCATGCTGGTCAGTATCGTCATATTCTCCATGATCCCCAAGGCCTGGCCATTCTTATGGAAAGCCGGTTCGCGGATCATCCTGCTGCCGCTCATAGCCGGTGTCTCCTATGAGATACTGAAGTGGAGCGCCAAGAATGAGCAGGCCCCGCTGGTGAAACTGCTTATTGCCCCAGGTCTCGCCTTGCAGAGGCTTACCACCCGTGAACCGGACGACAGCCAGCTGGAGGTGGCGATCCGCTCTATGGAAGAGGCGTTGGAGGTCAATGATGGCTACAAGGATGACCGGCTGGTCGTATAGGTCAGGTAATGACCATTATAGAGGAAAATGAATAATGTTTGAGAAGATTGAAGAACTGGAGCGGCGTTATCAGGAACTGGAAGCGCTCCTCGCCGACCCGGCTACCATTGCCAATCAGGTGGAGTTCCGCAAGTTGTCACGGGAGCATGCCGATCTGTCGGCACTTGTAGAGGCCTATCGGCGTTTCAAGAAGATCATTGCCGAGTTGGCAGGGAACCGGGAACTCCTGGCCGACCCGGAGATGAAGGAGATGGCTGAAGCAGAGATCACCTCTCTGGAGGAGCAACGGGATGCTATTGAGTCCGAGATAAAGCTGCTCCTGCTCCCCAAGGACCCTAATGATAACAGGAGTGTAATCCTGGAGATCCGGGCCGGTACCGGCGGCGATGAGGCAGCCCTCTTTGCCGGTGACCTCTTTCGCATGTATGGCCGCTTCGCCGAGGCGAATCGCTGGCGGGTGGAGGTGATTTCGGCGTCGGAATCGGAAAAGGGTGGATATAAGGAGATCATTGCCGCAGTTGAAGGCGATGGGGTCTTTGCCAAGCTGAAGTATGAGTCAGGTACCCATCGTGTCCAGCGGGTACCGGAGACCGAGGCCCAGGGGCGGATTCACACCAGCGCCTGCACGGTAGCGGTGTTACCTGAGGCAGAGGACATCGATATAGATATAAATCCTGCTGACCTGAAGATCGATGTCTACCGCTCCAGCGGTGCTGGCGGGCAGCATGTCAATACTACCGATTCAGCGGTTCGTATTACCCATCTGCCGACCGGTATCGTAGTTGCCTGTCAGGAAGAGCGGAGCCAGATAAAAAACCGGGCCAAGGCGATGAAGGTGCTGAAGACCAGGATGCTCGATATCCTTACCAGTGAACAGAACGCCAGGATGGCGGCTGACCGGAAGCTGCAGGTGGGGAGCGGGGATAGGAGCGAGCGGATCCGTACCTATAATTACCCCCAGGGGCGGATGACAGACCACCGGATCGGCCTGACCCTTTATCGGCTTGATGCGATAATGGCCGGTGATATAGGCGAGATCGTCGACTCGCTTCGGGCCCATTATCAGATGGAGGCTTTGAAATTGCAGTCCGAGGCGGCTTGACACCTGCTCTGGCGCCAGAGATCCGGGCATGTAGAGCATGAGAGGAATTCCGGATAGTGAACGATAACAGGGAAATCTGGACCATCCTTAAAGTTCTGAACTGGACTAAAGAGTATCTGGCTGGCAAGGGTGTGGAGAATGCCCGCCTGGAATCGGAATGGTTGCTCAGTTCACTTCTCGGTCACGACCGGGTCGGGCTCTATCTCAATTTCGACAAACCGCTGACCGCTGTAGAACTTGTCGATTTTCGTTCTCTGGTGGCGCGTCGGGCAAGACGCGAACCGTTGCAATATCTGCTTGGCAGCCAGGAGTTCATGGGGCTCGATTTCAGGGTCTCCCCGGCGGTGTTGATCCCTCGCCACGACACTGAAGTACTGGTGACTGAGACTGTACGCAGGGGAGAGGCAAAGAGCCGCATCGTCGATATCGGCAGCGGCAGCGGTTGTATTGCCATCGCCCTGGCCAAGCTGTTACCGCAGGCTGAAGTGATCGGTGTGGAAACTTCCGTAACTGCCTTGATGCTGGCCAGGGAGAATGCGGCACGGAACAGTGTCAGGGTGAGCTTTCGTGGAGGTTCGCTTTTCGAGCCGGTGGCAGGGGAGCGCTTTGACATTATTGTCAGTAACCCCCCCTATATTCCGACCGCCGAGCTTGCCGGTCTGCAGCCAGAGGTACGTGATTATGAACCACGTCTGGCACTTGATGGGGGTCTGGATGGGCTCGATTTTTATCGCCGCATCATCGGCAGTGCCTCAGAATATCTCAACCCATGCGGCTGGCTGCTTGTTGAGGTTGGTCTGAACCAGGCCGAGGCAGTTCAAGAGCTGTTTACCGACAGCTGCCATTTTGTCGATATCTTCTCCGCCAGGGATCAGGCTGCAATAGAGCGGGTAGTGGGTGGCAGGGTGAAATCAGATTGAGCCATAAGGCTCTTGCGTATAGGATAACATTTTATTAATAAGTGATAGAGGTGCATTGCATTGGACAAGCTAATTATCAAGGGGGGGAAAAAGCTTGCTGGCGAGGTAACGGTCAGCGGTTCAAAGAACGCCTCCCTCCCCATCTTCATCTCCACCATCCTTGCCCCGGGAAGGCACGAGATCAGCAATGTGCCATTCCTGCGCGACATCAATACCACCATCAAGGTGCTGGAGACCCTCGGTGCGGTTGTTGAGGGGAAGGGGAACGTAGTCGGTATCGACACCAGTAAGGTCAACAATCACGAGGCGACCTACGAACTGGTCAAGACCATGCGTGCCTCGGTGCTGGTCCTGGGGCCACTGCTGGCGAGACTAGGCAAGGCACGGGTATCACTCCCCGGCGGCTGTGCGATCGGTGCCCGTCCCATCAACCTTCATCTCAAGGGTCTGGCGGCCCTGGGGGCTGACATCAATCTGACCCACGGTTATGTGGAGGCCAAGGCGAAGCGGCTCAAGGGGGCGCGGATCAACTTCGACATCTCTACGGTGGGTGGTACAGAACATCTGATGATGGCTGCTGCGACCGCCAAAGGCGAGACTGTGCTGGAGAATGCTGCGCGTGAGCCGGAAATAGTCGACCTGGCCATTGTCCTGAATAAGATGGGGGCAAAGATCGAGGGGGCTGGTACCGACACTATCCGCATCACCGGGGTGAAAGAGTTGGGGCCTGTCAGTCACCGGGTCATGCCGGACCGGATCGAGGCAGGTACCTTTATGGTCGCCGCGGCCATCACCGGTGGCGACATCAAGATAAAGGGGATGCAACTGGAGCATCTCGATGCACTGGTCTTCAAACTGCAGGATGTCGGGGTAGAGATCATCAATAAGGATAATCTGGTAAGGGTCAAGGGACCGAAAAAATTGCACGGGGTTAATATCAAGACCCGCCCGTATCCAGGCTTCCCGACCGATATGCAGGCTCAGTTCATGGCGCTCATGTGTCTGGCCGACGGGGCAAGTGTTATCAGTGAGAATATCTTTGAAAACCGTTTCATGCATGTCTCCGAGCTGTCACGTTTTGGTGCCGACATCACCATCGAGGGGAATATCGCCACGGTCAAAGGGGTGAAGAAGCTCTCCGGTGCTCCGGTCATGGCCACTGATCTGCGCGCTTCAGCGTCGCTGATTCTGGCTGGGCTGGCGGCCCAGAACACCACCGAAGTCTCCAGAATCTACCATCTGGATCGGGGTTACGAGGCGATTGAAAAGAAGCTGGCAGGTCTGGGGGCCGATATCGTGCGGGTTAAGGAATGACAGATTACATCACCATCGCCATCCCCAAAGGGCGTATTCTTGAAGAGTCGGTTGCCCTGTTCCAGAAGATCGGTATCGATTGCAGCGAACTCCTTGGCAGTTCCCGCAAGCTGATCTTCGAGAACCAGCAGCAACGGATGCGCTACATGATCGTCCGGGCAACAGATGTGCCGACTTACGTGGAATATGGCTGTGCCGACATCGGTATTGTCGGCAAGGATACCTTGCTGGAACAGGAGAAAGACCTCTATGAACCGCTCGACCTGAAATTCGGCTACTGCCGCATGGTGGTGGCTGAACCGGCCGAACTCTCCCGGGTCGACGATCCATCAGCCTGGAGCAATATCCGCATCGCCACCAAATACCCGAACTTTACCGAAAAATATTTTGCCGGCAAAGGGGTGCAGGTGGAGATCATCAAACTCTATGGCTCTATTGAGTTGGCGCCGCTGGTGGGGCTTTCGGAACGGATTGTCGATCTGGTCTCCACCGGCGAGACCCTGAAGCAGAACGGTTTGGTTGAGGTGGAGACCATTGCTGAAATCACAACCCGGCTGGTGGTCAACCGGGCCAGTCTGAAGACCAGGCATCCGCGCATCACCGAGATTATCGAAGGTCTTGAACAGCACCTCTGACAACGGAGCAACCGATGCAATTTCTCGACATACGCGACAAAGATTTTGACCGGAAGTTTGCCGCCATCCTCGGTCGGGGAGGGGAGATCGGCCAGGAGGTGGAGCAGATCGTCCGCGATATCATTGCAGACGTACGCAAGCGGGGTGATGCGGCAGTCCTTGACTACACGAGACGTTTCGACAAGCAGGAGGCCGATTCGGTCGCTGCTCTTGAGGTGACGGAAGATGACTTTAACGAGGCGTTCGCCAGGGTTGAGGATGCCGATATTGCTGCACTGAAGCTGGCAGTAGAGCGGGTAGCCCGCTTTCATGAAAAGCAGAAACAGGAGACCTGGCTCTCAACCGACGAGAGCGATCTCCTGCTCGGCCAGATGGTCACCCCGCTGGAGCGGGTCGGCATCTATGTGCCGGGGGGTAAGGCGAGCTATCCGTCGAGTGTTATCATGAATGCAGTCCCTGCAAGGGTTGCCGGAGTGGGAGAAGTCATAATGGTGGCACCGACTCCGGGCGGGGAGGTCAATCGTCATCTATTGGTGGCGGCACGCCTTGCCGGGGTTGACCGGGTCTTCCGGATAGGTGGTGCCCAGGCGGTGGCCGCGCTGGCTTACGGCACTGCAACCATCCCACGGGTAGATAAGATCACCGGGCCGGGAAATATCTACGTAGCCACTGCCAAACAGCTCGTTTTCGGTCAGGTGGGGATCGACATGATCGCCGGGCCGAGCGAGATACTCGTCATCAATGACGGCTCTGGCAAGCCGGCGCATATTGCTGCCGATCTTCTCTCCCAGGCTGAGCATGACGAGCTTGCCTCTTCCATCCTGATCACCACTGATCGGTCTTTTGGGGAAAAGGTGGCTGCCGAGGTGGAGAAACAGCTGAAAAAACTTAAAAGAGAGGCCATTGCCCGGAAGTCATGGGATAACTACGGCGCGATAATCATTGCCGGAGACCTTGGCGAAGCGATCCGTTTCTCTAACCGGATCGCCCCGGAACATCTGGAGCTGGCGGTTGCTGAACCATTCGCCATCCTGCCACAGATAAAGAATGCCGGAGCTATCTTTCTCGGTCACCATACTCCAGAGGCGGCCGGTGACTATCTGGCCGGTCCGAATCATACCCTGCCGACCGGTGGGACGGCCCGGTTCTTCTCGCCACTAGGAGTGGACGATTTCGTGAAGAAATCCTCCATCGTCTGGTTCAGCGAGGGGGGGCTGCAGAGGCTTGGCAGGGATATCGTGCGGATTGCCGAACTGGAGGGGCTGGAGGCCCACGGCAGATCCGTGAGTATACGACTGAAATAATCAAGGAGGCGATTATGTCACGTAGCGCAACCATTGAGCGGATTACCAAAGAGACCCAGATCCGTCTTGAACTTAACCTTGACGGCAGTGGCGAGGCAAAAGTCTGTACCTCAGTCCCTTTTCTCGACCACATGCTCAACCTCTTTGCCCGACATGGCTTATTCGACCTTGAGGTGGAGGCAAAGGGGGATATCGACATCGATTTTCACCACACTGTGGAGGATATCGGCATAGTTCTCGGTGAGGCGATAAAAAAGGCGCTTGGTGCCAAGGAGGGGATTCGCCGTTACGGTCAGGCAACTCTTCCGATGGACGAGACCTTGGCGAGTGTGGCGATCGACCTGTCCGGGCGCCCCTATCTGGTCTATAACGTAACCCTGCCTAAGGTTAAGATAGGTGAATTCGACGTGGAGTTGGCCAGAGAATTCTTCCAGGCCCTGACCAATCACCTGGCGGCCAATATCCATATCAATGTGATGTATGGCGACAATGTCCACCATATTCTGGAGGCATGTTTCAAGGGGTTGGCCCGGGCGCTTGATCAGGCGACCCAGCTTGACCCTCGTATCGCCGGTGTTCTGTCGACCAAGGGAAAGCTGTGATTAAGGGAGTGGTGACCAGGGAACAGTCAAGAAGATTTTACCGTTCCCCGGTCCCCGGCCACTGATCTCCAGGGTATCTATATGATTGCTATTGTCGATTATGGAATGGGGAATCTCCGCTCCGTACAGAAGGGTCTGGAGAAGGTCGGTTGTACAGCGGTTGTGACAGCTGACCCGAAACAGCTTCTGGAGGCAGAGAAAGTGGTCCTCCCTGGGGTAGGTGCATTCCCCGATTGTATGCGGAATCTTACTCAGGGTGGTTTTGTTGAACCGCTAATTAGATTGATCGAGGAAGGGAGGCCGTTTCTCGGCATCTGCCTCGGTCTCCAACTTCTTTTCAGCGAAAGCGAGGAGTTTGGTATTCATCAAGGGCTCGGCATTATCCCCGGTCGGGTGGTCCGTTTTCCGGAAGGGCAGGTTGTAGCTGGTGAAGCGCTCAAGGTGCCGCATATGGGTTGGAATCAGATCACTTACAGGAATCAACCACCGCTTTTTGAGGGTATCGAGACGGGGACCAATTTCTATTTTGTCCACTCTTATTATGTCAAGCCGGACGATGCAGGGGTGATCGCCATGACCACTGACTATGGCATCGAATTCTGTTCGGCTGTATGGAAGGATAATATCGTTGCCACCCAGTTCCATCCGGAAAAGTCCCAGGAAGCAGGGCTGCAGATACTCAGGAACTTTGCCGGGTTGAAAGGCTGATTATCAACAGAGATGCCGCAGAGTGACGTAGAAGATATCGAGCAGAAATTTATTTCTACTCACCCTGGGGCCTGGCACTGATTTCACCAGATATATCTAGTTTTCCCGGACAATTCCGATATTGACTGACAAACAACGCCCTTTGCTCAGTATACTCATCTCTACCCTCTGTGGTAATTGCATGGAAAGGTTTTATTGAATGATAGTCATACCCGCTATTGATCTGAAAGAAGGGAAATGTGTCCGCCTAGAACAGGGGTTGATGGACAAGGATACCATCTTTTGTGAAAATCCGGCCGAACAGGCAATGGAATGGGAACGACAAGGGGGGGAACTGCTTCATATTGTCGATCTAGATGGCGCTTTTGCCGGTATGCCGAAGAACAGGAAGGCCATTGCGGCGATTGTCAATGCTATCAAAATCCCGGCACAACTGGGAGGTGGTATTCGTGACCTCGAAACTATCCGGGCTTATCTGGAACTTGGGCTCTCCCGGGTCATTCTCGGTACCGCTGCCCAGCGTGATCCTCACCTGGTGGAGGAGGCCTGCCGGCTCTTCCCGGGCCGGATAGTAGTCGGCATAGATGCCAAGAACGGTATGGTGGCAGTGCAGGGTTGGGCAGAAGTGACCGATATCACAGCGGTGGAGCTGGCGAAACGTTTCGAGGGGTATGGCGTTGCTGCAATAATCTATACCGACATAAGCCGGGACGGCATGATGCAGGGGCCGAATATCGAGTCGACCAGAGCTCTGGCCGAAGCTATCAACATCCCGGTCATCGCCTCGGGGGGGGTCTCCTCACTCAAGGATATCGAACAGTTGCTGGCGATTGAACCGGCCGGTGTTACCGGGGTAATTACCGGCAAGGCGATCTATACCGGCGCCATTCAACTTGCTGCAGCGGTGGCGCTGACAAAAAGATGTTGAGGTCTTTATGCTGACCAAGCGGATTATCCCCTGTCTCGATGTAAAAGGGGGGCGGGTCGTCAAGGGGGTACAATTCCTTGAACTACGCGATGCCGGTGACCCGGTGGAGGTCGCCGAGATCTATGATAAGCAGGGGGCGGATGAGTTGACTTTTCTCGACATTACCGCCTCCAGCGATGCCAGGGATATAATAATCGATGTGGTGCGCCGGACTGCCGAGCGGGTCTTCATGCCACTCACCGTTGGTGGCGGAGTGAGGAGCGTGGACGATATCCGCCGTTTGCTCAATGCCGGTGCGGACAAGGTATCCATCAACACCGCAGCAGTGCATCAGCCACAATTTGTCAAAGAGGCTGCCGAACGGTTTGGGTCCCAGTGTACGGTGGTTGCCATAGATGCCCGGCAAGTTGAAGGTGAAGATCGATGGGAAGTCTATACCCATGGCGGTCGCAATGCCACAGGGATCGATGCGGTTGAGTGGGCCTGTCGCATGGAAGAGTATGGTGCCGGTGAAATTCTCTTGACCAGCATGGACCGGGACGGGACCAAAGATGGCTACGACCTGTTGTTGACCAGGGCAATTGCCGATGCGGTAGCCATACCGGTGATAGCCTCCGGGGGGGTGGGTAATCTGCAGCACCTTTATGATGGTTTCATCAAAGGTGGTGCTAGCGCCTGTTTGGCGGCTTCTATTTTTCACTATCAGGAGTACACGATCCAGGAAGCGAAGGGGTATCTGCATGAGCGTGGGGTGGCGGTGAGAATATGAGCGATAAAGATATCCTGCAGGCGCTCTACCAGGTTATTCAGGAGCGGAAAAAGAACCTTTCGGCAGATTCCTATACGGCATCGCTGATGGCAAAGGGGATCGACAAGATTCTCAAGAAACTGGGAGAAGAGGCGACCGAACTTGTTGTTGCCGGCAAGGGTGGGGTCAGGGATGAAATAGTTTATGAAACCGCGGATCTATTCTTTCATGCCATGGTGCTACTCGGATACTATGATATCGACCCGGATGAAATCTATGCCGAATTGCGCCGTCGTTTTGGCACCTCCGGGATTGTTGAAAAAGCAGCACGTGGAAAAGGAAATGATTGAAAACCCGAACATAATTTACTTGACAAGTCAGATGTGAATGTTATTATTCTTTTTCTTTTAGAAAAGTTAACCGGCTGACCTTTAGTGACTAAGCAGTTTCAGGGTAAATTTAGCTACAGGGGGGAGGGGAATATGGATGCCGGGAGTAAAGGTAAAGGAAAATGAATCCTTTGAGCTTGCACTGAAGAAATTCAAAAAACAGTGCGAAAAGGCTGGAATCCTTTCTGAAGTCCGCAAACGCGAACATTACGAAAAGCCAAGTATAAAGCGGAAGAAAAAGGCCATAGCAGCTCGCAAGCGGGCTCTCAAGAAACAGCGGAAAATGATGGATTGATCTTATGGTCAGGTCAGCATTATCCCCGTAACCGGTTTGCCTATTCCTGGACTGGGGTCCAGGATGATTTTGGCTGTCGCAGGTCAACAGTGGGGGCGATTCATGTAATTGCCCCTACTTTTTATGAAATACAGGTAGGTGCATGGGCCCTGTTGAAATCCTTATCTGGCTGATGTTGCTGGCTTTTGTGGTAAAGGGATTCATGAAGGGGCTTGTCCGAGAAGTATGTTCGCTGCTTGGACTTGTTGCCGGCTGCTGGGCCGCATTCAGGTATTATGCTTACCTTGCCGAGGCCATCAGGCCATTTATCCATCTCCCCGCCAAAGTGGCCGGTACGGTTTCGTTCGTGCTTGTTTTTCTCGTCGTAGGGCTGCTTTTCTATCTCTGTGGTCATTTTCTCACCGTGGTATTCAAAATTATGTTACTGGGAGGGGTCAATAAAATCGGTGGGGTTGTCTTCGGCCTGGCTGAAGGGGCTCTTCTGCTCTGTTTAATTCTTTCTCTCTGTACCACCAAGCCTGTGCCGGAAAAGGTCAAGGGCTATATCCTCCGTTCCAGGACTGCCCAACCTTTTGTCGAGTCGGGAAGGCAGATAATCGCTGGTTGGGACAGTTCCAGCAGGGTGGTGAAAGCCATCCAGAAAAGCAATTAGGAATATTGCCGGGCAACGGCCCGCAGGCCGGCAAAGGTTCATGATGTCGATAATACCTGAAGAAAAGGTTGCCGAGGTCCGCGAACGGGCAAATATCGTTGATGTAGTGGCAGATTATGTCAGCCTGCGTAAAGCTGGAGCCAATTTTCAGGGGCTTTGCCCGTTTCATGGCGAGAAGACCCCATCTTTTAATGTCAATCCGGCGAGGGGGATCTTCCACTGTTTTGGATGTGGTATCGGCGGGAATGTCCTGACATTCATAATGAAGATCGAGGGGCTTGCATTCCCGGAAGCAGTAAGGTTTCTCGCCAAACGGGTCGGACTTGAGATAGAGGAACGCCCCCCTACTATCGCTGAACGAAAGCGGCAGGATGAGCGGGAGTTGTTGTACCGCATCAATGACCTGGCGGCTCAATATTACCGCCATGTCCTGAAGGATGAACCGACAGGCAAGTCGGGGCGTGAGTACCTTGAACGCCGTGGTGTGAGTCATGAGATAGCCGAGAACTATCGTCTTGGCTTTGCCCCGGATCGTTGGGATGGACTTGCCCGCTACCTGGAGAAACTTAAGGTGCCGCTGCCCGCTGCGGAGCAGCTCGGCATAATTCGGCGCCGTGATGGTGGCGGCTATTATGATATCTTCCGGAACAGGTTGATGTTCGTAATAGCAGATCCGCAAGGGCGGGCAATCGGTTTTGGCGGGAGAGTACTGGATGATTCCCTGCCGAAATATATAAATTCGCCAGAATCAGCAGTCTACCACAAGAGCGAAGTGCTGTTCGGCGCAGACCTGGCCAAACAGGCAATGCGTGAATCTGGTGAAGCTATAATTGTTGAAGGTTATTTTGATCATCTGGCCCTCTATCAGGCCGGGATAAAGAATGTTGTGGCGACATGCGGCACTGCATTGACTACTGGTCATCTGAAACTGCTGCAGCGTTATGCCAGTCGTTATGCTGTCTTGTTCGACTCGGACATTGCCGGTAAAAAAGCTACCTTACGCGCCATGGAGCTCTTTCTTGGTGAAGGTGCAGCAGCCCGGGTAGTAGAACTTAGTGCCGGTGATGATCCAGACAGTTTTATGCGTAAGGAGTCGGTCGCAGCATTTTCTGTACGGCTTGCCAAGGCGCGGCCGATTTTTGAGTGGTATCTGCGCGACCTCCTGGAAAGATCGGAGATCGGTAGTGTTGATGGCAAGGTCAGGGCAGTCGATGAACTGCTGCCGCAACTGCAGAAGATAGCCAATCCGGTAGAGCGGGATCTCTATCTCAGAGAAGTATCCAGACTGCTGGCGGTTGATGTCAGGTTGTTGCAGCAGAAACTTGGTGTCAAACGTTCTGTTTCGCATGGGGCGCCGACCAGACAGCCGGCAAAGGGTGGTATCGGTTCTGCAGAGATGCTGCTGGCGCTAATGGGGAAGTATCCGGAAATTGCCAGGCGGGTAGAAGAATACGGGGTCAGCCGGCTTTTCCCGGAAGATATGATGCCGATAGCCGAGACAATTTTGCAGCATATTCGTTCTGGCAGGGAGATAGACTGGGGATTGATTCTCGAACAGGTGCCTATACCGGAAGAACGGAGCCGTATGGCGGCTCTCTTTATCGATGAACGGCATCTTGAGGAGATTGATGCGCAGAAGGCTTTTGAAGAATGTCGGCAAAGCTATGAAAGATCTTCACTGGTCGATACAAAAGAGCTTTGCAGAGAACTCTCCCGGCTTGACTCCGATTCTCCTCGCTATAAGGAGATACTGCAATTGCTTGATGAGTTGCGAAACAGGAAATCACAATTATTATAGTTAGAGAACGATGTGAGGTGGTGTGCATGGCCAAGAAGAATATTGATGAAGTTAAACAGCTCATAGATCTGGGGAAAGAGAAGGGATTCCTTACCTATGATGAGGTAAATGACCTGCTCCCTCCTGATATTGTCTCTTCGGAACAGATCGACGATGTCATGAGCATGTTCGGCGAAATGGATATAGAGATTGTCGATTCTGCCCAGAAGGTCAAGATATCCAAGGTCAAACTCGATCTGGATGATGACGAGGAGATGGAGGGTGAGCAGGAGGACCTGGAGTTTGAACCTGGAGCTTTAGGGAGGACCAGCGACCCGGTGCGGATGTATCTGCGGGAGATGGGGTCGGTATCGCTTCTTACCAGGGAAGGCGAGGTGGAGATCGCCAAAAGGATTGAAGAAGGTGAGCGGGACGTGGCAAGCATCATCCTCAATACGCCAATCACGGTCAAAGAGGTGATTTCTCTTGGCGACCGGCTGCGTAAATTTCAGATCAGTGCTGCCGAGATAAGTAAGGAAGTGGAAGAAGAGGAGTTGGAAGAGGACGAAGAGGATGTCCAGAAAAATCGTCTGCTGGCGGTTATAGACGAGATAAAGGAGTATGACGGTCGTATCGAATCGTTGCAGACGGCTTTGGAAAATGAAACATTAAAGGCATCGACCCGGCAGTCAAAACTCAAGGAACAGCAGGAGTTAAAGGCGCAGATGGCCGAGATGCTGAAATCGCTTCGGCTCAAGGACCGTCATACGGCCAAGATATCGCAGCGTCTCAAGGAACTCTCCTGCAAGGTGGACAAGCTGACCCAGGAGATAAGCGGTCTGGCAGAGGAGGCGCAGGTCAGCGATGATGAACTGGGGAAACTCTTTGCCCGGATGCACAAGACAGCTGCAGAAGAAAAAAAGGTCCTGAAAAAGCTGGGGATGACTTCAGATGAGGCATTGAAGCTGGAGAAGCGACTGAAGAATGCAGAAAAAAAACTGAAAAAGGTAGAACAGGAGTCTGGTTTTCGCGCCGGTGATCTGTCGACTGCGTTGAGTGCGATAGAAGAAGGGGAAGAGAAGGCCAAGCTGGCCAAATCGGAACTGGTGGAAGCGAATCTCCGTCTGGTCGTATCAATAGCCAAAAAATATACCAACCGGGGGCTGCAGTTCCTTGATCTGATCCAGGAGGGGAATATCGGTCTGATGAAGGCGGTGGACAAATTCGAATACCAGCGGGGATACAAATTTTCCACCTATGCCACCTGGTGGATCCGTCAGGCAATCACCCGTGCCATAGCTGATCAGGCGCGCACTATCCGGATTCCGGTGCACATGATCGAAACTATTAACAAGTTGATTCGTACCAGTCGGCAACTGGTCCAGGAGATCGGCCGGGAGCCGTCGCCGGAGGAGATTGCCGAGCGGATGAGCCTGCCACTCGACAAGGTGCGCAAGGTACTGAAGATAGCCAAAGAACCGATTTCGCTGGAAACCCCCATTGGTGAGGAGGAAGATTCACACCTTGGGGACTTCATCGAAGATAAAGGGGTCGTATCACCTTTAGAGGCGGTAATAAAGGCGAACCTTTCCGAGCAGACATCCAGGGTGCTTGCAACTCTGACCCCGCGTGAGGAAAAAGTCCTCAGGATGCGTTTTGGAATAGGTGAAAAGAGCGATCACACCCTGGAGGAGGTAGGTCAGGATTTCGAGGTGACACGTGAGCGTATCCGCCAGATTGAGGCGAAAGCGCTCAGAAAACTCCGTCATCCTAGCCGGAGCAAAAAACTGAAAAGTTTTGTCGAATAAGAAGCGTACATTTTCAGCAATAATGCTGCAGTCAGCTATCTGATTGACAAAGGCCACCCAGGATCGACCGGGTGGCCTTTGTTGTATTTGGGATGAGAGGTGATATGGTCAAGATAAAGGGAGCGGTAAATATGCAAATGCAATAGTGATTCGCACCATTCTCCCTTGTATGGATGGACCAGATGCGCTATATATTATGCTTAAATATGTCAGGGTTTAGTGATGACCCCGGTAAACCCTGTCGGACAATATTTGTTAACCCCCAGCGAGGTGAATATGCGTAGATTTCTCATAAGCATCATATTGCTCTCCCTGTTTCAGCTGCTTTTTTCCGGCTGCGGTGGCGGCTCTTCATCTACACCGGCAACCAGCAATGTTGCCCCTGGGGTCAGTTCAGTTACCCCTGTTGACCGGGCGCAACAGATTGCCATTAATAGTAATCTGATAGCATCTTTTACCAAGGATATGGATAGCACCACAATTACCGCAGCGACCTTTACCCTGAAAGTCAGGGGGGGGGCGGCAGTAGCCGGGTCCGTAGTTTATGAAGCAGCTACCAGAACAGCGACCTTTACCCCGACCTCCTTGCTCGGTAATGGCACGACTTACACGGCCACCCTTGCCAGTGCCATCAAGGACAGCAGCGGCACTCCGCTGACAACCTTCAGCTGGGAATTTACCACAGTTTCACGAACAGTCCAATTCGGCACAGTGCGTGATGACACCCCGGCCGGGATTGCTCTTGACAGCAGCGGCAATGTCTATGTTGCCGGCAGCACCAAGGGTAGTTTCGATGTTGCCAATCAGGGGGGGAGCGATATTTTCCTGGCCAAATATGACCGCAGCGGTATCCCCTCCTGGGTACGTCAGTTCGGCACTGCCAATGAGGATATCGCCGGCGGAGTAGCAGTCGACAGCAGTGGCAACATCTATGTGACCGGTGCAACTGCAGGTGGCCTGGCAGGGACCAACAGCGGCAGCTATGACATATTTCTTGCAAAGTACGACAGCAGCGGCAGTCAGCTCTGGGTGAGGCAGCTCGGCACCAGCATGGATGACATACCTACCGGAGTGGCTGTGGGGAGTAATGGTGTATGGGTCGCCGGCTACAGTAATGCCCAGCTCCCGGTAGCCCTGATCAACCCTTATAGCGGCGGGTATGACGCCTTTCTGCTCAAGTACGATTTCAGCGGTAACCTGCAGTGGGCTACCCAGATCGGCTCTACAGGTAATGACTTTGCTGATGGCCTTACCCTTGATGCTGCAGATAACGCCTACCTGGCCGGTGAGACCAACAATCAGCTCCCCGGAGCGGTTCAGATAAGCAACAGGGATGCCATTCTGGTCAAGGTAAGCAACAGTGGTGCAGTGCAGTGGGCCAGACAGGTCGGGGTGGTATCCAATACTACGGTCGGGGCGCGGGCGGCGGTCGATGATAATGCCGGCATCGTCTACCTGACTGGGACTACAACCGGCTCGCTGGACGGAACATCCAGTGGCGGGATATTCCTAACCGCATACAAGACCGACGGCTCGACTGTTATCGGCTGGCCGCAGCAATTTGGCACCACTGCTACTGACAACGTCACCGGGATTGCACTTGACAGTAGTGGTAACGTCTATCTGAGCGGCTATACCGGCAGCGCTTTCAGCGGTTTAACCAGCTCCGGCAGCGACGACGCTTTCCTGGCGAGGTTCACTCCGGCCGGCGACAGAAGTTATATCTACCAGTTCGGCACTGCGGCAGCCGACAGAGCCTGGGGGATTGCCCGGGACCGGGTCACCACCTCTTTCTACCTGACCGGCAGTACCACCGGCGGGATGGACGGGAATAGCAACAAAGATTCCAGTGGCACCACCACTGATATCTTCATCACCCTGCACGACCCAGCGGCCGGGACGAAACAGTAATTGCGGAGAGCTGTCGATGGCCAGAGATAAAACTCCGGTGACCGCTGCAGTGAGAGCTCTGCGAGCTGCCGGAGTATCTTTTACCGATCATCCTTACAGCTATGAAGAGAAGGGGGGGACAGCGGTCTCTGCCCGGGAGCTGGGGGTGGATGAACATTGCGTGGTCAAGACCCTGGTGATGGAGGATGACCGGAAAGAGCCGCTCATAATCCTGATGCATGGCGATTGCCAGGTCTCTACCAAAGAGCTGGCCCGCCAGATCGGTGCCAGGAGCGTCACCACCTGCGCGCCGGAAACGGCCATGAAGCATACCGGCTACCAGGTCGGCGGCACCTCGCCGTTCGGGACGCGCAGGACGATGACAATCTATATTGAAGAGTCGATTCTGGAGTTGCCGAAGATATTTATCAACGGGGGCAAAAGGGGCTATCTGGTGGGGCTTGAACCAGAGGGACTGGTACGGGTTCTTCGGCCTACATTGGTCACTGTGGCTATCTGAGAGGGAGACGACGATGCAGGATTTCACATCCGCGGCAGCGGCAGTGCAGAATGCCAGGGCTTTGGTGATCACAGCCGGCGCCGGTATGGGGGTCGATTCGGGACTCCCTGATTTCCGCGGTGACCATGGGTTCTGGAACGCCTATCCGATGTACGCCAAACTCGGCATAAATTTTGTCGGTGCGGCCAACCCGGTCCATTTCGAACGGGACCCGGCCTTTGGCTGGGGCTTTTATGGCCACCGCACCAATCTCTACCGGGAGACTCTCCCCCACGCCGGATTTGGGATTCTTCGCAGCTGGATCGACCGCATGGGTCTGGACTATTTTGTCGTCACCTCCAATGTGGATGGTCAGTTCCAGAAGGCGGGGTTTAGCGATGAGCGGATCCTGGAGGTGCATGGTTCGATCCATCACCTGCAGTGTACCACCCCCTGTGGAGACGCGATCTGGGATAACAAAGAGGAGATACCGGTCGACTTTGCCACCATGCGGGCCGGCCATATCCCCCGCTGCATCCATTGTGCCGCAGTTGCCCGCCCCAATATCCTGATGTTCGGGGACTGGTCCTGGCTTTCAGACCGGACCCGGAGGCAGGAAAACAGCTTTGATGAATTCGTTACCGACAATCGTGGTGAACCGCTAGTGGTGGTGGAACTGGGTGCCGGTACCGCTATTCCGACCATCCGGCACACCAGTGAACGGCTTGGTCGGCAAAGTGGGGGGGCGGTGATCCGCATAAATCCCCGCGAGGCACAGATTCCCCCTCCGGCTATATCCCTCTCCTGTGGTGCATTGGAAGGATTAAGCGGTATCGATGCGCTGCTTGTAAAGATGGAGCGGTAGGAACGGCAGCGGTCCGACCGGTTTCCGTCGGACTACTCCCTCTCGGTTTACCGCTGCTGATATACTCGATGAATGAACCATTTCATACTCGCATACTAATGCCATTCTCCCTTGACAGCTCTGACAGGATATTCTAGGGTGCTGATATGGATAATCAGACACTGTTTGCCACTGTAGCCAAAGGCGGTGAAGAGACGCTGGCGGCTGAGCTGAAGGAACTCGGGGTCACCGAACCGGTGGTGGAGGCCGGCGGGGTCCGTTTTCCCGGCGACCTGAAACTCTGCTACCGAGCTAATCTCTGGCTTCGCACCGCCAGCAGGGTGCTTATGCCGCTGGCCAAATTTCCGGCCGATTCGCCGCAGTCCCTTTATGACGGAGTCAGGACCATCCCCTGGCATAACTATCTGACTCCGGACCAGACCCTTGCGGTTGATTGTTCCCTGAGGGATTCCAAACTCACCCATTCAGGTTTTGTCGCCTTAAAGACCAAGGATGCTATAGTCGATCATCTACGCGACCGTTTCGGCCGGCGGCCTGATGTCAACCCCAAGGACCCTGACCTGCAGGTCAATATACATCTGGTTAAAAATGTCTGCACAGTAAGTCTCGACTCCTCTGGCACTTCTCTGGACAAGCGTGGTTATCGACTTGCCAGGACTGAAGCACCGCTCAAGGAGAATTTGGCAGCACTCCTTGTGGCTCTGACCGGCTGGGACGGAACGATCCCCTTGGCAGACCCGATGTGCGGTTCCGGCACCATTGTTATCGAAGCGGCACTTCGTGCGGCCAACCGAGCCCCTGGGCTGCTCCGGAGCGGATTCGGTTTCCAGCGCTGGACAGGATTCGATCGCCTCCTCTGGCAAGAGCTGGTGAAAGAGGCACGCCAGAGTGAGCGCTCTGTGCTGCAACATTCACTAGTGGGGAGTGACCGATCAGCTAGGGCCATCGCCACAGCGAATGAAAATGCCGGCAGGGCTGGAATCGACAGACTTATCAAGCTGACCCAACAGGAGCTGGCCGATTTTTACCCACCTTCGGAGCAAGGGGTACTGCTGGTCAATCCACCTTATGGCCAGCGTCTGGAAGAGGTGGATACCCTTAAGCCGCTCTATCGGCAGCTTGGTGATATCATGAAACAGCGCTGTAAGGGTTATACCGCCTACATATTTACCGGCAGTTCTGAGTTGGCCAAGTGTGTCGGGCTTAAAGCGACCAGGCGCATAGTCCTATTCAATGGCCCCCTCGAATGTCGATTGCTGAAATACGAACTCTATTGACCGGACGGTATTATTTTACTGGAGAAGGGGAGGGTATTTCAGTCCCCTCCCTCATCTGGCGCAGGCGGTGCAAGGTAAGCTCAACAGCCCGTTTGGCGAGGAGCTCTTTCTGCGGATTATATTTACGGGTATGGCGATTTAATATCCGGAAATTTATGTTCATGTTACGGACCCATTTTTTTCTGCTTTCACCACCCCCTTTTCGATTGGCAAAATAGAAATCGGCAAACTGCTCAACCGTAACTTCTCCGCTATCGATACGTTTTGCTAGAATGTTCACCTTCTCTGCGGAATTAGCCGGAGTGACGTCAGTAACCAGCTGTTGCAGGAAATGGGTGCTTTTACCGCTTGCTGCGGCATAGAGAGAAACCTGTGGCCAGAGCAACAACAGGGCCAAGGCGGTTATAATCGTCTGTAGCATCTGCTTCTCCTGGTTTTGCTTCAAGCTGACAAAATATGCAACTCTCTTTTTGCTTATTATACCATGAATAATTTGACCTGTTGCTTGACTTCTTTGGCTACACTCCATAAGATTGGTTTAGGAATAGCGAAATATTCTGTGCCTTCGATGAGGATACAAAGATGATGCCTGGCGAAGAAAAACTGCGTAGAGTAATCGATGTGGGACTCTCCATCTCCCAGATACGGGACATAGATCTGCTTTTGGAGATGATTCTGCGCGAGGCGCGCAACTTTACCAATGCAGATGCCGGCTCTATATATATCAAGGAGGGTGATTACCTGAAGTTCAGCTACACCCAGAATGAAACTTTTGAGGCGCAGTTGCCCCCTGGGAAAAAGCTGATCTATTCCACCTTCACTATCCCGATAGATAACCATTCGATCGCCGGCTATGTTGCCGGGACCGGGGAGATGGTGAATATCCCCGATGTCTATGCCCTCCCAGCAACCGTACCGTACTCATTTAACCGTAGTTACGATGAGCGGACCGGTTATCGTACCAGGTCGATTCTGGCTTTTCCTCTTCGTACCAGCCGTGGTGAGGTAGAAGGGGTATTGCAGCTGATCAATGCCAAAGACGCTGCCGGCCAGGGGGTGCCATTCCCGGCCGGGGACGAGCAATTCCTGGTATATTTTGCCAGTAATGCAGCAGTGGCGGTTGAGAGAGCAAAGTTGACCCGGGCCACCTTGCTCCGCATGAACAAGATGGCTGAATTACGTGACCCGAAGGAGACCGGCCCCCATGTCAACAGGGTTGCCTCCTATGCGGTGATAATTTATGAATACTGGGCCCGCAAAAGAGGGATGTCGCAGACGGATATAGACCGCAATCGGGATATTCTCCGTATGGCAGCAATGCTTCATGATGTGGGTAAGGTGGCAATATCTGACACTATCTTAAAGAAGCCGGCGCGCTTCACGCCGGAAGAATTCGACATCATGAAGCAACATACGGTGATGGGAGCACGGCTTTTCGGCGAGCTCTGCTCCGATTTTGATGAGGCCGCAGCTGCAGTGGCTCTGAACCATCATGAGCGATGGGATGGTAAAGGTTATCCTGGTTATATCGATTTTCGCGATGGTAACCCTTTGCCTGGCAGAGTCAACCAGGACGGCTCAATCCAGGGGAAGCAGGGAGAAGAAATCCCGCTCTTTGGTCGTGTCGTAGCTATAGCTGATGTTTATGATGCACTCTCCTGCAAGCGCTGCTACAAAGAGGCCTGGGATGTGCAGCAGGTCCTCGATGAACTCCGTGCTGAATCAGGAAGACAGTTCGACCCTGAACTGGTTGAAGCATTTTTTGAAAATATTGAAGCTATCGAAAACGTTGCCCGACTCTATCCGGATGAAGAGCATTGAGAGATAAATTTCGGCAGCTTATTCAGGCCGCCTGTCGAAGTTCTTCATCCAGTTCCTCTGGAGTCAGCCCAAGAGCCCTGCAGGCCGATTCCCGGTTGTTTTCGAAGCAGTCCATAGCCATCAGCAGTAATGCCTTCTTCAGTTTTGGCGAAAGTGAAGTAAAAAGATTACGCCCCTTCTCTTTGTTGCTCCCGGTATTTTTGCTTGCTAAAGGATGCTTATCTCTCTCTGCTTTGCCGCCATCCGGCACTTTACTGCTTATCTGCAGCACATTTCTGACTATTTCAGGCATACTTTCCCTAACCAACAGCATAGTCTCCCTGTCGTTGTCCACGAGTAGCAGCTGGACCTCCGGGCCATGACCGGCAGCGAGTTTTTTCGGCGCGCTTAATATCTCCATCATCATGAATTGGTCCTGCAGTTGCTTATGTTCATGCCGTTCATATCGATATGCCATGACGTTGCTCCCTTCCTTGCAAACTGACATATTGTCGACTAATCCCCTCTTGTCATCAATATAACACTTATCAAGAGAAAAGAAAATGAAAATTATTATCAAAAAGTAATAGAGGTTGTTGTCACAAGAGGAATAGCTTTCTGCCACAATATTTTGATTGTGTAGTTTGCCTCAAGGAGTTTACCTGTTATGATTACAATCTAAAATGGGCATACATCTTTACTCGGCTGGCTGGGAATATTGCAGCTGGGTTATTGCATGGCACTTATCGACAATTATATATTTTCAATGATGAAACTTGGAAAAAACCTTGACACACATAACAGGATGAAATATCATATACTTTCGCTTTGCGGGCCTATAGCTCAGTTGGCTAGAGCTACCGGCTCATAACCGGTCGGTCCCAGGTTCGAGTCCTGGTGGGCCCACCACTTATATTTAAACGGGAAGAAGTGGGGATGCCCTTAAAGCGCTTGTTTAGACGAAAAAAGACCCATACGGGAGAGAAAAAGAGTGCAAACCATACGGTTGCACTCTTTTTCTTTGGTCTGTCATGATAACCCCTAAAGTGTCGGATATAGTCGGAATCATTAATAAAGTTGCTCCGTTTGCAGAAGCGGAAAGTTGGGATAATGTCGGTTTACAGATCGGCAGTCCCGGGGCGCCAGTCGACCAGATTATGGTGGCCCTGGATCCCTGCCGGGAAGCTGTCAATGCCGCACTGACCAGCCGCTGCCAACTCCTCGTCACACACCACCCGCTGATCTTTAATCCGCTCAAAAAAATCACTTCCTCTGACGCCACTGGCAGCATTATTACCACCATGATAAAAAATGATATCGCTCTGGTCGCCATGCATACCAATTATGATATAGCAGTCGGCGGAATGAATGACCTGCTGGCGGAGCGACTCGGCATTGAATCGACAGCGCCATTGCAGGAGAGTGGTAAAGAGTTACTGCTGAAACTGGTTGTATTCGTGCCAGCTGGCCATGAATCAGAACTGCTTGCTGCACTGGCACCATTTTGCAGTTCGATAGGCAACTACAGTGACTGTTCATTCCGGGTCGCCGGCACCGGGACATACCGCCCCTTGCAGGGGGCGCAGCCGTATATTGGTGAAATTGGCAAACGAGAAGAGGTGGGTGAGTCTCGACTCGAGGTAATGTTGCGCAAGGCGGAGCTGGCTTCAGCACTTAATGCATTACGCAAGGCACACCCTTATGAAGAGCCGGCGTTTGATCTCTATCAACTTATGAATAAGGCGGACTCACGGGGGGGTCTCGGACGGATCGGCAAATTGCCGGCAGGGCGAACTCTCGGTAAGTTCGCCGCAGAAGTAGGGGAACTTCTTGGTGTTAAAGGGATTCGCATCGTCGGTGATCCGGCCCGACAGGTGAACAAGGTTGCATTGTGTGGAGGTAGCGGAGCTACGCTATTAAGAGAAGCTCTGTTTCAGGGAGCAGATGTTCTCGTCACCGGAGATATTAAATACCACGAAGCTAGGGAGGCTGAAGCTGCCGGGCTCGCTATTGTTGATGCAGGACATTTTGCTACCGAGCTGCCAATGGTCGCCGGATTTGCCAGGGTTTTGCGGCAGGAATTGGAGAGACGGGGACTGACGGCAGAAGTGAATATTTGCCAGGATGAGAAGGATCCATTTATATTTTTACCTTATTGATCTCAGCAACGACACAAATGAAAGGGGTGTACTGATTTGCGGAATAATCTGATAAAGCTTGACGAAATGCAGGAGCTTGATCTGAGGATCGATGGGTTGCAAGGAGAGAAGCTTCTGCTGCAGAACGACATGGCAGCGCTGGAGCATGAGTTGGCAGAAGCACAAAGCGGGATTTCCCTCAAGAATGCCGAACTTGAAGAGTTGGAGAGACTGAAGCTGGATCTGGAAGAAAATCTTGCTGCGGAAGGTGAAAATATCACCCGTTCAGAAGCGCGATTAAAGGAGATCAAAACCCAGAAGGAGTACCAGGCTGTCTCCAAGGAGATATCTACTGCCAAGAAGCTGAAGATTGAATTGGAAGATCAGGTCTTGCAGAAAATTGGTCAGCTGGAGGAGTTGAAAGCTGCAATTGCCGGCCAAGAGGAAGAATTGAATGATCTGGAGCAGAAGGTAGCTGTGCAGAAAGCCGAAGTGCAGGTAAAGATAGACCATCTCGACAATGACATAAATACCGATACTGCCACCAGGCAGGCTACAGCAAAAGGGTTGCCGTCATCGCTTTTACGGCGTTATACGATGCTTCGTGAACAGCGGCGTGGTATTGCAGTGGTTGAAGCCCGTGATGGCAGCTGTCTCGGTTGCAATATGAACTTGCCGCCTCAGGTCTATAACACCCTGTTTCGTGGGGATGAGATCATAACCTGTCCACACTGCCAAAGAGTGCTAATTTTGAAATTAGAGGCACAGAACGGATAAGGTTTGGCCGAAGCAGTACAGGTGACCGCTGCCTGACTAGCGTCGGGGAGAGGAAAGTCCGGGCTCCATAGGGCGTGGTGCTGGATAACGTCCAGCGGGGGTGACCCCAGGGATAGTGCCACAGAGAGAAGTCCGCCCGTCAAGACGGGTAAGGGTGAAAGGGTGAGGTAAGAGCTCACCGGGTCCGGCGGTGACGTCGGATGCCAGGTAAACCCCACCAGGAGCAAGGCCTAATAGGGAAGCGTCAAGGACGGCCCGTCCATGCTTCCGGGTTGGCTGCTGGAGGCCGTCGGTAACGGCGGTCCTAGAGGAATGGTCACCACCCACCATCGGGTAACCGGTAGTGGGAACAGAACCCGGCTTACGGACTGCTTCGGCCAATATGTATGCATCGCAGGAGATTATAACGATTCGCAAAATTCACCTTGTGGCTGCAGTGAAATGCGGTTAACTGCAAGTTACGACCTTATGATGATAAGTTGCATCTGCATATGACTGACAGTGAACTATGGTATCTTGCTGTTGCTGAAATCCGACAAGAGGTAGAGAGTCTCGACCCGATTCAGTTTGTCAGGGTAAAAGCAGGCGCTGCTGCTATCGCTGCAGCAAAGAGAGCACTTTTTGCCGTTGCCGAAAAGGTCGATTCTGCAGCTGTCTGTGCTGCCTGTAAAGGGGAGTGTTGTCTGGCCGGCAAGTATCATGTTACGCTGCTTGACATCATCACTATGCTCGCAGACGACCAGAAGTTGCCAGAACCTGACTTCGGAGCCGGACATTGCCCTTATCTGGGTGAGCAGGGGTGTCTGATGCCAGCTGCTTATCGTCCTTACAACTGCTTGATCTTTCATTGTGAAAGGGTCGAAGGGCTTTTGGAGCCGCTTGCCTTACAAGAACTGTTTGACCGGGAGCGAGATCTCCGAAATCTCTACCAGCAGTTTGAGGTGCTGTATGGCCGTCGTCTCTGGGTGGGGCTTATGCATGTTGCTGAGAGTGTCGACTCCTCTGGTCCGGCCACATCATTACGAAGGGTTTGAATTTTCGGCAAGTGAACTATTATGGCGACAATCAAAGATCTTGTACTGGTATATATCGACGCTAAGCCAGCTTTTTACGCCCGGATTGAGGCAGTTGCCCCGGACGTAAAGCCTGGCTGGTGGCAGGTCAGGTTGCTGGTATTGACTGTGCCGTTACAACTCTACACATGGATCCTTGACGAGAGTCAGCTGAATGGCGCCCCTTTTACCATGGGGGGGACACCGGTTCGTCTTGAAGAAGTAGTTGCATTGCAAGATAGTCCGAAGAATAAGGTTGAAGAGGGGGCGGTCAAGGGTAATGTTGCCAAAGTGGTATCTCTGGCTGAGCGTATGAAGGATAGATAGCCGGCAGCAGGAGGAAGATATGGCTTGCCAGGATGGTTGGGATCTTTATTGATAAGGCCGCTCGGGTCAGCATTGGGCTGATGGGGCGGCTTTTATTGTTGGTGGAACTTACTGCCAGGAGGTGGCTATGGGTGTCATGCTGCAGGCATTTTACTGGGATTGTCCGCGTCATGAGGGGCAGGAGTTTGCATGGTGGAATTTTATCGCCGGCAAACTGGACGAGTTGGCAGGGGCAGGTTTCACTGCGCTCTGGTTGCCTCCGGCAAGTAAGGGTGCAAATATTGGCGGCATGTCGATGGGGTACGATGTTTATGATTATTACGATTTGGGGAGTTTTGAGCAGAAAGGGTCGGTAAAGACCTGGTTCGGGTCAGAAGATGAACTTAAAGGGCTTATTCAGGGGATCCATCAACGCAACATGAAAGCCTATGCCGACCTCATTCTCAACCACAACAATGGTGCCGATGGTGAGGAGTATAATCCGATTGCCCTGAAAAACTGGTGGACAAAGTTTACCCCCAAAAGTGGCAAGTTTACCCGCGACTGGACCTGCTTCAATCCTTCGCCATACCAGGAACTGGATTTCGTCAGATTTGGCAGCATGCCGGATCTCTGTCACATAAACCCGCGAGTCTCTACCAATATCCTCAACCATGCCAAATGGCTTGTCGAAGAGATAGGTTTTGACGGCTTTCGCTACGACTTTGTCAAGGGTTTTGGCGCCTGGATCGTTAGAGCCATTCACGATCGGCAATATGTCAGGGATGGCCAGCAGGTAGAAATTTTCGGTGTCGGCGAATGCTGGGCCGGAGATTACTTCATCGACAACTGGCTTGATTCGGTCAACCGTTGGGCGCAAAACTGGGTCTGTGCCTTTGACTTTCCGCTCCGCTATAGATTGAAGGAGCTGTGCGATAACTATGGATTCAGTCTCAAGACTCTGGCCGAAGGTGGGGTTTTGATGCGGGAACGGCCGTTTGAAGCGGTCACCTTTGTCGATAACCACGACTTCTCCGGCAATGATTGCCTGGTCAATGACAAGATGCTGGCCTATGCCTATATCCTAACCCATGAGGGGTACCCCTGCGTCTTCTGGAAAGACTATTTCACCTACGGCCTGGCAGAAACGGCTAAACCGAGCGGCATTGAGCGACTGGTCAGGGTGCATGAGAGTCATGCCGGTGGCGGTACCAATTTTCTCTATGTTGACGACATCCTCTATATTATGGAACGAACTGGTAACGACAGTCAATCCGGGCTGCTCTTTGCCCTGAATAACTCCGGTAACGTATTGAAACAGTGGGTATCTACCTCTTTGCGGGGTAATACTCTGCAGTCACTGGCCTGGCGGGGCAAAGATGTAGAGTTGACCCCGCCTGATATTACTCCGGATGCCGGTGGATGGTGCGAAGTGACGGTGCCGCCGCGAGGTTATGTGGTTTATGGTGTTTGATTAAATTGGCAGCAGGCAGGAAGGTGTTGTAATATCAGATGGTTATAAATTGATTCAAGATGCAGCAACGGCTGCATCTTGAATTTACCGGCAGCATTCCTTTAATCTCTATTAACCCCCCGATTATCCGGCAAAAAAAACAACATTCCAGTAACAATTTTACCTTGACAGATTACCTTGCCCGAAGTATAGTTTTCCCACAAAGTGGTAAAAAGTGGTAATTTGTGGACAATAGTACCGGATATCGCATGTTTAGTGGTGAACATTACACATCCATAGATGCCAAGGGGCGGACCAGCTTTCCGGTCAAACTTCGGGAAGCATTTGTCGAGATCTTCGGCGACGAACGTTTCGTCATTACCAAGTGTCCGGTCGAGATCGGTAACGGGCAGGTTGGCCGTGGTCTGTCGCTATATCCATACAAGGAGTGGCAGTCACTGCAGGAGAAGATAGAGAAGGGGGGGAGCGGTTTGACCGCTGCCCAGCTGAACAGCATCCGCCGGCTGATATTGGCGCCGGGGGTTGAATGTACTGCTGACAAGCAGGGCCGGATGTTGATTCCGCCAACTTTGCGCGATTACGCTTCGCTGGAGCGGGAGATCGTTTTTGTCGGCACCCAGCGGAAGATCGAGGTTTGGAACCAGTCAAGTTGGGATGAAGTCTGTCGCCAGGCGGAGAAAGATTTCCCTGCTGACACCCAGGCACTGGCCGAGCTGGGTCTTTAACCGTGGCTTTTCGCCACGTCCCGGTCCTGGCAACTGAAGTGCTGGCATATCTTGCACCACGCTCTGCCGGTATATATGTAGACGGTACTATCGGTGGGGCCGGTCATGCTGAACAAATCCTCCGTGCTTCGGCACCGGCAGGGAAGTTATATGGTTTTGACCGGGATCAGCAGGCGCTGGCTGCTGCCGCAAAACGGCTGGCAACTTTTGGTGACAGGGTGCAACTGATTCACGACAATTTTGCCGGCATGTCTGGTGATCTCGCCAGCATCGGCATTACCGAAATTGACGGTCTGCTTCTTGATCTCGGGGTCTCATCCCACCAGTTAGATACTGCAGAGCGGGGGTTCAGCTTCCAGCAAGACGCTCCGCTCGACATGCGGATGGATACCAGTAAAGGGCCTACTGCTGCAGACCTGGTGAATGGTCTTTCCCAAGCTGAACTGGCTCGAATCATCAGAGAGTATGGCGATGAGCGTTGGGCAGCAAGGATTGCCACGCATATTGTTCAAGCCAGAGAGATTGCCCCGCTGGTCAGCACCGCCCAGCTGGTGGATATAGTCAAGGGGGCAGTTCCCAAGGCGAAATGGGAAGAACGGCTTCATCCGGCGACTCGTACCTTTCAGTCATTGCGCATTGCCGTGAACAATGAATTGGACAGCCTGAAAAACGGGCTCGAAAATGGTCTCAAGCTTCTCCGCAAAGGTGGGCGGGCCGTGGTAATATCGTTTCACTCCCTGGAAGATAGAATTGTCAAGAATATCTTCCGGGATCTGGCAAATCCATGTAACTGTCCGAAAAACCTGCCCCAGTGCATATGCGGCCGGTCACCGGAGCTACAGATACTTACAAACCGGCCTGTCATGGCAGGAGTTGCAGAAGTAGACGAAAACCCGCGAGCGCGTAGCGCCAGGCTGCGGGCAGCGGAAAAGCTTTAGCGCGAGGAGGCCCTCCATGGCCAATGCCAAAACAATTTACAGCAAGCTGGCGGCACCGCGACGCTTTGAAGCTGTACACAGCCAGCGCTGGAATCTCTTTACTCCACTCATCATAATCATGTTGCTGCTCACTCTGGTCTCTATCTTTCATGTCTGGTCCAGGGCCAAGGTGATCGACCTTAACCTGCGGATTTCAGATGTTAAACGGCAGATGAAAGAGCAGGAGCAGGAGCATAATCGACTTAAAGTTGAAGTCGCCTCACTCAAAACACCGGCCCGTATCGAGGCCCTTGCCAAGGGGACTCTCGGTATGGCGCTACCTACCGATCAGCAAGTGGTCACTGTGCGATGACTGACCGCCAGGAGAAATGGGCCAGGGTTCGTATCCGCCTGATTGGCGGCCTGTTCACCATCTTCTTCGCGATCGTAGCTGCACGGGCAATCTATCTACAGGTCGTCAAGCGTGACCAGCTTCTTAAGCTGGCTGAACGACAGCATCAAAAGGTAGTCCCGCTGACTCCTGCGCGGGGAGCTATCTATGACCGCAACAATGCAGCGCTAGCTGTCTCTCTGGAGATGGATTCCTGTTATGCCGAGCCACGCAATATTGAGGACATAAATGTTGCCGCGACCCGGCTTGCACCGCTTCTTGGTCTTTCCAAAGAGGGTCTGGAAAAGAAACTGACTGCCAGCAAGAACTTTGTCTGGTTGCAGCGCCGCATAACACCTGATCTGGTAGAGCGGATAAAGAAGCTGGAGCTGGAAGGGGTATGTTTCGTCAAGGAGAGCAAACGTTTCTATCCCAATGCCGAGATAGCCGGGCATGTCATCGGATTCACCGGTCTCGACCCTGAAGGGCTGGAAGGGATCGAGCTGAAATATGACACTACCCTGCTCGGCAATACCGGTTACCTGGTAACCGAACGGGATGCCCTGGGTCGCGACATAGCGCAGAAAGGTCAAGTGGTTAAACGCTCCTCAAAGGGGCAGAATGTAACTCTTACCCTGGATAAGAATATCCAGTACCTTGCCGAGAAGGAGCTGGAGAAAGCAGTCTTGTCCAGCCGCGCCAAAGCTGGGATGGTGCTGGTAATGGAGCCGCAGACCGGTAAGATACTGGCCATGGCTAACTACCCGGCGTTCAATCCTAACGCATATAGCAAGTATGGGCCACAGCAGTCACGTAACAAACTGGTGGCTGACAGCTTTGAGCCAGGCTCCACCTTCAAGGTATTCCTGGTAGCTGCAGCGCTTGAGGAGAAGGTAATCGGGCCTAATGACGGGTTTAACTGCGAAAACGGCAACTACAATATTGGCGGCCGGACTATTCACGACACCCATCGCTACGGTTATCTTAAGGTAGCTGACATACTCAAATATTCAAGCAATATCGGCGCAGCCAAGATTGGTACCAGGCTTGGCGCTGATCAGCTCTACCGATATTTGAAGGCGTTTGGCTTTGGCGACAAGAGCGGCATAGATCTACCTGGAGAGGCAACTGGTTATCTGCGCAACAAGAAGTCGTGGTATGGGGTCGATCTGGCAACGATCTCATTTGGTCAGGGTGTGTCAGCCACCTCCATCCAGCTTACCGCGGCAATGTCAGCGGTAGCAAACGGTGGCTCGTTGATGAGACCTTATCTGGTGGAAAAAATTGCAGACGATAATGGCAATGTGATGCAGCATGTAACACCGCAGACACGGCAGCAGGTTATCAGCCCAGAGACGGCAAAGATCGTAGCAAAGATGATGGAAGGCGTTGCCGTCGAAGGGGGTACGGGAACTAGTGCTGCGGTAGAAGGGTTCCGCGTGGCTGGCAAGACGGGTACTGCACAGAAGGTCGATCCATTGACCCGCGGCTATTCTGTGGACAAGCGGACTGCCTCGTTTATCGGCTTTATTCCGGCAGACAACCCGCGACTTACCATCCTGGTGGTTATAGATGAACCAAAGACCAGCCCCTATGGCGGAGTAGTGGCTGCTCCGGCATTCAGTGCCATTGCTCGTCAGTCACTTTGTTACCTGAAGGTACAACCTTCCACACCGATAAAGCCGAAAACAGAGCGGTTGATGGTGGATAATCAGGTAACTGCTCCAGCAACGGTAGCGGCAGCAGAGGGGGTTATCACCGAAGGTGGTGAGGGAGTGGTAATGCCGAACTTCCGTGGCATGAGCATGCGCCAGGTATTACGTGTCATGGAGAAACGAAACCTTAATGTTAAATTGATGGGTAGTGGTAGAGCTGCAGAGCAGAGCCCTCCTCCGGGGCATAAGATTGGGCCTTCAGACCAGGTCTGGGTGAAATTCATCCCAACTGCCTGAGTAGTCGGGATAAAATGAGTTGGATAGAGGATTTATGCGTTTAGGCGAACTGACAAAGGGGATAGAGTTGCTGCAGTTAAGCGGCGATGAGGAGCGTGAAATTCACGGGCTCTGCTATGACTCAAGGCAGTTGCAGCCAGGCGATCTCTTCTTTGCGCTGACTGGTGTTGCGGCCGATGGGCACCGGTTCATTCCGGCGGCTATTGTGGCCGGTGCAGCAGCAGTGGTGGTAGAAGATGCCTCACTTGTCCCTGCAGGTACTACCTTTGTGCAAGTAGCCAATGCCCGCCTGGCCATGTCGCTGCTGGCTGCTGAATTCTATCGTCAGCCAACTGCGCAGCTGCCGTTGATAGGTATTACCGGTACAAATGGCAAAACTACTACCACCTACCTGCTTGAATCGGTTCTGGGAAAAGCCGGGATTCCTGCTGCAGTACTCGGTACGGTTAACTACCGCTTCGGTACGAAGGAGTTCTCTGCTCCCCATACTACGCCGGAATCGATAGATCTGCAGAGGATGTTGCGGCAGCTGGTAGATTTCGGCGCTCGCAGCGTAGTGATGGAGGTCTCTTCCCATGCCCTTGAACAGCGCCGGGTAGATGGCTGCAAGTTCGATGTCGGCGTCTTTACCAACCTGACCCGAGATCATCTGGACTATCATGGTGATATGGATACTTATCTGGCGAGCAAGTTGAGACTCTTCAAAGAACTGTTGCTCCCTGATGCGGTAAAGCCGCAGCGTATGGCAGTAGTCAATCTTGATGATGAATATAGCCGGCAGGTTGCTGATTCAACGGCATGCCCGGTGCTTACATATGGGATTACAGCTGCTGCAGATGTGACAGCCGAACAGGTCAGTTTTTCCGTGACCGGTATCAAGGCGCTACTGGTAACGCCACTCGGCAAAATCGAGCTGCGATCAGATCTGCTCGGACGGTTCAATCTGGCCAATATCCTCGCGGCTGTGGCTACCGGGATAGCTCTCGAACTACCATTGGCTACAATAGTCCAGGGGATTGAAGCGCATCGGAGAGTACCGGGTCGCCTTGAGAGAGTCGAAAACAAGAGCGGGGTGACTCTCCTGGTTGACTATGCACATACCGGTGACGCTCTGGAAAATGTCCTCAGGACCATTCAGGAATTGGCTACCGGCAGGATTATCACGGTATTCGGCTGCGGTGGTGATCGTGACAGAGGGAAACGTCCGATAATGGGTGAAATCGCCGGCAGTTTCAGTGATCTGACAATAATCACCTCAGATAACCCGCGAACCGAGGACCCTGCTGCAATAATTGCCGAGATCAGGGGCGGGATAGCGGCGCTTGGTATCAAGGAATACGCTGCTCTTGAATTGGATAAAGCAGAGGATAATGAAGCTGAAAAAGGTTTTGTCATAGTGGAAAACCGTCGTGATGCAATCAGACTGGCTATCAGCCTGGCACAACCGGGTGATATCGTGCTGCTAGCCGGCAAGGGGCATGAGGACTACCAGATTATCGGTACCACCAGATATCATTTTGATGACCGTGAAGAGGCTGCAGCTGCATTCCGGACCAGGGAAGGCGGAGGTGACTGACCGGTGAAATTCACTGCGGAGGAGATAGCCCGGGCCACGGGTGGTATTTTGAGCGGCAACAGTGCTGCTCAAGTCCGCGGAGTCTCCACCGATTCTCGCAAGATAGTTCCGGAAGAGCTGTTTGTTGCATTGCACGGAGATAATTTTGACGGCCATGACTTTATAACTGTTGCCTTGGAAAATGGTGCTGCTGCGCTATTGGTGAATAAGGAGTGGTCGGGACGACAATCGCTCGATACTGCAGCTGCCTGTGTCGCTGTGGCAGACACATTGCGCGCACTTGGAGATCTGGCCGCGTTTCACCGTCGCCGTTTTGAAATCCCCTTGGTAGGAATAACCGGGAGCAACGGCAAGACAACCACCAAGGAGATGCTGGCTGCAATCCTGGCACTTACGGGTCAGGGGCTAAAAACAAGCGGCAACCTGAATAATCTGATCGGTCTGCCACAGATGTTACTACAGCTGTCAGGCAGCGACCGTTGGGCAGTTCTTGAGATGGGGATGAGCGAGCCTGGAGAAATTGACCGGTTGGCCGAGATAGCTGCACCTCGGGTGGGAGTTATAACTAACGCTTTCCGTGCCCATCTGGCCAGTATGGGGAGTGTCGAGGCAGTGGCAAAGGCCAAGGGTGAACTTTTTCTGCGGCTCCCTGAAGATGGGTGGGCAATCTACAATGCTGATGATCCGCTGGTAGCTGCCTGCCCAGTGAATGAGGGTGTTAACAGACTATCATTCGGATTGCACAAAGCTGATGTAACGGCGATGGAAATCAGGAGCCTGGGTCTTGCAGGGCAGAGTTTCTTCCTCCGTACCCCTGATTTCCAGCTGCCGATAACACTCAAGGCGTATGGGCAGCACAATATCTATAACGCATTGGCTGCTGCATCTGCAGCACTGGCTTTAGGGATCGAACCACAGCTGATCAAGGACGGGTTGGAGGTATTCACCCCATATGATAAACGGTTCCACCTGGAAGAGGTGAACGGTATCGTCTTGATTGATGACAGCTATAACGCCAACCCTGCTTCAATGGCAGCAGCGCTGGTGACCCTTCGTGAGCTTCGCCTACAAAACCGCTCTATTGCGATTCTTGGAGATATGCTGGAGCTAGGGGCCGATAGCGAGGGGTCACACCGCTCGGTTGGGGAGTTGGCGGCTTTCTGTGCCGATCGTATATATCTCCTTGGAGATTCAGCGGAATTGGTGGCAGCAGGTGCTTTAGCGGCAGGCTTTAGTGAGCAGGAGTTGGTTCGAGCCAATAATCATGACGAGATTATAGCCGACTTGCGACGACAGCTTAAACCTGGCGACTATGTACTGGTGAAGGGGTCGCGAGGAATGCGGATGGAAGCAGTTGCAACAGTAATACGGAGCGGTTTTAACGAGGGGAGAGGAGGGGCCTGATGCTTTACCACCTGTTCTATCCGCTGGCATCCAGTATCAAGCTCTTCAATATCTTTAAATATCTGACCTTCCGGACTATCTATGCCATGATCACGGCGCTGATAGTCGCATTCGTCATCGGTCCATGGATAATCCGCAAGCTTGAAAGTCTTCAGGCCAGACAGATAATCCGGACTGACGGACCAGAGTCGCATCTGAAAAAACAGGGGACTCCTACAATGGGCGGGGTAATGATTCTGGCCGCCATTATCATACCGACTTTACTCTGGGCCGACCTGACCAACCGCTATATCTGGCTTACCCTCTTCGTCGTCTGCGGTTACGGACTGATCGGTTTTGTGGATGATTACAAGAAGGTAGTGGAAAAAAACACGAAAGGGCTTCTGCCCAGGCAAAAGATGTTCTGGCAGGTACTACTCGGCATTGTGCTGGGGATAATGTTATACATGCTGCCAGGTTACAATACAGAACTCTATTTCCCGTTTTTTAAACGGATACACCCTGATCTGGGGATGTTTTATATCCCGTTTGCAACGCTGGTGATCGTTGGCGCCAGCAACGCCGTCAATCTGACTGATGGCCTGGATGGGCTGGCAATCGGCCCGGTCTCTATCAACGCTGCCACTTACATGATCTTCTGCTACATAGCCGGTAACGTAAAGCTTTCGGGTTACCTGCAGATACCTTATGTGGCCGGTAGTGGTGAACTGGCAGTTCTTTGCGGCGCGATGGTAGGTGCCGGGATAGGATTCCTCTGGTATAACGCCTATCCTGCAGAGATATTCATGGGGGATGTCGGCTCGCTCTCCCTTGGTGGCGGGCTTGGCACCCTGGCAGTAATAACCAAGCAGGAGATACTACTGGTGATAGTCGGTGGGGTCTTTGTTGTCGAGGCGCTATCGGTAATTTTTCAGGTCGGTTCCTATAAATACCGTGGTAAGCGGATTTTCCGCATGGCCCCGATTCACCACCACTTTGAATTGAAAGGTGTGGCCGAGCCGAAAATAATCGTCAGGTTCTGGATCATCTCCGTCATCCTGGCACTGGTAGCGATATCGACCCTGAAGATGCGCTGATGATTCGCAACCGTTACAGAGCTGAATATGGCAGTCATGCAAAATCAGTAGCTGATGTTCAGATGAAAATTACATTCATGGCAAGCTATCTGGTGAGCTAATCATATGGAACTGCAAAATAAAAATATTCTGGTAGTAGGTCTGGCCCGCACCGGTGTGGCAGTAGCCCGATACCTGGTTTCCCGGGGAGCACGGGTGACGGTGACTGACATGAAGGGGGATGCCGACCTTAGCCAATATCTGGAGATGCTGGCTGGCCTGCAGATCAATTATGTACTTGGTCGGCATGATACCCATACTTTTCTTATGGCCGACCTGATCGTCGTGAGTCCTGGTGTGCCGCTAGACATAAAGCCGCTGCTGATGGCAAGTTCACAACAGCGGCAGATAATAAGCGAGATCGAACTTGCCAGCCGCTTCATCAATGCGCCGCTGGTAGCGATTACCGGGACTAACGGCAAGACCACAACTACGACCCTGACAGGGGAGATATTCCGGGCCAACGGATTTAGCACTTTTGTCGGTGGCAATATCGGCAATCCACTTATCGAGGCTGTAGCTGATGAAGCAGAGGCCGGCTCTCATGAGCGGGTAGTGGTAGAGGTAAGTTCTTTCCAGTTGGAGGGGATTGCCAGTTTCCGACCAAAGGTGGCGGTTCTGCTGAATATCAGTGAAGACCATCTCGACCGTTATGCCAGCTATCAGGACTATATCGATGCCAAGATGCGGGTATTCATGAATCAGACCGGTGCAGACTATGCCGTGCTCAACATAGATGATCCACTGGTTGCAGCTGCGGGTAAAAGTCTTGCTGCTCACATTGTGCCTATAAGCCAGCAACAGGAGTTGGCAGAAGGTGTTTTCTGGCGCGACGGGATTATCACCTGTCGCTGGGGCGGACGGGAAGAGCATTTCCCCACGGCAGGCTATCGACTGCAAGGGGTGCATAACATCGAAAATATCATGGCCGCAGTTGCATCGACCATGTTGCTTGGCTGCAGTGCTGCAGTGAGCCAGAAGGCTATTACCGAGTTTCGTGGGCTGCCACACCGGATGGAACTGGTCCGGACGCTGAATGACGTTTCGTGGTATGAGGACAGCAAGGCGACCAACGTCGGGAGTGTCGAGAAAGCTCTGGCCAGTTTTACCAACATCACCCTTATTGCCGGCGGCAAGGATAAGGGTGGCTCCTATGCTCCTCTGGCAGAACTGGTCCGGACGAGGGTCAGCAATATGATCTTGATCGGTGAAGCAAAGGAGCGCATGGCCGGAGAGATAGGCCAGTTTACCGATACCCATCTGGCTGGTTCGCTCGAAGAGGCGGTGGCACTGGCAGCTCGATTGACCGAACCTGGCGGAGTAGTCCTCTTCTCTCCGGCCTGTTCGAGTTTTGATATGTTTCGTGACTATGAAGAGCGGGCCGAGCGATTCAAGGGGCTGGTCCTTGCTTTACAGGAGGGCGCCGAGTGCTGAAGAAGATGGAGGGATACGACCTGATCATCCTGCTCATGGCAGTCGCGCTGACCTGTTTTGGCGTGGTGATGGTCTATTCCGCTTCGTCGGTCATGGCGGCGAAAAAATTTCACGACGGATTCTTCTTCCTGAAACGGCAGGGGCTCTATGCTGCCCTGGGATTTACAGTCATGGCAGCAGCTATGTTTGTTGACTATGAGAAGTTGCGGCCGCTGGCAGTGCCGATTTTGCTAGGCACGCTGGTGCTGCTCTTGCTGGTATTCGTCCCCGGTATTGGAGGTACTGCCAAAGGTGCATCCCGCTGGATCAGATTGCCGGGATTCAACTTTCAGCCTTCAGAGCTGGCAAAGATTGCGCTGATTATATATATGGCCTATTCCCTGGACAAGAAGCAGGAGCGGGTAAAGTTCTTTTCCAGTGGTTTTGCCCCGTACATGGTGCTGTTGGCACTGCTCCTCGGTATTTTGCTCAAGCAGCATGATCTGGGTGCAGCGCTCACCTTGGGGCTGGTCGCCTTTGTCATGCTCTTCGCTGCCGGCGTCAGGCCACGCTATATTCTGGGTATGGTAGTTCTGGCATTACCATTCCTCTATTTTCTGGTGATGAATGTAGATTACCGGCGCCGCCGCATACTTGCCTATTTAAACCCATGGGAGGACCCGACTGATTCAGGCTTTCAGATCATTCAGTCATGGTTGGCTTTTGGTAATGGCGGTATTGTCGGCCAGGGTTTGGGTGAAGGGAAACAGAAACTCTTCTATCTGCCGGAAGCGCATACCGATTTCATCCTCTCGGTGGTTGGGGAGGAGTTGGGGTTGATCGGCGTGCTGGTTATTGCTTCTATGTTTTTTTTGCTGGTGCAACGGGGGATAAGAGTGGCGCTGTTTGCCCAGGACGGTTTCGGCAGGTATCTCGCCTTTGGCATCGTCACCCTGTTGGGCATAGAGGCGTTCGTCAACATGGGTGTGGTGACCGGACTGCTACCGACCAAAGGGTTGGCACTACCTTTTATAAGCTACGGCGGGAGTTCATTGATAATTACCTTGTTTGCCGTCGGGATACTCCTCAATATATCGTCGCGAATGCGAGGTGCGGTATGAAACTCCTCATCGCCGGCGGCGGTACAGGTGGTCATCTCTTCCCCGGTATAGCCGTGGCAGAGGAATTCCTCTCCCGTGACCAGCAGAACAGGGTCCTATTTGTCGGTACCGAGCGTGGTATTGAGGCAAGACTCCTGTCGGGGCTTGGTTACCGGCTTGAGACAATCGATGTCTCTGGTATCAGGGGTAAGGAAGGGTTTGCCCAGTTAAAAAGCATTGCCATGCTCCTCTATGGCTATTCACAGTCACGGCGTATTCTCAAGGAGTTCCGTCCTGATCTGGTAATAGGCGTTGGTGGGTATGCATCCGGGCCGGTAGTGCTGGCTGCCCGTGGTATGCAGATACCTCGTTACATCCATGAGCAGAACGCCATTCCCGGCACGACCAACAAGCTCCTAGCCCGGATTGCTGACCAGGTTTTCATCTCCCTGGAAGAGTCGCGCCGCTTTATGCCGAAAGATAACACTCTCTTGACCGGTAATCCGCTGCGCCGGCAGATTCTGAATCAGGTGACAATTGACCATGCAGTTGACAAGGAGAAGGATGATTTTCAGTTGCTGATATTTGGTGGCAGCAGCGGTGCTCATGCAGTCAATATGGCGATGATTGAGGTTTTGCCCTTTCTCTGTGGGTGTCGCGAACAGCTATCGATAACCCATCAGACCGGTGAAAAGGATCAGGAAGAGGTGCAAAGAGCATATCAACAGGCTGGTTACAATGCCCAGGTAGTACCGTTTATCGATAACATGGCGGCTGCTTATCAGCAGGCCGACCTGGTCATCTGCCGGGCCGGTGCGACGACCATTGCAGAAGTAACCGCTTGCGGCAAGACATGCATCTTCATCCCTTACCCCCATGCCGTGGATGATCACCAACGGAAAAATGCCGAGGCATTGCTCAAGGCAGGGGCAGGCTATATGCTGCTGGAGCGTGAACTGTCAGGGGAACTGCTTGCTGCACAGATAAGTGAATTGTTACGAGACCGGCAGCAGCTCATCGAGACAGGTGAGAAGGCCAGGTCTCTGGCAAGACTCGATGCAGCCAGTATGATTGTTGACGAAATGGTAAAAGCATTGAAACGTGAATCTGCAGTTGAGCAGAAGGTATAACATTATCGAGCCGGCAAAGGGCAGACCATGTACGGGAAAATAGAGAAGATCCATTTTGTTGGCATTGGCGGCATCGGCATGAGCGGTATTGCTGAAGTGCTGCTGAACCTGGGCTACAAGGTCTCTGGTTCAGATCTGCGGCAATCGGATACGACCGAGCGGTTGGCTGCGATTGGCGGCGAGATATTCATCGGCCATGCCAGGAAGAATCTGGTGAATGTCGATGTGGTGGTCACTTCTACCGCGGTGCAGACCGACAACCCTGAAGTGCAGGAGGCGCGTGAACGGATGATTCCGGTCATCCCTCGGGCAGAGATGCTGGCCGAACTGATGCGGATGAAATATGGCATTGCCATTGCCGGCACCCACGGCAAGACCACCACCACCTCCATGGTTGCAACAGTCCTGACCCATGGCGGCATCGATCCTACCATTGTCATCGGCGGCAAGCTGAATACTCTCGGGACAAACGCCAAACTTGGGCAAGGCAAATTCCTGGTGGCAGAAGCTGATGAATCGGACGGTTCGTTCCTCAAGCTCTCTCCGACCATCGCCGTGGTGACCAATATCGATGCCGATCATCTCGATTTCTACAGCGGTATCGAAGAGATCAAGGATACCTTTGTCGATTTCATCAACAAGGTACCTTTTTACGGGTTGGCAGTCCTTTGCCTCGATGACCGGAATGTGGCCGAGATCATCCCGCTGGTGAAGAAACGGTTTGTCACCTATGGCCGCTCTTCCCAGGCAGATATCCGTGCTACTCATGTCAAGCTCGCTGGTAATAGCACATCTTTTGTCGCCCATTACAAGGGGTACCGGATGGGTGAGATTACCTTTGCCATGCCAGGGGCGCATAATGTCCTGAATGCCCTGGCTTGCATCGCAGTAGCAATGGAGCTGGATGTACCCTTCGACCAGATTCAGGAGGGGTTTGCCGGTTTTGGTGGAGTTGGCCGGCGATTTCAGATCAAGGGCGAAGTGAATGAGATAATGATTGTTGATGATTATGGGCATCATCCGGCGGAAATCCGTGCCACCCTGTCAGCCGGGAAGAATGGCTGGCCTGAACGGCGACTGGTGGTCGCATTCCAGCCGCATCGTTATACCCGGACAAAAGAGCTGTTCGATGAGTTCGTCACCGCTTTCTATGATGCCGATGTGCTGATCCTGACCGATATCTATGCAGCCAGTGAACAGCCGATCAAAGGGGTAACCGCAGAGGCTCTGGCCAATGCGGTTCGTAAACATGGGCAGAAGGATGTCCATTATGTCGCCAACCGGGAAGATATCCCGGCATATCTGGCCGGTGTCGTCAAACCTGGTGATATTGTACTTACCCTGGGTGCCGGTAATATCTGGCAGGCGGGTGAGGAGTTGTTGAAACAGTTGCAGGCGGCTCTCTGACAATGGGATTAATGGCCAAGCTGAGCAAGGATTTGCGCGGTGAGGTACGCTGCAATGAACCTATGGAGAGGCACACTTCACTCAAGGTCGGCGGCCTGGCTGATTATCTGGTCATCCCGGCCGATCGTGAAGAGTTGCAGAGATTGCTGTTAGTGCTGATAGCCGAAAATGTCCCCTGGATTATTCTCGGCGGTGGTTATAACCTGCTGGTACGGGATGGTGGCTATCGCGGAGTGGTAATACATCTGGCCAGATTGAACAGCATACGATCGTTGCCTGATAATCGTCTGGAAGCAGAGGCAGGGGTGTTGAACCGGGATCTGGTCAGATTTTGCCGAGAGCATGGGGTGACAGGCCTGGAGTTCCTGATCGGCATCCCCGGTACCATCGGCGGGGCATTGGCGGTAAATGCCGGGGCGCATGGCAAGGCAGTAATGGAGATGGTAGATAACCTGACGATTCTGGATCATGGCAAGGTTGATGATCTGCCAGTCACTGATTTGAATTATGGTTACCGTTATCTGGAACTTGCACCTCGGCAGGTGATAGTTTCAGCCAGATTTCAACTTGATCAGGGTGTAACGGAAATGATCGACAGAAAACTTAACGAATATCTGGCGCATCGACGGGAAAAACAGCAGGTGAATTATCCCAGTGCCGGCTCGTTTTTCAAAAACCCCCCCGGGGGTCAGGCGTGGCGCTTAATCGAGGCAGCCGGTCTGCGTGGCTACCAGATTGGCGGAGCCCAGGTAGCCGAGGCACACTGCAATTTCCTGGTCAATCGTGGCACTGCTACTGCCACTGATTTTTTGGCATTGGCCAGGCTTATCAAGGATAAGGTATTTGCAGAGAGCGGTATCATGCTGGAAGAAGAGGTCAGAATTGTTGGCGAAGAGCTGCAGCAACAGTGACTGAGCTTCGGAGTTTGCCATGACTAAAGTTGAGTTGCAGCAGAAAAAGATCGGTGTACTGCTGGGAGGGCTTTCTGCCGAGCGGGAGGTGTCACTCAAAAGCGGTGCTGCGGTGCATCAGGCGCTACTGGAGCGAGGTTTCAGGGCAATAACCATCGATGTAGGAAGAGATGTCGGCCAGGTATTGTCCAGAGAGGAAATCGATGTGGCGTTCATCTGTCTGCATGGGCGTTATGGTGAAGATGGAGCAGTACAGGGGATCCTCGAAGTCATGGGAATACCTTACACAGGCTCCGGCGTTCTCGCCAGCGCACTGGCGATGAACAAGATCTTTGCCAAACAGGTGTTCCAGGCCAGTGGTCTGAAAGTGGCAGATTATCAGGTGCTGGGGCGGGAGCAGCAACTGGATATGCATCGCCTTGGGTTCAGCTTCCCTTTGGTGGTCAAGCCTTCCCAGGAAGGGTCATCAGTAGGTGTCAGCATTGTCAAGAGTCCAGACGGTCTGGAGTCGGCAATTGAACTCGCCTTTGGCTATGACCGTGAAATCCTGGTGGAACAGTATATCAAAGGGCGGGAGATCCAGGTCGGCATACTGGCCGACCATGCCTTAGGCGCCATAGAGATAGTCCCGAAAAATGAGTTCTATGATTTCGAGGCCAAGTATACTGACGGGATGGCCGAACATATCTGCCCGCCAGACTTGCCGTCCGAGCTATATCATAAGGTGCTGCAGCAGGGGGAGGCTGCACATCGGGCACTAGGTTGCAGCGACTACAGCAGGGTTGATTTTCTGGTGACCGAGAGAGGTGAATGCTATCTGCTTGAGGTCAATACCCTGCCAGGCATGACGGCCCTTAGCCTATTACCGGAAATTGCCCAGAAAGAGGCAGGGATAAGTTTCGGTGAACTGTGTGAACGTATAGTGCTTTCTGCGGCACTGAAGATAACAGCTTGATGAGACTATTTGGAAGACGATGCGAGACCTGCACCTGAAAAAAAAACCAGCAGCCAGCAAGAACCGGCTCAAGAAGCAGCGGCAGCCAATCAATTACCGCGGCTTTCTCAAGAAGGGTGCTCGGGTGGTGGTATGGTTGACGGGAGTTGCCTTTGTCGGAGTAATCTGTTTTGAAATTTATACCTTGCTGGTCAAAACCACTTTTCTGCGGCTGGAGAAGATTGAAGTGACCCAGCTGACCAGGTTGACTCGCGATGACATCATTGCCCTGGCCGGGGTAAAGATCGGCGATGACATGTTGAGTTTCAGACTGCGCCGGATTGGTGAACAGCTGGCAAAGAATCCCTGGCTGGACAATGTCAAGGTAAGACGCTATTTCCCGCACACCTTGAGCATCGAATTGACCGAAAGGGAACCAGTTGCTGTGGTAAGTATGGGTTACCTTTACTACCTCGATACCAAGGGGGAGGTTTTCAAGCCGCTCACAGAAGGGGATAGGCTCGATTTCCCGGTCCTTACCGGGCTGAGCGAAGATGATATAGGGAAGGATCTGAAAGGGTCACGGGAGGCGTTGCAACAGACGCTTAAAATCATTGCGTTACTGAAAAAAGGTGAGGTTTTCAAGCTCGACGATGTGTCAGAGATACATTATGACAAGGGTTATGGATTTACCCTCTTTACCGCAAACACCGGGGTGCCGGTAAAGCTAGGATATTCAGCTTTCGAGGAAAAGCTGGCCCGGTTGACAAGAATTTACGGGGAGTTGCAGGCCCAGTTGCCGCAGCTTGAATATATCGACCTAGACTACAACGACAAGATTATTGTGAAACGGGTATAGAACACTCAAGGATTGATAGCCGAAAGGGGTAAAGGGGGGACGTATCATGTCATCTGGGAGACGAGACAACATCATCGTGGGGCTCGACATAGGCACAACGAAGATCTGTGCCATAGTCGGTAATGTTACCGAGGAGGGTCTCGATATTGTCGGGATCGGTACCAGCCCTTCGCGGGGGCTGCGCAAAGGGGTGGTGATAAATATCGAGAGTACGGTAGCCTCTATACGCAAGGCGGTAGAAGAGGCCGAGTTGATGGCTGGCTGCGAGATCAAGTCGGTCTATGCCGGAATCGCCGGAGGTCACATCCGGGGGATAAATTCCCAAGGGATAATCGCCATCAAGAATCGCGAGGTGTCGTCGGACGATGTGAAAAGGGTGATTGATGCTGCCAAGGCGATCGCCATACCGATGGATCGGGAGGTGATTCATATTCTACCGCAGGAGTTCATTATCGATGACCAGGATGGTATCCGCGAGCCTCTCGGTATGAGCGGCGTCCGCCTGGAAGCAAAGGTGCACATCGTCACCGGAGCAGTGGCAAGCGCCCAGAATATTATTAAATCGTGTAACCGGGCCGGTCTTGACGTAGCAGACATAGTGCTGGAACAGTTGGCTTCATCGGAAGCGGTTCTGTCGGCAGACGAGAAGGAGTTGGGGGTAGCGCTGATAGATGTTGGTGGCGGTACTACCGACATAGCCATCTTTGTCGACGGTGCCATTAAACATACCTCGGTACTCTCTCTGGGGGGTAACCACCTGACTAACGATATCGCTGTGGGGCTCAGGACACCGATGGCCGAGGCAGAGAAGATCAAGCAGAAGTATGGCTGCTGTATGTCATCGCTGGTCGGCAAGGATGAAACTATCGAGGTGCCAAGTGTCGGTGGCCGCAAACCGCGCATCCTCTCTAGGCAACTGCTGGCAGAGATTCTTGAGCCACGGGTAGACGAGATATTTACCCTGGTAAACAGGGAGATAGTCAAGTCGGGATATGAAGATATGATCGCCTCCGGAATTGTCATAACAGGCGGCAGTACAATTCTGGAAGGGATGCCGGAGTTGGCTGAACAGGTCTTCAACCTGCCGGTAAGGAGAGGGATGCCACAGAATATCGGTGGTCTGGTTGATGTGGTCAACTCACCAGTCTACGCCACTGGAGTCGGTTTGGTGGTATATGGCAGCAAGAATATGGGGATTCGTGAGTTCCCTACTGCGCAGAGCGATGAAAACCTGTTCCGGCGTGTCAGCAGAAGGATGAAAGAATGGTTTGGGGAGTTTTTTTAAATATTAATTTGTGATAACAGACGAAAGGGGGAAGTTGGTATGTTTGAATTCGATGAGAGCATTGACCAGAGCGCAAAGATCAAAGTCGTAGGTGTGGGGGGTGGCGGTGGTAACGCCGTCAATACCATGATCGCCTGTAACCTGCAGGGGATCGATTTTATTGCGGCCAACACTGATGCCCAGGCACTTCGTTCATCCAAGGCCGGAGCCAAGGTGCAGATCGGCAGCGGCTTGACCAAGGGGCTGGGTGCCGGAGCCAATCCGAGCATGGGGAAAGAGGCCGCGCTTGAGGATCGGGATCGTTTGGCTGAAACCCTGCAGGGGGCTGATATGATTTTCATCGCCGCCGGCATGGGGGGCGGCACCGGTACCGGAGCGGCACCTATAATTGCTGAAGTGGCACGTAATGCAGGAGCGCTTACAGTTGGCATTGTCACCAAACCATTCAGCCGCGAAGGGAAGCAGCGGATGGCCAAGGCTGAAGAGGGGATAAAGGAATTGAAGAAACATGTCGATTCTTTGATCGTCATCCCTAATGACCGACTACTTGGGCTCGCAGGCAAATCGATGTCAATAGTTGATGCCTTTAAACCGGCTGACGATGTGCTACGTCAGGCAGTGCAAGGGATTTCCGACCTGATTACAACTGAGGGTTTCATCAATGTTGACTTTGCTGACGTCAAGGCGATCATGAGCGAGCGTGGTATGGCAATGATGGGGATCGGTATCGGTACCGGCGAAAACCGTGCTGCTGATGCTGCCACCCGCGCCATCTCCAGTCCGCTTCTGGAAGATATCGATGTCTCTGGTGCCAAAGGTGTGCTGGTAAATATTTCAGGGTCCTCCAGCCTTACCATGGACGAGTTTGACGCTGCCAGTCGAATCATTCACGAGAAGGTTCATGAGGATGCCAATATAATTATCGGCCTGGTCATTGATGAGAAGCTTGGGGACAATGTCATGATCACTGCCATTGCCACCGGATTTGGCGACCGTTTTGATCTGGAAAAGGGGCGTCAGGAGATCAAAAATGTAGCGCCTATGGTAAAGAGTGAGATCAACCGGGAGATACCGACCTTTATCCGACGTGACAATCAGCAGCGCGAATCGCTGATAAGGCAGCGGAACTTTTTTGTGGATGATGAGGATCAATATGATATCCCAACTTTTCTCCGCAAATCGGTAGACTAGCGGGGCGGAACGCGCCTTTTCCGTTCTGGCTGCGTAAGCCTTCGTGAGTACTTGTGCGGCGTAGCGCTGTTACGCCTCCGCGCACCAACTCGGCAGCCTTACCAGAACGAAAAATTCACGTTCCTGTAAAGTCAAATTCTTTAGTCAACAAGACTGGGGAAAATACCCAAACCACGGCGGTTCGCCGCCGGCAATGCTTTCATTGCCCGGCCCCCATTTCCCCCCTCCAAGGGGGCCGGGTCTTTTTCCCTTTTTCGATCAATCCCTTTCATGCTAAAGTTTCCCTATGTCCTGGGTAATAATCGATAAATATCGCAAGCTGCTGGCCAGCGAGAGTGGTTCACTGCATAAGGAGTGGGGGGGAAAACTGACCATTTGCCTGGTTTACCCTAACCATTACCGGACTGCCATGAGCAATCTTGGTCTGCAGTCGGTCTATGCCTTGCTCAATGCCAGACCGGATATAGTCTGTGAAAGAGCATTCCTCCCTGACAAAGAAGAGTTGAAAGAGTACAACAAGAGCGGCATCAGGTTGATGTCGCTGGAGTCGCAGCGGCCGTTGCTCGACTTCGATCTGCTGGCATTTTCCGTGTCATTTGAGAGTGATTATCTGAATATCCCTACAATATTCTCTCTGGCAGGGATACCCCCGTTCAGTAATCAGCGTGATGAAAGTATGCCGCTCCTGTTAGCTGGTGGAGCTGCGCTTTTTCTCAATCCGGAACCGGTCGCCGAACTTTTTGATCTGATAGCAATTGGTGAAGCGGAACCGATATTGCCGCCGCTTTTAGACCTGCTGCTGGACAGTCAAGTCGGTAACAGAGGTGAACTCCTCCGCAGAGCATCGGCACTGACCGGCATATATCTGCCAGCCAGCTATGAAGTTGAATATAGCGGTTCTGAAATTGTTGCTATTATCAACAACAATGGTGTGCCGGCAAAAGTAGAACGCGTATGGGCTGTAGAGTTGGACAGCGTGCCGACTGCATCGACAATTTTGACGCCGGCGACCGAGTTTGCCGACATGTACCTGCTCGAGCTGTCCCGTGGATGTCCTCATGGTTGCAGGTTCTGCGCTGCAGGATTTATCTATCTCCCTTATCGACAGCGGAGTCTGGCTCGGCTTAAGGATCAGATCAGAGACGGCCTGCAACACCATCAGCGGATCGGACTGGTCGGGGCAGCAGTGGCAGATTATCGGGGAATCGGAGAGCTCTGCCAGACTATTATGACCGCAGGAGGCAAGGTGTCAGTGTCGTCTCTCCGTCTTGACAGCCTGGATGCCGAAATGATCGAAGTGCTTAAGCAGAGTGGGCATAAGACCATTGCCATTGCGCCGGAAGGTGGTTCGCAAAGGTTACGGGACCTGATCAAGAAAGATATCGATGCCGAGCAGATTCTTGCTGCAGTTGATCTGTTGATAAGCCATGACATCCTCAATCTGAAACTCTACTTCATTATCGGTCTGCCGAGCGAGACTGATGAAGATATTGCAGAGATGCTTAATCTGGTGAGTATGGTCAGGGAACGGGTGGTAAAAGCGGCAAAGCAGAACAAGCGGCTCGGCGAGGTGGTATTGTCGGTAAACCCCTTTGTGCCTAAGCCGTTCACCCCATTCCAGTGGTGTGGTATGGCGCCGCTTGCTACTCTGGAGAAAAGAGCTGAAATGCTGCGCCAGGGGATCAGGGGGATGGCTAATGTCAGGATGCAGATGGAAAGCCTTCGGGCCGCTTATCTGCAGGCGTTGCTCTCCCGCGGTGACCGTCGACTTGCCAGGTTGATCGTCATGGCTGAAGAGACCGGGAGTTGGAAGCGAGCCGCCAAATCACTTGGTATCGATACGGACAGTCTTGTCCATAGCTGGCTGTCGCTCGACGCACTACTCCCCTGGGGGATCATTGCCAGTGGACGTGAAGAGCATTTGGTCAAAGAGTATAGGCGGGCTTTCCCTTTAGAGCAGAGAGGTGAATGAGAAGAATCGGTAATAGCAGTTCAGTCAGGAAGCCAGATCATTTCTGCTTTCCGGATTCAACCCTGATCAGATCTGTCGAAGAAGAATTTCTTGTCTGCAGACGGTTATCAATAATCTCGATTTGGCAGCGGAACGATTGACCTGAGATCTCTTGCTGCACCGACATTCTAGCTGGCAGCAGAACAATCGCTCCTGATTCTATTGATAGACCATCCCTGACAAGGAATCTACCTTTTTGGCGAAAACCATTCCCTTCCGGGGCAACGGCAGTGACCCCTTCCGGACATTTGAATCGAAGCGTAATATCCTCTGCCTTGGCACTGCCTACATTCAGAACAGTAATCTGGTAAACTATCTCATCTCCCGGCGGATATTCATTCTTATCCGTCTTGGTGACAACCCTAAGTAATGGTGCAGCTGCAACTATTTTACTGGCAGCAGTCCGGGAAACTTTCTTGTCTGCTTTTGAAGTTGCAGTCACTGTTGAGACGATCCGTTGGCCGTCAATGGTTGCCGCCGGCAGCATAAATGTCAGGAACAGATTGCTTGATGCACCGGGTTCAATGATTGGAGTTTCAGAAATATTGTCGTCTCCGTTAGGCCCGGTTGAGAACTTTGCCTCGTAGTGAGACGGGAACCCATGCTCCAGCAGGTAACGGTCGGCAATATTGCTGCTGTTGGTGATAGAAATCGGTATTGTCGCTAGTTTGGCAATATTGTAGTTGTCATCAATGGAGTCGATCTGCAGGGAAAACTTTACCTCGACTTTGGCAACGGCAGTCTCTAATGATGGTTTTGGTATTATAGCAGCGATCGGAGTCGCTGGGACGACTGCTGCTACTGGTGCGGAAAATTTGTTAGCGCTTGCCTGAACTATTTTTTCTTCTTCAGCTTTTTCTTTGGCGATACGTTCTTCTTCAGCTTTTATAGCAGCAAGACGCTGCAGTTCGGCTTGCTCAACAGCGATCCTGTCAGCTTCAGCCTTCTCTTTAGCAATTCGTTCCTGCTCGGCCTTCTCTCTGGCAAGTCTCTCCTCTTCAGCCTTGAGAGCAGCGACTCTTTCTGCTTCAGCTTTTTCTTTGGCGATACGTTCTTCTTCGGCCTTTAGTGCTGCAAGACGTTGCTGCTCAGCTTTCTCCGCAGCGATCCTGTCAGCTTCAGCTTTCTCTTTAGCAATACGTTCCTGTTCGGCTTTCTCTCTGGCAAGTCTCTCTTCCTCAGCCTTGTGAGCAGCGACTCTTTCCGCCTCAGCTTTTTCTTTGGCGATACGTTCTTCTTCAGCCTTTATAGCAGCTAGACGCTGCAGTTCAGCTTGCTCAGCAGCGATCCTGTCGGCTTCAGCCTTCTCTTTAGCAATGCGCTCCTGCTCAGCCTTCTCTCTAGCAACCCGCTCCTCTTCAGCCTTGAGAGCAGCGACTCTTTCCGCCTCAGCTTTTTCTTTGGCGATACGTTCTTCTTCAGCCTTTATAGCAGCTAGACGCTGCAGTTCAGCTTGCTCAGCAGCGATCCTGTCGGCTTCAGCCTTCTCTTTAGCAATGCGCTCCTGCTCAGCCTTCTCTCTAGCAACCCGCTCCTCTTCAGCCTTGAGAGCAGCGACTCTTTCCGCCTCAGCTTTTTCTTTGGCGATACGTTCTTCTTCAGC
>CAZYTM010000008.1:158633-180600 GCA_964649725.1 uncultured Geobacteraceae bacterium | reverse complement strand
GGCTGGTGGATCTTTTCCACCGTCTACTATTTCCTCCTCCCTATCGGCGCAGCATATACCCCCGGGCTCTTCAAGATCAAGGTGATCGGGGTGATCAATTTCGGTTACATCTTTGCTCTCTCCCAGTTCTTTGTCTCCTGGGGACTGGCAATCTATTACGCCCATGTGGCCAACAAAGACTTCGACCGGCTCACCCGTGAACTGGTGGAAGAACTCAAATAAGGAGGACTAAATAGATGAAAAAATTGTTCGCTGCTTTGACATTAGCCCTCTCACTGGGCTCTTTCGCCTATGCCGCTGAACCGGCCAAGGCACCTGCCGCACCGGGCGCACCGGCTGCTGCCACCGCCCCAGCCGCTGCACCTGCGCCTGCTGCTGCCACGGCACCTGCTGCTGCACCGGCTGCCCCTGCTGCCGCACCGGTGAAAAAAGAGATCAAGGCCAACAAGGCCATCACCATCGGCATGTTCCTGGTAATCATCGCCGTAACCCTGTCTGTTGTCGTCTGGGCCGCCAAGCGGACCAAGACGGCAGCCGACTTCTACGCAGCCGGTGGCGGTATCACCGGGACGCAGAACGGCTGGGCGATAGCCGGCGACTACATGTCGGCCGCCTCGTTTCTCGGTATATCCGGGATGATCTCCCTCTACGGGTATGACGGTTTCATGTATTCGGTCGGCTGGCTGGTGGCCTACATCACCGTGCTGCTGATAGTTGCCGAGCCGTGCCGGAATGCCGGCAAGTATACCCTTGGGGATATCCTCTCCTTCCGCACCGATCCGAAGCCGGTCCGCGCCGTGGCAGCTCTTGCCACCGTGGCTGTCTCCACCTTCTACCTGACGGCGCAGATGGTCGGCGCCGGCAAACTGATGTCGCTGCTGGTCGGTTTCAGCTACTCCTTCTCCATCATTGGCGTCGGCATCCTGATGATAGGTTATGTAGTTTTCGGCGGCATGACCGCCACCACCTGGGTACAGATCATCAAGGCCGGCCTGCTGGTCGCCGGCGCCCTGCTGCTGTCGGTACTGGTCGGTTTCAAGGCCGGGATGAACCCGATGCAGTTCTTCAACGACATCGTCAACAGCCCGAACATCCAGGACCATGTCTCCAAGCTGTTGCTGCGTGATGGTATAGTAATAAACGGTGTCGATGCCGGCCAGCGCTTCCTCGAGCCGGCGCTCTTCATGAAGGCACCGCTTGACCAGATATCCCTCGGTATGGCGCTGGTGCTCGGTACAGCCGGTATGCCGCACATCCTGATGCGTTTCTTCACCGTACCGACTGCCCAGGCAGCCCGCAAGTCGGTCATCATCGCCATGTTCATCATCGGCGGTTTCTACGTCCTGACCACGCTGCTCGGTTTCGGCGCAGCCATCCACGTAACTCCGCAGGGGGTCTCTGCTGTTGACAAGGGCGGGAATATGGCTACCCTGCTGCTGGCTCAGCAGCTCGGCTCCGATATAGCTCCGATCGTCGGCGACATCTTCCTTGCCTTCCTCTGCTCGGTCGCCTTTGCCACCATCCTGGCGGTCGTCTCCGGTCTGGTTCTGGCCGCCTCTGCAGCCATTGCCCACGACATCTACGTCAACGTCATCAAGGACGGCCATGCCGACCAGCACGAGCAGGTCATGGCAGCCCGTGTCACCTCCCTCTGCGTTGGCGCGGTAGGTATCGTTATCGGCATCACCGCCGAGAAACAGAACGTCGCCCACCTGGTGGCGCTCGCCTTTGCGGTCGCCTCCTCCGGGAACCTGCCGGTCGTTGTCATGTCGCTCTTCTGGCGGAAGTTCAACACCGCCGGGGTCATCTCCGGTCTGGTGGTCGGGACCATCGCCTCGATCGGTCTGGTCATGGTATCACCGAACATGACCTATCCGAAGACGGTTGCAGCCGGGGCGAAAAAAGTAGCTGATGCGCTGGAGAAGAAGCAGGCTGCATTACCTCCTGGAGCCACCCTTGCAGAGAAGGATGTCAAGGATCTGGCCAAGGCGAAGAAGGACTATGAAGCAAACAAGGATGGCAAATCTGTCATGGGTCTCGACGCACCGATCCTGAAGCTGAAGAACCCTGGCATCATCTCCATCCCGCTCGGATTCATCGCGGCGATCATAGGTACACTGGCCTTCCCGAGCCGCAGGGCTGAAGAGATGTTCGACGAGATCTATGTCCGGCAGAATACCGGTATCGGTATGGCCAAGGCGATAGATCACTAGGATCAGCAATTTACAGCAGGACCAAAGAGTGTGATGTCATGGGGGGGCTTGTGCCCCCCCTGTTTTTTTGTCTAAACAATATTGACATTGACAAACCCTCCATCCCGCTGTACTATGAAAGTCACTTTCAACTAAGGGGTGGCCATGAAAAGGGTGAAGAAAAAAGCGTTTCGTGACTATATTCTGCAGAAGGGGCTCAAGTCGACGCGGCAGCGGGATATCATCCTCGATGCCTTTCTCTCCTCGGACCGCCATATGAGCATCGAAGAGCTCTACCTCAAGGTCCGTGCCAAGCATCCCAATATCGGTTATGCCACGGTCTACCGTACCCTCAAGCTCTTTGCCGAATCAGGGCTTGCCAGGGAGATCCAGTTCGGCGACGGCCAGACCCGTTATGAACATGTCAATGAGGGGGAGCATCACGATCACCTGGTCTGCACCCGCTGCGGCGCAATTGCCGAATTTGCCAACGAGGCTATCGAAAAGCTCCAGGACGAGGTGGCGAGCAGCCACGGCTTCCTTATCGAGACGCACAAGCTGGAGCTTTACGGTATCTGTGGCAAATGCCGAAGGTAAATCTTCCAACCAACCCCAACACCTCCTTGTCAAGGTGGGGAGCTGCCAGGCAGCAATCAAAGTCCCCCTCCTATGTCAGGAGCGGCCAGGGGTGGTAAGGTAGAATGGTTAAATGATCTTTTTCGCGTGATTGATAGGCCGGATGGTCGTTGCAAACGGCCGTTATTTTAGCGCAACAGATGAAAGTGAATATCATAAACAGCAATGTAGTTAGTCCTGAAAGGGTGCAGGGAGAATGGGTATAACGTTTCAAACAGCTCCGGAAGATGGAAGCAGAAGCAGACCGGCAGGGAGACCACGCAAGGTGGTGCTGGTGGGTAACCCGAACGTCGGCAAGAGCCTTCTGTTCAACGCCCTGACCGGCGCCTATGTGACAGTTTCCAATTACCCCGGCACATCGGTAGAGGTCTCACGCGGTAGTGCTGAAATATCTGGTATGGCTTGTGAGATCATCGACACGCCGGGGATGTATGCGCTGCTGCCGATCACCGAAGAGGAGCGGGTGGCGCGGGAGATCCTGCTGAACGAAGCGCCTGACCTGGTGCTGCATGTCCTTGATGCCCGCAACCTGGAGCGGATGCTGGCCATGACCCTGCAGCTGATCGAGGCAGGTCTGCCGGTGGTGCTGGTGGTGAATATCATGGACGAGGCCGAGCAGCTTGGTCTCAAGATCGATCTGCCGCTGTTGCAGGAGAAGCTGGGGATACCGGTGCTCGGCGCGGCTACTGCCAAGAACCAGGGGGTGGCAGAGATCCGTCAGGTCATTGCCGGCCGGTTGCCGCAGAGTCAGGCGCAGTTCGCTTATGGCCGCCGGCTGGAAGAGGACATCGCTGCGGTGGCCGATCTCCTCGGCAGAGGGTACACCCTTTCGCGCAAGTCGCTGGCGCTCCTTTTGCTGCAGCGGGATGAGGAGGTCCTGACGCTGGTCCGTCGGACCGAAGGGGAGCGCTTCCCGGCAATCGAGTCACAGCTCAAGGAGACGACCTATGCCCGCCGCGGTTCACTCAATCTCGATCTGTCGCTGGAGCGGACTTCGATCGTCAAAGCCCTGCTGGCAGAGGTCCTGACCTTTCCCGGTGTACGCCGGGTAACCCTGGGGGAGCGTATCTCCCGTCTGGCGGTCAGGCCGTTGACCGGGGTGCCGCTGCTGCTTATAGTCCTCTACTTCGGCCTGTTCAAGTTTGTCGGCGGCTTTGGTGCCGGCACCCTGGTCGATCTGCTGGAAAAGCGCCTTTTCGAAGGGGTGATCACCCCCTGGATAACAACGCTGGTGAACGGGCTGATCCCCTGGCGGGCGGTTCAGGAGCTCTTTGTCGGCGAATACGGGATCATCACCCTGGGCTTCCGTTACGCGATAGGGATCATCCTCCCTATCGTGGCGACCTTCTTCCTCTTCTTCTCCATCCTCGAGGACAGCGGCTACTTCCCCCGCCTGGCGCTGCTGGTGGATCGGCTCTTCAAAAGCTTCGGCCTTACCGGCCGGGCGGTTATCCCGATGGTGCTGGGGTTTGGCTGTGATACCATGGCGACAATGGTGACCCGCACCCTGGAGACGGTACGGGAGCGTATCATCGCCACGCTGCTGCTCGCCCTGGCAATCCCCTGCTCGGCCCAGCTAGGTGTCATTATGGCGCTGCTGGCGAGTAACCCGGCCACACTGCTGGTATGGGGGGGGTGCCTGCTGCTCATTTTCCTCCTGGTCGGGCTGCTGGCGGCCCGACTGATGCCTGGCGAAACGCCGATGTTCTATATGGAACTGCCGCCGATGCGGCTGCCGCAGTTTTCCAATATCATCACCAAGACCTATACCAGGATGCATTGGTACTTTCTCGAGATATTGCCGCTCTTCATCATCATCTCGGTACTCCTCTGGTTCGGCAAGCTGACCAGCCTCTTTGACCGTGCCGTGACAGCGATGAGCCCGGCCATGGCCGCCATCGGCCTCCCTGAGGATGTTGCGGTGGCATTCATCTTCGGCTTCTTCCGCCGCGACTATGGTGCCGCCGGCCTCTATGACCTGCAGAGCAGGGCGATCCTCGACCAGCGGCAGCTGGCGGTTGCAGCAGTTACCCTGACCCTCTTCATACCCTGTGTTGCCCAGTTTCTGGTGATGAAGAAGGAGCGGGGTTTGCAGGTCGCCCTGGCGATAGGCATCTTTGTCACGACCATCGCCTTTGCCAGCGGCTGGCTGTTGAACAGGGTGCTCTTGGCGACAAACTGGCTGTGAAGATATGTTTTCAGCAATGAACTCTGAGCTTCAACCGGGATAAAGATATGAAGTGCGGCTACTGCGGCGAAGAATTCACCGAAGATGAAGGGATCAAGGGTTGCGGCAGGTGCGGGAGACCCGATTCCTGCAACAAGGTGAGGTGCCCGCGCTGTTTCTACGAGAACGTCCCGGAACCGAAGTTGCTCCGGAGAGTGAAGAAGCTGTTGGAGAAGAAGTGAATAACTGCTATATCTGCAGCTGAGTGCAGGCTGTCAGAACTGAAGGAGAGCAACGATGAAACTGTCCGACAAGGCTGAAGAGATCCTCGAAGGGCTCTGGATTGCGGTGGAAGAGAAGGGGCGCGGCTATGCCGACCTTGACTGGCTGAAGATCCCGGGTGATGACCCGGCCTACCGGGAACTCTCTGAGCTGGCTTACATCGAGGTCCGCGAGGGGCGGGTCTATCTCCGGCCGGAAGGGAAGGAGGAGGGGCGCCGGACCATCCGCCGTCATCGGCTGGCCGAACGGCTGATGATGGATGTCCTCAATATCCGTGGTGATGCCGGCGAAGACAAGGCTTGCCAGTTCGAGCACCTCCTCTATGAAGGGGTCGATGTAAAGGTCTGCACCATGCTCAATCACCCGACCACCTGTCCGCACGGTAAGCCGATCCCCCCCGGCGACTGCTGTGCCGAGGCCAAGCAGCAGGGTGACCTGGGGGTGGTGCCGCTCACCGAACTGAAGTCGGGCGAGGAGGGGGAGATCGCCTATATCCAGACCGAGGACAATAAAAAAATGCAGAAGCTGATGGCCATGGGGGTGCTGCCGGGGAACCGGATCGTCCTCACCCAGAGCTTCCCGTCGTACATCTTCCGGGTCGGTTTTTCCGAGTTTGCCATCGACACTGCCATGGCCCGGGAGATATTTGTCCGGCGGTGATGGTCGAACGCTGACAGCCACTAAGTCCACGAAAGGGCACTAAGAGAGTCGCTTTGTTGTAAGTCATAGTCAAGAGCATAGAAGTAACTCCCCTGGTGAGTTGTATTGCTGCTTACTCTTCGGCTATCTTTGTCTCCTTGGTGGTCGTAGAAACTGTATAAAGGCCCTTTCGCTTTTATCGATGCCCCGAGCCTGCATCCTCGCGGGCCGCAGCCAGGGCTCTTTCCCAGCTGATGATCGCTCCGCCGGACTCTTTCATGAACCGCTCCGCCCCCTCCTTGTTGGCAAAGGCCCATTTGGGGCGTACCGTCATCACCCCCCGTTTACTCCCACCCATCACCCAGACCGCCTGCTCTGCCGCCACCAGCTCTCTGCTCTCCCGGTCGGCAACCAGCAACGCTTTTACCTTCTTCCCCTGGTTGGCATCCAGTTCAGTGACAACGCAGTTCAGACTGCAGAGACCGGTCTCCCTGCCGTCATCATAAACGACCAGCATCCTGCTGTAGCCGAAGGATTTGCGGTCCATGCCGCAATGGAGGCAGTCGCGGTGCTGTTCGATGTCGTCAGCAGCCCGGACAATGCCGGGTGCAGCAGATAAGCCGAACAGCAGAGTGAAAGTGAATGAGAGCAGCAGGATGAACTGTTTCATGGTTATTTCTCCTATATAGTTTAATCACTGTAATTGACCTAAAATTGCCTGCAGCCGCAACCCGTCTCGGTAGTCCTCGTTCATTCTGATCACCCCGGCGCTGTCTATCACCACCGTGCTCCCCATGGTCGCCTGATAACTCTGCAGCAACTGCTGAGCGGTGTCGGCCAGGACTATGAAGGGGGCTCCGGAGTAGCCGTTGGCAGAAGCAGCATTGGCGGCGTCAGCAAGCGAACCGGAGACATAATCGACCAGATAGAAGCCTGTCCCCGGAAAGGCAGGGACTATGCTGCGCATGTTGCTCATATGGCTGTCGCATATCGGACACCACATGGTGAAGTATAACACTACCCCTTTTCTCCCGGCAAGGGCCGAAGCCAGGGTGACGCTGTTACCGCCGGTATCCTGGCTGATGAAGTCTGGTGCCAGCTGGCCGACATTCGGTCCGGTGCTCCCCTGCTGGACTATCGGTCGCCTGTCTTCGCCCGAAGGGAGCAGATTGTCACCGCAACCGGCCAGCCAGAGCAGTGCCAGCAATATCAGGCAAATTCTAGCGGAAGACATAACGCACCCCCAGTGTGATGATATCGGTGGTCGGGAAGTTCCGCCCCCAGCCATCTTCCTCTATCGCATGGCTCCAGCCTAGCCGGGCGCTCCAGTCGCGGTCGGTACAGGAGTAGGTGAGGGTGCCGCCGACCGACTGCTTGCTGAAGCCGCTGGTGCTGTCGGTCGCACCATTGATGCTCCCTTCACCTTCATGCAGATAGGAATAGCTGGCTGCAGCGAGCAGGGAATCGCCAGCGGAACCGAGGACGCAATTGTAACCGAGCGAGACCGAAGCGGCAGTGCGGTCGCCAAGCTGCTTCCGGTAAGGTTCAACATATCTGCCGTACTCACGGTTGATCGACCGCTCGAAATGTGTCCCATAGCTGAAGGAGATCGAGGCGTTCCAGGGATGGACGGTCTTTTCCAGGAGCAGATTGCCGTCCAGCCGGTAGAAGCCCCTGCCGGTGACGTCGAAACTGCTCGACTGGTCGTCGTACGGGGAGATGCCGGTCGGCAGCAGCAGCGCGAGACCCAGGGTGACCCCCGGGGTAAGGTCCCGCAGATCTCTCACCTTCCAGGCTGAGTTGTCGTCCAGCAGTTCGTACCAGAGGGAGATGGTGGTGTCACCCAGGCCGTTGCTGGTCGATGAGGTGCCGGAATATTGGTTATCGTTCCATACATAGGGGAGCGAGAGACTCGCCTGCCAGTCCCTGGCGAAGCGGTAGCCGGCACCGAGGTTGAGGCGGTACTGCCGAAGCTCCGAGCCTGGCGGGTCGGGAGTATGTCTGCCATCCTGATTCCAGAAACCGTTGTAAAGTTCGGTGTCAAAGGAGAGGTCAGCCACCCCCCGGGCATATTTCGGCACGATGAGTGATGCGGCCGAGCCGCCGCCACAGCAGGAGCCGGCCCGGGCGGTAGCGGGGGAAAGGGTGGCAGCACCCGCCAGGAGTGCTGCCGCAAGTAAATATGAATATATATGATGTCTCATGGCCGGTTACATACTGCTTGGTGTGACGGTAAATTCCTGGTAGCCATTTGTCCCGGCGGCGGCACTCCCATCTGTTGTCTTCTGTTCGCCATTCACCGTCAGCCTGACATAGATCTTGCCGGCGACCCCTGAGGTGAGGCCGGTCAGCCCGGTGACGCTCCAGTGGCCATTACCGTTGTCGGTTGCGGCAATCCAGTTGATTTTGTCGGTAGAGGCCTCGACAGTAATGGTATTGACCGTCCAGAGAGTGCCGTTCTTATCTTTAAGCTGGCTGCCGACCTTGACCGCCGGGAAGCTGGTCATCATCTCCTTGGTGGCGAGGAAGAGCTTGAAGCTGTAGCTCCCCCCCATGCCGCTGCTGAGGCCGTCGTTGAAGAGGAAGTAGGTCCTCGCCTCGACACCGGCCATCCCGGCGATGGAATCGTTGCTGCCAAAAAGTTTCGCCAGTGGGGTGTTACCCATCGGCATCGCCACATTCGGGTAGAATATGACCGACTCGGTGCCGATGGTCACCTTCAGCTCCCAGACCCCCATCGACACGCCGTTCATGGCTGTCGACATGACGTAGTAGACGGTGCAGGAGTAACTGCCGTCACCATTGTCGACGACCGGGTCGGCCGGCGTGGTATGGCTCTTGGTAGCCATGTACATGTAGGGGCGCAGTGTAACTGTCTTGCCGCTGGCTGCCGTGCCGTCGCTCCGGTTGGTGAGTCTGATCCTGAAGGAGGTTTTCCCCTGGGCCGCTGCCATGTCGCCAGGGAGATATTCTACCTTGTAGCTGGTGCTCAGGGCGGTCTTGACGAAGGGGGGAGCGCCGATCTTGTCCGGGGTCAGTTTTGATTTGTTCAGAGTGCTGTTCTGAAATGAGACCAGGGCATTGGCAAAGCGGTTGCCGATATCTTCAGGGAGTGGAGTCCCCGAGGCGGTCGTGACCGGGACACCGCTCTTCTTCCCGTCCAGGACGCCGTCGGAGAGATCATCGGCCAGCGCCTGGATCAATTCGAACTGTCTGGCCGGGGTGAGTCCCAGGTCCTTGGTCAACTGGCTGAAGGCGGCAGCCCTGAGGCCGCACAATCTTTGCGCAGTGGTTGCGACGCTGGAGATGTTGGCAAAAGTTGGGGTGACAGTTGCGTCATGAGTGTAGCCGAAAGCGCCGTTGAAGAGGGTCTCCGCGGCGCTCCTGGTCTTCCCTCCGGCCACCAGCTTCTGGATGATGGTGCTCCCCGGATCGATGGTCACATTAGCGCCGGCCGTCAGGGTGCCGCCGGTAGCATGGCTGCTGAGCGCACCGAGAGTGACGCCGCTGGTCGCAGATGCTTCATCGGGAAAGGTACCACCGTTCGCCTCGAATATCAGGTCGCTGGAAAGGGCCGAAGTCGGGATGGCGATAGTGAAGCTGCCATCGCCGGCAGTAGTGACCGGGCCGGCCACGATAGTACCGGCACTGTTTTTCACCGATACGCTGCTCCCCGCTGCCGGACCGGCAAAGACCGAACCGCTGATAGCTGTGGTCGGTTCAGCAGAACTGCCGCTGCAACCGGCCAGCAGCAGGGAGAGCAAAGATATTTTCAGTAGTTGAAACAGATATGCTCGAATGATTTTCATCTAAATATCCTCCAGAATAAATGCATTATTTAATTGTCAGCCACAGATATGCAGAAGAGTGCTGCTCAGGGCGCAGATATCCTCTCAGCATTTAAGCCCTTTGCTTGACGCAGGGGGCGTAGTGGAAAATCACATCACTATGAAGTGTTGCTGATCAGGCAGTGGGGCTGATTTTCGGCGGCGGGTCAGGTGGCGGGATCGATCGGCTGGTGAGGCTGCCGATCCGGTTCGGGGCAAGGATCTCTTCATTGACGAGCATGGAGCAGTTGCTGAAGCGGTAGGGGAGCTGCTCCAACTTTTCCCCGCTCCAGAAGGCGAACTGCTTGCCGCTGCCGCAGGGTGGGGCGGTACAGATAGTTTTGCCACTCTTCGCTTTTTTCGCTATTTTGCAGCAGTCGGCCTCCCCGTTCTCACCCTGCCCCTGTTCATGTTGCAGCTTTTTCTGCCAGCAGCAGCAGGTGCGGGTCGCGCTCCGTTCCAGGGAACAGCCGCAGATATTGCAGTCGCCGCTGCACTCGCCGGTGATGGCGTGGGCCAGGCGGGGCGATTTGAGCGACAAAGGCGCAAGGGGGGTGAGGAGGATCAGGCAGTAGATCCCGGTCAGGAGCATAGCGACTATGTAGCGGGAGGGGCTCTTCATCTCATCCCCATCGGTCCGGGTGGTGCTGCAGACTGGCAAATATTGTCATTATTGCTTACAGATGCAACAGCTTTGTCCACAAATGTTTACCTGCAGCAGGGGAATCAGTTCAGAACTGCACTTTCTCTGGTAATAAACAACTATCATGCCAAACCTGCGACTCTGCCGCTCTCTCTAAAGCGGAGTCTAGCAATATATGGTTTATAGTCAATCCCGGTGGAGTATTTTAAGATCGATATGGCGCAAAATTACTTGACACACAATTCCCTGCAATGTACCTTTGTCGTGTTACGAAATATAGAAGTGTAGCACGTAGGTTTTATTGAAAGGGCGCTGCTATGCATATGGCCGACGCGCTTGTCTCGCCAACAGTAGGCGGGGCCGTATGGGCTGCTACGGCAGGGGCCATCGTCTACTGTTCGGCAAAGGTGAAAAGCGATCCGGATGACCGGAAGGTGCCGCTGATGGGGGTGCTGGGTGCCTTCATCTTTGCCGCCCAGATGGTCAACTTCACCATCCCGGCCACCGGTTCCAGCGGCCATCTGGGGGGTGGGCTGCTCCTGGCGGTGCTGCTCGGACCCCATGCCGCCTTCCTTGTCATCGCCTCGGTCCTGACCGTACAGGCGCTCTTCTTTGCCGATGGAGGGCTGCTGGCGTTAGGCTGCAACATCTTCAATCTTGGCTTTTTCCCGGCCTTCATCGCCTATCCGCTCATCTACCGGAAGTTACTCCAGGGTGGGGGGAACCAGGGGCGGCTCACCTTTGCCGCCATAATTGCAGCAGTAACAGGCCTGCAGCTCGGTGCGCTCGGGGTGGTGCTGGAGACGACCAGCTCCGGGATATCGGCACTCCCCTTCAGCACCTTTCTCCTGCTGATGCAGCCGATCCATCTCGCTATCGGCATTGTCGAAGGGGTGGTGACGGCAACTGTACTGGCGTTCGTCTACCGGGCCAGGCCGGAACTGCAACAGGGGGGGGTGATCGCTGCAACTGCCGGCCGGCCGCTGCGCAACCTGCTGCTCGCCTTTCTGGTCGCGGCACTCCTGACTGGCGGCATCTTCTCCTGGTTTGCCTCGGCCAAGCCGGACGGGCTGGAGTGGTCGATCAGCAGAGTCACCGGCAGGGAGGAGTTGAAGGGGGCGGAAGAGGGTCTGCATGGTCAGCTGGCGAGGCTGCAGCAGAGGCTCTCCTTCCTCCCTGACTATACATTCAGAAAACCTGCTGCCAACAAGAGCGAGGGGCTGGTGCCAGATCATGGGGCCAAAGCGGCAGTGGTGCAAGGGGACGAGAAAAAAGGGGAGCGGTCAGGCACCACTCTGGCCGGTATTATCGGCGCGCTGCTCACGCTGGCAATCGCAGGTCTTAGCGGCTTTCTGCTGCGCAAAAGGGGTTAGCTCAGGTTATGGCTGATTATTGACCATGCAATCTATTGACGGGGCGATATTCGATTTCAAGCGGCTCGACCAGCTTGCCACCGGCGAGACTGCGCTGCACCGGCTCGACCCGCGCGCCAAGGTGCTGGTGACCCTCGTTTTCATAATCGCGGTGATATCCTTTGACAAATATGAGCTGACCGCACTCTTCCCCTTTACCCTCTATCCGGCGATGATGATCGCCCGCGGCAACCTGCCGGCCGGTTTCCTCGCCCGCAAGATCCTGATCGTCATCCCCTTCGCCATGCTGGTCGGTCTCTGCAATCCGCTTCTTGACCGCGCCATAATGCTGCAATTAGGACCGCTCGCCATCTCCGGCGGCTGGATATCCTGGGCCTCGATAACCATGCGGGCCATCCTTACGGTGAGTGCCGCGCTCATCCTGGTCGGATTGACCAGCTTTACCGGTATCTGCCGGGCCCTGGAGCAGCTCGGGGTACCCCATGCATTCGTGGTGCAGCTCCTCTTTCTCTACCGCTACATCTTTGTCCTGACCGATGAAACGGCCCGTTCGGTAAGAGCGCGGGAGCTGCGCAGCTCAGGCCACAGAGGTCAGGGGGTGCGGACCTTTGCCACTCTGATCGGCCACCTGCTGCTTCGGACCTGGCAGCGGGCGGAGCGGGTCCATATGGCGATGCTGGCGCGCGGCTTTGCCGGCCATTTCCATGCCCGCCACTTTTCCACCTTCGGCAGCCGGGAACTCATCTTCCTCCTCGGCTGGACACTCTTCTTTGCCCTCATCCGGCTGCTGAATCTCTCCCAGCTGATCGGTACTCTGGTTACGAGGATAATATCATGAGCCACCATATCGTCGAGGTGAAGAACCTCCGTCACATCTATCCCGACGGCACAATCGCGCTGCGTGATGTCTCCTTCCGCATCACCCATGGTGAAGCGGTGGCGATCATCGGTGCCAACGGCGCCGGCAAGTCGACCCTGCTGCTGCACCTGAACGGCTACCTGGCCGCCACGTCCGGGACGATCAGGATCGGTGATTTCCCGCTCACCAGAAGTACCCTGCCAGAGGTCCGCCGAACGGTCGGGATGGTCTTCCAGGATCCGGATGACCAGCTCTTCATGCCTACCGTTTATGACGACGTCGCCTTCGGACCGCTCAATCAGGGGCTCTCCGACGCAGACCTCGAAGAGCGGGTGGCGACCGCACTGGCCCGGGTCGGGGCCGGAGAGCTGCGTGACAAGGCCCCTTACCACCTCTCCGGCGGGGAGAAGAAGCGGGTCGCCATTGCCACGGTGCTGGCGATGGCCCCGGATATCCTGGTCATGGATGAGCCGACCAGCGGCCTCGACCCCTTTGCCAGACGTCAGCTGATGGGGCTATTGCGCGAATTCCAGCACACCAGGATATTCACCAGCCACGATCTCGACATGGTCCTCGATATCTGCCCCAGGACCATAGTGCTGCATAATGGTGAGGTGCGGGCCGACGGGCCGACTAAAGAGATCTTCGCCGATGCCGCGCTGCTTGCCCAATGCCGGCTGGAGAAACCTTTCGTGCTGCAGGGGTGCCCGGTCTGCGGCAAGGAGAGATAATATTCAAGTCGGGAAAGTAGTGGCCGATAGATATAGATACGAATCGCCCATTTTATTTTCCCGGAGAATAGTCATGCTGAAAGCGACCCTCGCTCTGATTCTGCTCCTCTCCCTAATCCTTCCATGCACAGCAGTTGCACTCCACCCCGACCTGGTGATACCGGAGAAGGTCGAGGTGAAGCACAAGGCCTGCCAGGAGTTACTCCGGATCGGCAGGAAATATCAGGTGGAGGGGCTCTTCCCCAAGGATTTCGAAGCGGGGAAGGAGGGTTGTGCCCTCACCCGGCTGGAGATGGCGGTGGCGCTGCAGCTTCTGACCGAGAGGCTGGCCGAGAAGGCGATGACAGAGGGACCGGTGGTCGCCAGAGAGGATCTGGCGCTCCTCTCTGAACTGAAGGAGGAGTTGCGGGGGGAGATGCTCCTTGCCCAGACCAGGGCTTTTCAGCTCCGCTATACCGAGCTTGGCACCAATCTCCATGCCCTGACCAAGAAGATCACCATCAGTGGCGGCATGACCGGAGTACTGCAGGGTTCGGCCGGGAACAGGCCGAAGGATTACAGCGACGTAGTCGGCCGGGGTGACATAGTCTTCAGCTTCAAGGTCGGCGAGACCACCACCGCAGTTATCGATATCGAGGCGACCGGCGGTAACGGCATCGATGCCCATATCGCCAGCTTCTCCGGTTTGAACGGCGTGGCCGGTGCGACGGACGACCGGGTCCGCTTCCGCGAGGCGTGGGTGGAGCACTCGGCCTTCAATGACCGTTTTATCATGACAGCCGGCAAGATATCGCTGACCAACTATTTCGACAGTAACAGCATCGCCAACAATGAGAACAGCCAGTTCCTCGCCAGCGCTTTTGTCAATTCGGCAGTACTCAGCACGCCGGATAACGGGCCGGGGATCAGGGCCCATGTCAGACTGGCCGAACCGCTCACCTTTGGCCTTGGCTACGCCAGTGGCGATGCAGACAGCGCCGATATCCTCGAACATGGGGTCGGCATCGCCGAACTGGCCTGGAAATACAAAACAGGCGAGCTGGAGGGGAATATCCGTGGCTACGGCGTTATCGACAGCGCCCTGCCGATAGCCAACGGGGTCAAGACCGCCCAGGGGAACTCCCTCGGCGCCGGGGTGAGCATCGATCAGCAGCTGAGCGACCAGCTGACTCTGTTCGCCCGCTACGGCTGGCATGACCAGGATTTCTACCGGACCAAGTCTGCCTGGAGCCTCGGCCTTCAGTTTACCGGCCCCTGTCAGAGCCGCAAGGACGATCTGCTGGCATTCGCCTATGGCCAGGTGCAGGGGGTCGGTTCTGGACAGGAGAAGCTGCTGGAGTTCTACTACCGGCTCAGGCTGAACGAGCAGATAAATCTGTCGCCCCATATCCAGTACCTCTTCAAGCCGGAAGGGGATGCCACCCGCGATGACCTGCTGGTCTTAGGTTTACGGACCCAGATCATCTTCTGAACCCTAGCCGGGAGGAAAAATCCCTCGTTTCCGATCTGGAAACCAGCAGTGTCACATCTGGAGTTTCCGGATGGACGCTGACAATCATCCCTGGCGCAGCTCTCTGCTGCGCCATTTTTTTTTGCCCCTGGCGAAATATCTTTTGACACTGTTTTGAAAAAATCTGTAATATAGACTAAAGTTTTTTCAATTCAGGTCGATATTAAATGCCCTCAGTCGTTGTCAAAAAAATCGTCTCCCTCCTGCTGGTTGTGCTGATCGGCAGTGCATCGCTCTTCAGCCTCTGTCAGATCGCCCATGCCTCGGATCATAGCGAATGCACCCGGGGGGTGAAAGCTGCTGCAACTGCAGTCACAACAGAGCATGGTTGCGACCCGGCGCTGCCGGCCGGTGAACAGAGGGACACCGACCAGTGCGATTCATCCTGTTACTGTACCTGCAACCTGCCGGTGACCGGTTCCCCGCTGCAGTTTGACAAAAAGCTCCTCATAGCTGAACTGACCGCAATAGAAGTTTTCACTGCGCTGCCGGAAGTATTCCTCCCCAAGTTCATCCCTCCGCAGAACCTAGCCTGAAAAGCCACGATGAGAGGGTAGCCTTGCCATCCCGAGAGGGAGAGGTTTATCCGCATCACCCATCGTGAAGCGCTCGCAGCAGTCTATTTTATTCTGGAACTGATATCCATCTGCCTGTCAGGAGGTAATCCCTTTGGGAAAAACCGTATTCACACATGGGGCGATGCTCCTTGTCGCCGTATTCATCTCTCTTCAATCGTCCGGACCGGCCCGGGCGGAGCCGCAAAAGCTGGCACTGCCGCAGATAGTCGAATTCTCGCTGCAAAATAATGGCGACCTTAAATCGTTCCGTGAGGAGAAGGGTCTCCATGATGCCGGTAAGGTAAGGGCAGCACTGTTACCGAATCCGACGCTCGATGTCGAAGCAGGTACAGGTGTCTTGACCGGCAGTAGTGCCGAGAACAGCCTCTCCATCGGGATATCGCAGGAGTTCCCTCTGGCGGGGAAGCGTGCCAAGCGCCTGACCATCGCCGCAGAGGAACTGCAGGTCTATCGCTGGCAACTGGCCGACCGGGAGCGAATTGTCCGCGAAGAGGTGAAGAACGCATTCCATGCTGCCATCTTTGCTGCCAGGCGGTTCGAGCTGGCAGAGCGGGCAGTCGAGCTCAACCGGCAGCTGCTCGATGTGACTAAAGAGCGGCTGGCGGCAGGGGATATCCCGGAGCTTGAGATGAACCTGGTGAAGGTCGAGCTGGCACGGAGCGAAGGCGCCAGGATAGACATCGCCAGAGCGGTGACGCAAAGCCGGGCAAGGCTCTATAATTTCATGGGGCTGCCAGGTGGAGAAGCGCCGGTGCTAACCGGCACCCTTGAAGCTGAAGTGCCTCTGAGCAGGTCGTTAGACGAGCTGCAGCAGCTTGCCAGAGAGAATCGCCCTGATCTCAAGGCGCTGCAAGCTGAACGGAAGAGAGGCGAAGCCGACACCGCACTGGCCCGTGCCGAGGGGGTCCCCAATCTCACCGCAGGGGTGGCGTTCAGGCGTGACACTACAGCGATGGAGATAGGGGGGGTAGAAGGTAAGGATACGGCCTATACCATCGGTCTGAAGTTATCGCTACCGATTCCGCTCTTTGACAGAAATCAGGCTGGCGTGCAGCAGGCCCTGGCCAGGCGGAGCAGCACCGAAAGCCGCTTGCTGGCCGTCGGCAGAAATGTGGAGCGGGAGGTCGAAACAGCCTGTTCAAGCTATCTGAACAGTGAAAAAATCCTTTCCCTGTACAAGAGAGATATCATCCCCCAGCTTGAGGAGAACCTGCAATTGACCCGGGAGGCTTACCGCCTTGGCGAGGTCGGTATCCTGGCGGTCATTGCAGAGCAGAAGAAATTTTACGAGGTGAACGAAGCTTATCTGCTGGCGCTGCATGATCGTCAGACTGCGCTCGTGAGACTCGAATCGGCAGTGGCAAGCGATCTTACCGGAGGTGCGCAGTGAACAGAAAGAGAGTCATAATCGGAGTCGTCCTGGCCGTAGCCCTGGGTGGCGGTCTTTACTATCGCAACCTGCAGAGCAGAAGTGGCGGCGTGGAACATGCGGAACATAAGGAAGCGGGTCACCAGGAAGAAAAAGGTGGCGGCCATGAAGCGGCTAAGGAGCAAAAGGGGGAGGGGAAGGGTCATGAAGGGGAAGGCGGGGGGGGGTGTGTGAGGATGACCGCCGAGGAGCAGAAGCAGAACGGTGTGGTCATCGCAGCGGCGAAAAAGGAGCGACTGGCCGGCGTTATCAGCGCCACCGGCAAGGTCGAGGCGAATGCCGACCGGATCGCCCATGTGTCGCCCCGCATCAGCGGCAAGATCGTCGTTGTCAGGGCTTCGCTCGGTGACAGCGTGGCTGCCGGGCAGACCCTGGTGACCCTGGATAGTGTCGAGCTCGGCGAGGCGCTCAACCGTTACCACCAGTCGAAGACCAGGCTGGCACTGGCGCAATCGAACATGGAGAGGATCAAGACGCTGGTGGAGAAGAAGATCGCCGCCAGAAAAGATATCCTCCAGGCAGAGACCGACTACCGGACCGCCCAGAACGAGCTGCATACCGACGAGGAACGTCTGGCGCTGTACGGTATTGCAGCTGCCGAACTGGCCGGGGAGAACCACAAAAAGCTGCTCCTGGCGGTCCGCTCGCCGATCGGCGGAGTTATCACCGAGAAACATGCCATTGTCGGCGAGCTCTCCGACCCGGCCAAAAGCCTCTACACCGTGGCCGACCTCTCCTCGGTATGGGTGCTGGTGGACATCAATGAGAAGGATCTGGCCAAGGTGCACCGGGGGCAGACGGCAATCGTCACGGTAGGCGCATTCCCTGAGCTGAAACTGAAAGGTCGTATCACCTATATAGCTGACCTGGTAAATGAATCGACCCGTACGGTAAAGGCGCGGGTCGAGGTAGCCAATCCGGGGCGAAAGCTGAAGCCGGAGATGTTCGCCAGCGTCGAACTGGCTCTCCCTGCAGCAGCTGCAACAACCCTGGCGGTCGCGGAAGATGCCCTGCAGGATATGGATGGGAAAAAGGTGCTCTTTGTCGCGGAGAATGGAGTTGAATTCGTGACGCGCCAGGTTCAGACAGGTCGCCAGGCAGGGGGGATGGTCGAGATCGTCTCCGGGCTGAAAGAGGGTGAGCAATACGCCATCAAGGGGGGGTTCATCCTCAAGTCGGAAGTGAAGAAGGGTGAAGTGAAGGATGAACATGGCCATGGGAAATAAGCAAGTATGAATTATGATGGATGAGTTATGAAAAAAGCAGAAAACAGCCTGACTCTTTTCATGCTGCATAATCGATAATTCTGAAACAACAGGAGATAAGTTCTCATGCTTGAAAAAATAATAGCCTATACATTACGGCAAAAGGGTATGATCTTATTCCTGGCGCTGCTTATTATTGTCTTTGGCTTCTATTCATATCTGCGCCTGCCTATCGATGCCTTCCCGGATGTCACCAACATCCAGGTAGAAGTGATAAGTCACGCTGATGGCCTGTCGGCAATAGAGATAGAGCGGAATGTCACCTCTCCGATCGAGATGGCCATGCGCGGCCTGCCGGATATCGAGCAGCTCCGCTCGGTGACCAAGTTCGGCCTGTCTATAGTGACCATCGTCTTCAAAGAGAATGTGGATATCTACTTTGCCCGTCAGCTGGTCTTCGAGCGCCTGGCCGAGGCGCGGGAGAAGGTGCCGAAGGGGGTCGAGGTCGCTATGGGGCCGATCGGCACCGCCATGGGTGAGATATACCAGTATACCCTGGAAGGGAAGATGCCGGAGGACCCGCAGCAGAAGCTTGCCTGGCTGACCAATCTGCGGACAATTCAGGAGTGGACTGTCACCCCGCAGTTGAAAAGCGTCGCCGGGGTGAACGAGATCAACTCCTTTGGCGGCTATTTAAAGCAGTACCAGGTGATCGTCTCCCCGGAGAAGCTGCTGAAATATGGGATAACCGTGGATGATGTCTACTCTGCCATCGGCAGCAACAACGAAAACGTCGGTGGCAACCTCCTGGAACGGGGGACAGACCAGTACATCGTCCGTGGGGTCGGGCTGATAAAGGATCTGGGCGACATAGAGAACATCGTCCTGAAATCGACCGGTGGTACCCCGACATATATCCGCGATCTGGCCCAGGTCAAGGTCGGTGAGGCGGTCCGGATGGGGGCTGCCATGAAGGATGGCAAAGATGAATGTGTCGGCGGCATCGTGATGATGCTGCGTGGCGAGAACAGCCGCGACGTGGTGCGCCGGGTAGCGGCAAAAGTGCAGGAGATAAATGGCAACAATATGCTGCCAGAGGGGATCAGGCTCGTCCCCTATTACGACCGGAGCGACATAGTGAAGGCGAGTGTCAGCACGGTCAACAAGGCGCTCCTGGAAGGCTCCATTCTGGTGCTTATCATCCTCTATCTGCTTTTGAACAGCATCCGGGGGAGCTTCGTAGTGCTGATCGCCCTGCCGTTGTCGCTCCTGGCCACCTGCATCGTCATGAAGTTTACGGGGATCACCGCCAACCTGATGTCGCTCGGCGGTCTGGCTATCTCCATAGGGATGATAATCGACACCACCATCATCCAGGTGGAAAACGTGCAGCGCCACCTGAGCGAAGAGGGGGGGCGGCATCCCAAGTTATTGACCGTGCTGAAGGCGGTCATGGAGGTGCGGAAGCCGAGTATATTTGGTGAACTTATCATCGCCCTCACCTTCATCCCCATTCTCTCCCTGGAAGGTATCGAAGGGAAGATGTTCAGCCCTTTGGCCATAACGGTCGCGATAGCGCTGCTTGCATCACTCTTCCTCTCCATCTTCGTCATCCCGGTCCTCTGTATCATCTTCCTGAGACCAGACCCGGAACGGGAGAGTTTCATCATGAAGCATGCCAACCGGCTCTATCTGCCGCTGCTCGAATATGCCATGGCGAGGAAACGGGTGGTGTTGAGCGTTGCCGGAGTTCTCCTGGTCGCCTCGCTCCTGCTGGTGACCCGGCTCGGCACGGAATTCATCCCGATCATGGATGAAGGCTCCTTTGACATGGATGTCTCGATGCTCCCCGGGGTCTCCCTGGCCAAGGCCATGGAGGTGAACCAGCTGGCGGCAGCAAGGCTGAAGCAGTTCCCCGAACTGGATACTATAGTCGGTCGCACCGGGCAGACCGGGGTCGCCCTCGATACCAGGGGGTCGGACAAGACCGGCTATGTCGGGATTTTCAAACCGAAGAGCGAATGGAAACGGAATATCTCCAAGGAAGAGTTGACCAACGAGATGCGCAAGTCGCTGGAATCGGTGAAGGGGATCACCTTCGGCTTCAGTCAGCCGATCCAGTGCCGCATTGACGAACTGGTGGCCGGCACCCGGGCGCAGCTGATCGTCAAGCTGTTCGGCGACGACATGGAGATGCTGAGCGAGAAGTCGGCCGAGATCGCCAAGGTCCTCTCCACCATCAGGGGGGGGACCGATCTGAATGCAGAGAAGGTGACCGGCCAGCCCTACCTGACCATCACCATCGACCGGACCAGGATCGCCCGCTACGGCCTGAACATCAGCGATGTGCAGAAGGTGATCGAAATCGCTGTGGCGGGGAAGGGAGCATCGAAGCTGTATGAAGAGAACCGCAGCTTCGATATAACGGTCCGCCTGCCGGAAGAGAAGAGGAATTCCCTGGAATCGATCAGGAACCTGCTGATCACTACGAAGACCGGCATCAATGTCCCGTTGGAACAGCTGGCCGAGGTGAAGATGATCGAAGGGCCGGCGCAGATAAGCCGCCAGGACGGGATCAGAAGGATCGGTATAGAAATGAACATAAGCGGCAGAGATATTGGCAGTTTTGTTGCAGAGGCAAAAGAGCGGATCAAAAACAAGGTCAAGTTGCCGGCCGGTTATTACCTCACCTGGGGGGGGCAGTTCGAAAACCAGCAACGGGCTATGCAGCGGCTGATGATCATCGGCCCGGTCGCCATCAGCTTGATACTGCTGCTTTTATATATCACCTTCAGATCGATCCGGCTGGCGTTGCTGGTGATCTCCAACCTCCCCTTCGCCCTGATCGGCGGTGTCTTTGCCCTCTTCATCTCCGGGCAATATCTGTCGGTCCCGGCTTCGGTAGGTTTTGTCGTCCTCTTCGGGGTGGCTGTGCTGAACGGTCTGGTCCTGGTATCGCGTATCTCCCAGCTGCGGGAAGAGGGGCTGGAGTTGCCGGAGGCGATCAGGAAGGGGAGCCTGGACCGGTTGCGGCCGGTATTGATGACCGCTTCGATCTCCATCTTCAGCCTGATGCCGATGCTGCTCGCCAGTGGCACCGGTTCGGAGATCCAGAAGCCGCTGGCCACCGTGGTGGTGGGGGGGCTGGTCACTTCGACCCTGCTGACGCTGCTGATCATCCCGGCGGTATACAGCTGGTTTGAAAAATTGAAAGATGAAGCAGACATGTAACTGTTATGGTCTCTCATTAGCCGATGGCGTTGCCAGGTGATAAACAGAGGGATATGCATGAAGGAGATCAAGGCGATCATAACGCCTGTCAGACTGTTGCAGATTGTCGAAGAGATGTCAACTAGTGGTATTCACAGGGGTCTAAGTGCGGCAGTTCCGCAGGCTGGAGGGGCCATCCCGGTGAGTAAGGAAACCGGCGGCAGCCACCATGGCTGGTCCGTCAACAGCAAGGAGAAAAGTAGATGCAACATGGTAACTGGTTAATGGTAGCAGTACTGGTATCTGGTTTACTGGCGGGCTGCGCCCGCACCACCGAGCAGCTCCGGCCGACCGCCGCCAGGGAGGATGCCTTCCGCGTAGTCACCGAGAGCGGGTCTATTCCGGCCGGCTCTGCCGACCTCCGGATCGTCAGCTCCTTCAAGCTGCACCGCCCCGGCGCCTACCTGCTGGAGACGGTAGCGAGCCACGGCACGGCAGCCTATCAGCTGCGGGTCACCCTGGATGGCCAGAGCATAACTATCCCCGGGACCCTGCGGAGCGAAAGCGACAACCGTGGGTTGACCGCACTCGCTGCCGAGCAGGGGGAGGGGATCCGCTACCGCTTCGACGCCCTGCTCCGCACCACCGCCGGCAAACACCGGCTGCAGGTGGCGCTCCCGGACGAC
>CAZYTM010000008.1:0-158533 GCA_964649725.1 uncultured Geobacteraceae bacterium | reverse complement strand
CTCAGGAAAGGATCAAGGTCAGGGAGGTTTTGCTTGACAGCCGACTGAAGTCGCGCCAGTTTTCGTTATAACTTTTTCAGAAAGGATGTCATGGATCGATGTCAGGGATAATTAACAAGCCGTCATTGGCAGCAGCGCTGCCGGGCGGCTTGTTGCGTCTGCGGCGCAATACCCAACTGGTGACTTAAGTTATGAATCTGACTGAAGGGTGACTCTTTTACCCGGTTCCATGCTACACTTGGGATGCAGACTGGCTGCAAGCAAACCACTCAATCCGCCAGATAACTGGCAAGGAGGAATCATGCAGATGAGAAAGATTTTATTGCTGGCAACCGCTCTCGGTGCAGCGCTGGTCTCGCCGGCATTGGCCGAGCCTGTTACCCCAAAGTACGACTTAAGCGGTATATGGAGCAATGGCAGCGACCCTGGTGGGACACATATATTCCAGAACGGTAGCGAAGTAAGAGCGGTCTATGTCAACAGGGGGTTTGTCCAGTCTTATACCGGGAGGTTTGTCACCCCGAACTCCGTTGAAGGGACCTGGCTGAGAAAGAACCGCAGCAATGGCTGTGTCACCAAACTGAAAGAGAGCGCTACGGTCAACTCGGCGAATAACTATTCGGTCGAGTGGGTCGCGCTCGATTCGAACTGCGACCTGGCCAAAGGGAGGAGCGGCAAAGGTAATGTCACCAGGCAGAAAGCTGTCGAAGATAGTCTCTGGTACTGATGAACATCGCTGCGCAGAGCCTGTCGATATACCCTCCCCAGGGTATTGACTGGGGAGGGTACGCTGCTATAATATTACACTCAATGTTTTTTGCTCAATTTACATGATGTGAAAGGGGAGGTTATGGCAAAAATATTCACGGCAATATGTCTGGTTCTGGCAACAGTGGTATTTGTCTCGGCTGATGAGCTGGACGATACCTTCAACAAGGTTGACAAGCATCTTTACGGGATCGATAACGATGCCCCGCCACCGCCGCCGCCACCGATCCGCGAGGAATATCAGCCACCGCCGCCACAGTACGAGCCGCCCCCCCAGCGTGCCTATGAGCCACCGCCACCCCGGGAAGAAGCTGCTCCACCGCCGCAGATGACCGGTGACGATGACCATTATATCCAGGGTGATGACTACTTCATCCAGAAGCATGACCTGGGGACCAGAGCCTGGATGTATGTCATCCTGGCCAAGGTGGTCAGCCCGCCAAGTGGTGCCACCAAGGGGGAAGGGGAGTTCATGCAGGTCAGGGACGGGCAGAACCTCTGGACCAAGAATTTCTGGCGTACCCGCAAGGCGGTCAGTTCCGATCTCCGCATGGGGACCCATGTCATCTGCTTCGACAGCCACAAGGTGAAAGGTGTCTATGAATCGCCGCCGAGCAAGGAGAAAGCCAGGGGGGGGCAGTGGTTCTATGCCAAGATCACCGATACCTCTGACCTCTTCAAAGGTTTTGTGACGGTCTCCGGCAACTACAAGGTCGGGGTGAACAATATCCGGATAATGGTCCGCTAGCACGGATCAATAGACTCTGGCAGGATGCCGGTGGGGAAAAAGCCATACCGCGGTATGGCTTTTTTTGTCCCCGGCCCGGCTTGCAATCTATAGAGAATGAGCAGTGACAATGAAAAGTGGGGTGACAAAGAGGGGAAAATCGGGTAACTTATCCCCCCGGTCGATATCAATTATTGGAGGAAGTGATGAAAAGAATATTCATGCTGCTCTCTGCCATGGCTCTGCTGGCATTGGCAGCAACCCCCCTGGCAGCGTCGCAGGTCTCCCTGCCAAAGGGTTACGAAAAGTGGGAGAAGAGCAAACAGAAGATAGTCACCGACAAGAGTTCGCTCTTCTACGGCATCCACTACATCTATGTCGACAAGAAGACCATGCCGGCCTATAAGGCGGGGAAGGGGTATCCTGAGGGGAGCCAGTTCGTGGTAGTCTTCTACAACATCAAGGATGAGGGTGGCAAGCCGACCCAGGGGAAGAAGAACATGGTGGTGCTGATGCGCAAGGAGAAGAAGCAGCAGGCGACCGGTGGCTGGCTCTATGCCGGCTTCGGCCCTGAGGGGAAGCCGTCCGCGGTCGATCCGGTGAAAAACTGCTACGAATGCCATTTAAAGACCGCCAGGGATAGCGATTTCATCATCTCCAGATATGCTGACTTCAAATAGATAGATGCAGCAGGAGAGTTTTGCCTTGAAGCGCCGCGGAGAAATCCGCGGCGTTTTTTTTGTAAATAGATTTTAAAGAATCAGACTCTGCCAACCGATAACATTTAAGAAGCAGTATCGGTCGATATGTCGGCAGGAGGGGAACTGTGCAATTTTCGTGGCGCTCTGCAGTTGACGGTAATGCAGCACTCGATACAGGTAGCGTGGAAGCGGCAGCAGCGTGCGGTATCGCCGGTCTGGCAGATTGGACCAGGCTGCTCGGCGATGTCTGCAGGGAGCTGCAGGGGGTCATCACCTCCAGCGAGGACGAGTTCCTGGGGATCGGCGCCAGGCTGCACGAATTTCAACGACGCTCCAGGGAGATCGTCACCCTGGCCCAGGAGGCGGCGGGGAAGGTGACCGGTGCCGAGATAAATGACTCCATCAGTGGTCTGGCGACCCTTCTTGACCAGATGAACAGCTATCTGATGCATGCCGGAAAGGAGACCGACAGCAGCGTCGATGCCCTGAAGAGTATCGGTTCCCTGCTCGGCGGGGTGACCGAACCGCTGGGGAGTTTCAGGAAGATGAACAAGGTGCTCCGGATGCTCGGCACCTCCACCAAGATAGAGAGCGCCAGGCTTGGCCAGAGCGCGATCGGCTTCGTCACCCTGGCTGACGATGTGACCCAGCTGTCGGTCCAGGTGCAGGAGAAGTCAGAGACTATCCTGGCCCGGAAAGGGGCGCTGAGTGGCATCATCCAGGATACCCTGCTGCGGGTGCTCGCCATGGAGGCGGAACAGCAGGACCTGGTGCGGTCGATACTCGACAAGTGCCGCAGCAGCCTGACCGACCTGACCGAGATAAATAACCGTTGCTCGGCAGCGGCTGCAGTGATAACAGATGCATCGGCTGAGGTGGCGCGCAATATCAGCGCAGTGGTCACTTCGATGCAGTTTCACGACATTGTCCGGCAGCAGATCGAACATGTCCATGAGGCATTGACCGAACAGCTGCAGAAACTGGACGCAGAGGGGGAGAGCTGTGTCGCAGAGGGGCGTGACCGGCTGCTGCAGGAACTTGCCCTGGTTACCGAGCTGCAGGTGGCACAGCTCCGCTTTGCCGGTGAGGAACTGGTGAATGCGATTACCACCATCAGCACCAACCTGGACGGCATCGCCAGCATGGAACTGCATATGTCCGACGACACCCGCGCCATGTCGGGAATGGCCGACCAGGCAGGGAGTACCTTCTTTGCCGAGATGGAGCAGGATATCTCCATCGTCAGCCTGACCCTGGTAGAGAGCGCCACAGCCAACCGGAAGCTGGCCGATGCAGTAGGTTCGGTGGCAGAGACAGTGGCGGAGATTTCCCATTTTGTCAATGACATCGAGGATATCGGCCAGGAGATCGAACTGATCGCGCTCAATGCGCAGATCAAGTCTGCCTGCACCGGCTGTGACGGGGCGGCGTTGGGGGTGCTGGCAGAGGCGATCCAGCGCCTTTCGGTCGATGCCATGCAGCAGACCGAGGCGATCTCCGGTGCGTTGCGGGGGATTACCGATGTGACCGAGACCCTCAACCAAGGGGTTGTGTCAGAGGCGTCGTCGCTCGATCAGGAAGTGCATGGTATGACCGCTGAACTGGGGGGGCTGGTGCAGCAGTTGAGCAGGGTGAACAGCAGTCTCGTCTCGCTGCTCGGCCGGATGGACTCTATGGTGCAGGAACTCTCCGTCGATATCAAACGGCTGATCGGCAGCATCACGGTGCAGCAGACTCTGCCGGCGACGGTCGAAGGGCTGGTAGCACTCCTGCAGCGGCTGATCGACGAAGCAAAGGAGCTCGCCCCTATCGTCGCCGGTTCGCCAGCCGAAAAGCATCTGCAGGATCTTGCCAGCCGCTACACCATGCATAGCGAGCGGCGGATTCATGCTGCAGTTACCAACGGGGTCCAGGATCCGTCGGCAACAGTGACAACGGTTGCCTCGGCACTGCAGGAGGATGATGAGACAGGGGACAATTTCGAGCTCTTTTGATTTTATTCAAGTTTTATTCTGCAGTGCCGAAGAAGTGTAAGGACGAAAAGAGATTGCTGCAGGGGGGGGATTATGGGGGAGAAGAGCAAGCGGCAGAGCAGATCGACCGGTACGGAGCAGGTACAAGTGGTTGAAATCGGGCCATCCTTGACTATCCAGCAGGCGGAAGAGCTGCGGCTGCAACTGATAGCGGCGTTTGCCGGGGGTGCAGAGGTGCGGCTCAATGTCGCCGATGTCGCCGAGGCAGACCTGGCCGGACTGCAGCTCCTCTGTTCGGCCCACCGGAGCTCCATCCAGCATAACAAGAGTTTCGGTATGGCATCGACATGCAGTGAGGCAATTCTCAATGTGGCCCGGGATGCAGGTTTCCTCCGTCATATCGGCTGCGCGCCTGATGTCAACAAGACCTGCCTTTGGACCGGAAGGGGTTAGCCATGGGAAAGATAATAATGACTGCCGATGACTCTGCCAGTGTCAGGCAGATGGTCAGTTTCACCCTCAAAGAGAGCGGCTACGATGTTGTCGAGGCGGTCGACGGCAAGGATGCCCTGACCAAACTCGGCAGCCAGAAGGTCGATATGCTGATCACCGACCTGAATATGCCGAACCTGGACGGGATCGGCCTGATCAAGGGGGCGCGGGCGTTGCCGGCCTGCAAGTTCATCCCGATCGTGATGCTCACCACCGAGTCGCAGGACAGCAAGAAACAGGAAGGTAAGACGGCCGGTGCTACCGGCTGGATAGTCAAGCCATTCAAACCCGACCAGCTGTTGGCGGTCGTGAAAAAGGTGCTCGGATGAACGATCAACATAGTCAGACCTATCGGGAAGAGGCGTACGAACTGTTGGCCGAACTGGAGACCTCGCTGCTGGAGCTGGAGGAGAACCCTGGCGACATGGAGATCATCGGCCGGGTCTTCCGCGCCATGCATACCATCAAAGGTTCCGGGGCGATGTTCGGTTTTGACGATATCGCTGCCTTCACCCATGAGGTGGAGACGGTCTTTGATATGGTCCGCAATGGGGAGATAAATGTCAGCAAGGAGCTGATCGACCTGACCCTCGCCTCCCGCGACCAGATCAAGTCGCTGCTCGATGCCTCGGCCGGCGATGCCCAGGTCGATTCGGCCCGGGGGGAGAAGATCATTGCCGGGCTGAGAAAGCTTCTGCCGACCTCTCCGGAGAGTGCTGCCGGGCCGGCCGCTGCTGCCGATGCGGCAAAGAAGGGGGGCGAAGAGGGGAATCTAGTCACCTACCGGATCCGCTTCCGCCCTGACAGCCATATCTTCATGAATGGCACCAATCCGTTGCCGCTGTTGAACGAACTGCGTGATCTGGGGAGCTGCCGGGTGGTAGCGCAGTTGAACGAGCTGCCGGCGCTGGCCGAGATGGATGCGGAGTCATGCTATATCCACTGGGATGTCATCCTCACCACCAGCCAGGGGAAGAATGCCATCAAGGATGTCTTCATCTTTGTCGAAGACGACTGCGAGCTGAAGATCGAGGTTATCGACGACCACCAGCTGGCCGATAGCGGGGACTACAAGAAGCTTGGCGAAATAATGGTGGAGCGGGGTGATATCACCTATGAAGATATGATGCGGGCCCTTGCCGAGCAGAAGAGGTTCGGCGAGATACTGGTTGCCAAGGGGATCAGTACCACGGAGAAGATCCAGTCGGCGCTGGTGGAGCAGCAGCATGTCAAGGAGGTCCGCCAGTCGCAGCAGAGCCAGGAGGCAGCCTCAAGTATCAGGGTGCCGGCAGAGAAGCTCGACATCCTGGTCAACCTGGTGGGTGAACTGGTAACGGTCCAGGCCCGGCTCAGCCAGACCGCGGTCGGCCGCCGCGATCCGCTGCTGGTGAATATCGCCGAAGAGGTGGAGCGCCTCACCGCCGAGTTGCGCGACAATGCCCTCAATATCCGGATGTTGCCGATCGGCACCACCTTCAGCAAGTTCAAGCGGCTGGTGCGTGACCTCTCCACTGAACTGGGGAAGGATATCGAGATGACCACTGACGGCGCCGAGACCGAACTGGACAAGACCGTGATCGAAAAACTGAGCGACCCGCTGGTCCACCTGATCAGGAACAGTATCGACCATGGCATCGAGTCGCCCGACCTGCGCGCCGCGGCCGGCAAGCCCCGCCGGGGGACAGTTCATCTGGCGGCGGTCCATTCCGGCGACAGTGTGCTGATAACCATCCGCGACGACGGTGCCGGCCTGGACAAGGAGGCGATCCGCGCCAAAGCGGTGGAGCGCGGGCTGATATCTGCCAGCGCCGAACTCCCGGACAAGGAGATCTTTGCCCAGATTTTCGCCCCCGGCTTCTCCACGGCGAAGAAGGTGACCAGTGTCTCCGGCCGCGGGGTCGGCATGGACGTGGTGAAGCGGGCCATCGATAATCTTCGCGGCACCATCGAACTGGCCAGCAGACCGGGCGCCGGGACCACCATCACGGTGAAGATCCCGCTCACCCTGGCGATCATCGAAAGCCTGCTGGTGAAGATCGGCGACGACTGCTTCGTCCTCCCCCTCTCGCTGGTCCACGAGTGCGTGGAGCTTACCAGCGCCGACGTGGCCAAGGCGCATGGCCGCCACCTGGCCAATGTGCGAGGCCATCTGGTCCCCTATGTGCCGTTGCGGCAGCGCTTCAACATCAGCGGGGCTACGCCGGATATCGAGCAGATCGTCATCACCCAGGTGGATGGCAACCGGGTCGGTTTTGTCGTCGACCATGTCATCGGCGAGCACCAGACAGTTATCAAGTCGCTCGGCCGCGCCTACCGGAACGTCGACGGCCTCTCCGGCGCCACCATCCTTGGCGACGGCAGTGTCGCCCTGATCCTCGACATCCCGCAACTGGTGCATGGGGTGGAGCAGGAGCAGCACTATCATTAGACCGGTAAACCTTACCACCCCCGGCCCATCCTGACATAGGAGGGGGCGGGGGTGGTCGGTGCAAATGGAATAGACCCCTTCTCAGGAAAATCGTAATCCCTTTCAGCAAATCCCTTATTTTCCCCTCAAGAAAACCATTCATGGCGTCGATAAGATTAGTAATGGCTTATCCTGTTATTTAATAAAAACCTTCATGGATGATATATATCCTTGTCTTGAAAGGAGGAGCAGTATGACAGTGGCAGGAATAAGTGAGACGACCCAGTATCTCACCTTCAAACTGGATGAAGAGGTCTTTGCCCTGGACATCGCCAAGGTGCGGGAGGTACTCGACTTCACCACGGTCACCAAAGTACCGCAGACCCCGGAGTTCATGCGTGGGGTGATCAACCTGCGGGGCAACGTGGTGCCGGTGGTCGACATGCGGCTCAAGTTCGGCATGGCGATGACAGAGAAGACGGTCAACACCTGCGTCATCATCGTCGAGATCGGCATTGACGGCGAGAGTACGGTGTTGGGGGCGATGGCCGATTCGGTGCAGGAGGTGCTCGACCTGGAGCCGGAGCAGATCGAACCGGCGCCACGCATCGGTACCAAGCTCAATACCGACTTCATCCGCGGCATGGGGAAGCGGGAAGAACGTTTCATCATGATCCTCGACATCGACAAGGTCTTCTCCGCTGCCGAGCTGGAGCTGACCCAGGGGTATGACGGGGAGGAGCGGAAAGTGGCGGTGAACGGATGAGGAGCGGTGAATAGTGAATGGCGGGGAAGCGGTGAATGGTGAATGGTGAACAGGGAACAGGGAACGGGGAACGGGTAAAGATGCTGAAAGTTGAAGGCTCAAGGGTCAAAGTTAAGTTTTTTATTTCACCTTTCACCTTTCACCTTAGAGCTTTCACCTTTCACGTTTCACCTAGCTGTCACATATCTGTCTAATTCAATATGGCAAAGGAGAGAGATTTTATGAGATGGTTCCATAATTTGAAGATCGGGACAAAACTTTTGGCCGGCTTTATCTTCGTGGCGTTGATGGCGGCTATTGTCGGGACTATCGGCGTGGTCAACCTGAAGAAGCTTGATAAAGCCGATACCAAGCTCTATCAGATGATGACTGTGCCGCTCGGCGAGATCGGCGAGGCGTCGACCGCCTTCCAGCGGATGCGCTGCAACCTGGTGGAGATGCAGGTGGTCACCTCCGAGGCAAAGATGAAGGACCTGGAGCAGCGGGTGGCTGAGCGGGAGAAGGAGATATCCAACCTGCTGGCCAGTTACAAGAAGACCCTGGTCTCGGAAGAGGGGAAAAAGCGGATGGCGACCCTGGAGCAGGGTATAGCTGCCTTTGACGGTCTTATAAAGAAGTATGAGGCGCTGATCGGGGAGGGGAAAAAGCCTGAAGCGTTGGCGCTCTGGTTTGGCGATATAGAAAAGGAGCGCAAGGGAATCCAGGAGCAGGTCGACTGGATGTTTGACGCCAAGGTGAAGCTGGCCAAAGAGCTCTCCGACAACAATACGGTGATGGCCAGCAGTTCCATCAAGCTGATGTCGATCTTCGCCTGCCTGGCAATGGCCCTCGGCGTTCTGCTCGGGGTGTTCATCACCCGTGGCATCACCCGGCCACTCAACCAGGCGGTGGAGGCCTCCAACCATCTGGCCGACGGTGACCTGACAGTGAAGATAGAGTCGACCTCCAAGGACGAGACGGGGCAGCTCCTGACCGCCATGGGGAACATGCTGGAGAAGCTGAAAGAGGTGGTGGCGGATGTGAAGTCCGCTTCGGATAATGTGGCAGCCGGGAGTCAGCAGCTCTCCTCAGGCTCGGAAGAGATGAGCCAGGGGGCGAGTGAGCAGGCCGCCGCAGCAGAAGAGGCCTCCTCCTCCATGGAAGAGATGTCCTCCAATATCAAACAGAGTGCTGACAATGCCCTGCAGACCGAGAAGATCGCAGTGAAGTCGGCCAGTGATGCCAAGGAGGGTGGCGCAGCAGTAGCCGAGACCGTCACCGCCATGAAGGAGATCGCCGGGAAGATCTCCATCATCGAGGAGATCGCCCGACAGACCAATCTGCTGGCGCTGAACGCGGCGATCGAGGCGGCCCGGGCCGGCGAGCATGGCAAGGGGTTCGCAGTGGTGGCAAGTGAAGTGAGGAAGCTGGCGGAGCGGAGCCAGAAGGCGGCGGCAGAGATCTCGGAACTCTCCTCCACCAGTGTCGAGGTGGCGGAGAAGGCTGGTGAACTGCTATCCAAGATGGTCCCGGATATCCAGCGGACCGCCGAACTGGTACAGGAGATATCGGCAGCGAGCAAGGAGCAGGATAGCGGTGCCGACCAGATCAACAAGGCTATCCAGCAGCTCGACCAGGTGATCCAGCAAAACGCCAGTGCAAGCGAGGAGATGGCTTCCACCGCTGAAGAGCTGTCGAGCCAGGCGGAACAGCTGCAGAGCACCATCTCCTTCTTCCGCATCGACGAGCGTGCAGCAGTGCGGCAGCTGCCGCAGCGGGAGCTGCATGCCGAGGCACGGCCAAAGTCCTCCCGCAAAGCAGCGGTAGCCCACATAACCCAGGCGAAGCGCGGGAAGCCTGCCCCGGTCAAGGAGGCGGCAGTTACCAAGCAGGCGGTCGGCGCCGAAGGGTACGCCCTCGACCTGGGGAGCGACAAGCACGACAGCGAATTCGAGAAGTTCTGAGTTGTAAAACGATCACCCCTGCCCCCTCCTGAAACAGGAGGGGGCAGGGGTGGTAAGGCCAGCTGTTTATAATGAGCAGTAGCTCTAGTTGAGGTGCAACTATGGCAATAAATGTGATGTCAGAAGATGGTGACGAGAAGCTGCCAAAACATCTGGTACTGCGGATATTATTCATATCCATCTCCATGCTGACCGGTTTCACCATCTTCGAGATGGTCAAGGAGTTGCTTGCTACTGACCTGACGCTCTGGCAATCGCACTGCATAACCATCCTTTTCAGCACTATTATGGCGACCTTCATTGCCTGGTGGGTACAGCGGAACCAGTTCCGCTTGACGCAGCAGGTGATAGGCGAACTGGAGAACCGGGTCAAGGCTGAAGAGGCGCTGCACAATCTGGCCATCGAACTCTCCCTGGCCGAAGAGCGGGAACGGCGGCGGATCGCCGGCGAATTGCACGACCAGGTGGGACAGAACCTGCTGCTGGCAAAGATGAGACTCAACTCCTTCACCACGATATTGACAGACTGGAAGCAGGAGGCGCTCTGCAGTGAAGTGAAACGCCTCATCGAGCAGTCGGTTGAGGATATCCGGTCCCTTACTTTTCAGCTTTCTCCCCCTATCCTCAACACGGTAGGTCTCACTGCCGCTATCGGCTGGCTTGCCGCCCAGCTGGAAAAGGATTATGGCCTGACCGTAGAGCTTCTCGATGATCAGGAGGAGAAGCCGCTCCGGGAAGAGATGCGGGTCACCATCTTCCAGTCGGTGCGGGAGCTTCTGATAAATATCGCCAAGCATGCCCGGACCGGCTCAGCCCGGGTAGTCATCAACCGGAAAGGTGATGAAGTGAGCATCTGTGTCGAGGACGAGGGGGTCGGCTTCGACCTTGCCGAGGCCCAGCTGAAACCGGCCACTGCCGGCGGTTTCGGTCTCTATAATGTCCGTCAGCGGATCGAGTATCTTGGCGGTCGGCTGGCGGTGGAGAGCGCCCCCGGGTCAGGCACCCGCACCATGATCATTGCGCCACTTGCTGCATGAATCGAGAGAGGAGTCATGTTATGGGATTATCTGTCTTGCTGGCCGATGACCACCGGATCATGCGGCAGGGGTTGCGGAACCTGCTGGAACAGGACCCCGGGCTGACAGTCTCTGGCGAAGCTGGCAACGGCCTGGAAGCTATTGAACTCGCCAGGGAACTGCGGCCGCAGGTGGTGGTGATGGACCTGGTGATGCCGGAGATGAACGGTATCGAGGCGACCCGGCAGATTACCAGGGAGATGCCGGATGTGCATATCCTGGCGCTCTCCATGGAGGCTGACCGGCGCTTTGTGGTGGAGGCGCTGAAGGCCGGGGCGAACGGGTACATGCTCAAGGACTGCACCTTCGAAGAGCTGGTCACCGCTATCCGGACGGTTGCCGGAGATGAGACCTATCTCGGCCCGCGTATCAGCCATCTGCTGGTCAAGGAGTATCTGCAGAGAGTGCCGGAGGATGGTGCAGCAGAGAGCCTCGACAAACTCTCCCCCCGGGAGCGGGAGGTGTTGCAGCTGATTGCCGACGGCCAGAGTACCAAGGAGATCGCCTTTCATTACGATGTCAGCCTGAAGACCGTGGAGACACAGCGCCAACAGGTGATGAAGAAGCTGAACCTGTTCAGTATCGCCGAATTGACCAAATATGCAGTCCGGGAAGGACTCACCTCGCTCTGTTGAACCCGCCCCATATTCTGCAGCGCTTATAAAGGCGCCATGGCTTAGCCATGGCGCCTTTATCCATATCAGGGAATGCGTAGCAGCTACTCGCATAAGGATTATGTATTTTTAATATGGCTAGCCGAAACAGGAACTATGGATCATTTTCTCCCGACAGGGGGATATAAACTGGCTGGCAAGGGGGAGGAAAAATGAGCGTCAACGGTATCACGGAGGTTACCCAGTACCTGACCTTCAAACTGGATGAAGAGGTTTTCGCCCTGGACATCGCCAAGGTGCGGGAGGTGCTCGACTTCACCACGGTCACCAAAGTACCGCAGACCCCGGAGTTCATGCGTGGGGTGATCAACCTGCGGGGCAACGTGGTGCCGGTGGTCGACATGCGGCTCAAGTTCGGCATGGCGATGACAGAGAAGACGGTCAACACCTGCGTCATCATCGTCGAGATCGGCATTGACGGCGAGAGCACGGTGCTGGGGGCGATGGCCGATTCGGTGCAGGAGGTGCTCGACCTTGAGCCGGAGCAGATCGAACCGGCGCCGCGGATCGGCACCAAGCTCAATACCGACTTCATCCGCGGCATGGGGAAGAGGGACGAGCGCTTCATCATCATCCTCGACATCGACAAGGTCTTCTCCGCTGCCGAGCTGGAGCTGACCCAGGGGTATGAGGAGGAAGAGCAGAAAGTGGCGGTGAACGGGTGAGGAGCGGTGAATGGTGAATAGTGAAAAGTGAATAGTGAAAAGTGAAAAGTGAAAAGTGAATGGTGAATGGTGAATGGGAAACAGGGAACGGATAGCCTATTCGCAATTATAGATGCAGATATTACATTCTGACAAAACATGATCAAAGGAGGTAGAGAATGCTGGCTAACATGAAAATCGGCAAACGGATGGCACTCGGCTTCGGCCTGCTGCTGGTAGTGATGGTGGCTCTCATCTGGGTAGGGGCGAAGGGGATGGGGGACATCCAGGCCAACCTGGACCGGATCGTCAAGGTGAACAATGTAAGGGTCGCCCTCTGCAACGAGGTGGTCTATGACATCGACCAGATCTTCATCAATATACGGAACGCCATTCTGAGCGATAACCCGGAGAAGACGAAAGAGTACCAGGGAAGGATCACCAAGTTCCGGGAAGAGTACTCTAACAACTTCAAGAAGGCTGAGGAGATGACCAGCAAGGATGACAAGAAGTCCTGGGAGATAATCGCCAAGGTCAAGGAGAACCAGGCAATCGCATCCCAGTTGAACGTCAAGGTGGTGGAGCTGGCTGTGGCGGGGAAGGACAAGGAGGCGTACCAGCTCCTCTCCAAGGAGGCGGCTCCGGCCGGGCGGAAGCTGGTTGCCGAGCTTGAAGCACTGGCGAGCCATAACGCAGAGCGTACGAAGATGCGCTTCGAAGAGGCGGCAGCCGAGTACAAGACGGCGCGGCTCATCATGCTCGGCCTGGGAGCCGCAGCCATGCTGATCGCTGTAGTGGTAGCCTTCTTCCTCACCCGCAGCATCGTCCGCCCTCTCAGGGAGGCGGTGGATGTGGCCAACTCACTGGCCGAGGGTGACCTGACCGTTTCGGTGAATGCAGTGACCAAGGATGAGACCGGCCAGTTGCTGGCTGCCATCGCCAACATGCTGGAGAAGCTGAAGGGTGTGGTGGCGGATGTGAAGTCCGCTTCGGACAATGTGGCAGCCGGGAGCCAGCAGCTCTCCTCCGGATCGGAAGAGATGAGCCAGGGGGCGAGCGAACAGGCCGCTGCAGCGGAAGAGGCGTCATCCTCCATGGAAGAGATGTCCTCCAATATCAAGCAGAATTCCGACAACGCCCTGCAGACCGAGAAGATCGCCATCAAGTCGGCCAGTGATGCCAAGGAGGGTGGCGCAGCAGTGGCCGAGACCGTCACCGCCATGAAGGAGATCGCCGGGAAGATCTCCATCATCGAGGAGATCGCCCGACAGACCAATCTGCTGGCGCTGAACGCGGCGATCGAGGCGGCCCGGGCCGGCGAGCATGGCAAGGGGTTCGCAGTGGTGGCAAGTGAAGTGAGGAAGCTGGCGGAGCGGAGCCAGAAGGCGGCGGCAGAGATCTCGGAACTCTCCTCCACCAGTGTCGAGGTGGCGGAGAAGGCGGGCGATATGCTCAGCAAACTGGTCCCCGATATCCAGCGGACCGCCGAACTGGTGCAGGAGATAAGCGCGGCGAGCAAGGAGCAGGATACCGGTGCCGAGCAGATCAACAAGGCTATCCAGCAGCTCGACCAGGTGATCCAGCAGAACGCCAGTGCAAGCGAGGAGATGGCTTCCACCGCCGAAGAGCTGTCGAGCCAGGCGGAACAGCTGCAGAGCACCATCTCCTTCTTCCGCATCGACGAGCGTGCAGCAGTGCGGCAGCTGCCGCAGCGGGAGCTGCATGCCGAGGCACGGCCAAAGTCCTCCCGCAAAGCAGCGGTAGCCCACATAACCCAGGCGAAGCGCGGGAAGCCTGCCCCGGTCAAGGAGGCGGCAGTTACCAAGCAGGCGGTCGGCGCCGAAGGGTACGCCCTCGACCTGGGGAGCGACAAGCAGGACAGCGAATTCGAGAAGTTCTGAGTTATAAAACGACCACCCCCGGCCCCTCCTTGTCAAGGAGGGGAGCTTGAAGTCCCCCTCCTGTTTCAGGAGGGGTCAGGGGTGGTAAGGTTGCAGCTTGAAATCTTGACAGAATACGTTTTACACAAGGGGGAGACCGATGGAACGGGCCTCCCTCTGCCAGTTTGATGGTAAACGCAACCCGCCTGATAGTATTCAACCAGCAGATAATTCATTTTTCCCTAAAGTTCAGGGCTATGTCGGCGATAAGATTACAAACCTGTCAATAACCTCATCTTCTGCAATGTTACGAGAGGGGCAAGACCCCCTTCATCTCTCTGCAAAACATAGCTCCATTTTTATTCCTATGTCATCGGGTTAATTTTTATACCTAAATCCAAATACTCCAAGGAGGAATCTGTATGAGTGTCGCTGGTATTACGGAAGTTACCCAGTATCTCACCTTTACCCTGGCTGAAGAGGTCTTTGCCCTCGACATCGCCAAGGTGCGTGAGGTACTCGACTTCACCACGGTCACCAAAGTACCGCAGACCCCGGAGTTCATGCGTGGGGTGATCAACCTGCGGGGCAACGTGGTGCCGGTGGTCGACATGCGGCTCAAGTTCGGCATGGCGATGACAGAGAAGACGGTCAACACCTGCGTCATCATCGTCGAGATCGGCATTGACGGCGAGAGTACGGTGCTGGGGGCGATGGCCGATTCGGTGCAGGAGGTGCTCGACCTGGAACCGGAGCAGATCGAACCGGCGCCGCGCATCGGCACCAAGCTCAATACCGACTTCATCCGCGGCATGGGGAAGAGGGACGAGAGCTTCGTCATAATCCTCGATATCGACAAGGTCTTCTCTGCTGCCGAACTGGAGCTGACCCAGGGGTATGGCGAAGAGGAGCAGATGGTGGTGAACGGGTGAGGAGCGGTGAACGGTAGGGAAGCGGTGAATGGTGAATGGTGAATGGGAAACGGGGAACGGGGAACGGGGAAAGATGCTGAAAGCTCAAGGCTCAAGGGTCAAAGTTAAGGCTTTACTTTCACATTTCACCTTTCACGTTTCACCTTTGAGCTTACATCTTTCACCTTTCACCTTTGAGCTTACATCTTTCACCTTTGAGCTCTGAGCTTCCAGCGTGCAGTTACAAATAACTATTTAGAGGAGAAAAGACCATGAGATGGTTCTATAACCTGAAAATCAGTACCAAACTTTTGGCAAGTTTCATGACAGTAGCCCTGATCGCCTGCGCCATCGGGGTACTGGGGATCTATGAGCTGAGGCAGATGGAAGAGTCTGGATCGGCCATGTATGAACTGAACACCAAACCGATGGCGCCTATTATGGATGTTGCGGTGGCGTTTCAGCGGATCCGGGTCAACTACCGGGATATCGCCCTGGCTGATACGGCAGAACAGCGGAACAAATATGCTGCCAGGATCAAGGAGCTGGAGAAGACCATTGCCGACAGCATGCCGGAGATCGAGAAATCGTTGAAGTCTGCCGAGACCAAAAAAGCGTTTGCCGACATCAAGGGCGAACAGGAGAAGTTCAAGCCGATCCTGGAGAAGATTACCGGCCTGGCAATGGCCGGCAAGAGTAGTGAAGCGGTCGCCTTCATGCGGACCGAAGCTGCTGCAACTGCGGCAAGAAGCGTAGATGATGCGATCCAGAAGCTTGGCGATATCAAGATCGACCTGGCGAAAAAGAAGGATGCCGAGAATGAGGCATCTGCCAAGGCGGCAATCACCACCACCGCGATCTTCCTGGCAATCGGCCTGGCCCTGGCAATCGGCCTTGGCGTATTGATCGCCCGGATCATCTCGCGACCGATCAAGGAGGCGGTGGAGGCTTCCAACCGGCTGGCCGACGGTGACCTGACAGTGAAGATAGAGGCGACCAGCAAGGACGAGACCGGCCAGCTTTTGACCGCCATGGGGAACATGGTGGAGAAGCTGAAAGAGGTGGTGGCGGATGTGAAGTCCGCCTCTGACAACGTGGCAGCCGGGAGCCAGCAGCTCTCCTCCGGTTCGGAAGAGATGAGCCAGGGGGCTAGCGAGCAGGCTGCCGCAGCAGAAGAGGCGTCGTCATCGATGGAAGAGATGTCTTCCAACATCAAACAGAATGCCGACAACGCCCTGCAGACCGAGAAGATCGCCATCAAGTCGGCGACCGACGCGAAAGAGGGTGGGAGTGCGGTAGCCGAGACCGTCACCGCCATGAAGGAGATCGCCGGGAAGATCTCCATCATCGAGGAGATCGCCCGACAGACCAATCTGCTGGCGCTGAACGCGGCGATCGAGGCGGCCCGGGCCGGCGAGCATGGCAAGGGGTTCGCAGTGGTGGCAAGTGAAGTGAGGAAGCTGGCGGAGCGGAGCCAGAAGGCGGCGGCGGAGATCTCGGAACTCTCCTCCACCAGCGTCGAGGTGGCGGAGAAGGCTGGCGAGCTGCTATCCAAGCTGGTCCCGGACATCCAGCGGACCGCTGAACTGGTGCAGGAGATATCGGCAGCGAGCAAGGAGCAGGATACCGGTGCCGAGCAGATCAACAAGGCTATCCAGCAGCTCGACCAGGTGATCCAGCAGAACGCCAGTGCAAGCGAGGAGATGGCTTCCACCGCCGAAGAGCTGTCGAGCCAGGCGGAACAGCTGCAGAGCACCATCTCCTTCTTCCGCATCGACGAGCGGGGGATGACGAGGAGTCTCCCGCAGCGTGAGCCCCTTGCCGAGGCACGACCGAAGCCGGTCAGGAAGGGGGCGATAGCCCATATCGGCCAGGCCAAGAAAGCTAAAGCGGCTCCGGCCCGGGAGGCGGCCGTCACCAAGCAGGCGGTCGGTGCCGAAGGGTATTCACTCGACCTGGGGAACGACAAGCTGGACAGCGAGTTCGAGAAGTTCTGAGTAATAAGACGATCACCCCCGGCCCCTCTTTATCAATGAGGGGAGCTTGCAGTCACCCTCCTGTTTCAGGAGGGGCCAGGGGTGGCATGATAGCACAACAGACCTCCAGGGTTTAATAGCCTCGGAGGTCTTGTCGTTCAGGATAATTGCCGGCGCAAGCTGCACCCCTCATTTATATGGTATAATCTGGCATGACAAATATTCTCCGCCGGGATTTGCCATACGCCCGATTGAATATTGATGAATGATCAGGGAGCAGACCGATGGCTGTCAAAAGAAGTGCAGCAAGAGAGCAACTGCGTAACAGTGCCGAAGTTAAACTCGACTCCGGAGCGGTGCCGAGCAAAGGGGTAAAGTCGCTCGAAGATGCGAATCAGCTGCATCATGAGCTGCAGGTACACCAGATAGAACTCGAGATGCAGAATGAGGAGCTCCGCCGCTCCCATGTGGAACTGGCTGCCCTGAAGGCTCGCTATTTCGATCTCTATGACCTGGCGCCGGTCGGTTTTTGCACTGTTACCAGCGAGCTGGTTATCAGAGACGCCAACATCACCGCGGCGAACCTGCTCGGGGTGCCTCGGAGCAAACTGGTGCGAGGGTCGCTCACCCGGTTCATCTGCAAGGAGGACCGGGATAACTACTACCTCTTCAGCAGAGAGCTCTTTGCCAGCGGTACGCCGCAGAGCTGCGAACTGCGGATGGTTAAAACGGACGGGACACAATTCTGGGTGCAGCTCTCTGGCAGGACTTCCCTGGGGGGTGACGATCTGCCGCTCTGCTATATCGTGCTGAGCGACATCACCGAGCGGAAGAAGCGGGAGACATATCGAGAGATGGGGCGGGAAGTACTGCAGATACTTAACGACCCAGGAGATATCAGTGATTCCATAGAGCATGTCATCTCCCTGTTAAAGATGCGGAGCGGATTCGATGCTGTGGGAATCCGTCTGCAGCATGGGGATGACTTCCCCTATTTTGCCCAGCAAGGTTTCCCTGAGGATTTTCTGCACAAAGAGGACTCACTGCTTAAACGGGGCGTGGATGGCGGCCTCTGCCGTGACATTGACGGCAAGGTCAGTCTGGAATGTACCTGCGGTCTGATCATCTCCGGCCGGACCGACCCGGCCAACCCGCTCTTTACCAAGGGGGGGAGCTGCTGGACCAACGATTCACTGCCGCTTTTGGATATTCCGGCTGACCAGGACCCGCGGCTCCATCCACGCAATCAATGTATCCATCAAGGTTATGCCTCTGTAGCGCTGGTGCCGGTTCGCGACAAGGAGAGGATTGTCGGTCTGCTGCAGTTCAACGACCGGCGCAAAGGGTGTTTCACTCTCGATATGATCGAACTTCTGGAGGGGATCGCCTCGCTCTTGGGGGTGGCACTGATGCGGAAGCGCTCGGAGCAATTGCTGCTGGAGAGCGAAGAAAGACATCGGGCGATCCTCCGTACGGCCATGGACGGTTTCTGGGTGGTAGATATGCAGGGGCGGCTGATGGAGGTGAATGAAGCCTATTGCCGGATGAGCGGCTACAGTTCGGAGGAACTGCTGGCGATGAGTATACCTGACCTGGAAGCGACCGAAACAGCAGACGACACCGCAGCCCGCATGGAGAAGATCGTGGAGAAAGGTGAGGTACGCTTCGAGTCGATTCATCGACGCAAGGAGGGGATATTTTTCCATGTCGAAGTGAGTGTCCAGTTCCATCCCGTTAATGGTGGCCAGTGTGTGGTTTTTCTACGCGATATTACCGAGCGCAAACGGGTTGAGGAGAGGCTCAGCATCAAAAAAAGCCAGCTCGACACCATGGCGATAGAGCTGGCCATGGCCGAAGAGAGTGAACGGCGGCGGCTGGCGATCGAACTGCATGACCAGATCGGTCAGACGCTTGTCTTTGCCAAGATGAAACTCGATTCAGAACTGAAGAAGGATGGTCATGATACTGCTGAAGTCCTGGCAGAGGTGCGCCGGCTCGTTGATGATTCGATCCATTCTGTCCGTTCGCTGACTCTGCAGATAAGCCCGCCGCTCCTCTATGAAGTAGGCCTGGAGGCAGCGCTCGATGCGCTTGGGGAGAGGTTCCAGAAAGAACATCGGTTCCGGGTGGAATTTTCGGATGACAGCAAGGAGAAGCCGCTTACCGAAGCGGTGAAGGTCACCCTCTTCCAGGTGGTGCGGGAGCTGCTGGTGAATGTCGCCAAACATGCGCAGGCGGAATATGTCGCTATAGTGCTGGCAAGAGAGGCCGATAAATTAAAGATAACCGTCTGGGATGATGGCGTCGGGTTTGATGTTGCAGAACTACAGGGGAGAGATGCTGCGCTGCGGGGGTTCGGTCTGGCAAGCATCTCCCAGCGCATCGAGCATCTGGGTGGGAGAGTCCAGATCAAAAGCGCCAGTGGCGAGGGTGCCAGCATTACTATCTGGGCGCCGCTCGATCCGGCTGGAGTAGCCCTGCCGAGAAACTGATCATATTGTCAAATGCAGATCGGATTAGTAATGACTTCTTAATCATCTCTAAGGTTTTTCGTAGTTAAAGTTCGGGTATTCCCTCATCACGATTTCCCCCCTCAAGTCGAAACATATCACAGTAGTCCAGATTCGTATTCTCCAACAATAAAATTGGCGGTTTGACTCATATCCCCGCAACCCCCTTTATCTGGGGGAGGGGGTCGGTCGGTGCTTTACAGGAAGTTATTATCCCACGGATCTTGTGAGGAGCGATGGCCTTTACCTTTTTCATGCGTGACCAACCGACCCTTGAGTATGCGGCCGACCATATGATCAGTTATGCCAGCGGCAGAAGCCGGATCAAGATCTGGGACGCCGGCTGCGCCCTGGGTCAGGAGACCTACACCATTGCGATGATCTTTGCCGAAAAGATGAACCAGTTCGGCTTCAAGAACCTCCGCATAGATGCGACCGACTATGACCGGGCCAACAATTTCGGCGATATCGTCACAGCTGCTACCTACCCTGCTGACGAACTGCAGCGCACCCCGGCGGAGCTCCGGCAGAAATATTTCGAGCCGGCCGACAAGCCTGGCCAGCTGCGGGTCGTGGCGGCATTGACCAGCCGCGTCCATTTCCAGTACCACGATCTCCTCTCTTTGAAGCCGGTAGGGCAGGACTACTGCCTGGTGGTCTGCAAGAACGTGCTGCTCCATTTCCAGTATCCGGAACGGGTCGAGGTCTTCAAAATGTTTCATCAGGCGCTGGCGCCGGGTGGTTACCTGGCAACAGAGAATACCCAGAAACTGCCGGCCGAGGTCGCCCACCTCTTCACCCAGGTGGCGCCCGACGCGCAGCTCTTCAAGAAGAACGGGGAGCAGTAGATGAAGATCATCCAGCTGAACAAGCGAGAGCTCTCCTACAGCTGCAATTCGTATCTGCTCCTTGGTGACTGGAACAGGATAGAAGATGTCAACACAGTCATCGATCCGGGGATAGACGGCTTTATCATCGACGAGATAGAACACCGCTCGACCGGGTTCGGCAAGGTGGCAGTGGAGCAGATAATCCTCACCCACAACCACTTCGACCATGCCGGCGGGGTGCTTCCCCTGAAGCAGCGCTTCGGCGCCCGGGTAATGGCATTCCTCGATGGGCCGGGAGTCGATGAGCTCCTCTATGACGGCCATATCTTCAAGGCCGGGGACGGAGTCATCGAGGTGATCCATACGCCGGTACACTCTTCAGACTCCATCTGTCTCTATGTCCCCTCTGCAAAGGCGCTCTTCTCCGGTGACATGCAGCTTCAGGTAAGGGGTGACGGGGGTTCCCATCCCCGGACTTTTGTCGACGCCCTGGCAAAGCTCGCCGGCAGGGATATCAGAAAGATATATTCAGGTCATGATGATCCGGTTATCAAGGGGGGGCATGAAATGATAGTCAATTCATTGAGCAGGGTGAACAGTGGGCCGATCAGCAGCGCTGATCGGTGGGGGTGAAATGGTAACGAGCGAAGGCTTTTAGGCACTGTGTGCAATGTTAATTCCGGGATCCTAACCAAGAGGAGGTAGATCAATGTTGAAAAACATGAGTCTGAGAAAGAAGTTGATGAGCGGGTTTGTGCTGGTGGCGGTTATTGCCAGCGTAATCGGTGCGATCGGGATTATCGACCTGAAGAAGATGGATAAGGCTGATACTTTGCTTTATGAAAAGGTGACGGTGCCGCTTGGGGAGATAGGGGAAGCGGCCATCGCCTTTCAGCGGATGCGGGTCAATCTGCTGGAAATGAGTGTAGTCAATTCCGATGCAAAACTCCAGGATCTGGAAAAGAGGGTCAAGGAGCGGGAAACGGAAATGACCAAGCTGGTCGGGGCATACAAAAAAACCCTTGTGACCGAAGAGGGGAAGAAAAAGATGGGTGAACTGGAGCAGGGGCTGGATGCCTATGACAAGGTCAATGACAAATATATGGCCATGATCAAGGAGGGTAAAAGGGCCGAGTCCATGGCGCTCTGGTTCGGCGAAATGGAGAAAATCCGCACTGGAATCCAGGAGCAAGTGGACTGGATGTTCGACCAGAAGGTGAAGATCGGGAAGCAGACTTCTGACGGCAATACCGCCATGGCCAACAGCGCCACTTTAGTCATGATCATCCTGACTGTTATCGGCGCAATACTCGCCATCGGTCTTGGTCTGTTCATCTCCCGGGTGGTGCTGCGCCAGTTGGGTGGCGATCCGAAGGATGTGGGCGAAGTGGCCAATCTGGTGGCCGTGGGTGACCTTTCACGCGAGATCGAACTAAAGGCTGGGGATACCGACAGTGTCATGGCTGCCATGAAGAAGATGGTTGAGACGATCAAGGCCCTGGTGGCCGACGCATCGATGCTCTCCGAAGCTGCAGTGGCAGGCAAACTAGCCACCCGCGCCGATGCCTCGAAACATCAGGGAGATTTCCAGAAGGTGGTAGTAGGGGTCAACGACTGCCTCGACGCGGTGATCGGGCCACTCAACGTGGCAGCCGAATATGTCGACCGGATCTCCAAGGGTGATATCCCGCCAAAGATCACCGACAACTACAATGGCGATTTCAACGAGATCAAGCTGAACCTGAATAACTGCATCGACAATATCAACGCTCTGGTGGCCGACGCCAACATGCTGTCTGTGGCGGCCGTGGAAGGGAAGCTCGCCACCCGCGCCGACGCCAGTAAACATCAGGGTGACTACCAGAAGATAGTGAAAGGTGTCAATGACTGCCTCGACTCGGTCATAGGTCCCTTGAACGTGGCAGCTGAATATGTCGACCGGATCTCCAAGGGTGATATCCCGCCGAAGATCACCGACAACTATAATGGCGATTTCAACGAGATCAAACTGAACCTGAATAACGCCATCGACAATATCAACGCCCTGGTGGCGGATGCCAACATGTTGTCGGTCGCCGCCGTGGAAGGTAAGCTTGCCACCCGCGCTGACGCCAGCAAGCATCAGGGTGACTACCAGAAGATCGTCAAGGGGGTCAACGACTGCCTCGACGCGGTCATCGGGCCGCTCAACGTGGCCGCCGAATATGTCGACCGGATCAGCAAGGGGGATATCCCGGCAAAGATCACCGATAATTACAACGGCGACTTCAACGAGATCAAGCTGAACCTGAATAACTGCATCGACAATATCAATGCTCTGGTGGCCGATGCCAACATGTTGTCTGTGGCGGCCGTGGAAGGGAAGCTCGCCACCCGCGCCGACGCCTCCAAGCATGAGGGTGACTACCAGAAGATCGTCAAGGGGGTCAACGACTGCCTCGACTCGGTGATCGGCCCCTTGAACGTGGCTGCCGACTACGTGGACAAGATCTCCAAAGGGAATATACCTCCGCAAATCACCGACAACTACAATGGCGACTTCAATACCATCAAGGATAACCTGAACAACGCCATCAAAAACATCAACGCCCTGGTGGCGGATGCCAACATGTTGTCTGTGGCGGCCGTGGAAGGGAAGCTCGCCACCCGTGCCGACGCCTCCAAGCATGAGGGTGACTACCAGAAGATAGTCAAGGGGGTCAACGACTGCCTCGACTCGGTCATCGGGCCTCTGAACGTGGCCGCCGATTACGTGGACAAGATCTCCAAGGGGAACATCCCACCGCAGATCACCGATACCTACAACGGCGACTTCAACACCATCAAGAACAACCTCAATACCTGTATTACTGCGGTCAATGCCCTGGTCGCCGACGCCAATATGCTATCCACGGCGGCCGTGGAAGGGAAGCTGGCCACCCGCGCTGATGCCTCGAAACATCAAGGGGACTTCCAGAAGATCGTCCAGGGGGTCAACGACTGTCTCGACTCGGTCATCGGGCCGCTCAATGTAGCTGCCGATTATGTCGACCGGATCAGTCAGGGGAATATCCCGGCAAAGATCACCGATAACTACAACGGCGACTTCAACACCATCAAGAACAACCTCAACACCTGCATCGAAGCGGTCAACAAGCTGGTGGCCGATGCCAACATGCTGGCCAAGGCTGCTGTGGAGGGCAAACTCGCCACCCGGGCCGACGCCAGTAAACATCAGGGGGACTTCCAGAAGATCGTCGCCGGGGTCAACGAAACCCTCGATGCGGTTATCGGGCCGCTCAATGTGGCTGCCGAGTACGTCGACCGGATCTCCAAGGGTGATATGCCGCCAGTCATCACTGACAACTATAACGGCGACTTCAACTCCATCAAGAACAATCTGAATGTCCTGATCGAGGCGACCAACCGGATAACCGCTGCAGCTCGCGAAGTTGCCGGTGGCAACCTGATGGTCGAGCTCAAGGAGCGCTCCGCCGAGGATGAGCTGATGCATGCACTTTCTGCCATGGTGCAGAAGCTTATCGAGGTGGTGAGTGAAGTGAAGACTGCCGCCAATAATGTCGCTGCCGGTTCGCAGCAGATGTCCTCCGGGTCGGAAGAGATGTCCCAGGGGGCGAGCGAGCAGGCCGCATCTGCCGAAGAGGCATCCTCCTCCATGGAGCAGATGACCTCCAACATCAGACAGAATGCCGATAACGCCCAGCAGACGGAAAAGATCGCCATCAAGTCCTCCGAAGATGCCAAGGAGGGTGGCAAGGCGGTTGCCGAGACTGTCCAGGCGATGCGCGACATCGCCTCAAAGATCTCCATCATCGAGGAGATCGCCCGGCAGACCAACATGCTGGCGTTGAACGCCGCCATCGAGGCGGCCCGCGCCGGCGAACATGGCAAGGGATTCGCCGTGGTGGCATCAGAGGTGCGGAAGCTGGCCGAGCGTAGCCAGGCCGCGGCAGGGGAGATATCCGAACTGTCGGCCAGCAGTGTCGAAGTAGCGGAGAAGGCTGGCGAGATGCTGGCCAACATCCTCCCTGATATCCAGAAGACCGCTGACCTTGTGCAGGAGATATCTGCAGCAAGCAAGGAGCAGGATAGCGGCGCCGAGCAGATCAACAAGGCGATCCAGCAGCTCGACCAGGTTATCCAGAAGAACGCCGCAGCAGCTGAAGAGATGGCTTCTACCGCTGAAGAGCTCGCCTCCCAGTCGGAGCAGCTGCAGGGGACTATCGGCTTCTTCCGTATCGGGGAGAGCGGCCAGCTGGCGAAGAGGGGTGTCCATGTCGAACGGCATGAACTGAAGCCGGTCAGCAAGTCCAAGGTGAAGCATATCGCCCAGGCGAAGTCGGTCGATCATGGCAAGGTGACCAAGAAAGCGGTCGGCCATGACCTGGATCTGGGGGAGAGCAAGGATGGCATGGATAACGATTTCGAAAAATTCTGAAAATAACAGAGACATGGTGTGGTGACTCCGGTCGGGCCGGTCAGCAGCGCTGGCCGGTCCAGACCATGTTGCCAGCCGGAAAGGAAAATAGCGATGGGTACTGCAGGGATAACCAGTACGACCCAATATCTCACCTTCAAACTGAGCGATGAAGTATTTGCCGTGGATGTTGCCGAGGTGCGGGAGATACTCGACTTCACCACAGTCACCAAGGTGCCGCAGACGCCGGAGTTCATGCGCGGGGTGATCAACCTCCGGGGCAGCGTCGTGCCGGTGGTGGACATGCGGCTGAAATTCGGCCTGGCCATGACGGAAAAGACCGTCAATACCTGTGTCATTGTCATGGAGATGGAGCTGGAAGGGGAAGCGGTGATCGTCGGGGCGCTGGCCGATTCGGTCCAGGAGGTACTGGAACTGGAGCCGGAACAGATCGAGCCGGCGCCACGGATAGGTACCAAGCTCAATACCGAATTTATCCGCGGCATGGGGAAGCGTGACGAGCATTTTATCATCATCCTCGACATAGAAAAGGTATTCACCCTGGACGAGCTGGAGTTCTCCCGCACTATCGAGGAGAGTGCCAAGGCGGCATAGATCAGCTCTGTCAGGATACCTTGATAACAGCCGCAGGGTGACCTGCGGCTGTTAATATTTTGCGGAGACAAGTTGTTTTTCAGCTATTTATCGATATAGTTAAAACAATTTATTTTTAGCGGAAAGCTTTTTGCTGCATGGAGCATTCTTGGGGGTTGGTGATGGGGATTTCGGTACTGCTCGCTGAAGACCACCAGATAGTAAGAGAGGGGCTGGTCGCGCTGTTGAAGAAGGAGCAGGACATAGAGGTCGTTGCCGAAGCGGTAAATGGGATCGAAGCGGTGCAGCTTGCCATGGAACTCTCTCCCGACCTGGTGCTGATGGACATGAGCATGCCGAAGATGAACGGCATCGAGGCGACCCGGCAGATCAAGGCCGCCAATACGAAAGTGCAGGTGCTGGCACTGTCGATGCACGAAGAGCGCCGTTTTGTCATGGAGGCGCTGAACGCCGGGGTCAAGGGTTATCTGCTCAAGGACTGTGCCGCTGCGGAACTGGCAATAGCTATCCGAAGCGTCAGTGAGGGGAATATCTATCTGAGCAGCAGTATAACCAACATCATCGTCAACGACTACCTGGTGAAGACCTGTGATGATACCCCCAGGCTCGCTTCCCTCTCAGATCGTGAGCTGCAGGTGCTCAGGCTGATCGCCGAAGGGGAGAACACCAAGGAGATAGCTTTTAAACTCGAGCTGAGCATCAAGACCATCGAGACCCACCGCATCAATATCCTGCGGAAGCTGAAATTGAAAAGCGTTGCCGACCTGATAAAATTCGCCATCCGTGAGGATATTGTCACCATCACCTGATACTCTTAGGTATTTCGCCTTGACTGATCCGGTCCCCCCTGGTCACAACTGCATGTTTTTCAACTGACGATCCATATTGACAGCAACTCTCTCCAGATATTGCCGGAACTGCATTCAGCTTCACCTCTTAGTAGCGTTTCAGTTGTCCGCTTAACAATTACAAAAATCTGCCGATAGATATACATGAAGAGCATTAACCTCAAGGAGTATTGCCCATGGCCAATACCGCAATTGCCCAGGAGCGCCAGGTCGGTCTGAACGAAAACGATTTCAACCGGTTAAGCAATTTCATCTACCAGGAGTGCGGCATCAGGATGCCGCCGGCGAAGAAGACGATGCTCGAAGCGCGACTCGGCAAACGGCTGCGCACCCTGGGGTTCAATACGTTCCGGGAGTATTGCGACTATCTCTTCAGCGATGCCGACGCCGGGGCAGAGATAGTGCAGATGATCGACCTGGTCACCACCAACAAGACCGACTTTTTCCGCGAGGCGAACCATTTCGATTACCTGGTCGGGACGATACTCCCAGCCTGGATGGCCAGGCACCGGGGGAAGCGGCTGATGATCTGGAGCGCCGGCTGCTCCACCGGCGAGGAGCCCTATACGCTCGCCATGGTACTGAGTGAGTATGCCGAGCGGAACCCGGGGTTCGATTTTCAGATACTCGCCACCGACATCTCGACGCGGGTGCTGGAGAAGGCAAAAATGGCCATCTATGATGAAGAGCGGGTCATCCCGGTGGCGAACGAACTGAAGAAAAAATATCTGCTCCGGAGCCGCGACCGGAGTCGCGGTCAGGTCCGTATCGTCCCGGAACTGCGGGAGAAGGTCCGCTTTCGCCGGCTCAACTTCATGGCCGGCGACTTCGGCATGCGCGAACCGGTCGACATCATCTTCTGCCGCAATGTCATCATCTATTTCGACCGGCCGACCCAGGAGCGGCTGCTGAACCGCTTTCACCGCCATCTGGCGCCAGGCGGAGTGATATTCATGGGGCACTCCGAAACCTTGAGCGGCCTCGACGTGCCGCTCACCATGGTCCATCCGACCGTCTACCGGAAACAGGCATGAAGCTGCAGCGTGGCGATATGGCCTCGGTCTACCTCAAGCCGGGGGAGATGTTCCTCGGCACAGAGCCTACCCTGGTCTCGACCCTGCTCGGCTCCTGCGTAGCGGTCACCATGTTCAGCCCGCACGACGGCTTTGGTGCCATCTGTCACGGGCTTCTCCCGACCTGCCGGGAAAAGTCGCTCTGCGACTGTGATGATGAGCTCAGATATGTCGATTGCGCTATCCGGCGGATGCTGGAGAGCTTTGCCGAACTGGGGATAGCTCCGGCAAAACTGGAGGTGAAAGTATTCGGCGGTTCAGACATGTTCCAGAGCGACCGGCCGGTGACCAACAGTTCCATCACGGTGGGGCGGCAGAATATCAAGGTGGCGCAGCAGATGCTCGAAGAGCAGGGGCTGCAGATCAGCTCCATAGATGTCGGCGGCTGGCGCGGACGGAAGATACTATTTTTCACCCATACCGGCGAGGTCCTGCTGAAGAGGCTCAATAAGCCGCTGGCCAGCGAGCAGCTGCCGGTGACCTGATCATAGGGGAGAAAGGATGCACATGGAAAAAAAGATCAAGGTGCTCATCGTTGACGATTCGGCTGTGGTCCGCCAGACATTGGCGGAGATTCTCGGCTCTGACCCGCAGATCCAGCTCCTTACTCCGGCCCCTGACCCGTTCGTGGCGGCGGAAAGGATCAGGGAGGAGATCCCGGATGTCATCACCCTCGACGTGGAGATGCCGCGCATGGACGGCCTCACCTTTCTGCAGAAGATCATGAGCCAGCGGCCGATTCCGGTGGTGATGTGTTCCAGCCTGACGGAAAAGGGGTCGGAGACGGCGCTCAAGGCGATGGAGTACGGCGCCGTGGAGATCATCACCAAACCGCGCATGGGGACCAAGCAGTTCCTCGAAGAGTCGCGGATGAGGATCTGCGACACGGTCAAGGCGGCGGCCCAGGCCCGTTTGAACCGGATGCCGGCGCAGCGGAAGCCGGTCCAGCCGAAGCTGACCGCTGATGTGATCATCGAGAAGCCGAGCTCCAAGGCGATGATCCAGACCACTGAGAAGATCATCGTGGTCGGCGCCTCCACCGGCGGCACCGAGGCGCTGCGGGTCTTTCTCGAAGACCTGCCGGCCGACTGCCCGGGGATCGTCATTGTCCAGCATATGCCGGAGGGTTTCACCCGCGCCTTTTCCCAGCGGCTCGACGGTATCTGCCGGATCTCGGTCAAGGAGGCGGCCGATAACGACACCGTGGTGCGCGGCCGGGCGCTGATCGCCCCGGGGAACCATCATACCCTGTTGAAGCGGAGCGGCGCCCGCTACTATGTGGAGATCAAGGACGGACCGCTGGTCTCCAGGCACCGGCCGTCGGTCGATGTGCTGTTCCGTTCGGCAGCCCGCTATGGCGGCAAGAACGTGGTCGGGGTGATCATGACCGGTATGGGGGACGACGGCGCCAGGGGGATGAAGGAGATGAAGGATGCCGGCGCGGTCAATATCGCCCAGGATGAGGCGACCTCGGTGGTATTCGGCATGCCGAACGAGGCGATCAAGCATGGCGGCGTCGATTATATCCGGCCGCTGGAGTCGATCGCCAGGGAGGCGCTCAGGTTGAGCGGGTGAGGGGTGAGGGGTGAGGGGTGAAAGGTGAAAGGTGAAAGGTGAAGGGTGAAAGGTGAGGGGTGAAGGGTGAAGAGTGAGGGGTGAAGGGTGAAGGGTGAAGAGTGAGGGGTGAAGGGTGAAGGGTGAAGGGTGAAGGGTGAAGGCGACATGTTGCCAGATAAATTCTATCTTGGTCGGCAGCCTATCCTGGATGGCAGCCGCCAGCTGATCGGCTACGAACTGCTCTTCCGCGCAACCGACTGCGGTTATGCGGAGATATCCGACATGGAGCAGGCGAGTGCCAGCGTCATCATCACCACCCTGACCGATTTCGGCATCGAACGGGTGCTGGGGAGCTTGAAGGGCTTTTTCAACGTCACCCGGGAGATGCTGATGAGCGATGCGCTTGAGCTCCTCCCCCGCGACCAGGTGGTGATCGAACTGCTGGAGAGCATAGCGGTCAGCGCTGAGGTTGTGGAGCGCTGTCGCCAGTTGAAGGAGCTCGGGTTCACCCTGGCGCTCGATGATAATATCTATGCTGCCGAATACCAGCCGCTCTACCCCCTCTGCGATATCGTCAAGGTCGACCTGCTGCTCACCTCCCCGGCAGAGCTGCCAGGGATGGTGGCCCAGCTAAAGCAGTGGCCGGTCAGGCTGCTGGCGGAAAAGGTAGAGAACGAGGATATCTACTCCCTCTGCAACTCGTTGGGTTTCGAATTCTATCAGGGGTACTATTTTGCCCGGCCAGTGGTGCTGAAGCAGAAGAAGACCGACCTCTCCCGGCTCGCCCTCACCAGGCTGCTCAACCAGGTGCTGGCCGAGGCGGCTGTCGAAGAGATCGAGGAGACCTTCAAGCAGAACCCGACCCTCACCTACAACCTGCTCCGGCTGGTCAATTCGGTAGCCATGGGTTTTCGGGAAAAGATCAAGAACCTCCGCCATGCGATCATCGCCCTTGGCCATCAGCAGTTGAAGCGCTGGGTGATGCTGGCTATCTTCACCCATGGTGATGTCCAGGGGATGAACAACCCGCTGCTGCAGGTGGCGGCTGCCAGGGGGAAGCTGATGGAGCAGCTGGTAAAGAATCGCAAGGGGGTAGGGGTGAACAGCGACTATCCGGACCTCGCCTTCATGACCGGCATCCTCTCCCTGGTCGATGTGCTGCTGGAGGTATCGATGACTGATATCGTCGCGCAGTTGAATCTTGCCGATGAGGTCCGCCTGGCGCTCCTGGAAAGAGGAGGAGAGCTCGGCAGTATCCTTGCCATGGCGGAACTGCTGGAGCAGAACGATTTTGCCGCTGCCGCCAGGCTGATTGGTCAGAACCGCTTCAGCATGGAGAGCCTTTTTGCGGCGCAGCTCGATTCCATCGAGTGGACCAACAGCCTCTCCTGCGCAGCGTGACCAGCCAGCCGACCCATTCTCCCCTATGACATGGCCACTCCCGACCCCTCTCAATTTCCCGTCTTGACACCTGTTGGTATTTTGCGGTAACTTACTACGTCCCGCCCCCTGTTTGGCGCTGGACACCATTCATTAGCAAGGTGGCCCGCTCGCCCATGAAGATTACCGCAGTTATTCCAGCCAGATATGCATCGACCCGTTTTCCAGGGAAGGCCCTGGCCGATATTATCGGCAAGCCGATGATCCAGCATGTCTATGAACGTACGGCGCAGGCTGCTCTGGTCGGCGAGGTCGTCGTCGCCACCGACGACCAGCGGATCGCTACGGTGGTAAAGGGGTTTGGCGGCAGGGTGGAGATGACCTCCAGCGAGCATGAGACCGGTACCGACCGCCTGGCCGAGGTGGCTGGCCGGCTCGATGCCGAGTTGATCGTCAATGTCCAGGGGGACGAGCCGCTCATCGAGCCTGCCATGATCGACGAGGCGATCCGGCCGCTGGCCGAAGACCCGACCATCATCATGGGGACCCTCAAGTCCCGGATCAAGAACCTGCACGATTTCCTCTCCCCCAATGTGGTAAAGGTGGTGACCGACTGGGAGGGGTTTGCCCTCTATTTCTCCCGTTCGCCGCTCCCCAATTTCCGCGACAAATGGAACGACCTGAAGGATGAGAAATTCTCCTCCGGCAAGCTTCTTTGCTACAAGCATGTCGGGCTCTATGTCTACCGCCGGGATTTCCTGCTCCAGTATGCGCAGATGTCCCCCACCTATCTTGAGCTGGCAGAGAAGCTGGAGCAGCTCAGGGTGCTGGAAAACGGTTTCCGCATCAAGGTGATGGAGACCGGCTACGACTCGATCGGGGTCGATACCCCGGCCGATCTGGAGAAGGTGCTGGAAAGACTTAATATGCCGTGAACAGGGGATGGTAAATAAGCGTCGAGCTTGTCCCGTTTCCGTTCACCGCTTTCGATTCATGTTATACAGGGAGTTATGTTATGAAGACCAAATTTATCTTTGTCACCGGCGGGGTGGTCTCCTCCATCGGTAAGGGGCTTGCCTCTGCCTCGCTCGGGGCGCTGCTTGAATCGCGGGGGCTGCGGGTGACGCTGCAGAAGCTCGACCCCTACATCAATGTCGATCCAGGGACCATGTCGCCATTCCAGCATGGCGAGGTCTTTGTCACCGACGACGGCGCCGAGACCGATCTCGACCTGGGCCATTACGAGCGCTACACCAGCGCCAGGCTCTCCAAGAAGAGCAACTTCACCACCGGCCAGGTCTATTTCTCGGTTATCGAGAAGGAGCGGCGCGGTGACTATCTTGGCGGCACGGTCCAGGTCATCCCGCACATCACCGACGAGATCAAACAGAAGATCATGGAGAACGCCAAGGGTAACGATGTGGCGATCGTCGAAGTCGGCGGCACGGTCGGCGACATCGAGTCGCTCCCCTTCCTTGAGGCGATCCGCCAGTTCAAGGCTGACCGGGGGGCGGGGAACGTCCTCTATATCCATGTCACCCTGGTCCCATACATCAAGTCGGCCTCGGAGATGAAGACCAAGCCGACCCAGCATTCGGTCAAGGAGCTGCGGGAGATCGGTATCCAGCCCGACATCCTGCTCTGCCGCTGCGAGCGGGAGCTACCCCACGACATGAAGGCGAAGATCGCCCTCTTCTGTAACGTCGAGGAGAAGGCGGTCATCACTGCCGCCGATGTCGAGCATATCTACGAGGTGCCGCTGGCATTCCACCGCGAGGGGCTTGACGAACAGGTGGTGGAGAAGCTGAACATCTGGACCAAGGCGCCCGATCTTGCCCCCTGGCAGGATATGGTCGAGCGGCTCAAATCCCCCCGCCACGGTGAGGTGCATATCGCCATTGTCGGCAAGTATGTCAACCTGACCGAATCGTACAAATCGCTTGCCGAAGCGCTCACCCATGGCGGCATCGGCAACGACTGCCGGGTCTTCCTCCGCTATCTCGATTCGGAGAAACTTGAGCAGGAAGGGGTCGCCGAGCATCTTGCGGGAATAGACGGCATCCTTGTCCCGGGGGGGTTTGGCGAACGGGGGACCGAGGGGAAGATCAGGGCGATCGAACATGCCCGGCGCGAGAATATACCCTTCTTCGGCATCTGCCTCGGCATGCAGATGGCGGTGGTGGAGTATGCCCGCAATGTCTGTGGCCTTGCCGACGCCTATTCGACCGAGTTCAAGCCCGGATGCGACAATCCGGTTATCCACCTTATGGAGGAGCAGAAGGGGGTCTCCCGCAAGGGGGGGACCATGCGTCTCGGCGCCTACCCCTGTTCCCTGGTGAAGGGGAGTTACGCGCAGAAGGCCTACGGTACTGGCGAGGTGTCGGAACGGCATCGCCATCGCTACGAATTCAACAACCGCTATCGCGACCAGTTGACCGGTGCCGGTATGGTGCTGTCAGGGATCTACAAGGAGGGTGACCTGGTGGAGATGGTGGAGATCCCGGGGCACCCCTGGTTTGTCGGTTGCCAGTTCCATCCGGAGTTCAAGTCGAAGCCGCTCAATCCGCACCCACTCTTCCGCGCCTTTATCGGTGCAGCGTTGGGGAATAGGAAATAGGGGACGGGGAACAGGGAACGGGGAACGGGGAACAGGGAATGGGGAATAAGAAATAGGGACGGGGAATGGGGAACAGGGAATGGGGAATAAGAAATAGGGACGGGGAATGGGGAACGGGGCGAGGCTTATTTTTATGCTGTTCCCTGTTCCCTATCCGCTGATCCCTTTTTGGAGTGAGCTATGGTCAAGGAAATCCAGATAGGTGATGTGAAGATCGGCGGCAACCGGCCGCTGGTGCTGATTGCCGGTCCCTGCGTGATGGAGAACGAGAGCGACACCATGCGCGCGGCGGAGCGGTTGATGACCATCTGCAACGGTCTCGATATACCGCTCATCTTCAAGGCCTCCTTTGACAAGGCGAACCGTACCTCGGTCACCTCCTTCCGCGGCCCGGGGCTCACCGAGGGGTTGCGCATCCTGGCCAAGGTGAAGGAGTCGCTCGGGGTGCCGGTCCTCTCTGACATCCACTCCATCGAACAGGTCGCTCCGGCGGCCCAGGTACTCGACGTACTGCAGATACCCGCCTTCCTCTGCCGGCAGACCGACCTGGTGGTGGCGGCAGCCCAGACCGGGCGGGCTATAAACATCAAGAAGGGGCAGTTCCTCGCCCCCTGGGATATGGAGAATGTGGTCGACAAGGCGCTGGCTGCCGGTAACAGCCGCATCACCCTGACCGAACGGGGGGTCAGCTTCGGCTACAACAACCTGGTGGTCGATATGCGCAGTCTGCCTATCATGCGCGAGACCGGCTATCCGGTCATCTTCGACGCCACCCACAGTGTCCAGCTCCCTGGCGGCCAGGGGGGTTGCTCCGGTGGCCAGCGGGAGTATGTCGAGTATCTCGCCCGGGGAGCAGTGGCGGTAGGTATCGACGGACTCTTCCTGGAGGTCCATGAGAACCCTGAAGAGGCGCTCTGCGACGGGCCGAATTCGATCAGGATTGATGATTTGCCGGGGTTGATGAAGAAGGTGAAGGCGATCGATGCCATCATCAAGTAAGCTGGGGGTGGGATGCGCCTTTTCCGCCAGCTCGGCGTAAGTCTGCGGCAGTGCGTGTGCGACGTAGCCCTGCTACGCCTCCGTGCACTCCCTTGACAGCCTTGATCTGACGAAAAAATCGCATCCCTTTTTGTTGCGGCAAAAAACTTGATCTGACGCAAAAATCGCATTCGCTGTTTGCTGTTGAACCTTTGACCCTTGACAGCCTTGATCTGACGAAAAAATCGCATCCCTTTTGGTTGCGGCAAAAAACTTGATCTGACGCAAAAATCGCATTCGCTGTTTGCTTTTCAACCTTTGACCCCTTCGCAATGCGCTTTGCTGTTGCGATTTGAACTGACAAACCTGGAAAACTTATAAATATGAGCATAGTCGAGGAAGCGAAAAAGGTTATCCGGATCGAGGCTGAGGCGCTGCTGGCGCTGGCTGATTCGATCAATGGCGAATTCGAGCGGGGGGTCGAGCTGATCCTTGCCTCCAAGGGGCGGGTGGTGGTGACCGGCATCGGCAAATCGGGGCTGATCGGGCAGAAGATCGCCTCCACCATGGCTTCGACCGGTACGCCAGCCTTTTTTCTCCACCCTGCCGAAGGTATCCATGGCGACCTGGGGATGATCATGAAGGGGGATGTGGTGATCGCCATCTCCTTCAGCGGTGAGTCGGAAGAGGTGCTGCGTATCCTGCCGATCATCAAGCGGTTAGGCGCCAGCCTGATCGCCCTGGCCGGCAACCCGAACTCCACCCTTGCCAGGGCCGGGGATGTCTTTCTCGAGATCGCCATCAAGGAGGAGGCCTGTCCCCTCGGCCTCGCCCCGACCGCCTCGACCACCGCCACCCTGGCCATGGGTGATGCGCTGGCGGTGGCGCTCCTGCAGCAGCGCGGCTTCAAGGCCGAAGACTTCGCCCTCTTCCATCCGGGAGGCTCCCTCGGCAAGCGGCTGATCCTCAGGGTATTCGACCTGATGCACCAGGGGGATGCCGTACCGCTGGTGCAGCAGGATACGCCGATGCGCGAAGCGCTCTTTGTCATCAGCGAGAAGAAGCTCGGTGTCACCGGAGTGACCGATGTAAACGGCGCCCTGCTCGGGGTGATAAGCGACGGCGACCTGCGCCGGGCCTTGGCCAAGGGGACCGAATTCCTCGACCGGCCGGCCGGCGAACTGATGAGCAGCAGGCCGAAACGGATCAACCAGGAGGAGCTGGCAGCCAAGGCGCTGCAGCAGATGGAGCAGTACTCCATCACCTCCCTCTTTGTCTTCAGTGATGACCATGCTGTAAAACCGGTCGGGATCGTGCATCTGCACGACCTGCTCAAGGCGGGTATCGCATGAAAGAGCGTCTTGCCCATATCAGGCTGCTGTTGCTCGATGTCGACGGGGTCCTCACCGACGGCCGGATCATCTTCGACTCCAACGGCGTGGAGAGCAAATTCTTCAACGTCAAGGATGGCCACGGCATCAAGATGCTGCAGCGGGCCGGCATCGAGGTCGGTATCATCTCCGGCCGCAAGTCCCAGGTGGTCGCCAACCGGGCCGCCGAGCTGGGTATCAGCAGGGTCCGCCAGGGTGCTCTCGACAAGCTCTCCCCCTACCGGGATATCCTGGCCGAGACCGGTTTCACCGATCAACAGGTAGCCTTTATGGGGGACGACATCATCGACATCCCGGTGCTGCGCCGGGTCGGTTTTGCCGCTGCCCCGGCCGATGCAGTAACCGAAGTGATCCCCTTCGCCCATTTCATCGCCAGAAACTGCGGCGGCTGGGGGGCGGTGCGTGAAGTCTGCGACCTGATCCTGCATAGTCAGGGGAGGTGGGAGGAGCTGACCGAAAGGTATTTCGGCCAGTAAGTTTTCTCGCTTCGTCGGGTAGTATAAGAGGGATGTCATGGATGGATGTCAGGGATAATGAACAAGCCGTCATTGGCAGCAGAGCTGCCGGGCGGCTTTTTGCGTTTTGGGGTTTTGCATAGGCGGGTGGGTGGGGAAATCTGGGAAATAGGGGAGTGTCCCTGTTTTTCCTTAATTCTTTAAAAGCATATAGTATTAGATGCTTTGGATAAGTAACAAAAACCGTGGAAGCATATAATAGTAGATGCAAAAAAGGCATATAGTATTAGATGCAAGTTTATAATAATAGATGCTTGCATCTAATATTAGATACCGGCTTCTAACCGGTCAATAACTAGTTAGACCACAAGGAAAGAAAATGTCATTCCCACGAAAATTTAAGGATCTTCTGGAGATAGAAAAGGAAGACGTCGAGAAACCAGAAGGAGCATGGCTGACGTATGCGGTTTGCGCAACGGAGAAGGATTCCTGCGGCTGGGGCGGGTGGATGCTGGAAGCACTATGGAAAAACACTTCAGATAAAGAAAAACCACAATTCCTAAATGCAAATGATGAACAGGTTTGTCCTAGATGCGGTCGTGAGACCTATAGAACGGCTGCTAGTTATCGTTTTGTCCTCTCCTCTGACCAAACACCGACTGGAGCTATTCCTGGCATCGACTATGAAGTGTTACCCATTGAATATGATGAGGACGAGGTCTAACAAGACGCTCAGACCATGACCGGGCGATAAAGCTGCCCGGCAGGTCAAGCGCTGGGCCGTTATGCCAATGTAATGAAAAACCAGAGGGCCAAAAATGCGAATATTCTTAAACCTAGTATTAGTTTCATCAGTCATAATCTTCAAAATAATAGCCGGTAACAATATTGTAGCTGCAGAGCCTATCCATAACTCTGCACAGATTAGCTCGCAGAACTTAAAGAATAATTTGTTGTTCCTGCGAGGTCGTGACATTTGGGCATATAATATTGAGAAACACACTAAAATCCAATTAACTGATACCAGAAACATTACGAATTATACGGCTTCATCAGACGCATCAATAATCGCGTATTTTAAAAATAACAAAAAACTGTACTTATATAATATTAAGACCGGGACGGAGGAGTTCATTACTGAGGCTTCAACCGACGCAACTCACCCATCACTTTCTCCAAGTTGCGATAAAATCGCGTTTGTTGCACTTACAAAAGATAAGTTACAGGTGAAAATGAGTAATTTTGTCAAACCTGTAAAAAAAACTGTCCGACATGTGTGGATTGTCGATGTCAAATCAAAGAAAGTCGTAGATGTTACAAAGGATCTTCCGTTTCCACATAGCCATGTAAATTGGTCTCCCGATGGAAGATGGCTGTCATTTGCTTCCTATAGATGGGAACCTCGCGATTTATCAGACCCTTCTTTTAATATGAAGTGGAAAGTCTACCTAATGGACCTAAACTCCCCAAATCATAAAACCCAGGAAATTGGCGGAGGAAGTAGTTCTGTCTGGCTCAATAACAATCAAGTCGTCTTGTCTGATGGCGTAGCTGCAAACGTTCTGACCATTTATGATGTTAAAACTAGGTCAAAAAAGCCAGCATCACTATTTAAAGCAGGACTCTCAACTCCAATATTTTCGCTAGGCGGAGAGAATAATGAAGTGATCTATTACGAAGTAATGCTGGATGATGAAGATAATGGTGGGATCAGATCGTACAATATCAAGACTAATATAACTGAGGATATTGTAAATGGTGCGAGCGCCCCTCGATACATCAAATAAGCCGATAGGGAAGGAACCCAATGGTGTCAGGCTTGCAATTATGCAATTAGCTGGTAAATTTTGACTTATGGGACGTAAGCCGCGACTGCATTACCCCGGCGCACTCTACCACGTGATTCTCAGAGGCAATGCACGGGAGAAGATATTTTTCGCCAACACCGACAGGAATCGGTTTTACCTTTTTCTTCAAGAGGCAGCAGCGCGTTATCGATTTCGGGTACACGCTTTTTGTCTAATGACGAACCATATCCACCTCGCCCTGCAAGTTGGAGACATCCCTCTTTCCATTATCATGCAGAGCTTGGTCGGACGATATACGCGTTGGGTAAACTGGCGAAAAAGTCGCGTCGGCCACCTGTTCCAAGGACGCTACAAGGCAATCATGGTTGATGCAGATGCCTATTTGGCCGAATTGGTCCGTTATATCCACTTGAACCCTGTAAGGGCAGAGATGGTAAATGATCCAGGTGAGTATCCTTGGAGCAGCCATAGAGCTTATTGTGGAGAGGATACCATCACCTGGCTCACAACTGAATTTGTACTCGGTTGCATGTCAGAATCCGCATCACTCGCCCGTCAGGAATTTCGTGAGTTTGTTTCTGCCGGTATTGCAGATGGGCATAGGCCGGAATTCCATGGTGGTTCCGAGACTGACAACAGGCTTTTGGGTGATGACACCTTTGCAGAAAAGGTGCTCGATGAAGCCGAGAGGCGGTCTAGACGGACGGTGCCGGTAGATAAGTTTTTAGAGGTTGTCTGCACTCACTACGGACTGTCGTCTTTGCAAGAGTTGACCGGGCTCGACCGAAAGGCCTCTGCAGCGCGAGGAATGGCGGCGAGGCTGGCAACGGAGGCGGGAGTATGCACATTGACCGAACTAGCCGGCAAGATGAAACGTGATGTTTCGACCCTCAGTTCTGCGGCGAAGCGAATACGTGCGCGGGAGAAGAAAGAGCGAGAGATCGCGGAGCAGGTAACTGCACTATCACAGCAAATTGCACAACTGCAAGCCTGACACCATATGAGCGCCAGGACGACTGCAAGGTCATTTTCGGAGGGGCGGAAAGGGTAATGACATGCCGATAGGTGGAAAAGGAGTCACGGAACCGCCAAAACTATTCCTGGCCCTCATAGTCATTATAGGAATCGTTTTTCTCTTTGGCGGAGTGCGGCGGTGGCCTCTATTCCTGGAGAGCGGGCGTTTGCCAAGGTTCCTGAGCAGATTTTTTGATCTCTCTACAGATGAGAGAAATGACTATGTTGCTGTTTTCTACATCATCGGCGGCTTGCTCCTTATCGCCGCCGGATCAGCAGTTTTTGTCTTTTTTTACTGTTAGGCGAAGACTTTGTAGCTAAAAGGGGACGGATTTATTTTTAAAAGAAAAGGATGTCCTAACTCTCGCGTGAATGCGGCCGCGATAAACCCGCGCCGGTTAAGCTCATACCCGTTGGTCTTTTCGCGTTAGAATGATAAACAGCCGTGTTGACTCGCATTCTATAACCCCCTAGACAGGACCACAAACTTGGAGTCCCGATCCATGAGCCTCGATACCTTTGCCCCTGGCATCACTACTTCCCCGGAAGGGTGGCGATTCGACAACAGCTACAGTCGTCTTCCCGGCTCATTCTTTGTACGCCTCTCCCCGGAACCGGTGCCGGAGCCGCGCCTGGCCGTGCTTAACCGGCAACTCTGCACCGACCTTGGTCTGGATGCCGAAGCGCTGCAACAGGAGGAGGGGATCGCCCAACTCGCAGGCAACCGCATTCCCGAAGGAGCCGATCCCATCGCCCTGGCTTATTCCGGTCATCAGTTCGGCTACTTTACATGTCTGGGGGACGGTCGGGCGATCCTGCTGGGGGAGCAGCTCACCCCTGACGGCCGGCGCTATGACATCCAGCTCAAAGGATCGGGCCGGACCCCTTTCTCCCGCGGCGGCGATGGCCGCGCGGCTCTCGGCCCCATGCTCAGGGAGTATATTATCAGCGACGCGATGCACTTTCTCGGGATCCCCACCACCCGGAGCCTGGCAGTCGTCACCACCGGCGAACCGGTTTACCGCGAGACCCAGTTACGGGGGGCGATCCTCACCCGCATGGCGGCAAGCCATATCCGCGTCGGTACCTTCGAGCAGCTGGCCAGCTGCCACGATTGGGAGGGGGTCGGCGTGCTGGTCGACTACACCATCAGCCGCCACTTCCCGGAGCAGGCCGGTGCCGGGAACAGGGCTCTGGCCCTCCTCCATGCGGTCATGGAGCGCCAGGCAAAGCTAGTTGCACTATGGTGCTGTGCAGGCTTCATCCACGGGGTCATGAACACCGACAATATGGCCCTGAGCGGAGAAACAATCGACTATGGCCCATGTGCCTTCATGGATGCCTATGACCCGGCGACTGTATTCAGCTCCATCGATCGGGAGGGGCGCTACTCCTTCGGCAATCAGCCGCTCGTCGCCCAGTGGAATCTCGCCCGCTTCGCCGAAACCCTGCTCATCCTTCTGCATCCGGAAGAAAAGAAGGCCGTTGATCTGGCAACAGAAGCGATCGCCTCCTTTCCGGACATTTATCAGCACCACTACATGGGAAGAATGCGGACCAAACTGGGGCTGTTCAACGAAGAAGAGGGGGATGCCGAGCTGCTTGCGGATTTTCTCGACTGCCTCAAGCGTCTGGGGGTGGACTATACCAACTCTTTCCGCGCCCTGGCAGCTGAGGCGCCGATAGATTCCCCGCTGTTCCGGGACGAGGGATTCACAGCCTGGCGCAGACGCTGGCAGGAGCGGCTGGCACGCCAGCCCCACCCACCGGAGGAATACCGCCTGCTCATGCTGGCCGGCTCCCCTGGCGTCATACCCCGCAATCACAAGGTGGAAGAGGCCCTGGAAACGGCAGTGGAGAGAGACGACTACTCAGTCATGGAGGCCCTGCTCAGGGTTCTCTCTCACCCATACGACGATCCGCCGGAACAGGGGGGTTACCACCTCCCTCCGGAAGCGGGCGCCCCTCCTTACCGGACTTTTTGCGGGACATAAGTTGCTAGTGGTAAAAGGAGAACCCTCCCCAGACTTTCGGAAATAAGGTAGTCTGCCGGATAAAGCTAGATAAAGGGTCGGATTGGGGGGGGTGGGGTTGACGGGATAAATTATATCCTCCCTAAGTTGCCATTGTGCAGCGCTCTGCAATATTTTTTTGTTTTGTCAGGAAAATTACCGCAAATCATTCTTGACTGTCACTGGTCGACGGTGCTATCTTCTAATGAAAGATAAAACCGCGTCTCATTTTTCATCCATTCTTGCTTCTGCGCCCAACTGTCGGGGTATTCATTCTATTTCTGGAGGAGCCTATGAAAAAAATTTTGCAGCGCATGTTCTTTGCCGGAGCGGTGATGATGCTGGCCGCCTGCGGCAGCAGTAGCAGTACCAGTACGAGCGGAACTATCAGCGGCAAGGTAGTCAATAACAATGACGGTGCAGCGGTCGCCTCCGCAACTGTGACGGTCGGCACGGCAAGCGCCACAACAGCGGCAGACGGGACTTACTCTATCACCGGCATCACTGCCGGCAGCGGCAAGGTGATCACGGTCGCCAAGAGCGGCTTTGTCTTTGGCTCGAAAATAGCCACGGTATCTGCCGGGGTGACGACAACTGCCGATATCGCGCTGTTGCCGGTTGCCAATACTTCCACCTTTGACCCGACTGCGGCCAAGACCATCACCGCCACCGGTTCGGCGGCCCAGGTCGTGCTGCCGGCAAACTCGCTCAGGACAGCCTCTGGCGGGAGCCCGAGCGGTAACGTGACCGGCAATCTCACGCCGATCGATCCGAGCTCCAACCCCCAGCTGATGCCGGGTAACTACACCACCTCGGCTGGCGGCATGATGGAGAGTTTCGGTGCCATCGAAGTGAGTTTCACCGACAGCACCGGTGCGGCACTGAACCTTGCCAGCGGCCAGAGCGCGACTATCCGTATCCCTGTTGCCGCCGGCGCTACCTCACCACCATCTACCATGCCGGCCTTCTACTATAATGCCACGACCGGCCTCTGGGTCCAGGAGGGGACACTTACCTTGGCCGGTACTGCACCGAATCAGTATTACACCGGTACGGTCACCCATTTCTCCTACTGGAATGCTGACCAGGTCTATAACACCACCTGCATAACCGGCAAGGTCGTCGATTCGGCTGGCGTTGCCGTGGCCGGGGCCCGCGTCGAAGCGCAGGGGCGGGACTATATCGGTACTTCGGAGACCTATTCTGCCGCTGATGGTACCTTCTCCGTACTGGCCAAGGCTAATTCGACGGTTATAGTGATCGCAGTGACGAGTAATGCCCTGAGCCAGAGTGAAGTGGTCACGACCGGTTCCGCCGGGACCTCCTGCACCTCCCTCTCCACCGACCTGAAGCTTGGCGCCATTATAGGCTCCAGCGGTTCCGGTTCGGCCAGGATCAAACTGACCTGGGGGTTGAACCCTACTGACCTCGATTCGCATCTGACCGGTCCGGATCCTACTTCAACGAGCCGTTTCCATGTCTATTACAGCAGCAGGGGGAGCATGGTCGCAGCCCCTTACGCAGAGCTGGATGTTGATGATACCTCAAGCTTCGGCCCTGAGGTCATCACCATCAGCAGATTATTCACCGGCACCTATCGCTATTCAGTGCATCATTACAGCGGCACCGGGACGATCTACACCTCTCCGGCCAGGGTTGAACTGACGCTGAACGGCTCGACTACCGTTTACACCCCGCCGAATCCTGGTTCGACAGTGCTAGGCGGCAATTCTGTCTGGCAGGTCTTTGAAATCACTGTGAGCAGCAGTGGCACTGCTACCGTAACGCCGCTCAACACCTATACTACGGCGAGTGCCAGCGCTGTTACGAAACCGCTAGCTGCCTCTCTAGAGGAGCATATTATCTTCTCCAACCTGCCGAAAAAGTAGTATTTCCGGCAGAAGAATATTGGTCTGTTTTCGGGCGGGGGTCTCCCCGCCCTTTTTTTGTCTGAGAAGCTGCAGGGTTGCCGGTCAGTCACCTCTGCGGAGTCTCTCCGGAGCAGCCAGGCAAGCTAACGGGTCGATTTTGCAGAGCCTTCTTCAATCTTCATGCCAACTCATGCAAAAGTTGCTGAAATATCTTTACAGCCCATATCTTGAGTGGTATACTTTTTCCTGAATTATGCTCGAACCGCGTAAAATCAGGCAGCTTCTGGCTTTGGCCATTATTCTGGCCGGTATCTCGCTCGTTGTGGTGATTGCCGGCAAGTTTTCTGGCGCTCCCAAATCTGCACCGGTGTCAACCCCACTCTCTGGCAATGCCGACATTGCTCTGCGGAAAATCCATTTTTCCGAAATGCGAGACGGAAGCAAAAAGTGGGAACTTGTCGCCGACAGCGCCGAGCATGATCGCGCCAGCGGCATAGCTCGCCTAAGCGGAGTCCGGATGCAGGTGGCAGGTGAACCGGCGACCGGTGACATCTTGCTCACCGCAGAACGGGCTGACTATCACACAGAGACAAAAGATCTGCAATTGACAGGTAAGGTGCGGGTGACTACCGACTCCGGTCTGGAAGTCACGATGCCGAAAGCGACCTACGTGAACTCCCTCTCTCTGGTCAGGACCGACACCCCGGTGCGGCTGACTGACAAGGAGATGACAGTGAGCGGGGTCGGGCTGGAACTCAATACAGTCTCAAGGAGTGTGCGGATATTGCGCAATGTGGAAGCAAACCTCAAAGGGGGGTCAGGGCGGTGAGACTCTTCTCCATTGCGCTGGTAATGCTGCTCACTCTGCTCTTTGCCGGCATGATTGCTGCTGCCGAGTTGATGACCAAACGGGGTGATCAGCCGTTGCAGATTAAATCGAACGAGCTTTTGACCGATAGTAACAGCAGGACCGCGATTTTCTCCGGCAAGGTGATCGCCCGCCAGGGTGACATGACTATCTATGCCGACCGGCTCAAGATAACCTATGCGGCCAAGGAGCGGGACGTAGAGTTGGTCGAGGCGAACGGTAATGTAAGAATAATCCAGGGGATCAACCGTGGCGAGTCTTCCCATGCCATCTATGACAACAGGAAGGGTACCATCACCCTGGATGGCGCACCAAAGGTCTATCAGGGGGAGAATGAGTTGACCGGATCGGTGATCACCTACTATGTTGACGAACAGAAGAGTGTCGTCTCCGGGAGTAAGGGGGAACGGGTCCAGGCTACCATCCAGACCGGTCGCAAAGGGGTGCCAGGTGGCAAACCTTGAACGAAAACTAGTCACGCGGGGGCTGCGCAAGAGCTTCGGTAACCGGACCGTGGTGGCCGGGGTCGACCTTGAAGTCGCCTCTGGCGAGGTGGTCGGCCTCTTGGGTCCTAACGGTGCCGGGAAGACTACTACCTTCTATATGGTGGTAGGGCTCTGCCGGCCGGAGAGCGGCGCGGTCCTGCTCGATGACTTGGCCATAACCGATCTCCCTATGCATGTCAGAGCGCGCCGCGGGATCAGTTATCTCCCCCAGGAGCCATCGGTATTCCGCAAGCTTACGGTAACGGAGAATCTGCTGGCGGTGCTGGAGACCTTGCCGCTTACCGGTAATGAGCGGCAGGAACGGGCAGAGGAACTGCTGGCCGATCTGAAGATAACCCATATCGCGGCGAGCAGGGGTTATGCCCTCTCCGGGGGTGAAAGACGGCGGGTCGAGATCGCCCGGGCCCTTGCCACCCGGCCGGCATTCCTGCTCCTCGATGAACCGTTTGCCGGTATCGATCCGCTGGCGGTGATCGACTTGCAGAACATAATCGCTGAACTGAAGGGGCGGGGGATCGGCATTCTGATCTCCGACCATAATGTCCGGGAGACCCTCGGAGTCTGTGACAAGGCATATATACTGAATGCCGGCGAAGTGCTGGAATGTGGCAACCCGCAGCAGATCGCCGAGAGCAGGAAAGCAAGGGAGATATACCTGGGAGAGAAATTCAGGCTCTGACCGGTTCATTTCCCGGAGATAGAGTTATAATCTAGTTATCGAGGATTCGCCATTTATGGCTATTGAGATGCGCCAACAGATGAAGCTGTCGCAGCAGCTGGTGATGACACCGCAGCTGCAGCAGGCTATCAAGCTGCTCCAGTTGTCAAGGCTGGAGTTGCAGGATGTGGTGCGTCAGGAGATAGAAGAGAACCCGGTCCTTGAGGAGACCTTGGAGCAGGAGGAGACCAAGGAGATTGACACCCTGGAGCTGGCGGAGATGGAAGCAGAGCCGCCGCTGCAGACAGAGGTGGAGTTCAAGGAGGTAACCGCCAGTGCTGAAACCATCAGCGAGATGGACTGGGAAAACTATCTTGAAGGTTATAATTACAGTGCCGGTGAACAGTATTACGATGACGACGAAGAACGACCCTCGTACGAAAATATCCTGACCAGAAAAGGGACCCTCTCTGACCACCTGATGTGGCAGCTCGGCATGACCAGACTTTCCGACCTGGAGTTGCGGGTCGGCGCGGAGATAATCGGCAATATCGATGAGGATGGTTATTTCCGGGCTACCTTTGCCGATGTGGCAAGCGCCTGTCAGGTAGAAGAGGAGTTTGTCGCGGCAGTCCTGAAGCGGATCCAGGATTTCGACCCGGCTGGTGTCGGTGCCTGTACCCTGCAGGAGTCGCTGCTGCTCCAGGTGCAGCAGTTGGGGATGGCCGGCTCGCTGGTGGAGACGATCCTGCGCGATCACCTGAAAGATCTGGAAAGCCGGCGTTACAAGCAGATCGCCAGGGCTGCAGGGGTTGATGTCAACGACATCCTCATGGCGGCAAAGATAATTGCCGGTCTCGACCCGAAGCCTGGCAGGATCTACGGCTCTGATGAGGTCCAGTATATATCGGCTGACATCTTCGTCTACAAGATCAGCGACGACTATGTGGTGGTGCTGAATGACGAGGGGCTTCCCAATCTCCGCATAAATCCGTTTTATGCCCACGAGGGGAAGAGTGGCCGGCATCTGGACGCCAAGGCCGAGGAGTATATCAGTGAGAAGATGCGCTCCGCCATGTGGCTTATCAAGAGTATCCATCAGCGGCAGCGGACCATCCACAAGGTTGCCAAGAGTATCATCAAGTTCCAGCGCGATTTTCTCGACCGGGGTATCGAATACTTGCGGCCGCTGGTACTGCGGGATGTGGCAGAAGATATCGGCATGCACGAGTCTACGGTCAGCCGGGTGACTACCAACAAATATATGCAGACCCCGCAAGGTCTGTTCGAGCTGAAATATTTCTTCAACAGCGGCATCTCTACCGGAGAGGGTGATTTCATCGCTTCGGAGAGCGTCAAGAACAAGATCAAGGATATCGTCGATGCCGAAGATCCCCGCCGCCCCTACAGTGATCAGCGACTGGCCGAACTGCTGGCGGCCAGCAACATCAATATCGCCCGGCGGACAGTGACCAAATATCGGGAGATGCTTCGCATCGGCTCATCATCGGAACGGAAAAGACATTTTTGATAAAGCGCTACAGTCAGCTTGCAACTTGAACGAAACGCGCAACATAAACCAAGGAGGCAGTTATGCAGACAACGACAACATTCAGGCACATGGAACCAAGCGATGCCCTGAAGAGTTATGCCGAGGAAAAGCTCGAGCGGGTCAGGAAATATATCGACGAACCGATCGTTGCCCAGGTATTCATGACCGTGGAAAAGATCCGTCATAGCGCCGAAGTGACCCTTACCGCCAAGGGGATTACCATCAAGGCATCGGAAGAGACCAACGACATGTATGCGGCGGTCGATGCGGTGGTTGACAAGATCGAACGGCAGTTGCGCAGATACAAGGAGCGGATCAAGGAGCACAAGCCGGAGAACGATTCCCGGGACCGCCAGGTACGCAAGAGCGTGGTCGAGGCGGAGAGTATCGAGCAGCGTCGTGAGCCGGTGGTGATCAAGACCAAGACCTTCTCCATCAAGCCTATGTCTGTGGATGAGGCGGTGATGCAGATGGATCTGCTGCACAAGGATTTTCTGGTCTTCACCGATGCCGGCACGGAGAACATCAGTGTCATCTATCGCCGTAGAGATGGTAACTACGGTCTTATCGAGCCATTCAGCAGCTGAGCTTGGCTGTCGTAAGTGCCGGGGGCTGGATGAATATCAAGGGGTATCTGCAGCTGTGCGATATTGTCCCGGAACTGTCGGCAGTAACCAAGGATGAGGTGCTGGTCGAACTTGCCGGGAAGGTGGCCGAATCTCACCCTGGCCTGGATCAGGCGGACCTCGTCAGGGTTCTGCAGGAGCGGGAGAAGCTGGGTAGCACCGGTATCGGTGACGCTATAGCCATACCCCATGGCAAACTGAAACAGGCCCGGGAGTTGGTCCTGGCCTTCGGCAGAAGCAGGGGTGGGATCGATTTCAATGCACTCGACAGCAGGCCGGTTCAGCTCTTCTTTCTCCTGGTGGCTCCTGAAGATGCCATCGGTGTCCACCTGAAAATGCTGGCCAGGATATCCCGCGTCCTGAAAGACCCGGCCGTGCGCAGAAGGCTGATCGAGGCAGCGGATGCGGATGCTATCCATGCCATTATCCTCGAACAGGACAGCCGCTCGTGAATAACACCATGAGTCTCGCCATAGAAGACCTGCTCAATGATGACGAGTACGGTCTGGAGCTTGCGCTGCTGGCAGGGCGGAGCGGGCTTGCTCATCGGGTCTTCAGCTCCAGGATCCAGAAGCCTGGTCTGGCACTGACCGGCTATATGGAGCATCTGCACCCGGATCGGGTCCAGGTGCTGGGGAACACCGAGGTATCCTACTTATGCCAGATGGATGAACGACTGGCTGCTGATGCGGTGCGGAAACTCTGTACCTTCCCGATCTCCTGTTTCATAATCACCAAGGGTTTGACACCCCCTGAATTTCTGGCCAACGCTGCCGAGCAGGCTGGCATACCGCTGCTGGTGACCCCCCACCAGTCGTCAACCTTCATCTCCCTGATCACCAAGTTTCTTGAAGAGCGGCTGCTGCCGACCACTCATGTGCATGGCGTCCTGGTCGATGTACTGGGGGTCGGTGTGCTGCTCCTTGGCAAGAGCGGTATCGGCAAGAGCGAATGCGCTCTCGACCTGGTCATCAGGGGGCACAGGCTGGTGGCAGACGATATCATCTTTATCAAGAAGAAGATGCCTGCGGCACTGGTCGGCCAGGTTGCCGAATCGATCCAGTACCATATGGAGATCCGTGGTCTGGGCATCATCAATATCAAGGACCTGTTCGGGGTCTCTTCGATCCGGGAAAAGAAGATCATCGACATGGTGTTGGAGCTGGTCGAGTGGGACCCGACCCAGGAGTACGATCGGCTCGGCATCGATGACCAGGTCTACACCATTCTTGGCGTCGACCTGATGCACCTGAGAATACCGGTCTCGCCAGGGCGCAATCTTACCTCCATCATCGAGGTGGCAGCCCGCAACTTCCTCCTGAAGGGGATGGGCTACCATTCGGCGCGGGAGTTTCACGAAAAGTTGTTGTCACGTCTTGAAGTCCGTCCATTAGGTGACGAGGTGGAATAGATGCGAATAGTCATCATCTCAGGACTGTCAGGATCGGGTAAATCAACGGCGGTACGGGCTCTTGAGGATGAAGGCTTTTTTTGCCTCGACAACCTGCCGGTGACACTTTTCCCCCCCTTTATCGACCTGATGGAAAAGGCCAAGGAATCGGTGCGCGATGTGGCGCTGGTTATGGATATCCGCGGCCGTGACTTTCTCAAGGGTTACGAAAAGGTCGTCCAGGAGATCAGCGAAGCCGGCCATTTTATAGAAATAATCTTTTTTGAGACAACCGATGAGGTCCTGATACGCCGCTTCTCCGAGACGCGGCGGCGCCATCCTGCCCTGGAGAACGGTTCGGTCCCGGACGGGATACGTTATGAACGGGAACAGCTGGCTGGTCTGCGGCGTCTGGCTACGGCGATTATCGACACTTCGGAGCTGAATGTCCATCAACTCAAGGAGATGGTGATAGCCCGTGTCAAGGGGGAGCTGGGTGCCCGGGCGATGACCATCCATCTGCAGTCGTTTGGCTATCGTTACGGCATCCCGCTGGAGTCAGACCTGGTCCTGGATGTACGGTTTCTCCCCAACCCCTATTTTGTGCCGGAGTTGAAGGAGTTCACCGGCCTTGACCCTGGCGTGCGCGGCTTTCTTCTCGGCAAGGGAGAGACCGGGCAATTTCTGGAAAAGTTCCAGGAGATGCTGGATTTCCTCCTCCCCGGGTACCGGAGGGAAGGGAAATCGTATCTGACCATCTCGATCGGCTGTACCGGCGGCAAACATCGCTCAGTCGTCATCGTCGAGGAACTGCGCGGGTTTTTCCGCGGCAAACAACTCAACATAAACGTCACCCATCGCGATATGGGCAAGGGACAAGGATAGGATTATGACCGGTCTGGTAATTGTGGCACATGCCGCTTTAGCTCGTGAACTGTTGCTGGCTGCTGAAATGATAGTCGGCAAGATCGAACTTGCAGAGGCGGTCGGTATAAAGGCTGACGATCAGGTAGAGGTGATCCGTACCGCCATCAGCAGCGCAGTCGAAAAGGTCGCCAGCGACGGGGTGATCATCATGACCGATATGTTCGGCGGCACGCCATCCAACATGAGCCTCTCCTTCCTCGAAGAGAACCGGATTGAAGTCGTAACCGGGGTAAATCTGCCGATGGTCATCAAATTCGCCGCTGATCGTGACAAACGGGGAATCGCCGAGCTGGCCGGCGCACTTCGCGCCTGTGGCCTTGAGAGTATAATCGTTGCCGGCGATTTTCTGAAAAAATAGGAGGAGAAACGACCGGCAGCTCCTCTTGCAGCAGGGCCACCCCTGCTCTGCCTGAGTCTGTGCGGTCTTAGCCTTATCATGCCTGAGCAGGAATTTGTCATTGTCAATAAACTGGGGCTGCATGCCCGGGCTTCTGCACTCTTTGTCAAAACAGCAATCCGCTTCGCTGCAGATATCAGAATCGAGCGGGAAGGTATTGAAGTCAACGGCAAGAGTATCATGGGGATCATGATGCTGGCTGCTGCCAAAGGGAGCACAGTCAAACTTGTTGCCTCTGGAGCCGACGAAGCAGAGGCTATGAAAGTGCTGGGGGAACTTATCACCAATGGGTTCGGCGAAGACTGAAAATATGATCCTCAACGGGGTCGGTGCTTCGCCTGGCATAACTATTGGTCAGGTCAAACTGACCGACCGCAGCCGTGTGCTGGTTGTCGAGGCTCAGCTTGAACCGGGTGAGATCCCGGCGGAGGTCGGTCGCTTCACAGCTGCACTGGATCAGGCCCGGGAAGAGTTGCAGGCTCTCAGGAGCCAGCTGGAGCTTGAACATGGGGTTGACCATCTTTACGTCATCGACACCCATCTGCTTATTCTTGATGACAGTATGTTGAGCCATGAGACCGTCAGCATCATCGAACGCCAGGGGATAAACGCCGAGGCGGCTTTACGGCGGAGCCAGCAGAAATTCCAGGAGATATTCGCGGCCATCGAAGACGACTATCTGCGGGAGCGGGGCGGCGACATAAGTACGGTGATCGAACGGATCCTCCGCTGTATGGTCGGCAAGGATGAGGAGCCGCTCTGCGAGGTGGAGGGGAAAGCGATAATTGTCGCCCATGAGCTCTCCCCTGCCGATGTATTGCAGATCGATAAGGATAAAGTGATCGGCTTTGTCACAGACATGGGGGGGAAGACCGCCCATTCTGCGATCCTGGCCCGCGCGCTGGAAATACCGGCGGTAGTCGGCCTGGAAAAAATTACCGGCATGGTCACTGCCAACGATGTGCTGATCATCGACGGTTCGACCGGTGTCGTAGTAATAAATCCCGACCAGGAAACCTTTCGCGACTATCTACGGCGCAAGCAGCACTACGAATATCTTGAGCGGGAACTGGAAAAATACCGCTACCTCCCTGCAGAGACCCTGGACGGGTACAGTATCCGGCTGAAAGGGAACGTCGAATTTGTCGAAGAGATACCTTCACTGGTCGGTCACGGCGGCGAGGGGATCGGCCTTTATCGTACCGAAATGCTCTTTTTTACCTGCAGCGAGCCACCGGACGAAGAGACACAGTATAATGCCTATGCCGCTGTGGTCAAGGCAATGGCACCCCTTCCGGTTACCATCAGGACGCTCGATGTAGGGGGGGACAAATTTGTCGCTGATCTTAATCTTGCCGATGAACTGAACCCGGCGCTGGGGGTCAGGGCCATCCGTCTGTCTTTGCGCCATCCGGAGATATTCAAACAGCAGCTGCGCGCTATTCTGCGGGTAAGTGCCCTGGGCAAGGTGAGGATATTCTTCCCCATGGTATCCGGAGTGGCCGAGATCAGGGCGGTGAAGGCGCTGCTTGAACAGACGAAGCAGGAGCTTCGTGCAGATGGTCACCCTTTTGATGAGCAGCTCGAAATCGGCATCATGATCGAAATCCCTGCAGCGGTTATTATTGCCGACCTGCTGGCACGTGAGGTCGATTTCTTCAGCGTCGGCACTAACGACCTGATCCAGTATTCACTGGCGATAGATCGGACCAATGAACATCTGTCGAATCTTTATGAACCGCTTCATCCGGCGATCCTCAGGTCTCTGAAGATGGTGGTTGACGCAGCCCATAATGCCGGTATCGACGCATGCATGTGTGGAGAGATGGCAGGTGAGCCAGATTATCTACCGATCCTGCTGGGGCTTGGCTTTGATGAACTCTCCATGAACGCCGTGTCGATCCCGAGGGTCAAGCGGATTCTTCGCCGCTGTACCAGGCAGGATGCTGAACAGCTGGTAAGCCGCGCCCTGACATATGCAACGGCCGGAGAGGTAGAATCGTTCCTGCAGAGTGAATTGGCGGCACATTTTGTCGAGAGTATCGACTAGGTCTGCGACTCCTGGTCAACCCTGGCGCCGGGCTCGGCTGGCGGAATCTCTGCCGAAGCGGTTATGCCGACCGCAGCGAGTGCGTCGCCAAGGATTTTGAAAAGTTCTGCTTTGTAGATATAGGCGTTGGCCCCCATCGATTTGGCAATGTTGATATCCTGGGGGTGATAGATTGCCGAGATGATCAGCACCGGTACATGTTGAAACCGGGCATCCTTGCGAATCCTCCCTAATACGGTCAGTCCGGTCACCTTGGGGATGTCCGGGTCGAGCAATATTACCACCGGAATACGGCTGGCATTGGCCATGTATTCTATGGCTGCGGCACCGTCATTGATAATGGTGACCGGCAGGGTGATCTTGAATTTAGCCAGGGCCATGCGTACCAGCAGTATATCTATGTCATTCTCTGCAACGAGCAGGATATATTTTCCGTTAGTCTTGTCGTGCATGAACCCTCCTGGTACTGCCGCGGGAAAGCAGTTGTCTGATCCGGGCAAGGTAGAGACAGAATTAGATGTTTATAATTATGTTTCCGTAAAATATAATAGAGAAATAATCTGGTCAAGAGAAAATATCTCATGGTGAAATTTAATAGCTCAGCAATATCACAGCGCTTCAGGGATATCCGTCTTGCGAGAAACCTTACCCAGAAGGCTCTGGCCGATTCATTGGGGATTACACAAGGTTTTCTGAGTGAGATCGAAAGTGGCAAAAAGATACCTTCGCCAGCAGTCCTGATTGCCCTGTGTCATGTACATGAACTGAATGAAGAGTGGTTGGCAAACGGTACTGGAGAGATGTTTCGACCCCGGTACACCGCTTCGACTTTCAGCGAGGGGCGGATCCCTCTGCTGCGGGAGATACCGGCGGAATTCACGGATGGGGTGGCGGCAGAGAACATACTGACGATGCTCTCCTTCCCGAATCTCCCTGATGGTCTCTACGCCTTTGTCTCGACCGGCGACTTTATGGCGCCAACCGTGCGGGATGAAGACATAGTGGTCTTTCAGCCGGCAGAGAGTTGCAATAACGGGGATATCGTCCTGATCAAGAATTTCTGGGGGACACCTATACTGCGCCGCTACCGGGTCAAGGATGACGAAGCATTCTTCTCCTCGGACAACCCCTCTTATGCAGCGTTCAAGGCTGATGACGAAGTAAGGATAATCGGCCGCGTGGTAGCTGTCTGGCGGAACATAAAGTATTGATCCGGTTCAAGCTTGACAAACTTGAAACATTAATGATAAAAAAAATGTTTGGTTTGCATAATACTGCCAAGCGCAGATGGGGAGGAATCAAAGATGGAAATGAAGGATTTTATTTTCAGCTCCGAATCGGTATCTGAAGGGCATCCGGACAAGGTTGCCGATCAGGTTTCTGATGCCGTTCTTGACGCGATTATTGCCCAGGACCCAAAGTCCCGAGTTGCCTGTGAGACCCTTGTTACCACCGGGATGGTGGTAATAGCCGGGGAGATCACCACCAATGCGGTGGTCGATTACCCGCGCGTCGCCCGCGAGACCATCAAGGAGATCGGCTACAATGATTCGGCCATGGGTTTCGACTGGGAGACCTGTGCGGTCCTCACCTCGATCGATAAACAGTCGCCTGATATCTCCCAGGGGGTGACCGAGGGGCAAGGGCTCTTCAAGGACCAGGGGGCAGGCGATCAGGGGATAATGTTCGGGTATGCCTGTCGCGAAACAGCAGAACTGATGCCGTTACCGATACAACTCTCCCACCAGCTGGTGAAGAAACTTGCCGATGTACGGAAGAGTGGCCTGCTGAATTTTCTCCGGCCAGACTCGAAATCACAGGTGTCGGTGCAGTATGTCGATAACAAACCGGTCAAGGTAGACACGGTAGTTATCTCCTCGCAGCACACCCCGGAGGTCTCCTATGAGATGATCAAGGAGGGGATCATCGAAGAGGTGGTGAAGAAGGTAGTCCCGGCAAATCTGATGGATTCATCAACCCGTTTTTATATCAATCCGACCGGTCGCTTTGTGGTCGGCGGACCTATGGGTGACTGCGGTCTGACCGGACGGAAGATCATAGTCGATACTTATGGTGGAGCTGGGCGGCATGGCGGTGGTGCCTTTTCCGGTAAAGACCCCTCCAAGGTAGATCGCTCAGCGGCATACATGGGTCGTTATGTGGCGAAGAACCTGGTGGCAGCTGGACTCTGTGACCGTTGCGAGGTCCAGGTAGCTTATGCCATCGGAGTTGCAGAGCCGGTTTCGGTAATGGTCAACACCTTCGGCACCGGCAAGTTGGATGATGCCCGTATCGCTGCCATTACCAGTGAGATATTCGATCTCCGGCCGCGCGCCATAATCGATCAACTCGACCTGCTCCGCCCGATATACAGGAAAACTGCTGCCTATGGCCATTTCGGTCGCGAACTGCCGGAATTCACCTGGGAGCGGACCGACAAGGCGCAAATACTCAAGGAAAAAGCCGGCATATAACTCTGGGATAAAGGTGTAGAGCATATTAAATGAGACAAAAGGCCGGATGGGATACCATCCGGCCTTTTTTTTGTCTGGCGGCGAAGAGTTGCTGCTGCATTTACATCCGGTCAAAGGTCGCGTGATTTCCGCGTGAAACGATAGCCGACACCGCGGATAGTCTGGAAATATACTGGATGGGCAGGGTCTGGCTCGAAATATTTCCTGAGCCTGACGATGAAATTGTCCAGGGTCCTGGTCTCTGTGTCAGATTTATAGCCCCAGACCGATTCAAGCAGGGTTGACCTTGTTATGGTTTCCCCTTCACGCTGGAAGAATAGGGCAAGCATCTTGACCTCCAGGTCGGTCAGGTCGATCTCTCCCTGGGCAGTCCTGGCTCTGTATGAGAGGAGGAATACCTCGTTGTCGCCGAAATGGTAACTCTCCTCGACCGGGTCGGGTCGATACCAGGCGGAGCGACGGAGCATCCCCTGGACACGGAGGAGGAATTCGTTCAGGTTGAACGGTTTGGTCAGATAGTCGTCAGCGCCGCTGGAAAGACCGACGACACGGTCCCCTTCTCCGGCCCGTGCGGTAAGAATCAGTATCGGTACCCTGCTGGCGACATTGCGAATCTCCCGGCATACGGCAAATCCGTCCATGCCTGGCAGCATGATGTCGAGAATTACCAGGGCGAAACGTTCATAGGCGAGTCGCTCCAGTGCCGCTTCGCCGGTCCCCACATGGCTCACCCGGTACCCTTCCTGCTCCAGATTGAAGCAGATGCCACGGGCAAGATGTATCTCGTCTTCGACCAGAAGAATATGCGGTTTTTCGTCGTTCAACGTAAAACCTCGCTGACGGGTTGTTCGGATAATATTGCGGAAACCATGCCGGTCGGGCCTGGCCGCTGAATCAGCAGACTGATCGCAGCGGATACTAAAGGCGCGGCACTGTTACCGCGCATTTCTGTCATGATGCCAAGGGGAGCAGGATCACAAAGGTACACCCCTTCCCTTTACCCTCGCTCTGCAAGGAGATTTTGCCGCCATGTTCGACAATTACCGACTTGACGATATACAGGCCAAGCCCTGTGCCGCGGACGCTGTCCCCCGGGTTGCGGACCCGATAGAACATCTTGAACACTTTTGCCTGGTCAGCTGTGTCAATGCCTATCCCTTTGTCCTGGAAGGTCAATTTGCACTGGCGCCCATCCCGGCGGAGTGTCACTTTGATATCCGGAGCATCCGGGCTATATAATACCGCATTCTCGTACAGATTTCTCAAGACAGTCTGAAACCCTTCGCTGTCAAGGGCTACCCTTATCCCTGGCTCTATATCGTAGCTCAGGACACCCCCCTCCGGGAGTTTCAGCCGTTTCTGCTCCAGAGCATTGGTCAGAAACTCGGAGAAATCAGCTGCAGGGTAAGTTACCGTGCGGCGTCGCTGTTCGAGTTTTGCCACCATGAGCAGATTATTGATCAGGTTGTTGAGGCGGTCAGTATCTGCCAGCATTATGTCGAGGAAGCGTTCAAGTTTTTCCGGTGTCGGCTTGCGCAGGCGAATCGTTTCCAGGTGGAGTTGGATGGAGGCGAGTGGGGACTTCAGTTCATGGGTCACCTGGGAGATGGAGTCCTGCTGGCGGCGGTAAAGTTCCGATTGACGGCGCCAGTAGAGAAAGAGGACATAAATCCCGATCAAGACAGCGACCAGCAGCACCAGCCCTTCCACCAGCACCAGCCAGTCGAGGCTGCGCCCGACCAGCTCTGGCCGGTAACGTTCGGCAAGTTCGCGGAACTCCTTGTGCCGATTGAGAAACCAGATAATCCAGAAGACAACCAGGAGGATCCAGACGATCTGCAGACCGATAAAGGCGATCAGTGGGTGAAATATTTTTTTGAGCCAGCGCATCTGCTCTGTGTATCATCCACCCCCGCGGTTTGCAAGGGAATTTTCCGCGAGTCGGGAAAAGCTGATAAGGAGCTACTTTAGATGAAAAAAAACCTGCAGGCCGGATTAGCCTGCAGGTTGTTCCCCACTCTTGATAACATGCAACCTAGCGGTTACTCATGACATTAGCAGCTAAAAGACGGTGCTTGATTTTGCCGGCAAAAAACCATAAAGCCGCTACAGGCTTTACATCTGGTGGTAATTGCCATATTTGGAAAACCTGGTTTTACGGCATTTCGAGATAATATTAAGCCAGATATCAGCCAATTAACTACAGCCATTAAATGATGCTATCCCCAGCGCATTAAAAAAATCAATCAGAATGGCACGTTATACAGATGCTGAAGACGGTTTTCTTTTGACTTATCCTGCTTAGCAAAAACAATACCTGATCTGTAGCTGTCGGCTAAAGTCCCAGTCTATGCGACCCAGATTAGAGGAACAGATAAAATTCAACTTTGAACAGGCTTTTTTACATTAGTATTACATAGTCAGGGCGCTTTTTCTGCTAATCTTGAATAGCACCATTCAGGTACGTGGAGGGTATTTACATGATAAAACCGTTGCAGATAGGCAGATACCGGGTGAAATATCCTCTTGTCCAGGGTGGGATGGGAGTACGCATATCCGCAGGGTCGCTTGCCGGTCATGTGGCGAAATGCGGCGGAGTAGGGATCGTTGCAGCCGCAGGGATCGCCCTGAACAGTGGCCTCTATAATGGCAGAAATTACATGCAGGCCGATGCCGAAGGTTTTAAGGCCGAACTGGCCAAGGCTTATGCCATTGCTCCTGACGGGATAATCGGCGTCAATGTCATGGTCGCCCTTTCCGACTTTGAACAGCTTGTTGCTGCAGCCATAGAAGGGGGGGCCAAGATCATTATCTGCGGCGCAGGGCTGCCGATGACTCTGCCAGGGCTTACCGCCCATGCCCCTGAGGTGGCGCTGGTGCCGATTGTGTCGTCAGTGCGGGCAGCCCAACTGGTGGCCAAGAAGTGGGAAAAGACCTATAACCGTCTCCCTGATGCAGTTGTAGTAGAAGACCCTGATACTGCCGGTGGACATCTCGGTGAGAGGATGGAGAAAATCGGTACCGGTGAATATGACCAGTACGCCACGGTGCGTGGAGTGAAGGAGTTTTTCCAGGCTGAGTATGGCGTGCATGTGCCGGTTATAGCTGCAGGTGGCATCTGGGATCGTGCCGACCTGCTCCATGCATTGGCTGAGGGTGCGGACGGGGTACAGATGGCAAGCCGTTTCGTGGCGACTGTCGAGTGCGATGCTGACGATGCCTTCAAACAGGCCTATATAGACTGCAAAAAAGAGGACATCGGGCTGATCATGAGTCCGGCCGGCCTGCCGGGACGGGCTATTCTCCGTAACCAGCAGCAGATTGTCGACTACGACCGGGAACATGGGACCACCTGTAATAACGGTTGTCTGAAAAAATGCACCTACAAGGAGTCGGGCGAACGTTTTTGCATAGTCAATGCCCTTGACCGCTCGCAGAAGGGGGATACAGAGACCGGCCTGGTATTCTGCGGTTCCAATGCCTGGCGAACCGAGAGAATCAGTACGGTCCAGGAGATATTCGCCGAGTTGTTTGCCGAAGGAGCGGCAGTCAAAGCAGCCTGAGCAACAGCCGGAGGAGAGATGGAATGAAGGCGGCGAAGATTTCGTCGCCTTTTTTATTTCAGAAAGATGGATTCCTGCTTGACCAACAGTCGCTGTCATGTTATATCAATTTATATTGATATAACCGATATGGATAAATTGATATGAAGATGCTCGATACTCTGAAGGCCCTGGCAGACCATTCCCGCTTGCGCTTGCTGGCGGTGCTCCTTACCGGGGAGTTCACGGTCCAGGAGCTCACCGCTATCCTCAGGCAGGGGCAGTCAAAGGTATCATGGCATCTGAAGGCGCTCACCGAGGCAGGTATTCTGTCAGTCAAGCGCCAGGGGACATGGAGCTATTACCGGGCCGGGGGGGACAACCCCTTCTTTGCCACGGTTCGCAATGCTGTAATGGAAGGTCTGCATGAGCTCCCGGAGCGGGAGGAGGACCTCGCAGCGGTGACACAGATTCTGGATGCACGGCGGCGCAAGAGCCAGGAGTTTTTTGAAAGCCATGCCCGCCAGTGGGATGAACTGGCCAGGAGACTACTGCCGGTAGCGGATTACAGTGAGCAGTTACTGGAACTTGTCCCTGCAGGGGGGACTCTCCTGGAGATCGGTGTCGGCACTGGCGGTCTCTTGCCGAAACTGGCTGCAAGGGGAGGTTCGGTAATCGGGGTGGATCATGCACCGGCGATGCTGGAAGAGGCGCGCCGCCGTCTGGTCGAAACCGGACTCAAAGGGATCGAACTCCGACTGGGGGAGATGACCCATCTGCCGTTGCCTGATAGCAGGGTAGATTGTACCGTGGCTAATATGGTGCTGCATCATGCTGCCGATCCGCTGGCAGTACTGCGGGAGATCCGTCGGGTGCTCGTAGCTGGCGGGTCGCTGGTGCTGGCTGATCTGGCCCGGCATGAGCGGGAATGGGCTCGCGAAAGGCTGGCCGACCAGTGGCTCGGTTTTGGTGAGGAGGAGTTGGAGAGCTGGCTTAGGGGGGCTGGTTTTACTGAAGTGCAGATAGAGAGGATAAAGGGTGCTGAGGGGGGGGAGTCGGTGCTGCTGGTCAGCGCCAGCTAGGCCCCCCTGGCAATCCGCAAAGATGATTTTTTTTGGGGGGGAAGGCGCTGTAACCCTCTTTGAGGGGACTTCGACTCATTCCTCAAATGAACATAACAAAAAGGAGCTATATTATGTCGCAAGATTTCATCGTTGCAGACCTTGGCCTGGCCGACTGGGGCCGCAGGGAGATCAGGATCGCCGAGACCGAGATGCCTGGTCTGATGGCTATCCGTGAGGAGTTTGCCGTCAGCAAGCCGCTTAAAGGTGCACGCATCACCGGCTCGCTGCACATGACCATCCAGACAGCAGTCCTGATAGAGACCCTGCTCGCGCTGGGGGCCGAGGTGCGCTGGGCGTCGTGTAATATCTTCTCTACCCAGGACCATGCGGCTGCCGCCATCGCTGCCAGCGGGACAGCCGTATTTGCCGTTAAAGGGGAGAGTCTTGAGCAATATTGGGACTATACCCACCGGATCTTTGAATGGCCGGACGGCGGCTTTTCCAATATGATCCTTGACGATGGCGGTGATGCTACCCTGTTGCTCCATCTAGGGGCCAGGGCGGAGAAGGATATTTCCGTTCTGGCAAATCCAGGCTCAGAGGAGGAGACCATTCTCTTTGCCGCTATCAGGGCGAAACTTGCACTCGATCCGACCTGGTACTCTCTCCGGCTTGCCCGGATCAAGGGGGTCACCGAAGAGACCACTACCGGCGTGCACCGTCTCTACCAGATGCACGAGCGGGGTGAACTCCGTTTCCCGGCCATAAATGTCAACGACTCGGTTACCAAGTCGAAGTTCGATAACCTTTACGGTTGTCGCGAATCGCTGGTGGACGGGATCAAGCGCGCCACCGACGTGATGATTGCCGGCAAGGTGGCACTGATCTGCGGTTATGGCGACGTGGGAAAAGGTTCGGCCCAGGCGATGCGTGCTCTTTCAGCACAGGTCTGGGTGACCGAGGTCGATCCGATCTGCGCACTGCAGGCTGCCATGGAGGGGTACCGGGTGGTCACCATGGATTATGCCGCCGACAAGGCCGATATCTTTGTCACCTGTACCGGCAACTATCATGTCATCACCCATGAGCATATGATAAAGATGAAAGACCAGGCGATCGTCTGCAACATCGGTCACTTTGACAATGAGATCGAGGTGGCAGCGCTGGAGAAATACCAATGGGAAGAGATCAAGCCACAGGTCGATCATATCATCTTCCCCGACGGCAAGCGGATAATCCTGCTGGCCAAGGGGCGGCTGGTCAATCTCGGTTGCGCCACAGGTCACCCATCCTATGTAATGTCCTCTTCATTTGCCAACCAGACGATTGCCCAGATCGAGCTGTTCGGCAATCCGGAGCGTTACCCGATCGGGGTCTATACCCTCCCTAAGCATCTGGATGAAAAGGTAGCAAGATTGCAGCTCAACAAACTGAATGCTCAGCTCACCACCCTTAGTCAGGAGCAGGCTGACTACATAGGCGTCAAGGTGGAGGGGCCGTACAAATCCGAACATTATCGTTACTAACAAGTAACAATAACATTGAATAATTGCCTCGGGTTATTTATAATGATAATAGCCGCCGGTAGTGCCGGCGGCTATTTTTATTTTGCCTCATCAATTCGTTTGCGAAGGAGCTGCTGATGCATGTCAAGATCATCACGATGCTGTTAGTGCTGCTCTTTGCCGGCAATTCATCTGCCATGCCCCTGGATGGTTGTGGCGGGGATTGTATAAGCTGCCATTTTCTGACAGTACAGGATGCCAATGTCATCCTCAAGGGTAAGGGGGGGGTGGTGAAGGAGGTCAGGACCCCCCCGCTGCGCGGCGTCTGGGAGTTGGTGCTGGAGCAGGATGGTAAACCGTTGCGGGTCTTCATGGATTTCGGCAAGAAGTATATCTTTGCCGGCCCGGTATTGAGCATCGCCACCGGCCAGCCGATGCCCGAGTCAGCGGAGACGCAGTTGATACCGGTGGAGAAGGTCGATGCAGCGAAAATCCCGCGCAACAATTCCCTGCTGATGGGGAACCCGAAGGGTAAAGAGCGGCTGATTATCTTCACCGACCCGGACTGCCCCTTCTGCAAGAAGCAGCATGAGGAGTTGCAGAAGCTGGTAAAGTTGAACAGGGAGCTGGCTATCTATATCAAGTTTCTCCCCTTGAAGATCCACCCGAATGCCTATGAAAAGTCCCGGATACTGTTGGCGGAAAAGTCGTTGAAACTGCTGGATGAAAATTTCCGTGGCGGCCGGTTGCCCGCCTTGGCGAAAAAGCACTCTGCTGCCGGTGTCGATGCTACCATCAAGCTCGCCAGCCAGCTTGGCATCAACTCGACACCGACCCTGGTACTCCCTGATGGCCGGGTCTTCCCCGGCTACCGGGATGCTGCTGCGATTCTGGAGTTATTGGCGAATCCGGAAAAAAAGGGGAAGTAGTCGAGTTACTTGCAGATAATCTAAATGGGGGAGGCGAATACTCCCCCATCCTTGTAACATGTCGCAGCAGTAAGCATGACCTTCAGGGGGCGCTTACCTGGATAGTGGTACTCTCCTCGCCATTCGGGTTGACTACCTGGATGCGGAAGTTCTTCAAGGTGGTGCTATAGGGGAAGCGTTTGTAGATAAGCTGGTTGCAGCTCATATAGACGACCCTGTCCCGTTCTGCGGCAGCAGCCTGGCCACTCCTGAGCCGTTTTACCTCGACCTGCGAAGCAGCCGACTCCTGGTCGAGACTGCTCTCCTCAGTCACCACCAGAGTAGAATTCTGCTGAAAATTCCGCCCTTCGATGACCAGGTTGTAGGTGGTGACATAATCCTCCTTGCTATAGACAGATGATACTTCCGGCCTGCCGTCGATCATCAGGCCGAGAATGCCGGAGATCGAGTCGTCCTGGTTCCTTACCTGCACCTGATGCAGGCCGGCGGCAACCTGGGGGACGCTGAAGGAGAGCGTCTCGCTGCTCAGATATCTGCTTCTGATGGCGGCACCATCAAAAATAAGCTGCGACTTTGCCTGAAAATTGCGGCCATTCAGTTGCACCTCCCGCTCCCGACCGCTGGCACAGGTGGTAATCGAGTCGGGGGAGAGGGAGTCGGCCACCGGTTTCTGCGGCAGTACGGTGAATGAATAAGTCCGGCTGGTGGTATTATCCCCCCTCCGCACATAAAGCGCATAAAGTCCGGGAGAGAGTTGCGGGATATCAAAAGCGAGTTGTTGCGGCGCGATGAGCCTGCCGGGCAACTGGAGAGTGCCGAGATTCACCGTGGTCCGTTCGGTAAAGCCGCTGCCGCTGAGGGTTACAGTGCTCCCCGGCTCTCCCTGGGCCGGGATGATGCTGAGTACATTGGGTGGGGGCTGCTTGTCGACATTCCCGGGCGCTGCTTTCGTCGCCGGTGTAACGGCTGCCCCAGCAAGGCTGGTGAGACCAAGGCATGTTGTCAGAAGCAGCGCTCTAGCAAAACTGCCGGACATGGAGGTTCTCCTCTGGCCTGTAACGATTACCGGCAGGCCTGTAAAGGTAGATATGCTCTCAGTATATCACGTAATCAAAGCTGTCAACGGTTGATGTTCATTGTCAGCCAGACGCCGCTGGCAGCAAAGAGGAAGTTGGCGGCCCAGGCGGCGATTACCGGCGGGAGAGCGCCAGCCTGACCAAAGGAGAGCAGAAAGGCGTTACTGATATGATAGCTGACGCCGATAGCGATGCTTATCCCAATGCCGATGGCAATGCCACTGCTGCGGCTGCCGCGCAAGGCGAAAGGGATGCCGAGAAAGGCCATTACCAGCGAGGCGCAGGGGAGGGAGAGACGCGAATGCATCTGTACCAGGTAACGGGTGGCATCATAGCCGCCGCTTTTCAGTTTGTCGCAATAGCGACGCAGGTCGCGGAAACCCATGCTGTCGGCAAATTTTTCCAGCACCTTGAGGTCGGTAAGGCGTAATCCCAGCTCCAGAGGCAGCTCCTTAGCTCTCCTGGTAGTTATTGTGGCGGCCGGGCCGAATTCCTGTATAACCAGATCCCTGAACAGCCAGCTGCTTCCAGCAAAACTCCCATTCTCCGCCTCAATCCTTATCTGCGGTTGCAGCCCTCCCCCCAGCCGCCAGATAGTCACCCCCCGCAGCTGCTGGGTCGCCGGCTCGAAGAGGCGGGCTTGCAGGATTACGTCATTATCCCGGTACCAGATGTTCTGCTGGCGGAAAAAGGTAGCCGGGTTCTTGCGGTAGATTTTGATATCTTCCACATATTTCATCTGCGCAAAAGTACGCGGCACGACAAACTCGCCGAGGATAAAGGCGGCAGAGCTGACAACTGCTGCCACTAGCAGTAACGGCATGGTGATCTGGGCGATGCTGACACCGCAGCTGCGCATGGCGGTCAGTTCGCTGCTCCGCGCCAGGCTCCCTAAAGCCAGCATGGTAGCCATCAGCACTGCCAGCGGCAGGACCTGGGAGACTATCTCCGGCACTTTCCAGATGAAGAAGGAGATGACATCAAACGGATTTGGGCCGTTCTTGGCGAAACGGCTGATCTTTTCCAGGATGTCGATAACCAGATAGATTGCAACGAATGAACCGAGGCAGAGTCCGAGCATGCGAAGATAAGTGCTTATCAGGTAGCGGGTGAGGATCTTCATGCCCCTCTCCTCCTGTTCGCCCGCCACTCCTTGACTCTGTTGCCAAGTCTGAGCAGAAGCTCGAACATATAAAGACGCCGCTCTGCTGCAGTGGTGCGGAAGAGATGTCCCCCCAGCAGCAAAAAGATGATATTGGGAGCCCATACAGCTACTACAGCTGATACCACCCCGCGGTCGCCAAGTGCCTTGCCTAGAGAGAGGACGATATAATAGACAAGGATGACGCCGATACCGAGCGAGAAACCGGCTGCCTTGCCGGAGCGCTGGTTCTGGATGCCGAGTGGGACACCGACCAGGGCAAAGACAAAACAGGCAAAGGGGAGGGCAAAGCGGCGCTGGTACTCCAGTTCCATGTCCCGCTGCAGCTTGCTGCTGCCGGTTCGGGCACGGATGTTGGCGCGCAGCTCAGCAAAATTCATATCCAGTTCGTCCCTGGTGACCTCCTTCACGGTCTGGCCGAGGTCTATGTTGAGTTGATAGTTCTGGAACTCTGCCAGCTGGTAATCCCCTTTTCCGGTTTGCCGGTGGATACTCCCTTTGTGCAGTTCCAGTCTTACCAGCCGCCGCTCGGGGTCGCTTGACAGGGTGCCGGAAGTGGCAAAAACCGTGATCGGCGAGCGTTTGTCCCGTTCGTCCTGGATCAGGATACCCGACATGGTCCGGGAGGTCTCGTCATAACGGTCAGTATAAAGGACGAGACCGGGAAAATCGTCGATGAATACCCGCTCTTTCAGGTCGAGAGTGGCACGGGATTCTAAAGTGGCTACAGTCAGGCGCTTGAAGGCGGAATTCCCCCAGGGGAGTGCATAGCTGGCAATAAAGGCGGTAGCAAGATAGACCAGGCAGGCAAAACCTAGCACCGCTGGCAGCAGTCCGTAAAGACTCACTCCGCAAGCCTTGATGGCAACTATCTCGCTGTCTGCCGACAGGCGGCCAAAGGCGAGCAGGAGTGCCAGCAGGAAGGCCATCGGGATAGTGACCAGGCAGAAATAAGGGAGCAGGTAGATAATCATCCGCATTACGTCGCCAAGCGGTACCCCCTTGGCTACCACCAGGTCGGCCAGCTTGAGAAAGCGACCCATCAGCAGTACAGCGGTGAAGGTCCCCAGGCTGAGCAGGAACGGTGATGTGATCTCACGGAAGAGGTATAGGTGGAGGGTCTTTTTCATGCTAGCGGCATGATACATGAGATGACTGGTGAAGTAAAGGGGGGGTGGATCGTTCTGCCGCATCAGGGGGTGAGATTTTCGGCCAGCTCAAGCAGGTCTGGCAGCCAAAGGAGCAGGCGCCGTTAAAGGCAAAACTGTCGGCCGAGACGATCAATATCTCCCCCTTTTCTGCGCCTAGCCGGGGAATATCTCCTCGCAGAGACTGACCACTGTCTGCACGTCAAAGAGGGTACCATAGGCATCGCAGACCAGGGTGGTCGGGGGTATGTGAAGCGGTGCTGGCAGATGCCGGTCTGTCAGCTTCATGTCGGGAGAAAATATTGCCATAATCTACCTATAGGCAATATCATGCAGAACTTGAACAGAGTGCAGCTATTGCTATTAATTTCCTTGCCAATTCCCCCCATCTATGGTATATAACTTCGCTGTTTGAAAAATCCGCACGCTCCCCGTTGTTCCAGTGGTGTCCGCGACAGGCGCGGATTCGAGTTATACCAGGGGGCGGAGGCACAACCACAAGGAGAGAACCATGTCCAACATCACCATGAAGGAACTGCTGGAGGCCGGCGTCCATTTCGGCCACCAGACCAAACGCTGGAACCCGAAGATGAAACCTTACATCTTCGGTGCCCGTAACGGCATCTACATCATCGACCTGCAGAAGACCGTCCGCCTCTTCAAGAACGCCTACAATTACGTGGTCGAAGCGGCCCGTAACGGCGAAACCGTCCTCTTCGTAGGTACCAAGAAGCAGGCCCAGGATTCGGTGGCTGAAGAGGCCTCCCGCTGCGGCATGTTCTATGTAAACCAGCGCTGGCTGGGGGGTATGCTGACCAATTTTGCCACAGTAAAGCAGAGCATCGACCGGCTGAAGAAGCTTGATGCCATGTTTGCCGATGGCACCATCGAGGCATACACCAAGAAAGAGGCGCTGCAGTTGGAGAAAGACCGGCAGAAGTTGGAGAAGACCCTCGGCGGTATCAAGGGGATGGGGCGGGTACCGGGGGTACTTTTTGTCATCGACCCGAAAAACGAGGAGATTGCCGTCAGCGAGGCGAAGAAGCTCGGCCTGCAGGTAGTGGCTATTGTAGACACCAACTGTGATCCCGACAACATCGACTATGTGATCCCGGGGAATGACGATGCCATTCGTGCCATCCGACTCCTGACCAGTAAGGTCGCCGATGCGGTTATCGAAGGGTCTCAGGCGCGCAATGTACAGCTGCAGACCGACAACGAGGGTAAGGAAGCGGATTCTGCTGCCGAGCCTGTTGAAAACGCGCCTGCTGAGGAAGTATAAGAAAACGGCGGCTTTGGCTGCGAGACAAAACATATAAAAAAAGAACCCGGCCATATATGATATGACCGTCTCTGGAGGGAACAAATGAGTATTACGGCAGCCCAGATCAACGAACTCCGCAAGTCTACCGGTGCGGGGATGCTCGATTGCAAGAAGGCGCTGGAGGAGACCGGCGGTGATATGGAAAAGGCGGTCGATTTTCTGCGCAAGAAAGGTCTTGCAGCAGCGGCCAAGAAGGCAGGCCGTGCCGCCACTGAAGGGCTGGTGGCTGCCAGGGTGTCTGCAGACGGCAAGAGCGGAGTGCTGGTGGAAGTGAACAGCGAGACCGACTTCGTCGCCAAGAACGAAAAGTTCCAGTCGTTTGTCGGTGATGTTGCCGAGCATGTACTTGTTGCTGCACCGGCTGACAACGAGGCGCTCTTCCAGCAACCGTTTGTCAAGGATAGCGGTAAAAATGTGCAGACCGTTCTGACCGAAGCTATAGCGGTTATAGGTGAGAATCTGCAGTTTCGCCGTTTTGCCCGTTTTGAGTCGGCCGGGCTGGTCGGTTCCTATATCCATGCCGGTGGCAAGATCGGTGTGCTGGTTGATCTGGCCGGCAGTGGCGAACTGGTAACTCTTGCCAAGGATGTCGCTATGCACATAGCAGCGGCAGCCCCGCAATATGTGAAGCGGGACGAAGTCCCTGTCGATGTGCTGGAGCGGGAGAAGGATATATACCGCGCCAAGGCCCGGGAGACCGGCAAGCCGGATAACATAATCGAGAAGATCATTGAAGGCCAGATAGGCAAATTCTACGCCGAGGTATGTCTTCTTGAACAGGCATTTGTCAAGGATACCGACAAGACTATCCAGCAGATCCTCAAGGAAGCTGGTGCCGGGGTGACAGTCAACCGCTTTGCCCGCTTCGTGCTTGGTGAGGGGCTGGAAAAGAAACAGTCTGATTTCGCCGCTGAGGTTGCTGCAGCGGCCGGAGTATAGAGCATATGAGAGGGCCGGCCAGGCAGAATGGTCGGCCCTTTTTTCATCAGCCATAATCAATCTGTATCATCTCTTTCTGAGACCATACTCTGGAGGCACCATGGCAGAACCTTATTACAAGCGGGTACTGTTGAAATTGTCCGGTGAAGCTTTGGCCGGCGACCAGGGGTATGGTATCGATCCCCAGACCATAATCACCATCGCCAATGAAGTGAAAGAGGTGGTGGAGTGCGGGGTTCAACTGGCGCTGGTTATCGGTGGCGGGAATATCTTCCGCGGTCTGGCTGCCTCTTCCAAGGGGATGGACCGGGCCAGTGCCGATTATATGGGGATGCTCGCCACTATGATCAACTCCCTGGCCATGCAGGATGCACTGGAGAAGATCGGTGTCGACACCAGGGTCCAGTCAGCTATTGCCATGCAGGAGGTGGCAGAACCTTATATCCGTCGCCGTGCCATGCGACATCTGGAAAAGGGACGGGTAGTTATCTTCGGCGCCGGTACCGGCAACCCCTATTTCACCACTGATACGGCGGCCAGTTTGCGGGCCATGGAGATCAATGCCCAGGTGATCCTCAAGGGGACCAAGGTGGATGGGGTCTATTCCGCTGACCCGAAAAAAGATCCGAATGCCATAAAATTCTCCCGGCTTACCTACCTGGAGGTGCTGAAAAAGGGTTTACAGGTCATGGATGCCACGGCGACATCGCTTTGCATGGATAACAGTCTGCCGATAATCGTTTTTGACGTGACCACTGACGGCAATGTTAAAAAGGTGGTCTGCGGTGAGGAAATCGGTACTATCGTGAAAGGAGAGTAGCATGACCAAAGATGTCATCAAGAACATGACTATGTTGATGGACAAGACTATCGACTCGCTCCGTCGTGAATACCAGAAAGTCCGTACCGGCCGGGCCACTACCTCTCTGCTCGACGATATCCGGGTCGATTATTACGGCACCCCCTCCCCCTTGAGCCAGGTCTGCACCCTGGCGGTTCCTGAACCGCGCACTATAACACTGCAGCCCTGGGAGACGAAACTTATCCCGCAGATAGAAAAGGCTATTCTCAATGCCAATATCGGCCTGACACCTGCCAATGACGGCAAGTTGATCCGCCTCAATCTCCCCCCGCTCACCGAAGAGCGGCGCAAGGAGATCGTCAAGCAGTTGAAGAAGATGGCCGAGGAGGCAAAGGTGGCGGTGCGTAACATCCGTCGTGACGCCAATGATGAACTGAAGAAACTGGAGAAGGAGAAGAAGATATCCGAGGACGATCTGAAGCGGGGGGAGAAAGAGGTCCAGGATGTCACCAATTCCCATGTTGTAAAGGTTGACGAAGTGCTGGCGCACAAGGAAAAAGAGGTCATGGAGGTATAGTTTTTTCTTGCGAAGTTGGCAGAAGTGTGATTAAATCCCCTTTACCCCTGTGTAAAAGGGGATTTTTTGTTTTTAGGTCAGACATGGGAAATCTTAAACCGGATAAACTCCCCCGGCATCTTGCCATAATCATGGATGGCAATGGCAGGTGGGCGAAGGAGAGGATGCTGCGGCGCATTGTCGGCCACCGGAGAGGGGTGGAGACTGTCCGTAATGTGGTGGAGGAGTGCTCCAAACTTGGCATCGGCTATCTGACCCTGTATGCATTCTCCGCCGAAAACTGGCTCCGCCCCAAGACCGAAGTCCGGGCGCTTATGGAGATGTTAAAGAAATATATCAAAACCGAGACACCGCGGATGATGATTAACAACATCCGCTTCAATGTCATCGGCAACCGGAACGAACTCCCTGCCGATGTTAACAGGGCGATAGACGAGGCATTGACCAGGACCAACGGCAACACCGGTATGCTGCTTACCCTGGCGTTATCCTATGGTTCCAGACAGGAGATCGTGCGCGCCGCACTCCATTTGGCAGAGGAGTTGGCCGCCGGACGGCTTGCTGCCGATTCGGTAAGTGAAGAGTTGTTCGACAGTTATCTCGGCACTGCCGGCATACCTGACCCCGATCTGTTGATCAGGACCAGCGGCGAGATGCGCATCAGCAATTTTCTTCTCTGGCAGCTTGCTTACACGGAACTCTATTTTGCCGAGGTGAACTGGCCCGATTTCGATCAGAAACAACTGTACAAGGCTCTGTTCGATTATCAGGCAAGGGAACGACGCTTCGGCAAGACCAGCGATCAGTTGCTGAAACGTCATTGACCCGATAAAGTTGATTTCCTGCCGTATCTTGACACTACTGACCGACAGAGATGCTCGGCCAGCCAGGAGGCGCCTATCAAAAGGTTGCTGACCGCGGTAGTGGCGCTGCCGCTGCTCATCCTCTTCATACTCAAGGGGAGCCTCTTCCTCTTCACCATTTTTACGGCGGTTCTGTCACTGCTCGGCCTGGCGGAGTTCTATCGCATGGCCATGCCCGAACGCCGGTTGCTAGGGGTGTCGGCAGCTACTGCAGGAGGCTTGCTGCCTTTATTACTGACTGCAAATGAACTTATCTGGTGCCCTGTTTCATGCGCCGACAAAATCATCCTGCCGATCCTCAGCCTGACAGTTCTCATCTTGCTGTTTGGGACGATTCTCCTCTTCAATATCAGGGATATCCGCGTTGCTGCAGCCGAGATAGCCTATATCGGCTGCGGTTATCTCTATGTGCCGCTGCTGTTGACTCATCTGGTCTGGCTACGGGCCCTGCCGAACGGTATGGAGTGGGTTTTTCTGCTCTTGTTGATAGTGATGGCGGGTGATACCGGCGCCTATTATGTAGGTTGTAATTTCGGCCGGCACAAACTCTACCCGATTGTCAGCCCGAACAAGAGTATCGAAGGTTCTCTGGGGGGGGTGGCCGGCAGCATTGCCGGGGCATTTATCGCCCGGGCCACCTTTTTCCCGGCACTCGGCATGGTAGACTGCATGGTGGCAGCAATTCTCCTGGGCTCGCTTGGACAGATCGGCGACCTGTTCGAGTCGCTGCTGAAAAGGAGTTTCGGAGTCAAGGATTCCGGGGTCATTGTCCCTGGCCACGGGGGTATTCTCGATCGACTCGACAGTATTCTCTTTGCTGCACCGGCTGCATTTTACTATGCATATTTCATTTTTTTGCGCCGCTAATTCAGTATAAAGGTTGTATCTGCATGACTTACGCTGGTCTATTGAGGAACCTATGAAAAAGTTGAGTATACTCGGTTCCACCGGTTCAATCGGTGTCAGCACATTGGAAATCGTCGCCGCGCACCGCGATAAATTCGAGGTGGTGGCATTGACTGCCGGCAATAATCTTGCTCTGCTGCGACAGCAGATCGAGCAGTTTTCGCCACGACTGGTGGCGGTGTTGAGTGAGGATTCGGCCAGACAATTGAGAAGTGAATTGTTCGGGAAACAGACGGAGATAGTCGCTGGTGTCCCCGGACTCATAGCAGCGGCAACAGTGGCTGAGGCCGATATGGTGGTGGCTGCGATTGTCGGGGCAGCCGGTCTGGTGCCGACTGTCGCTGCTATCCAGGCGGGGAAGGAGATCGCCCTGGCCAACAAGGAGACCCTGGTAACCGCCGGTCACCTTATCATGGCAATGGTCAAGGCCAAGGGGGTTCGTCTTTTCCCGGTTGACAGCGAGCATAGCGCGGTTTTCCAGTCGATTGAGGGGCATCGCAGTGACGATATCGACAAGATTATCCTGACCGCATCAGGTGGTCCTTTCCTCAATTGGCCACTGGAAAGGCTTGAAACGGTTACCGTGGCTGATGCATTGAACCATCCGAACTGGAGCATGGGGAAGAAGATCACTATCGATTCTGCCACTATGATGAACAAGGGGCTGGAGGTGATTGAGGCCCGTTGGCTCTTTGACGTGCCGGCGTCGAAGATCGATGTCAATATACATCCCCAGAGCATTATCCACTCCATGGTTGAATATATCGATGGTTGCGTCATTGCCCAGTTGGGAACCCCGGATATGAAGGCCCCGATAGCCTATGCCCTCTCCTATCCGGAACGGGTCACCACAGGTGTAAAGCCGCTCGATCTGACGGCCCTCTCTGGGCTCACCTTTGCCCGCCCCGATCTGGCCAAGTTTCGCTGTCTGCAGCTTGCCTATGATGCTATCGATTCTGGTGAAAGCATGCCGGCAGTAATGAATGCCGCCAATGAGGTGGCAGTTGAGGCCTTTCTTGGCGGGCAGCTTACATTTGTCGACATACCGCGGGTGATAGCCCGGACCATGGAGCTCCATCAGCCGCATAACGTCACTTCCATTGATGAGGTCCTCCATCTGGATCGCTGGGCACGGCAGAAAACGCGGGAACAGTTGAATAAACCTCAGGAGTAATGCATGGTAAGTATCATCGCAGCGATTATTGTCCTTGGTGTGCTCATATTTGTCCATGAATTGGGGCACTTTATCTTTGCCAAACTTTTCGGGGTCGGGGTGGAGAAGTTCTCTCTCGGCTTTGGCGCCAAGTTGATCGGTTTCAAGAAAGGGGAGACCGAGTATCTCATTTCGGCATTCCCGCTCGGCGGCTATGTCAAGATGGTCGGTGAGGGGGGTGATGTTGAGCTTTCCGAGGCTGACCAGGCCAAATCCTTTGCTGCCAAATCCCCTCTGCAGCGGATAGTCATAGTGGCAGCCGGCCCCTGTTTCAACCTGATCTTTGCCCATCTGCTATTCATACTCGTCTTCATGGTGGGTGTCCCTGCCGCAACCACCAAGATAGGTGAAGTGGTCAAGAATAAACCGGCGGCCCTTGCAGGCATGCAGGCCAATGACCTGGTGACGATGATCGACGGTAAAGCTGTGCAACGCTGGGATGAACTCTCCAAGAGTATTGCCGAGAGCAAGGGGCGACCGATTGAATTGCAGGTGCGGCGCGGCGGCGCACTGCTGACATTCCGCATGCAGCCGGAGCAGAGGACCAGCAAGAACCTTCTCGGCGATACCGTGACATCGCCGATTGTCGGCATAGTGTCAGCCGGCGAGACGGTGATCGACCGGTTCGGTCCTCTTGATGCACTGGTCAAGGGGAGTCAGCAGACCTGGTCCGTTATCAAGCTGACCATTCTCTCGCTGGTCAGGCTGATCGAGCGGGCCATCCCTCTCGATACTATCGGCGGCCCGATCATGATAGCCAAGATGGCAGGCCAGCAGGCAGCTGCAGGTGGGATCAGCTTCATCGCCTTTATGGCGCTCTTATCGGTCAACCTCGGCATATTGAACCTCTTGCCGGTGCCGATTCTGGATGGCGGACATCTCTTCTTCTACTTTTGGGAGCTGGTCTTCCGCAAGCCGATGAGCATGAAGACCAGGGAGATCGCCCAGCAGATAGGTCTGGTGCTCCTTGTCAGTCTGATGGTACTGGCGTTTTATAATGATATTGCCAGGTACTTTGTTGGGCAAGGGTGAAAATCCTCACTATCGATACCTCAACCGAGGCCTGTAGCGTAGCGCTGACCATTGACCAGAAGCTGGTCAGCGAGCGGCTGCTAAATCTGCAGTCTACCCTGACCAAGCGGTTGCTCTATCTGGTGGAAACGGTCTTGACAGATGCAGGTATTACCGTTGCCGCTCTCGACGGCATCGGCGTGGCGCTTGGCCCCGGTTCCTTCACCGGACTCCGGGTCGGGGTGGCGACGGCCAAAGGGCTCTCTCTCGCCACCGGGGTGCCGGCAGTCGGCTTCTCCTCCCTGGCGCTGCTGGCTATGAATCTCCCCTGGGCGGGATGGCCGGTATGCCCGCTCTTTGATGCACGGAAAAAAGAGGTCTATGCCGGTTTCTATCGCTGTACCGATATACCTTCGGCGCTGCGTGATGATATGGTGCTTGCGCCTGAAGCAGTTGCAGGGTTCCTGGATGGACCTACCATTCTGGTCGGGCCAGGCGCACTCCGCTATCGGGAGGAGTTGCAGCAGGCACTTGGCGATCTGGCGATCTTTCCCCCTTCTGTCGCCCATGTGCCACGAGCATCGGCTGCTGCTGCATCGACCATGGCTCTCCTGCAGAGCGGAGTAAAAATCCCCCTCGAAGAGCTTAACCCCTGCTATATCAGGAAGTCTGAGGCAGAACTGGCCAGGCTGCAGCGCGAAACGCCGTAACAGCCCCTTCACTTCGCCTGTTCAAAAAAGAAATTATGAAATATGGGTGCCGATTGAAACGAGGATCGCTGTCAATCGTCACGATATCCCCCTTCCCAGCCTGATATTCAGAAAACACTATTCTATTCATATTGACAGTTCCATTTTAATGTATTATTTTAACTCTTTACTTTTCCGGCAATGGTAACGGTTATGCCGCGATTTTTTCTTTGCAGAAGAGGACGATAATGCGTAGTGATCTGATCAAACAGGGGCTGGAGCGGACCCCGCACCGGGCACTGCTGAAGGGGACCGGTATCCCTCAGAGTGAGCTGGAGAAACCGTTCATCGGTGTGGCAACCAGTTTTACCGACCTGATCCCCGGCCATGTGGGGATGCGGGACCTGGAGCGTTTCATCGAAAAGGGGGTCCATACCGGTGGCGGTTATGCCTTCTTCTTCGGCATTCCCGGCGTTTGCGACGGCATTGCCATGGGGCACAAGGGTATGCACTACTCCCTGCCGACCCGCGAGCTTATAGCCGATATGGTCGAGTCAGTGGCCGAAGCCCATCGCCTTGACGGTCTGGTGCTGCTGACCAACTGCGATAAAATTACACCTGGCATGCTGATGGCGGCGGCCCGGCTTGATATCCCCTGTATTGTAGTCACTGCCGGGCCGATGCTTGCCGGCCGTGGCGAAAAGGGGCGGAAATATTCCTTTGTCACCGACACCTTCGAGGCAATGGCCAGGTACAAGGCTGGCGTGATCGATGCCAAGGAGCTGCAGGTCTGTGAGGACAATGCCTGCCCCGGGATGGGCTCCTGTCAGGGGCTCTTTACTGCAAATACCATGGCTATCCTGACCGAGACCCTCGGCATGAGTCTCCCCCGTTGCGGTACAGCGCTGGCAGTCTCGGCACTGAAGCGACGGATCGCTTTTGCCTCAGGGGAGAAGATAGTCGAGCTGGTGAAGAACAATGTCACTCCGCGACAGATATTGACCCGCGCCGCATTCGAGAATGCCATCCGGGTAGACCTGGCGCTGGGCGGTTCGTCGAACACGGTCCTCCACCTCCTTGCCATCGCCCATGAGGCCGGGGTCGAGCTGCCGCTGGAGACCTTTGACCTGTTGGCCAAGGAGACGCCGCAGCTCTCCTCCATGAACCCGGCCGGCGAATATTTCATGGAAGATCTTGATGCAGCGGGTGGTGTGGCAGGGGTCTTGAAGCAGCTTGGCAGCAAGGTCAAGGATAACCCGACCGTCATGGGGCTTAGCACCCTGCAGCTGGCTGCCAGTATCGAGAACATCGACGAGCAGGTGATCCGTCCCCTTAACAACCCTATCAAGCCGGAGGGGGGGATAGCTGTGCTGGCGGGGAACCTGGCACCGAAAGGGGCGGTGGTCAAGCAGTCAGGTGTTTCTGCGGCAATGATGCAGTTTGCAGGGACCGCTCGCTGTTTCGATTCCGAGGAAGGTGCCATGGCGGCGCTGATGGAAGGGCGGGTAAAGGCTGGCGATGTAGTGGTGATACGCTACGAAGGACCCAAGGGGGGGCCGGGGATGCGCGAGATGCTGGCGCCGACCGCAGCCCTGATGGGGCTTGGCCTGGGTGACTCGGTGGCACTCATTACCGATGGCCGTTTCTCCGGTGGTACCCGTGGTCCCTGTATTGGCCATATTTCGCCGGAAGCTGCTGACGGTGGACCGATTGCCCTGGTGCAGGACGGTGACCGGATCCAGCTCGATATCCCGGCGCGCAAGCTGGAGCTGCTGGTTGACGAAGCAACTCTTGCCGAACGGCGGAAAAGTTGGCATCCTCCGCAACCGAAGATCAAGAGCGGCTGGCTGGCCCGTTATGCCAAGGTAGTGACTTCGGCCCACACCGGCGCGATTACCACTGCAGATTAGGACTGTTGCAGGGGACGGTTCCCCTGATTCGGATTATCCCTTCCGGGAGGAGTGAAGATATGAAATTGAACGGTGCACGGATTTTGCTGGAGTGTCTGAAGCGGGAAGGGGTGGATACGGTCTTTGGTTACCCTGGTGGCACGGTAATCAACCTTTACGATGAACTCTTCTCCTTCAAGGCTATTCGTCATATCCTCCCACGCCATGAGCAGGCCGGCGTACATGCAGCGGACGGCTATGCCCGGGCGACCGGCAAGGTCGGCGTGGCTATTGCCACTTCCGGTCCTGGCGCCACCAATACGGTAACCGGAATAGCTACCGCCTATATGGATTCGATCCCGCTGGTGATCATCACCGGCCAGGTACCGACCGCCCTGATCGGTAACGACGCCTTCCAGGAGGTCGATATCATCGGCATTACCCGCCCCTGCACCAAGCACAACTTTCTGGTCAAGGATGTGAAGGAGCTGGCCGGTATTGTCAAAAAGGCATTTTATATTGCCCGAAGCGGCCGCCCCGGGCCGGTCCTGATAGACTTTCCGAAAGATGTGCAGATTGCCACTACCGAATTCAAATACCCGGAAGAGGTGGATATCCGTGGCTACAAACCGAATCTGGAGGGGCACCCGAGACAGGTGGAGAAGGCGGTGGAGATGCTGCTTGCCGCCCGTAAGCCGGTTATCTATGTGGGTGGTGGCGTCATATCGGCCAATGCTGCCACAGAGCTGACCCAGCTGGCGCGACAGGTAAATGTGCCGGTCACCACTACCCTGATGGGGCTTGGTGCCTTCCCTGAGGACGATACGTTGTCACTCGGTCTGCTCGGCATGCATGGCAGCTACTATGCCAACATGGCGGTGAGCCATTCCGATCTGCTGGTGGCGGTCGGCGCCCGCTTTGATGATCGGGTAACCGGCAAGATCGCCACCTTTGCCCCCCATGCGAAGATCATCCATATCGATGTAGATCCGACCTCCATCAAGAAGAATGTCCGGGTTGATCTGCCGATCGTCGGTGATGTGCATGGGGTGCTGGCGCGGATGATCAAGGTGCTTGGCGGCCAGGCGGCCAAGGTGGCCGACTATCGCAAGGCTCTCGAGCCATGGCAGCAGGAGATTGCCGGCTGGAAGGCGAAACACCCGATGACCTTCAAAAGCTCTGCCTCGATAATCAAACCGCAGCTGGTCATCCGCAAACTGCGGGAGCTATCGGATGCCGACGCCATAGTGTCGACCGATGTCGGTCAACACCAGATGTGGACTGCCCAGTTCTTCCAATTCAGGAGCCCGCGCACTCTGCTATCATCCGGTGGGCTGGGCACCATGGGGTATGGCCTCCCTGCTGCCATGGGGGCCCAGGCGGCATTTCCCAAGCGGCAGGTGATTGTGGTCTGCGGCGATGGCGGCTTCCAGATGAACATGCAGGAGTTGGCGACCCTGGTGCAGAACAAGCTGCCGGTGAAGATCTGCATCCTCAACAACAATTTTCTCGGTATGGTCAGGCAGTGGCAGGAGCTCTTCTTTGACAAACGCTATTCCTCGACCTGCATGGAACTGCCGATTGACTTCATCAAGCTGGCCGAAGCCTTTGGCGCCAAAGGGCTGCAGGCGACCAAGCCGAACGAGGTGGAGCAGGTTATCAAAGCAGGTTTCGCCCACCCTGGGCCGGTGATCATGGAGTTCAAGATAGCCAGGGAGGAGAAGGTGCTGCCGATGGTCCCTGCCGGAGCTTCGCTCACCGAGATGGTGCTGGCGTCCTGATATAATATTCGGAGGTTTTATCCATGCGACATACAATTACCGTGCTGGTGGAAAACGAATTCGGGGTCCTCTCCCGGGTAGCGGGTCTTTTTTCCGGCCGCGGCTTTAACATCGATTCCCTGTCAGTGGCCCCTACCAACGACGAGAGCATCTCGCGGATGACCATCGTCACCAAGGGGGACGAACAGATCCTGGAGCAGATCACCAAACAGCTCAACAAGCTGATCGACATCATAAAAGTTATCGACTTTACTGACGGCAGCGCCATCGAGCGGGAGATGGCGCTGGTCAAGGTGACTGCCCAGGACGAGAGCCGCGCCGAGGTGCTGCGTATTGCCGATATCTTTCGCGCCAAGATCATCGACGTCACCCCCAAGTCATATACTATCGAGGCTACCGGTGTACCGGCCAAGATCGACGCCATCCTCGAACTGCTCCGGCCGCTCGGCCTGAAGGAGATTGTCAGGACCGGGCCGGTGGCGATTGGGCGTGGCGCCAAAGGCTGGAAAGGTTAATAGGGAGGAGCGCGGCTTTTGCGCCATCTCTGCGTTGCCCGGCAGGATCGCGTGCGCGGCGTAGCGCTGCTACGCCTCCGTGCAATCCCTTGGGCGCCTTGACCTGGCACAAAATCCACACTCCTGTGAAATTGCAGATATTTTCAAGAGAAACAAACTAACAACGGAGGGATGAAGATGAAGGTTTACTACGAGAAGGACAGCAAAAAGACGGTACTGAAGGGGAAAAAGATCGCCATCATCGGTTACGGCAGCCAGGGGCATGCCCATGCCAACAATCTGCGCGATAGCGGCTACAGCGTTATTGTCGGCGAACTGAAGGGTAGCGATAATGCGAAAAAGGCGAAGGCAGCCGGGTTCGAAGTTTATGATGCAGGGCCGGCCACTGCCAAAGGGGATATCGTCGTCCTCCTCCTCCCGGATGAACTGCAGGGGAACATCTACCGGGCCGAGATCGCTGCGAACCTGAAGAAAGGGCAATATCTCATGTTCGCCCACGGCTTCAACATCCATTACGGCCAGATCGTCCCCCCGGCCGACGTGAACGTCTTCATGACCGCTCCTAAAGGACCGGGGCACCTGGTGCGCCACGAGTTCGTCAAGGGTGGCGGCGTACCTGCCCTGATCGCTATTCACCAGGATCCTTCCCGCAATACCAAGGATGTGGCTCTTGCCTATGCCTGTGGCGTCGGCGGAGGGCGGGCCGGTATCATCGAGACCACCTTCAAGGACGAGACTGAAACCGACCTGTTCGGCGAGCAGGCTGTGCTCTGCGGTGGTGCCGTGGAACTGGTCAAGGCCGGCTTCGAGACACTGGTGGAGGCCGGTTATGCTCCGGAGATGGCTTACTTCGAGTGCCTGCACGAGTTGAAGCTGATCGTCGACCTGATGTACGAGGGTGGCGTCGCCAACATGAACTACTCGATCTCCAACAACGCCGAATATGGTGAATACGTAACCGGCCCGAAGATCATCAACGAGCAGAGCCGCAAGGCGATGAAGGAGTGCCTGGTCAACATCCAGAACGGTTCCTACGCCAAGCAGTTCATCCTCGAGGGGATGGCCAAGTATCCGGAGATGACGATGTACCGCCGTCTCAATGCCTCACACCAGCTCGAGGTGGTCGGTGAGAAGCTGCGCAGCATGATGCCCTGGATTCAGAAGGGCAAGATCGTCGACAAGGCCAAGAACTAAACAAAACAGTATACCTCTCCTCGCCGGGCCAGGGAAAGTCTTTGAAGTGGCTACCTGGCCCGGCAACGGGCGGTTTCTTCCCGGGGAGTGTAGTCTGGAGTTGCATTGAAACGGATGAGTTCAAGCCCGATAGCCGTTGAGGGTGTCCCCTTTATCCTCCCTAGCGTGGCAATAACCGTGATTCTGGGGATCCTGTCCAACCATGTTCCCCTCTACTCGGTACTGGCAGGTATGGCGTTGCTGCTATCCCTGTTCACTCTATATTTCTTCCGCAATCCGGATCGTCAGCCACCTGATACCGAAGGTGTGGTTGTGGCGCCGGCCGACGGGGAGGTTATCTACTGCGGTCCTGCGGTAGAGGAGTTTCTCGGGGTGGAGATGCAGAAGATAAGCATCTTCATGTCGATATTCAATGTTCATGTCAACAGGGTCCCTGTCAGCGGCCGGGTTGTGTCTACCTTTTACCGCCCCGGCAGGTTCTATGATGTACGTGACGATCGGGCCACCTTTGAGAATGAACAGCGTGGTCTGGTCATCGAGACTGCCGGTGGGAGTCGACTCGTTGTCGTACAGATTGCCGGTCTCATTGCCCGGCGTATTGTCTGCTATGCCGGTGACGGTGACCAGCTTGAAGTCGGTGAGCGATATGGTCTGATACGCTTTGGTTCACGTCTTGACGTCTATCTCCCGGTCTCAGCCAAGCTCGATGTAGCCCTGGGGGAGAAGACCCGGGCCGGGGAGACGGTTCTTGGGAGAGTGCCGTGAATGACGAGAAACCCGACTATTCAGAGAGCATGCGCAAGGGGATATATATACTCCCCAACCTCTTTACCACCGGGAGCCTCTTTGCCGGCTTCTACAGCATAGTCGCCACCACCAACGGAGACTATCGCACCGCTGCCATCTGGATCCTGGTCTCGGCGATCTTCGACGGCCTGGACGGCAAGGTGGCCAGGCTGACCGGCACCTCCAGCAAGTTCGGCGTCGAGTACGATTCCCTGGCCGACCTGGTCTCCTTTGGTGTTACCCCCGGGCTGCTCATGTATTGCTGGGCGCTTCGCCCATTTGGCCGGCTCGGCTGGCTGGCGGCATTTCTCTATGTCGCCTGCGCAGCGCTCCGGCTGGCCCGCTTCAATGTCCAGGTCACCACTGTGGAGAGCAAGCGTTTTGTCGGTCTGCCGACCCCTGCGGCAGCTGCCATGGTCTCCTCTACCGTCCTTCTCTTCAGCCACTTCGGCTGGCCCAGCTCTTTCAAGAAACTCGCCATTCTGATCCTCATCTACCTGCTGGCCTTCCTGATGGTCTCCAACTTCCGCTACTACTCCTTCAAGGACCCGGAACTGATAAAGCGCCAGCCCTTCTTCTTCCTGGTCGCTGCAGTGCTGCTTTTGACCATCATCGCAGCGATGCCGGTGGTGATGCTCTTCAGTCTCTTCATCTGCTACACCTTTTCCGGCCCTATCGGCTTTGTCCTTACCTGGCCCAGACGGCGGCGATTGGAGAAGGCTTTTCACAAGGGGCATGAGGCGCAACATCCTGACGGAAACGATAATGACAGGGTTGAATAGAGATTGAGCATTTCATCTTAGCAAACTTTGTTTGTCCTCTCGAAAATAGCGAATTTAATTAAGAAAACTCCTTGACAGCAGAGAAAGGTTTTCTTTATTATCAAATAAACAGCAAAGGCAGTGAGCAGGAGTAGTAACCGCAAGACCCCTTGGAGAGAGCTGACGGTTGGTGCGAGTCAGCAGGCGGTCCCGGTGAACTCGCCTGGGAGCCGCACCGGTGAACGGATGTATAACTGACTAGCCGGTGCCGTATACCCACGTAACGGGCAAAACAAGGCCGGCCCGGCTTTTCGGGCAGGTGAAATGGGTGGTACCGCGGAGAGAGCCTTCGCCCCATGTTCGGGGGGAGGTTTTTTTGTTTTTGGGAGATAGTTTTCCTGAAATTATGTGGAATACTTAATCGAACCGTTATCTGCAGAAGTAAGCAAATCATATCTGAAACAGCGATCAACAATAAAAAAGGGGGTAGCAGTCATGGCCAAACAGAAGACGGAGCTGAAAACCATCAAGATCTTTGATACGACCCTGCGGGACGGCGAGCAGTCGCCGGGGAACAGCATGAATATCGAGGAGAAACTGCGGATAGCCAAGCAGTTGCAGAAGCTGAACGTTGATGTTATCGAGGCCGGTTTCCCGATCGCCTCGGAGGGTGACTTCGAGGCGGTGAAAAGGGTGGCGCAGACTATCAAGGGGCCGGAGATAGCCGGTCTCTGCCGCTCCAGCGACAAGGATATCGACCGGGCCTGGGAGGCGCTCAAATATGCCGGCGACAAGGGGCGGATCCATACCTTTATCGCTACTTCGGACATCCATATGAAGTACAAGCTGAAGATGGAGCCGAACAAGGTGCTGGAGGCAGCGGTCAAGGCGGTCAAGCGGGCCCGTTCCTATACTCCGAATGTGGAGTTCTCCTGCGAGGACGCGGTGCGGACCCGGATCGAGTTCCTGGCCGAAGTGGTGGAGGCGGTTATCGATGCCGGTGCTTCAACGGTCAATATCCCGGATACGGTCGGGTATACCATCCCGTTCGAGTATTTCAACATCATCAAGTATCTGCACGAGCATGTCCGCAATATAAACAAGGCGGTCATATCGGTCCATTGTCATAATGACCTGGGTCTGTCGGTTGCCAACTCCATTGCTGCAATCCAGGCCGGTGCCGGTCAGGTGGAATGCACTATCAACGGCATTGGCGAGCGGGCAGGCAACTGCTCCCTGGAGGAGTTCGTCATGACCCTCAAGACACGCAAGGATATCCTCCCCTTCAAGACCAACGTGGTTACGGAACAGATAACTCCGGCAAGCCGACTGCTCACAACTATCACTGGTATCATGGTGCAGCCGAACAAGGCGATTGTCGGCGCCAATGCCTTTGCCCACGAATCGGGCATACATCAGCATGGTGTGCTGATGGAGAAGACCACCTATGAGATCATGACCCCGGAATCGGTCGGCCTCAAGGCGAATGCCCTGGTACTTGGCAAGCACTCCGGTCGCCATGCCTTTAAGAAGCGGCTGGTCGAGCTCGGCTTCGAATTGGACGACGAGCGGCTGAACAAGGCGTTCGAGCGTTTCAAGACGTTGGCCGACCTGAAGAAAGAGGTCTTTGACGAAGACCTGGAGGCGATCGCGCTGGACAGTTTCGAGCGACCGGAAGAGAAGTACAAGCTCGATCATATCATGGTCACCTGTGGCTCATTTAATGTCGCCACTGCCACCGTGCAGATGGAGATAGCTGGTGAAACTGTGCGGACCGCCGAGTTGGGAGACGGGCCGGTCGATGCAACGCTAAAGGCGATCAAAAAATTGACGAAGAGTAAAGCAGAGTTGACCCAATACAACGTCGGTTCGATAACTGGCGGTACCGATGCCCAGGGGGAAGTGGCGGTACGTGTCGTCGAAGGTGAGCGGACCGTAATGGGGCGGGGATCTTCGACAGACATAATCGAAGCCTCGGCCAAGGCATACATCAACGCACTTAACCGGCTCCATGTTAAGCGGGAGAAGATCATCGAGAGTCTGTAGTACGGCGCAGCAGTCCAGGAGCCGTTGCTACGGCTCCTGCTAATATTCTTACCCCGTGGGGATGGTAGCTGTAATAGCGTACCGGAATTACCACGGGTCGATGGCCGGTCCATGGTGACCGGCCATTATTTTTTCCGGCTGACGATTACCGGGGGGGTACAATGTGGCGACTTTCAACAGGATTGATGTTGCTGGCAACAGTTGCACTGACAGGGACGGCATCAGCTGCTGAGGTCTTCTATGTCCATGCTGCCAAGGCGCGGGTTACTGCAGGACCCCTTATAAATGCCGAACTGTTAGGGGTCGAATCAAGGGGGTTCCGGTTCCTTGCCAGCGGGCGGCAAGGGAACTGGATCAAGCTGAACTATAAAGGTAGAGGCGGCTATCTACCTGCCATAAATGCAACCACTTCCCCGGTGCCGGAGAAACAGTTCAAATTGCATGGCAAACAGGACGAGGTCCGGGTGAACAGCCGTGAACGGGTATCTGTTGCGCCGGCAATTGTGGCAGGGACCAAGGGGCTCACTTATGAAGAGCGGAGCAGACTGGGCAAGGGGGAAAAGGTCGATTACGAGGCATTGGAAAAGATAGAAAGAATCGAGGTGTCGGCAGCAGAGCAGGAACGTTTCGCTGCAGGAGGTGCTCCATGAAGCTGCTGACACAGCTGTTATCGATTATGGCTGTTTTTGTTGTTGTATTGCTCCCACCTTGCGCAGAAGCTGCTGACTATAACTGGCGGGAGCGGATATCGGCAGCAATCGGGTCAGACTTTGGCGATGCCGATAGCGAAGAGGAGGTCCTCTTCGGCCGGGAGATTGCCGCTCGAATTCTGGCACAGTACAAGCTGATTGACGATATCCGCTTGCAGAAGTATGTCACTATGACAGGTCGAGCACTGGTGCAGCAGACCAACAGGTCTGAACTGCAATTTCACTTTGCAGTTATCGCGAGTGACGAACTGAATGCCTATTCGACCCCAGGAGGGTATGTTTTTGTCACCAGTGCCGCGCTCCGCTCAATGGGTGACGAAGCAGAACTGGCCGGGGTATTGGCTCACGAGATCGCCCACATTTCCGAACGGCATATTGTCAGGGAGCTCCAATTGCGGGGGAAGGACAAATCTTCGGCAGCATCTCTGGCGGTCCTTATCGGTGGTGCCAGTGAAACGGCCGGAGTAGCTTTCAATCAGGCTGTTGACAAGGCGATGGAGATCCTCTTTCGGGATGGCTACCGGCGGGAGGATGAGATCCAGGCAGACAGGCTTGCCACCATTACCGCAGCCCTTGCAGGATATGATCCGTCAGCTTTCCTCTCTTATCTGGAAACAGTCGGCAAGCAGAAAGGTACGGTCGGCAGGAGCTATCCTCGCTATGAGCAGCGGCAGGAGATTATAGCCAGGACCATCGACACCGATGGGCTGGCAGTAACCGGCTTGCAGCGTCATCAGGAGCGATTCCGGAAGGTTACTGGCAAATAACGGCAGATAATTGTCGAGGAGGGTTTGTGATGAAACGACTTAATGCGGCAATAATAATGATAATAGTCATGCTTGGAGGAGCTGCCCAGGGGGATGAATTTCACTATACGAATATTCTGGTGGGGGATCGGGCATCCGGGATGGCTGGTGCCTACACTGCAATCTCCGACGATCCGGCCGGCATGTATTACAATCCTGCCGGGATAGCTTACTCCAGAGGGCGGAACCTCTCCGCCAGTGTCAATGCCTACCATTACTCACAAAAGACCTATGACAGCGTTATTGGCGGTAATGGCTGGACCAGGAACTCTTCTGCACTGCTCCCCAATTTCTTCGGTATAATCCAACCGGTCGGCAAGCTCAAGATAGGTTTCAGCTATGCAGTCCCCGACAGCATCGTTGAAAACCAGGACCAGGTCTTTACCCAGCGCTCTGACGGCGGGGCGCTGCTCTCCACTGTTACAGATGCCAGCGGCGCAACAATCCCGGTCGGCAAGTACGTAATAAATTTCAACAACGAAGATACCATCTACTATTTCGGGCCCTCACTGGCAGTGGAATTGAGTGACTCTCTTGCCGTAGGGTTGACAATCTATGCCAACAGACGATATTCTCATCTTATATTCAATCAATTTGTCGAGCTAAATGAGTCATCCAGGCGGACCGAATGGTTAAATCGCTATCAGGAGACCACCGAATGGGGAATCCGGCCGGTCTTGGGGGTGATGTGGGCGCCGGCAAACAAGATTTCCCTGGGGTTGTCGGTCGCCAAGACCCTGGTGCTTGATTCGGAGAGCACGATCCAGGGGAGCAGCAAACAGCTGAACGACCCATCTGCCACAGTGAGCAATACTGTTTATGGCGACAAGCGGATCTACCCCTGGCAGGTGACAGTCGGCGGTGCCTGGTTTCCCACCAAGGCATTGCTAATCTCTTCGGATGTGAGTTACAACAGCGCCGAAGAGTATGATTTCGCCGGAGCCAGACAGAAGAAGGAGGCGGTAGTGAATGTTGCCCTTGGCGGTGAATACTACCTGGACAAGAACTGGGCGCTGCGTAGCGGTTTTTATACCAACTTTTCAAATTCTCCGGAGATCACCGGTTCTTCTGCAGCTATGAGTGAGAAGGTAGATATCTACGGGGGGAGTCTGACCCTCACCCACTTTACCCGCAACACATCCATAACAGGGGGCGGAAGCTATACCTATGGCGTCGGTGACGCCCATGTCCGGGAAGGGACTTCTGTCCAGAGCGCCAGTGCTTACAGCTGGACCCTCTTTGTCTCGTCATCCTATTCTTACTGAGCAAGGGATACAGTGGCATGCAGTTATCAGCCGGGAGAATGATATGCTATACACTAATTATCTTTTCTGTTATTTTGCACTGGTGTGACATGGCTGCTGCAGAGGGGTGGCGATGCTGGGGATTTGACGGCAGCGAATTCCGTGCTGACCTGAGCAGTCCCGCAGCAGCTATCTGTTTGCGCGATGGTTATCTGCCGAGTGCCGTTACGAAAGGGGTGCCGCAGAATGATCGTCTGCCGGCCGGTAATGGTGCAGTGGCCGGGATCTGTTATTTACAGGTTGCCGGCGGCAAGGAGCAGCGACAAATCAGTTTCCAGCCTATACCAGGAGTCGCACTGGAGCTGCTTGGAGGTAGTGTTAAGGTCGCCGTCCGAAGCGGTACGGACGGATTGTTCATAGTCCCCCTCCCAGCCGGGAGCTATGAGGTCAAATCGCTTGGCACCAGCCGCAAGGTTCGGGTAGAGGCCGGCAAAACCTCCCTGATTCATATCAGGGGGGGGAAAAGGATGAGTGACTGAACGTGAACCGTTTGTTCTCCTTGTTTATTGCAGCTTTGATCCTGGTGCTATTGCCTATCAGCAGCTGGTCGGCAGCGCTGGATGACTATTATCTCGCTAGATATAACGAGCTTTATGGTCAGCAAGCCACTCTTACCGGTGTTACTTTAGAGCGTGAGGTGTTGCAGGAGCGCTCTCCCAGCATGTTTCTCCTCGGGATAAAAAAGGACTGGCAGAGGCTTACAGCGGAAACCAGAAAGACTCTGGCGGCTGTCCCCAGCGGCCAACCGGTGCTGACAGGTGAGCAGATATATATCTCCTCTGCAGGGCATTTCAGGATTCATTATGCCACTTCAGGATTGGACGCCCCGGCGCTTGCCGATGCCAATATCAATGGCATCCCCGATTGGGTAGAGACAGTTGGGAGTGTCTGTGAATTCGTTTTCAGCAAAGAGACCGGAACCGGTGCCGGGGAATTCGGCTTTGCTCCGGCGCCGACTGTAGCCAATGCACCTTATGATATTTTCCTTAAAGACCTGGCTTCGACCCGGATGTTCGGCTACACCGAATCAGCAACGCCGATTGCTCCTGGCAACTTTACTTACACCAGTTTCATGGTTATTGACAAGGAATTCCCGGCAGCGGTGTTTGGCAGGTACAGCGGGCTTGCCGGTCTGCAGATAACGGTAGCCCACGAATATAATCATGCCATTCAGTTCGGCTATAACATCTATTTTGAGAGCTGGTATGCAGAGGCGACAGCCAGTTGGATGGAGGATGAGGTCTACGACGCGATAAACCAGATCTACAGCTATAGCGTCCCTTACTTGCAGAACCCGGTGCAGCGGCTTGATGCAGCAGTTGATGTGAATACCGGTGGTGGCTATGGCCGCTGGATTTTCAATCGTTACCTGGCAGAGCGTTTCAACATCGACATTATCAAAAACATCTGGCAGCAGCTCGGCAGCACTACACCACCAACCGACAGTCAGGGTAACCTGGCAGATATCGCAATATTGCCATTTCTGAACAACTTCCTGTCGCAATCGGCGTATGCCAGTTCACTTTCGCAGCAGTTCTATGGTTTTGCAAGACGAGCCTATCTGCGCGACTGGGCCAGTCATACCAGCGAGATCAATCTGCTCAGTGCGGTGACACCGACTGCATCATACAGCAGCTATCCTGTCAATGCCTCTTCGGCATCTCTACCAGCTATAGCTCTGCCGCGCTATTCATTCGCCTACTTTACCTTAAGGCCTGGCACTGGCACTCCTGTTAATCTGAACTTGACGCTCCGTGCAGCTAGCGGCCTGGTCGTAACTGCTTTTCATAAAAACAGCATCGGTACAGTCACCGAGTATCCTCTGGAGACTGCGACTGGAATGATATCGGTTACTGACTTCATCAATGCTGCTACCCGGGAGGTAGCACTACTTATATGCAATCCTACGGCCACCGATAATCTTGCTGCAGGCTTTACCAGTGACGGTTCAACACCACCTGCTCCGGCAGTCTCCTCCTCCGGCGGGTCACCGGTCATAAATCCCGACACTACCTCTACTTCTTCAGGTGGCGGTGGTGGGGGCTGTTTTATTGCCACGGCAGCCTATGGGAGTTACCTGCATCCCAAGGTCAAGGTGTTGCGGGAATTCAGGGACCGTTATCTTCTTACCAGCAAGGTGGGGCGATTCCTGGTCAACTGTTATTATCATGTCAGCCCTCCTGTCGCAACGGTGATAGCCCGCCATGACCCATTGCGGGCTATCTGCCGGCTTGCTCTTACACCTGTAGTGATCATGGTTGAATATGGCAAGCTGATGCTGCTTCTTGCTGCAACCGGGAGTGCAATCCTTTGCTGGCGCAGGTGGGGGAGAAGAATTATTCAAAGCGTGGAACGTAGCAAGCGATCGGCGTAACTGATATATTCGTGCGGAGAAGTAATCGTCACATACGGGAAAAGCCCCTGCAGTTGACCTGCCGGGGCTTCTGAATTGTACAACTACTATCGGTATTACTAGATTTTCTTGACGTTGGCGGCTTGCAGACCTTTGGGACCGTTAACCACATCGAAGCTTACTGCTTCTCCTTCGGCAAGGGATTTGAAACCGTCCCCCTGGATGGCGGAGAAGTGGACAAAGACATCTTCCCCGTTTTCCTGCTCGATGAATCCAAATCCTTTGGCGTCGTTAAACCACTTTACTTTCCCCTGTGCCATTTTCCTTCCTCCTTTTGGTGCCTCCGGTCTGGTGCCGGAACTACGTTGGTTGCTGCAGTTGCCGGAGTCTTTAGGCAGGAAAACCAGCAGGCTACTTCATTCAGAGGACGGTTTCCAGATGCTGCAAAAACTTCCGAAACTTACTGCATATTATTTTAAAATTAACATGAGATAATATATGTGTCAAGGGCAAAACTAAAATTTATCAATCTCTGTACCTCGTGCACAGCAAGCATTTAGAAGGTATTGATTCTGCCGATGAAGGCCATGAGCAGACCGTAGTGCTGGTGATCGAATACAAGCACCAGACGAGGCAGGTGCAGCAGGTCCGGCTCATCATGCTCTTCTGGCAATGGCGAACTTGTATGGATGAATGTACCCGGCATCATTACCTCGGGGAATTCGCTCTGCAAAACCTGGATATCTTCCGCTGCCAACTCCTTGTTAAGACGAATAATCAGTTTGCCATTAACAAACCGGATGGAGTGATAGTTCCTGTAGAACTCTTCAATTACTTCAATCGCCTCCTGGTAATTGCGGGTGATGGTGAAGATGGAGAAATCCTCTGCCGAGATGAGCCCTCTCCCCAGCATGCTTGCCTTGATGAACTCGAACCAGCGATCCCAGTAACCGCTATCGTCGTCAATCAGGACAAGCGGTTTGGGGGAGGTCTTGCCTGTCTGGATGAGGGTAAAGACCTCCATAGCCTCGTCCAGGGTGCCAAAACCGCCAGGGAAGACGGCGATTGCGTCAGCTTCTTTGACAAATGCCACCTTTCGGTTGAAAAAGTACTTGTAGGTGATAAGTCGCGGGTTTTCCAGCATCACCCGGTTAGGGGACTGTTCAAAGGGGAGACGGATATTGACGGCGAAGGAGTTGCCGCTACCGGCACCTTCGTTGCCGGCCTGCATGATCCCGCCGCCACCACCGGTAATGATCATGTAACCACGTTCCGCCAACATCCTGCTGAAGCCGACGCAGGTCTGGTAGATCGGTTCCGCGGGCTCAGTCCTGGCAGAGCCGAAGATGGTCACCTTCTTTTTCTGCCGATATGGGGCAAAGACCTTGTTGGTATAGCGCATCTCCTTCATGGTGTTGTTGAGCATCTTCAGATCAGCCAGATAGTCGGTCTCCTGGCCAGCCTTGAGGGCCGAGATGATCATTTCACGTATCAGCTCGGGATGGTTGACATTGCCAGCAGCCTTGATCAACTGCTCTATCAGGCGATCGATCTCTGTATTGGGACGGTGAAAACTGAGTTCCATGGGGTATATGCTTCTCCTTGGCGAAATTCCGGAAAGTATAGCATCAGCGTCTGCAAGAGGCAAATGTTAAGCGATATCGAACAATTATTAAATTGATTTGTCAAAACCTTTTGTTTACAGTTAGCGGTGAATATACCAATAACACTGGTGAAAGGAATTGTTACATGGGGAAGACTACAGCGGAAAAGATATTTGCCAGTCACCTGGTAGACGAGCCGTTTCCAGGGACCTATGTGCTGAAGCTCGACAGAGTGCTATGTCATGAGATTACTACCCCGATTGCCATTGCCGATCTCATGGCGCGCGGGAAGGACCGGGTCTTCAATACCACCAACATCAAGGCGGTTATCGACCATGTGACGCCGAGCAAGGACAGCAAGACCGCCACCCAGGCCAAAATGTTAAGGGATTGGGCCAGACGCCATAACATCAAGGACTTTTTCGATATCGGCGCCAATGGGGTCTGTCATGCACTCTTCCCGGAGCAGGGGTTCATCCGCCCGGGGTTCACGGTGATCATGGGGGATTCTCATACCTGTACCCATGGCGCTTTTGGCGCCTTTGCCGCAGGAATCGGCACCACCGATCTGGAGGTCGGTATCCTCAAGGGGGTCTGCGCCTTCCGTGAACCGAAGACGATTCGCTTCAATCTGAACGGTACCCTGCCGAAGGGGGTCTATGCCAAGGATGTGATCCTCTTCCTGATCGGCCAGATAGGTGTCAACGGGGCCACCGACCGGGTCATGGAGTTCCGTGGCCCGATTGTCGATACCATGACCATGGAGTCGCGCATGACCCTCTGTAACATGGCGATCGAGGCGGGGGGGACCTCCGGTATATGTATGCCGGACATGGTGACGGTCGATTATCTCTGGCCGTTCATCAATACTGAGTTCGCTTCGAAAGAGGCGGCCCTGGCCGATTACCGGCAGTGGTGTTCGGATGCGGATGCGGACTACGAAAAGGTGCTCGACTTCGATCTGTCAAATCTTGAGCCGATCGTCACCCATGGGTACAAGCCGGATCAGGTCAAGACTATCACCGAGATGGCAGGTACGCCGGTAGACCAGGTATATCTTGGCTCATGCACCAACGGGCGGCTGGAGGACCTGCGTATTGCCGCCCAGATCCTCAAAGGCCGGCAGATCGCGCCAACGGTTCGTGCCATCCTCTCTCCGGCGACCCCTAAGATCTACAAGGATGCCCTGCATGAGGGGTTGATCGACATCTTCATGGAGGCGGGCTTCTGTGTTACCAACCCGACCTGTGGCGCCTGCCTCGGTATGTCCAACGGAGTACTGGCCGATGGGGAGGTCTGTGCCTCCACCACCAACCGGAACTTCATGGGGCGAATGGGCAAAGGGGGGATGGTCCATCTTATGTCACCGGCAACCAGTGCGGCGACGGCGATAGAAGGGAAGATGGCCGACCCGCGCAAATATTTGTAGGGAACGCGGTTTTCCGCCCCCTGTTGGATCGTTTGCGCGGCGTACGTTCTTGCGCAAGCCCTTGGGCACCTGGCGCTTGTAGAACCCATGTCATTGAAAAATTAACTCTAAGGAGATGATAGATATGAAAACATTTGGCGGCCCTGTACTCTTTCTCGACCGCGGAGATATCAATACCGACGAGATCATTCCGGCCAAGTACCTGACCGAGATCACCAAGGAAGATCTGCAGCCTTATATCCTGGAGGACCTGAAGCTCCCCGGATTCGATCCGAAGGGGGAGAAGACCAGGCAGGCGAGGGTAATCGTCTCCAGAGCTAATTTCGGTTGTGGTTCTTCCCGCGAGCATGCACCGTGGGTGTTCGAGGTTAACGACATCACTGCCGTGGTTGCTGAATCTTTTGCCCGTATCTTCAGGCAGAACATGTTCAACTGCGGGATGGCGGCGATAGAGCTCCCCAAGGAGCAAATCGAGCGTATTTTAGGCTATTCCGGTTCCCCTGATGCGGCAATGGCGATCGATGTGGCAGGCCAGAGAGTGACCATAACAGGTGGAGGCAAGAGCGAGACCTTCCCCTTTGAGATTTCCCCCTTCGACAAGGCACTGGTGCTGGCTGGTGGCTGGGTCGATTATGCGGATCAGAAATACTGAACAGACACCAGCAAGGATTGTTGACAGGCCCGTCTGCTAAAGACGGGCCTTATTTTTTATAAAGCTGGGAAAATAAACGTTTTTTGTTGACTCGGAAAGAAACGTGAGGATAATATCTACGTTTAATGTCAGTCAGATTCCGTGTCAGGAGGGGCATATAGGTACGCATCATCTATGCATAGGGCTTCTCCTGCTCTTCTGTTCTCTTACGCAGAGTGCCGCTGCTGCAGCAGATGACGGGACTGAAGGGACTATCTTTACCTTCTGGCCACTGGTCGATTACCGGCAGAGTCCGAAGGAGGGGTACAGCAATCTTGGCATTCTCGGGCCACTGATCAAGATACAGCACAAAGGTGATGACGTTGACCTGGCGGTCCGGCCGCTCTTCTACCAGACTGCCAACGAAAAGAACGACACACTGGCGAGAGATTATCTCTACCCTTTGGCAGCCTCCGAACGAGCGCCAGAGACAGAGAGCTTCCAGTTTCTCAAACTGTTCCAGAGCAAGACCTTCAGGAAGAATGAGTCAGAAGAGCGCGAAGAGAGCAGCATGCTCTTCCCCTTCTACATAAGAGGTGAGTCGAAGAAATATGGTCCCTATAGATCGATATTCCCGCTCTACGGTGATATCTATGAACGGTTCTGGCGTGATGAGTACCACTTTGTACTCTTCCCGATATACGGCAGGACAGTGAACAGGGGTACCACTTCGACCAACCTGCTCTATCCGATTTTCAACTTTACTTCCGGCGAGAATGAATCTGGTTTCAGTCTCTGGCCTCTATATGGAGAGGCGGCCAAGAAGGGGGTCTACCAGCGGCGTTTTGTCCTCTGGCCGATCTATTCCAGCGAGGAGAAAGGTCTCGATACTGACAAGCCGAGCTCGAGCCTCTATCTTTTCCCCTTTTATGCGGCCACAGATACTCCGACCAAACGCTCCCGCTATTACCTCTGGCCATTCTTTGGCTACGCTTCTGACAGTGAGAGGAATGAAGAGGTACGTGACTATTTCTGGCCGTTCTGGTGGACGGTGAGAGGGGAAAAACGCAATGCTACCAGTCTGCTCCCCTTCTATTCGGTAGACCGCAGCAGGCAGAGTATGCAGCGCTGGATACTCTGGCCGCTTTACCACTATGACGAGATAAGTTCCGATACCTTTCGCCAGGAGCGGGACCGGCTGCTCTATTTTTTCTTCACCGACAACCGGGAGATATGGCCAAATGATGGCTCTGTGCGGCGCAAGACGGCCCTCTGGCCGCTCTTTATCTATCGCCAGGAGACAACCGGAGTGAAGACCCTCGGTATACCTGCACCGATCGAGCCGATTCTTGACAAGGAGGGGATCGAAAGGAGCTGGGCACCATTCTGGCGGCTATATAACCATAAGTGGGACGACAAGGGGAACTCGGCATTGTCGCTGTTCTGGAATCTCTACTGGCATCAGACGCGTGGGGAAGAACTTGCCTATGAACTATTTCCGCTCATCTTTTACCGGACTGAACAGAAGGTGACCGAATTGAGTCTGATGAAGGGGCTGATCAACTACCGTAACAGGGGCGGGAGCAAAAGACTGGCGCTCTTCTGGCTGCCGTTCGGAATTGGCTGGGGTGAGGCAGATGTGGCCAGCACCGGCCTGCCGGCAGGGAGTAACAAATAATGGCTTTCTTTGAGAGGATCGGGAAAAAGATCATACGTTTTGTCGAGATAGTCGGGGACATGATGATCCTGCTCGGCCAGACATTATACTTTTTCCGCGAGGCGCCGCGCAATATGTCCAGCATCTTTACCCAGATGGCGATCATCGGCTACGAAACCCTGCCGGTGGCGGGTGTTATGGCCTTTTTCGTCGGCATGGTGCTGGCACTGCAGACCGGGGTCGAACTGCAGAAGTATGGCGGCCAGAACATAATCGGCGCCATAGTAGGTCACTCAATGGTGCGGGAACTCGGGCCGGTCATGACCAGTTTCCTCGTCGCCGGCAGGGCCGGTTCGGCCATGGCTGCAGAACTCGGTGTTATGAAGGTGTACGAGGAGATCGATGCCCTGAAGACCCTCGATATCAACCCGGTCCGCTATCTGGCCATGCCGCGCATGATCGCCTGTCTCATCTGTGTGCCGGCGCTGGTTGTCTATGCAGATTGCATCGGCATTATCGGCGGCGCGATCATCAGTAACCTGCACCCGAAAATCTTTGTCTCCTATGCCACCTACTATGACAGTATGACTGCGGCACTTAAACTGAAAGAGGTCGGCAACGGTCTGATCAAGGCGTTCGTGTTCGGCGGGATTATTGCGCTCATCTGTTGTTACGTCGGTTTCAATACCTCTGGCGGGGCGCGCGGGATCGGCCAGTCGACGACCCGTTCAGTGGTTTTTTCTTTCATGATGATCCTGGTTGCCGATTACTTTTTGACGCGGATTCTCATGTGACGATGGATGATAACCGTTGCAAGACGGCGTTTTTTGGTATAATAGGAGAGCAGAACAGCCGTTCTGCAATAGAGGAGGCAGTACTACATGGCGATTTCCGTTGAAAAGAAGGTCGGCATTTTTTTCGTCTGCGGCATGGTTGTGCTCGGCATCATGCTGGAGATCGGCGAAAAGTGGAATCCCTTCAAGCGTGACGTCCCCTACAAGACCTATCTCTCCAGTGTCACCGGGCTGAAGATGGGGGACCCGGTCCGTCTGGCCGGCGTCGACGTAGGGCGGATCACGTCGATCAATGTCCTGAGCGACAAGGTGCAGGTCGATTTTACGGTCAAGGAGGGGACCCAGATCAGAACTGATACAGTTGCCATGCTGCGCCTGACCAACCTGCTGGGGGGGCAGTTTCTCGGCCTCACCTTCGGCTCTCCTACGGCAGCTCTGTTGCAGGCAGGAGAGACGGTCAAAGGGAAGGATGTTGCCAATATCGACATCATCGTCGACAATGTCAGCGATCTGACCAAGGATGCCAAGGTGTTGATCAATGAACTGAACAAGAACCAGAACGAAGTGATGCATAAAATATCTGCCATACTGAGCGACAACCGCGTAAATTTGCGTAATACCATCAGCAATCTGAACAACATCACGGAAAAATTCGACCGGGGTGACGGCTCGCTGGCATTGCTGCTGAACGACAAGGCGCTCTATAATAATACCAACGAAACGGTCGCCTACCTGAAGGATGTAACCGGCAAGATCAGCCGCGGCGAGGGGAGTCTCGGCAAACTGGTCAATGACGATGCTTTTTATAACGATGCCAAGGTTGCCATGACAGACATCAAGGATGGGATGAAGGATGTCAAGGAGATCGCTGCAAAGATCAACAAGGGTGAAGGGAGCTTGGGCAAGCTGGTAAATGACGAGAAGCTGTATACCGAACTGCGGGATGCCTCCACCAATATCAAGGAGATCACCCGCAAGATCAACAGCGGCGAAGGGACCCTCGGCAAGCTGGTCAACGAGGACAAGCTCTATCGCGATGCCACGGCGACTCTGAAGAAGACCGAAAAGGCGATGGACGGCTTTGCCGATACCGGGCCGATATCGGTGCTGGGGAGCATCATCGGCACCTTATTCTGAGGAGCGCGGCTTTTGCGCCCTGGCTGCGTAAGTCTTCTGGTTTGCTTGTGCAACGTAGCCCTGCTACGTCTCCGCGCAAACCCTCGACAGCCTTGCCAGGACACAAAATCCACGCTCCGCTCGGATTAATTATAAATCTAACGGCGCGTTCATGCGCCGTTTTTTGATTGGAGGAACAGGTGGATCAGGCACTCACGATAGCCGTCGGCACAATCACCATGCGCCCCTACGTATTCGCCTTCCTGGCGGTATATCTGGTCGCTTCGGTGCTCCATCTGGGCTGGCGGACCACCTTGCAGTTCCTGGTCTGCGGCTATCTGGTAGCCTTTGCCTCGGAGTTCTCCTCAATCAACACCGGCTTCCCCTATGGCTGGTACTACTATATCGATATCACTAAAACCAGGGAACTCTGGATCGCCGGGGTGCCGTTCTTCGATTCACTCTCCTACGTATTCCTCTGTTACTGCAGCTACGCCACCGCCCTCTGGATCCTGGCTCCGCTGAAGGTCGGCCGAGGCGATATGGTGCCGCTGGAGACCCGTGCCATCCGTCGATCCTTTGCCGCCCTGCTGCTCGGCGCGTTTTTGCAGACCTTTCTCGACATCATCATCGATCCGGTCTCGCTACAGGGGTCGAAATGGTTCCTCGGCCAGATTTACGGCTATCAGCAGCCCGGGCTCCACTTCGGCGTGCCACTGGCCAACTACGGCGGCTGGCTGCTGGTTAGCGGGGTGATGATCTTTGTCCTGCAACGGCTCGATTCTTACAACCAGAAACGCCGGCAGAGCGATGAGCCGCCGGCCGGCATCCGCAATTTCCCTTTAAAAGCGCTGCTCGGGCCGATACTCTACCTGTCGGTACTGGTCTTCAACCTGGCCATGGCCTGGCTTATCGATGCCAGACTCCATTTCCTCACCGGACTCTTCATCTACACCCTCCCCACCGTTATCGTCATAGTCCTGCTGGTGCGGCGTGCCAATCGCTACAGTAAAGATGAACTGGCTGAACATCTTCGTGACTACCCCTGGTCCGGGGCGGCCAGTGGTCGTGGCTGAGCAGTCGGTTCGTCGCTATCTCCTGTTTGCAATGCTGCCATTAGTTCTGTTCAGTACCATTCCGGCAACGGCGGCGCCGGTCAAACCGGGTGCCCAGGTGCTGCTCGAGGATGGGTTCGCCACCATTCGCGGCAAGCGGGTCGGTCTTATTGCCAACCAGACCGCCATGGTGAATGGCGAACATCTGGCTGACCTCCTCTATCGTGCCAAAGAGGTCAAGCTGGTAGCGCTGTTCGGGCCGGAGCATGGTCTGCAAGGTCTGGCTGAAGATGGGGTGAAACTGGCAAACAAGAGTGACGGGCCCGGCGGGGTAACGGTTTACAGCCTCTATGGCGAAGTGAAACAACCGACTCCGGAGATGCTGCAAGGAGTAGAGCTGCTGCTCTTCGATATCCAGGATATCGGCAGTCGCTTCTATACCTATATCTCGACCCTCGGGCTGGCGATGCAGGCGGCTGCCAAGGCAGGAATCCCATTCATGGTGCTCGACCGTCCCAATCCACTCGGGGGGGACTACCTGGCGGGTCCGCTGGTGGAAGCTGAATACAAATCCTTTGTCGGTCTCTACCCGATACCGGTTGCCCATGGATTGACCGTCGGTGAACTGGCAATGATGATAAAGGGGGAGCGATTCCTCAGCGGTCTGGAAGGGCTTGAACTGCATGTGGTAAAGATGGAGAGCTGGCAGCGGGGGATGCGCTGGCCGGCCACCGGCCTCCCCTGGTATAAGACCAGTCCGAATATCCCGGATTTTATAACCGCCTTACTCTATCCCGGGATATGCTTCTTCGAGGCTACCAGTATCAACGAGGGGCGTGGCACCCTTACGCCGTTCCAACTGGTCGGTGCCCCGCGTCTGGATGGTGATAGAGTAGCAAAAAATATGAACAGCAAAGAACTCCCGGGGGTCAGATTCGACAAGATAAATTACCAGCCGCGCAGCATTCCCGGGATGGCGAGCCGGCCAAAATATCGTGACAGGTTGATCAGCGGGGTGCGAATCAGTATCACCGATGCGGCTGCCTACCAGCCTCTGGAGGTAGGGATGCACCTGCTGGTCGAGGTCTACCGCCTGCTGGACAAGAAGGGGAAGAGGGAGTTTGCCAAGGAGCAGGGGTTCAATTATCTTGCTGGCAGCAACAGGATTATAATTGCTTTGCGCCAGGGGAAGAGTGGCAGCGAATTGATCTCCCTCTGGCATGAAGATGTTGAAAGGTTTCGTCAGCAGCGGGTAAAATATCTGCTCTATTGAACTGCGCGGACTTCCGCATCATCTGGCTTGAGGGGGCGCAGCCTGCTTTTTGCCCCTACTGGGCGGCAGCCAGGTCGGTGATGATCCGCTGGACGGCATTGGCCAGTGCTGCGCCGGCCAGCTTCGAATTGCTTCCCAGCCGGAGCAGTTGCGGAATCAGCCAAGGCTTGCGACTGATGGCCCAGATAACCTTGGCCGGTTTGATGGAGAGCATGTTTTTATCGGTAAATTCTTCGATTGAAAAACCTAGTTCCTCTTCAGCAGTATCGCTTATACTTCGCAGGGCGAGCAGCGGCACTCCGTCACGGGCCGCAACCTTCAGTACTGCGGCTGTCTCCATCTCCACCACCGGCAAGTAAGTCCCTTTAGGCATAAGCCTGGCCAGTTCCTGCTTGTTCTTTACCCCCTTGGTGGTGATAAAGGTGGCTCCTTTAACTGATTCCCTTCCGAGCAGAGCAGTGACCCTCTGCTGAAGCGGTTTGTCCAGACCGGGCTGTTCGGAAAAGAGCCGCTCGCGTTGCAGCATCACCCTTTCGGCCATGACCAGGTCCCCTGGCTTCAACCCAGGTTCTATCCCGCCGGCAAAGCCAAAGTTGATGATGAACTCTGGGCTGGCCAGATTGATAAGTGCTGCAGTGGCATTGGCGGCGTTCTCTGCACCAATCCCCGACTGGATGAGGAATATGTCACGACCAGCGCATCTGGTTCGATAGAGAGGGAATATCCCCAGCTTTTCCCTCTTTGCCGGACTGAGTTGATGCAGCAGGGGGGTGAGCTCTTCCGGCATGGCAGCGATGAGGCCGATCGGTTGCTGTTGCATTCAAGAATATCCTTTCGCCTGACTCACATCGACTCTATCAAAGGTGGAGCGCTGATGCAACATCAGATGCAATTCAGTCAATCCTGGTAAGGAGTGATGCATGGTCTTTAACCTTGACAAATCTAGCCGCAGCGACTATTCTACATGTTTATTTCAGCAGCAACGACAAGCAGTTACAGGAGTATCTGATGAAGCCGTTATTTCTCAATCCACCCACTTTCGAGGACTTTGACGGGGGGGCTGGTGCTCGTTATCAGGCATCCCGCGAGGTGACCTCGTTCTGGTACCCGACCTGGCTCTGTTTCCCGGCCGGCATGATCGATGGGTCAAGAGTGGTGGATGCGCCGGTGCAGCGTCTCGACCTGGCTGCCTGTCTCGCCATAGCCAGGGATTACGACCTGGTGGTGATGTATACCTCGACACCGACCCTGGCAATAGATGTCGCTACCGCCCGTGCCATAAAGGAGCAGAAGCCTTCGACCGTAACGGTCCTGACCGGTCCCCATGTGACCATCCTCCCGGAGGAGAGTCTCAGGTTTGCCGACGGGGCAGTGGATATAGTCTGCCGCGGCGAGTTCGATTACGCCATAAAGGAGCTCTGTGAAGGGCGGGAATGGGCGAAGGTGGAGGGGATCAGTTTCATCCGTGAGGGTAAGATAGTCCATGGCCAGGAGCGGCCGATCCTCACCGATCTCGATGCGCTCCCCTTTGTCGCACCGGTATACAAGCGTGACTTGCCGATCGGCGAGTACATCATACCGCACTTTCTCCACCCCTATGTATCCATCTATTCCAGTCGCGGCTGCCCCTCCAAGTGTACCTTCTGCCTCTGGCCGCAGACCTATTCCGGTCAGCGGATGCGAACCAGGAGCCCGGAAAATGTTCTGGAAGAGGTGGTCTGGATCAAGGAGAACATCCCGGAAATTAAAGAGCTCTCCTTTGATGACGACACCTTCAGCGCCGACCGTAAGCATGCCCGCGCCATTGCCGAACTGCTCAAACCGCTGCATCTCTCCTGGACTATTAATGCCAGGGCCAACTGTGATTTCGATACGCTGAAGATCATGCGCGATGCCGGTCTGCGCCATGTGGTGGTCGGCTACGAATCGGGCGATGCGCAGATCCTGAAAAACGTCAAGAAAGGGGTCACCAGGGAGCAGGCGATCCAGTTTACCCGGGATTGCCAGAAACTCGGCATCTCGATTCATGGGGCCTTCATCATGGGTCTGCCGGGCGAGAGCCGGGAGACGATCAGCGCGACCATTGAATATGCCAAGATGCTCGACCTCAACTCGATCCAGGTCTCGCTTGCCTCCCCCTATCCAGGGACCGAATTCTACCAGCAGTGCAAGGAGGAGGGGTGGATCGCCTCTGAGAGCTATATCGACAACACCGGTCACCAGATGTGTATCGTCAACTACCCGCACCTCTCCAACAGGGAGATCTTCGATGCGGTGGAACTCTTCTATGACAAGTTCTACTTCAGGCCGAAATATATCGCCCGGAGCGTGCTGAAGATGCTGACCGACGGTGCGGAGCGGAAGAAGCTTCTCAAAGAAGGGAAGCAGTATCTCGACTATATGCGCAAACGGAAAACAGCGCAGCAGTGCAAATGAAAGAACTAATCGTCAACGCCGATGATTTCGGTCTCTCCAGCGGCTCCAACCAGGCTGTCATCAAGGCATGGCAAGATGGGATACTCACCAGCACCTCGCTGATGGTGACCGGTAGTGCTGCAGCAGAAGCGGTAGAGTTGGCCAAGGCCAATCCCGGTCTGCAGGTCGGACTCCACCTTACCCTGGTTCAAGGGAAAGGGGTGCTCCCCTACGAGAAGTTCCCCTCTATCGTGGACCGGCAGCGTGACTTCACCAACGATCCGGTCCATGGCGGGATGCGTTATTTCTTCATCAAATCGCTACGCAGTCAGCTGCAGCAGGAGATAAAGGCACAGCTGGATGCTTTTCAGACCACCGGCCTGGCGTTGTCACACATCGACGGCCACTTGAACATCCATATGCATCCGACTATATTTGCCATCCTCTGTGAGCTTATGCCCCGATACGGGATCAAAAGTTTCCGCCTCTCCCGCGAACGGCTCGGTGTTGACCTGAAGATCTCTCCCAGTCGACTTCTGGGGAAAGCCGCTGATGCCTTTATCTTTGCAAAATTGGCACAGCGTTGCCAGCCTCACCTCGACCGCCTCGGCATTGGTTATACCGGCGAGGTAAAGGGGCTGCTCAACTCAGGCAAGATGACAGAAGACTACCTGCTCAAGGCGTTGGAGCATCTGCAGGATGGGGTGACGGAAATCTACTTTCATCCAGGGTGTCTGCCAGATGCAGAATTGCGTAAATGGATGCCTGACTACCGGCACGAAGATGAGTTGGCTGCGCTTACCAGTCCGCGGGTGATCGAAAATCTGCGGGCGCGCGGGATAAAACTGCGCAACTATCGGGGAGAGGAGAAGGCGTATGCTTAAGACGCTCGTAATGATGTTGCTGGCGGTCACTGCCGGCACCATCGGCGACCTGCTGTTGGCCAAAGGGATGAAGGAGATGGGAGATCTCTCGGCCATGAACCTGCGCGGTATCCTCAATGCAGCATATCAGGCTCTTACCACGCCAAAGTTGATCATCGGTACGGCGATGCTGGCGATCTTCTTCTTTCTCTGGCTGGCTGTCCTCTCCTGGGAAGACCTGACCGTAGCGCTGCCGATGCAGGCCCTGAATTATGTGCTGGTCGCCATCCTGGCCCAGTTCTTTCTCGGCGAAGTGGTTACTCCGCTTCGCTGGGCCGGGACTGTCCTGGTCTGCATAGGGGTGATGATGATCACCAAGAGCAGCGGAGCATAACGGGGTAACTCAAATAAAACAGGGGCCGAACGGCCCCATTTTGTTACAGATGGTATTCGGCTTCATCTCTTTTTCTGCTGCACCTCCTGCAGCGCCTTGACAAAATTCTCCTCATTGAACCCCTTCAGTACCTTTTCATCATTACCTATTACTATTACCGGCACACCCTTACTCTGGTATTTGTTCGTTAAAAGTTCCATGGCTTCTTTATCAAGTTCAACATCGCGATTTATGAAGGGGATGTTGTTATGGGTCAGATACTCCTTGGCTGCTCTGCAGTGGGGGCACCATGAGACTGAGTAGAGGACTATCAGCGGATAGCTGATAACAATCTTCGACTTTGGATTGATCTGGCTCTGCCCTGGCTCGACTGCTGCCTGAAGTGCGCCGGTGAAGGAAAGTGCAAAGATGATGAAGAGGGTCGACAGTAGTCTCATGGGTTCTCTCCTTACCGATTACGGCTTGTTTGCCGCTTTGGTCGGACGTTCGCGAGGTATGACCAGCTGCTTGCGGGTCAGGTTGAAGCGGAGTTCCTTGTCATGGCCAGGGCGGCGGATCTTTAACAGTACCTTGCTGCCGGCTCTGCCACGCAGCCGATGGTCGATCATGTCGCGGAAATCGCTGCCAAGGGTCGGTTTGCTGTCGATATTGGTGATGATATCACCTATCCGGATCCCGGCGCGATGCGCCGGGGCACCGGTGACCAGCTGGCGGACCTCGATCTCGCCATTGGCCAGCGGTATACCGTCGATACCGACACCGCCGAAGTTGCGATCACTGTTCCCCCGGGCATTGGCCAGCTGCAACGAGGATATTAGCAGCATCAGAATAAGTAAGATTGTGCGTCCCATAAAAAAACTATAGCGAAAGCCACCGTAGAGGTCAAAGCAAAATAGAAAAAACCATATCACCTCCGGAAAAATATCATGCCCGCACTGCTCTTTTCTTTATCCGCCGCTCTTTAGCATTGCTACATCGTGATTAATGAATTACAAGTTTCCCCATTACGATTCCGGTCGAGTATGGTAAAATATCTGGCATACTTGCAGCGGAGGTAGGTAATGACAATACGGACAAGGGTCAGTACGGCACTGGCGGCAAACGAGGCAGGAGCCGCAATCGAGGTGAAAGGGTGGCTCAGGACGGTACGGAGCGGCAAGGAGGTCACCTTCCTGGCGATTAATGACGGTTCCTGCATGGCCAGCCTGCAGGTGGTTGTAACACCTTTGCTGGCAAACTTCGTCGAAGTGAGTCGTCTCGGTACCGGCAGCGCGGTGGCTGTGCAGGGGGTGCTGACCGAGTCGCCGGCCAGCGGCCAACGTTTCGAACTGCAGGCGCAACAGGTCACTATAATCGGTCTGGCTGATGAGAGTTTCCCTTTGCAGAAGAAGCGGCACAGTTTCGAATTCCTTCGTACCATTGCCCACCTTCGTCCCCGCACCAACACCTTTGGCGCGGTATTTCGCCTCCGCTCCTCGCTGGCCCAGGCGGTGCACTCGTTTTTTGCCAAGCGGGGCTTTCTCTATGTGCAGACACCTATTATCACAGCCAATGACTGTGAAGGGGCAGGGGAGCTCTTCCGGGTCACCACCCTGGATATGGCTAGACCACCCATAGTCAATGGTGAGGTCGATTATGGCGATGACTTCTTCGGCCAATCAACCGGTCTCACAGTGAGCGGCCAACTGGAGGGGGAGCTGTTCGCCATGGCTTTTGCTGATATCTATACCTTTGGCCCGACGTTTCGCGCCGAGAATTCCAACACCCCCCGCCATGCCGCTGAATTCTGGATGATCGAGCCGGAGATGGCTTTTGCCGATCTGCTGGCCGATGCCGCCCTGGCCGAGGAGTTCTTCCGCCACCTCTGCCGGCATGTACTTGAGCATTGTCAGGAGGATATGACCTTTTTCAACGAGCAGATCGACAAGGGGCTTATCGCCCGCATCGAAAAGGTAGCCAGCAACTCATTTGCTATGATGGATTATGGTGAGGCGATCGGCCATCTGCAAAAGGCTTCTCTCTCCTTCGAGTTCCCGGTCTCCTGGGGGGTCGACCTGCAGACCGAGCATGAGCGCTACCTGACCGAACAGGTAGTAGGGGGGCCGGTCTTTGTGGTCAACTATCCGAAGGATATCAAGGCGTTCTACATGAGGCAGAACGATGATGGCCGAACCGTTGCAGCGATGGACCTGCTGGTACCGAAAGTCGGAGAGATCATCGGCGGCAGCCAGCGGGAGGAGCGGCTTGATCTGCTGGAAGAACGGATGAGAACCGCCGGTATAGACCCGTCCGGGCTCTGGTGGTATCTCGATTCGCGCCGCTGGGGTTCATGCCCCCATGCAGGTTTCGGCCTCGGCTTCGAAAGGCTGATCATGTATCTGAGCGGGATGGAAAATATCCGTGATGTCATACCGTTTCCCCGCACACCTCGCCATGCCGACTTCTGAATAACACCACTTTGCCAGAAAATCGGAACTGCTTTTGCGCAGAGTGCCCTGGCTCTTCTCTGTTGCAGTTAGAGGTCTATAGTTTGTAAATGAGAATTAACAAATTATTGCTTGCAAAAATGCGCTAATTGCTATAAAGCTGAGTGATACATTGTATACAGTATACAAAGTCGATAGTCGGGAGCAAGCAATCCTATTGGAGCGTCGCGGCACTATCCCATACCGAAGCCGGGTCTGCTGGTTTAGCATTCTGAATTGAATAATTGCAACGAGTTACCTGGTTTGGTATTTCAGCCTATTTAATTTGTGGCCACCATGGCAGGGGAGTGGCTCTGCCAAACGGTCCAAGAAAATGACATGAAAATGGAGGGAACGAACGTGTACGGAGGACAGGTATTGAAAAAGAGTATGGCGGTAATTATGTTACAGATTGCCCTGCTGCTGATGGCAACTACCGTTTTTGCCGCCCAGGGGGGGAAGATTGCGACTGTGAACATCCCGGTGGCAGCCGAAATCTTTGCAACTGAGCCCCAGCCATTGACAGTTGCCCAATGTGGCCAGTGCCATCCCGGAGTCTTTGGCAGTATGAAGAGTGATGGGCAGAAGCATCGCTTCGATTGTCAAAAATGCCACAGGACCTTCCATTCTTACAACCCGAAAAAAGGTGGCTGGGACGAATTGATGCCAAAATGTTCCGCCTGCCATAATGCACCCCATGGTAAAAACCTGGTTGACTGCGCCACCTGTCATGCCAATCCGCATACGCCGAAAAAGGTGGCAATGTCGGCCCGGCTGAACAATTCCTGTGCCGAATGCCATACCGGACCACGTGATCAGTTGGCCAAATTCCCGAGCAAGCATACCAAAGTGGCATGTCAGAAGTGTCATACCGCACACGGCAGCATCCCGTCCTGTTTTGCCTGTCACAAGCCGCATGTGCCGAAACAGGAGTTGGCGACCTGCAAGGCTTGTCATCCGGTCCACCAGCCAAAGCTGGTGACTTATGATACCAAGACCCCTTCTACCACCTGCGGTGCTTGTCACACCAAGGTTTATGCCAAGTGGCAGAAATCTCCGAGCAAACATGCCAAGGTGGCGTGCGTGGAGTGCCACCAGAAGAAGCACAAATTTGTGCCAAAATGTACCGACTGCCACGCATCGCCACATCCGAAAGGGTTCCTGGTCCGTTATCCTAACTGCTTAAGCTGCCATATGGATCCCCATGACCCACCGGTAGAACAGAAGAAGAAATAAGCAGAAAAGCTCTTTGCGATAGTTGAATAACATGCCCCCCGGCTTTGTCGGGGGGCTTTTTCGACAGAATAGTGCAGAATAATTGTTGGGAGGCGATATGTTACGTTATATCAATGCTGGTCTGGTTGTAGCTGCGCAGATGACCACTCCGGCCGAGAACCCGCTGGTGACCGATGCCAGTCGTCTGATGGATGTCTGGTTTGCCGGAGCAGCAGTACACAAGCAGCTCTTCAAAAAGGTGAGCAAGGATGAGCAGGAGTCCTTTGCCGCAGAGCTTCAGGCGCGCGGGTTTATCCCGTCGGGTAATCTGCTGATCAACCCGACAGCAGTACTATTTGCAGAGATGGAGCATGAACTGGTGGGTGGATTGGTGACGATAGGTTTTCAGGAGAATGGCCGGCCGGTTGAGCTGAAGGTAAATGCAGCAGCATTCAAGGAACTCTGTGGTGCACTGGCGGCAAAATCCTGAATATATCTGCCAGCAGGCAAAGCTTGTCATGCACTATTATCGCTTGTTTTGTTTGGCAGCAGGCAGAAGTGCACCCCCTGCTGCGGCTCAGGGATAGATTTCTGCCTTATATTGCGTCGTTCCGGGCCAAAATAGTCACCACCTTCACCCCTGACAGGATCGGCGCCGATTTTAACCCACCCATCTGAGCGCCGGAAGGCAAGAATCCTGTTCTCGGCGATGAGTCTCCGCAGATCAACCGCATTGACACTCTTCACGTAATCGTAGTTGGAAATCACCTTGATTCGCATAGTGCTCTCCTTAGTCTGTTCTTTCATTAGAATTATATCGCTCGGGGTATAATGATTACAAGTCCGGCTGGAATTATTTCTGTTTAATTGGCTGGGTGCAACAATAAGTGTCGAGCAAGGCTGGAAAGGAGTTTGGCGATATTGTACAGGGTTATCTGTTGCCTAGAAGAGCTGCCAGCCGTCTGGCTCTGGCAACTTCCTGCTGCCAGGGATACCAGGACAATGCTGCTTCGCGTCTGGTCCAGTCTGAGCTGCAGTTGAAATCTGCCGCTGGTTTCAGGGCTCGACACATAAGTGGCCGCTCGGCAAAGGGGAGCCGGCAACCTGAATGATCGAGAAAAACACATTCCATAGCTTTCTCTGCCGGGAGATTACTCTCCATATGTAATTCACCACGGTTTGCCGGACGGGGATAGAACAGTTCCAGATCAGCTGCTGGAATGCCAGGACTGTCTTGAGTCGGAGGTAGTCCGTAATGGTGATCGAGCACCCAGTAACCGCTGGCCAGATGTTCAGCAAGAGATTCTGCCAGTTCCTCTCCGGCCTGAAACCGTTCCGGCGCCTCGATGCCGGGCTTGGTCCGGCAGCAGTCGCCACCGCAACTGCTACAGATCTGTTTGGATTCGTTAGATGTAGACTGGTCGAGAGATTTTGCCATTTTCAGCGCTCAATATGATTTTGTAATTAGTTTACCGGAACTATGCAGGGATCTTTTTCAGTCATACGCGAATATAATAGCATGGTCAAGGGTGGCGGTCGAGTTTGAGCAGAAAAGGGTGCAACAGGCCAGACTGCTCAAGGAAGCTTAAGGTTATCTGGTAGCCTTGCCTGATAATGACGCTCAGAGAATGTGCCTGTTCGAGATAGACCAGGTAGGGGAGATTACCGCAGATGGAAAATCCGTATTGCGCACTCATCCTGGTAGCTGCTTCAGACTCGTAACCCCTCCCCAAATCCAGTGTTGCAGCCAGATAATGGACTGGGAATGCTACCACGCTTCGATCGATGCTGGCCAGATAACGCTCTTTTTCCGCAGCGCAGAGGGAGCTGAAATCAGTCCCGCACCAGCAGCTTTCCATGGTCGATAGCAGGGCGCGACAGGAGAATGGTCGAACCTGGTAGACACTGCAAGCTCCAGAAGTATCGAGGAACGGGCAGGGGCCGATTGCCTTGCGGTGGCTCTGCAGGAATGACTTGAAGTCAGGTTCGCTGCTGCTCAATAGTTGCAACCGGGTCATCTGCTCGATAAGTTTTATCTCCTGCGGTGCAGTCACTAGAGCTCTGACGCAGAGCGCTTCTGTAAATGTCGACTGCACGAACAGGGTACAGCAGTTCTGACAGCCTCTGGCGCAATAGATAACTCTGTCCCCCTGCAGATAAGCAGCCTTTACAGCCAAAGCTTCGGCATCAAAGCGGGTATATGCCGCACGAACTTTATTTTGCAGTTGCTCCCAGATGGTATGCTCCTTTCAAATTTTTTCAGAGGGAGATTAGCTTTTTCATCAAGGAAGGTCAAGGGGGTAACCGTGAGCTTGACAGCGGAGGCAGCTATGGAGAAAAATAATTTGCGTCAAGCTGGAGATATGATAATCTTTTAACATCTTTTGAAGTGACACCCTTGGGGCTTTGAAAGTCTCAGGGGTTTTTTGTTACGGGTCGATTGATTCAGCTACTGGCTTCGAGCCATCCGCCGTCAAGCGGGTGCATTACATTGAGCAGCAGAAGGAGAAGGAAGAGATGACTACAGGTAAGGTTAAATGGTTCAATGACAGCAAGGGGTTCGGATTTCTAGAGCAGGAGAATGGCGAGGATGTCTTTGTCCATTTTTCTGCCATAACGGGGAACGGGTTCAAGTCCCTTGTCGAAGGGGACACCGTGACCTTTGATATTGTCAAGGGTCCCAAAGGTCTGCAGGCCGCCAACGTCAGCAAGACCTAGCACATTTATGGCATAGCTGATGAAAATAAAACCCCGGCCTGGTCGGGGTTTTATTTCACCAGATGGAATATTGAAAACAAATATCAATATCTGTAAAAAGAAGTTATAATATATCTAGAAGAATAAGTAATTAAATTGTATTTGCAACAACAGGACATCATCTGCCTGACATTATGGCGAAGGTGTCCGGGAAGGAGACGGGTTATGCGTGGCAGAGATGTGGTTAAAACGATCAATGAGCGGGTCGGAAGAGAGCATCGCTTTGTCCGCTGGTGGCGAAACGAGGAGGATTTTCTCGATTATGATCTGATCGACCGCTTTGTGGTAAACCATTCTGATAGTGAAGAGATAGGCGGGCTGGAGCTGCTCACCATGGAAGAGATGTGGGGAGAATTGAAACGGGTCGGTGGTGAGCGGGTGAAACTGGTTCACAGCGATACCGGTGAAACCGTAGAGTGGCTCCATAAAGGTAAATCAGGGGTACATCGGGATGTCTGCCCATACACTGCAGAGACACTCATGACTATTTTTGACGTGGAAACCCACGGCAATCCGGTTGATTCATGACAGGAGATATCTCCAGCCATTGAGGGTACCTGCTCAGGTGCCCTTTTTTATTGGTATCCTCGGTAGATTGATTGAATCTGAAGCAGCTGGGGATATACTTTGAGGCAATACGTTTCAGACAGAAAAATTATTTCAGCAGGTGCTTGATGAAAATCGAGACTTTGGGCAGATTCAAGCGGGTGCATCTTGAGCCTGGAGAATATTATGCATCGGACGAGCCGGTTACCATTTCCACCCTCCTTGGTTCCTGCATTGCCGCTTGTCTTTATGACCCGGTCAAGCAGATTGTCGGGATGAACCACTTTCTTCTCGGGAACCGTCGCTACTCACGTGATCTGCCGATTGCCATCTCTGAAGCGGGCCGTTTCGGTGTTCATGCCATGGAACTGCTTGTCAACGAGATGATGCGCCTCGGGGCGCAGCGGAACAGACTCCGGGCAAAAGCGTTTGGCGGAGCAACCATCCTTGTCCAGTCGGAAGAGGTAGGTAATTTTTATTGTGTCGGCCAGGTCAACTGCCGCTTTATCCTGGAATTTCTGGCAAATGAGAATATACCTCTGGTCGGAAACGATCTGGGTGGCGACAAAGGACGGGTGATCCACTTCACTAATGGTGACTATGCCGTATTTGTCCGGAAGATTGAGCGGCACAGAAGTGAACGGTTGGCACATCGCGATCAGAATTGCTGGCTAAAGGCTATCGAGCGCCAGGAGATGACCATGCCGACTGTGGATATTTGGCCATGACTGGTTGATGAACAGCCATCTCGTTTGACAAGCAGCTTCTTTCCCGTTACCATGACAGACACTGGTAAAAGTTGCCAGGCCTTACCAGTTGCGAAGGTTGACCGATGAAGAGACTACCGCCAGTAGAAGATTACATTGGATCGGCTGATCCTCACCTCTGCATGAACAGTGCAGCTACTGCTACAACCTGGGGGTTGGTGGCGCTCTTTTCGCTGTTGGCTTCGGCCTATTTCACCTCCTGCTGGGAAGAGAAACTGCTCATATCTACGCAAGGGGTATTGTTGCGTGGCGCCACTTCCAGCGACAGCAAAGGATCGAAGCGGCGTGAAACGCAGCAACGCCCTCGTGCCAACCCTACTGCCCAGACCTATCAGCGGATAGAGGAGCGAGGCGGCACAATCTCCACTGAGTATGGTTTTGTCAATTTCAACAATGATGCTTTACAGGTCAATTTTGCTATATCCAGCAAAGAACTCTCTGCCTACCGGGCAGGTTACGGTTATACCGAAGCAGAATTGGAGGGGCTCAAGCAGTGGCAGAAAAAGGCACTTGACGATGCTTACCAGACTGCGGTGAAAAACCGTTACAAACAGGAGCAGTTGAACAAGATGGGGGATGCCGTCAAGGTCGAATATCGTAACAGGTTCAAAAATCTGCTGGTCTCCCGCGGTTTTGTCCTGCTGCCGGGGAATATTCTCAGTGCCGATATCCCGGCCATCATCAAGCGGAATGTGAAAGTACTTAAACCGGTGGCACTCTCTCTTAACGAAATGGCCGGCAAACGTGGATACGACTCCGATGATATTATCAGCGCCGCACTCTCCCTGGTGCAGACCGCCATAATTTATGACAACGTGCCGATAGAGATAGGGGGGCGACAGACCGGCGGCATTTACCCCCCCCTCGATTCCATGGCCAGGGGAAAGGGTGATTGTGATACCAAAACCGCGCTGCTCGGCTCGATCCTGATGAACTGGGACAAGGTGAAAATGGTCGGAGTCGGAGTTCCTAACCACTATCTGATGGGGGTGTTGCGCAATCCTGCCAAGGGGGATGCCTACGTGGAATACAAAGGGTTGCGCTATCTGCTGATCGAGCCGGCAGGTCCGGCCTGGCTTCCACCCGGGGCGGTCGGTCCAGCTACGGCAGAACTGCTCAGGAGCGGCAAAGGTCTGAATATAGAACCGATAGCAGCTAACTAGACCCCACCCGAAAATCCCGTCAGGGCAATATTAATAATAGAGGAGAAGCCATGTTCCTGATACGCCTGCTGGTAAGCCTGTTCGAACTCGCCCTGATGGTGGTGATGTCCGGAGTGATCATCTATGTCATCTATCGGGTATTCATCAAGGCTAACCCCGATTTCGACATGGAAGAGGAGATCAAGAAGGGGAACGTTGCCGTTGGCACACTGGTCGCCTCGATTATGGTCTCAGCCGCAATGATTCTGCAAAAGGGGCTGGGGGCAGCAGTCGGGATGTTCAGACTCTCCCTTGCCGCTCCTGCCGAGGTCTCCCTGCCGCTTTGGCAGACGGCGCTCTTGACCCTTGGGCATCTGACGCTGTCACTTGCGGTTGCTGTCTTTACCGTCTCTGTGACACTCCGGCTTTTCGGCATGATGGCCCGCAAGATAAACCCGGAGATGCGCCTCGGCGAGCATCTGAAACAGGGCAACCTGGCGGTCGGCATTATTCTGGCTGCAGTGGTGTTCATCGCTACCCTCTATGTCGGCGAAGGGGTCAGCGCCTTGACCAAGGCGCTGGTGCCGCAGCCGAAGATAGGCAAGATAGAGATAATGCAGTAGTATTTTCACCCTATTATTTCAAGCGGAGCGAGGGATGGTAGCAGGCCGGTATTTCAGAATTCAGGTAATAGGACGATATGATAACTGTATCAAGGGTTAGAAATAGTCCAGACTGAATGAAATGCCGGGGAGCAGATTATGGGTGAGTTGTACGTACCTGTTGCCGTTGAGAGTATCGAGCCGGAGCTCTTCCCTGATGTCGCGCTCTTTTTAAAGAGCGGTTCCAACTACGTGCTCTACAAGAGTCATGGCCGAAACTTCAACAAGCAGGATGCGGAACGGCTCATAGCCAACAGTGTTGAATTCCTCTTTGTCAGCCCTGGCGACATGGAGGTCATCACCGAATATCTGGAGAACAATGCCGAACGTCTTCTCAAGGATGGCTATTTCGATGGCCGGACCAAGGGGAAGATCATCTACCAGACCTCCATCAACTTTGTCGGCGACATCTTCACCAACCCGGAGAAGGTTGGTGATTTCGGCCGGAGTAAACGTCTTATCGAGAATCTGCTGCTATATCTCTCCAGCGACAAGGAGGCGCTCTCCTCGCTGGAGACGGTCATGTCGCATAACTATCATACCTTTGTCCATAGCCTGCAGGTGACGGCACTCTCCATACTCCTCCATATCGAGGCATATTCACTCTCTCGCGACGAACTGGTCGACGTGGGGATCGGTACCCTGCTGCACGACCTTGGCAAGATTTTCATCTCCCAGGATATCCTCAACAAGACCGGCAAACTGACCCCCTGTGAGCAGGATATCATCAAGCGCCATCCCGAGGAGGGGTATAACTATCTCAAGGAGAAGACCCACTTAAGTGACATCTCGCTCTCTATCGTCAGATTCCATCATGAACGGAACAACGGCACCGGTTATCCACTCGGCCTCAAAGGGGATTCTATCTCCCGCAGTGCCCAGGTTGGAGCAGTTAGCGATGTATACTGCACCCTCACTATCGACCGCTCCGGCCGGCGCGCTCTGCCGCCTAACATCTCCTTGCTGATAATGCGCCAGGAGATGCAGGGAGCGTTCAACCCCCGTCTGCTTGATGTCCTGGAGGGGGTAGTCTGTGTCGAAGATGCTTCTATTGCATTTTAGTTGTAAAGAATTTCCGCCAACTTCAACTTGACGTCGCCCGCTCTCCCCGATATACTCCCTTGGCAATACGCAAGTTCCTCCCCTGGCTCGTAAAATACCGCCGGAACGCTCTTCAATGGAGGTTGCCCGTGGCCGTAATCGACCGTTACCTTGAAGCGATGCAGAAACAGCGTGCAGAATCGATCATCTTCACCTCCGGAGCAGTTGTCGAGATGGTGGTCGGTGGTCAGTCCCGACCGGTATCGAGCCGGCCGATGGTGACCGAGCAGCTGCACGGTCTGCTGGTGGAGATAATCCCGGACTATCTTGAGCGATTGCAGTCTGGTGATGGGAGTTTCTCTCACGCTTCACCATTCGGCACCTTCACCCTGAATGTTGCCAAAGTCGCCGAAGGTTATTCGCTCCGCATCAAATCAGCTCCGGTATCCGAGCAGCCTGCTGCAGCCTCTTCTGCTACACCTGCCGCGACTGCGGCTACCGCTCCTGCAACCGGCCACACCCCATCCGGGGGACCGGTGCCGGCCCACCTGGATGAACTATTCCACCATATGCTCGACATGAAAGCGTCCGACCTCCATCTGAAGAGCGGCAAGGCTCCTATGGTGCGGGTCGACGGCTCAATGACCTTCTTGCCGGAGCGGGGTCCGATAAGTTGTGAAGAGCTCACCAAGCTGATCCACGCTATCATGCCGGAAAAGAACATAGTGGAATTCAAGGAGACCAACGACACCGACTTTGCCTATGAACTGGCAGAGCGGTCGCGCATGCGCTGCAACGTCTTCCGCGACATCGCCGGGATCGGCGCAGTATTCAGGCAGATTCCCACCAAGATACTCACTGCCGAGCAGCTTGGACTGCCGCCGGTGGTGCTCAGTTTCTGCGATTTCGACAAAGGGCTGGTAGTAGTGACCGGTCCGACCGGCTCCGGCAAATCGACCACCCTGGCGGCGATGATCGACTATATCAATGACAACCGTGACGACCATCTGATCACCATCGAAGATCCGGTCGAATTCGTCCATAAGGACAAACAGTGTCATATCAACCAGCGGGAGATAAGTACCCATACCAAGGGTTTCAAACAGGCACTACGGGCGGCGCTTCGGGAAGACCCCGACATCGTCCTGGTGGGGGAGATGCGTGATCTGGAGACTGTGGCGATCGCCATTGAAACTGCCGAGACAGGCCACCTGGTGTTCGGTACCCTGCATACCAATACTGCGGTCTCCACTGTCGACCGGATTATCGACCAGTTCCCGCCGGACCGGCAGCAGCAGGTCAGGACCATGCTGTCGGAGTCGCTGAAAGGGGTGGTGGCCCAGACCCTGCTGAAGAAGAAGGGTGGCGGCCGGGTGGCGGCACTGGAGATACTGGTGGTTAACGTTGCCGTCTCTAACCTGATCAGGGAAGGGAAGACCTTCCAGATCCCGTCAATTATGCAGACCGGCCGCAGTTTGGGGATGCAGACTCTCAATGATGCCCTCTTCGATCTGGTCAAGAAGGGGGTTGTAGAGCCGCAGGAGGCTTACGACCGGTCGTTGCAGAAGAAGGATTTTGGCTTGATGCTGACACGGAGCGGCGTACGCGGCCCGTGGAGTGATGATAAGGCAGCGCAGTAGCGCTGCGGAGGGGGGATAGCCAACATGGATCTGGACAAATGGCGACTTTTCGCGAATCTTGCGGCTGATGATGTGAAGGTGATAATAGGTGCCTGCGAGGAGCGGATGCTGGTGAGTGGCGAGGACCTGTTCCACGAAGGTGATGCCGGGGAAGCGATGTGGATCGTCCAGAGCGGCCGGGTCGATATCTACAAGAATATCCGTGCCGATATCGACCGGACCCTTGCTTCGTTCGGACCTGGCGATGTCATCGGCGAGATGAGCTTCATCGATCCCCAGTCCCGTCGCAGTGCCGGAGCGCGCACTACCGAGTCGAGCGAGTTCTATCTGCTCACCCGGGTCGCTTTTCAGAAGGTGCAGAAGGAACATCCGGAGATAGCAGCCGGATTTTATCGCAACCTGGCGACCATCATGGCGGTAAGACTCCGGACCACCAACGAGTTGTACCGGGAGAGTGTCGCCTTCAGTATCGAAGCGACCGGCGCCGGTCGCCTCAACCTGATGGCATTGAGCGAGGAACTTCGGCCGGTCACCCTGCATCTGGCCGGAGGTATTTCGATCTCAGGCCGTATCCTGCAGATGGACCATTCGCCGGCCGGTTATACGCTGATTTTGAAGGATACCGGTACCGGCAGACTGACAATTGTGCCGTACCATGCAGTGCAGCGGATCGATCTGGCGTAGCCATTATAATTACAATCAGAGCTGGAATGAGAGGGGAGATCGTCATCGGTTCTCCCCTTTCCTATTCACATCCCCCGCAAAGCAAAATCGGCACTCAGCTGCTTCTGCAGCTTTCCTGCCTGACGGAGTGCTTCGAGAAAAAACTTCCGGTCGAGATTGTTCAGTTCATAGGGGTTGATCCGGTTGTGGGACTGGCTGCCGTTGCGCTGCAGTTCGAACTGATGCCGGATGCGGAGCGACTGGAGGAAGGAGAAGGCTTCGGCCCAGCCGTTAACTTCGCTCTGGGGCCATTTGCGCAGGTCTCCGGCGACCATAAGCCGCTGTTTGGTGTTGCTCCGGGTTACACCAGAGGCCAAGGAATAGCAGCGGGCCGCATCGACGAACATGGTGACACCGTTCAGCTTGATGTCGATAGTATTCGGGTACTCCTTGTGATCATCGACGATGAAGTCGCGGAAGAAGCCGAGCGGCGGGGTTCTCTGCAGGGCGTTTTCCGCCAGCAGATGGAAGAAGCGGGACTGTCCTTTGGCTGCACCGGCAAGCCAGAGGCGGAGCCGGTCGGAAAGTTCGTGCTCACCGTAAAGATGGCGGAAGTCGAAGAAGATGGTGGAGTTGAGAATCGCCTCTGGTGTAGGCGCCTCCATCCAGTTGCGGAACTTCTGCTGCCACTCCTGATAGCTTAAGCAGCAGGCGGGATTGCTCGCCATGATGTTCCCTTTACATAGCGGAAAACCGACCTTGTCGAGCGCCTGATTGACTCGCAGCGCTATCGGCAGCAACCGTTGCCGCACCTCTTCCACCGTATTGCCGTTGACTGCTTCGAAGATGATGGCATTGTCCTGGTCTGTGGCAAATGTCTGTTCAAAGCGCCCCTCACTACCAAGGGCGATCCAGCAGACCTTGATACCGCTGAAATCGGTGCCGGCCAGTTCCATGTCGAGGGTTCTGCCGATCACCTGGTCATTAAGTGAGGAGATGAGCTGGGTAATCTGATCGGCGGTCACACCCTGCACCAGCATATTCTCGGCCAGGAGCTGGATGTCGCGACAGCAGAGTTTCAGTCTGTCCAGATCTGCAGCAGTCCGTATCTCGGCATTCAGCTGCGCCAGGCTGACCCGCTGCAGGTTGAAGAGGTCCCGCTCGGTAACAATCCCGGCCAGTTTGCCGCCATCTTCCAGGACGACATGGTGAAACCCCTCTTCGGCCATGAGCATGGCTGCCTGGTAGCCAAGGGCGGTAATAGGGAGAGTGGCAGGAGATACGGTCATGGCAAGTTCCACCGGTGCGTTCAGATCCCCCCCCGGCACCACCACCTTGCGGAGGAGGTCGCGCATGGTGAAGATGCCGAGCGGCCTGTTTTCGCTATCTATTATCACTGCGGCATCCAGATCCTGTTCATACATGTCAGCTACTATATTGCGGATAGAGTTGCCATGGAAAGCGGTCAACGGTTTGGGGTGCATCAGTAGCGACAGGGGTAAGCTGAGGCGCTGCTGCTCTTCGCTCTGGTGGGAAAAGTGGAGCCGGTAGACACGTCGCGACTGTTCGAGAAAACTTGCTGCCCGGTATTTGCAGAACTCGGCGAAAACAGTACTCTGCTTTTTGAGACTGTCGAAGTCGGCCAGGGAGAGTTGGTAGCAGACAGTATCGACCTTGGCACGAAAGGTGGAGAAGACCGGCCGGTTCTCCTCCAGTGCCTCCAGCGGGAAGCTCTCACCCTCCACCAGCTCTGCCAGTACCTTCTGTTCGCCGCTGGCGCTCCCCATCGCTTCCAGGTTGATCGAGCCGCTATGGATAAAGTATAGTGCCGAGCTGGTCATACCCGGGCCGATAATGACAGTATCTTTGGCAAACTCTTTCTGCTCCAGGTGTTCGATCAGCCAGTGCATCTCTTCCACACGCATCCGGTCGAACGGAGTACGCCGCTGCAGTTCTGTCATGAGAGATTTATTGTCGCCATTGACCATGCCAACACTCCTTTACCCGGGATGCAGTTGAGTATTGATATATAGATAAAATCAGATGTGCTGAAATTATAGCTGAATATCTATAGGCAAAAAGAGGGGTAACAAATTATTTTGGCCTAATTCAGCGATGGTGTGGCTTTGCTGCATTATTGATGAAGCGGAGGAACTCTCTGCGCAGCGGCGCATCGGACTGTTCGGCGATTCCGTAGTCGACCCGGACTATCGGTTGTGGCACCTGAACCAGCCGCGCCAGGTCGATCGGGGTGGCGGTCAGCACCAGATCGCAAGGTACCGCCGCGATTGTCTGTGCCAGGTCGTTTACCTGCTCCAGACTGTAACCCATTGCAGGCAGAACCGGGCCGATATGGGGATAGCGTTGGAAAGTAGTCAATAGTGAGCCATGCAGATAGGGGCGCGGATCTATTACGGCTGCAGCATTATACTGTATTGCTGCAGCCAGGCCGGCGCCGCTTGACATTGAACCATGGGTGACGGTAGGCCCGTCCTCCACCACCAATACCCGCTTCCCCTCGATCTGGCTCGGCTCTGCTACGGTTACCAGCGATGCAGTATGAATTATCATTGTTGTAGGATTGGCTATCCGGACAGCTTTTTCAACAGCTGCTATGTCATCTGCCTTGGCGGCGTTCACCTTGTTTATAATCACCAGACCTGCCCTGCGCAGGTTGATCTCACCTGGATACCAGCTGGTCTCATGCCCGGGGCGGAGCGGATCGACCAGGACAATCTCAAAATCGGGGCGAAAAAAGGGGAAGTCGTTATTGCCGCCATCCCAGATTATGATCTCTGCTTCCTTCTCGGCCTGTCTAAGTATCTTATGGTAATCTACTCCGGCATAAACCACGGCACCATGCTCCAGGAGCTGCTCGAACTCTTCACGCTCCTCAATGGTGCAGTCATAACGGTCCAGGTCTGCAGCAGCGGCAAAACGCTCCACCTTCTGCCGTGCAAGATCACCGTACGGCATCGGATGCCGCACCACCACCGGTTGCCGTCCAGCTTCCCTTAATATGTCGCAAAAATAACGGGTCACCTGACTCTTGCCGCAACCGGTTCGGACCGCGCAGATCGATATCACCGGCCGCCTGCATTGCAGCATTGTCGCAGCAGGGCCGAGCAGGCGGAAATCGGCACCGCAGGCAAGGATTCTGGAAGCGATATGCATCAGTTCGAGATGGGGCAGGTCGCTATAGGCAAATATAACCTGTTCGACCCTTTCGCGGCGGATCAAATCCGGCAGCTCTTCTTCCGGCCTGATCGGAATACCGTGCGGATATAACTTGCCTGCCAGGGAGGGGGGGTAAATCCGTTTGCTGATGAAAGGGATCTGGCTGGCGGTAAAGGCGACCACCCTGACGGTGGGATCATTTCGAAAGCAGCAGTTGAAGTTGTGGAAATCCCTTCCTGCTGCTCCCATTATGATAATTCTTGTTCGTTTCATGAACATCCTCGACCTGTTTTGGCTGCTACGGCAGATTATCTGAAAATTGTGTGCCTGCCCTACCGGCAACGGCAGCGGCAATGTCGTCCAGGTGGCAGATAACGGCCCGCTTACCTCCATGTCTGATAAAGCGGAGCGCTGCAGTAACTTTTGGCCCCATCGAACCGGCCGGGAATTCTCCTCTGGCCAGTAGCCGTTCCCCCTCTGCAATGTCGAGATGCGACAAAATTTTTTCAGCTGGCGTCCCGAAGCCGATCGCCACCCCTGGCACATCAGTGGCGATTACCATGATATCCACCCCCACTTCGGCGGCCAGACAGGCGCTGGCCAGGTCCTTGTCGATCACCGCATCGATACCGTGGTAAGAGCGCCCGTCGCGGATCACCGGAATGCCTCCGCCACCGCAGCAGATGACGATGAAGTCGAGTCCGACCAGACGCCTGATCTCCTCCTTTTCCACTACGGTCAGCGGTTCCGGTGAAGCTACCAGGCGTCGGTACCCCTTTGCCGTAGCCACGGTCGGCCAGGGGAGACTGGCGGCTCTCTCCGCACTGTAAAAAGGGCCGATAGGTTTGCTTGGCGTGCGGAAGGCTGGGTCGTCTTCGGCTACCACCAGATAGCTGATCAGGCTGACCAGATGACGTTTTGTCCCGCCTCGGGCGAGCAGAGCGCTCTCCAGGGTCGATTCCAGCATAAAGCCGATCTGCCCCTGTGTCTGAGCCACCAGTATTTCCAGGGGCATTGCCGGCACTTCGCTAGTCGCCTCCTGCTGGAGCAAGAGATTACCAACTTGTGGACCGTTGCCATGGGTGATGAGCAGGCGGTGATCATCTGCCAGCTGGGCAAGTTGCTCCATCGGTCGACGCAGGTTGGCAAACTGCTCGGCGCTGGTCCCTGTCTCTCCAGCTCTGATCAATGCGTTACCGCCAAGGGCGACCAGCAGGATATCTTTTGTTCTGTTGCGCTCCATTTTCACCTGCTCCGGCCGGCCCCGGAAGGCAGCCAAGATTATCATCATCTGCAATCCAATTGTAGCACAGGGCTGACTCTGCTCAAGGAGATCAACCCCTCTTTATCGACTGGAGGCCGGCTGAATTGACAATGGCCTGCTGAGCAGGTTTACTTAAATGTAGGAGAAGTTCCAATCAGTATTGAGAGGAGCAGGCAATGGCGGTTATCCCGAGCTATATCCCACCAGATTTCAGTCGTCCCGATCTTGCAGCGGCTCCGCCGGTCCGCTTTGCGCCTGCACCTGCGGATGGAGTGCTACCCCCCGGTTTTCATGCTACCTCCAACCATCCAGAGTATCTCCACCTGGGTGGCGGCAACTGGCTTCTGGCCAGGGAGAGCAGGATGGATGCGGTATTGGTCTTGGCCGGGGAGTTGCTCACGGTGCAGGAACCGCGGCTGGTCAAAAAGGGTGAACTGGTAATAATCGGCCGTACAGAGAATGGAGAAGAGGGGATTTATGTCCATAGCGAAGGTTTTGTCGTACCGGCAGTATCTGGATCTGATAAATTCGTCTTCAGAGCCCGCGGGACAAGAGAATCACCATTTTCTCGTTCATACGATGAACTTTATGATTTGCTTCGTTATGAGCGGGATAAAGGTTATCTGGTCTGGGTTCTCGGGCCGGCTATTGCCTTTGATCGCGATAGCCGGGCAGCAATGCAGGGGCTGATAGAAGCTGGCTATTGTCACGCTCTGCTGGCAGGCAACGCATTGGCGACCCACGATCTGGAGGCGGCTCTCTTTGGCACCGGGCTCGGGCAGAATATTTATACCCAGGCGCTCCTCCCCAATGGACATTACAATCACCTTGACGTTATCAACGAGGTGCGCCGGCTCGGCTCCATCGAAGATGCTGTCAAGGAGTTGAAGGTAAGCGAGGGGATTATCTATGCCTGCCTGAAAAAGAGTGTACCGTACGTCCTGGCAGGGTCGATAAGGGATGATGGGCCGCTGCCCGGGGTTATCGTCGATGCATGCCAGGCGCAAGATGCCATGCGCCAGCATGCGCGAAAAGCCACCACAGTCATTGCCATGGCAACACAGCTGCATGCCATCGCTTTTGGTAACATGGTGCCGAGCTACCAGGTCATGTTTGACAGTACCGTCCGTCCGGTATTTTTCTATATCGTCGATATGTCGGAATTCAGTGTCGACAAGCTGGCCAATCGTGGCTCGGCCCAGGCGGTGGCTATTCTCACCAATGCCCAGGACTTTGTAGCCAATCTATGGCATAACCTGCGGGGATGAATGATTTTTGAAAAAAAATAAGAGAAAGGGGGAGAACAGCATTTTTTCCAGCTAGATGTTATCGACCGATAAGTTTGGCTAACTGTTCTGCCTCCAGACGGATAGCTACGTTCCCTGGCGAAAGTTGTAGTGCTTTTGCGTATTCCGGAAATGCTTCTTGCAAACGTCCCTGTTGTCTCAATAAGCGTGCCAGATTAAGGTGTGGCATGACTTCATCCGGGCCTAGGTTCAGTGCATTTCGATAACTCTGTTCTGCTTCCTTCCAGCGACCTAGTGTTTGATAGGCAGCCCCAAGATTGTTGTAAGTAGTTGATCTTCTTTTTATTGCTAGAGCTTTGTTGATCTGGTCAATAGCCAGGTTAAGTTGTCCCTGTTGCATATGTGCTTCTGCAAGCATATTGTAAATCTCGTCAGATGAAGTTAACTCGGTAAACTGCAATCCTGCAACGAGATACCGAAGTGCCTCGGCAGTTCGCTTCTGGTCAAGATATATCCTGCCCAGACATCGGTAAGTGAAGGGAAAATTCGGATTTAGCTGCAGAGCACGCAGTGCAAGAAGTTCGGCTTTACTGCTATATCCTGAATCGGAATATGCATTGGCCAGATTAATCAGCGTCCGCTCGTTGTTTGGCGCTTTTCGCAAGCTATCCTCATAGAGTGCGATCGGTTCATTCCAGAGTGCATTGCGTTGCCAGGTGAGGATGGCGAAAATAGAGAAGAAGGATAATATTAATATTTTTGCCAACCATTGTTGCGGGATCAATTTCACTAGTTCAATCAGTGCCACAATGAAGCCGAAGAGAGGCAGGTATAGCCGGTGTTCGAAGAGCGGGTCGAGCGGTATGATGCTTGATTCGACAAGTAATGTAAGAAAGAACCAGCTGATGCCGAAGGCGAGTCTCGGCCGGGAGAAACGCAGATGCCAACCGAACCAGCCTAATATTATCAACCCGAATCCTGCTATTACTGTCTTGGTCGTCAATAGTGTCTTGACTACAGGATAACCATGTTCAAATGCCTGTCCGTAAGGGAGAAGAAGTAGTCGCAGATATATCCAGTAGACCGAAAGTTCTGTCATGAGATAGCGTAGCGGTGTATTCCCAGCCATATGTGAAAGGGGTTGAATAATAGTAAGATGCGTGAATGAACCACCTCGTGCCAGCGGCAAGAGGATAGTCGTGATTGCTAATAGCAACGGTACGAACAAAAATGGCGCAATCGCAAGCAACAATGGCCGCCAAGAGCGTTCATGGGTATGAAAGCAGCGGACGAAGAGCAGTAGCGCAAATGGCAGTATGGCAGTATTCTCCTTGACTCCAAGGGCCAGCAAGCCGGCCATGAGGCTCGCCAAATAGAAGATAAGATGCTGTGTTGAGCAGAATTTCGTCTCTGCTGCCAATATTTCGCGGGAGCGGACAAATAGATAGAGTGCGAGCAAAAAGAAAAGTGCGCTCAAACTTGCCATGCGTTGTACAATATAGGTAACGGCCTGGGTCTGCAGTGGATGGGCAACAAAGAGCAGTGCTCCGCAAAGTTGCCAGAAAGGCTCGTTGCGAAAAACGCGGCCTAACAGCAGATAAATCAATCCCCCGCAGGCAAGATGGATAATGATGTTGACAGAATGAAAACTGGCAAGAGAGAAACCAGCGATTTTGTGATTTAGTGCAAAGCTGAGATAAGCCACACCTCGCAGCGTCAAGAATCGTCCGGCGGAAATATTGTCATCTGAAACAAGCGGGTTTTCAGTGATTGCTATACGATCATCCATATACCATGGTGCGTGAAGGGTGTGACCATAAAGCAGTGCGACGCAGAGAGTAATAAGTAGGGCAGGTAAGAACTTCTGCAAGCGGGCTGGTATAATAGGGTTCATGAGATAACCACCTCGGAGAAGGAAGTCTATAGGTATTATGACTTCCATTCCTGCCGCAGGTTTCTAAGATTGACATATAATCTGCTGGGGATAATTTAGTTGTTATATCCAGATGATGTCAATGGTAAAACAAGAAATGCTCCTTAAATATATTACCTTTACTTTAGAGAGCAAAAAAAGAGGCTCGTCAATCTTTGCAAGAGACATAGGAAAACAGAGTCAATAAATTGATAATCTATGATCTGATCGTGTTATCTATGGGGCAATCCAAAATTACAGCTGCCAGATTAATCGAGGGTGCATATATGCTAGGCAGCTTGCCAGGAGGCATAGGGTGCGATAGTTCTGCTAATAATAGTTAAATATATTTTCTGTGATAATAGAAACAGAGGGATTGATCATGGATAAAAAAGCTTGCATTTCAAGATACAATACTGCTATATATATAAAGTTATAAATGCCCTGGCGGGCAGTATGTCGTCCTCATCAGTTGTTTGCAGCCCATCTCCGCAAACCTTTGCTTCATTCGCAGGCCGCCTTTCTCGATCCGCCATCGCCTAATCCATGCATTATCAACTGAACTAGCCAGCAGTACTGTCCTCTTTTGGCCATGCTCTGCCGGGCTGTTCACAACCGTCGTTGTCTGCCTTTCGTGACTGCTGCTGCAGTTCCAGGCGGCAGTACGATTTTATCAAGGAAAGAAGGAATACGTATGTCATTTGCAGAACTGAATCTCTCCCCTATCATTCTCAAGGCTGTTACAGCCTGTGGCTACACCGAGCCGACGCCTATCCAGGCGATTGCAGTACCGAAAGCCCTGGCGGGGGTCGACCTGATGGCCTCAGCCCAGACCGGTACCGGCAAAACCGCTGCTTTTGTCCTCCCTGCTCTGCAGCGACTGCAACAGCCGGCAACTCTCCCAGGACGTGGGCCACGGGTCCTGGTACTTACTCCGACCAGGGAACTGGCCAACCAGGTGACCGATGCGGTACGTACCTATGGCCGCTTCATGCGCATCAGGAGTGGTGCTATCCTTGGTGGTATGCCTTATCGGGAACAGCAGCGACTCCTTGCTTCCCCGGTAGACCTTATTGTCGCCACGCCGGGTCGGTTGATCGATCATCTGGAACGTGGTCTGCTCAACCTGGCTCGTGTCGAACTGCTGGTGCTGGATGAGGCGGACCGGATGCTCGATATGGGTTTTGTCGAGGCGGTGGAGCAGATTGCTGCTGCGACTCCAGCCAGCCGGCAGACCCTGCTCTTCTCTGCCACCCTGGACCACCGGATTAAAAAGCTGGCCGGCGGTTTGTTGCGGAATCCCGAACTGATCCAGATAACCCCCCAACAGGTCACCCATGCCAACATCGAGCAGCGTTTGCTGGTAATTGATAATCTGCCGCACAAGAACCAACTGCTGCAGCATCTGATTGCCGACAAGGGTGTTAGCAAGGCGATTATCTTCTCTGCCACCAAAGTGGCAGCCGACTCTCTGGCCAGGGAACTCTCTGCCCAGGGGCACCGGGCTGCCGCGCTTCATGGAGATATGGCGCAGGGGGCACGTAATCGGACCATCAGTAGTATGCATCGGGGGCAGATCCGCCTGCTCGTTGCTACCGATGTGGCAGCCCGTGGTCTGGACGTCAATGGTATCAGCCATGTGATCAACTACGACCTGCCTAAGTATGCCGAGGACTATGTCCATCGCATCGGTAGAACCGGCCGGGCCGGTGCCGCCGGGGTGGCGATCTCCTTTGTCTCCCACAATGAGATCAGCTATCTCGATAAGATCGAGCGCTATACCGGTTGCGAACTACCTCTCCATGTCATACCAGGACTTGAACCGCGGCAACCGCTGCGCCGGCTTGCAGCAGGTAAAGTGCGGGCCGGAGCTCCGCGGCATAATGGTAAGCCGGCTGCCAAGGGAGCAATGCAGCGTCCTGGCGAAGCTAAAGCGGCTAAAAATGCCAGCCGTAAATGGGGTGCGCCGAAGCGGCAGGAGAATCTCCAGGTCGTCTACCGGCGGGGGAAAACTGCTTCCAATAGCTGATGCCGCAGGACTTATATAATGTCGCAGTTCGGACAAAGCAGGTTCAGCATAGTTGCACTGGCTACCTAGATTTATATGTAAACTCGGTTACGCCAGGAAACTACTTTCTTTCAGGTCGGCTGGAAATGTATGCCATCTGATGTTATATTGGGATAAGGAATCCCAAGGAGTATCAGCGATGAGTCCACAGGCTATCCTCTGCCCACGTTGCCGGAAGATTATCGGCAGCAATGAGACGTCCTGTTCCTGGTGTGGTTACAGCCGACCTTCCGGTTGGCGGCAGACGATCTCCTGGGCAACAAGGGGTGGTCTGGACGGCGACTGGCTGGTCAAGGCGATCATCACAGTCAATGTGGCACTCTTTCTGCTCTCCCTGGTAATGAGTTCCAGGAGCGGTTCCGGGGGGGGTAATCCGCTCGGCATCCTTTCACCTGACCAGACCAGCCTGCTTCTCCTAGGTGCCACCGGTACGGTGCCGATAGAGCGGTATGGCCGGCTCTGGACTCTGCTTTCGGCTAATTACCTGCATGGCGGCATCTTTCATATCCTCTTCAATATGATGGCAATACGCCAGATCGCCCCCTGGGTAATCCAGGAATATGGTGTCAGCAGGATGTTTGCCATCTACTCTCTAGGTGGCGTTTGCGGCTATCTGGTCTCCTGGTGGGCCGGCGTCCCCTTTACCATCGGCGCTTCGGCTGCGGTCTGCGCCCTGATCGGCGCACTTCTCTATTATGGCAAGAGCAGGGGGGGGGTATATGGCGGGGCAGTATTTCGCGAAGTGAGTGGCTGGGTGGCGGGGTTGGTCATCTTTGGCCTTATGGTGCCAGGGATAAACAACTGGGCGCATGGCGGCGGTATTGTCGGCGGTGCGCTGCTGGGGATGCTCTTTGGCTATGGTGAACGGCAGCGGGAGCTGCTCTGGCACCGCGGTCTGGCCTCGGTCAGCCTGCTGTGCACCGTCATCGTACTGGTCTGGGGTGTTTTCGGTGCCGTTACCATCTGGTTCAGTCGATGATCCAAGATTAATGCTAGGCGATTGCGCTGCATGATGCTGGCAAATTTAAAATTCTTAACAGAATTCGTCTTGCATTTTAAACATAGTATTATAGAATTCAGCTGGCTCCGCAATAAGCTGATGATAAGATTGTATGCAAAAAATTTTGTAAGGAGTGGGCAAATATGAAAAAAGGGCTAATGGTTGGTTTGTTGTTGGGAATGGTCTGTTTGGCAGCAAATGCGGTACTGGCTGCAGAGATCAAGATAGGTGGTGGTGGAGCTGCCTGTAAGGGTTTCTTTGTGCCGCTGGCCGAGTCGTTCGAAGCTGAGACAGGCATAAAGCTGAATATCAATCCGACCACACCGGCTCAAGGATTGATCGAGCTGAACGATGGCCATATAGATCTGGCCACAGCTGCTCATACCTTTGATGACCTGGTCAAGGGGGCGGCCAAGAGCGGCATCACCGTCGACCCTACACTATTTACGGTGCGGGAACTGGGTACCAACAAGACCCTGGTTTTCGTGCACAAAAGCAACAAGGTGAAGAAGCTCTCCAAAAAGCAGCTTCAGGATATCTTCACCGGCAAGACGACCAACTGGAAGCAGGTGGGAGGGGCTAACCAGGAGATCGTCGTTGTCTGGGCTGTTGCTACTCCGGGGCAGAACAATCTCTTTACCAGGGAGATACTGGATGGTAAACAGGTTACCCAGAAGCACCAGGAGGTGAACAAGTATAAGGATGTCAGGGATTTCGTGGCCAAGACTCCAGGCGCCATAGGTATCGGTCCGCATGGTTTTGTCACCCCTGCCACGAGAAATCCGCAGATTCCGCTCTTGACTGCTCCGGTTATTGCTGTCACCAAGGGTAAGCCGTCTGCCGAGGTAGAGAAGTTGCTTGAATATATCAAGAGCTATAATTAGACTTATAATAAAGATGTCATTTAGAAGAGGGGCTGAGAAGATCAGCCCCTTTTTTTGTCTCTGCTCGAGGGGTCAGCCGAGCCGGATCAGCAGCGCCCCGGTAAAGATCAACAATGCTGCCAGGAAGCGGATCCGGCCGCAAGCCTCACCAAGAAAGAGGACGCCGATCAGGACACCGATCATGACGCTTACCTGGCGCACCGGCACAGCATAGCTCATGGGGGCAAGGGAGAGCCCGTAACGAAAGGAGAGGAAAGACCCCATCATCAGTGGCCCGCTCGCCAGGATATGGCGCCGGTTTTCCCGCCACTCGGTGATGATTTCGATGCGGTGGCAGGGGCGCAGCAGGTTGAAGGTCATCAATATCAGCATGATCACCACCAGCAGGTAGGTAAAATATAGTGGCGAGTAGCGCAGGACTCCTGCCTTGTCAGTGATCGCTCCGAGGGAATAGACGAAGCCGGCAGCCAGGGCCGCCTGGACCGACTGGTTGCGGAGATTGCGGAAGGGGCGGAGGAGTTCCTGCAAAGTGATGCGCTGTAGCTGAATCACATAAGCTCCGGCCAGGACGCAGAGGATGCCGCAGCTACCGATGAGACTGAGCTGTTCACCGAGGAGCCATATTCCCCAGAGCGGCACATAAAGGATAGAAGTCTGGGTCAGGGGGTAGGTAAGGGAGAGGTCGCCTGACTGGTAGGCGCGGCCGATGCAAAGGTGGTAGAGGACAAAGCAGCAGGCTCCGGCAGTGGCAAGCAGCAGCACCTGGCCATCGGGCCGGGGGAATTTGCCGGACAGCAGCGGCAGGGTCAGACTGAAGAGGGTCGTGGAACAGATGAACATCCACCAGATGAAGACGGTCTTGTTGCGGCTCCGTTTAACCAGCAGGTTGTAGAGGGCGTGCATCAGGCTGGAAAAGATAATCAGAAGAAATGCGTTTGAACTCATACAGCCAAGTATAAACAAAATAAAATTTTAGTAAAACTAAAATTTCACTATCACTGAAAAAAGTTGCAAGCGGAATATAGCCTGGCATTCAGTCGTCACCCCTGCAGATGAAGCGACGGCAGATGTCAGGGCGCTGTTCATAGATGGAGCATCTGTTGTCGAGGAGAAATTCGCAACCATTTTCGATGATCAGCTGGTGCTGGCCGATAAGGGAGAAGTGCAGGCGGGTCGCACCCAACCCCTTGAGCTGTTCATATTCGTCCCAGGTAAGGTTGACGCTTGGGAAAGAGCGGCAGCAGGCTCCGTCACACTCCCGGCAGCAGGCATCATCATCTATCGGCTGGTCCAGCAGTATGCCGTGCCGTTTATCCTCTTTACGCCTGGTGAACCGCATCTTCACACACTCCATCGGGTGATGATACAGCGTCCGACCTGCAGCGGTCAAGGGAGGGCAGAACGCAACCGTCAGGGGAGAATAATCTGGCTGCGTTTATTGATTATTATCCAAAAGAGAGTATTTGTAAATCGCTAAAATACTCTCTCTAGAAAAGCTTGATGATATACTATAATCTTGATGCAAGGGGGTATGGCGTGTGCGAATGGGCAAAAAAATTGTGTAAATCCCTGCTTCTGCCGGTCATAACCGCAAGTCTGGCGGTTTCCCCCTGTTATGGCGCATGGCAGCCGATGCAGTTACTTGACAGTGCCATGCTGGAGAAGGCTAAGTTCATAGCAAAGCTGAGTCAGGTTCGTATAATATTCATCGGCGAGATACATGATCAACAGCAGCATCATGTCGCCCAGCTGGAAATCATCGATGCTTTGCACCGGCAAGGGGTAGCAATAGCCATAGGGATGGAGATGATGGCAGCAACAAAGCAGCGTGAACTCGATCTCTGGGTGGCAGGGAGGCTCACCCTGGAAGAGATAATGACAATATATAACGAGGAGTGGGGGCTCCCATGGCCATTATACCGGGATATCTTTTTTTATGCACAGGCTCACCGGATACCGCTTCTTGGCCTTAATCTGCCTAAGGAGATCAGCAATAAAGTCGCTCGAGAAGGGTTCGCTTCGCTGACAAAGAGGGAACTCCGGTTACTACCGGAAGGGGTGACCTGTGCCATTGACCCCTCCTACCGGATATTTATCCGTCGTGCCTTTGCAGTGCATAGCCAAAGTGAAAGATCATTCGAGCATTTCTGTGAAGCACAGATGCTCTGGAACAATAGCATGATTCATTACTTGCAAGAATATCTTGGCTACAATCCAGGCAAGACCATTGTGGTCCTGACCGGCATCGGCCATGCCTTGAAGCGGGGTCTGCCGTTTGACTCTCTGCTTACTGCTGGAGGGAGTTTCCAGGTGGTTATCCCTGAGCTTGCTGATATTAACAGAGAAAAAGCGACCAGCGCCGATGCCGATTATTTGTTGTTGTTCAAATGATGAGGTGATCGCATTTATTTTAATACGGCGTATGTCATGTCGATGGAAATAAACATTGTGCTAATTCTTACTCATTGAATATACATGGCGTATATTGCAAAACAAAGTGGTGAGAAAAAAAGTATTGGAAAGAATTTAAAATATGGTATTCTCCGGCCATATTTTGTCAAAATGCTGTATATGTGATGGAGGTTATAATGGAGAAGAGACGAATCCTGGTTGTTGACGATAGCGAAATTGTACTGGAAATGGCTCGTGAAGCCCTGGAAGAGGGTGGGTTTGCGGTCTGTACCGCCCTGGATGATAGTGCGGCGGATCTCTATATATTCGGCAACGAGAGGCCGGACCTGATAATTCTTGATGTGATGCTGCAAGGATTGGATGGTGACAAGAAGGCCCGCATGCTCAAAGAGAACAAAGATACCAGGGATATCCCGGTACTGCTGCTGTCGTCCAAGTCTGAGGATAATCTACGCTATCTGGTTAAACAGTCAAAGGCCGACGGGTATATAAGAAAACCGTTCGGGCATCGGCAGCTTGTCGATATAGTCAACGGGTATCTGCAGAGCAAGCAGAAAGGGAAATAGAGCCAGGTCAGACAGGCATGGATAGTCTAATCAGGGGCAGATCGATGATCTGTCCTTTTTTTTTGTAGCACTCCTTATATATTCAATGGGTTTGTGACTTAACAGCTGGGTCATGAGCAGATAAGTCAATGGCTGAAGGTGGCGCTGACCATTCCCCGCAGATCCCCTGTCCGATAGCCGATAGCTTCATCGCGAGGATATTTGGCACTAAGAACCCGGCGGACATCCGCTGAGAGATTTTCCTTTGCACCGTGACAGGCCAGGCAGGAAGCCTGCATTATAATTGGCCTGGCCAGGGTGATCTTCTCCCCTTGGCGCAAGACTATCTCGTCTGGCAGCTTTTGGGTACGTTGAAGTTTGTCCAGGATGCGTAGCATCTCCAACTCCTCATAAGTCGGAGCATTAAGTGGATTCCTGACGCGCATGGAGGTCCATTTCAGTTCGGTAGAGGTTTCACGGCCGATACGCTGCAATATCTCTCGCGCTACGAGGCCACAGTCGTTTATGGCGACTGTCGCCCCTTTCTCTGCAACAGTCTCTGTAATCTTCTGCCGTAATACGTTAATAAAACGGGCGGATGCCTTGCCGGCAACTTCGAATGAGTCATCTGCCAAACAGGTAAAGGGGATGAAGAGGGCAATCATGATCATCCCCAACTGTGTCAGCAGCAGGGATTTTACAAGCTTTTGCCGGGCAGAGTTAGTTGCGCGCATTATTAATCGTTCCTCGGTTAGTTAACTGGGAATAAGTTTAAGTTAAATTAATAATTTGTCAATTAGAGCAGGCATGTTAAAAAAGCATAACAGACTGGCAGAATAGTTTTGCTGGTGCATTGGAGTTTCCGGAAGTCGGAATGATATAAAAAAGGAAGATCTGCCTTAAAGAAAATAATATTCATTTCCAACTGAATCTGTTATTCTTGTATCAGATAGAACCTCTGAAAGGGGGGATAATCCATGCGCGAATCTGAATATGCAAAAGTGTGCTACACCACTGAACGGCGGGAAGAGGCGGTAGCTCTGCGGAATATACGTACCGGCGAAATTGGTTATTCATTCGGTTGTTCAAAGGAGGGAGAAACAGTCCAGGTAAGATTGACAACCGGCGAACTCGATTCATGGGGGCGGGAAGAGTGTCGCGAGATGATCAACTAGCTTGCGCTGCAAATATGAGCTAAATGGGGGTTGGCAGCTTTAGCTGCTGCCCCTTTTTTATTGGCAGTTTATTCATGTCATTCAGGACGCAAGCGAAGAGAATTATTGCTAAAGATTCCAGCATTGATAACGATAAGAATAATAGAGGCTGAGTATAGAATTGCCCCGGAGGTTGGTATGGACTGGTCAAAGAGTTATGAAAATGGCAATGCAGCGGTACATGTCCGCTTTCGCGAACCGCGCACCAATGTCCGCCTGATGGTCTATTATGGGCAGGACGAAGAGTCGGTGATGACAAATTATTCGATCAACATGAGTGCCGGTGGTATCTTTATCGAATCAGAGACCCCTCTGCCGGTTGACACACCGTTGGTTGTAAAATTCAAACTACCGGTCAACGACAAGCAATTCCGCTGTACCTCTAGGGTAGCCTGGACCAATGACCCTGCCGACCCGAAATCGGAACTCCATCCCAGCGGTATGGGGCTGCAGTTTCTCGATCTGCCGCTGGAGGACATGAATGTAATCCGTAACTACATCGAAGAGGTCGGCTTAACAGCAACCTGGTGAGTATTACTGCATGTTAAAACAAAAAGGGACGGCCATTCACTGGTCAGTCCCTTTTCTGCTTTCTACCCGGATACTCTGGTTTTCAACCTTGGAAGATCTCTGCCAGTTCAGGTTTCTCAAAGCTGCTGAGAAAGTCAGCCAGGGCGCTGATGCTCATATTCCAGGTCTTTAGCGCCCCTTCTTCGTTGGGGAACTGGGCAGTGGTCAGCCAGACGCAGATGGTGTGGCCGTCGGCCTTGATTGCCGGGAAAATAGCATCATACAGCTGGAATTCATAATCGACCGGCAGGTCAATTTTACAGTCCTGGACATAATGATTGAACTGTTCGAAAAGGAGGAAATAGTTTGGAGAATCCTTGGCCAACTCGATGCTGTTGAGGCAAAACTCCAGATAACCCCTGGCCCAGAATCCGTTGGCGTCACTGTTCAAGACCAGCTTGCAGGCCACGGTGAAAAAGGGGGTCGTAGTGGCATTGATCTTTTCCAGCGCCTGTCGAAGTGCTGCAGAATCCTGTACTGCTGGTAGAGTAGCAGCAGCATCTGCATCCCCTTTCAGCTGGACAAAACCCTGGTGCGGTGATTCGGCACGGTCAACGGCTGGATAGGGGATAGTGACAGTTTGCAGTTTTACGGAGAGAGAAAGATTGGTTTGCATGGAAAAGCCCCTTATGCTTTATATACGGCAGAGCGAAATTAGCACAAAACAACAAAATTGACAGCAGAAAATGGAGTGAGATTGCTGGCTGTGGGGCAATCCAACCAGCCAGTGTTATCTTTTCGCTCAAGCGATAGCATTCACCTCGGTCAGTATCTGAATAAGCGCAGCGAGGATTCTCTCTATCCCCTGGCGCCGGTTTGATGGAGTATCGACCCGGATATCCCGCAGCTGCTCTGCAGAGACCTGTAGTGAACCAGTATTGCTAATGTTGTTGTATCCGGCAACCTGAGGTATAAAGTTTTTGGTCAGATTGGCGGCACGTATCCGCAATTCCGGGGCGATAGACTTCTCTTCCAGGGCACAGTCCAGTTCATTGAGAAAAAGCTCGAACATCCGTGGAGTGCCGAACAGACCGATCAGGGAGGGGGTCAGGCGGGCGACGCTCCGGTCGCTGGTAGCGTTAAGTTCGCGCAATACATTAATCAGATTCTGGGCTTCAGTCATTTTCAAATCCTCCGGGCTGGTATAAGAGACAAGTTTAGCAGAGTTATGGCGATTGGAAAAGTTTAAATAGGGGCGTCCTTGATCGCAGCAGAGCCTGTTGGCATATATACGATTGCCGTCAGTAATGATATATGCTACCTCTATCGGCAAAACCGGGAGATGGATGAAGATGTTCGATTCAGTAAGAGACGTTGCCCAGCAACATACTCTTTGGCATATCTGCGGTATCCTCCTGCTGGTATTGCTTGTATTTACACAGCGCCTGGCGAGCCGGTCCGGGATTATATTTATCTCTCTCTGGCACCTGTCCGGGGTCATCCTGCATGAACTGGCACACCTCATTGTCGGTCTGTTGTTCCGGGCCCGTCCGACCGGGTTTTCTCTCTGGCCGGAGCGAATCGGCAACTCCTGGCGACTCGGGAGTGTCTCCTTTGCCCGACTAACCGCAGTCAACTCCTTACCAGTGGCTTTGGCACCGCTCGGGTTGATCGGCGTGGCATACCTGCTGATGCAAAACTGGTTCAAGATATTCTCCCCGTCTCTCAGCACGACACTTGCACTCTATGCAGCCCTCTACATCCTGCTCTACAATGCCCTCCCCTCCAGGCAAGATCTGCGCATAGCCAGCAACTGGCGAAGCGTTCTGCTCTATCTACTGTTGGGACTCATTGCCTGGTATCTCCCCTGGTCGAAACTGTTTGGATTGTTCTCATCCTGATTGATGCTTTTATAGGTGCATTGACAAATCAGGGCATAGATAGTGTTGTCAGCAGCAATAAATTATAATTTGTTGGTGATGGTTGACAGCTATTACATCTGTGTAACTCTGGAATTAGATACTTAATTCGTCGTGGGAGGATTATATGAAAAAGATAGCTCTAGTTTTGATGGCTGCAATGATGTTTGCTTCAGTGCCGACATTTGCCGCAGATTCGAATGCGAAGGATGAATGCCTGCTGGCATCCAAGCAGTGCATGACCGATGTCGATTCTCTGCAGCAGAGGATCAAGAAGTTAAATAACGAAGTAAAAAAAGGGAAAAAGGTCTATTCTGCGGATGAGCTGAAAAAACTTGATGAGAAGCTGAAAGAGGCGAGCGATTTACTGAAGAAGCTGGAGACGAATTAATCCGTATCAATTGTTGTGCGGTTTAACAGGGGGGGCTGAACTTATGATTCAGCCCCCCCTTTTATTTCTGCCATGGCGATATGGAGCGGCTATTTGACAGAAGTCATCTGCTGCTGCTAATATACAACAGCTTGTGACTTAATCTCGAACTGTTTTGTCCCTGCGAAACAAATATTCTGCCGGATATCCCTGCGAGGAGCTGCAATGAAAAACGGAACAATAGCAACCAGTACCAGGTTATGTGCAGTAATCGGCAATCCGGTGGCACACAGCCTCTCTCCGGCACTGCACAATGCCGCCTTTGATGCCCTCGGCCTCGATTATGTCTATGTGGCATTCCAGGTCGAGGATGTTGCCGCTGCCCTGGGCGGGATGCGGGCTCTAGCCAACTTTCGCGGCATGAGTGTCACCATTCCGCACAAACTGGAGGCGATGCGTCATCTGGATGAGATTGCCGAGGTGGACCGGGCGATCGGCTCCATCAATACAATCATTAATGACAATGGCCGGCTAAAAGGGTTTGGTACCGATGGGCCTGGGGCTCTGAAGGCATTGACAGATGCCGGGGTAGAACTAGACGGCCGGTCTGTCCTGATTCTTGGAGCTGGCGGCGCGGCGCGGGCGATCGCCTTTACCCTGGCCGGCAATACCAGCTTGGCCAAGCTGATGCTGCTGGAGATCGACAAGGTGATACTTGACCGTTTGACAGCCGACCTGCAAGCAGGGACTTCAGCCACCATCGAAGCCTTTATGCTGAGCGATGCCGCACTGGCCGAGGCAATGGCGCAGGCCGATGTAATTATCAACTGCACCCCGATCGGCATGCATCCCCGTGAAGATGTGACGCTGGTCCCTAGCGGGCTGTTCCGGCCTGGTCAGGCGGTCTTTGATATCGTCTATAACCCGCTGGAGACAAAGCTGCTGGCTGATGCCAGAAGTTCTGGCCTGAAGGTGATATCGGGAGTCGAGATGTTTATCAACCAGGCGGTTCTGCAGTTTCAATATTTTACCGGTGAGGCTGCACCGGTCGAGGTTATGCGGAGGGTGGTAATGGAGAGGCTCGGCGCATGAATATTGTTCTGATCGGTTATCGTGGTACAGGTAAAAGCGAAGTCGGCAAACTGCTTTCCAGTAGCCTGGGTATGGAGTATATCGGCATGGATGGAGCGATTGTCGCCAGGGCCGGCATGTCGATACCGGCGATCGTAGAGAAATACGGCTGGCCAGCTTTTCGCGACCTGGAGTCGGCAGAGGCGATGGCGTTGAATGATCGGGATAACGTCATCATCGACACCGGCGGCGGGGTAATTGAACGGCAGGAAAATGTTGCACTGTTGCAGCAGAACGGCTGTATCTTCTGGTTGCAGGCCTCGGTGGATACAATAGTCAACCGCATCCAGGGGGGGGTGGAGCGTCCTCCACTCACTGCTGGCAAGAGTTTTACCGATGAGGTGGCAGAGGTTCTGGAACGCCGCATCCCGCTATACCGGTCTGCCGCCCACCATGCAGTAGTCACTGATAACCTGACAGTCGAGCAGGTGGCAGGGGAGATAATTTCCATCTGGAAGCAACGTAGCTCTCAGCCCCGGAATCAACCGAATCGATAGACCAGACGTCCATCCTGATAGAGTTCGATCGGCCCGTCCTGGGAGACCTTGATAACCTTGCCGAAATAGGAAGCAGCGCTGGCGGCCGTAGTCCTCCCCCCACCGGCGACCACCTCGCGGGCGTGCGAGGTATCGATGATGAAGCCGGTCTCCATAAGTTTCCCCTTTTTGTTGAAGACGGTCATGCCGTCTGCGGAAAGGATGCGCAGCAGGGTGCCGGCCTGTTTCAGTTCACTTACGCTCCGACCGGTTACCCGCTCGATGAGCAGCCTGCCGATCGGATCGCTCCCCCCCACAGTCCCCTTTTTCAACTCTTTCAGCTGATTTGCCCCCTTGTTGTGGATCAGTACAACCGTCCCATGGCGACTCTTGGAGAGGGCATAAATGGTCCAGAGGAGGTCGTCAATCTCGTCAGATTCGATGCTGTTTGCCAGGAATGAGCGAAAGATATCCGGATCGAATATGCTCCAGTTCCCTTTTCGCCGTACCAGCAGACGTGCCGGTCTGGTCAGCACTTCGATCTCCGATGCTTCATTGACCGTCAATGCAAAGGCACCTGCACCGGCACGGCGGACCAGCGAGAATATCTCCCGCTGGGTAAGGCGCTCCACGTCAGTGGCAGAGGTAGCGCCGCTAGTCCGCAGGACACCGATTACATGCATCTGGATGGTCGCCAGGAAAAATAGATTGGCTCCGTCAATAAAGCGGTAGGTGAGCGGGTTGGCGAAAAAATCGGGGGTGATAAGATGTGCCGGGGTGAGCGGTATCATGGTGTGCTGCCGGTCACGAATGACGCTGCGGAGTGCCGGCAGGGTGGTACGGTGGACGATGAATCCGGTGGTGGCCGGCTTCCCTTCGTAACGCTGGTAAGATAGGTTTTTCAGCAGCTGGATCAGCTGCTGGATAGGCCAGAAACCCTTGCGGTGGTCCCCTCGCAGTGAACGGGCGACAGTTATATCCATCAGTGAAGCGAGCAGGGCGGTGCGGAAATGGGCGGCATAACCCTCCTGCCGGAATCCGCTGTAGAGACCGGTAAAGGCGGTCATAAGCTCTTGACAGAAAGCTTCTTCGCTCCTGGTGAAGGGGATCGACTCCCGCCAGGCCACCAGGCGATAAGGTCTATCTTCAATGGTTACAATCTGCTGCAGAGTAGGACCGTTTATGTTCAGCTTGTCTTCTGTCTGCAGCAGTTCCACTGCAGCCCCCCCCAGAAAGGAGCTTATATTCCCCTTGATTGCTTCAAATACGGATAACGGCATCGTGCACTCCTGCATGAAGATATATCATATAATTCTACCAAGATTACGACATAGGGCCAGAGGGAATGTGAGAATAAAGACGCCCAGCTGGCGTAGGCCTGCTGGGCGTATGGATGTTGCATCGAAATGATCGATTATCAATGCTGCATGATATTCCGGATATCAGAGGCCGAGCTGTTTGAAGAAATCGTTCCCCTTGTCATCTACCAGGATGAATGCCGGGAAATTTTCCACCTCGATCTTCCAGACTGCTTCCATGCCCAGTTCAGGGAAGTCGATGCATTCGACCTTTTTGATATTCTCCTCGGCAAGCACTGCTGCCGGCCCACCTATGGAGCCGAGATAGAAACCGCCATATTTGTTGCAGGCATCGGTCACCTGCTGGCTCCGGTTCCCTTTGGCGATCATGATCAGGCTTGCCCCTTTGCTCTGCAGCAGGTCGACGTAGCTATCCATCCGGCCGGCCGTAGTCGGACCGAAAGATCCGGAAGCCTTGCCCGGCGGGGTCTTGGCTGGCCCGGCATAATAGATCGGATGCTTGAGGAGATATTCCGGCACCGGCTTGCCGGCGTCGATTATCTCCTTGAACTTGGCGTGGGCGATGTCACGACCGACCACGATGGTGCCGTTCAAGAGGAGCGGCGTGGATACCGGGTGCTTGGAGAGTTCGGCGAGGATATCCTTCATCGGCATATTGAGGTCGATCTTCACCCCATGCTCATGCTTGCCGCGATACTGGTCAGGGATAAAGCGGCCCGGGTTACGGTCGAGCTGCTCGACAAAGAGACCTTCTCTGGTGATCTTAGCCTTGATATTCCGGTCTGCCGAACAGGAAACCGCCATGGCCAGCGGGCAGGAGGCGCCGTGGCGGGGGAGGCGGATGACCCGGACATCATGGGCAAAGTATTTACCGCCGAACTGGGCGCCTATACCGAGTTTATTCGCTTCTTCCAGCAGCCTGGCTTCGAGCTCCAGATCACGGAAGGCCTGCCCATGCTCATTACCCTTGGTCGGGAGTTCGTCATAGTATTTGGCGCTGGCAAGTTTAACAGCCTTCAGACAGGAATCGGCGCTGGTGCCGCCGACTACCACGGCGATATGATAAGGCGGGCAGGCTGCCGTGCCGAGATATTTCATCTTGCCGACCAGGAATTTTACCAGGCTGTCCGGAGTCAGGAGCGCCTTGGTCTCCTGGAAAAGGGAGGTCTTGTTGGCCGAACCACCCCCCTTGGCCATGAAGAGGAATTTGTAGTAGTCGCCATCAGCGGCCAGAATGTCGATCTGCGCCGGCAGATTGGTACCGGTGTTGATCTCCTCGTACATATCGAGTGCCACAGTCTGGGAGTAGCGGAGGTTCTCTTCGGTATAGGTCTTGTAAACCCCTTTGCTCAGGTATTCTTCATCTTTACCACCGGTCCAGACCTGCTGCCCTTTTTTGGCTATGATGGTGGCGGTACCGGTATCCTGGCAGATAGGTAGTTCAAAGTTGGCGGCGATCTCCGCATTGCGCAGGAAAGCGAGTGCAACCCCTTTGTCGTTACGGGAAGCTTCGGGATCGCGGAGGATCTTGGCTACCGACTCGTTATGTTCAGGGCGGAGCAGGAAGGAGACATCCTTCATGGCAGTGTTGGCCAGCACGGTAAGGGCTTCTGGATCGACCTTGAGGATATCCTTACCATCAAACTGTGCGACCGAGACATATTTTTCCGACCCCTCAATCTTATAATAGTTGGTCTGCTCCTTGCCGAGCGGGTATGGGTCCTGGTAGACAAACGGTTTTGTGGCCATGCGCTTTCTCCTTTCGCTGTTTTAATTGTCTCTCTTGATATTACTGCAGGATTCTGCTTCTCTTAAGTGTATACAGTATACTATTGAGGCATATTATTGGAAAATTTTCAATTTGTCGAGAGAGAAGTTTATCCTGTAAACGAAAGTTTTCATGGTGGTCGTCACAATTTATATAAAGTGCGTTATACTATTCAGAATAAAAGTGTCAGGCGAATCAAATGATCATGGAATTTATCGATAATCTGCCGAAGTGGTTTCTGGTCCTCTTCAGCATCGTCCTGGTAGCAGCAATCGGTGTTGCTGACAAGGTGACCGGAGACTATTCGATGCTGATTTTCTATCTGGTGCCGGTATTTCTGACCTCATGGTTTGTCGATAAGAAATACGGCTTGCTGACGGTAGCTGCTGCCGGAATAGCCCGCGGCATCTCCAATATGCCACCGGATGGTTTTGCACCCTTCTATTATTCCCTTCATTACTGGAATACCCTGGTAGACATGGTATTCCTATTGCTGGTAGGTCTATTGATAAGCTATCTGCGGCAGATTCTGGAGTGAACTGCTGACCGGCTTGTAAGCTCCGGCAAACTTTTCCCAGCCGTACCTGTACGGCTGTTGCGGTCCTGTCGCCCCTCCGACAGGGCCGTTTTTTTTGCTTGATTCAGATTTACGGTGCAACAAGAGATAGTAGTCGCTTGAATCTGTTGCTCGAGCAGGGGAAAACAGAAATGAAATCTGCTAAAAGGGGATATTGGGAGAGACGAGAGAGTTATGACGCATTTTTACATTAAATGGGTTGCACGTGAGCATTTGAACAGCTATATTATGTAGCATTACTGGCTATGAAGAATCAGGAGGAGTTAAATGGCCTTGAAAATTTTGATTGTTGATGATGCCCTGTTTATGCGGACACTATTGCGTGGCATCCTTGAAGAAGAAGGGTGGGAAGTGGTCGGGGAGGCGGCAGATGGTGCTGACGCAGTAGTAAAATACCAGCAACTCCGCCCCGATGTCACCACCATGGATATTGTCATGCCAAAGAAGAGCGGTATTGAAGCACTGGCAGAGATTATGGAAATTGACGACCAGGCGCGGGTGGTCATGTGCAGCGCAATGGGGCAGGAAGCGTTGGTGGAGGAGGCAAAAATGGCCGGCGCCCGAGGATATATCATCAAGCCTTTCGACCCGCAGCAGGTGAAGATAACTATCCGCAGTATTCTGTTACGATAATCTTGGTATTGTATTCCGATCAGTTTTTCCGGTTACTTTTGTTGCCCCGTCGCAGTCCTGTTGGCGGGGCTTCCTGCTTTTTAGGGAGCGGTTTGACTATCACCTTTTTTTCCTGTAACTCCTTGCTTACCACATCTACTGCTTCTTCAAGGCGCCCTGCCAATGCATACGTCGGATAGCGGCGCAAAATCTCTTTGATTACATTTGTCCGACCTGCAGGGGGTAAATTACTGTTACCTGCCATCTCTCTCCTTATCAGGTTTTGCAGGGTATTGAGATATTCTATCTGTTGGTTGACCAGAAGCAGTTCACCAGGCTCACCATAGGATGGATAGATTGTTGTGACGTCCGGATAACGGGAGAGGATATGCCCAAGCTGTTCCAGCCAGAGGGAGCTGTTGGCAGAGTTAAGTAATGGGTGGGTATTGCTGGCAATCAACTCCCCGACAAAAAGGGCGCTGGCTGCCGGGAAATGGATTAACAGGCGGTTGCACCCGCCAAGATAAAGGACTTCAAGCCGGAGTTCGATACCGTCATACATGATGATATCACCACTGCTGGCTATCTTGCTCTTAGCAGTAGGGGGTAGATTGTTTGTTGCAGCAGGGGGTAGATGTTCAGATATGGCAGCCGCGGGGGGGGTGAGGATGGTGACATTCTTGAATCCATCCAGCAGATGGGAGAGCCCGGTGGCATAATCAGCTGATGTAATTATAACTCCCATGAGCAGCTTGTCGAGCATGCTGTAATCCTGTTTGAGGTTGATGACAGCAGCGCCAGCCAGAGGGGTATCTATGGCTATGTACCCCTGCTTTGTTTCAATGATGTAGGAGTTGTACGAATTGCCGATTTGAGAGTTCTTGAGTAGACGTATTGTCCCCTGTCCAGCCGCAGCTGTAGTGACGAGTATAAATAAGAGGATGATAGTCGTTATTAGCTGTTTCATGGTTATGGTATTCGTAAGTAATTCTGTAAGCAAAGAAAGATGAGTTGGGAGCTTGCAAAGAAAAACCGGCCCGTCTCCCCCCGCAGGGGGAATCCAGAGCCGGTTTGCAGGCCTCTATGTGAACTGCTCAGTGAGCAGTCACAATGATTATTTCTTCGCAGCAGGTTTCTTTGCAGCAGCTTTCTTCGGTGCAGCTTTCTTCGGTGCGGCTTTCTTCGGTGCAGCTTTCTTTGGTGCAGCTTTCTTTGGTGCAGCAGCTTTTTTCGGTGCGGCTTTCTTTGCTGCGGCCGGTTTTGCAGCAGCCTTAGGAGCAGCGGCTTTCTTTGCTGCGGCCGGTTTTGCAGCAGCCTTAGGAGCAGCAGCTTTCTTTGCTGCGGCCGGTTTTGCGGCAGCCTTAGGAGCAGCGGCTTTCTTTGCTGCGGCCGGTTTTGCAGCAGCCTTAGGAGCAGCGGCTTTCTTCGGAGCAGCAGCTTTTTTCGGTGCAGCTTTCTTTGGAGCAGCGCTGGTGGCTTTGGAACCTGCTACCTTAGCTTTAGGCATGGTTTGTTCTCCTTAGATAGTGATTAAAAGAGGCGTTATGAATTTTATTATACATATTTGATTGTTATGTCAACATTTCTTTGCTTTTTTACAATGTTATACGCAATTTTTTTTTCGACCGGAAAATGCAAAACCTTGTAAAGCCTTGCTCAGGGCCATTTTATAGGTGCACGTAAGAATTTGTAGTAAAAATATTTTTTTTGTTGCCAGTTGCAAACTATTACAAAATAAGGTGCCTAGAGCTGTTTTTTATTTTTTGTACACTCGTTCTGTTCGCGCAAGATTGAAAATTTTTCAGGATGTCGCGCAGAGCGGGGGGTGGCGGATGATTGCAGCTATTGGTGGCGAGATAGCATTACCCGCGCAATAGTTTTCTGCAATAATTTCTTGTTGCTATGAAGCCTCGATATTGCTTTGATTGCAGGGATTCTGTTGTCGTAATCTGAGGAATATATTATTCTTGTAGATATGAAGGAGAGAGTTTCGAATTATAGCGGCGTTTCCCGACCAGGGGCGAAAATAGTAATTAACAGCAGGCGCTGCGGCTTGCTCGTAATAATCTGTCTGGCTCTGCTGTCAATGAGCAATACCTGTCTGGCTGCGGCTGCCGGACTTGTTACGCCAAAGTTGAGCGATCCACTCGCCGGGCCAAGATATTTTACTTTTGATCGGCTGGTCACGTCTGGAGGAGTGCGGTTTGAAGGGGGTGGCGGGGTGAGTCTCGAACCACTCCTGGGGATCGGCCATGCAGCCAGAGAGCGCGAACTTGCCGGCGGATATGAAGAGTCCATTCATAAGCTGCATGCCGAGGCAGGCGGAAGGCTCAACCTGAGCAAGCACTACTATCTGTCGGCAGCAGCCAAGATGCCGGTATATACCTATGGAGCCAGCATCGTGCAACAGACGAGGCCATCTTTTCTGCAGACCGAAACGACTCGCCATGGTTATGATTTCCTGCAGATGCAAGGGCGTAATCTTACCTGGACCGGTGAAATCGGGATTCATCTGGGGCGCAGTACCGATCTCAATATCTTCTACGATCAATCACTCTTTAACAGTTTTTCGGCTGGCTCCCGCCCGAATGAGTCAGAGGAGCGATTCGGCACCCGGATTATTTTCAGGTTCAAATGAAATTGCTAGTGTCCATCCGGAGACTCCGGATGAGACACTACTGGTTCCCAGGGCGGAAAAGAACCGTTTCCGGATGGAAACTAGCTAGGCCGCTTTGCGCATCTTCTGGTTAGGTATTGTCATGCTGAATCTGGTCCCTGCCCCGAATTGCGAATCGCAGCTGATCTGCCCCCCCATACGGCGTACCATTGACTTGACGTAAGCAAGCCCCATCCCCTGGCCAGGAACATCCTGCGCTCCGACCCGCTTGAACATTTCGAAGACCCGCGGCAGGTCTGCGGCTGATATGCCGCGCCCATTGTCGCTGACATGCAGCGTGACCTCGGCAGCATTGTCGCAGCTGGCGCTGATCTCGATCCGCCCGGGGCGGGCCGGGTCAAGATATTTAACCGCATTGTCGATCAGATTTGCCAGTATCAGCTCAATAGCAGTTCGGTTTGCCAGAAGTTCCGGCAACGGCTGGGTGACAAATTCAACCTTGTTGTCCCGCTTGCTGCTGCAGGCAGAGATGATCTTGGTCACAATAACGTTCAAGTCGATGATTTCCGGGACGAGTTCGCGCTGGTTCAGCTGCGAAAGGTTGAGCAGTCCGTTTATCTGGTTATTCATGGTGGTCACAGCCGTGTCGATATAACGAAGCGCTTCGGGGATATCGTTAGCCATTATCTCGCTGCAGGCGGTCTGTTCATTATAGGTGAGCTGCGTGATGAGCGGCGTAATCTTGCCGGTAAGCGACTGCACCGATTGCCGCAGTTCGCTGCAGAAACCCTTGACACTTACCAGTGGGGTACGCAGATTATGGGAGGCGATGTAGACCAGCGATTGCAGCTCTTCATTATTTTCCTGGAGTTCCTGGGCATAGCGGTAGAGGGTCTCTTCAGCCAGATTTCGCTCGGTTATGTCCTCGGCAGAGATGACTACGCCGGTAAAATTCTGCCCAATGGTCAAGCAGGCAAGCCCGCAGTCGATCGGCACGATCTGGCCATCCCTGCTGATAAGCTCGCTCTCGAAGCGGACGGTATCCTCTCCGTCAGCGGAGATAGTAGCCATTTTACTGGCCACCTCTGCGACACCGGTAGGGGTGAAAAGCCGCTCATAGTACATACTCTGCAGATCAGCGAGAAGATAGCCGCTAAGCTCTGCTACCCGACGGTTTGCCATGATAATCCGGCCCGTCTGGTCAATGGCGAAAATAGCATTGGTAGTGCTCTCCATTATCATGCTTAGGAGTTGATGCTTCTCCAGCAGCTTTGCTTCTGCATCCCTGATGGCGCGCAGCGGCAGGAGCCGCAACGGGATGAAGACGATCAGCGCCAGCAGCAGACCTGCCATCCCGGCAACGGCACTATTTAAGATCAGCTTCTGCAACGAGCGGCTGATCTCGATCCTGCCGACCTCGACACCTGCATCGAGCAGTTCATGGGAACGGCTGATTACAGGTCTGGGGAGCTCGTTCCGGCTGCTTGCGATCTCCATCCCATGTCTATCTAAAATGCGGCGCGTCTCGGCGACCTCTCCCTTGGGGCGGCGGCTGAGAATTTCCTGGAATCTAAGCTCTTCGTAGCGCCACATCTCCGGGTTGCTGTTGATAAGTTCAGAGACTATTCGGGAATTGATCTCTGCCTCGGTCTCCAGACTCCCCACCATATACTGGTATGCTGTGGCAAAATAGCTGAGCGGCAGAACAATGACTATCGTCAGGGCCACCAGAGAGGCGATCCAGTTGGTTATGCGGCATGTAACGGTGCTGCTGGTCATGGCCTGACGCCCCCCTGGGGGAGGTTGCCGGCAGCGCTGAGTATTTTCTGGCCGTTTCTGGAGCAGATGAATTCGGCAAACTGCCTGCCGTTAGTCGAGGTTTTGCCGGTCGTCACCAGGTAGAGCGGTTTGTAGAGGTGATAGCTGCCGTTGGCAAGATTGGCGGTGCTAGGTCTGACGCCGTCAAAGCTGAGGATATTGAGCGGCAGTTTTTCCGTCATCACCTGGGTCAGGGTGATACCCCCCAGGGAGCCTGGAGTCTTGGCTAAAGCCTCGCCATTATCCTGATCCTTGATGGCGATATGCATCCCCTGTCTCCCCAGGGCAGCAATGACAGCCTTATCCATGACCGGCGAGAGTCCGCGGAGGATCCGGGTGTCGGTCTCCCCTTCCGGGCGCATGATAAGCCGCACTCTGCTGCCATTAGGCCAGAATTGCCCGGTGCCGCCATAGTAGGTTTCCAGTTCGGTCAGGGTGATATTCTTTTTACTGTTCTTTGCGTGGGTGGCAAAGACAAATGGAGAGCGGGCATATTCGATCGCTCCGGCTCCTGCCTGCCGCTCCCCATCTTTGAGCGGCCTGCTGCTGATGGCCAGTGTTACCTCGCCATCGATAGCAGCCTTGATCCCCCCCGAACTGCCAAGGCTCGGTACTATCTGAATTTTCACCCCGGGATGGCTCTTTTCAAAAGCTGCAGCGAGCAGTTTCATGGTGGCTAGACCGGAGCCGGTGCCGCCGATTTTGATGATCTCGGCGGCAAAGAGCTGAAGAGGCGCCATCAGGAGGATAAATATGCCGATGCTGCTGAAGATGGCAAATAATAATTTACTGTTACGGCTTGTCATTACCATGACCTCCTTAACTCCAGTTTTATCAGTCAATCCGTCTCATGCGGCCTGGTCAAGCTGCGCCGACGAATGGGGTATCGTGAAGCTGAAGGTGGTACCGACCCCTGCTTCCGATTCGCACCAGATACGGCCGCCGCAGCGGCGTAACAGGGCCTTCACATAGGCGAGCCCCATCCCTTCACCAGGGACATCCTGGGGGCCGGCGCGGCGGAATATTTCGAACACCTTGTGCATATCTTCGGCAGCAATACCGCGGCCGTTATCGCAGACATTTACGGTGGTCTGCTGGTTATCCTGGGTCGCACTGATCTCGATCCTCCCCGGCCGATCTGGGTGCAGATATTTAACTGCATTGTCGAGCAGGTTGCCGAGAATCTGCTCGAGAGCGGTGCGATCGGCAAAGATATCGGGGAGGTCGTTAACAGTCAGCTCGACGTTATGCTCCTCCATCTGGTGGGTCAGGGTGCGAATAATGCCATAGACCATATCGACCAGATTCAGCTGCTCGGGGTTCAATTCGCTCCGGCCTAATCTTGACAGCTTGAGGATGGCAGTTATCAGGGCATCCATACGGTCGATGGAAGAGTTGATGAACTGCATCGATTCAGGGATGTCGATCTGGAATATGTCGGCCAGCCGTTCCCTGCTCTTCCCGTCAAAGTGCTGCAATTGACTCTCCAGCATGGCATCGATGTCGGCCAGCGAACTGGTAAGTTCAACGGAAAATCCACGGATGTTCACCAGCGGGGCGCGGAGGTCATGGGAGACGATATAGGCGAAACTCTTTATCTCCTCATTGCTCTGTTGCAGCTCCATGGCTATATGCTGCAGCCGCTCTTCGGCCTGCAGCCGTTCGCTTATATCCCTGCTGATGGCAGCATAGCCGATGGTTTTGCCAACAGTGTCCCGCAGCGTTACGGCAGTCATCTCGACCGGTACCTGACGGCCATCACTGGCGGAAATATTGGTGATGTGGCCGGAGAGGTAACCGACTCGCGTAAGCTGGCTCAGAAACTGGCGAAAATCGGTAGTCTGCAGACCTTCAGGGATGATGGTACAGATGTCCCGGCCGAGAATCTCATCCTTCGGGAAACCGAGCATCCGTTCCGCCCCCCTGTTCCAGGAGATGATCCGGCCGTCAGTATCAAAGGCATAGACACTGTCAGGGATGTTCTGCACTATGGAGGCGAGGAAGATGTTCTCCTTTTCGGCCTCTTTCCTGGCAGAAATATCTCTGGCCATATGCACTACCTGATTGATAGAGCCGTCGGCAGCGAAGATCGGTGCGGTGGTGACTTCGACATAGATCCTGTCACCGTTCCAGCGTTGGTGCAGGTGCTCGGCGGTCGCTGCGCTGCCGCTTGCTATGGTTTCCAGGAGCGGGCAGACATCATTGGGAGGCCGGCAGGGGGACTCGCTATGATGGGTTACATCATGGCAGCTCTTGCCGATCACCTGGTCGCGGCGGCAGCAGAACTCCTTGAGAAAGGCGTCATTTACATCGATGATGGTCAGGTCGCGAACATCGATGATGGAGACCGCGTCGTTCAGACTGTTGAGGACCGTCTTGGTAAATTCGAACGACTCCTGCAATTTGGATTCGGCCTGTTTTTGTTCGCTGATGTCGACCAGAATGCCGATGACACCGCTTATCTCCCCCTTGGCGTCGCGTAATGGCGCAGTGGAGAGGTTTATGTGGAGCAACCGGCCATCCCGGTGCCGGCGTATAACCTCCTGATTGTTAAGGATCATCCCCTCCCGGACAATCTTGCACAATACCTCGAACGCCTGTTCGTCCCCCTGTGGCAGCAGTTGGTAGGGGTGGCCAACTACCTCTTCGGCTGACCAGCCGAAGATCTGCTCTGCGGCCGGGTTCCATTTCGTTACGGTCAGGTTGTTGTCAAGCGTGATAATTGCAATCGGCGCAGCGCTGAACAGCCCATGCAAAGCCTCACTGGTTTCATGGAGCGCCTCTTCGGCCTTTTTTCGGGCAGAGATGTCGAGGGCGAGGCAGACAACCCCCTGGAAGAATCCTTGGGCGTCGCGCAGGGTGGTGGCGGAAAATGCCACTGTCAGGAGGCGCCCCTCCCTGTTCCGGTAGAACCTCTCCTCACCTTGTCTGACCAGCCCGGCCAGGTGGGTATCGCCACCGATCAGAGAGAACGGTTTACCGACCAGCTCCTGTTCAGAATAGCCGAGCATTCTGCAGGTGGCTGGATTGACGCTGCTGATGGTCCCTTCCGGGTCGATTACTATGAGAGAATCTGCCATCGAGTTGATGATGTTGTCGAGATAGTTGCGCCCGGCAATTATCTCGTTCTGGGAATATTTGAGGGCAGCCGCCATATCGATGAACGACTCACCCAGATCGCTCAATTCGTCAAAGCCTCTGGTGTCGATAACAGTGTCGAAGTTGCCGCTGCCGATGGCGCGTACCCCCTTTTGCAGCCGCTCGATCCGGCGGGCGATGCTGCGGGAAAAGCCGGTGCCGATTGCCAGGGCGAGCAGGAAGGAACAGATGGTGACAGCTATGATTATTTTTTCGGTGCGATGCATGATGGTGTGCACCTGGTTGCCCAGCTGCACGACCCGCTGCTGCTCTTGATGAAGTCTCTGTTCGAGCAAAGCGAGAAAGTCATGTTCAGTCTGTTCGAGGTTCACCATGGCAACTGTGCGGTTGCTCCTTGATTCAAGTTTCATAGCTGTTGTAACTGCAGCAATCAGCCGCTCTGTGACTTCCGATAGCTGTTTCCCTCGTGACCGCTCCTCCGTGGATGTCTTTTCGACCAGCTCAAGGTAATCTTTCATCGCCTGCTGCAGCTTTGTTCTGGAGGCGCTGATCTCCAGCTGTTCATCGTGAATCCGTTCCCGGTTCTGTTTGCTCGGGGCGTTACTCAGCAGCGCCAGTAGCTGATATGTGTCGGAGAAGAGATTGGTGCCGTTGATGAGGATATTGTTCAGATTACTGATGATGCCCTGGGTCACCTCCTTGTCTTGATCAATGTCGTGATGGGTCTTGATGATATAGAGCCCGACAGTGCCGACAAAACAGGTAATGAGAGAGATCGTCAGGAAGCCGCTGATAAGTTTGCTGCTGATCCGCATGGCAGGTATCCATCTCCTGTTGTCAGTCGCCCTGCTCTAATGTCCGGTTTTTAGAGGGCCAAAGACAACGGTTGGTGCTTGGTATGAAAATGATAACGGTTTTTACCGGTCTCCTTGGCATGGTACATTGCCATGTCCGAGCTTTTTAAGAGGGTGTCAGCATCTTCACCGTCAAAGGGGAAGATGCTGATGCCGATGCTGGCGCCGATCAAACATTCATTCTCTTTCAGCTGGAATGGCCTGCCAGCCGAAGCGATGATACGGTTCGCCACCAGCTCCGCGTCCAGCTCCTCGTTGATATTGGTCAGGATGATGGCGAATTCGTCGCCGCCGATCCGGCTCACCGTATCACAGGTCCTGACACACTCCTGGATCCTGTCGGCGGCCTCTTTCAGCAGCAGGTCGCCGACATCATGGCCGAAGTTGTCATTGACCGCCTTGAAGCGGTCAAGATCGACAAAGAGGATCGCCAGCAGGTTGTTGAACCGTTTTGCCTCGCGCAGCGACTGACCGAGCCGGTCGAAAAAGAGGGTACGGTTCGGCAGCCCGGTCAGGGTGTCGTAGTGGGCCATATGTTCCAGTCGCTGTCTGGCCAGATTCCGTTCGGTTATGTCGCGGAAGATAATCTGGATGGCCGGTTTGCCGCTCAGATTGAACGGTACCCCCGAGACCTCCACCTCCACCTCGTTCTTGTCGATGCGGATGAACTTCTCCTCAAGCCAGGGGACATTGTCCCCACCCTTGGCCATGAGGCTGTTATGTTCCTTGAATATATTCCGGTAGTCGGGGTGGACGAAGTTGATGACGCTCTTGCCGAGCAGCTGCAGGGGGGTAGTGGCCCCCAGTATTTCAGCCCCGGCCGGATTGATGAACTCGAAGCGGTTATCCAGTTCGACGGCGATCCCGTCCGGGGAGAGCTCCACCAGACGCCGGTAGCGCTCCTCGTTCTCCCGGATAACCGCGAACATCAGCTCTTTTTCCCGCAGCAGCCTCTCCTTGACCAGTACCTTTTCGATCACCATCGGCAGCAGTTGCAGATAGCCCATATCGACATCCTTGACGATATAATCGGAAGCGCCGAGACGGAGCGCCTCGACAGCGACTTTTTCGTTGCCGTTGCCGGTGACCATGATGGCAGGGGGATGAGACCCCCTCCCTGCCATGATGCGGATCACTTCGATACCGCTACAGACCGGCATGTGGTAGTCGATCAGCACCGCCGCATATTCAGCGTGCGTCAGCTTTTCCAGACCTTCTTCGCCGTTGGCTGCGGTGTCGACCAGGTAGCCGCTTCTTTCCAGCTGTTTCTTCAGCAGTCTGGCCAGCCCAGGGTCGTCTTCCATGTATAGTATCCGTACCGGCGCGGTTGCTGTCATGAGCGCTCCTTATCTTGCTGCAGCGTCTTCTGCGGACAGGTCCGGTTCAAGGGACCTGGACGATGGAGAGGAAGAGGCCGAGGTTCCTGATAGCTTCGGAAAACTGCTCATACTCTACCGGTTTGGTTACATAGATATTACAGCCGAGATCGTAGCATCTGGTGATCTCGACAGGGTTGTCGGTAGTGGTCAGCATCACTACCGGGATCCGTCTGGTCCGGTCGTCGCTGCGGATCCGCTGCAGCACCTGGCAACCGTCGAGGACCGGCAGATTGAGGTCGAGCAGTACCAGAAGCGGTGCCGGCGCCCCGTTGCCGGCATACTCCCCCTCCTTGAAGAGATAGTCGACCGCTTTCTGCCCATTGTCGAGGATGATGATCTCATTAACCACCCCGGCCCGGCGGAGGTTTTTCTCGATCAGCCGGGCATGGCCCGGGTCGTCTTCCACCAGCAGGATGGTGACGGCATTCTGTTCGTTCATAGGCACTCCTGATGAAGTAATAGTCACATCTCTTACTGAGCCAGGTCGACATTTATACAGTAATCCATATCGACTCTTGAGTGGAAATCTTGAGAAATTTTCGCCAATTATCTTTGTAGGTACCAGACTTACAGCCGGTCTTTAACGTTGCAAATAGTTGCACAGATGATACAATGCGCCAAGAGTACCGAAATATGTTGTAGAACGCCTGCTGCCAAGCCGTAGGGGATCGACTACATGGGAGAGATGCTACGCATAATCGTAATCGAGGACTCACTCGACGATGCCGACCTGCTGGTGCGGGAGTTGCGGCAAGGGGGGTATGATCCCGACTGGCGCCGTGTTGCAACGGCCGAAGAGCTCTCTGTAGCACTCGATGAGCGGGAATGGGATGCTATTGTCTCTGATTACCATATCCCCCGATTCGGCGGTATGGGCTCGCTGGAAATAGTACGCCGCAAAGGGCTCGACATCCCGTTCATCCTGGTCTCGGGGAAGGTGGGGGAGGCGGCTGCTGTCGAGGCTATGAAGGCGGGGGCTCACGATTTCATCCTCAAGGACAATCTCTCCAGGCTTGTTCCGGCAATCCGGCGCGAACTTGCTGAGGCGGCGATGCGTCGCCAGCATGGCAAGCTGGTAGAGGAGTTGCGGGCCAGCGAAGAGCGTTACCGGTGGATTGCCGAGACAGCCCAGGAGGGGATATGCACCCTCGATAGCGAAGCAAAAATCAGCTTTATCAGCAGCCATCTGGCCGAATTGTTAGGCTACGGTGTTGAGGAGATGCTCGGCCGGCCGGTCTTCGATTTTACAGAACCTGGCTATATCACGCAGCACCGGGAACAGTTCGTCAGTCGCCAGAGAGGGGAGCGGGAGGTCTACGACCTCTGCGTGGTAAGGAAGAATGGCACCAGGCACTGGTTGCTGGTCTCGTCGGTACCGATCATAGACAAAGATGGCCGGTTCCAGGGTTCTTTTGCCATGATCACCGACATCAACCAGCGGAAGGAGATGGAAGAGGCGCTGCGGGCCAGCGAGGAGCATTACCGGCGGATCGTCGAGACCTCCCAGGAGGGGATGTGGGTGCTTAACGCCGATGGGGTGACCACCTATCTGAATAACCGTTCCGCGGAGATCTTCGGTTATTCAGCGGAAGAACTCATCGGCAGATCGGTGACGGAGCTGATCGATCCGGACCATTTGCCAGAGTTCAGGGAAAAGTTCGCCAGACGCATGCTTGGAAATGGTGAGATGTATGAGCTCTGCTGTCGCAATAAAGATGGCAGGGCAGTCTGGTTAATGATCTCGGCTACCCCGATTATCGCCCATGACGGCCGGTTACAGGGTTCATTCGCCATGGTAACGGACATTACGGAGCTGAAGGAGACGGAATTTCGCTTGCGCCAGTCAGAGGCTCTCTTCCGTAATGTCACCGACCAGTCACTGGTCGGCATCTATGTCATCCAGGACAGCCTCTTCCGCTATGCCAACCCGAAACTTGCCGAACTGACCGGCTACTCCATCGAAGAGATGCTGGCCGGAAAGATAGGCTATCGGGATATAATCTTACCCGACGACCTGCCTGATGTGGAAGAGAAGGTGCAACTCCGGTTATCCGGAGAACTGGAGTCGGTACACTACCAGTTCCGAGTCAGACGGCGGGATGGCGAGATAGTCGACTTCGAAGTATTCGGCCGGAGTATTGACTATAACGGTCGGCCGGCTATCCTCGGTACGGCGCTCGACGTTACCGAGCGGAACCGGGCGTCCGAGGCGGTCCGCCAGTCGAGGGACTACTACCTGACCCTCTTCCAGGAGTTTCCGGCGTTGATCTGGCGCTCAGGTACTGACGCGAAGTGCAACTATTTCAATAAGGCGTGGCTGGAATTTACCGGCCGGACCTTTGCCCAGGAGGCGGGTGACGGCTGGGCCGAGGGGGTCCATGGCGACGATTTCGATGCCTGTCTGCGCGGCTATATGGCTGCCTTTACCAGGCGGGAGCCCTTTACCCTCAACTACCGGCTCCGCCGTCATGACGGCGAATATCGCTGGATAATCGATTATGGCCAACCCTTCTACGATCTGGAGAATCAGTTTGCCGGCTATATCGGCGTCTGTTACGATTTCACCGAGCAGCGCCAGGCTGAAGAGAAGCAGCGACACTCCCATGAACAGCTGAGCAACCTTACTGCGCATCTGGAAAAGGTGCGGGAGATGGAGCGGCAATCGATCGCCAGGGAGATCCATGATGAACTCGGGCAGTCGCTGACCGCCCTTAAATTCGATTTCAGCTGGCTCGGCAAACGGCTCCCCGATGCCGATACGGCAATCGGCAATAAGCTTGCCGAGATTGCCGGCATAATCGACGGGACCATCAAGAGTGTCCAGCGGATCTGCTCGGAATTGCGGCCGCGGCTGCTGGACGACCTGGGGCTCGGGCCGGCTATGGAGTGGCTGGTGCGTGACATGATGCGCCGCACCAGTATCATCTGTTCGTTGAAGGTCGATGCCCCGCTGGACGACCTGAGTGCTACCAGCTCGACGGCACTCTACCGGATTCTGCAGGAGTCGCTCACCAATGTCATCCGCCACAGCGAGGCACGGCGGGTAAAGATACACTGCTGGCAGGAAGAGGAGCAGATCATGCTCGAGGTCAAGGATAACGGCCGGGGGATAGCCCGCGACCAGCTTGAATCCCAGACCTCCTATGGTATCATGGGGATGAAAGAGAGATGCCGTATCTGTGGCGGCGAGGTGCAGTTCATTTCGTCGCGGGGTCGCGGCACAACAGTGCGGGTGACAATCCCGCGGATATGCAAGGAGGAGCCATGAAGCTCTTGATAGTCGATGACCATGTAATTGTCCGGAGGGGGCTGATCCAGATTCTGGAAGAGGGGGGGGAGTTCAACTTTACCTGTGACGAGGCGTCCAATGGTCAGGAAGCGATTGCCAAAGTGGCTGGCACTGACTACGACCTGGTGCTGCTCGATATCTCGATGCCAGGGCGGAACGGCCTCGATGTGCTGAAACAGATAAAAGTGGACAAACCGGCCATGCCGGTCCTGATAATCAGTATGCACCCGGAGGAACAGTATGCCATAAGGGCGCTAAGGGCGGGTGCTGCCGGTTACCTGACCAAGGAGAGCGCGCCGGAAGAGTTGCGAACCGCTATCAGGAAGGTACTGATGGGGGGGAGATATGTCAGCGCTTCACTCTCCGAGCAGCTGGCGGGTGAACTCGGCCGGCCGCGGCGGCGTGGTGATACCCTCCATGAAATGTTGTCGGACCGTGAATATCAGGTGCTCTGTCTCCTGGCATCAGGGAAGACGGTCAAGGATATCTCGGTCGAACTTACACTGAGTGATAAAACCATCAGCACCTACCGGGCCCGCATCCTGGCCAAGATGCAGATGTCCAGTACGGCCCAGCTGATCAATTATGCCATTAAACATGGGCTGGTGCTCTGATTACAGTTATGACGACAAGGCAGCGGTCCTCTTTGTAGGGGAAATGATTATTATTGTTTAATAAATCTTACTACAATTAAATCATCCTTGTGTCGATATTTCCTAGCCTCTTCTAATCATCTATAATTCATTTGTAATATTTTACATTTGCGCTGCTGCCGGTGTTGCTCTAAAGGAGACCGGCAGCAGTTTCTGCTCGTTGCCATCCATTTCCAACAGGCAAGGAATAGTGATGAAACTAGTCCCGTCATTCCGCCGCACCCTTATCATCAATACGGTCATTGTAGCAGCTATGCCGCTGCTCATTGTCGGCATCGTCACCCAGTACTTTCTGAAACAGGACCTGCTCCGCTTCATCAGCCAGGAGAACATGGCCATGGCCCGTTCGGCTGTGGTGGAGGTACAGGAATACCTGAAACAGCCGCGCAGCGAAGTACGGCATCTGGTCGACTACCTGCAGGAGGAGCGCCGGCCATCCGACCGGGAAGTGAGCGCCTACCTGGCATCGATGCTGAACGGCAATGATTTTTTCGAATCGCTGATCCTCCTCGACAACAGCGGCAGGGTTCGTCAGGCCGCCCTGGCAAAACGGTACAAGCATCTGCAGCGGGAATATCTGCGGCGCGACTGGCGAGCCCTGGAGATATATGCCGAGGCGATAAAGAAGAGAGGTGTCGTCATGACCGACACCTTTATATCTGCTGCCAGCAATGAGCCGGTGCTGACCATAGCGCACCCTTTCCCCGACGGCATTGTGCTGGCTACCTTCGATCTCCGTACCATCCAGCGGATGGGTGACCGGATCACCGAGGATAACGGCTATACCTATCTGGTCAACCGTCAGGGGCGAATCTTCGTCCATCCGGACCGTAAGCTGGTGCAGAGTCAGTACAGCATAGCCGGTCTCAATATTGTCAAGGGGGGGCGGGAGGGGAAGTTTGGCAGCTACCGTTACGATTTCCAGGGGGTCGAGCGGCTGGGGAACGTGGCTATGGTGCCGGAAACAGGCTGGCTGGTGGTGGTGGCGCAACGGCTGGACGAGGTGTTTGTCCCGTTCGTCAGGGGGGAACGGCTGGTTGTTACCGGCATGCTTGCCGCCGTGCTGCTCGCCTGGCTGGCCGCTATCTGGAGTCTCGACCGGCTGCTTCGGCCGCTCCAGGTGCTGGGTGAAAACGTCCAGCGGTTTGCCGGGGGGGACAACGAGCAGGCCGTGGTGCCGTCAAGTTTCCGCGAGATCGACCTGCTGGCGAGCCATTTCAACCAGATGGCGGCAACCGTGGCGATTCGCGAAGAGGAGTTGCGGGAGAGGCACGATGAACTGGCCATGACCGAGGAGGAGTTGCGCCAGCAGGTAGATGAATATCAGCGCAGCCAGGACGAACTCTGCGCCAGCAACCAGGCGTTGCAGGCACTCTTCACCGCCTCGCCGCTGGCAATTGTCGCCATGACGACGACCGGCGAGGTGACGCTCTGGAATCCCGCCGCAGAGCAGGTCTTCGGCTGGGGTGAAGGTTCCGGAGAGATATCGAAGCCGCTGATAGCCCTTGATGGTCAGGACGAGTTCTGGGCATTGCGGGAACTGGTGCTCAAGGGGAGATCGATAACCGGTTTAGAACTGCAGCGGCTCACCTGCGACAACCGGCAGCTCTGCATCAGCCTCTCGGCAGCACCACTCTATGACACCCGCGGCAATATCACCGGCATCATGTCGGTAAGTCAGGATATCACCTCCCGGCGCGAAGTGGAGACAACACTGCGCAAGCTGAGCGACACCTTTCTCCATAGCCAGCTTGGCATGGTCCTCTGCAGCAGCGGCAGTTATAATATGGAGATGGTCAATCCGGCTTTTGCCGCCATGCATGGTTACACTCCGGCTGAGCTTGCCGGCAAGCCACTGCAGCTTAATTACCCGTCGGAACTGCATGACGAACTGGCCGGCCAGCTGAAACAGGTAGCAACAAACGGCCACCACATCTTCGAGAGCTGGCATCTGCATAGCAGTGGCAGCACTTTCCCGGTTATGATCGATGCCACTGCAGTCTTTAATGAAGATGGGGATGCGCTCTATACCATCATCAATGTACAGGATATCAGCAGGCGCAAGGAGGTCGAGGCGGAGATACTAAAACTCAATGCAGATCTGGAGCAGCGCGTCATTGCCAGGACCGACGAACTGGCAGCAGCAAATGCATCGCTCCAGTCGGAGATCCGCCAGCGTGCCCAGGCCCAGGAAGAGATCGGCTGGCTCAACGAAGATCTGCAGCGGCGCGCCTATGAGCTTGAACTGGCCAACCGGGAGCTGGAATCATTCAGCTATTCGGTCTCCCACGACCTGCGTGCGCCGTTACGTCATATAAACGGCTACAGCCGGGCGCTGCTTGAGGATTATGGTGACAATCTGGATGACGAGGGGCGGAATTTTCTGGAGCGTATCTGCCGGGCCAGCGTCCGGATGGGTAACCTGATCAACGATCTGCTCGACCTGGCAAGTGTCACCAGACATCAGCTGATCGTTAAGGAGGTCGATCTGAGTGGTCTGGCGCAGGCTATTGCCCGTGAGCTGCAGGAGCAGGAGCCGGAGCGGGAAGTGCGCTTCGCCATTGCCGAGAGGCTCTTCTGCTCCGGTGACCCTCTGCTGCTTAGGCAGGCGCTGCAGAACCTGATCGGCAATGCCTGGAAATATACCGCCAAGACCACGGCACCGGTCATAGAGTTGAATGAACTGGATATGGGTGGGAGACGCGGCTTTTTTGTCCGGGACAACGGGGTCGGGTTTGATATGACCTATGCGGATCGTCTTTTCATGCCGTTCCAGAGGCTGCATACAAACGAAGAGTTCGAGGGTACCGGCATCGGTCTGGCGATTGTCAAACGGGTCGTCGATCGTCACGGCGGAGAGGTCAGGGTCGAGGCAGAGCCTGGAAGAGGGGCGACCTTCTACTTTTCGCTGTAGAATCCTGGGCCAGGCTCTCTGGCCTTGCACAACAGTACGGATGTAGTATTGTGGGGTAATTGCTGACGTTTTGAGACAGCATTACCCTACATTTTTTTCAGGCATCTACCCTCTTTAGAGTTGTCTATTCCTGACGACAAGTCTAGTAACAGGAGTCAGTTGCCGATGCAATGTGATGTCGGGGAGGGGAAACTCTCCCGGGAGATGAAATTGAGTGTGGCGACAGTTACCATAAATGACTATGCAACAAGAGCAGTCCGATTGACGGGGTGAATTGTACGGCCCCAGTGGAGGCAGAGTTCGGGACATGAACTGCCTCCTTTTTTTATCCTCTGCCGGCAGGAGCTGGAGATGACTATCAAGAGATTCAGGGACTGGTCGATTCTGCTCAAGATAATGGCAATGGCAATTATCTGTGTGTCGCTTGTCACCATACTTATCCTCGGCTATTTCCTCCCCTATATCGAGAAAAAATTCATACAGGAAGGGACCAAGCATGTCGTGGAGGTCGCCTACGGCATCCTGAGCGAATATGACAATCATGTCAAAACCGGCCAGATAACTTTAGCGGTTGCCAAGGAGCAGGCAGCCCAGGCGGTCCATAGTATCAGGTACAAGGAGAAGGAGTACTTCTGGATCAACGACCTCGCCTCGCGGATGATCATGCATCCTATCAACCCGGCCCTGAACGGCAAGGACCTGAGTGATTATAAGGACCCGACCGGAAAACTGCTGTTCCAGGAGTTTGTCAGGGTCTGCATGGCCAGGGGGGCCGGATTCGTCGACTATCAGTGGCCGAAACCTGGTGGACGGACACCTATGCCGAAGATCTCCTATGTCAAGCTGTACGAACCATGGGGGTGGATTATCGGCAGCGGGGTCTATGTGGATGATGTCAAACGGGACATGGCGCAATTCCACTGGATCACCATCTGTGCCACGATACTCTTTGCCATTATTACGCTGTCGCTGGCATATCTGATCGGTCGCGGTATCACCAGGCCTCTCGAACAGGTGATCAACGGACTCCACGAGATAGCCAGCGGCAAGGGGGATGTCGATCTGACCAAACGGATCAGGATCCCCTCGCGCAATGAGATCGGCCTCCTCTCCAGCGAATTCAACGCACTGATGGAGTCGATCCATGGTATGACCATGTTCAAGAAGGTGATAGAAGAGGATGAAAGCCTGGAAGATGTCTATGTCAGGCTGGCTCAGGTCTTCAGCGATGCTGTCGGGCTGACCGACTTTATCATCTATGAGGTCGATGCCGGCCAGCACCGGATGCGGCCGGTCTACCCCCCCTGGGTGGAAGAGAGTGAGCTGCTTTGCAGCTCTTCCATCCTCGACCAGTGCGACCTCTGCAAGGCGAAGAAGACCGGCCATCAGGTCTCATCACTCTCCTATCGGCGTATCTGCATGCAGTATTCTCCGCAGAGCGACCAGGCGCACACCTGCCTGCCGATCATAGTCGGTGGCCGGACCATCGGGGTGGTGCAGTTCCTCCATAGGCAGCCGGCAGATGACGATGCAGCGCTGGAACTGCGGCGCAAACTGCATAAGGCGGCACAGTACCTGAAGGAATCGTTCCCGGTCATCGAGACCAAGACACTCCTTAACACGCTGCGCCAGTCGGCTTTAACCGACCCGCTCACCGGCCTGCGCAACCGGCGCTTCCTCCAGGAGTATACCGAGAATCTGGTGGCCGGTGCGCAACGGCGTGGCAAGTCTATCGGCCTGGTCATGTGCGACCTCGACTATTTCAAGCAGGTAAATGACACCCATGGCCATCCGGCAGGGGATATTGTGCTGAAAGAGACGGCCCACATCATCAGCAGTTCGGTCCGGAGTTCCGATATCGTCATCCGTTTCGGCGGAGAGGAGTTCCTGGTGGTGCTGATCGACATCCAGGCGGATGAAACGATCGCAGTGGCGGAAAAGATCCGCGCTGCTGTCGAGGCGGCCCGTTTCCGCTTGCCAGAAGTTGTGCTGCAGAAGACCATAAGTGCAGGCGTCAGTGAATTCCCACCGGACGCCGAGTCGTTCTGGCAGGCGATCAAATATGCCGATGTGGCACTCTATAAGGCCAAAGAGGCGGGTCGCAACAGAGTGCTCAGATTTACCAAAGGGATGTGGCAGGATGAACAGTTCTAGCTTCACTCACTTTTTCTTGACAGAGGAGACGAGACGCGCTAGTTTTTGTTAAAATTATTTCAGAAAGTGCGCCATATGTGGAAACACCTTAATTTCGAAGCCGCTACTGACAGGGAGTATGTCGGGCGGTTTTTTTTGTTGATGATGCCACTTCACCGTTAAAGAGCAGATTCTGGTTATGTTCAAGAAGGCGAATGTTAGGGAGGTCCCGGAGCCTGCTGAACAGGGGGAAAACCAGTGGCAGGACGATAATGGACAATTTGCAACAGCTTATGCATGAGCTCAAATTCTATGCGAAATGGATCTCCTACGGCTTCCTGATCGGTATCCTGATGCTTGGCATGGCTATCCATTTCGGCGGGCAACGGTTTATTCCGCGGCAGTATGGCCGCCGTATTTTCGTTGTCATCGCAGTCTGCATGATCCCGTCATTGCTGCTGCCGCTCTGGCTGCTGCCGCTGCCAAAGTTGCTGAAGCTCTCTGCCACGGCGCTGCTGATCGTACTTGGCCTGCTCAAATATCGCTCTTCATGCCGCAATGAAGAGGCGTACTGGCAGTCACGCCGGCAGGCGGAGAAAGGGGAGGGACAGGATAGCGATACGGAAGGATGAAACTCAAAAAAAAATTCAGTTTGGATGAAATAACCAGGTAAAATCCTCTGTTGAGCCAAGCAATCATTATATATCAAGTTGCGCCGGTGATATCCCCAGCGCCGCGGCAATCTTTTTCAGGGTAGCGCCGCGTGGTTTAGCGTCGGGCTTTTCCAGCTTGGCCACAGCGGCCTGGCTGATACCCATGCGGTGAGCAAGTTCCACCTGGGTGATACCGATATGTTCACGCCAGGCGCGGATCATTGGGACATCACCAAGGATATGAGCCTCGACTACCTCTTGAGGTATGCCGGTGGCACGGGCATTGTCACCTTCCAACAGGGGGCGGACGCGCTTGAATTCTTCCCATGGAACCAGCACAAAAGCCGGTTTGCCCTGAATGTCTATAGTCTGGTAGTCAGTATGTGTTTTCATCGCGCTTTTTCACCTCTTCAATGCTGGCAATGCTGATCTCCGTAAAAACGTTGAACAGGATCCGCCAGTCATTGACCCGCAATCGATGGGTATATTCGTGATTGGTCAACCGCTTGACATTCGGGCATGCAGGGAATTCCGATAACCCCCTCGTAGCAGCCAGAATTCTCTCCTGTACCGCCCGGTCCCCAATCTTCTTCAGTTGCTTCATTGCTTTTGCTTGCCAGATAACGTCCATGTTGGTTAAATTATAACCTTATATAACTTTAAGTCAATGTAAAAGTTGTATTTGTTGTGTCTGGATAGGATTGCTAGAGGCGCAATATTTTGCGCCTCTAATTGAAAAGGCAGGGGTGCTTTTGTAACAATTCTAGGTCAGATTCCAGATCGCCATCTCCAGGACATCCTTCCAGCTCTTGGCGATCTCCCCCACCACGGTAGGTTCGAAGCCGCAGTGCATCATGCATTGGGCGCAGCGTTCATCTTTCCCCACCCCGTATTTGCTCCAGTCGGTCTTTTCCATCATCTCCCGGTAGGTCGGATAGTGGGTGTCGGTGATCAGGTAGCAGGGGGCCTTCCAGCCTCGCGGGTTCCTGGTCGGGTTCCCCCACGGGGTGCAGTCGAGCTTCTTCTCCCCTTTAAGGAAGCGGAGATACATCGGGGTCGACCAGAAGCGGAAGCGTTTGCTCATCTCGTAGACTTCGGCAAATTTCTTTTCGATCTCCTTACGATGCAGGAAGAGGTCTTCGCCGACCGCTTCGTAGTCGAAGCCTGGCGCCACCAGGATGCCGTCGTTCCCCATCTCGGTCAGTTGGGAGAAGAGCATGTCGATCTCCAGCAGGTCGGTATCCTTGAAGATGGTGGTATTGGTGCAGACCCGGAAACCCTTGGCCTTGGCGGCTCTGATAGCGGCCATGGCGATCTTGAAGGTACCTGGCCGTTCCAGCAGCCGGTCGTGGGTCTCTTCCAGACCATCCATATGGACATTGAAGATGAAGTTGGGGTGCGGCGTCATCTGCTGCAGCGACTCCTCCAGCAGCAGACCGTTGGTGCAGAAATAGATATGTTTCCCCCGCTTCAGTACCTCACGGACCAGGTCAAAGACCGGCGGGTAGAGGAACGGTTCGCCACCGGTTATGGTCACCACCGGGGCAGGGCACTCGTCCACCGATTGCAGGCACTCCTCCAGGGTCATCATGGCGCTGATGGTGTCGGCATATTCCCGTATCCGGCCGCAGCCCGAGCAGGAGAGGTTGCAGAGATGGGTCGGTTCAAGCATCAGGACGAGCGGGTATCTGTCGATCTTCTTCAGCTTGTTGGCGATAATATATTTGGTGAGGTCGTAGTTGAGGCGGAAGGGGAAACGCATATTATCCTTTCAATTGAAATGCGGCTTTTGCACCGGCTCGGCGTTGGTCTGCGGACTCCCTTGTGCGGCGTAGCGCTGCTACGCCTCCGCGGGATCCCTCGACCGCCTTGACCCGGCACAAAATCCACATTTCTGTCTGCTTTAACGGCTTTTGCACCGGCTCGGCGTTGG
>CAZYTM010000007.1:0-194279 GCA_964649725.1 uncultured Geobacteraceae bacterium | reverse complement strand
ACCCAGCAGGAACCGTCGCTGGCATTGACTGCCAGGGCGATGACATCATCGCGGTGCTCGATTTTGAACAGCAGTCTGCCATCAGCTGCAAGCTTGAGTAAACCATGCCTGTTTCCGACCCAGAGAGAGCCATCACCCTGATTTAGTGCCAGACGGATTCTGCCGCTGTCGCAGTCATCCGGGCAGTCCCGTTCTTTAATCCTGTGCTGTGGACAATCTTCCCCTTCATCTTCTTTATTGAACTGTTTGTTTTTCTTGTCTGGCAAACGGTACTGACCCAGTTCCATGCCGGAATAGTCGAATCTAAGAATTGCCGACTTTGTGGCCACCCAGACCGCCTGTCTCTCTCCATCCACGGCCAGGTCTAACAGCTGGTCGGTTGCAACCTGCAACTTGATATTGCCGTCAACAGCAACTCCGGCCAATGACCTCTTTGCCCCAAGCCAGATGCCACAATCCGCGCTTTCTGCTGCAGCGGCTATGGCTGTAAATCCGAGCAATGTCGAAAACACTGCTACCAGACAAGACAGTTTCAGCTTCATGAACTCCTCCCTGAGCAATTGGCAATAAAAAAGCCGCACCACAGCTTTAAGCTGCGGTGCGGCTCTATTCAACCAATCATATATTCTTCTGCCGGATTAACATCGTCCATCCCTGGAACAGCATAATATTAGACGATGCCAAGAATAATCCGGTTAGTCCCTGGCGTCAAGTATTTTTATTATAATTTATACTGTCGAGACATCAGCCTCTACTGAGGCGAGCAATTCATCAATACGCTTGCCATCCAGCGTCTCCTCGGCAAGCAGAGCTTCGGCCAGAGCGTCAAGCTTGGCCCTGTTGTTAACCAGTAGTTCGGTGGCACTCTCCTCAGCCTCATGAATTATGGCGCCTATCTCCTGATCGATACGCCAGGCCATTTCTTCAGAAAAACTCTTCTCCTGGGCCAGCTTGCGGCCCAGAAATGGGTGTTCCTCCCCACGAGTAAAGGTCATGGGACCGATCTTATCGCTCATCCCCCACTGACAAACCATCTTCTCCGCCAATTCAGTCACCGTTTTCAGGTCGCTCTGGGCACCAGTGGAAAGATCGTCAAAGACAAGTCGCTCTGCAACCCGCCCGCCAAGTGCGACACAGAGACGTTTGACCAGATAGCTGCGGGGATAGTGATAACGGTCGTCATCCGGCAATTGCTGGGTAACTCCAAGCGCCATGCCACGGGGGATAATAGTAACCTTGTGGACCGGATCGCAACCGGGGAGGAGTTTAGCAATAAGTGCATGACCTGCCTCGTGGTAAGCGGTAATCCTCTTTTCCAACTCAGAGAGGAACATCTTCCGCTCTCCCCCCATCAAAATCTTGTCCTTGGCCTTTTCCAGGTGCGCCATGGTTACGGTTGAAACATTCTCCCTTGCCCCCTGGATAGCTGCTTCATTTATAAGGTTTTCCAGATCAGCACCGGTCATGCCTGGAGTCCCCTTGGCTATCACTGCCAGATCAACATTCTCATCGATGCTGACGTTTCGCGTATGGACACGTAGAATCTGTTCGCGATCACGCCAGTCAGGGCGGTCAATTAGCACATGCCGATCGAATCTGCCAGGTCTCAGTAGAGCAGGATCCAGTACATCGGGACGGTTAGTGGCAGCTATTACGATAACCTCTTCATGCGGGTCAAAGCCGTCCATTTCAGACAGAAGCTGATTGAGGGTCTGTTCACGTTCGTCATGACCACCACCAAAACCGGCACCGCGGCTTCGACCAACTGCATCGAGTTCGTCGATGAAAACAATACTTGGCGCCGCTTTCTTGGCATTGGTAAAAAGATCACGGACCCGCCCTGCTCCAACGCCGACGAACATCTCGATGAACTGGGATGCCGAGATGCTGAAAAAGTTGACTCCTGCCTCTCCTGCAACCGCCCGCGCCAGCAAGGTCTTGCCGGTACCTGGAGGGCCGACCAGCAGCACTCCTTTCGGGACCTTCCCTCCTATCCGCTGAAACTTTTTTGGATCACGCAGGTAATCGACGATCTCTTTTAGTTCAAGTTTACTGTTCTCCATACCTGCCACATCTTCAAAAGTAACTTTGACCTTATCGGCCGGAGTATACTGACGTGCACCAGACTTGGCAAAACCACCGAGCATATTGCCAGGGCCTTGCCCCTTTGCACCACGCATCATCAGCCACCATATACCGATAATTAACAGCCAGGGGAGTATATAAATAAAGATATTTGCCAGAGGTGAGTTTTCTGTGGAGAGTGCGGTCAATTCTACTTTTTTATCCCGCAACTCAGCGGCCAAAGTTGGGTCGGTAAAGGCTGGCATAAAGGTGTTGAATTTTGTTACACCTTGCGGCATCGGCTTCCCCTGCAGAACTACCTCTATATTCACCTTTCGCCGCAGTTCCCCCTTGATGGCACCACCCTTGATGGTAACCCGCTGAATATTATCAGCAGCCAGTTCATTGCGAAACTGGCTATAGGAGATTTCCACCCCCCCCTCATTAAACTGTTTGGTAAACATGCCATAGAACAGGTCGAAACAGAGGACCAGTATCAGCATAATCAGCAGTGGTTTCCAGATCGACTGCCCCATAATCACTTCTGCTCCTTGCCGGTCAATATTTCATCCAGTTTGCGCAGGTTGTTGCAGTCGTCACTTATCTGTTCGTGCAGCTTGCGCAATGATTTTGTTTCGTTCTTGATAGACTTGGTCTCTTCCTTGACTTTGTTTATTAAATGTTTAACTTCCTTGACCTTTACCGTTACTGATTCAGTTTTCTTCTTCATCTGTATGCTCTTTCTCACTGCCAATTTCTAATGCCATGTTTCTAGTCTACCCCCGGCAATTGATTTTTACAAGCCTGGCGCTCCCCGATTGTGTATTGTCCCATACCGTAAGCAGCTCCCTTGCCAACATGGAGGTATTCACCAAGTCGCAAAAAGAGCCGGAATTGTTCGATAGCACCGGTAAACTCTACTCTCCCTATCAACCCACCCCTGCCTCTTCCCCATTCCACCCAGTACGATTCATCGACAACTGTTATCACTGTACGACTCTGTTCAGCCAACCAGCGATAATCAGCTGCTAACTCACTACCTTCATAAGTGGCGGTCAGTGCAGAAATCCTTCTGAACAATCCTCTGCAAAGAGAAGAAAATGACAACTGCCGCAACGGCCTTTTGTCATGCATAAGTTGTATCGGCGTAAGAATATCAATATTCAGCATGTCCGGAGAGATAAGAGGATTATCGGCAATGTCTGCAGCTGCCAGAAGAGACATCTGCCCAATCATATCACTGTTACCTGTGTCAGCAGTATATCTAAGCTGATTACCACTGTAGTCAGCCATGGAAATATCGATGATGGCCGCTCTGGGTAATGAGTCTCTGCCAGCGCTTAAAAAAACAAGCCGGACCGCTTCGACAAAGTTATTCACATGATATATTGCTGAACCAACAATTGTCAGATTAAGTTGCAGTTTTGTCCCGCGACGTGCCGGAACAGGTACTTCCGGAATGTCAAAAACAAAAGGCAATGGTGGCTTCTGATGACGTTTCAGGACAACCGGGTCATTACTCAGAGCCTGGGAAAATATTTCCCAATAAGGACAGGTAAACATCTGCGGGCAGTTACTACATTCAGACAAACTGCATGAAATAGTTTTCCGGAATGCCTCCGGAAACACCCTTTTGATTCCATAGAGCCCGTATGGTTCATACTGCTCAGTATCCAGCCGCAATGTGAAAATCAGCCTGAGGAGATTGAATTCCACTATAACTCCAAAAAAAAAGGGCAGAGATGACATCCTCTGCCCTTTTTATCAGAATAAATACCGCTTTACTTGAATAGTGACTTGATATACTCGCGGTTCATAGTTGCTATGAACTTGACGTTAATCCCCTTCGGGCAGGCGGCTTGACATTCATAGTGGTTGGTGCAGTTACCAAATCCGTTCTCCTCCAGAGCCTCGGTCATGGCCTGGACACGAGCTGCAGCTTCGGCTTTACCTTGCGGCAGAACTGCCAATTGGGAAACTTTGGCCCCGGTGAAGAGCATTGCAGTACTATTGGGGCATCCTGCCACACAGGCTCCACAACCGATACACTCGGCCGCATCCATAGCGTAATCCGCATCCGGTTTCGGTATGAGGATAGCGTTGCCATCAGCAACCCCGCCGGTGTGACAGGAGGTGTAACCGCCTGCCTGAATGATCCGGTCGAGGGCGCCACGGTCAACTACCAGGTCCCTGATAAGTGGAAAAGCCGCTGCACGCCATGGCTCAATGTAGATGGCGTCGCCATCCTTAAAGCTGCGCATATGCAGCTGACAGACAGTCGTGCGGTCCTGCCCGCCATGGGGAACACCGTTTATAACCTGTGAACACATGCCGCAGATACCTTCGCGACAGTCGTGGTCAAAGGCTATCGGATCTTTTCCAGACTTGATCAACTGCTCGTTGACTTCGTCCAGCATCTCCAGGAACGACTGGTCAGGACTGACGTTCTTGGCGTCGTAGATATCCAATTTACCCGGCTGATCAGGGCCCTTTTGGCGCCAGACATGCAAGGTGAGATTCATGCTATTTCCGTGATTGTCATGATGGCTCATTATTTATAACTCCTTACCGCCAGATGGATGTTTTCAAATGCCAACGGCTCCTTGTGCAGTTCGGGCTCATTACCAACACCCTTGAATTCCCACGCCGCAGCGTAGCAGTAGTTTTCGTCATCACGCTTAGCTTCACCGTCCGGCATCTGGTACTCAACCCGGAAGTGACCACCGCAAGACTCGTTCCGATGCAGTGCATCTCGGCTGAGCAATTCGCCGAACTCGAGAAAATCGGCTACCCGCCAGGCATTTTCCAACTGCTGGTTGAATTCGGCGCCTGAACCGGTCACCTTAACGTTCTGCCAGAACTCTTCACGCAGGGCAGGTATCTCTTTCAGAGCCTCTTTCAGGCTCTGCTCGCTCCGCGCCATACCGACGTTGTTCCACATGATCTTGCCTAATGCACGATGGAACTCGCTTACCGTCTTCTTGCCGTTGATGGAGAGAAGTTTCTTGATTTCGGCGTTGACCGCCTCGACCGACTCTCTGCACTCCGGAGCGTCTTCTTTCAATTTGCCCGGGGTAATCCTGGCCAGATAGTTGGCAATGGTATATGGAATGACGAAGTAACCGTCGGCCAATCCTTGCATCAAAGCACTTGCACCGAGGCGGTTGGCGCCATGAACCGAGAAGTTGGCCTCACCAAGAACGAAAAGACCCGGGACATTGCTCTCGCAGTTGTAGTCAACCCATAGGCCGCCCATTGAATAATGAGGAGCCGGGTAGATACGCATCGGTTGTTTGTAAGCGTTCTCATCAGTAATCTTCTCATACATCTCGAAGAGATTACCATAACGCTCCTTGATGGTATTTTCGCCAAGTCGCTTGATGGAAGCTGCAAAGTCGAGGTATACACCACGGCCACCCGGTCCAACGCCACGACTATCGTCGCACTGCTCTTTGGCAGCACGGGAAGCGATGTCACGCGGGGCAAGGTTACCAAAGGAGGGGTATTTCCTCTCCAGATAGTAATCTCGCTCTTCTTCAGGGATCTGATTGGCAGGGCGGTTGTCTCCCTGCTTTTTCGGTGCCCAGCAGCGACCATCGTTACGTAGTGACTCGGACATCAGGGTCAGTTTCGACTGATGCTCACCGGTCTGTGGAATACAGGTCGGGTGAATCTGAGTGTAGCAAGGGTTGGCAAAGTAAGCGCCCTTTTTGTGGGCCCGCCAGTTTGCCGTTACCGAGCAACCCATGGCATTGGTGGAGAGATAGAATACGTTGACATAGCCACCGGTGCAGAGTACCACTGCGTCGCCGACATGAGTACGGATTTCGCCGCTTACCAGGTCACGTACCGTGATCCCTTTGGCCTCGCCGTCAACAACGATTAAGTCGAGCATCTCTACCCTAGGGAAGAGTTTTACCGTCCCGGCCTTGATCTGTCGGGAAATGGCTGAATAGGCGCCCAGCAAAAGTTGCTGACCGGTCTGACCGCGGGCATAGAAGGTACGTGAGACCTGGGCCCCGCCAAAAGAACGGTTATCCAGATATCCTGCGTAATCACGGGCAAACGGAACCCCCTGCGCCACGCACTGGTCGATGATGTTATTGGAGACCTGTGCCAGACGCCAGACATCGGCCTCACGGGCACGGAAGTCGCCACCTTTGATAGTATCATAGAAGAGGCGGTAGATGCTGTCGCCATCGTTAGGATAGGCTTTGGCAGCGTTGATACCACCTTGTGCCGCAATGGAGTGGGCGCGGCGAGCGCTGTCCTGATAGCAGAACGCCTCGACATTATAACCGAGTTCACCCAATGAAGCAGCTGCAGCACCACCGGCAAGACCGGTTCCCACCACGAGGACTTTGTATTTTCTCTTGTTTGCGGGGTTAACCAACTTCATATCGAAGCGGTGCTTATCCCACGAAGTTTCAATTGGTCCTTTTGGACTTTTTCCGTCGAGTATCACTATGAGCCCCCTATTTTTATTTCAAAATGCCAGCGAGTATAAAGACCGGAATGGAACCGTAGCCAACCAGAAAGATAACGGCCATGATCGTGCCAAGCTTTGTGAATAAAGGCTCTGAACGATCGTTGTTCCAGCCCATAGTCTGGAAGAAACTCTGAATGCCATGACTGAGGTGAAGAAAAAGACAGATCATAGCTACGATGTAGACAAGAGAGATTATCCCAGATTTGAAACTGGTAGTAACCATGGTAAAGACATCGAAACGTCCAAGGTAATCTGTTTTATTTACAATGTCTGGTGTGATACGTGCTGTGAAGTGACAGAGATGATAGATGATGAAGCAGAGCATCAGCAACCCGGTCCAGATCATGTTTTCACTGGCAAACGTTGCTTTCATTTTGTTATTGACCGCATATGATTCAGGAGTAGCGGCACTGTTTTCCAGTGTCAGCTGAATGCCGTAAAACATATGCACTAACAATAGGCCCAGCATGCTGAGACGGAAAACCCAGACAAACGGTCCAAGATCTTTAAGATGTTTTGCGTAAGCGTTAAGCCAGTCTAACCCGACAAATATTGTTGAGTTACCTAGCAGATGGACGATCACAAACAGCACCATTAACTGGCCCGTAATTGCCATCAGAATCTTTCTGCCCACAGAGCTTGTGAATAGTTGCATAATTGGTATCCCTTTTCATGAAAGTTACTTAGAGTGCTAGAACACTCACTTACTGGTTGGAAATACATATCTGCCCAGACGTTACCGTCAGACGACACACCGGAAACTTACGGAGGTGCACGCCATTCCTTGATGATGTCCATAATCCCCCCTTTGTATGTTGTGCTGAAGTTCAGTATTTCCTGGCAGAACAGCTTGAATCATGAGTGTTTTTTAATCTGGTATACAGTATACAGTATACTAAACGCCGTTATAGAAAATTGCAACAAAAATTAACAAATGTTGACCATTAAGACCATGCCAATTGAGAGCTATGTGGCGATGGGATATCTAAATATAGTCCTTGCAACGCATGGCATTGGGAGATTGCTTTTTCATGCCTGGTCTGTTACAAGGGAATGAATAAGCAAGCGGAGTTACTGCGGCGCAGAATATTATAATTATTTTTAATCTGATTTTAGTTGTTTTAAAACAATTCATAGCAAAAGGCAACATGAAATTTACCCTTTTAAAAAAAGATCCCCACTGCGCTGCCCGACGCGGCAGGTTGGTAACCACTCATGGCACTATCGAGACCCCCATTTTTATGCCGGTCGGTACCCATGCCGCAATGAAGGCGATGACCCCGGAACAGGTTAAAGGTTGTCAAACCCAGATTATCCTTGCCAACACCTACCACTTGCACTTACGCCCAGGAGAAGGCTTGGTGGAAAAGGCCGGAGGATTACACCAGTTTATGGCATGGGATAGACCTATACTCACCGATTCCGGAGGGTTCCAGGTCTTTTCTCTTCCCAACAAGAGAATTACCGACGACGGAGCCTATTTCAAACATGAGCTCACAGGCGAAGAGGTCTTTCTCGACCCTGTTAAGGCTATGGCTATTCAGGAAGCGCTCGGAGCTGACATAATCATGGCTTTTGACGAATGCATCCCTTACCCTTGCGACAAAAAATATGCTTCCCAATCGACTCGTAAAACCTTAAGGTGGGCAGAGCTATGCCTTAAGTCCCATACCCGCAAAGACCAGGCATTGTTCGGTATTGTCCAGGGGAGCGTATTTGAGGATTTACGTGCCAGCTGCGCCAGGGAACTTGTTGCTATGGACTTTCCCGGTTATGCTATTGGCGGTGTAAGCGTTGGCGAAGGGTTGGAGTTATTAAAAAAGGTGGTGGCAATGACCGCTCCTTCCCTCCCAGAGGACAAGCCCCGCTATCTGATGGGTGTGGGGTTGCCTGAAGATATATTGGAGAGCGTGGAACGGGGCATGGATATGTTTGACTGCGTCATCCCGACCCGCTATGCCCGCAGTGCGACTCTTTTCACCAAACGTGGAAGGATTCGCCTTACGCATAAGAACTACCGCCGCGACTTATATCCTATCGACCCCAGCTGCAGTTGCTATACCTGCAATAACTTCAGCCGCGCTTACATCCATCATCTCTTCAATGCCAATGAAGTTCTCTCGGCAATCCTGTCCAGTATCCATAATGTCCACTTCTATTTAAATATGATGGCAGAAATACGAACTGCCATCGAACAGGACCGGTTCAATGATTATAAAAAGGAATTTCTAAAAAATTATCTGAAGGCTAATTGACAAGATTCCTCACCCCCTTTCTACAAGGTCAATCTTTCTGTAGCATGTCAATCGACAAATAATGCAGCAAAGGGATTACAACATTCCTTAAAGATATGTAACAATATTTGGGTTGTGATATTCCCATGCAATACGTATTATTAGAGTCGTTGACATTCCAATGCAGGCTTATAAATTCTTTCCCAAGTAGCCATCTCAAGGAGTACCCATGAATACCAATTTATCCGGCTTTGACCGTCTGGTCGAGATCATGCGCCGCCTGCGCGACCCAGGAGGATGCCCATGGGACGCAGAGCAGACCCACGAAAGTCTCAAACGCTATCTGCTTGAGGAGTGCTACGAGGTAATGGAAGCTATTGATGCCGGGTCGCCAAAAATGCTCAAGGAGGAGTTGGGTGACCTGCTGTTACAGCCTATTTTCCATTCAGCAATTGCTGCCGAGCGGGGAGAGTTCACCATTACAGACGTCATCGATGCTATTTGCGACAAACTAATTCGCCGGCATCCCCATGTCTTTGGTGAGTTGGAGATAAAAGACAGCGCAGCACAGATAGAGAATTGGGAAAATATCAAGAGAGAAGAGAAGGGGGAGGAGCGACGTTCCACCCTGTCCGGTATACCTCCGCATCTACCTGCCTTGCTCAAGGCGCAGAAGATAACAGAAAAGGCTGCTCGAGTCGGCTTTGACTGGGAACATGTAGATGAGGTCTATGCCAAAGTAATGGAAGAGTTGCACGAGTTCCAAGAAACCATGCTTGACAATGACCAGGAACGAATGGAGGCAGAACTGGGAGACCTCCTCTTTGCCATTGTCAACCTTGGGCGATTCCTCTCTCTCAACCCTGAAGAAGCCCTGCGCAAGACCATCGAACGGTTCAGAAGACGCTTTGCCCATGTAGAGCAATCGCTTCATGACCGGGGTAAAACATTGCAAGAATCAACTTTGGCAGACATGGAACTATTTTGGGAAGAGGCAAAGCTTGCAGAAAAGTTAATGGGGACTTGAGGTGAGACCACAATCGTTGTCCATAGATTAATAATTATTGCGTCTTTTCAATGGTGTATACGATTATCCACAATAACTGTGGATAATCTGTGGGTAAACATGTTAATAAATCATGAAAGCAACTTGGTTTCTATAAGGGTTTTACCATCTGCCCAATTATAAAGCATCATTATACTATATGTAATTTCAGCATGTTAGAATAAATCAAAGCAATTTATTAGATTTTACTGCTGGCAATAACACATCTTAATTAATCAGTTAAAATCTTTAATTAGCCGGCTGTTCAAAACGTACAATAAGTTGCCGTATTCTCATATATTGTGACCAACATTTGTCTGCTCAAGGGCAAGCAGCCATTTTTTTGAACTGATCCCCCCACTCCCTGAATATCCTATCAAGGCTCCCGAACTCCCTATTACTCGATGACAAGGGATTATTATCGGCACTGGATTGCGAGCCATAGCCAATCCTACTCCACGCGCAGCCAGCGGACGATTAACAGCCACTGCAACTGCCCCATAACTTCTCACCTCACCATAGGGGATACCGGCAACAACCTGATATACAACATGCTGAAATTCGGTATTGCCCGAAAGATCAAGCTGGAGATTAAACTCAACTTTTTCGCCGGCAAAATATCTCTCCAGCAGATTTGCTGCCTGTTTAGTCAACTGATTACCAGTGATTGCATCTGGATAGAGACCGACAAGGTAGTTATGCAGTCTATTTCTGGTCATGCCGGGAAAAGGGAGTTCCACTTCCAGCACCCCCTCTTCACTGGCCACCACACCACCCCACCCTTGAGATGTTTCATAATATGAGCGGTAAAGTCCTTTTTTTGCATTTCGAACTTTATTCATCGTCGATTAAATCTTTTTCGCAACATATCTGTTGCATCACTTACCTCTTCAATACGCAATAGATATGCACCCGCCATGAATATAACAATACCGGACAGAATCGTCCCCCCGAGTGCGGCCCCTTTCAAGATTTTATGTCCAGCCAGCGACCAATCCACCTGCGAAACTCCCCACCAGGCTGCGATAATCATCGGGATTGTTGCCAGCAAGGTTTTCCCTCCGGTCAAGGCAATTCTCCGGCCACCGAAATAGCCAATCTTGCGCTTCAAAAATAGATACAACATACCCATATTGATCAGCGCTGACAGCGTGGATGCCAAGGCCAGACCACCATGCTTGAGCGGCCCCATAAGGAGCAGGCTGAAGAGCAGATTGAAGAGAAAAGCAATAAAAGCCACCATGACTGGAGTTCTTGTGTCTTGCAAGGCATAGAAAGCGGGCACCAGCACCCTGACCATAGCCACCAGAGACAGCCCTAACGAGTAATAGCTGAGGGCAACTGCACTATTAACGACTTTACCGTAATCAAACTCTCCCCCCATGAAAAGCAGGCTGAATATCGGTGTGGCGCAGATTACCAGACCTGCCATGGCCGGAATTGTAACAAAGAGGGTGAGGCGTAAGCCAAAACCGAGCGACTCTTTGAGGTCAGCCATCTCCCCGGCAGCAGCCTGCCTGCTCATGGATGGAAGGACCGCCTGGGCAACAGCAACTGTAAATATGCCTTGAGGGAACTCGAACAGTCGCTGAGCATAGTAAAGATAAGAGACGCTACCTTGAGGGAGTAGAGATGCCAGAATATTCCCAACCGTGATGTTAAGATAGTAGACCCCCACCCCGAACACCGACGGCCCCATCAACAGGGTAATTTTTCGAACTGCCGGGTGACTGAAATCAAACCGCGGTCGTAGCGAAAATCCTTTCTGGTAAAGAACCGGTAACTGTAGCAGAAGTTGCAGGACTCCCCCAAGCAACACACCTACAGCCAACGAGACTATCGGCACCTGAAAGTACGAATGGAGGAAATAAGCAGAACAGATCATGGCCAGATTGAGAAAAACCGTCGAAATGGCCGGAGTGAAAAAGTGCCGGACAGTATTCAGAATACCCATGCAGAGAGCAACCAGACTGATAAAGAAGAGATAAGGGAACATCAACCGGTTAAGCAAGACCGTCAGTTCAAGTTTCCCAGGCATGGCAATGAATCCAGGGAACATCAGGGCTACTATCTGTGGGGAGAATACGATACCGAGTAGCGTAACCAGAGACATGACAATTGTAAGCAGGGTAAAACAGGTATTGGCTAGCTCACGCGCCTGCCTCTCCCCCTGCTGGGTAAATACTTCGGTAAAGGTAGGGACGAATGCTGAAGCAAGTGCACCCTCTGCAAAAAACCGACGCAGCATGTTAGGTATCTGGAAGGCGGCAAAGAATGCATCGGTGGCAAGGCCGGCACCAAAAAGTCGGGAGACCACCATATCCCTGACCATTCCCATGATACGGGACAAGATCGTGGCAGAACCCAGTACTCCAGCAGCCCGAACAATATTCTTCTTTTCCGACACGGCTCCCCCAGTGAAGTTCTCTCAGGGGTGCTATTTATCACAGCTGCAAGGAAAATGGTAACTAATTTGTTATCAAGGAGCAGCAGGGTAGATATATTGCCATATCATATTTTAGCATTGCTCAATTAAGGCTCTTTATAAGCGCCAGATTTACCTCGCTAAAACGGAGCAAACGCTTACCCTTATGGTCTTTCATAAATTCCCTGGCATCTGACTCCTTGCCGAACGGTACCAACTCATTCCCCATTGGCCCGTAGACATCACTGCCGACTGCATACCAGGCGGTCCGTCCATCTACATAGCGAAGTGAATAGTAGTCAGTTACATAGACAGCTAAAATCTGGTCACTCTTATGCCCTTGTGCATATCTAGCCATATCCAGATAATAGCTGAACATATCCTTGGCGCCATCGAATACCGCCCTGCTGCCATCCTTGAAAAGTATCTGGCAGGCGAAATCAGGGTATTTTGCCACGAACATGCCGCAAACAGGGCATTTATCCTGAGCCAACAGTTTCCGTGGCGCAGCCGGCACAGCGGCAGCAGAAATGTTCTGTATCAAGAATATAAGTGTTGCTGCTGCCAGCCACCGCCTGAGATGACTTATTCCGGCCAATCTCATTATCCGACTCCCCTTTCATCTTCTCAGTATGACAGCATGAAAAAGTAAACCCTTAACTACCTTCCCTTGAGACGCTTGTTAAGTGTCTGTCTTGTTATACCGAGCAATGCGGCAGCAACCCCCTGGTTCCCTTTGGCAATTTTCATTGCTTCACCTATCATATACTCCTCCATTTCGACAAGCGATGGGAAATGGCCGAAAATCCCCTGCAGATTTTCACCGTCAACAGAATTAGAGGGAGAATTTTCAGCTGCAACTGCAGTCCGGTCCTCGCCGATTGCACTACGGAAACTGGACATGGATAGCACCCCTGAATTATGCCGGGCCACGGCATCGAAGACCATCGCCTCAAGTTCCCGAACATTGCCTGGGAAATGATAAGTTGCCAGCAAAGTCAATAGATCGGCCGGTGGAGTCGGCCTCTTCTTTTTCAAGGCTGCTGCGGCCTTGCCCAGAAAGTGCTCCAAGAGCGGCTGAATATCTTCAGCCCGGTCACGCAAGGAGGGAACATTGAGCTGATGTGCACAAAGCCTAAAATAGAGATCATTACGGAATTTCCCGGCAGCGATATACTTTTGCAGCTCCCTGTTGGTGGCCATCACCATGCGGGCTTCGCTTTTCCGTGCCAGATCGGCACCGACCGGATAATACTCTCTTTCCTGCAATAGCCGCAGCAACTTGATCTGAGACATCTCGTTGAGGTCGCCTATTTCATCCAGGAACAGAGTCCCACCGGCAGCTCTCGCAATCAACCCGTCACGGGCCTGATCTGCACCTGTATATGCCCCCTTTTTATGGCCAAACAAGGTATCCGCAAACATATTATCATCCAGGCCTGCAACATTAACTGCAACGAATTCTCCTTTGCAGCCGCTCAATTCATGTATTGCATGGGCAAACAACTCCTTGCCGACCCCTGTTTCTCCTGTTATCAGTATTGGCTGACCCGACCCTGCGATAACCTCCACATACTGGAAGAGCGCCCGCATCTTCTTGTTTACTGTGACAATACCTGCAAATACGGCAGGATTGTCGAGTCGATCAGAAAACAGATACTCCTTCAAGGAGTACAACTCGCGATTAAGCGACCTGAGTTCTAGAGCTTTCTTTACACTTGAAGTCAAGCGAGCCGATTCAACAGGTTTCACCAGATAATCAAAAGCACCCTGGCGCATACAATTGACAGCGGTCTCGGTTTCGTCGATTGCAGTCATGACGATAACTGGTATCTCTGGATAGTCCTTGACCAGTTTTGGCAACAGTTCAAGACCTGATAAATGAGGCATGAAGAGATCGAGCAGAATAGCAGCGACCGGTTGTCTGGCAAGTAACGGCAACACCTCGCGGCTGTCACTCAATATAATAGCTCCCTCAACACCCTGGCTCTGCAGTGTCAAACGGGTAATATTAAGAATATGTGGTTCATCGTCCACCAGCAGCAACGGCAACTGGGGGGTCGCTGATACTGTCATCTCTTCTCCTCCTCATATGCGTTTGACAGCAGCGCAGGGAGACGAACCTCGAAGGTTGTCCCATGCTCTGGCAACGAATCAATCTCCATAGTCCCTTGATGTTCTTTGATAATCGAATAAGATATCGACAATCCTAAACCAGTTCCACCGCTGTCCAGTTTAGTTGTAAAAAACGGTTCCAATACGCGATCTACAATCTCCCTCGACATCCCTACACCATCATCATGGACTTTGACAACTACTTCGTTACACTCATTGTCATATCTGGTGCATACATCTATGCCACACCCATTATCAGGCAAGGCCTGGCAAGCATTCATAATCAGATTGATAACTACCTGTTCGAGCTGTTGGGCACTCCCTTTGACAGATGGGATATTCGCCTCCAGGTCGAGGTTAAAATGCAAGGTATGCTTGGCAATATGGTGTCGGAGTATACTGACAGCATTTTCTATAACCATGTTCACTTCGACTCGCTGATTTGGCAGAATCCGTTCCTGCCTGGCATAATCCTTGAGGTTACTTATTATGTCACGAATTCTGCCCCCCCCTTCACTTATTCCCGCTAAAACTGCTGGGAGGGATGTCTGAATCTCGGAGAACGGTAGCCCTCCAAGCCGAAAATCACCGTTAATCTCATAATAGCGGCGCAGCACAACTTCTGCATCTTTCCAGATTTTGTCCAGCAGTTCAGCATTAGCCATGATGAAGTTGTTCGGATTATTTATCTCATGGGCAATGCTGGTTACAAGTACACCAAGAGAGGTCATCTTGTTGGTCTGGATCAGTTTTGCCTGGATCTGCCGTGCCTCTTCCTCCATCCTGACACGCTCGGTAATGTCGCGGAAGGTGCAATATATTACCTCCTCCCCCTGGAGATTGATCAATTTGCCCCGGATAGAGACTATAATCTCCTCCCCATCTTTTCGAATGCTGCTGACATTGTCAAGCCGGCAATTCTCTTCACGACTAAGTCGACAAATGGTCGCATGGAGAAGGTCATAATCACTCTCCCTACAGACTGCAGATAACCCGGCTGCAATCAACTCATCCCTGGCAAAGCCAAACATCTTTTCTGCCATCGGATTTATATCGACTACCTCGCAGCTACCACTTTTGAAAAGGACTATGGCATCCTCAGTCTGCTCGAAAATACTTCTGAAACGTTCTTCACTCTCCTGTAAAGCCTGTTCCACAAGCTTGCGCCTATTGATATCAGTAATCCAACCGGCAAACCTTCTGGCACGACCTGCTTCATCCCATACAGCCTGCCCCCGAGACCTGAACCACCGATATTCACCATTACTATTACGCAGGCGGAATTCTACGTCATAGGGGAGTCGCTGCGCAAAATGTAACTGTATCGCTCTTTCAACCTGATCATGATCGTCTGGATGAAGAAGGGTAAGGAACCCTGCGTAACTTTTCACCACATCATCTTCACCATACCCTAATTGTTTTTTAAATCGTGGCGTAGCATATAGAGTACCAGTTTCGACATCCAATTCCCAAATACCATCATTAGCCCCAGAGATCGCCCGTTCGAATCGTTCTTCACTTTCCCTTAGCGCTGCTGCTGCACGATAACGCTCGGTAATGTCACGACAGCTCCATACCTCTCCTGCAACAGAACCCATAATGAACTCTGGCTGAGTGTAGAGTTCGATATATCTTCCATCCAGAAGTTCAAGGGTACGGAGCCGGCCACCTGTATGACTGTTGACAGCAGCCTGAAAATCCAGTTGTACCGCATCAGTTATCTGCTTCCTCATATGCGCCAGAAGTACAGTTCCATCCTTCCCGGCAAACACTTCATCCGGTACAGACCAGATATAGGCAAATTTCTTGTTGCAGACCTCTATCCGGCGGTCTCTGGAAAATACAATTATGCCATCAGCAGTCGCCTCCAGAGTTGCGGTTAACATTGCAACTGCTCCCTGAAGGTTCTCTTCGGCAATCTTTCGTTCAGTGATGTCACGCATAATAACCAGTGCCAGTTGCTCTCCCTCTTGCATCACCCTGCTCACCGACATATCCATAGGGAAGCAAGTCCCATCTCTTCGTTTGCCGGTAATTTCATAAAACATCGCTGCAGGGCGCTTTACTGCCATATCAGACAACGACCGGGTGAGCAACTCAAGCACCGTTTGCTCAGCCAACTCAGCAAATATAAAAGTTGCCGGTTGACCATGTACCGCTGCCTCCTGATAACCGAATATTTTTTCAGCAGCAGGATTAAATGATTTTATTGTGCCATCGTAGGTAATTGTCACTATGGCATCCACTACATCATCACGCAACGCCTCTGCCCATTCCTGCTCCTCTTGGGCAGCCCTTTGCAGTGGTCTCACCACCAGCAACCAGAGTGCCGGAGCACTGAACAATAACATCAATGTTGAGTCAATGATGCGAAGGTAGTGCCAGTTTACCTGCAAAATAGCTGGTAAAACCACGTCATGTAATAGTTCAAGAATAAGAATGACTGTAAGAAGCTGAAAGTAGACCACCAATGGATAGCTTACGGCAAAAGAGCGGCGCGACTTCTCTCTCAATGGGTGCAGGATTATACCCCAGAGGAATGGGGTGCTGAGGAATGCCAACATCAGCAGATCAAAAAAATTCTTCAATATTGTAATTTCGGCTGGAAACAGAAGCGGTACAATTACCTGCACGGCCAGTTCAATGGAGAAAAAAATCAGCAACAGCTTGGATAAAATCCATGCTGCTGTGCTCCTTTTCTCCTTGGCAAGATAATTACTTTGTGCCACCGGCTTTGCCACAAATTGCCATAATAACGGAGCAGTGAAGATAATCAATAAAAGGGCATCAGTTAAATACTTTATCCAGATGTTATTTATAGCATATAGTTGCGGGTTTAGAGCCATGATGGATAGTTCCACGCCGCAAGTAATCGCAACTGCACACAGCAGAAAAGTTACAGCTTTAGGCAACCGATTACTATCTGGACTTTGCATCTTCATCATTACTCCATAACAACCTAATAAACATATCCTGGTTTCATCAACTATAGCAGATATCCTGCCAAGGCAAAGCTGACTATCTCCTTAGTTAAGATAACAGCAATATACCCCGGGGCAAATGGCGCAATAACATTAAATGATACTCCAGCATAGTTCCTTCTCGCGCATGCAGATTAGCGAATTTTACTCCTGCCATCATCTGGAGCGGTGTAAATAAATATTCCCCTGTCAGATTTATTTCATCTCTGCAAATCTATGGTTTACCTTACTTGATATCATCTCCATTGCCACAGGCGATTGAATCCTTTTACACCCTTTACCCACCTGACAATGTATGAGGCCCTACCATAACTGCTCCTGCTGGGCTGCAGCCAGCTTGGCACAAATAATGTACATGAGACTATCATACTATTATCCAGCAGCTAAAAGGATGCACATGGAGCAGAGCGCAATATTTTCCGCAGTTCTTGGTCTTTCATCCCCTTGGCAGATAACTGCACTTACATTTTCAAATAGCGGGAAACGCCTTGATCTGACCATTGACTTCCCAGTCGGAAGCTCATTCTCCTGCCCCAAATGTGGTTCTCTGGCAACTGTCATAGACAGTTGCCAGGAGAGTTGGCATCATGACGACTTCTTCCGATTCACAGCTTATCTCCATGCTCGGGTACCGCGCCTACTCTGCTCTGTCTGTAGCACTGAAAGCCACGCTGAGTTACCATGGTGTCGTACCGGCTCAAAATTTACCACGCTAAATTAGAACTTACAGAATCTATATACAAATTTCAGAAGCTTGACAGTTAAGCATTGGCAGATAGAGTTGGACTATATCTCCCCTTCTAAAATTATAAATGGAGAATACCCATAGTTTATGTCCCGTGTATCCATTCTCATCATTCTGACACTGTTTCTAATGAGTAGCAATATCTCTGCTGCCGAGCATATGATTGGCAGATTCAGCAGTGCCGACCTGTCCGGCTGGACTGAAAAGATTTTTAAAGGGAAGACCGATTATGCCATAGTCATTGACGAAGGCAAGAAGGTCCTCAAGGCACACAGCAGACATGCAGCCTCCGGCCTTCTCAAGGAGATCAATATTGATCCGAAGCAGAAGCCGGTCCTTAACTGGTCCTGGAAGATCGAACATTCACTGAAACGGGAGGATATTGCGAAAAAGAGTGGGGATGACTTTGCTGCAAGGGTCTATATAGTATTCCCCCGCTCATTCTTCTGGCAGACACGGGCTATTAATTATGTCTGGGCCAATAAAATGACAAAGGGGAGCCATGCACCAAGCCCATACACTGGCAATAATACCATTGTTGCCGTTGAATCTGGCGATGACAAGGCAGGTAACTGGATAATAGAACAGCGCAATGTATACGAAGATTACCGGAAGTTTTTTGCAGAAGAACCTCCAGCCATCGGAGCTATTGCTGTCATGACCGATACCGATGACACCCAGGACGAAATCACTGCCTGGTATGGCGACATCTATTTTTCTACCCCAAAAAAATAATGCCTCTCCCGATCAATTCAGGGAGAGGCACCTAGCACAATCTGCTCTAATATAAATCAGCCGACCAGTTTTGCCAGTCTGGCACGTTGTTTTTCCAATTTTGCCTGTCCTTCTTCGATACTACGGAGAATCTCCTTTTTCGCATCATGGGCCAGGTCTTTACCTTTATCCAGCAGATCTTCAGCTTTTTCTCCCACAGCATCAACCATGTCAGACAGATTGCTGGAGAATTCATCCACCACATCCTCTGCCCGATGCTTCGCCTTCTTGGCATAACGGGTAATGTCGCGACGGGTTTTCTGCCCCGACTGCGGCGCAAACAAAAGGGCTATTCCTGCCCCGAGAATACCGCCAGCCAAAAGCATCAGACCGCCTACCATTAGATTGTTATCTTTATCTGCCATCGCAAACCTCCTAATTGTTATTCGCACAGGTTAATTGTATCGCAATATAGATGCATGCCAAGTGACATCAAAATTTTATCATAACAGCTGCAATAACAAAGCTAATGCCTATATTAACCTTTCGACTCTGCCTTCAGCCCTTCCAATACAGCCTGGACCTCAGCTACCATATCAGCCGCCTGCGGTGATTTCTCCATCTTCAGATAAAGTTCCAGATATTTGATCGCTTCAGCCACATGCTCCTTGTCCATGTAAAGACTGCCAAGGGTCAGGTACGGCAGGGTGAAGTGGGGATCGAGCCGAATCGCTTCAAGACACTCCTTTTCCGCATCGCCAAACTCCCCCAGATCGTAAAATAACTCTCCCAGATTGAAATGGGCAGCGGCATCCTTCGGATCGATTTCTATACCCTTACGGAATGCGGCTATTGCCTTGTCCCGATCACCAAGACCATACCAGGCATCGCCAAGGGCGTTATAGGCAAAGACGTTATTCTTATCTATATCCAGCGCCTGCTGATACGCCTTGATTGCCTCTTCACCACGCTCCATGCTGTTGTATACAAGACCAATATTCACATATCCATCCGCATCCTTGGGTGACAGTTCGGTGACCTTGCGATAACAACGCAATGCATCTTTGTGTTTTCCCTGTTCAAAGAAAATGTCCCCCAGGGCAGTCAGCCCCTCGGTATCCTCTGGTGCCAACTTGAGCCCCTGCTGATAGACCTTAACAGCTTCATTGAATTGTTCAATTATTACCAATGCCTCTCCAAGCTGGAAATAACCTTCCGGATTCTTAGGCTCCATTTCCAGACAGGTTCTGAACTTGTTAATAGCTGCCTTGGCATCTCCCCCCTCAAGCAGGGCAACCCCCTGCGCCAGTATATCCTCATAAGTCGCCATCGTCTTCCCCCCTTGCACCGTAAATAATTATCTGCTGATGCGAAATATTGAAAAATAAATTTATTTTAACGCCCACACTTCCTTTTGTCGCCCCTATGCTCTATAATATTTCCTGGTAAAAGTAAAGGGAAAGGTCAGAAAAGATGACAAAAGAAACCCACGAAACGCTTGGGTTACGAACACTTGAAGATATCAGCGGACTTATTCTGCATTCCCATGATCTACAGGAGACTCTTGACAATATAGTCACCCTGGTAGCCAAGAGAATGGGTTCAGAAGTCTGCTCGATCTATCTCCTCGATGAAGATGGACATACCCTGCGCCTCCATGCCAGCAAAGGTCTCTCCCGCAATTCGATCGGCAAGATCACCATGAAGACATCTGAAGGGCTTACCGGCCTCGTTATTGAACAGCAGGGTGTGGTGGCAATCAAGAATGCACCGGCGCACCCTCGCTACAAATATTTTCGCGAGACCCGCGAAGAAAAATTTCATTCCTTTCTAGGCATACCGCTCTTTGAAAGGAAGTCACCGGTTGGTGTCATAGTAGTTCAAACCAGAGAACCCAGACAATTCAACGTAATGGAGATTAGTACCCTCTCCACAATCGCTTATCAAATCAGCAGCATTGTCAGTAATGCCAGGCTACTGGACTCTATCAGTAAGAAAGAGGCAGAACGGGCATTTTTCGAACAAGAGTTGGAGAAGATGAAAGCCCTAGGTGTTATTAAGGGTGAAGCAGGTGCCTCGCGGAAAAAAAAGCGAAAACAATCCCTTATGCTTAGTGGCATCCCGATATCCCCAGGTTTTTGCTGGAGCAGGATATATCTACTCAACCGTCACGGCAGCAAGAACGGTATAGGATTTGAAGAGGTGAGACCGCGACTGGAAGAGCGAAGTCGTTTTCAAATGGCGATAGAAAATGCGAAAATACAGACGATCTTTATGGAAAAACGGGTTGCTCAACTTCTTTCCAAAGAAGATGCAGCAATATTCCACTCTCACCTGATGATTCTCGAAGACCGTGGTTTTATAAGTAAAATAGTTGAACTTATCGATAAGGATTATGGCGTTGTCCGGGCAGTTCGAGAAGTTGTTGATTTCTACGTGGCTGCATTTAATAAAATGGAAGACCCCTATCTTCGGGAGCGTTCTGCCGACATGGAGGATATCGGCAAACGGATTATCGACTCTCTGGACGGGAAAGAAAAGTTACGGGCGCGGTTACGGGAAAAGCGTATCATAGCAGCCGAGGAGATTCTCCCCTCAGACTTGGCTACACTTGACCATGACAAAATTCTAGGCATCATCGCCGAAAAAGGGGACATCAACTCACATGCTGCCATTATGGCCAGATCTCTGGGTATCCCGGCAGTCCTCGGCATAACCGGTCTTTTGAAAAATCTCTCTTTGCGAGATATTATTATCATTGACGGCAATTCCGGACATATCTACATAAACCCGGACGATAAGATCAAGTCCGAGTACGACCGTCTACACCATGACTACAGCATCAAGCGGAAGGAACTGGATGGACTTCGTGACCTCGCGTCTGTTACCCTTGACGGGCGAACAGTCAACTTATTCGCCAATATCGGCCTGCTTTCCGATATCAAGGTTGCATTGGCCAATGGTGCCGAAGGTGTCGGGCTTTACCGCACCGAATTCCCTTACATGACCCGTACTTCCTTTCCTGACCGCCATGAGCAGTACAGCCTCTATCGGAAGATTCTCGAGGGTTTTGCCGGCAAACAGGTCAATATCCGCACTCTTGATATCGGTGGTGACAAAGGTCTCCCATATTTCAGTTATCCCAAGGAAGACAACCCCTTCATGGGCTGGCGTTCCATCAGGGTCTCCCTGGACGAGCAGGAAATTTTCCGCGAGCAGTTAGCAGGAGTTCTTCTCGCTTCTCCACATGGCAAAGTCAGCCTTATGTTCCCAATGGTCTCTGGAGTTGATGAGCTACGGTTAATAAAACAGATACTTACAGAAGTGAAAGAGGAGTTGCTCAATGAGGGGAGACCGTTCGTGGAGGATATCCCCCTCGGAATCATGGTGGAACTCCCTGCAGCTGTTCAAACTGCTGAAATCCTCATCAAAGAGGTTGACTACTTCAGTATCGGCACCAACGATCTTATTCAGTACACAATGGCTGCTGATCGTAACAATCAAAAAGTTAAAAACTATTATGACCCTTTCCATCCGGCAGTACTTCACTCAATAAAACGTGTAGCTGCAGCGGCAATTGCTGCCGGCAAACCGGTCTCTCTTTGTGGTGAGATGGCAGCCGAGCCGATTAGTGCAATCCTGCTGTTAGGGATGGGGATTACCAGTTTCAGCCTTGCCGCACCATCTATTCCAGTAATCAAACAGTCGATAAGAAATGTTACCGAAATTATTGCGCAAGAGATCGCCGAAACTGCCCTTACCTTAGAAAGCAGTAGAGAAATCACTACCTATCTGGGCGAGCAAAGCCTGCGCCTTAAACTTTAGAAGCAAGTATTATCTGTATTTTATAATAACTTTCATGACTGGCGGAAGTCGGTTCTCACCAGCAGATAACGCTTCCAGGCAGTTTTTGTTTCAGCATATTTTCATAGAAATTTTCTCACATTTCTGCTAAGTTACAAAAAAGATGCGTTTACCCATTAGGAGCAGCTGATGAAGGACAAACCTAAACTGGCCATGTACTGGGCAGCTTCATGTGGTGGCTGTGAAATCTCACTAGTCAACATCCATGAAAAAATTCTTGAGGTAGATGCCAATTTCAACTTTATCTACTGTCCCTGCCTGCTTGATGGGAAAAAACATACTATTGAAAATCTTCCAGATCAGAGCATCGCAATAACTTTTTTCAATGGCGCTATTCGTACCGATGAAAACGAAGAGATGGCTCATCTGCTAAGGCGCAAATCGCAAATCCTTATCGCCTTTGGCTCCTGTGCCAAAGGGGGATGTATCCCTGCCCTTTCCAATCTGCACAGTTCCGTGGATCACTTTGCCAGTATCTATCTTGATAATCCGACCGTTGACAACCCCGAACTGGTTTTCCCTCAAACCGAAACAACCGTGCCAGAAGGAGTCCTCACCCTTCCGGGATTCCATGCAACGGTGCAAACACTTGCCGATGTGGTACCAGTTGACTATTTTGTACCTGGGTGCCCACCTGAATCACATCAGATTGCAGCAATTATAGATCTGGTGCTTAGTGGCGTACCTCTGCCAGCGCCAGGTAGCGTTATTGGTTGCGGACCGGCTACAGTATGCGAAGATTGTCTTCGCGAGAAAAAAGACAAGCAGCTCACCAGACTCTACCGAACCTATGAAATTATTCCTGACCCCCAAACATGTCTTCTCGAACAAGGCATTATCTGCATGGGTATTGCAACTCGTGGTGGATGCGGTGGACTCTGTCCGCAGGCCAATATGCCATGCACAGGTTGTTACGGTGCACCAGAAGGGGTACTTGACCAAGGAGCCAAGATGGTTTCAGCCCTTGGTGCCATCATTGATATCGGCCCCCTTAAGGGGCTTGACGAAGCAGAGATTAATAACCGGATCGATGCAATTATCAATTCAGTCCCTGACTACATAGGTACTTTCTATCGTTACACCCTGGCTGAATCTTTACTACGGGGTACGGTGCGGAGATAAAATATGGAACGGATCGTCATCGATTCTATTACCAGACTTGAAGGGCATGGTAAAATCGAGATTTTTCTCGATGACGACGGCGAGGTCGCCAACACCTATTTTCAAATCCCTGAATTGCGCGGTTTTGAACAGTTCTGTGTAGGTCGTCTTGCAGAAGATATGCCTCAGATAACCAACCGCATCTGCGGAGTATGCCCTGAAGCACATCACCTGGCGGCAGTAAAAGCCCTCGACGATCTTTTCGGAGTGGAGCCTCCACCCGCTGCACGTAAGCTCCGTGAGCTCCTCTACATGACCTTTTATGTCACTGACCATACTACTCATTTCTATGCCCTGGGTGGTCCTGATTTCATAGTCGGCCCAGATGCCCCTGCTGCAGAACGGAATATACTTGGTGTGGCCCGTAAGGTTGGTCTGGACATAGCCCGTGAGGTTATCAACTGCCGGGCAAGGAATCATAATATTATTAAGCTGATGAGCGGCCGCGGGATTCATCCTGTGGCAGGTTTGCCGGGTGGCTGGAGTCGGCAGATCAGTTCCGAAGAACAGCAGGAAATCGCAGCTGTCGCCCGAAAAAACATTGAATTCGCCCTTTTTACGCTGGGCATATTCGATACCATTGTCCTGCAAAACGATGCTTATCTCAAAATGATAACCTCAGATATCTATCTTCATCGCACCTATTCGATGGGGACGGTCGACAAGGACAATAGGGTCAATTTTTATGATGGTCTGATCAGAGTTGTCGATCCAGAAGGCTCTGAACTAGTCACCTATCATCCCCGCGACTACATGAATCATATTGCTGAACGGGTCGAGACTTGGACATATCTCAAATTCCCTTATCTAACTGCTGTTGGCTGGAAAGGTTTTGTCGATGGCAAGGATAGTGGCATCTACACTGCAACTCCTCTCTCTCGACTAAATGTTGCCGACGGCATGGCGACAGAACAGGCGCAGGGACATTTTGATCGTCTCTATAAAACCTTAGCTACCACCAAGGAGAACGGTCGATATGCACCTATCCACCACCGACTTGCCACGCACTGGGCCAGGCTCATAGAAATGCTATATGCAGCGGAGAGAATGCTAGAGTTAGCAACTGACAAAGAAATAACATCCAAAGAGATAAGAACCATTCCTGCTCCACAGAATTTCAAAGGTGTTGGCATCGGCAGTGTAGAGGCTCCGCGGGGTACCCTTACCCACCACTACACCGCTGACCAACGAGGGGTCATCCAAAAGGTAAATCTGGTCGTCGGGACCACAAATAACTATGCGCCCATCTCCATGTCGATCAAAAGGGCTGCCCAGCAGTTGATCAAGAAAGGGACCATCATCGAGGAAGGTCTGCTCAATCAGATTGAAATGGCATTCCGACTCTATGACCCATGTTTTTCTTGCGCTACCCATGCGCTCCCCGGCAGCACCCCCTTACAAGTAACAATCAGGGATGCCCAGGGAGCAATAATTCGTTCCTTCTCCAGGAGATAAGGGAGATGCGCACCGTAATTATCGGTATTGGCAATCCGCTTCTTACAGATGACCGTGTCGGCATCAATGTCGTGCGGTCATTGCACGCAAAACTTGACAATAGAGATGATGTTGAATGCCATGAACTATATACCGGCGGCATCAGACTTATGGAGAGCATGGTAGGCTATAACCGGGCTTATGTCATAGATGCCATGGTTACAGGTAAGCATGTTCCTGGAACCATTTGCAGTTTTCCAGCGGATGATTGCAGCTACATCTGCCACGCGGCATCCCCCCATGACGCCGACATAACAACCAGTATTGCAATGGGTAAAGCTCTCGGACTGGCACTGCCTGAAGAGATCAGAATATGGGGGATAGAAGCAGCCGATGTTGCAACATTCAGTGAAGAGCTTACCCCTGCCGTGGCGGCCGCTGTCCCTTTGGTCACCGCGGAAATCATCCACCAGCTTGACTTGGCACTAGGAGCAGAGACATGACTATTGCCGTCTATATATGTAGTTGCGGTGCCATTGTCAGTGACCGTATTGATCTGGAAAAGCTCATGCAAGACATTGCTGCTATTCCTGATGTCACTGTTGTGAAATGTGGTAAATTTCTCTGTTCTGATGATGGTAAAGACTTCATCAGCAAAGATCTGCTGGAGAACAAAGCAGAACGCCTGGTAATCGCAGCATGCTCACCGCGTGATCATGAAACTACATTTCGTAATCTTCTTGCCAAACTCGGCATCAATCCTTACCTGATGCAATTTGTGAATATTCGCGAGCAGATAGCCTGGGTAACTGCAGATAAAGAAGAAGCCCTTACCAAGGCGATACGCTCGGTTCGTAGTGCAGTTGCCAGGGTCAAACTTCACGAACCGCTGGAAAAACAGGAGTTGACAGCCTGCCCCAATGTGCTGATTGTCGGCGCAGGTCCGGCCGGGCTTAAAGCTGCCCTTACACTTGCCGAGGCAGGTCGCAAAGTGACACTTGTGGAACGGGCTCCTCTTATCGGTGGTATGCCGGTACGCTTTGAAGAGCTCTTCCCCAATCTGGAATGTGGCCCCTGTATGCTCGAACCTCTCATGGGAGATATTCTGCATGGACCATGGCATGAAAACATCGAGTTGATGACCTGCACTGATCTGGTTGATGCCGCAGGCTACTACGGCAATTTCATTGTAAAATTGCAACAGCATCCCCGCTATGTAGATATGCAGCAATGTATTGGCTGTGCGGAATGTGTTTTTGCGTGCCCAGAAGAGACAGTGAATCCTATTAACTGCGGCCTGAGCAAACGCAAGGCGATTGATTTTCCCTTCATCGGTGCTCTCCCCAATGCTCCAACGCTAGACTTAGCAACCTGCCGCCGTTCTCGCGGGGAAGAGTGCCGTCTCTGCCAGGATGCATGTCCGATCAGCCCAGACCTGATCCGCTTCGATGATGTGGATAATTTTGTGGAGCGAAATGTTGGCGCCATCATCATAGCAACAGGGGCCTCTCTCTATGCAGCCGAGAAGCTGCCTAATTTAGGCTATGGCAAAATTTCAGACATATACAGCAGTCTAGAGTTCGAACGACTGATGGCTGCTACCGGCCCGACCAGGGGACAACTGCTGAAAAAGGATGGGGAGGCACCCCGTAGCATAGCCATAGTCCATTGTGTCGGCAGCCTGGACGAAAAACACTGCGCATACTGTTCCGGCATATGTTGCCAATATGCCTTGAAATTCAGCCATTTGATAACCGCTAAACTCCCCGATACAAAAATTATTCATCTCTTCCGTGAGATGGTAATCCCTGGCAAGGAACAGTATCCACTTTTCCAACACAGCAGAGAAAACTCTCGGATTGAAATGCGCCGATATGAAAATATTGAAGATTTGGAAATTTCCCCTTGCACAAGTGGGGGGATAACAATTAATATTAATTCACAAAAAGCGCTGGCATTGACTGCCGACATGCTTGTCCTTTGCCCAGCAGTAGTTCCTGCAACCGGCGCTGATACTCTGGCCGAATTGCTCGACCTCCCTCAGGACCGATTCGGGTTTTTTGAGGAACTGCATGGGAGACTTGATGCAGCCCAAAGCAAGATTAAGGGTATATATCTGGCAGGGACATGTCAGGGGCCAATGGATGTTCAACTGGCAGCCCTGCAAGGGATGGCTGCTGCAGGGTATATCCTGTCCGGCTTGGCTACTGGCAAGAAACTGGAAATTGAGCCTATCACTGCTGCTGTCAATGAAGATCTTTGTGCAGGGTGTCGAGTCTGCGGAGCTGTATGCCCATACAAAGCGATAGACTTTTCTCAAGAGCGACGGAAATCGGTGCTTAATGCTCTCCTTTGCCACGGTTGCGGTACCTGCGTTGCAGCCTGTCCATCTGGAGCATTGACAGGGCGACACTTCACCAATGATGAGATATTGGCCGAGTTGGAGGAGTTGCTCGCATGACAAAGTTACCTGCCAAGAAGAAATTTGCTCCGAAAATAATCGGCTTTTTGTGTAACTGGTGCTCTTATGCCGGAGCTGACAAGGCAGGCACTGCCCAACTTGTCTATCCCCCTAATGTTCAGGTGATCAGAGTGATGTGTAGCGGCAGAGTTGACCCTCAATTCATTCTCAAGGCCTATCAACAGGGGGCCGATGGTGTTCTTGTGCTTGCATGTCATCCAGGAGATTGCCACTACAAGGAAGGGAACTACCGCACAACACAGCGAAACAGGCTGCTTCATCGCCTTCTAAAACAATTCGGCATAGATGAGTCCCGTTGTCGACTTGACTATGTATCGGCAGGTGAAGGTGAGAAATTTGCAAGAATTGCAACGGAGATGGTAGAGACAATAAAAGCTCTCGGCCCTCTCTCCGTATCTATGCGAAGAAAGGAGTCTTAATCATGGAGGTAACAACATTTGACGCACGCGGAATGCAGTGCCCTCAGCCTACACTCCGCCTTACCACACTGTCGCTGAAAATGAAGCCAGGTGAGGTATTGGAGGTAGTTGCAGACTGTGCAAGCTTTGAAAAGGATGTCAGAGAATGGTGTGAGCGTTGCAAGAAAATTTTGCTCTGGATTCGCGAAGAAGGGAATTCCAAACGCTGTCAGATTCAATTCTAGTAGAAGAGAATAATATTACTTAATCTCTACCATCTGCACATGAGTAAGTCGTCGCTTGCTCATGTGCAAGCATTTTATCTCTGTCCGTAGAGATCTCAATTATGTAGTCTCTCTGTACAGCTCAGAGCAATTGCCGGTGAGGCATTTTGTCCACTTCAGGGCTGACACTCGGTGACTGCTCAACATTCAACCGCCGCGCTTCGTCTTCAACTTCTGACTTCAAATAATTGAATATACTCTTAAGATCAGTATTCCCATCATTGATTGCCTTCAGAAAATAATAAGTAAAAATCCCATGTTCTTTATCAGGAGAGGAAGCACTTATCTGGCTCCCTTGGGTTGCAGACATGACAACCAGATTTTTTTTAGTCGGAGGCGCAACATTCTTATCACTCATCATAACTAATGGTCTGGCACCTTTAGCCAGGACGCTTCTCCCCCCGGCACCGGAAAAACAGGAATCGAGGATCACCGTCACCTCTTTGGCCGGAAGTTTGCCTAGTTGATCATATAAATTGTTAAGTGGATAACAGGTGTCTTTCAAATAGTTAGGATCTCCATCGTATGGGACCAGATATGCCGTACCTTTAGCTGGGTCAGGAGAACCATGCCCGGAGAAATAAATAAATACCTTGCTCTCTTTTGTAACCCGGTTTGGCAACCAGGTCTCCAGCGATTTTCTGATATCAGTCAGGGCCGCCCTTTCGTCAACCAGCAAGAGGATATTTTTCTCTCTGAAGCCGAGCGCCAGCAGATATTCTTTTACCAGGGCAGCATCTTTAGCTGAATAGTCTGATACCGGTATGCTCCTATATTTCTGGATTCCTATTACTACTGCCACATCTTTCTCTTTAGGAGGGGTTTTAAAGGATGGAACCTTCAAGGAATCGGCTCGAACAACTGCAGGAGCTGCAACTTCAGATGATGCAGATGTCGTCTTAATGTCCGGGGTAGAGGGTTCAGGAGCCGTAAGAGAGGGATCTACCTTGTTTGCAACCAGCCCGCCATAACCGCCAAAATCACGGGCAATCCCCTGTGCCAGACCACATCCGCAAAGTTGCAGCAATACAGCCAGAAGCATCATAAGTTTGAAAAGTTTTATTAGGTTGCTCATCATCTCCCCCACACTCCCAACTTAAAAAACAGAACGGACAACTTCTTTGTTGTCCGTTCTGTTTCTAGATCATTTATTTCCCATAAGCCTTTATGCATAATCTTTCAAACAGCCAGTACCATTGATAGTTGTAGTCCACCAGTTCAACCTTGCTCAGTCCAGCATACTCTGCTGCATTTTTCACACTAGCCGTACCAATCGGGAGCAGGTTCAGAATTCTGAGTTGGCATGACTCACCCTCTTTCCAAGACTTTGACTTGGAGAAATCAACCGAGTTAATTGCTGTCGTGTTCACCGAAGGTGAATACTGGGAGATACACCCGGTAAGAGAAAAGAGAGCAGCGGCGGCCAACAACAGTACGAGCTTTTTCATAGAATCCTCCTAAAAATTGAAATATACGCGTTCATAAATAATCAACTATCCTAGCTGAATGTCAAGAGCTTTTTCTGTTATTATATTGTAATTTTGGCTAATCCACAATTTAAAAATTGAAAAACTGCTAAAATCTCTGAACCTTCTGCCCATAGTATTTTACCGGCATAAAATGTTAACAAATAACCTCTTTACCATATACATCCACTGTTAAAATACTTATATCGCATGTCACGACCAGTGATAATCCCCTTGTCCTGAAGACGTCAATATTATCATTAGTCACAGTCACTCATTGAGTTTAAAAATGCTACACCCCGAAAAATGTTGACGAACAGCCCCTCAATACATTAATCTTTTTAAATTGATATTCCCCCAATATGACTGTTGAGCAGCTCTTTCGGAGCAAAATGTGCGTCTGAGCCTAATTACCAAACTGACCATTGCCACCAGTCTCATTTTATTGATATTTATGGCGCTTTTTGCCTATATCAATCTTGCTACATTGAAAAACCTCCTCCTTGAAGAAGCGATCTCCGACGCAGACAAACTTAGTGAAACTATCATCCGGACAACTCACCATCAGATGCTCCAAGATGACCGAGAACGAGCCTACCAGATGATCCGTGAAGTCGGCGAACAGAAAGGGCTTGATCATATACGCATGATCAACAAGGATGGACGCATCATTTTTTCAACTCACGAAGATGAAATTGGCACCTTTCTCGACAAAAAAGCAGAGGCATGTAATATGTGCCATGCTGGCAAGACGCCGCTAACCTATGCCTCCAGCATGAACCGGAGCAGGATTTTTTTCAACAAAGAGGGGCATCAGGTCCTTGGCATGGCCAAAGCAATATACAATGAAGAGAGTTGTTATGTGGCCAGTTGTCATTTCCATCCTGAATATTTCAAGGTTCTCGGAGTCCTCGATATAATCGTTTCCCTCGACAATATGCATTCTTTGCTTGGAGCGTACCGCAATAAGATCATCGCCCTGACTATATTCCTCTTGGCATTGATCTGGTTAAGCATGACATTTTTCACTCAGAAACTGGTCAATCAACCTGTCAAATTTCTCCTCCAACATACGAAGCTCCTCGCCAGAGGCGAGTTGGATGCTACAGTCAAACATGTTTCAAACGATGAACTCGGCGAGCTTGCTGATGCATTCAATGCTATGACCCTTAACTTGAGAATGGCGCGAAACGAATTGGAGGAGTGGGGGAGAAATCTTGAAGCGAAGGTTGAGGAGCGTACCCAAGAAGTGAGGCAGATTCAGGCACAACTCATCCGTTCGGAAAAACTAGCCTCTTTAGGTGAGCTTGTGGCAGGTATAGCTCATGAAATCAATAACCCCCTTACCGGCATCATGGTATTTGCATCACTGATCAGCAGCGATCCTAAACTTGACCCGTCACTGCGAAATGACCTTGACACAATCACCCGACAAGCTGAACGATGTGCTCGAATCGTCAAGGGCCTATTGGAATTTTCCCGCGAGACAACCCCACAAAAACAGCCATCATCCTTCAACGGGATAATGGATGCCACCATCGCGCTGATAGGGAATCAGGCAAGTTTTCATGACATCAATGTTATCAAGGATTATTCAGCCGACCTGCCTGAAGTTATGGTCGATCCGAATCAGATCGAACAGGTGTTCGTCAACATCCTTCTTAATGCCAGCCATGCCATGCCTGACGGCGGTGAATTATACATTTACAGTGGAGTATCGTTAGATAATCATCATGTCTTTATGAAGGTCAGTGATACTGGCTGCGGCATCCCTGAGGAGAACCTGAAAAGAATCTTTGACCCGTTTTTTACCACTAAGGAGAATAAAGGGACCGGTCTTGGTCTGTCAGTTTCATACGGAATAATGGAGAGCCATGGTGGGATAATTGAGGTTGAAAGCACGGTTGGTGTTGGGACAACATTTACTGTCAAACTTCCAATTTCTCAGCTTGCAGCAGAATCGCTGCCGGCAATAGCAGAATCGACTGCGGAAAATGTATCAGATGGATAATAGCCTGTGGTATTCGTCCTGCTAATTGATAATATATTCAGTTTTCAGCCCGATTCCGTGCAGATATGCCAAGCTTCTTCAGGAGAGCCTGGAAATTGGGCCGTAACATGCCTGTTTCTTCGGCAGCCTGGGTAATATTCCAGTTATTTCTTTGCAGTGCATTAATCACAAAAGCTTTTTCAATCGGCTCTACCGCCTGTTCACGTATCTGCCGCTTGGTCTCTTTTAGTTCCTCGAGACTCTGAGGCACATAACCGGCCAGTACGGTTTTAGCCTGATCAGATGTCGTCTGTAGTTCCAAGTCATCCTGTTGGATCAACTCCCCTTCAGCAAGCACTACTGCTCTTTCAATAATGTTTTCCAACTCACGCACATTACCTGGGAATAAATACCCTTCAAGGAGAGCTATCGCTTCAGGTGTTAACCCCCTGATCTCCTTTCCAACCTCATCGGCAAATTTCTTTAAAAAGAAGCCAAGCAGGAGATGCAGATCTCCCTTTCGTTCCCGTAGCGGTGGCAGATCGATAGGTATAATATTAAGCCTGAAAAAGAGATCGTCTCTGAAAGTCCCCTCTGTTACCATTGTCCTGATATTTTTGTTGGTAGCGGCAACAAGTCTAATATCAATAGAAATCGGCTGTGTCCCACCTATGGGGGTAACTTCTCGCTCTTGCAGTACACGAAGAAGTTTGGCTTGTGTCATGAGACTGATGTTGCCTATTTCGTCAAGAAATAGTGTGCCACCATCCGCTACCTTGAAGAGACCCATCTTGGTTTGAATTGCCCCGGTAAAAGAGCCTTTGACATGTCCAAAAAGCTCGCTTTCAAGGAGGTTTTCTGCCAGAGAGCTGCAATCTATAGCTACAAATGGCTGATCCCGACGGGGACTGTTGCGATGAATCGCCCGCGCAACCAATTCCTTACCAGTACCACTTTCACCAGTAACAAGCACCGTGCTGTCAGTAGGTGCAACCTGAACTATGCGCCTATATATACGCTGCATCTCTTTGCTCTCACCAACAAAAGAATCAAACCCATGGTGATCTAGCAGTTCTTTGCGCAGATAGATAGTATCAAGAAGCACCGCCTTCTGATCAAGCGCCTTGGTAACTTTATCGATGATTTGTTCTGGGGTAAAAGGTTTGGCAATATAATCGAAGGCACCATGTTTCATGGTTTCTACTGCAGTATCGACTGTAGAGTAGCCTGTTATGATGATAACCGGCACCTCCGGTTGCAGAATCTTTATACTCTTTAATACATCCATGCCACTCATCCCAGGCATCTTCAAGTCAGTTATAACGAGAGCAAAATCCTCCTGTTGCATCCGCTCCACAGCGAGATGTCCATTTGCATATGCCTCAACTGCATACCCACCACTTTCCAGGATTCTCCGTAAACCATCCCTGATGACCGCTTCATCATCAACCACCAGAATGTTCCGCTTACTCATTATACTTTCCCTTCGCCAGCTGAGTTGCAACGGTCTTTCTGCATAATCAAGAAGAGGCAACTTAATTAGTTCCCTCAGGTTTATCAGCTTACGGATGCCATATCTGCAATTTGTACGATTAAATAACTCACCCCAGGATTGTCAGTAACAAAAGAGAAACATGAGGCTCGTTTAATTACTCTAAATAAATTATCATAGTAAGTCAAGCAACAATAGTACCCTGCAAACATTGAGTATTTTCAAACACCCACAATAACACGCGTAATATCAGTATGTTATGCTACCAATTCGCCCCGAATACGTGATGCATATTTTTTTATACAGGTGCATATTCAAATTTTATTAGCTTTAATTTCAATAAGTTACAAACATCAACCCACAAGATACCCTGCAGCTGTATATGAAGTCGTATAGAAAGGATATACTACATTTTGCTTCAAAAGAATTGTTAACTCCTTTCCGTAAAACAAAATTCCTTGCAATTACGAAATGTTAGATTATTAACATAAAAAAAATCTCATTGCGGCACGTTCAGTGCAACATCTATACAAGCAAAGGCTAAAAGTACGACTTCCCGGTTAAGGGGGGATACCATGAAAACGACGATTACGAAAATTATTTCCATGTTGATTCTCACTGTTTCAGCAGCATATGCTGCAAATGGCGCAGAAAATGAGGGGAGCAGCCTAATGCTCCTTATATTCCTGGCCTTTGGTGCAATGATCCTGATATTTCAGATGGTGCCAGGAACAATGCTATTCTTTTCTATGGTTAAAGGGCTCTTTACTCCGGGCAAGAAGACCTCCCTGACCACCGGGACAGAGACAGACAAAAGCTAGTAACCTGACATGAGCTGCCAGTCTGCCAACTAATCACGTAACAGAGAGGCTGATGATCATGCAAGGACTTCTCATAGCTGATCAGGATATAGATACCCGGAAGCAAATGGCCGACATTTTCATTGAGGCAGGTTACAACGTAATGGTAACGAACTCTGTCGCCACTGCTCTCCACGGGATACTTAAAAAAAGTGCTCAGGTTGCAATCATCAGTAACGAATTTGATGAACTTACAGCCATTGACCTGATCCCTTTGCTGAGGAAATGCAACCGCAACTTGACCATAATACTGGTATCCAATGAAATACCTCTCCACTCCATTCGCAAGCTCCGTAAAGAGGGTATTTTTTATCATGCTTTAAAACCGGTCAAACCAGAGGATCGGGAAGAGATCCGACAGGCAGTCAAATGTGCATTTGATAACTTACGCAGCAGCTAATACTCTAATAAGCAATAGCTTAATACGTACGAGGCAATCATCTAGAACGACAAACAAAACAAAGGAGGCAGTCATGAACAGAATGAGAACTATCGGAACTACGTTGGCTTTATCCCTGGTCGCAAGCTCCCCAGCCTTTGCGGCATCAACAACCAAGGTGTATAACAGTGGCATCCTGGTACTTGCATTTCTTGGGTTCTGCGCTCTGGTTGTAGTAGCACAGATGATACCAGCCCTGATAACTCTATGGGGAATGATCAAAGGTGCTTTGAGTGAAGAAAATAAAGCCAAAGAAGCAAAAGCAATCAAGTAACTAACATTACTAGGCATATATACGACCAGAATCAATTAACAGCACAAGTAAATTAATAAGGAGGAGGATCAGTCATGACAGAATTTTTCGCAGCAGTTGGTGAAATCAAATCAGTCTACACCTTGGTTGATTTCTACCAGTACATCAAAGGGGTTGAGTACCTGATCTGTGTCGCCTTCTTTTGTGGATTTCCTGCATTTTACCGTTACATCCACAAAAAAGAAGAGGCACAGGATACCAGCTCACACCACTAAATGAAATGCTATGCTGAAGAGGCCGTACAAATATTAAGATGTCACATTATTTATAAAGGAGAATAGACTATGTATGCTGTAAGGAACTGGCTCATCGGAGGGGCATTGCTGCTGGCGCTGGCTATCTCTCCCCCCGATTGTCGGGCGACGAGTGTGCCGGACACAATCAATCTGGACTCCATGGTACAACTATTCGACAAGGTGAAATTCGACCACGCCAAACATATCAATCTGACCAAGGATTGCGCCAACTGCCATCATCACACCACCGGCACTTTAATTGAAGATTCTAACTGTGTCCGTTGTCATCGCAACAGTAGTCAGACCAAGGTGGTATCCTGTCGTGGCTGCCATGTAAAAGAACCATTTTCTGCTACTGCTTTGAAAGACAAGGACCGCAATACCTATCACCTGGACAAGCCAGGTCTGAAGGGTGCTTATCACCAGAGTTGTATCGGTTGCCACAGCAAGATGGGAGGCCCGGTCGGCTGCCAGGATTGCCATAAGCGAACCAAGGCTGGAGATGCTTTCTATAATGCTGGTGAATTTACACCCAAACCGGGAAGCGGCAAAGCTGCCCACTAATTTAGAACAAGTTATAAATAACGGAACGCCAATTGAAATTCGACTCAAGGAGACATAATCATGAAGCGTAGAGATTTCCTGAAGGCTTGCGTGATAGGTGGAGCGGCAACCACGCTTAGCATATCAAAGAAAGCCTGGGGAGCTGGTTCCTTTGAGGGTTATCCCGAGAGCATGGGGGTCCTGGTGGACCTGACCCGCTGTATCGGCTGCCGCAGCTGCGAAGCAGCCTGCAACAAGGAACAAAAACTTCCCACACCTAGCGTATCGTTCGAAGACCAGTCGGTCTTCAAAACCAAGCGTCGCCCTACCGAGTATGCCTATACCGTGGTAAACCGCTATGAAACCCAGAAGGATGGCGGGCCTGTTTACCGTAAAATCCAATGCAACCACTGTAGCGAACCAGGCTGTCTCACCTCCTGCTTCGTCAATGCTTATACCAAGACCAAGGAAGGGGCAGTCCTTTACAATCCTAAAATTTGTGTAGGCTGCCGTAACTGCATGATCGCCTGCCCGTTCAACATCCCAGGGTACAGTTACTCCAGCGCCTTCAACCCTGTGGTGAAAAAATGCGTCCTCTGCTACGAGACCAGGGTCAAGAATGGCAAACCCCCTGCATGCGTCGATATCTGCCCGCAAGAAGTGATGACCTTCGGTTATCGCAAAGATCTGGTAAAGATGGCTCATGAACGGATCAGAGAGACTCCAGATCGATATCTGGATCATGTGTATGGTGAAAAGGAGGTCGGCGGCACAAGCTGGCTCTACCTCTCCAAAGTTCCATTCGATCAGGTAGGTTTTGACACTACTCTTGGCAACGACCCGATCATCTCCAATGTCAAGGAGTTCCTCGGTACCGTGCCGATGGTCCTTTCCATCTGGCCGGCCTTATTTACCGGCTTCCATCTGCTGTCGACCAGAAAGCAGCACCATGGAGATGACGGACATTCCCATTCAGAGCAGGAGGATGGCAAGCCATGAACAGATATAAAGCTAACGGAATAAATATTGTAGATTCTGCCTTCAAGGTTCCAGGCAAAGAGAAGTGGAGCCTGCAGGAAAAACTGCTTCTCGGTCTAACCCCTTCTCAGTACATGGCCCAGGCTCTGCGCAATCCATTCAACTGGATACTTGGGATCATATTTGTCATCGGTCTTCCGATCCTTCTTGGCCGCTTCATCTTCGGTCTCTCCTGGGTCACTCACAGCTCTTGCGACTACCCGTGGGGGATGTTCCTCGGCTTCGGCCTCTTCGCCATGGTCCCTCTCTCATCATCGGGCTTCCAGCTAGGCACCACTGTGGAGGTCTTCGGTCGCCACGACTTCGAGCCTATCGAAAGGCTGGCACTACTGAACGGTCTGCTCGGCTATTTTTTCGCTGTCATCTACCTCATGGTCGACCTCGGTCAGCCCTGGCGGCTCCCCTATCCGATGATAGTAGCGTTCGGACCAGCCGCCGTTCTCTTCCTGGTCGCCTGGCATGTCGCCACCTATCTTTCAGTACAGGTTGCCGAGGTGTCGGTAGCTTTCTTCGAGTGGATCGGCTTTCCGGCAGGTAAGCGGGGAGTCAAGAAGATCGTTCTCGGCCTGACCGTTGCCGGTATCATCCTCTCTACCCTGCACCAGGGGGCGCTCGGAGCACTCTTCACCTATGCGCCAGGAAAGGTGCATCCGCTCTGGTATTCGGCATCCTTCCAGTGGCTGCACTTCTTTGTCTCTTCACTACCGGGTGGTCTCTGCATGGTCATTACAGTCAGCACCATTGCTGTAAAAACCATGAGCTGGCGTTGCGATGATATATACAAGGATAATCTCGGCAAATTACAGATAGCCCTTGCCAAAGGTGCCAGCATGGGCCTCGCAACCTATCTGACAATCAAACTGATCGGCATCGCACATGATAACAAGTGGGCACACCTCGCCACCGGCTGGGGGCTCTGGTTCATGGTCGAGATATTCGTAGGTGTTATTGCGCCGCTCTTCCTGTTTGCCTATGCCATCAGAAACGAAAAAGTCGGGCTGGTACGTTTCACCGCGTTACTTACCGTCATCGGCGTAGTCCTGAACAGAGTAAATACCGCCATGATAACCTTCAACTGGAAGCTAGACTACCGGGAGATCCCACACTGGCGTGAAGCGGTTATCTGTGTCACCATCTTCGCCATCTACATAGCTGTCTACCGGTTCATCCTCTATCGGCTGCCTATTCTTTATACCTGGAAAACTGCCGATGAACCGGCAACTGAACTGGCCACCGCCAAGAGTGGCTCATCTTATAACCTAAGTGAGCGTTCCATCCCGCAAGGGACCTATCGTTCCTCAGTTGACAGCCAGATCGGCAGCAGCACCTATAAAGCCGATAGTAACGACAGGCTTAGCTAATATAATTACCATGAAAAGCGCCTAAGAAATACATTGCCATATGAAATGATTTGAGCTAGAATCCAATGCCGGACTGACAAGTCCGGCATTAATTTTCTCACAACAGGAGACTATCGATCATGGGATTCCGGGGGATTGCATTATTATTCGCTTTACTGGCATGGTGTTCCAGCGCTATGGCACTGGAGTTAAAAGACGTCACCTACAACACCAAGGATGCTGGCAAGGTGGTCTTCAGTCATACCACCCACCTGAAAAAGAAAAAACAGAAATCTGCCAATGTCAGTTGCAAGGCATGTCATAACGACAATATGAAAAAGAATGTTCGTTATACCATGGCAGACATGGAAAAAGGGAAGTCCTGCGGCATGTGCCACAACGGTAAGGCGGCATTTGCAGTGGCAAAATGTACCGCCTGCCACAAGGTGCGCGATATCACCTACAAGGTCAAGGAGACCGGACCTCTTGTTTTCAGCCACACCAAACACCTGAAGAATATGCAGTGCAGCACTTGCCACAACAAGTACTACAAGACCGGCCCCAATCCAAAGGTAAGTATGGCTGAAATGGAAAAGGGGAAATCATGCGGTGCCTGTCATAATGGCAAAGGAGCATTCGCACTGAAGGATTGCAGCAAATGTCACCCGGTCAAAGAGATTGCCTATAGTGTTAAGGCGACCGGTCCGGTTAAATTCAGCCACGAAGTTCACACCAGCGCTTACAAGTGTGGTGAGTGCCACCCGGGTAATTACAAACCGGGCAAAGGTAATCCTGTTGTCACCATGGCTGAAATGGAAAAAGGGAAGTCATGCGGAGCCTGCCATAATGGCAAAGATGCTTTTGCTGTGAAGGAATGCGCCAAATGTCATCCTACCAAGGAGATAAGCTATAAGGTAAAGGGAGCTGGCGATGGTAAATTCAGTCACACCTTCCATACCGGTGCATATTCCTGTGGCGAATGTCACCCGAAAATTTATAAGCCCGCATCAGGTAATCCTACCACTTCAATGCTCGACATGCAGAAGGGTAAATCCTGCGGTGCCTGCCACGACGACAAGACCGCCTTTGGAGTTAAAGGCAGCTGTGTAAAATGTCACAACATGTAGTTTGAAGGAGAATTACGGACATGCTCAAGACCCTCGCAGCCAGGGCATTTGTGCCGGTTGCCGTAACAGTTACAGGCTTTGTAATTGTCTGTTGCCTACTGCTCTATTCGGTCATAAAGGAGAATATGACCCGCGATACGATCCGGCACGCCACAAATCTGGCCGATACCGTCGTTAAATCGACTCGTTATGCCATGCTGAAATCGGATCGCGAGACACTAAGCAATATAATCAGGAATGTCGGTGAGCAGAAGGGTGTTGAGCATGTCCGCATCTTTAATAAAAAAGGGTTGATCATGATCTCCTCCCGCCAGGAGGAGATCAACCGCTACGTAGATAAAAATTCAGAAGGTTGTATTAACTGCCATAGAGGATCAACTCCCACCACTACACTAGGTACCATGCAGCAGGCTCGCCGCTTCATAAATGAAAAAGGGGTGGAAGAGCTTGCCATCACTGCGCCGGTCTACAATGAGCCGGAATGCGCCAATGCCGCTTGTCATTTCCATCCGGCCGGGCAGAAGGTGTTAGGGACCCTGGACATATCTCTCTCGCAAGAACAGTTCCGTAAATCACTCTCCACGATGAAGCTGCAGATGCTTGTTTTTACCCTCATGACACTGATCCTTACCGTAGGGGGGGTATCGGCACTGCTGCGGCGGAGTGTTTTCCTGCCAATTCGCAAGCTCAACGAGTTCGCCGAACAGATCGACAACCGAAAACTCCCCGACAAACCACAGTCGCTCCCGGAAGAGCTTGACAGGTTGGCCAGTTCCCTTTATAACATGGGGACAAAACTCAATAGCCCCACAAATGAAAAAGAAGTCGCTAAACAAGGGACCGATATTCGTCCCAATTAATGGCTCAACGGTTCACCATGACGGGAAGCTGGCGAACCTTACAGGAATGCTACGGAAATGACCGCTGCATGATTCTCATTCCGGAAATACCTACAGCCACTGAACTATCTGGGAATCCTGACGAACTACGTCGGGAAATCACCGCAAACATCCGCAAGCTGCAAGCCCTGTCCAATAAAGGGATATGGGCCATGGCGCTCTTTCTCCTTATCTGTATCGGTGCCTGGCATGATTTTGCCTTTCTGCCGTCATTCCCTGCCAAAGTCAAAGAATTTCTCGGCAAACCACCTTCAGCCAATATGATAAGCGCCGCCTTGGTTCTTTATACCTTCTCCGCAATACTCCTAATCCTGGCTCGAATGACCAGCGGCAGCGGTGAATATGGCGGTTTCAGCCATGTTGCCTATCTGGCCGGTTTTTTTACTTTTTATCATTTTTCTGGAGTACTGACAGATAACTTCTGGGCAGTATTTGCCGCTGGGATTACCGTCCTAGCTCTGGAAAGCTATCATATCTGGACTTACTGCGCTGAGGAATTGCGGAAAGAGCAAGAGAACCTGACCGAACTGGATCGAAAAACCAAAGAAGGATGGTGGCAAGAAGGAAAATAAGTTGACAGGTATGATTAACTGCTGTTAGATAATATTTTAGATTATACAACAAGATACCGCTGGGGGAGTTTCGGCTGAGAGCATGTTCCTTATTGGAACAGGCAACCCTTTGAACCTGATCCGGTTAATACCGGCGGAGGGAAGCGGAGCGTCACGATGCATAAAATGACCGCTTCTGCGGTCATTTTATTTTCCTAAACTTATTCTTAATCGGCAGACTGGAGTAATTACATTGGAAATCATTGTCAATGGTGAACCATATAAAATCGCCGAGATGACTATACTCGATTTTCTCAATTCAATCGGCATTGACCCTAAGAGGGTTGCTGTTGAACTTAATCTGGACATTCTGCCCAAGGAAGGATACCCAACTACACTTTTGCAAGATGGAGATAAATTGGAGATTGTACATTTTGTCGGTGGAGGGTAATCGTCACCAACTTTAAACATTGAAATGCAAGAGAAGCTATAAAGGAGTGACCCGATATGTCGTTAACCGCAGATAAACTTATCATAGGTGGCCATGAATTTTCGTCCCGTCTCATGGTCGGTACTGGCAAATACGCCAGCATGGAACAGATGGTCAAGGCTATTGAAGCATCAGGTGCCGATGTGATTACAGTGGCAGTACGCCGGGTGAATATCAGCGACCGGAGCAAAGAATCGCTGCTGGATCATATCGACCTGAAAAAATACACCCTGCTGCCGAATACTGCCGGTTGCTACACCGCAGACGATGCTGTCCGGACCTGCAGGCTGGCACGGGAAGCAGGTCTCTCCGATTTCGTCAAACTCGAAGTTCTGGGAGATGAGAATACCCTTTTCCCTGACAACGAAGAGCTGCTCAAGGCTGCCGCAATACTGGTCAAGGAGGGTTTCACAGTATTGCCTTACACCAGTGACGACCCGATAGTATGCAAGAAACTGGAAGATATCGGTTGCGCCGCTGTCATGCCTCTAGGTGCGCCGATCGGCAGTGGCCTAGGGATAAGAAACCCATACAACATCATGATCATTATGGACACGGTAAAAGTACCGGTAATAGTTGACGCCGGGGTAGGAACTGCCTCGGATGCCGCCATTGCCATGGAATTGGGTTGCGATGGAGTGCTTATGAATACAGGTATTGCCGGGGCCAAAGACCCGGTCGCCATGGCTGAAGCGATGAACCTGGCAGTGCGCGCCGGAAGGCTTGCTTACCTGGCAGGACGTATTCCAAAGAAGCTCTATGCAACCGCATCGAGTCCAATCGAAGGGATGCTCGGATGAAGACCCGGGAAACCCCCTGGATAAATTTCAACTGTTACCTGATCACTGACCGCCAGCAGACCCAGGGTCGAGATCTTTGCCATGTTGTCGAGGAGGCCCTCAAGGGTGGAGTGCGGGCAGTACAACTACGGGAAAAAGATCTCAACAGCCGCGAACTTTATGAACTTGCCTACGAGCTACGTAAACTGACGGCACGTTTTAATGCCCGCCTCTTCATCAATGACCGGGTCGATATCGCCCTTGCCGTAGAAGCTGACGGTGTTCATTTAGGCTATCATAGCATGCCGATCTACCGGGTGCGCAAGGTGCTTGGCGAGAAAAAACTGATCGGCGTCTCCTGTCACAATCAGGTCAATGCTATCACTTCTCAGGAAAAAGGGGCTGATTTCATCACCTTTGGGCCCGTCTTTTTTACCCCTTCCAAGGCGGTCTTCGGTGAACCGGTCGGGTTGGCAAAACTGGAGGAGGTATCTAGTCTGCTGCAGATTCCTGTCTTTGCCCTTGGCGGTATTAATCCAGCCAATGCTGGAGAGGCCATTGCCAAAGGTGCGCATGGTATTGCCCTGGTTGGAGCATTAATTACCGCCACTTCGCCACGGGAGGTGGCAAAAGAGCTTACCTCACTTTTGCCGCAACCTGACTCACAAGAAGTCTGAACAATGTCCACCCTGATTCACCCTGAACTACGCATTAACTCCTATGGTTCCTATCTCCGTCGTCATTTTGGCTGCCGTGTCAGCAAAGTCAATGTAGACGGCGGCTTTACCTGTCCAAACCGCGATGGTACCAAAGGGATCGGTGGCTGTGTATATTGTAACAACAGCTCCTTCTCACCTGATGGCACCCAGCCTTTCATCCCGATTGAAGAGCAGATGTCAGCCGGTATTGCTTATCACCGGCAGCGCTTGAAGAGCGAAAAATTCATCATCTACTTTCAGAAGCATACCAACACCTATGCTCCTGTTGAGCGATTAGCTGAACTGTTCGGCCAGGCGTTGGCCCATCCGGACGTGCTTGGCATCTCGGTCGGCACCCGGCCCGATGCGCTTGATGAAGAGGCGCTCGATCTATTGACTGAACTGGCACGAACACATTATGTCTGTCTGGAGCTAGGCTTGCAGTCAAAGGACGACGACATTCTCAATCTTATTAATCGTGGTCACACCCTGGCTGAATATATGCATTCAGTAGAGAGGATCAAGGGGCGCGGCATCGAACTCTGCACACATCTTATCTATGGCTTTCCTGGCGAGACTCGCAGAGGTTTCCTGCAGACCGCTGAGCTTCTTGCTGATATGCCGGTCAATTCGGTCAAACTCCATCAACTCCATGCAGTAGCTGACACCAGGCTGGCCGAACTATACCGTAACGGCGATTTTTCTCCTCTAACCCTGGACGAATATATTGCAACAACTTGTGACTTCCTGGAGCGTCTCCCTGAAAGGATAGCCATCCAGCGCCTGTACGGTTCCGCACCCCTGGCTATCCGGGTTGCCCCAACATGGGGGCTTAAAAACAACCAGATGTGGTATGCCATCGTCAATGAACTCAGACGACGCGGTAGCTGGCAAGGGTGCCGCCGCTCTTTGTAACGAAGGCAAATATCCGAGTCTCAGGCATTTTGCATAGTACATTTCTACAAGGAGTGCCTATTATGAAATCAGCCCGCCTCAGTAACGGCAAGGAGTTTTCAATCGGCAAGATCATCTGTATCGGCCGCAATTATGCCGAGCATATCCGCGAATTAGGTAACGATACTCCTGATGCGCCGATTATCTTTATGAAACCGGCCAGTTCAGTCATAGCTAACGAGGATATGATCGTGATCCCCGGATATTCAAAAGACTGCCACCATGAAGCGGAGTTAGCAGTACTAATCGGCTTGACAGGGAAGAATATCCCATCAGCAAATGCATTGGATTATATAGCCGGATACGGAGTAGCCATAGACCTCACTCTGCGGGACGTACAAAACGAACTGAAAAAGAAGGGGCTCCCTTGGGATATCGCCAAAGGTTTTGATACCGCCTGCCCTCTCTCCACCTTTGCCCCGGCCAGTTCAGTAGACGATCCGCAACAACTGCAGATAAGACTCTCTGTAAATGGCCAGTTGCGTCAAAATGGTTCAACGGCCCTGATGATCCATACGGTTTCCCAGTTAATAAGCCATATCTCCACCATCTTCACCCTGGAGACTGGCGACATAATTCTCACCGGCACGCCTGCAGGAGTCGGACCACTTGTAAGTGGGGATCTGGTTGTTGCCGAGATTGAACATGTTGGTTCACTCACTGTAACGGTTGCCTGAATAGGCTGTTAAATGTAACAGGGGGCGTTTCGCCCCCCTGCCGATTACCATCTTTACTGCCATCCAGGAGCAATCAAGTCATCTATTAATTGGCCTCGACAATTGCGCCACAATCCCACCCCGCTGCAATTTGCTACGATAATTGTCTTCATGATTTGTAATCAGTTCCTGAAGATAATTCATATTTGCATCAATGGAATCCTGGTACATATCGACATTAATCCCCCAGCGCTCACGGAAATGATAGGCCATATAGACCCCCATTCGATCCAGTTCGTTGACCAGTACCTGTTTTGCGTCCCGATAGAAATCCAAGGTCTTCCGCATCAGGTCGAGTTCATTGCGATAGCCCAGTATCTCAACCTCACTCACCTCCTGGAAAAGATACAATAGCTTCTCCAGATAGATGCGATCAGCCAGCTGACCAAGGATATCGGCAGTCCCAAGCATCTTGCCGAGAGTCTCCACCCCCTTGCTGGTAAAAGGAATGGCCGAAATTTTTTCATAGTGATCGGTGCATCTGATCATCTCCATACATATCTGGAAATATCCGGGGGGATAGTTGTTCTGGGAAAGATATCCCTGGATAAACTTGATGCTCCGCTCCGTCCTGACCAGCGTATGCTTTGCCCCAGTCCCTTGGTCATCCCCTGTTTCCTGAAGATAGCCGCTGTCATGAAAAAGCGCACTGATCAATGCCAGCGTCACATGCTCTTTTCTGAAACTCACCCCTGCCACATGGGCGCCATGTATCAATCGGGCCAACGAGAGAAACACATCTGTCGTATGCTTAAGATCGTGATAACGTGTATTGCACCGCTTATAACCAGGATATTCACCGTTATAGAGCTTAACCAGATCGCGAAAAGTCTTATCCAGCCAGGGCAAGTCAAAATCTATATCTACCATGCAGATCGTGGTCTTTACCTCATCGAGCACACTCAAGGGGAAATCCATTTTGACCAGGTCAGAAAGAACTATCCTGTTGTTCTTCAGGTCCATTGATCAACTCCTTGTCTAGTATCTATCTGAAATATTGTACCGCAGTATAGAAATATATCAGCTTGCATCCCATCTATAATTTCAATAATACTCCTCAGTATAAGCTGGCACCTCATCCAGATATCCTGGCATCCTTGCTGCCTGGGCCAGCGCTGTATCCACGTCTTTGATAAGTCTCTCCCTGTCCTTGGGATAACTGCCGGCAAGGTTAAGAAAATTGGAGACGTGATTAGAGCGAAGAATAGTACGAACCGGCTGAAGTTGTACCATCATCTCCCGCGCTTCGCGCAGCAGCTCTCCCCTGGTGCACTGCTGCAGAGAGCGGACAAAGTCGTCGTTATGGCGATGAAAGAGGGTGAGAAGGGAAAAATATTCCGGGTTGACCCTGTTTACCCAGATTGCAGTTGCATGGGCATGCTCCAGACTTCTTGCCCGGCCAGCCAGCCCAAGGATGGCGGTTACCGAAAGTTTGATCCCTGCTGCGCGAGCCATCATTACCAACGCTGCCATCTGCTCGGCAGTGAACCCTTTGTTCACTGCCAGAAGGGTCGTTTCGTCGCCAGATTCTAGGCCGAAGTAGAGGATTCGCAGTTTCAACTCCCGCAACTGCTGCAGTTCAGCATGGCTTTTCGTGGTTAAGCTGTTGGGGGAAGCATAGGCCCCCACCCGGGTCAGTTTGGGGAAACGGGCTGCAAGCCGCTCAAGAATCTCTACCAGACCAGCATAAGGGTAGACAAGGCCGTCTCCATCGGCCAGAAAAACCCGTTCGACAAATAGTCGGTAACGTTCAGGGATACTATCGATTTCTGCGAGGACATCCTGTAAAGGTTTGACGCGAAACTGCTTCTCTTTATACATGCCACAGAAGGTACAGTGATTCTGGGAGCAGCCGATGGTGATCTGGAAGATCAGGCTGCGCGCCTCGCTTGGAGGGCGGAACAGAGGCTCTACATAATTGAGCATTACTATTTGCCCTTTTTCAGCTCAGCAAGCCGCGCCTCGGCCTTTTTCGCCAGCTCGCTCCCAGGGTATTTCCGCACTATCTCCTCGTAGAGCTGGGTAGCATGCGGGATATTACGCTGTTTCTCCTCGAACTGCGCGGTTTCGAACAGCTCTTTCCCTTTATCCGCGGAACAGCCTGTCAAGACTATCCCGAATGTAACAGCCAAAAGTAATAATACGATCTTCTTCATAGCAACCTCCATGATACCCGGGGATAAATGTTGAGAAATAAAAAAACCCCGGATCGCTCCGGGGCATTACCTTGTGAAGATATCTACTAAGACTTGACCACGTTGGCAGCCTGAAGACCCTTGGCCCCCTGTACCACATCGAATGACACCGTCTCACCTTCGGCCAGGGACTTGAAGCCATCCCCCTGGATCGAGGAGAAATGGACAAAGACATCATCGCCGTTCTCCTGCTCGATAAAACCGAACCCCTTTGCATCATTGAACCATTTAACCTTACCCTTCGCCATCCCACTCTCCTCCTATTGTATGCAGTTGATTCACTGGCAGACCGACAGCATGTCTGCCACCCACCCTATTGCTTCCGTATTTACACTTTTCCTATTTTCGTGTCAAGTCGATTAATCCCGATTTTTGACACCGCAATGAAGTAATAGTACCTTATTTCAATTTATTGCTGAACAGTCTTGCTACTTGCCGAGCAGCACCGCGTGTGCAGCTGCCAGTCGGGCTATCGGCACCCGGAACGGTGAGCAGGAAACGTAATCAAGGCCGACCTGATGACAGAAGATAACCGATGCCGGGTCACCGCCATGTTCACCACAGATGCCGAGTTTGATATCCGGTCTGGTCGCCCGCCCCTTTTCACACCCCATTCTGACCAACTGCCCTACCCCGTTCTGGTCGAGGGTGACAAAAGGATCTTCCGGAAGCAGGCCGGTTTCCACATAAAAGGGGAGGAACTTGCCGGCATCATCGCGGGAGAGGCCAAAGGTGGTCTGGGTGAGGTCGTTGGTGCCAAAGGAGAAGAATTCCGCTTCCCTGGCTATCTCGTCGGCAGTTAAAGCTGCGCGAGGCAGTTCGATCATGGTGCCGATCAGGTAATCCACCTTGACACCATAGCGGCCGATAACATCCTGGCAGACGCGGACGGCATTTGCTCGCAGCTGTTGCAGCTCCTCGGTCACTGCCACGAGCGGGATCATGATCTCAGGCACAATACTGTATCCCTCATTCTTGGTCAATTCGCAGGCGGCCTCCATAATAGCCTGCACCTGCATATCGTAGATCTCCGGATAGGTAAGACCGAGGCGGCAGCCCCGGTGTCCAAGCATCGGGTTGAACTCATGAAGGAACTCCACTTTATGGCGCAGGGTCTGGACAGAAACCCCCATGGTCTTTGCCAGCGTTTCGATATCCTTCTCTTCCTGGGGGAGGAACTCGTGCAGTGGCGGGTCGAGGAGACGGATGGTGACCGGCAGCCCCTTCATCTCACGGAAGATGCCGAGGAAATCCCCCTTCTGCATCGGCAGGATCTTTGCCAGCGCCTTCTCCCTCCCCTCCAGGTCGTCAGAGAGGATCATCTCCCTAACAGCGGCAATCCTTTCGGCATCAAAGAACATATGCTCGGTGCGGCAAAGGCCGATCCCTTCGGCGCCGAATTCGCGCGCCACTCTGGAGTCGTGCGGGGTATCAGCATTGGTCCGCACCTTGAGCCGGCGGAATTTGTCGACCCAGACCATGAGTGCACCGAAATCACCTGTCAGCTGCGGTGGCACAGTCGGTACTGCACCAAGTATTACTTCGCCGCTTGAACCATCAAGGGTGACCAGATCCCCCTTTTTCACCACCACCCCGTTACGGGCAATAAAGCTCTCGCTGGCATAGTCGACCTTGATATCACTGCAACCGGCAACGCAGCATTTCCCCATGCCGCGGGCGACCACAGCCGCATGAGATGTCATCCCGCCACGGGCGGTGAGAATCCCCTGTGCTGCATGCATGCCATGGATATCTTCAGGCGAAGTCTCTACCCTGACCAAAATCACCTTGCGGCCGGTCTTGGCAGCCGCTTCGGCCTCGTCTGCAGTGAAGATAACCTCGCCACTGGCTGCCCCAGGCGAAGCAGGTAAACCTTTGGCAATAATCTTCTTCTCCGCCTTCGGGTCAAGCGACGGGTGGAGCAGTTGATCGAGCTGTGACGGTTGTACCCGCAGCACTGCTGTCTTTTCGTCAATCAACCCCTCCGTCACCATATCCACAGCGATCTTTATGGCTGCATTGGCGGTCCGTTTACCGTTTCTGGTTTGCAACATGAAGAGTTTCCCCTTCTCAATGGTGAACTCGATATCCTGCATATCCTTGTAATGCTTTTCCAGAATGGAACGGATTTGCACCAGCTGGGTATAACATTCCGGCAGCACCTCTTCCATGGAAGGGGGATCGCCATGTTTCTTCTGGTATTTATTTATCGGCTGCGGAGTGCGGATACCTGCCACAACGTCTTCTCCCTGGGCATTCACCAGGTATTCACCGTAGAAGTAGTTATCGCCGGTGGATGGGTCCCTGGTAAAGGCGACACCTGTTGCGCAGTCGTTACCCATATTGCCAAAGACCATCGATTGAACGTTCACTGCCGTACCCCACTCGGCAGGGATATTGTTCAGGCGCCGGTAGGTTATGGCCCGCTGGTTCATCCACGAACCAAACACCGCACCTATTGCGCCCCATAGTTGTTCTTCCGGCTCTTCCGGAAAGTCCTGGCCAAGGGTCGCCTTGATCTTCGCCTTGAATCTGGCTACCAGCTCTTTCCAGTCAGCTGCGCTCAAGTCAGTATCCAGATGGACCTTTCGCTCATCCTTCTTCTGCTCCAGCAGATGCTCCAGTGTCTCTTTATCCATACCCATTACCACATCAGAGTACATCTGCACAAAACGGCGATAGGCATCATAAGCGAAGCGTTCATCTCCACTCTGGGCTATTATCCCCTGCACAGTAGTATCATTCAGACCAAGATTCAGTATAGTGTCCATCATCCCCGGCATGGAAGCCCGAGCACCGGAGCGGACCGATACCAATAGGGGATTGACAGGGTCTCCGAATTTTTTCCCCATCAACTTCTCAACCTGACGCAGATTCGCCTCCACCTCGGCTTTGAGCCCGTCAGGATAGTTCCGGTTGTTCTTGTAGAATTCGGTACAGACTTCAGTATTGATGGTAAAACCGGCCGGGACCGGTAGACCAATGCTGGTCATCTCTGCAAGATTGGCACCTTTACCCCCCAGCAGGTTTTTCATCTCTGCATTGCCTTCAGCCTTGCCGTCACCGAAGAAATAGACATACTTTGCCGCCATTGCGTCCTCCTCTTTTATTAGTAATCAAGGCAAATTTAGTTAAATTAAAACAAGAAAAAAGCCGCTTACCTTTCGGCTAAGCGGCTATCTTGGCAAAATCAGCGATGTCCCTGAAGAGCCCTTTGATCGCTTGCAGCAGGGCCAACCGGTTGTTACGCAACCGTTCATCTTCGGCCATCACCATCACCTTTTCGAAGAAGTTATCGACCGGCCCACGCAAAGTTGCAATCTCTGTCAGAGCATCGAGATAGGCTCCACCGGCAACCTTTGTTTGAACAGAACTGGCAACCGCTTGGAATGCTTCATAAAGGGCCTCTTCGGCCTGGTCCTGGAAAAGTTCTGCCGCAATCGGCACAGAAACATCCTCTTTAACAATGTTGCAGACCCGCTTGAAGGCAACCGCCAGCGGTTCAAAATCGGGGTGTCGCTTGAATTCAGCCAGTGCTGCAATCTTTGCTGCTGAATCGACCAAGTCGTCAGTACCGACAGCGATTACTGCATCAACCACATCGCCAGGATACTGTCCAGCCAGCAGATTAACGAAACGGCCACGAAAGAATTCCAGCACATCGGCATCTACTTCGTTAGCTGGTCTGATAAGTTTACTGGACAATAATTTCAAAGAGCGCTCGATCAGCAACGGCAGAGAGATCCGATACCCGCGGCCTAGAATAATCGCTATGATGCCGAGCGCCGAGCGGCGTAAAGCATAGGGATCGGCTGAACCGGTCGGGATCAGACCAACACCGAAACAACCACAGATAGTGTCGAGTTTATCAGCTATGGAGACAAATGCGCCGCAGTCAGTGGCCGGTAGCTCGCCACCTGCTTGAGTAGGCAGATAGTGCTCGGCAATGGCATTGGCCACTTCCAAGTCCTCCCCCTGCAACAGTGCGTACTCACGCCCCATAATCCCCTGCACCTCGGGGAATTCACCGACCATGCCTGTCACCAGGTCACCCTTACAGAGCCAGGCGGCCCTGGCCGTCTTCTCCTTGACCTGTGGATTAAGCTGCTCGGCAAGCCCTTCTGCCAAAGACTTGAAGCGCTCCATCTTCGCAAATGAAGTGCCCAGTTTCTGCTGGTAGACAACATTTTTCAGTGACTCTACCCGATCATCCAGTTTCACCTTCTGGTCTTCCTCGAAGAAAAAACGGGCATCGGAAAGTCGGGCCCTGAGTACCCGCTGATTACCTTTCACTACCACTGAAGGGTCTTCTGTCAGAGTGTTGTTTATTGTGATGAATCCGGGGAGGAGTTTACCCTCCCTATCCACTAACGAGAAATAGCGCTGGTGACTGCGCATGGAGGTGATAAGCACCTCCTTCGGCACTTTGAGGAACTCAGGGGCAAAAGTACCATACACCGCACTGGGATATTCCACCAGATAGGTCACCTGGTCCAGCAGCTCTTCATCAGCCAGGAGTGTTCCGCCGCTTCCCTGGGCTATCCGCTCCACCTCCTTGCGAATAATCTCCTTGCGTCGCTCCGGTTCAGGAATGACGAAATGGCGCTCACACTCTTCCAGATAATGGACAAAACTCCGTACCGGAAAAGTCTGGTTGGCCATGAAACGGTGCCCGCGGGACTGGCTGCCGCTCTGAATATTGCCGAAGGAGAACGGTACCACCAATCCGTCGAACAGGGCCACTATCCAGTGGATCGGCCGGGCAAATCGAACATCCAGATCGCCCCAGCGCATCGACTTTTTAAAAGGGATAGCAGCTATAAGCCGGGGGAGCATCTCGGCCAATAGTTCGGCAGTCGGCCGACCGATCTCCTGTTTAACAGCTGCGACATAATCCCCCTTGTCTGTAGAGACCAGCTTTAATTCGGTAACAGCCATCCCCTGCCCGCGGGCAAATCCTTCGGCAGCCTTGGTCGGTGTGCCATCGGCAGCAAAGGCAACGTTTTTGGCCGGACCAAGGGTGGTAATTTCCGCATCAGATTGCCTCTCAGCCAGCCCTGTTACCGCCAGAGCAAGTCGTCGCGGAGTAGCCAGGGTTCTGATATCAGAGCAGGGGATACGAGCATGCTCCAGCTCTTTACGAAGCAATCCGTCCATGTCAGCCATCGCTTTTGGCAGGAAGCCAGCTGGGATCTCCTCAGTCCCTATCTCCAGAAACAGTTCCTTACCCATTCTGGTGCCCCCCTTTCAGCAACGGGAAGCCTAGCTGCTCCCTGAGTTTGAGGTATCCTTCGGCACAGAGTCGGGCGACTTGCCGGACCCGGCCGATATACGAAGCCCGTTCAGTTACCGAGATGGCACCTCGGGCATCGAGGAGATTGAACGTATGGGAACACTTCATGACAAAGTCGTAGGCTGGCAGCACCAGACCACGCTCCACCAGTCTGACGCACTCCTTCTCGTACATGGTAAAGAGCTGCAAAAGCATTGCAACATCGGCTTCTTCGAAGTTATAAGTAGAAAATTCCACTTCACTGCGATGGTGAATATCGCCGTAGCTCACCCCTTTGACCCATTCCAGGTCATAGACATTGTCTACCCCCTGCAAGTACATGGCAATCCGCTCGCATCCGTAGGTAATTTCGCCCGAAACAGGCTTCAGGTCGATGCCGCCTGCCTGCTGAAAATAGGTAAACTGGGTAATCTCCATGCCGTCCAGCCAGACCTCCCAGCCAAGACCCCAGGCTCCAAGGGTAGGTGACTCCCAATCGTCCTCGACGAAGCGGATATCATGCTGATTTGGATTGATGCCAAAGGCCCGCAATGAATCAAGATAAAGGTCGAGAATATTCAGCGGTGAAGGCTTCATGATCACCTGAAACTGGTAGTAATGCTGCAACCGGTTTGGATTCTCACCGTAACGGCCGTCCGTAGGACGCCGGGAAGGCTCAACATAGGCGACATTCCATGGCTCAGGGCCAAGAACACGCAGGAATGTGGCCGGGTTGAACGTCCCTGCGCCCTTCTCAGTATCATAGGGTTGCTGAATCACGCACCCCTGTTGTGCCCAGTAACCCTGTAACGCAAGAATCAAATCCTGAAAGGTCAACTTAGTCCCTCCTGGCAATGCCCAATAAAATTTACCCTATCTAAAAGGGATTTGATGTGACTGAAAAATTCATAGGATACAGCAAGTTAGACGCACAGGGTACAGTTTCTCCAGCATACTGTCAAGTGTTATTGCCGCCAGGTAGGAATGATTTCTCTACCTTAACCGACAGCTCAAATATCCGGCCTAGTCGAACTGATGGCTGTTATAACTACGTGCAGGTCTCCGGACGGACGTCTGATCATTACCTCATCATCGACCTTCCGGTGCAGCAACCCTTGCCCAACAGGTGAATCGATACTGATCCGTCCAGCTGCGACATCGAATTCATCCGGGCCTACCAGTTGGTAACAGCGTTCAGCCCCCTCTTCATCGGCAAAGGAAACCCAACAGCCGAAACAGACCATAACAGGATTTACCGGTACAGCTGCGACCCTGAGGGATTTGAGCCGTTCACCAAGATATTTGAGCCTCCGGTCAATCTCCCGTAACCTCTTCTTACCATAAATATATTCGGCATTCTCTGACCGATCACCTTCTGCAGCAGCATCTGCAACCCCCTGAACAACCTTGGGGCGCTCAACTCGCCAGAGCAGGTCATATTCTTCCTGCAACCTCTTAAACCCGGCCGCCGAAATAAGATTTGTCAAATGGCACCTCTTCAATAAAAATAATATGATTTCTGCAGGTTAGACAGTCTATCCAACTATACTAGCAGCTTTAAACGATAATTTAATATAGTACTACATCGCTTCGATGTATATACTGATTTACATCAAGATAAAAAGTGGTTAATATGCCCTCGTAACGGCGTCCACAATAACAACCGAGCGTCAAATGTGAATTGCCTATGAGCTTGTCAAGTCGCAGCTACATGATTCTCCTCACGCTATTATTCTATTTCCTGCCTTTAACATCTTTGCCGGCAGAAGCAAACGTACATCTCGAGCAACGCCGTCATATCCTCCTGCTCCACTCATACCATACCGGAATGCGCTGGGTTGATGACATATCCAATGGATTCATCAAGACGTTACGAAAATCTCATCCAGATTTGGAGTTCCAAGTAGAATATATGGATACCAAGCGGGTATCCGACCAGCAACATATTCAGAATCTTCTCACATCTTACCGTCACAAGTTCAGCAAACAGAAATTCGCCCTCATTGCAACGGCGGATGATGCCGCTTTTCGTTTCGCATTGGAATTTGGCCCGGAACTTTTCCCGAATGTGCCGCTGGTTTTTTGCGGAGTCAATAATTTTGATCCGGCACTTATTGCCGGCAGAACCAATGTGACCGGTATCCTGGAAGAAGTTGACGTAGCTGATACCCTATCCACTGCTCTTGCACTTCACCCGAATACAAAGCAGGTTTATATAGTCAATGATATGAGCGAAAGTGGAATCGGCCTGAGAAAGAAGATCAATGAGGCGATCACTCATTTTGCTGACCGTGTTTCATTCATCTTTCTGGATAATTACTCCCTGGCACAGTTGACAGAACTTGAGCGAAACCTCCCTCCAGCTAGCATTATGTTTCGCTGCATATATTTCATCGACAAGAACGGCCAAGTTCTTCCCGATGAAGTAGCATCTCTTTCTGCCATCGGCAGTAAGGCTCCAGTCCCGGTCTACAGCCTCTGGGACTTCTTCCTTGGACTTGGCATAGTTGGAGGAAAACTTGTTTCCGGCACATCCCAAGGGGAAACTGCTGCTATCCTGGCCGGTCAGATCCTGGACGGCAAGCCAGCATCCTCAATCCCTATAGTTACAGAAAGCCCGAACCCCTACATGTTTGATTATCACCAAATGCAAAGATTCGGCATCAATAAAGCTTCACTCCCTCTTGGCAGTGTAATTATCAATGGTCCTGAACCGTTTTATGCTGTCGAAAAACCGATCCTGTGGCTAGGAGCTATATTCACCATTTCCATAACCATAACCTCACTGCTACTATTCCTCGCCATTAGACGCCGCCGCCAGACGGAAGAGATACTCCGCAACAACCATGAACGTCTCCTTGAGCAGCAAGTTACCCTGGCAGGGCTGATTAGAAGCGACGTCTTTACTGGCGAGGAAATGGACAAGGCTATCCGCTATCTGGTCGATGTCGGTGCCTGGCAACTCGGTGTGGCACGTGCAAGCATCTGGCTTTTCAATTCGGACCGCTCTTATCTTCGCTGCATAGATTTATATGAGCTGGCCAGCGACTCACACTCCTGCTCCTTCGATCTTCATGCAACAGACTATCCGGTTTATTTTTCAGCACTAGCCGCCGAAGAAATTGTTGCTGCCAATGATGCGGCAAAACACCCTTTACTAAAGGAATTCGCCACAGTTCATCTGTTGTCGCTCGGCATCTCCTCTAGACTTGACGTACCGATCCATCTTTACCGTCAGCCTGTCGGTGTACTCTGCCTTGAACATATCGGCCCATCAATAGCATGGAGTGCGGAACAGCGTTTTTTTGCCAGTGCCCTTGCCAACCTGGCCGCACTCGTTATTGAACAGCATGAGCGGCGCAAGGCTGAACAGTCGCTCCGCCGGGCCGAAGCAAAATTCAGGGAGCTGTTCAATAATGCCGGTGATGCGATTATTATCCATGATCTTGAAGGGAGGATCCTGGAAGTCAATAAAAAGATGTGTGATCGACTAAACTATACGCATGATGAACTTCTGGCCAAAACTGTGGCTCAGATCAACACTCCGGAACAGGCACCATTCGTCGCGCAACGGATCGAAGCAACCTTGACTGGCGATAAGGTTATTTATGAGACTGAACATCTGCGTCGCGATAATTTCAAAATCCCGGTTGAAGTTAACAGCCGAATCATCGATTATGAGGGCCAACCGGCAATGTTGAGTATAATCCGCAACATATCCGCCCGTAAGGAGATGGAGCGATTGAAGGATGAAATGCTTTCTGCCGTCAGTCACGAGTTGCGCACCCCACTTACTACCATAATGGGGTATTCATCTTTCATGCTGGATAATCTGGCCAAGGATGAAGAGCAGAAAGAATATCTGCAAACAATATATAATGCTACGCGCCGACTAGAAGAATTGATCAACAACTTTTTGGATCTGCAACGCCTCAAGGCTTCTCATGGCCCATTCGACGTTTCACCAATACCGCTCCCGCCATTGCTGGAGGAGATAGTCTCCCTGTTTGCCAATACATCAGCAAAACATACCCTGGAAATCGACTGCCCAACCAACCTTCCGTCAATACTGGGAGACGGCGAGCAACTGCTCCAGGTGCTTAACAACCTTGTTTCCAATGCCTTCAAGTTTTCGCCCAATGGAGGGATGATAGTTATAAAAGCAACCCAGCAAGGTGATAACATAATTATTCAAGTAAGTGATGAAGGAATTGGTATTGCTCCAGATGCGCAGGAGATGATCTTTGATAAGTTCTACCGGGTGGACAATTCAGATCGACGCCGGGTCGGAGGAACTGGCTTGGGCCTTGCTCTTGTCAAAGAGATCATCAATCTCCACCATGGCAATATCTGGGTTGAGAGCAGTCTTGGATCCGGCAGTACTTTTTTCATCTCCTTGCCGATTGCCCAAGAATCGCCATCTAACGAGGACTCATACTAATTTCAAACTGAGAGACAATGCAAGATATTCGCGCTGCTGCCATTGTTCTTGGCCTAGCTGATAAATCTTACTGTACGATAATATAGCGCTATAACCAAGAAGAGAGGCATATCGTTCAGATATGCCTCTCTTCTTGCAACTGATAATCTATAAATATATTTTACTCTTCGCTGACCAATAGATCAGGATTCTGGGCTAATGCTGCACCTTTTGCATTGTCACCATCTTGTGGCAGACTGTTTTTGTCAATAACTGCCGCAGCGTTGTCAACTGGCGTTTTTGCTACACCTTTAGCCGTAATTGTGTATGCCCGGGTTTGCCCAGCTGAAATTGTAATGCCATACCTTGTTATATATGTACCATCATAAAAATCGAGCTTCATGTCATACGTACCGGCGGGAATCCCAGTAACTGTGAAACTTTCACCATATGCAATTGTACGGGTTCCAAGTTGATCCGGCCCCCAGGTTGACGAAGTAGTAGGAGACAAATGAAGATGATATATAGTAACCGCTTGTGAATTTGTGACCCTTAAAGAACCGGTATCATCCCCACCACCACCGCCGCAACCGAACAATACCAGCATAAGTACCACGAGCAACATTCTTTTCAACATAATCCCCTCCATAAATTATATTAAACAGCCATATGCTACGTAGTAAATATCATTGCTTTTGTCAAGTTAATTAATTAGCTTTTTATCATTGTATTTATATTATGCAATTATTACAAACTCTAATATAATTGGAACTATAGTGATTAAAAAGTAACTGATAAATTAATATCTCTTTTTCTATCGACTAAGATTAAAGTTTAAAATGCTTAAATTGCAAATAAAAATTTCACACAAACAATATAACTAATTGAAAATGGAAAGGCTCCGATGCCAGAACTACCCGAAGTAGAGACCGTTCGTCGCGGGATTTTGCCATATCTGGAAGGGGAGCGGATAACAAGCGTTCAGATAAGAAATCCAAACCTCCGCTGGCCGATACCTGCGGACCTTCCAGAACAGCTGACAGGCTATTTCATTACTGCTGTGGATAGACGCGGCAAATATTTACTACTGCGGTCTTCTAAAGGTTCAGTAATCATACATCTCGGCATGTCAGGTCATCTCCGTGTAATCAGTACCAACATGCAGTCCAACAAACATGACCATTTTGAGATTATGCTTGAATCAGGCTACCGTCTTGTTTTTAACGACCCACGCCGCTTTGGAGCAATTCTCTGGGTTGTTGACGACCCGCTCCTGCACCCTCTTTTGGCAGAGTTGGGACCGGAACCGCTGAGCAGATCATTTACCGGAGACTATCTATTTAAGCAGAGCAGAGAGAAACGTTTAACGGTCAAACAGTTCCTCATGAATAATCACCATGTGGTAGGAATCGGTAATATCTATGCCAATGAAGCACTGTTTCACGCTGCCATCAGACCTGACCTCCCAGTTGGGAAACTCTCCCGCAACCGCTGTCGACTACTGGTCAAAGCTATACAGAAAACCCTTAAGGAGGCCATTGCCATGGGGGGGACATCGCTACATGATTTTATCGACAGTGCCGGCAAGCCTGGCTATTTCCAGACCAGGTTGGCTGTATATGGGCGGTCCGGTAAACCATGTCTCCATTGCGGTACAATTATCAACTTAACCAGATTGGGGGGGCGTTCGACATATCGCTGCAGGAACTGCCAACAATGAAACTGCCTGAGCCTCTCTATCCAGGCATTTTGATCCGTCGCTATCAGCGATTTCTGGCTGACGTATTGCTGGACAATGGTACGATGGTCACTACTCACTGCCCTAATTCAGGGAGTATGCTGGGCTGCAATATACCAGGCAGCAGAGTGCTGCTCTCCCGCAGCGATAACCTCAGCAGAAAGTACCCCTATACCTGGGAAATGGTGAACATCGGCGGCATTTGGGTCGGTATAAATACTGGCCGGCCTAACCTGCTGGTCCGGGAGTGGATCAAGGAAGGGATGATCGAGGAGTTGCAGGGCTTCCCTCAACTCAGAGCCGAAGTCGCCTACGGCAGCAACAGCCGCATCGACCTGCTTCTGCAGAGGGGAGAGTCCTGCTGTTATGTTGAGGTGAAGAACGTGACCATGGTGGAAAACGGTCGGGCACTCTTCCCTGATGCAGTCACAACCAGAGGGCAGAAGCATCTGCGGGAACTGATGGAGGTGGTTAAGAGAGGTGACCGCGGAGTGATCTTCTTTGTTGTCCAGCGCAGCGATGCGGGTTCTGTAACAGCAGCTGACGAAATTGACCCTGAATACGGTCGACTGCTGCGTCAGGCAGTGGCCTGCGGGGTCGAAGCGCTCGCCTACCAGGCAATTGTGAAGCCCAGCGAGATAACACTCGGCAGGCGTCTGCCGGTAAACATCTGAGCCGCTGACAGAAACTAAAAAAGGCAAGGTTACCCTTGCCTTTTCAATGCAATATTACAGCAACCGACTAATCGGCCTTGGCCTCGCACTCCTCGCCATCCTTGACCTTGGTCTTTACCGGAGCCACTTCTTCATCTACCGCCGAAGCTTCCAGACTGTCACCGCGTGGTTCCTCGGTTGTGACTGCAGCCTCTTTTGTGGCAGTTTTCTCGACTGGTGTCTTTTTCGTTGATGCCTTCTTGGCCGGCACCTTTTTAATCGGTTTTGCCTCTACCTGCTCTTCGACCAGTTCGATTATGGAAACCGGAGCATTATCACCAGGACGGATGCCGAGCTTGACGATCCGGGTGTAACCGCCATTCCGCTCCTTGTAGCGGGGAGCAATGGTAGTGAAGAGCTTGGTCACCACTTTCTTGTCGCGGATATAAGCAGCAGCCTGACGCATGGCATGGAGATCGCCACGCTTGCCAAGTGTTATCATCTTCTCGGCGATGGAACGGAGTTCCTTGGCCTTGGCATCTGTGGTTGTTATTCTTTCATGGCTCAGGAAGGAGGTGACCATGTTGCGAAACATGGCTATCCTGTGGCTGGAGGTCCTTCCTAATCTTCTGCCGTCTTTACTGTGACGCATGACTCCTGGTTCCTTTCTATCGGCACGTCGTGCGGTGTCGTGCTGTTATTCCTCTTCCTTACGGTCGCCACGTAAGCGGCGCAGGACCTCAGGGTCAGGGAATCCATCAATCTTCATCCCTAAAGTCAAACCCATTTCGGCGAGGATATCTTTAATCTCATTGAGCGATTTGCGGCCGAAATTCTGCGTTTTAAGCATCTCCGCTTCACTCCGTGAAACCAATTCACCGATCAGCTTTATGCCTGCATTCTTAAGACAATTAGCAGAGCGAACCGACAACTCCAACTCATCCACTGAACGGTATAGATTCTCGTTAAGTTTTTCGCTCTCTTCGGTTGGTTCAATCTCTTCGGTTGGTTCAATCTCCTCATCGAAATTGATAAATATGGTAAGTTGCTCCTTGAGAATCTTGGCTGCATAGGCCAAAGCATCGTCTGGCTTGACACTGCCATCTGTCCAAATTTCCAGATTGAGCTTATCATAGTCTGTAATCTGCCCAACCCGAGCATTAGTTACCGTGAAGTTGACCTTGATAATCGGAGTAAAAATGGAATCGATCGGGATAGTGCCAACCGACGCTTTTTCGTCGCGGTTCCGGTCAGCCGGCACATAACCCTTACCCATCTTGACAACCATTTCCATCTCCAACTTGGCATCCTTGGAGCATGTGGCAATATGATGGTCTGGATTAAGCACTTCAATGTTTTGGTCCGTTACAATATTGCCAGCCTTGACAATTCCTTCACCTTTGTGCACGACCCTAATGGTTCGGGCTTCTGTCCCGTGCATTTTAAAGCGAACACCCTTCAAGTTGAGAATGATGTCCGTGACATCCTCGGTTACCCCAGGAATGGCAGAGAACTCGTGTAACACCCCTTTGATCTTGACTGAGGTAATAGCAGCACCTTGCAAAGAGGAGAGCAGAACCCGCCGCAGTGAATTCCCTAAAGTTGTGCCAAAACCACGCTCAAATGGTTCAGCGTAAAATCTGCCGTAAGTATTGGTGAAAGATTCCGCTTCAACCTGAATTTTTTTCGGTCTGATCAGGTCGCGCCAATTTTTGTACATGTATGTCCTCCCTCTAAGGGGTAACGTTACGGTTTACTTGGAGTAAAGCTCGACGATCAGCTGTTCCTGAATCGGCATGGAGATATCTTCCCGAACCGGTAACGTCTTAACTACGCCGCGGAATGTATCCTTGTCCAGTTCCAGCCATTGCGGTATACCCCGGCGAACCACCCCATCAAGGGATTCGTTGATCGAGGCGATCTTACGGCTTTTTTCCCGCAATTCAAGTACATCGCCAGTCTTTACCAGAATAGACGGGATGTTCACCTTACGACCATTCAGAATAAAATGGCCGTGCCGAACCAACTGGCGGGCCTCAATTCTAGAAGATGCATAGCCTAGCCGGTAGACAAGGTTGTCAAGGCGACGCTCCAGGAGTGAAAGTAGATTCTCGCCGGTGACCCCTTTCATGCGGTCAGCTTTTTCAAAATAAGAACGGAACTGTTTTTCCAATATCCCATAGATTCGCCGTACCTTCTGCTTTTCACGCAACTGAACACCGTAATTGGAGACCTTGGACCGCCCCTGGCCATGTTGGCCTGGCGGATAGTTTCTCCTCTTGATGGCACATTTGTCGGTGTAGCAGCGCTCCCCTTTGAGAAACAGCTCCATGTTTTCCCTTCTGCACAACCTGCAGGAAGGACCCGTATATCTAGCCAATGAAAACCTCCTTACCTATGGTGCCATTAAAAGTATTAGACCCGTCGCCGTTTTGGTGGACGACAGCCGTTATGCGGAATAGGGGTAACGTCGCGGATAAAGCTGATGTTAAATCCAGCAGCCTGAAGCGCACGCAAAGCAGATTCACGACCGGAACCTGGCCCCTTGACATATACTTCAACAGATCTCATGCCATGTTCCTGAGCTTTTTTCGCACAGTCTTCAGCAGCAATCTGAGCCGCAAACGGAGTGCTTTTTCGTGATCCCTTGAACCCCTTACAACCAGAAGTCGACCATGCAACCACATTACCAGCAGGATCAGTAATGGTGATCATGGTGTTGTTGAAGGTAGCCTGGATGTGTGCCACCCCAGTGGGAATATTTTTCCGTTCCTTCTTTTTTTTGACGACCTTTTTAGCCGGACTAGCCATTATTCCTCCAGACGCTCAGATACTATTTCTTCTTACCAGCAACAGTACGTGCGGGACCTTTTCTTGTTCGGGCGTTTGTCTTGGTACGTTGACCATTGACCGGCAAACCCTTGCGATGACGCAACCCACGATAACAGCCAAGATCCATAAGTCGCTTGATATTCATGGAAATATCTCGACGCAAATCACCTTCTACCTTCAGGTTTTTGTCGATAAACTCCCTAATACGGGCGATTTCTGTTTCCGTCAGGTTATCGGTCCGCGTATTAATGTTGATACCAGCGTCAACAAGAATCTGCTGAGCCGTTGTTCTTCCGATGCCATAAATATAGGTCAATGCAATCTCGACCCTCTTGTTTCGTGGTAGGTCTATGCCAGCGATTCGTGCCAATGCCCGCCCTCCTCTTGTTTTAACCCTGTCTCTGGGAATGTTTCGGTATATCGCAGATTACCCGTACAACGCCTTTGCGTTTAACTATCTTGCACTTGTCACAAATTTTCTTTACGGAAGCCCTTACTTTCATGTTGACTCCTCTCCATCTCTTCAGGCTCGGTCATGACAACTTTGTCAGTATCTCAGGGCCGTGCTCGGTAATTGCTACAGTATGCTCAAAATGCGCTGACAACCCATTATCACAAGTAACCGCAGTCCACCCGTCTTCCAACACTCTGACATCAGAACCTTTCTCGTTGATCATAGGTTCAATTGCCAATACCAACCCTGGTTTAAGTCTTATCCCTCGGCCAGGGGAACCGAAATTTGGTATTTGTGGCCCTTCATGGAGTTGTTTACCGATACCATGGCCAACAAAATCCCTGACTACTGAATAACCTCTAGCCTCAACATAGCTCTGAACTGCATGCGATATATCTGAAAGCCGATTTTCAGGTCGCGCAAAATTAATTGCAGCATATAGCGATTCTTCAGTGACTTTCAGTAATCGCTCTGCCTGTTCGCTAATCTTACCTACAGCAAGCGTGATAGCAGCATCACCATAAAAACCATCTTTTATCACGCCAAAATCTAGGCTTAGTATATCACCTTCCTGTAAAGGTGTTTTCCCCGGCATTCCATGAACCACCTGCTCGTTAACCGAACAGCATAGTGCATATGGGTAACCGTTATAACCTTTAAAAGCTGGTCGTGCCTGGCGTCTTTCTGTCTCCTGCTCGGCCAGTTGATTCAAGGCCAAGGTTGTAACTCCTGGGATTACCTGTTCTTTCAAAACAGCTAAAATTTCAGCGACAATCCTGCAGGGGAGTTTCATCCTAGCAATCTCCTGAGGAGATTTGAGAATGATCACTCTGATTGACCCCCAATAACCTGCAGAATTTCCTGCTGAATTTCTTCTATCGACCCCATGCCATGAATATGCCTGAGCAAAGATTCAGCTGAATAATATGCAATAAGCGGTGCTGTCTGTTCCTCGTAGATATCGAGACGATTTCGCATTGTAGCTTCACTGTCATCATCACGTTGATAAAGTTCACCGCCACATTCATCACATTTACCAAGATTTTTCGGCGGATCGAAACTGACGTGATATCCTTTACCACAACCACGACAGGTTCTACGCCCGGTAATCCTACCGAGCAACTCTTCTTTGTCAACATCCATGGATATGACATGTTCAACGGCCTTGCCTAGCCCCTGCAACATCCGTCTCAAGGAGTCTGCCTGAGCAGTTGTTCGGGGGAACCCATCCAAGATAAAACCGTTCTTACAATCAGGTTTAGCCAAACGCTCTTCCACAATGCCTACAACCACCTCATCTGGAACCAAGGCACCACTATCCATAAATCCCTTGGCTTTCATCCCCATGGCAGTCTGCTCTTTAACTGCGGCACGAAGAATGTCCCCAGTGGAAATCTGTGGTATCTGGTATTTCTTGGTCAGCAGTTTTGCTTGCGTCCCTTTACCGGCGCCTGGAGGCCCGAGGAGGATAAGGTTCATCAGCGCATCCTTTGTTGTCAGCGTCTGCCCTTAATCTTGACACCCTTCATAAAGCCTTCATAACTGCGGGTAATCAAATGTGATTCGATTTGTGCCACAGTGTCCATCCCTACGCCTACAGCAATCAGCAATGCAGTCCCACCGAAGTAAAATGGTAGATTGAACTTGCCAATCAATATGGAGGGAAGAACACAGACAATAGAAATATAAATCGACCCGGCAAAAGTAAGTTTGGTTAGTACTCTGTCAAGAAACTCAGATGTTTCCTTGCCTGGCCTGATCCCCGGTATGTAGCCACCATGTTTTTTAACATTGTCGGCCACATCTATCGGATTAAATGTCACAGCCGTATAGAAATAACAGAAAAAGACTATAAAGGCAACAAAAAATATGTTGTATGCCCAATTACCCGGTGTAAGACTATTGGAAATCTTCTGCACCATCGGGTTATCAATAAAATTGCCAATAGTCGCAGGAAACATTATGATAGATGAAGCAAAAATTGGTGGTATTACCCCGGCCATGTTAACTTTTAATGGTAAATGTGAAGTCTGTGCACCAAAAGTCTTTAGCCCCACAACTCTTTTGGCATAATGTATCGGCACTCGACGTTGGCCCCGCTCGACAAATACTACTGCTGCCACCACGGCAAACATCAGCGCGACAACGAAAATAACCACGAATAATGACAGCTGCCCGGCCTTTAAAAGTCTTACTGTGTTAAGTATTGCAGTTGGTATGCGTGCAACAATGCCAGCAAATATGATTAGAGAGATGCCGTTTCCTATCCCCTTTTCCGACATCTGTTCACCAAGCCACATAATGAATGCCGTTCCTGCAGTCAGGGTTATTACGGTCATAATCCGAAACCCCCAACCTGGTGCAGGCACAACCATTTCACCAGCCGGCCCTCGCATGCTTTCAAGACCTATACTGATTCCAAGAGCCTGAACTACACTCAACAGAATGGTCCCATAACGGGTATACTGGATAATTTTTTTCCGGCCAGCCTCACCTTCCTTGGAAAGCTTTTCTATGGCCGGCACAACTACCGTAAGCAATTGAAAGATAATAGAGGAGGAGATATATGGCATGATGCCTAGGGCAAAAACAGTCAGTTTCTCCAAGGCACCACCAGAAAACATGTCAAACAGTCCAAGCAATGTGCCTTGCGCCTGTTTGAAAAAGAAGGCCAGCGCCTGACTATCTATACCTGGTGTTGGTATGTGGCAACCGACCCGATAGACAGCCAGCATGCCGAGTGAAAAGAGGACCCGACGTTTTAATTCAGGGATCCTGAAGATATTCTGGAAGGCTTCTAGCAAGATTCGATCTCCACTACGGTCCCACCAGCAGCAGTGATTTTCTCCCGCGCCGCAACACTGAACTTATGGGCTTTTATTGAAAGTGACTTGGTTAATTCACCGTCAGCCAAGACCTTGATCCCGTCTGCCACCTTTCCAATAAGCCCGCACGCTGCAAGAGCAACCTCATCAATTACTGATCCAGCTTCAAATATCTCCAGCTGACCTACATTTACAACTGCATAGACCTTTCTCGACAGTGGATTAAAACCACGCTTCGGCAAGCGCCGTTGCATTGGCATCTGCCCACCCTCGAAACCGGCCTTGATACTTCCACCACTACGAGCTTTCTGTCCTTTATGCCCCTTGGTTGCAGTCTTACCATGGCCAGAACCAGGACCTCTACCGATCCTTTTACGTTTTTTTGCGGCACCGATGGCCGGTTTTATGCTATTAAGTTCCATGAACCACCTCGAATTCTTTACTCTACGATTTTAACCAGATGCGCTACTTTCCTGATCATACCACGGATTTCAGGTGTATCCTTTAAGACCACCGTCTTCTCCCTTTTATTCAGGCCAAGACCGTTCAGTACAGCCCGCTGACTAGCCGGCTTACCGATATGACTCTTGATCAGGCTGACTTTTAGTTCAGTCGACATTATTATCACCTCTTGGCAGGGAAATCTGACCTACTCGGCCAGACCTCGCCGCATCATAATTTCTTCAGGACTTCTCAATGATTTGAGACCAGTAAATGCTGCCTTGACAACGTTATGCGGGTTATTAGAGCCAAGGCATTTGGCCAGAATATTGTGCAAACCGGCAGCCTCAAAAACTGCCCGAGCAGCACCGCCGGCAATAACCCCAGTACCGGCAGAAGCAGGCATCATAAGTACACGCCCGGCGCCAAAATGGCCCTCAATTTCATATGGTATGGTCTGACCATCAACAATCGGAACCTTAATGAGATTCTTCTTGGCCTGCTCTACACCTTTACGTATAGCTTCAGGGACCTCATTTGCCTTGCCAAGGCCATATCCAACATATCCGTTGCCATCACCTACCACAACCAATGCGGAGAAACTGAATCTACGCCCCCCCTTAACAACCTTGGCAACACGGCTGATATGTACCACCTTGTCGGTGAGATTTAATTCGCTGGTATTGATTTTAAGCAATGCAAGCCTCCTTGTAGCTAACCATTAGAAAGAAAGTCCGCTTTCGCGTGCGGCTTCGGCAAGAGCCTTGATTCTGCCATGATATAGAAACCCGTTCCGGTCAAATACTACTTTCGAGATATCTTTGGCGAGAGCAAGTCTGGCTACTTCAGCTCCAACCTTCTTGGCTGCCTCAATATTCCCCGTATACTTCAAACCGGCATTCACATCCGCAATTAATGTCGATGCCGCAACCAGCGCAGTACCGGTCGTATCATCGATTACCTGGGCATATATGTGTCTAGCACTTTTGAATACATTAAGCCGAGGGCGCTCAGATGTACCCCGAATTTTTTTCCTGACCCTCACCTGGCGCTTGATTCGAGCGACCTTCTTTTTGGCTTGAGAACTCACAGGTCCTTCTCCTTATCGTTTAGCAAATACTATTTTTTACCGGTTTTACCGGCTTTTCGCAGAATGGTTTCAGTGGCATACTTAATCCCTTTACCTTTATAAGGCTCAGGACCCCGGAAAGATCTGATTTTGGCAGCTGTCTGACCTACCAACTCTTTATCAATCCCTTTAACTAGTACCTTAGTCATCTTTTCTACTTCAACCGTAATTCCCTTGGGCAATTGAAAATTGATCGGATGTGAATATCCTAGACTTAGGTTGAGTATGTCCCCTTTTGCCTCTGCACGATAACCTACACCGGTAATTTCCAGAGCGGTTTCAAAACCTTTAGTAACTCCAACCACCATGTTGTTGACCAGAGTACGAGTCAGCCCATGTGCGGAACGGCATTTAATACTATCGTCATTGCGCAGGACGAATATATTTGACGCCTCGACGTTTAAAGTCACACCTTCCATAATATGTCTGGATAATGAACCTTTGGGCCCATCAACTTTGAGTTGCAAGTCACTGTATGTGATCTTGACTCCTTGTGGTATTGCTATTGGAAGTTTACCAATTCTCGACATTGCTTGCTTCTCCTAGTTGCTTGTTTTACCACACGGTACAGATGATTTCACCGCCGATACCCGCTTCACGGGCCGACTTATCAGCCATTATCCCTTTGGATGTTGAGAGTATGGCGATTCCAAGTCCATTTTTAACCTTAGGAATATCGTCACTCTTTACATATGCCCTGCTACCTGGACGGCTAATTCGTTTGATCTCGTTAATGACCGAGTCCTTTTCATCGATGTACTTTAGATAAACACGGAGAATACCTTGTTTCTGGTCCGCTATCACCTTGTAATTCTTGACGAAGCCTTCGCTTCGCAGGACATTGGCCAGACTCACCTTCATGTTTGAAGAAGGGATATCCACCTTTTGCAGTTTTGCCATATTGGCATTCCTGATTCGGGTCAGCATATCGGCTATGGGATCAGTCATCGACATCGATTCTACTCCTCTATCTTTTCTATGGCTGTTACCAGCTTGATTTGACTACTCCTGGGAGCTGCCCGCTGGAGGCAAGCTTGCGCAGACATATTCTGCACATATCAAACTTCCGGTAATATGCGCGCGGCCTACCGCAAAGAGGACAACGATTGTACTCGCGAACCTTGAACTTGCTGCCACGTTGTGCTTTCAACATCATCGATTTCTTTGCCACGTGTTTCCTCCGAACCTTGTTTAATTCCTGAATGGCATGCCGAGAAGTCTGAGCAACGCCCTGCCCTCTTCATCTGTCTTGGCAGATGTGACGACAGTGATATTCATACCTTTGATCTTGTCTATCTTGTCATAGTTGATCTCTGGGAAAATCAGCTGCTCCTTGACACCGAGCGAATAATTCCCCTGACCGTCGAAACCCTTTGGAGAAACACCCTTGAAATCTCTAACACGCGGAAGTGAGACATTTACCAGTCGGTCAAGAAATTCATACATGCGATCTTTGCGAAGCGTTACCATGCAACCGATCGGCATTCCCTGCCGCAACTTGAAACTGGCGATCGACTTCTTCGCTTTGGTAATCACCGCTTTCTGCCCTGTAATTACAGCCAGCTCTTCAACAGCCGAATCAAGTATTTTGACGTTTTGAATCGCCTCACCAAGACCCATATTCACGACAATTTTCTCCAATTTCGGGACTTGCATGACATTTTTGTAGTTGAAGTCCTTCATCAACTGGGGAACCATTTCTTTATGGTAAAGCTCTTTCAGCCTGGCCATCTCTTCCTCCACTTATTTGTCAAACGATTCGCCGCACTTTACGCAAACACGGGCTTTTTTGCCATCATCAAGGGTAGAAACGCTAGTCCGCACACCTTTCTTACATTTGCCGCAATATATCAACACATTGGATATGTGAATCGGCGACTCTTTCTCCACAATACCACCCGGCTCATTGCCACGGGCTCGGGTATGACGTTTGATAATGTTAAGCCCCTCTACCAGCAGACCATCTTTTTTCGGCAGGATCTGCAGGACTTTACCGGTCTTGCTTTTGTCCTTGCCGGTTGTAACCATAACCGTATCACCTTTTTTAACATGCAGATTCTTCCCGAGCATCATCTATCTCCAGATTATCTTGATTAAAGTACTTCTGGGGCCAGCGAAATAATCTTCATGAATTTCTTAGCCCGCAGTTCCCGAGCAACCGGGCCAAAAATACGCGTACCAACCGGTTCTTTCTGATTATTTATAACAACCCCAGAATTTCCATCAAAACGGATGTATGAACCATCGGGGCGGCCAATTTCCTTGGCTGTACGGACAATAACAGCCTTCACAACGTCACCCTTCTTCACTTTGGAGTTGGGAAGAGCTTCCTTAACCGACGCCACAATTATGTCGCCGATACTGGCATATTTACGCTTGGATCCACCAAGCACCTTGATGCAAAATAGCTTCTTGGCGCCCGAATTATCCGCTACATCTAGTATTGTCTGCATCTGTATCATAGGTAGACTCCTGCCTTACGCGCTTTTTTCTATGACCTGCCGCACCTTCCAGCGCTTATCCTTACTCAGCGGCCGGGTTTCAACTATTATAACCCGATCACCAATCCGGCAACTGTTATCGATATCATGGGCCTTATACTTGGCTGACCGCTTGATAAATTTATTGTAAACCGGGTGTTTGATCAACCGGTCAACTTTAACTACGACTGTTTTATCCATCTTGTCGCTAACTACCACCCCAACTTGGGTTTTCCTGCTGCCGCGCTCACTCATAGCTGCCTCTCTAGCCCCTCTTTTCTTGGAGAATGGTCTTTAACCGCGCAATATCCTTCTTTACGGAGGAGAGTTTTGCGCTGTTTTCCAAACGGCCGGTATGGAGTTGGAATCTCAGATTAAACAACTCTTGGGTCAATTCCTGCCCCTTCCGCTCAAGCTCATCGGCGCTCAAAGTTCGCAAATCATTAACCTTCATGGCCTTCCTTCCTCGATACTATTTTGGTAGCAAGGGGAAGTTTGTTAGATGCCAGACGGAATGCTTCCTTGGCAATCTCTTCAGTAACCCCTTCCATTTCATAAAGAATACGCCCCGGTTTGATGACACATACCCAAGAATCGGGAGAGCCTTTACCCTTGCCCATACGAGTCTCGGCAGGCTTAGATGTTAGCGGCTTGTCCGGAAAGATACGAATCCATATTTTGCCGCCCCTCTTGATGTATCGGGTCATGGCGATACGGGCTGCTTCAATCTGACGTGAGTCGAGCCAGCCGCATTCTGTGGCCTGCAGACCATATTCACCGAAGGCCAGGTTCACACCGCGCTGCGGGGTACCTGTCATCCGACCTTTCATCTGCTTTCTATGTTTGACTTTTTTAGGCATTAACATCGCAGGTAACTCCTGTATCTAATTCTTATCTTAATTCTGGCCAGGAAGGATTTCACCTTTGAAGATGAGAACCTTGACGCCGATAATGCCATAAGTGGTCTTAGCTTCGGCAAAACCATAGTCTATGTCAGCCCGCAGGGTATGTAACGGCACACGACCTTCACGGTACCATTCGGTGCGGGACATCTCTGCACCGCCAAGCCTGCCGGAGCATGTAATCCGTATCCCCTTGGCACCAAATTTCAGCGACGAGGTGACGCTTTTCTTCATGGCCCTGCGGAAAGCAATACGACGCTCCAGCTGCAATGCCACATTTTCCGCAACAAGTTGTGCGTCAAGCTCCGGTTTCCGTACTTCCTGTATATTGAGATAAACCTCTTTATCAGTGAGTTTGGCCAGCTCCTTTTTCAGGGTCTCCACTTCGGAGCCCTTCTTGCCGATTATAAGGCCGGGACGTGCGGTATATATATTGATCTTCGCCTTGTTAGCGGCCCGCTCGATCTCAATTTTTGAGACACCAGAATTATAGAGGCGCTTCTTCAAGAACTTGCGCAGCCGCAGATCTTCATGCAGCAGTTTGGCATAGTCCGCCTCGGCATACCATCTGGAATCCCAGGTCTTGATAACCCCCAACCTGAAACCTATCGGATTTACTTTCTGACCCAAAACATCACCTCCACAGCTGTTTGCTATTTAGTGTCCGCCAGAACCACTGAAATGTGACTGGTCGGTTTTCTGATCTTGCTGGCCCGGCCCATGGCACGAGGGACGAATCGTTTAAGCACTGCACCACCATCAACAAAGATAGTCTTGACATAAAGGCGATCCACATCGGCAACACCTTTCTGTTCTGCATTAGCAACTGCTGAACCGAGCAGCTTGGCTACCAATTTGGCAGATGGCTGAGGCGAAAACTTCAATATATTCAATGCATCCTGAATCCCTCTCCCCCTGACCATATCTACAACTAGTCGGGTTTTCCTTGGAGAAAGTCGGGCGAATGTCAATTTGGCAGATGATTCCATGGCTAGCTCCTTTGCTGATTACTTCTTCTTCAGCTTGCTTTTCTTGTCAGCCGCATGACCGTAAAAGGTCCGGGTTGGGGCAAACTCACCTAGTTTGTGTCCAACCATGTTTTCTGTGACAAAGACAGGAATGAATTTCTTGCCATTGTGCACGGCAAAGGTCATCCCGATAAAGTCTGGTGTTATAGTCGAACGACGCGACCAGGTCTTGATTACCTTTTTCGAAGTCGGCCCTTCTGCCTCAATTTTTTTTACCAGGTGACCATCTACAAACGGCCCTTTTTTTATCGATCTTGCCATCGTGTCAATCCTCTATGGGAGTATTTATTTGGTCCGCTTCTTAACTATGAAGCGAGTCGATGTTTTGTTTGTTCTGGTCTTGTACCCTTTGGTCGGAATACCCCATGGCGTTACCGGATGACGTCCGCCAGAGGTACGCCCTTCGCCACCACCATGAGGATGGTCAACAGGGTTCATAGCTACACCACGTACTTTAGGTCGTTTGCCAAGCCAACGGGATCGGCCGGCCTTGCCAATAGAGACATTTTCATGATCGATATTACCCACCTGGCCAATAGTAGCCATGCATTCCTGGAGAACCATCCGTACTTCTCCAGAAGGGAGTTTAACCTGTGCGTATTTCCCCTCCTTTGCCATTAGTTGAGCAAAGGTTCCGGCACTGCGGGCCAACTGTGCACCCTTACCGATTTTCAATTCGATATTATGGATAATGGTACCCAGCGGAATTGCGCGTAATGGCAATGCATTACCCGGTTTGATATCAGCATTCACGCTGGCAACTACTGTATCACCAACTTTGAGATCGACAGGGGCAAGAATATAACGTTTCTCCCCATCAAGATACTTGAGCAGGGCAATACGAGCGCTCCGGTTCGGATCGTACTCAATTGTTGCCACTTTAGCCGGGATATCTTTCTTGTTGCGACGGAAATCAATAATCCGATATTTCTGCTTGTGACCACCACCGATATGACGAGCTGTAATGCGGCCAAGATTATTTCGGCCACCACTCTTCTTCAAGGTTACCAAAAGCGACTTTTCCGGTTTGCTGCTGGTAATCTCGTCAAATGCCGAACATGTCTGGTGCCGGCGGCCTGCCGAAGTCGGTTTATAGCTTTTAATTGCCATTGGAACTACTCCATTTTAGTTTGTTACGCTTCGAAGAAATCAACATTACTACCCTCTTTGAGGGTCACATAAGCCTTTTTCCAGTTTGACCGCTTACCGATATTTTTCCCGACCCGCTTTACTTTGCCAGCCATATTGATGGTCCTGACAGCAGTGACCTCAACCTTGAACAGTTTCTCTGCCGCAGCCTTGATCTCGATCTTATTGGCATCACGATCCACCACCAACGCTATGATGTTCCTATCGTCTTTTTCCGTGGTTGTCTTTTCCGTGATCAACGGTTTTTTTATAACGTCATAGATGTTCATGGCTGTAATGCTCCTTCAACTTTCCGTACAGCATCCTGGGTAAAGATGATGCTCCGGTATTTCATGACATCAAAGATATTTAGCCCCTCTGTCTTAAGCACTTTCACATCTTTGACATTTCGAGCAGAGAGTTCAAGATTGGTATTACTCTCATCAATAACTACCAATGTCTTGCTAATGGCAAAGTCATTAAGAACATTGACAAAACCCTTAGTGGAGATAGACGATAAATCTAAGGAATTCATTACAGTAAGTTTGTTATCCTTGAACAGTAACGAGAGAGCTGAACGCATGGCTGCTTTGCGGGCCTTTTTATTCATGGCCAAGTTATAGGTTTTCGGTTGAGGGCCAAATGCCACTCCACCACCAGGATATTGCGGTGCCCGCCGACAACCTTGCCTTGCCTGACCAGTTCCTTTCTGACGAAATGGCTTTTTGCCACTGCCAGCAACCGCTGAACGGTTTTTAACTGCCACGGTTCCGGCCCGTCTATTGGCCAACTGGATCTTGACCGCTTCGTGGATCAGATACTCCTTTACTTCACCATTGAAGATGGCATCATTAAGTTCCAATTCGCCAACCTTCTTCTTCTTGATATCGAAAATGTCTATTGTCGCCATAATTTTCTCCACTGCCAGCTGATATGCATTAAGCCTTGACACTATCCTTGATGAGGACAAGACCATTGGTAGATCCAGGGACCGCACCTTTAATCAAAAGGAGGTTATCAGTTAGATCGACTCGCACAACTTGCAACCGCTGCACTGTAACCCGCTCATTTCCCATCTGCCCAGGCATTTTTTTATTCTTAAAAACGCGCGATGGGGTTGCTGAGCAGCCTATGGAACCAGGTGCACGATGGAAGCGAGACCCATGCGAGGAACGCCCCCCTTTAAAACCCCAGCGTTTTATAACCCCCTGAAAACCCTTGCCAATACTAGTTCCGGTCACATCTATCAAATCACCAGGAGCAAAAATATCTACACTGATCTGGTCTCCGACACTGTATTGATCTACGTTTTCCAGACGAAGTTCACGGAGAAAACGAAATGCCCCTTTACCGGCCTGCTTGCAATGACCAACAAGAGCACGCGTCGCACGAGTTGCATCCTTACCAGCAAAACCGACCTGAATGGCATTATAACCGTCATTGACTACGGTTTTTTTCTGTAATACCACACACGGACCAGCTTCAACTACCGTTACAGGTATCCGTCGACCATCATCCGCAAATATCTGGGTCATGCCCAGTTTCTTTCCTATTAATCCCTTATTCATGGCTGCTTTCCCTATCGTAAAATGATCTCGACTAGAGTTTGATCTCTACATCGACGCCTGCCGAGAGATCGAGTTTCATTAGCGCATCAACTGTCTGCTGGGTCGGATCAAGGATGTCAATGAGGCGTTTATGTGTCCTGATCTCGAACTGCTCGCGGGACTTCTTGTCAACGTGAGGGCCGCGCAGCACGCAATATTTGTTGATTACTGTCGGCAAAGGAATTGGACCAGCCACCCTGGCACCGGTTCTTCTTGCAGTGTCGACTATCTCGCCGACCGACTGGTCGAGCAGCTTATGATCGTAAGCTTTCAAACGAATTCTGATCTTCTGACTTGGCATGTCTTCCTCGTTGACTAAATTAGTCTCTCGTTAAAGTTTCAACTGCGTCGATATCTGGTCCAGCCAGTACCTGCGCTGCTGCCCCTAACGGTCTTACTCAATTATGGAGGCTACCACCCCGGCGCCAACCGTACGGCCACCCTCGCGTATCGCGAATCGAAGCCCTTCGTCCATTGCTATCGGTGTGATAAGATTTACCTGCACTGCCACGTTATCTCCAGGCATTACCATCTCTGTCCCGGCTGGCAGATCGACTACCCCGGTTACATCCGTTGTTCGGAAATAAAACTGCGGCCGATATCCATTGAAGAAAGGTGTGTGCCGTCCCCCCTCTTCCTTGGTCAGTACATATGCCTCAGCCTTGAACTTCGTGTGCGGCGTTATGCTGCCAGGCTTGGCCAGTACCTGACCACGCTCGATCTCTTCACGCTTCACACCACGCAGCAGTGCGCCAATATTGTCGCCTGCGCGACCTTCGTCCAGAAGCTTCCGGAACATCTCTACCCCGGTCACAGTCGTCTTCGCTGTCGCCTTGATCCCGACAATCTCCACCTCTTCGCCAACCTTGACGATACCACGCTCCACACGGCCGGTGGCAACAGTACCTCGACCGGAAATTGAGAAAACGTCCTCTACCGGCATCAAAAACGGCTTGTCAATGGCACGCTCCGGCTCCGGTATGTAGCTGTCTACTGCATCCATCAGCGCCAGAATCGCCTGCTCACCCAGTTCGCCCTTGTCACCTTCCAGCCCTTTCAGAGCGCTACCCTTGATAATCGGGATATCGTCCCCAGGGAAGTCATAGGATGAGAGCAGTTCGCGAATCTCCAGTTCTACCAACTCCAGCAGCTCGGCATCATCTACCATGTCTGCCTTGTTCAGGAACACCACTATGTAAGGTACGCCTACCTGACGCGCAAGCAGAATGTGCTCGCGGGTCTGCGGCATCGGCCCGTCAGCTGCTGAAACTACCAGAATAGCGCCGTCCATCTGGGCCGCTCCGGTGATCATGTTCTTCACGTAGTCGGCATGACCAGGACAGTCAACGTGTGCATAATGACGCTTATCTGTCTCGTACTCGACATGTGCTGTAGCTATCGTGATACCACGCTCCCGCTCTTCAGGTGCATTGTCGATCTGATCGAACGACTTGTACTCAGCCTGCCCCTTGCCTGCCAGTACCTTCGTTATCGCCGCCGTCAGTGTCGTCTTGCCGTGGTCTACGTGACCTATCGTCCCTACGTTGACATGGGGTTTCTTCCGCTCGAATTTCGCCTTTGCCATTAGGAGTTCCTCCTCAGCTAATAATATTAACCTTTTACTTTAGCAATAATTTCTTCAGACACCGATTTCGGTACCTGCTCATAATGATGGAACGTCATGGTGTAAGTTGCCCGTCCTTGAGTGGCCGACCTGACATCAGTTGCATAACCAAACATCTGGGCCAGCGGCACCATAGAGCTTACTACCTGAGCTCCTGCCCGACTCTCCATCCCCATAATACGACCACGTCTGGAGTTGAGATCACCAATGACTTCACCCATATATTCTTCAGGGACAACAACCTCCACCGACATTATCGGCTCAAGCAGAACCGCACCGGCCTTGGAACATCCCTCTTTAAAACCCATTGAACCTGCAATTTTAAACGCCATTTCCGATGAATCAACCTCGTGGTATGAGCCATCAATAAGGGTCACCTTGAAATCAACTACCGGATATCCGGCCAGAACACCATTATCCATTGCTTCCTGAATACCCTTGTCTACAGCAGGTATGTATTCCCTGGGGACTACACCACCTTTAATGCCATCGACAAATTCATAACCCTTGCCAGGCTCCTGCGGCTCAACCTCGAGCCAGACGTGCCCGTACTGACCACGACCACCAGACTGGCGGACAAATTTTCCTTCCACCTTGACCTTCTTGGTAACGGTCTCACGATAGGCTACCTGCGGTTTGCCGACGCTGGCCTCCACCTTGAATTCCCGCATTAGACGGTCGACAATTATCTCAAGATGCAATTCACCCATTCCGGAAATAATAGTCTGTCCTGTCTCTTCGTCGGTTTTAACCCGAAAAGATGGATCTTCGCTGGCCAGCTTGGCCAGGCTCGTACCGAGTTTTTCCTGGTCTGCCTTGGTCTTAGGTTCAATGGCGATTGATATAACCGGCTCAGGGAACTCTATTGATTCAAGAATAACCGGATTATCTTCCGGACATAGTGTGTCACCAGTAGTTGTATACTTCAGGCCGACTGCAGCAGCGATATCGCCAGCATAAACCTCTTTTATCTCTTCGCGCTTATTCGCATGCATCTTCAAGAGACGACCAATCCGCTCTTTTTTCCCCTTGGTAGAGTTATATATATATGAGCCGGAACTGAGCACCCCAGAATAAACCCGGAAGAAACATAGCTGCCCCACATAAGGATCGGTCATAATCTTGAAAGCAAGTGCAGCAAACGGTTCTGCATCAGAGGCATTCCGCTCTATCTCGTTATCCTTCTCATCAACACCCTTGATAGCTGGGATATCTGTCGGTGCCGGTAAATAGTCAACAACAGCATCGAGTAATGGCTGGACGCCCTTGTTTTTGAACGAGGAACCGCAAATAACAGGACAAATCTTTATGTCAATGGTTGCTTGACGAATTGCAGCTTTTATCTCGATATTTGTCAGTGCCTCACCGGCAAGATATTTTTCCATCAATTCATCGTTATGACTAGAAATCTCCTCAATTAGCCGTTCACGATACTCTTCAGCCTGCTCCAACTGGTTGGCCGGTATCGCTTCCTCGCGGAAATTAGCTCCGAGCGACTCCTCGTCCCAGAGGATAGCCTTCATCTCCACCAGATCGATAATACCCTTGAAGGTATCTTCTGCACCAACAGGGAGCTGTATTGGCACCGGATTCGCCTTGAGGCGATCCTTGATCATATTGACGCCACGGAAAAAATCGGCTCCAACCCGGTCCATTTTATTGATAAATGCTATCCGAGGCACTCGATATTTATCCGCTTGCCTCCAGACTGTTTCAGACTGAGGCTCAACTCCTCCGACCGAACAAAAAACCGCAACCGAACCATCTAGTACCCTTAGTGAGCGCTCCACCTCTATGGTAAAATCGACATGCCCGGGTGTATCAATGATATTAATCCTGTGATCATCCCACATGCATGTAGTGGCCGCAGAGGTGATAGTGATACCACGCTCCTGCTCCTGCTCCATCCAGTCCATAGTGGCAGTACCTTCATGCACCTCACCGATTTTATGGGAAACACCGGTATAGTAAAGAATCCTCTCGGTAGTGGTAGTCTTCCCTGCATCTATATGTGCCATAATCCCGATATTACGGGTTTTTTCTAGTGAAACCGGACGTGCCACAAAATCTCCTTACTGAACGAATCAAATCCTACAAACTGCAACTACCAGCGATAATGTGCAAAAGCCCTGTTTGCCTCTGCCATCTTGTGAGTATCTTCACGTTTCTTTACAGCAGCACCACGATTGTTATAAGCATCGAGAATTTCACCGGCCAATTTATCGGTCATGGTTTTTTCTGCCCTACTGTTTGAATATTTAATTAGCCAGCGCATTGCTAAAGAAACACGCCTGTCTGCACGCACCTCAACCGGCACCTGATAGGTGGAACCACCTACGCGCCGCGACTTCACCTCGAGCATCGGCTTGATATTATCCAGGCACTTCTTGAGCACCTTGACTGGCTCCTCATTGGCACGCTGTGCGACCAACTCAAGGGCGTTATAGAGCGCCCGCTCAGCTGTACTTTTCTTGCCGTCAAGCATCATTATATTTACGAGCTTAGCCACTACCCGATCATTGAATTTTGGGTCGGGCAGGATGACCCGCTTGGCAACTTCTCTTCTTCTCGGCATATCAACCTCTCACGGTAGTATTACTTGGGCCTTTTCGCACCGTATTTGGAGCGGCTCTTTTTGCGGTCCTTAACACCTACAGAATCAAGAGTGCCGCGAACAATATGATAACGGACACCCGGAAGGTCTTTTACCCTCCCACCTCTAATCAGCACCACTGAGTGCTCCTGAAGGTTATGACCGACACCTGGTATATAGGATGTCACCTCGATACCATTGGTAAGCCTAACCCTGGCTACTTTACGAAGAGCTGAGTTTGGCTTTTTCGGTGTTGTGGTATAAACCCTGGTGCAGACACCGCGCTTTTGCGGACAACACTTCAATGCAGGTGCAGTCGACTTGTCCTTCTTGCTTTCCCTGCCAATACGGATAAGCTGGTTAATGGTTGGCATACGCTCTTTCTCCAGACTACACAAATTCAGGGGGCAATCCCCCCTGCGGAAGCGACAAAAATATCAACTTACAATAACCTTGTCAAGTTTTTTTTCATATAGAAGTGGGGGATATCATCCCCCACTTCTTCTACCCAATGGCAACTTCATCTTCTGCAGATTCTTCAATCTCCTGTACAGGCTCATCAACATGCAACTTGAGGTTCCGATAGCGAGACAATCCAGTACCCGCAGGAATTAACCTTCCCATAATAACGTTTTCTTTAAGACCACGCAGACTGTCGACCTTACCTTCAATTGCCGCCTGGGTAAGAACCTTGGTGGTCTCCTGGAAAGAGGCAGCTGAAATGAATGACTCGGTGGAGAGTGATGCCTTGGTGATGCCGAGCAACAAAGGCTCAGCGATGGCAGGACGGCCATTTTTTGCTAGTACTCGCTCATTTTCGTCTTCAAAGATATACCGCTCCAACTGATCGTCGATAAGAAGATTAGTATCCCCCACATCCTTGATGCGGACTCTACGGAGCATCTGCCTGACGATGGTCTCGATGTGCTTGTCGTTAATCTTGACCCCTTGGAGTCGATAGACCTCTTGGACCTCATCCACCAGATATTTGGCCAATTCCTTCTGCCCAAGCACCCTTAGAATATCGTGAGGATTTGATGAGCCGTCCATGAGCGCTTCACCAGCGCGAACATGGTCCCCTTCGTGGACGCTGATATGCTTCCCTTTCGGGATCAGATACTCTTTTGGTTCCCCCATTTCTGGAGTAATGATTACCTTTCGCTTCCCTTTGGCATCCTTGCCAAATGTTACCACACCATCAATTTCGGCGATGACTGCATAGTCCTTCGGTTTACGTGCTTCAAAAAGCTCGGCAACACGAGGCAGACCACCGGTAATATCCTTTGTCTTGGTAGTTTCACGGGGAATCTTGGCTATAACATCACCGGCATTGACAAATGAGTCTTCCTGTACCGAGATGTTAGCCCCAACTGGAAGGAAATATCGTCCAATGGTACTACCGGCGCTAACGGTTTTACCTGAATCATCTTTTATGGCAATGCGAGGACGCTTATCAGGATCGCGCGATTCGATGATTACTTTACGTGACAGGCCGGTAACTTCATCCAATTGCTCTTCCATGGTAATAGCTTCGACTATGTCACCAAACTTGATCTTGCCGGAGACTTCGGTGAGGATCGGCATGGTGTAGGGATCCCACTCGGCCAGGGTTTGGGTGGCCTTCACCAGCTCATCAGGCCCAGCCTTGATCTTTGCACCATAGACGATGGCATAGCGCTCCCGTTCGCGACCGGTTTCATCGACTATAGCCAACTCTCCATTACGGTTCATGACAATATGATGACCATCAACGTTCTTAACACTGTTGATATTGATGAAACGTACCCTACCTTCGTTACGTGCCTCCAAAGAGGTCTGTTCCGCATGTCTAGAAGCGGTACCACCTATATGGAAGGTCCGCATGGTCAATTGGGTCCCTGGTTCGCCGATGGATTGGGCGGCAATGACTCCAACCGCTTCACCAAGGTTTACCAGATGACCACGGGCCAGATCTCGACCATAGCATTTAGCGCATATACCACGCCGACTCTGGCAGGTAAGCACCGAACGGATCTTAACTTTCTCCAGGCCAGCATCCTCGATCCGTTTAACCAGTGTCTCGTCGATCTCCGCATTAGCCTCCACCAAGACCTCACCGGTAACCGGATCAAGTATATCGTCAAGCGCGACACGACCGAGAATACGGTCACCGATATGCTCGATTATTTCACCACCCTCGGTAAGTGAGGAGACATTCAGACCATCCATGGTTCCACAGTCAGGTTCGTTAATGATAGCATCCTGAGCTACGTCAACCAGACGTCGCGTCAGGTAACCTGAGTTGGCAGTCTTGAGGGCGGTATCGGCAAGACCTTTTCGGGCACCGTGAGTAGAAATGAAGTATTGTAGGACAGTCAACCCTTCGCGGAAGTTAGCGGTAATAGGTGTCTCGATGATCTCTCCGGACGGCTTGGCCATGAGACCACGCATGCCGGCCAACTGACGTATCTGCTGGGCAGAGCCCCTTGACCCTGAGTCGGCCATCATATGTATGGCGTTGAAAGATGGGACCTTGACCTCTTTACCATCAGGACCAACAACGATATCCCGAGACAGGTTGTCCAGCATCTCCCGGGCAATCTCTTCTGTAGCCTTGGCCCAGATATCGATAACCTTGTTGTAGCGCTCGCCATCAGTGATAAGACCTTCGGTGTACTGGTTCTGGATTTCCTTAACCTCTTCCGAAGCTCGATCGATTATTGCTGGTTTACCTTCCGGCACCACCATATCATTGATACTGATGGAGATACCGGCCAGCGTTGAATAACGGAACCCGATCTCCTTCAGTTTGTCAGCCAGAATTACAGTCTCCTTGTTACCAGCCAAACGATAACAGATATCGACCAAGTTGGAGAGTTCCTTCTTAGTCATCACCTTGTTTACCGCAGTAAACGGGACAGTTTCCGGTAGGATCTCCCGGAGAATGACCCGACCGGTAGTAGTATCAACGAGTTGCGGCAACTCATCTGTGGGAAGGTTTTTCATCCGCACCTTGATTCTGGCCTGCAAATCGATCTCTCCGGCGTCAAAAGCTATCCTGACCTCTTCGGGCGATGCTAGTATCTTTCCTTCCCCAAGGGCAAAATGCTTGTCTCGAGTCATGTAGTAAGTGCCAAGAACCATGTCCTGGGAAGGGACAATGATCGGCTTGCCATGGGCCGGTGATAGGATGTTGTTGGTGGACATCATCAAAACTCGAGTCTCCACCTGGCTCTCTATTGAGAGTGGCAGATGAACTGCCATCTGGTCCCCGTCGAAGTCAGCGTTGAACGCAGTACATACCAGCGGATGAAGTTGAATCGCCTTCCCTTCAATTAGGACAGGTTCAAATGCCTGGATGCCAAGGCGGTGCAAAGTAGGGGCACGGTTCAACATGACCGGATGCTCCTTGATCACCTCCTCCAGGACATCCCATACCTCTGGTCGTTCCTTCTCCACCATCTTCTTGGCACTCTTGATGGTCGTGACGTATCCCCGCTCTTCTAGCTTGTTGTAGATGAAGGGCTTGAAAAGTTCCAGAGCCATCTTTTTGGGAAGACCACATTGATGAAGCCGCAATTCGGGACCGACAACAATAACGGAACGACCTGAATAATCAACCCGTTTGCCAAGTAGATTCTGCCGGAAACGCCCGGACTTACCCTTCAGCATGTCGGAGAGCGATTTCAGAGGTCGCTTGTTAGGCCCTGCAATGGCACGACCACGACGGCCGTTGTCAAACAGTGCATCTACAGCCTCCTGCAGCATCCGTTTCTCATTACGGATTATCACCTCCGGAGCCTGAAGTTCCATGAGCCTCTTCAAACGATTGTTACGATTGATGACCCGGCGGTAGAGATCGTTCAGGTCAGAGGTGGCGAAACGTCCGCCGTCAAGCGGAACCAACGGCCGCAGCTCAGGAGGCAGAACCGGGATACATTCGAGAATCATCCACTCAGGTCGGTTACCGGAGGCTTTGAATGCTTCAACTACCTTGAGCCTTTTGGCTGTCTTCTTCCGTTTCGCCTCGCTGGTTGCTTCAAGCATCTCTATACGTAAGGTCTCGGCTAGTCTTTCCAGATCAAGAGCCTTGAGGCAGTCACGGATGGCAGCCGCCCCCATGGTAGCTTCAAACTGTCCACTATACTCTTCCATGGCCTTCTGGTACTGGTCTTCACTCAGTATTTCTGCCATTTGCAGACCGCTGTTTTTTGGATCAGTAACCGCATAGGCCTCGAAATAAAGGACCTTTTCCAGATCTTTAAGAGTAATGTCGAGGAGATTACCAATCCGCGACGGCAGCGATTTGAGAAACCAGATATGGGCTACCGGTGTTGCCAAGTCAATATGACCAAGTCGCTCCCGACGTACTTTGGAAGGGATGACCTCAACTCCGCACTTTTCACAGACAATGCCGCGATGCTTCATCCGTTTGTACTTGCCGCAGTTACATTCATAGTCCTTTGTCGGACCGAATATCTTGGCGCAGAAAAGGCCGTCTCTCTCCGGTTTGAAGGTCCGGTAGTTGATAGTCTCTGGCTTTTTTACCTCGCCAAAGGAGCGTTCGCGAATTTTTTCCGGTGATGAGATGGAGATACGAATCGCGGAAAAATGTAATGGATCTTTTGGCTTATCAAAGAAATTAAAAATATCGTCCAAGGTTTTATCCTCCCTCTTGTATAGGAGTAAGCGAATTTATGTAAGGGTAACCCGTACTGCCTCATCCTTGGCAGAAACTGCTCTAATCTAATAAGGCGCGCGCCGGATACTAGTCCTCGTCCCCTTCCAGCAGTTCCACGTCGAGACCTAACGACTGCAACTCTTTGATAAGGACATTGAATGATTCAGGGAGACCAGGTTCAAGGGTATGTTTCCCTTTTACGATCGCCTCGTACATCCTGGTTCGTCCAGCTACATCATCAGATTTAACCGTCAGGAACTCCTGCAGGGCATAGGCAGCTCCATAAGCCTCCATTGCCCAGACCTCCATCTCCCCGAGTCGCTGACCACCAAACTGGGCCTTCCCGCCGAGCGGTTGCTGGGTAACTAGACTGTAGGGACCTATGGAACGTGCATGAATCTTGTCGTCCACGAGGTGATGCAACTTCAAGACATACATGACTCCGACCGTAACCTTATGCTTGAAAGGTTCACCTGTCTTCCCGTCAAAGAGTGTCACCTGTCCCGTTGCCGAAAGCTTCGACTTCCCAAGCATCCCCTGGATGCCCTTCTCCGAAGCACCTTCGAATACCGGGGAGGCCATCGGCACACCTCTCTTCAGGCGATTGGCAACATTGAGAAGCTCCTCCTCGTCGAGTGAGTCGACAAACTTATTCATCTCCTTGTCACCATAGACATCCTTCAGATACTTCTTGATGGTTGCTTCAGGGGAGTTTTTCTCCAACAGCGCCTCTATCTGCCAGCCAATCCCTTTAGCAGCCCAGCCCAGATGAGTTTCGAGGATCTGGCCGACGTTCATACGTGAAGGAACGCCAAGTGGATTGAGTACTATCTCCACCGGCCGCCCATCTTCCATATAGGGCATGTCCTCTTCCGGAAGAATGCGGGAGACGACACCTTTGTTCCCGTGCCTTCCTGCCATCTTGTCGCCGACCTGAAGCTTCCGCTTGATGGCGATGTAAACCTTGACCATCTTTATTACGCCAGGTGGCAGGTCATCACCTCGCTTAAGCTTCTGTATCTTGTCATCAAAGACATACTTTATGATGTCTATTTGCTGATGCAGCGTAGCCAGGACCTGGGCGACCTTGTCATCCACACCCTCCTCACCGCTGACAGAGATGGTATCCCATTTATCTAGTGGGATGGCACCCAGAGCTTCCTCGGTGATCTTCTTCCCTTTGGCGATCAGAATCTTGCCGTCTTTCCCTTCAAGCTTTACAGCTGCAGTCTTGCCAACCAGCAATTTCTTCAACTTGCCTATGGCAGAATCACGGATGATCCGGATTTCGTCCTGTTCGTCCTTACGGAGTTTTTCCTCTTCCGCCTTCTCGATGATCTCGGTTCTGGCATCCTTATCTGAACCTTTGCGGGAGAAAATCTTGGCGCCAATAACAGTACCTTCCACGCCAGGAGGAACGCGCAGAGAAGTGTCACGGACATCGCCGGCCTTCTCGCCAAAGATGGCGCGAAGAAGTTTCTCTTCCGGCGACAACTGCGTTTCCCCTTTTGGCGTTATCTTGCCGACCAGGATGTCGCCGGGGCCTACTTCTGCACCTATCCGTATAATCCCTGATTCGTCAAGATCCTTGAGGGTCTCTTCTCCAAGATTGGGGATATCGGAGGTGATCTCCTCTTTACCAAGCTTGGTATCTCTGGCCACACACTCGAACTCCTCGATATGGATCGAGGTGTAGCGGTCATCCTTTACCAGTTTTTCAGAGATAAGGATGGAATCCTCAAAGTTGTAGCCACCCCAGGGCATGAAGGCTACCAGTACGTTCTGGCCAAGAGCCAGTTCACCCATGTCAGTGGAAGGGCCATCTGCTATGACGTCGCTACGCTTCACATGGTCGCCGACTTTCACAACTGGGCGCTGGTTGATGCAAGTATTCTGATTGGAGCGGGCAAATTTGATCAGGTTGTAGATATCAACCCCGGTTCCGGTTTCGTCATATTCATCCTCGTCGATCTTGACGACTATGCGCGAAGCATCCACAGATTCGACAACACCGTTGTGCCGTGCCACTACTGAGACCCCGGAATCCCTTGCCACTACCCGCTCCATGCCTGTTCCTACCAGCGGAGAATCGGCCCTAAGTAGAGGGACTGCCTGACGCTGCATGTTAGAACCCATCAAGGCCCGGTTGGCGTCATCGTTCTCCAGAAACGGTATCAGCGAGGCAGCGACCGACACCAACTGCATCGGCGCCACATCCATCAGTTCCAGTTCATCCCTGGTGACCAGGACAAATTCCCCCCCCTTACGAGCGGAAATATAATCGGCAACAAAACGACCATCCTTGTCAATCTCTGCATTGGCCTGGGCAATGGCATGCCCTTCTTCCTCCAGAGCAGAGAAAAACTTCACTTCGTTGGTCACCTTGCCATCCTTGACAATCCGGTATGGAGTTTCGACGAAACCGTGCTCATTGATACGGGCATAGGTCGAAAGGGACGCTATCAGACCGATATTGGGGCCCTCCGGCGTTTCAATAGGGCAGACCCGGCCATAGTGAGTCGGATGGACGTCACGAACCTCAAAGCCGGCTCTCTCCCTGGTCAGGCCCCCTGGTCCGAGAGCTGACAGACGCCGTTTGTGGGTTACTTCAGAAAGAGGATTGGTCTGATCCATGAACTGGGATAGCTGCGACGAACCAAAGAACTCCTTTACTACGGCTGATACCGGCTTGGAGTTGATCAAGTCGTGCGGCATAAGGTTCTCCACCTCTTGCAGACTCATCCGCTCTTTGATAGCACGCTCCATACGCACCAAACCGATGCGATACTGGTTCTCCAGAAGTTCGCCAACAGCTCGCACACGACGATTACCTAGATGGTCGATGTCGTCAATATTCCCCTTACCATTTTTCAGATCAATAAGGTAACGGACTGTCTCCAGCACATCATCCTTGGTAAGTGTCTGACAGTCCATGGGAACCTGGAGACCAAGCTTGTAGTTCAGCTTAAGCCGACCAACAGCAGAGAGATCGTAACGATCGGCATTGAAAAAGAGATTCTCAAAGAGTGCTACTGCGCTCTTCAGTGTTGGCGGATCACCCGGCCTAAGTCTGCGGTATATTTCTATCAACGCATCATCAGTGGTACTGATCTTGTCGACCAGGATGGTGTCACGCAATGAAGAGGTTACATGCATATTATCAATGAAAAGAATCTTCAGCGACGATATCTTGCGGGCCTTCAGTTCATCCAACTTTGTCTGGGTAATCTCTTCGTTGCACTCTACCAGCACTTCACCTGTCGCCTGATCAACTACATCATGCGAAGAGTAACGTCCTACCAGATCTTCGACCCCGATCGGAATATACTTGATATTATGTTCTGTCATCTTGCGAATGGCAGCCTTGGTAAACTTCCGATTAGCCTTGACCAGAACTTCTTTAGTTTTAGGATCTATGATGTCGGTAGCCGCTTTCTGATTGGTCAGAAGTTCTGGGTCTGCAGCCTTAAGCATCTTATCCTTTTCAAAAAAGATCTCTTCACTCCGGTAAAAATAGTTAAGGAGCTCGTCGGTCGAGTAGCCCAAAGCCTTGAGCAACACGGTGGCAGGCATCTTACGACGGCGGTCTATTCGGACAAAAAGGATATCTTTATGGTCAAATTCAAAATCAAGCCAGGAACCACGGTATGGAATCACACGGGCAGAGTAAAGCACCTTGCCGCTGGAATGGGTCTTGCCTTTATCGTGATCATAAAATACACCGGGAGAACGATGTAACTGACTTACTATGACCCTCTCGGTACCGTTGATTATGAAAGTGCCGTTATCTGTCATTAGTGGAATTTCGCCAAAATAGACTTCCTGCTCCTTGATGTCACGGATAGACCTGGCACCGGTCTCTTTATTGACATCCCAGATGACCAGTCGCACCTTGACCTTCATCGGCGCCGCAAAGGTCATCCCGCGCTGATGGCACTCTTCCACGTCATATTTGGGGGTGCCGAGCGAATAGGAGACATACTCCAGCGAAGCAGTATCACTGAAATCGCGGATCGGGAAGACACTTTTAAACACCGCCTCCAGACCTGAATTCTTACGCGTTTCAGCAGGTACGTCAATCTGCAGGAAGCGCTTGTAGGAATTTTTCTGGATGTCGATGAGGTTGGGTATGTCGATTATCTTTTTGATTTTGGCGAAGTTTTTACGCAGTAGGGGGTTATTCGCAATTGAATAAGCCATTAAGAGAGTCTCCTTTGTTGCAAGGCTCAAAAGGCATGGGCGCTTTTGGCTGACTACCTGAATTCCTGTTATTTCAAGTAGTTGGCGTCACGAAGCACTAGCCCGCCAACAAAATAGAACAGCCAAGGCCGCTTAATGCGACCTTGGCTCTTACCGCTCGATCAAGAGTCGGGTTATTTAACTTCCACTTCAGCGCCCGCTTCCAGAAGCTGCTTCTTGGTCTCTTCGGCCTCCTCTTTGGAGACGCCGGTTTTGAGGGGTTGCGGAGCACCATCAACCAGATCCTTGGCTTCTTTGAGCCCAAGGCTGGTAAGAGCACGCACTACCTTGATCACTGCAATCTTGTTGGCACCGGCAGCCTTGATAATGACGTCAAACTCGGTCTTTTCTTCGGCAACCTCAGCAGCTGCACCAGGAGCAGCAGCAGCAACGGCAACCGGAGCGGCGGCAGAAACGCCAAACTTCTCTTCGAGCTCTTTTACCAGTTCAGAAAGCTCAAGTACGGACATATTTTCGATGAAGCTGATAACATCGGCCTTGCTAATAGACATGTGATAATTCCTCCGTTAAAGATAGTAATTAGAGATGGTAATATATCTAGTTAATTGCCTTCTTTTTGAATCTTGATCGCATTGAGTGCACGGACAAAACTTCCAGGCACTGCGGCCAAGACACCAACAAAATTAGCGACCGGAGCCTGTATGGTACCAAGCAGCTTGGCCAGCAATACTTCCCGGCTGGGGAGATCTGCCAATGCCTGGATGTCACTGGCACTGATCGCTTTGCCCGACAACATCCCAGCCTTCAGCTTGAAGATGTTCTGGTTCTGCTGCTCCTTGGCAAAACGGGAGAGAACCTTGGCAGCAGCAACCGGATCGTCATAGGTTATGGCTATGGCAGTCGGTCCGTTATAGTGGGAATTCAAAACCGCTGATTCGGTATCCTTGGAAGCCAGCTCAAGCAGGGTATTCTTCACTACCTTGTACTCAACGGATGCCTTGCGCAACTCATTTCTGAGTTCTGTAGCCTTCCCCACGCTCATACCGCGGAAATCAGCCAGGAACACAGCCTTGGCGCGCTGCAGCTTGTCGTGCAGTTCGGTTACAACTTGCTGTTTGCTTTCCTTATTCAAGCGCCTTCCTCCTTTCTTTTGGGTTAAGGGCCATGGCCCCTGCCAAAGTCAGGAAGCTGCGGAAAATCTCTTTTCTGCAACGACCGCAAGTCTCGGCAGGCTGATAATCAATTATGTCGCCACAATTTTATGAAACGACACCTGCTGTCTATGACTTTGGCTTACATCTCGAACTTGACTGAATCAAAGCTGACCAGTAACCTCTGCCACATCAACCCGGACCCCAGGACCCATGGTGGATGAAATACTGATCTTCTTCATATAGGTCCCCTTGGCTGCCGAGGGCTTTGCCTTTACCAAAGCCTCAACAAGGGCCAGAATATTCTCTTTCAGTTTATCGCCATCAAAGGAGACCTTGCCCACCGGGGCATGAATAATTCCCGCTTTTTCAACTCTGAACTCGACCTTGCCAGACTTACACTCCTTAACTGCCCGGCCGATATCAAAGGTTACTGTGCCGACCTTTGGATTTGGCATCAGACCACGGGGACCTAAGAGTTTACCGATTTTCCCTACCACACCCATCATATCCGGTGTAGCAATGGCCATATCAAAGTCAAACCACCCCTCCTGGATCTTAGCCACCAGGTCTTCTGCACCGACATAATCTGCGCCGGCGTCCCTGGCTTCCTTCTCTTTCTCACCCTTGGCGAAGACCAGTACTCTGACATCCTTGCCAAGACCATTTGGCAGCACAACTGCACCACGAACCATCTGGTCTGCATGACGAGGATCGACACCCAGGCGCACCATTACGTCGACTGTCTCGTCAAACTTGACATAGGATACTCCCTTTACCAGCTCAAGGGCGTCTTTCAGGGCATAACTCTTGCTCCGATCAACCTTTGCTAGGGCATCTTTAAGCTTTTTGGCTGTTTTAGGCATTTCTTCTCACCCTCTCTTCGTGATCATCTTAGACAATATCAACGCCCATGCTCCGGGCTGTTCCTTCGATTGTTCGCATGGCTGCTTCCAGGGAGGCTGCATTCAGATCAACCATCTTTTTCTGGGCGATCTCCCTGACCTGGTCTTTGGTCAGTTTGCCTACCTTAGTCTTATTGGGGACTGCAGAACCGCTCTCTATGCCGAGCGCTTTCTTGATTAGAATCGGTGCCGGAGGTGTCTTGGTAATAAAGGTGAAAGACCTGTCGGCAAAGACCGTTATAACGACAGGAATAATGGTACCTTCGTCGGCCTGGGTCTTGGCATTGAACGCCTTGCAGAATTCCATGATGTTGACACCGTGCTGACCGAGTGCCGGGCCAATCGGTGGTGATGGATTTGCTTTGCCAGCCGGTATCTGTAATTTTATATAACCTGTTATTTTCTTTGCCATGATTCTGCTCCTTGTGACTATTGCCGAAGTTGTTCTATGCGTACGCAGAGGTGTTGCCTCATTCGTCGCTACTGTTTTTCAACCTGCATAAACTCCAGTTCTACTGGCGTTGCCCGACCGAAGATGCTTACCATAACACGCAGCTTCCCTTTATCAGGCTTGACGTCTTCTACCACACCAGAAAAATTGAGAAAAGGCCCGTCCACTACCCTTACAGTCTCACCCACATCAAATAGAACCTTTGGCCTTGGCTTTTCAGCACCTTCTTCCATGCGCCTGGTTATCTTAAGTACCTCTTCATCAGGTATTGCCACCGGAGTATTACCCCCGACGAAACCGGTTACCTTGGCTGTCTCCTTGACAGCGTGCCATGTCTCATCGTTGAGTTCCATATTGACCAGAATATATCCCGGAAAAAATTTACGCGACGATGTCTTTTTCTCCCCTTTTTTCAGTTCCACAACAGTCTCTGAAGGGATCAGCACTTCGCCGAAATAGTCATCAAGCCCAAGATTCTTGATACGCTCCTGAAGCGACAACCTGACTTTATTCTCAAATCCAGAGTAAGTATGTACACTGTACCATTTCTTTGCCATATTTATCCTTCTAACGCAGCACGAACCGCATCAGCTTGGCCAGAACCACATCACACGCGCCAAGATAGAGTGAAATTAACAACACTATCACTACTACCACCCATGCAGTTGCCATAGTTTCCCTGCGAGTCGGCCAGGTTACCTTACCCAACTCTATCTTAACTTCATCCAGAAATTCCTTGGTTTTTGCCAGCACTGATTGCACCTCATTCAGACTGCAGATTGCCTTTAACAGCTTTAAGTGGCAGGCCAGGAGGGATTCGAACCCCCAACACCCGGTTTTGGAGACCGGTGCTCTAGCCGTTAGAGCTACTGGCCTGCATGCCAAGAGCTGCCTATGAAGACAGCTCGCCTGGTCAATTTACTTGGTTTCCTTGTGCGGCGTGTGAGTCCGGCAGAAGCGGCAGTATTTTTTGAACTCCAGCTTTTGCGGTGTATTCTTCTTGTTTTTGGTAGTCGTGTAATTACGCTGCTTGCACTCAGTGCAGGCAAGGGTGATTATATCTCTCATCGCTCAATCCTTTTACAAAAGCAAATTTCGTTTCTCAAGTTTCAACTGCGTCGATATCTGGTCCAGCCAGTACCTGCGCTGCTGCCCCTAACGGTCTTACTCAATTATGGAGGCTACCACCCCGGCGCCAACCGTACGGCCACCCTCGCGTATCGCGAATCGAAGCCCTTCGTCCATTGCTATCGGTGTGATAAGATTTACCTGCACTGCCACGTTATCTCCAGGCATTACCATCTCTGTCCCGGCTGGCAGATCGACTACCCCGGTTACATCCGTTGTTCGGAAATAAAACTGCGGCCGATATCCATTGAAGAAAGGTGTGTGCCGTCCCCCCTCTTCCTTGGTCAGTACATATGCCTCAGCCTTGAACTTCGTGTGCGGCGTTATGCTGCCAGGCTTGGCCAGTACCTGACCACGCTCGATCTCTTCACGCTTCACACCACGCAGCAGTGCGCCAATATTGTCGCCTGCGCGACCTTCGTCCAGAAGCTTCCGGAACATCTCTACCCCGGTCACAGTCGTCTTCGCTGTCGCCTTGATCCCGACAATCTCCACCTCTTCGCCAACCTTGACGATACCACGCTCCACACGGCCGGTGGCAACAGTACCTCGACCGGAAATTGAGAAAACGTCCTCTACCGGCATCAAAAACGGCTTGTCAATGGCACGCTCCGGCTCCGGTATGTAGCTGTCTACTGCATCCATCAGCGCCAGAATCGCCTGCTCACCCAGTTCGCCCTTGTCACCTTCCAGCCCTTTCAGAGCGCTACCCTTGATAATCGGGATATCGTCCCCAGGGAAGTCATAGGATGAGAGCAGTTCGCGAATCTCCAGTTCTACCAACTCCAGCAGCTCGGCATCATCTACCATGTCTGCCTTGTTCAGGAACACCACTATGTAAGGTACGCCTACCTGACGCGCAAGCAGAATGTGCTCGCGGGTCTGCGGCATCGGCCCGTCAGCTGCTGAAACTACCAGAATAGCGCCGTCCATCTGGGCCGCTCCGGTGATCATGTTCTTCACGTAGTCGGCATGACCAGGACAGTCAACGTGTGCATAATGACGCTTATCTGTCTCGTACTCGACATGTGCTGTAGCTATCGTGATACCACGCTCCCGCTCTTCAGGTGCATTGTCGATCTGATCGAACGACTTGTACTCAGCCTGCCCCTTGCCTGCCAGTACCTTCGTTATCGCCGCCGTCAGTGTCGTCTTGCCGTGGTCTACGTGACCTATCGTCCCTACGTTGACATGGGGTTTCTTCCGCTCGAATTTCGCCTTTGCCATTAGGAGTTCCTCCAGAATTGACCATAATTTACTGAGATTAGTTGCTCTCGGTTAATATTAATAACATTAGTGGAGCCCACAACCGGACTCGAACCGGTGACCTCTTCCTTACCAAGGAAGTGCTCTACCTCCTGAGCTATGTGGGCAGCTGGTAAATTGGAGCGGGAAACGGGACTCGAACCCGCGACCCTCAGCTTGGAAGGCTGATGCTCTAGCCAACTGAGCTACTCCCGCCAATAACCATTCTATGAAGTTTGGTGAAGGTCAGTCAATTGTCCCGCTCCCAGTACCATCGACTCAGAGTCTCCTGGAGGCGAACCATGCCTGAAACCTTCTGCAGTTCAGTATGGTGGAGGGAGGAGGATTCGAACCTCCGAAGTCGTCCGACGACAGATTTACAGTCTGTTCCCTTTGGCCACTCGGGAATCCCTCCAGAGGAGAAAAGCCATGCACTGCCGTTATGCTAACTGGAGCTGGCGATGGGACTCGAACCCGCAACCTGCTGATTACAAGTCAGCTGCTCTGCCAATTGAGCTACGCCAGCGCAAAAAAAATTTTATACACCACTTAACAAACCAAGTCAATCACTTTAACCTGGCACACAGAAGTATGTTTTATAGTCGATAGGTCCAGAACTTGTCAAGATTTTTTTCTATTGGGCCTGTTACTTTTATTGCCCAGCTTGTGCACAGTCTTCAATGACTTCTGTTTTAAGAACTCACCACTCGGCTCCCCGATAAGGATATTTGCCGCATCTTGCCTCCCACAGGCACGAAGCGCCTCCCTCACCAGCTGACGCGCCATTGGCTGATGAGCAAGCAATAGCGCCTTCTGTTGCCGTTTTTCACGATCGCCACGTGCTACATATATCTCCTTGCCAGTGAATGGATCGATACCTGTATGATAGATGCATGTGGACAAGCTCCCCGGCGTGGGGGTAAACTCCTGAACCTGCTCAACCTTCAGCCGATGGTGCCTGAGGAAAAGAGCCAAATCGAGCATATCGGCAATTGTAGTTCCCGGATGTCCCGACATAAGATAGGGGACGACCCCCTGACGCTTGCCTACAGAACGACTTGACTCACGAAAACGATCTAAAAACTCCGTAAAGATCCCTATCGCCGGCTTTCGCATAATCCCCAGAACCCGCTCTGTGCAGTGCTCTGGAGCAACCTTGAGCAATCCTCCCACATGATGTGCAAGCAATTCCTTAAAATATTGCGGCTGTCTTGTCAGAAGGTCGTAACGAATCCCTGAAGAGACAGCTACATGCCGAACATTTCGCACCCTTCGCACTCCCCGCAACATCTCCGCAGCCATCCGGTCATCCACTGCCAAATGGATGCATACAGCAGGATAGAGACAGCTGGGCCGCTGACAGCTTCCCCCCTTCGACGGAGCAGTGCAACTGGTGCCATACATATTGGCAGTCGGCCCTCCCAGGTCGCTGATACTCCCTTTGAACCAGGGAGCCTCTGCCAACCTCTCCGCCTCAGAGAGAATCGATCCCAGACTGCGAGACTGGATCGTCTTTCCCTGATGATTGGTTATGGCGCAGAAAGCACAACCTCCATAGCAGCCACGATGTGTGGTTACCGATGTCTTGATCTGTTCCCATGCGGGGATTGGTTCTAGATATGTAGGGTGTGCAAGGCGGGTAAAGGGGAGGGCATAGACCGCATCAAGTTGGGCCTGAGCAAACGGAAGAGCCGGCGGATTGCAGACCAGAATCCTATCTCCATGGCGTTGGACAGTCTTGACTGGCTGCAATGGATTCTGCGACAAAGAGATCAGACGAAAAGCATCCGCATAACTCTTTCTGTCTGCGCTGACCTCTTCATAAGAAGGAAGCTTTCTGAGTTCAAACCACTCTATCTGAGGAGACGCACCAGCAGATGCCGAAAGGGAATGGTCCGACTGCAACTCTTTCCCCATATACGCCGTACCGCGAACGTCGCGAAGTTCATGGAACGCCTCCCCTTGCCTCAGCCGATTCGCCAACTCCAGGATAGGACGCTCGGCCATGCCATAGATCAGCAGATCGGCCTTGCTGTCAACGAGAAGCGAGCGCCTCACCCTGTCGTCCCAATAGTCATAGTGGGCAAAACGCCTGAGAGAGGCCTCAATACCTCCGATCACTACCGGCACGTCCCTGTATACAGCCTTGCAGCATGATGTATAAACGATGGTTGCGCGGTTGGGACGCGCGCCGTGCCGGTTACCGGGCGTATATGCATCGTCGCGACGAAGCCGTTTCTCCGGGGTGTAGTGAGCGACCATGGAGTCCATCGCTCCGGCCGTCACGGCAAAAAACAGCCGTGGCCTGCCAAGTTCGTCGAATGCTTCAGGCCTACGCCAGTCTGGCTGTGCCAGTATCCCGACCCGGAAGCCGTGCGATTCAAGCCAGCGTGCCAGGAGCGGTACACCAAAGGAAGGGTGATCGATATAGGCATCGCCGGTTACGAATACGACATCGAGTTCATCCCATCCACGCTCTCTTGCTTCCGCGAGTGTTGTGGGGAGAAAGTTGCTCAAGGAAATAATGCCAATCCTTCCAGCCCGAGGTTTTCGGGGAGCCCGCATACGATGTTCATGTTCTGCACTGCCTGTCCGGATGCCCCCTTAACCAGGTTGTCGATGGCTGAAACCACGACTACCCGGCCTGTCCGCTGATCCACCGCAATCCCGATATCGCAGAAGTTGCTCCCCCGAACATATGCAGTGGATGGAAACTCCCCGACCGGCAAAACTCTCACGAACCCCTCACCCTGGTAGAAATCAGAGTAGAGATTGACTAACTTCTCGGTTGTCATCTGCTTCCCCAATGTTGCATAAATGGTAGAGAGTATCCCGCGGTCCATCGGCACCAGATGCGGGGTAAATGATATGACAACCGGTTGGCCAGCCAACTCCGAAAGCTCCTGTTCAATCTCAGGGATATGGCGATGCACCCCACCGACTCCATATGCCCTGAACCCATCATTGACCTCACAGTAGAGGCTGTCAACCTTGGCACTCCGACCTGCCCCGCTTACTCCTGACTTGGCATCGGCTATGATGGTTGTCGGATCGATAAGATTCTTCGTAAGAAGCGGTGCAAGCCCCAAGATGATGGAGGTCGGATAGCAGCCGGGGTTAGCTACAAGCTTGGCCTTTGCAATCATGGCACGTCTCAGTTCCGGCACTCCATAAACGGCCTTGCCAAGAAGCTCCGGATTAATGTGAGGCTCGTACCATCTGCCGTACTCAGCTGCACTATGGAGCCTGTAGTCGGCAGAAAGGTCGATTACCCTTTTCTTGAGTTTCAGAAAGGTCGGCACCACCTCCATCGCCGCCTTATGGGGGAGGGCAGTAAAGATCAGGTCTGCCTGCTCGGCAATCCTCACCGGTTCCAGATTCTCCAGCAAGAGGTCGCAACGTCCCCGCAGAGAGGGGAAGAGTTCTGATATCCGCTTACCCGCACTCTGCTCCGATGTCACACATTTTACCGACACCTCAGGGTGACAATGCAGGATCCTGAGGAGCTCAACGCCTGTGTACCCACTGGCTCCAACTACTGCGACGTTCAACATGAGCACTCCTTTCTGGCTTATTCCGATGGAATAGGAATAACAAAAAAAGGGGATACCCTTGCGGATACCCCCTTGAACGATTCCTGCAAGCGGAGATTAACGCTTGGAGAACTGGAAGCTGGCGCGTGCAGCCTTCTTGCCGTATTTCTTCCGCTCCTTAACCCTCGCATCACGGGTAATGAAACCAGCCTTCTTCAGGGTTCCCCTGAGCTCTGCATCTACAAGCAGCAGCGCCTTGGTGATGCCATGCTTAATGGCACCCGCCTGACCGGAGTCACCGCCGCCGGAGACCGTAACATTGATATCGAAGATACCCACCTTCTCTACCAGTTCGAGCGGTTGGCGGACGATCATCTTGGATGTCTCACGACCGAAGTATGCGTCAAGCGTCTTGCTGTTGACCGTAATTGTACCGGTTCCCGGCTTGAGCCAGACCCTTGCTATCGAAGACTTCCTCTTACCTGTTCCATAAAAACTCTTTGCTGCCATCATCGTGGTATCTCCTGAACTGAATTATCAGAGTTGAACGGTTTTAGGCTGCTGGGCCTTGTGTGGGTGCTCCGTCCCTGCATATATCTTTAGCTTGCTCAGCATATGACGGGACAGTTTGTTCTTGGGAAGCATCCCCTTTACAGCCTTGCGAATCAAATCTTCCGGCTTCTTCTCGAGCAGTTTGCCGGCGCTGATCGACTTGATCCCGCCGGGGAATCCGGAGTGGCTGTAGTAAATCTTATCGTTAAACTTGGCGCCGGTAAGCATGATCTTCTCTGCATTGACCACCACCACAAAATCACCGGTATCTACGCTGGGGGTAAAAGTAGGCTTGTTCTTTCCACGCAGGATGTTGGCGATCTGAGTAGCGATCCTTCCGAGCACCTGATTGTCTGCATCGAACAGGTACCAGTCACGGTTAACCTGATCACCATTAGCTATGTACGTCTTCATCGAACCCTCACATCTCGTCTTATAGTCTTCCAAGAAAGTTGTTAAACTAGAACAATTACTTTCATCTGTCAAGAATTTTTCTGCAGTCCGGTTCGTTATTGAAAAAGACCTTCATCAGACAGAGCCCCTGCGGCGGCGCAGTAACCCCTGCCGAAGAACGATCGGGCCTTTCCAGCAGATCCAGAACAGTATCAGGCTTCCGGCGGCCTCGCCCTACCTCTACAAGTGTGCCTGCGATAATTCTTACCATGTTCCGGAGAAAGCCTGTACCAATGATATTGATCCTTAACGCTTCGTCTTCCTCGGCAATATCAACCCGGTAAATGGTTCGAATAGTTGTCTTTGCTGCGCAGCCAGAGGCCCTAAACGAAGCAAAATCCTTTTCCCCGACAAGATGCGCAGCTGCCGCACGCATGGCCACAATATCAAGAGGACCGCGCAGATGCCACGCATACAACCGTCGGAGAGGAGAACGACTCACACCTACCTGCAATGTGTAGCAATAGTGTTTGGCGGTCGCCTCGCGACGGGGGTGGAAGTTTTCCGGCACCTCCCATGCTTCGCGAATAGAGATGTCGGGCGGAAGAAACGAATTCAGACCTGCACTGAAAGCCCTGACAGGGATTCGACTCGTTGTCTGGAAGCAGGCAGGCATCCCCTTGGCATGGACACCGGCATCGGTCCTTCCCGAAGAGAAGATTCGCACCGACTCCCCGATAAGACTGGCCAAGGCCTCTTCGATGACTTGCTGAATCGAAAGTCCGTTTGGCTGAATCTGCCAGCCGACATAGTTGGTACCGTCGTACTCTACTATCAGCAGTATCGTCCGCATCTGCCTCACCCCTTTGTAACAGCAGCAGACAGATCCCTACGAAGCCGCCCTATGCGCCACTGCATTACAAGCGCCGACCGTTTACTCGGTTCCAGAGGGTCAAGGAGCATCGGATCAATACCCAACTCTGTCGCCGACATGCCAATAATCCTGACGGCATCCTCCCATCCAGGCATCCCTGCACCTTCAGGCTTGTCCGCCGACGATATCAAAGGAAGAAACTCCGCTATTCCTGCCTTCACTGCCTGCTCCGCCATGACGATACGTGTGGCATCCCTCAACTCTCTCCAACGGTTTGCCTTGCCGTGAAGGCGACAGGTCCATGTAAGCGCCCGGCGTATGCTTGCCGCCAGCCGCAGGCGGTCGCAGAACATCTGCGCCATGACGCTCCCTGCCTCTTCATGCCCATGGTGACCCGGATAGGCCGACGGGTCGGTCCCCAGCTTCCCTAGGTCATGAAACATGGCACAGAAACGGGCAACCGGGTCTCTCGTCAGCAGTGACACGCGCTCCATCACCTGAAACGAATGGGTCAGCAGGTCACCCTCCGGATGGTGCTGCGGTGGCCCCGCAGGCACCGCTCCCATCCGGAAGAGCTCTGAAAGGAAATCCTCGCCAACTGCGAAATTCAGCATCCTGGCAAAGAAGCGGGCCGGTTCGGACTTTTCAAGTGCCTTCATCATTTCCAGAGTGAACCGCTCCTGAGGAACCCCGGACAGGAGTTCAGACCAGTCTCGTTCCGTGATGAGGCTTTCGGTTTCAGGGGCCATACGCCACCCCTCGGCCTCGAATCGAAAGGCCCTGAAAATCCGCACAGGGTCGTCCAGAAATGCAGTGGCACGGCAGGTTCGCAGCTGGCGGGCCTCCAGGTCACTCCTGCCTCCAAGCGGATCGATGATCTCCCCATCCATGGAGATCGCCATGGCATTTATGGTGAAATCGCGCCGTTGCAGATCCTCTGCAATACCGCCTGCCTCGTCAAGAATCGTCAGTTCAAGCTTGCCGAAAATCGGATGTGTTCTGAACCAGATGGAGGCCGCACTCTTCGGCTCAACTAGGCGAAAACCGAGAGCATTAAGTTCATGAATCGACAGCATACCAGCCAGATCGACATCATGACTCTCCTTTCTCTGGATGCAGTCACGCACCGCACCTCCGACCAGGTAAAGCCTGTCGTGGCACTCTTGCGGAAAGAACCGCTTGAGCTGTTCCAGTAGCTGAAGCATCTGCACTACTTCTGAAGATGCTGCTTGATCAGGATCTCGGCGATCTGCACCGCATTGGTGGCCGCCCCCTTTCGGATGTTGTCGGCCACTACCCAAAGATTCAGCCCGTTCTCTATCGACTCATCCTCGCGAATCCTGCCGACAATTACGAGATCCTGCCCTGCTGCGTTGTTTGGCATCGGGTAGAGACCTTTGGCCGGATTGTCCGAGAGCTTGCAGCCAGGAGCACTCCTGATCAGTTCCTGAGCCTTGGCAACGGTCAGCTTCTCCACCGTCTCGACATTGATCGACTCGGAGTGAGCGTAGAATACCGGCACCCGCACCGTTGTTGCAGTCACGCGAATTTCCGCCTCCATGATCTTGCGGGTCTCATTCACCATCTTCATCTCTTCCCTTGTGTAACCGTTATCGTCAAAGGAGTCGATCTGCGGAAGACAGTTGAAGGCGATCTGGTGAGGGTAGACGTTGCACTCGACCGGGCGGCCGTTGAGAAGTTCGATGACCTGCTTGCGGAGCTCGTCAATCGCCTTTTTACCAGTACCTGAAACCGCCTGGTAGGTGGAGACCACGATACGGGTAATGGTTGCATAGTCGTGCAGCGGCTTCAGTGCCACAACCATCTGGATGGTCGAGCAGTTGGGATTCGCAATAATCCCCTTCCTGCTATACTGGGCAATGGCGTGCGGATTCACTTCTGGGACCACCAGCGGCACATCCGGGTCCATCCGCCAGGCACTGGAGTTGTCGATGCAGACTGCACCCGCTGCGGCGGCTCCCGGACAGAACTCTCGGGAACGATCGCCTCCGGCAGAAAACAGTGCAATATCGATCCCCTTGAACGAATCGTGCGTCAGTTCTGCAACAACTACCGGCTTACCCTTGAACTCCAGCACCTGGCCGGCACTCCGGCCGCTGGCTAGATATTTGATCTCCCCTACAGGGAATTTCCGTTCCTCCAGACACTCGATCATCTGGGCACCGACAGCACCGGTCGCGCCAACAACAGCAATATTCCAAAGTTTACTCATCTTGATCTCCCGTACCGAACTATCAGAAAAGAAAAGCGCCCCGTAGAAGGGGCGACAGTTCAAACGACTTCTATTCTACAAAAAGATTTCACTTTTCAAGCAGAATCCGCAGCATTCTCCTCAACGGCTCAGCAGCACCCCAGAGGAGCTGATCGCCACAGGTAAACGCCTGAACGTACTGAGGGCCCATCTTCATCTTCCTTACGCGGCCGACCGGCACGGTAAGGAGTCCGGAAACAGCGGCAGGGGTAAGGCCGGCAAGGGTGTCTGCCTTGGTGTTGGGGATCAGTTTTACCCACTGGTTGTCATTGGCGATGATCTGCTCGATATCGGCGAGCGGCAGGTCCTTGTTCAGCTTGATGGTAATCCCCTGGCTGTGGCAGCGCATGGCTCCGACACGGACACAGATGCCGTCTACCGGGATCGGAGTCGTAGTACCGAGGATCTTGTTGGTCTCGACAAATCCTTTCAACTCCTCGCGGCTCTGGCCATCCTCAACCTCGCGGTCGATCCAGGGGAGCACATTGCCTGCCAGCGGGAAGCCGCCAAACTCCTTGGTGGGCATGGAGCCGTCACGCAGTGAGCCTGTCACCTTCCTGTCAATCTCCAGAATGGCCGAACCGGGGTTTTTCAGCTCCTCAACAACGACGCCGTTCAGCACCCCCATCTGGGAAAGGAGCTCCCGCATGTTGGGAGCACCGGCGCCGGATGCCGCCTGGTAGGTCATGGAAGAGAGCCACTCCACAAGGCCCGCTCTGAACAGTCCCCCCAACCCCATCAGCATGAGACTCACGGTACAGTTGCCGCCTATGAAATCCTTCTGCCCCTTGGCAAGTGCAGCATCGATGACGTTGCGGTTGACCGGGTCGAGGATAATGACCGCATTGTCCTCCATACGTAACGTAGAAGCGGCATCTATCCAATAGCCATTCCACCCCTGCTTGCGGAGTTCCGGATGCACCGCCTTGGTGTAGTCCCCACCCTGGCAGGTGATGATGATATCGAGCTTTTTCAGCTCGGCGATGTCATCCGCGCCCTTGAGAGTCCCTGCATTCATGGGAGCAGGCTCTCCAGCCTGGGAGGTGGAGAAGAATACCGACTCGAACCCCATTGCAAAATCGTTCTCCTCCTGCATCCGCTGGAGGAGGACCGAACCAACCATGCCGCGCCAACCGACAATTCCTACTTTCATATCTGTTCGCTCCTTTGTGAAAAATTGACTATAGTAATTCAGAGAGCGGCAATAATAGCGTCGCCCATTTCCTTGGTGTTCACCAGTTTTTCGCCTTCCTTGTTCTGATAGATGTCACTGGTCCGGAAACCCTGGTCCAGCACCTTCGCCACGGCATTGTCGATGGCATCGGCGGCGTCAAGCATACCAAAGGAGAACTTGAGCATCATCCCGGTGGAGAGTATCTGGGCAATGGGGTTTGCGATCCCCTGGCCGGCAATGTCGGGAGCCGAACCGCCTGAGGGCTCGTACATCCCGAAGGTCCCTTCTGCAAGCGATGCGCTGGGCAACATCCCCAGCGAACCGGTCAGCATGGCGGCCTCGTCGGACAGGATGTCGCCAAACATGTTCTCGCAGAGAATTACATCGAACTGCTTGGGCCATTTGACCAGCTGCATGGCTGCATTGTCCACATACATGTGGGATAGTTCGATATCCGGATATTCCCTGGAAATGGTCGTGACGATCTCACGCCAGAGTACCGACGTGGAGAGAACATTGGCCTTGTCGATAGAACATACCTTTTTCCCCCGCTTGCGTGCCGCCTGGAACGCAACATGGGTAATTCGCTCGATCTCAGGCACGCTGTAGCGCATGGTGTCAACGCCGATCCGCTCCCGGCCGCTTCCATCGATACCTTTCGGCTGGGAGAAATAGATGCCGCCTGTCAGCTCACGGATCACCAGGATATTGAAACCTCCCGCGATAACCTCCTCCTTCAGCGACGATGCACCGGTCAAGGAGGGGAAGATGATTGCTGGTCTGAGGTTCGCATAGAGGCCGAAGATCTTCCGGAGCGGCAGAAGCGCCCCTCTTTCGGGCTGCTCGTCCGGGGGGAGGGATTCCCACTTGGGCCCGCCGACAGAGCCGAAGAGGATCGCGTCACTGGCCTTACAGATGGCCACCGTAGTATCAGGGAGGGCCTTACCCTCATTGTCGATGCCGGCCCCGCCGACATTCGCAGTTGTCCGGCCGAACCGGACATCGTACCTTGCCTCGATGGCGTCAAGCACCTTGAGCGCCTCTGCCATAACCTCCGGGCCTATGCCGTCACCCGGCAGAACCGCGATAGTGTAGCTCTTAGACATTATTCCCCCTCACGAAAACATATAAATAAAAATTTTGTGATTTTACGAAGGTGCAACCACCGTTGTCAATGAAAAACCGTGATTTAGCCTGGATTCAGAGCTTGATAACTGTATCAGCAGTTGTCAGACTCTCTGCTATGGTAAACATGTTCGTAACCACTCCCGCCCTCAGTTGATCCTTGCGATGGAAGAAATCCAGACAAACCCCGCAGGAAAACACTTCAACACCGCGATTGCCAAGCATCTCCAGGGGGTCCAGAACCTCAGACCCTTCTGTGGTGAGCATAACCCCTGAGTTTACAAAAAAGATCCGGTCCGGGAGCTTTTCCAGGTCGAGGAGGGTGATTATAAAATTCTTCATAAGAAGCCGACCGAGCTCATCCGAACCTTCCCCAAGACGATCCGAAGCAATCAGAATAACAGATCGACCGGAGTTGCCCGCCGCTTTCTGCGGTTGCATATCTTTACCGCTACCGCTTATCATAAGCAGGTACCCACCTTCAAGCTTCTCTTCGGAAACCGCATAACCCCTGTTGACTGCAAACCGGGCTACATTTTCCCGTGGCGCGCCATCGTCAAGAAGCACCCGTATACCTTCGCTGCCAGCCTCTTCCAACGCCCTCTTCACTGTCACAACCGGAAGCGGGCAGGCCATATCTCGGCAATCCAATTCCCTCATTCTCTCCTCCGGGGTATGATTATGACTCAGCATCGATTCTAGAATACTCCCCTTCGCGCCTCACATAGAGATCCTCAGGCAGGAGATTTGACTCCGACATTGATTGCTCCACAGCTGATCGGTCATCGGCAGAAAAGCGAAGCGCCAATCCGCAGTCGGATGTAATTGACCTTGGTGCCGGGATCAGCAATACCTTCAGCCCCGCAGCCTTGAGCAATTTCTCGGCCTTCATGACCCGGTGGATCGAATTGAAGACCGCAACAAAATCTCCATCTTTTACCATAGCATCACCCTCTATAGTTTTGCAGGGCCCCGGCGCATTGACAAACAGTTCACAAACGGCTTATGATGCCGCAAGAGGCTGTAATGGAAACAATGGTAAGACTACTCGGAGTCACGGCCCTGGCGTTGATCATCAACCTGCCGTTCGGTTACCTGCGCCAGAATTGCGAAAAATTCACCTTCGGCTGGTACTTTTACGTTCACATCTCCATACCGGTGATCATTTTCATGCGGATCAAGGCCGGCTTCAGCTGGCATTATATCCCCATCACACTTGGCGCTGCCGTTGCCGGGCAACTCTTCGGTGGTGCGATCAACCGTAGGTCAAAGCGCAATGGCTGACCAGCGGCGTCCACACATGACGCGGCCTGCCGCCGTAACCGACCTTCTCTCAACCGTCTTTCAAGGGACCCCAACGGCTCAACGCCTCAAAGAAGGGGTAATCTGGCAGGTCTGGCAATCCGTTGTCGGCCCGCAGATTGCGTCCCGCGCCAAGCCCGCAGCCATCCGGAACGGTGTCCTTACCGTGGTCGTCGCGAGCGCGCCCTGGCTGCAGCAACTTAATTTCCTGAAATCAGAAATCCAAAACAAGCTGAATGCCGCCCTCGGAGAACAACTGGTCAAGGATATCTTCCTGAAGGCAGGAACTGTCCGCAATGAATCGACACCTCCCCCCACCCCGTGGGAACCGGCAGAGAGACCGCTTACTCCCGATGAAGCGGCACTTATCGCACAGTCTACAGCAGAACTGAACGATCAGGAACTTCGAACCACGCTTGCAGGCCTTTTCTCACGTCACCTTTCCAGCCAGAAAGAGCCGGCCGAGTAGTATAGTCGCCAGGAAGTCCTGAGTCTCAAGCCCTCTCGCTTCACAGACTAGCCGAGAATCCCCTCCGCCTCCTCCGCATATTCCCCGTCCTCTCCGTAGATCAGCAAGGGGGGTTCCACTACCAGATCGACTTTACGCCCCTTCGTGAGCTCTGCAAGGAATATTTTCGCCTCAGCCCCCAATTTCCCATGCACCATACGAAGCCTTACCGGAGCAAGTTTCAGCTCCAGAGCCAAGCCAATAAACTCTGCCATTCGGAGCGGGTGATAGACGAAACAGATGCTTCCTCCAGGCCGCACAAGGTACTTTGCGGATGCCAAAAAATCCGTCAGACCAGCGGTCGACTCGTGTCGAGCAACATCCCGACCACTCCTGGGGCTTATCTTCCCGGTACCAGGATTACGGAACGGAGGGTTTGAGAGCACAAGGTCGAATGATGAGACCGGAAAACGCTTGCGCAGATTGAGTATGTCGTCCTGTACGATGTGCAGGTTTGACTCAAGGCCATTCAATGCAACATTTCGCTCCGCAAGCAGAGCCATAGCACTCTGGCTCTCAATCCCGACTCCGCTCGATGCGCCGTAATGACCAGCCATCAGAAGCGGGATAATACCGCACCCGCTACCGAGATCAATCATTGATCCGCCCCTCGCCAGCTTACCGGCAAAGGCGCACAGAAGGAGCGGATCGAGAGAATAGCGGTATCCGTCACGAGGCTGTATGAGCCGTAAACCGTAACGCCGCAGTTCATCTATGGTCTCTTCACTCTCCACCCAATGCCCTTCTTCTTTTCCTGTTCCCTTCCCAGGCAAGTGTTGCCGAGAAGATGGCAAACGATGCCAAGGTAAGGATTTTCCCCAGCCTGAACGACCAGGGGTCGAATACGAACTCAAGAGCGTGGTTACCAGGTGAGAGATACACTCCTCGCAGAACATGGTTTACAGGGTGAATATCAATCTTTTTGCCATTATCCGTCGCCTTCCATGAACGGTAATACTTGTCCCCCATCACCAGCAAGGCATTGGCTGATGTAGAGACATTCACCACAACATTCTCTCCTTCATATCGCACAACTTGTACCGCTCCCTGCACTGGATATGGCGCCTCTGCAGGTGAAGGGAGTGGAATCGGCGGAGAGGATTCCACCAGAGCTATTCGCCTGGGATCAAATCCAGAGCTCTGCATAATCCCGAGCTGCTGTCCGGTGTCGGTCACCAGCACCACGGAAGGCACAAGCCATGCTTTGGGGAGTACGTAACGGTTTTCAAGCACTACCTGCCCACCACCAGCAGATGTAAAAACCGGAATGAACCTGTCTCCGAAGGCGCCACGCTGCGACTGAAACTCGGAGGTTGACTGAATCAGGTATCGTACGTTCAGCATGTCTGACATTGCCGAGTTGATTGAAAAAGCGTCCAGAAACTCCTGCCACCGCATCTGCTGAACCGGGTTGGATGTGAAGAGCACCGGAATCTTGTTGGCAATATACTGCATGGGATCAGTGCCGTCCAAAGGCAATACACGGTACTCTTTAGGCATACCGTTTAGGAAATCAATGACCGGCGTCCTTTGTCCTCTGACATTTTCCGGAACCTTGATCAGGAAAGTGAACTTGTCGTTAATCCTCCCGACATCGAGCAGGAAAAGTCCAAACAGCATGAATACGATGGTCCTTCCACCTATCCATGAGCGGAAGAATGCAAAGAAGAGCAGTGCGAATAGAGTTGCCAGTCCAAAGGCAATCCCTGTTTCCAACACGAGATTGTTCCATCGCTGGGCTATCAGCTGTACCCCCTGCTCATAGCGATTCGGCTGAGATATCAGATCCTGGAGAATCCCCATCCATTGAGCTTGGGCAGTCATTTGACTGCCTACCATCACCAGGAGCACCACAGGCAATGCTATGACTCCGGCAATGTACCGCTTGAATCCTTTACCGGCTCTCACCTCACTGTCGAGCAACAGGTCAAGACCACGTGCCGCAAGAACCCCTAACCCCATGACAGTGACAAACATCATCATTTTTGGAACACGGAAGCGATTGACCCCGGGGAAATGATCGTACAGGAAGTTGTAGAATGGCGTATACTGCCCCATGGAAAAAAGGAGGCTTCCAGCAATTGCGATGGATGCCATCCAGGTAAAGCGGTCACGTCTGAAAATCAGCGGAAGCGGCACAAGCAGCCAGGGTAACAGGCCCATGTAGCTCACTGTCTGCGTAAAAACCATTCTACCCCAGTAGTATGACCTGATATTAGCGGGATTTTCCCCACCCTCCTGCCGCGAAAGCCCAAAAAATCCTGGAATCACCAATGAGCCAAGCTCTTCAGCAGGCAGAGACCACATCATCGCCTCTTCTCTGGCAAGGCCCCCCTTCCCCTGGTTGGATCCACTCTGAACCCCGCGATTCGTATCTTTTGACCACTGAGATATTGGGATAAGACTGATAGATACCGTAGAGAGGAAAAAACAGGCGGCAGCCGCACATCCCGCTAAAATGGTAAGGAATTGTCTCTTTCCGTTCTCCTCACGTCGCAACATCATGGATAAAAGGCGAAGCACGCCATAGACGGCCACTCCAAGGCAGGTATAGTACGCAATCTGCCAATGGGCATTGAAGAACTGAAGGGCGAGCATCAACCCGGTGGAAAGAAAAAATATCAGGCGTCTCTTCCGAAAGGCCATCTCGAAGAAGTAAAATACCCATGGAGCCAGAGAAATAGTAGCAATCTTCATGACATGACCAGCATTGATCAGCGAGGCATTCTCGGGGGCAACGGCAAATACCAGGCCTGCAAGGAAAGCACCCTTCCGAGAGGTCCCGATAAGTCGGCAGTAAAGGTAAAGCCCTGCTCCCCCTAAAAAGAGGTAGAGCACCATGAACCAGGCAACGCTTGCAGGAGCAGGCATCAGAAAGAAAAAAAGCTTATGGTGAAGCATGAGATGTGCTGCGGCATACGCACCCTCACTTGTGAATCCGCTGTTGGTGTAGATGTCCCATGCTGCCTTCAACTGGGAGAGGTCAAGGAGCTCTGCAAGCTTCATTTTTCTGGTTTCGATGACTCCCCAGTAGAACTCATTGATTATGTCAGGAGCACGGACAATCTTTGAGGTGAAAAGTATCTTTGAGAAGAATAGAATCAACAACCCCAGCAGCGAACCAAGAGCTGCCAGCTCTTTTTTGCGTTCTGTCATGTATCTGCTCCGGCATTTCTAGTGTAAAACTGATCAAGCTTGGCAGCGTAGACTTTCCAGGCAAACTCTTCCAGCAGATATACTCGCCCTGCATCAGCAAGCCCAGACCTAAGGGTCTTATCCAGAAGGAGCTCAACCGCTCTATCGGCCATCTCCTGCCAGTGGTCGGGGTCGCACAGAACCCCTGAAACACCAGGCTTTATATACTCCGCCAACTGCCCGACCGAATCGGCCACCACCGCCACTCCGGCCCTCAGAATCTCTGTCAGCTTGGCCGGACACTTGGAACGATTGATCAGAGTATCGCTGAACGGGTAAAGGGCGACATCAGCTGCAGCGAGATATGACGGGATATCATCCGGCTCCAGCCACCCCCCCATCACCAGTGCAGAGGCAAATCCCAGCTCACCACCCTTTGCCATCAGAAGTTCCTCTTCATTGTTCCTTCCCTTACCTACCACCAGAAAGCGGACCCCAGGCACTCGTTGGGAAATTTCGGTAAAGAGGAAATGGACCTTTTCCTGGCTGAACTCGAAAAACCGTGTATAGAGAAGTAGCACCGGCGATTCAGAGGAGATTCCCAGACATTCCCTTACAGACTGGCCATCTCCCGGCGGGACATCCTCAACGCAATTAGGGAGATAGAGTACCCGTTGAGGGGGAATTCCCATCCCCCATGCCTTTGCCTGCAGAGTTCTGCTTGCTACCGTAACTCCTCTGGCCTGGAGTGGGATCCACTCTTCCTGAAACTGGAACATCGCCTTCTCGGCTGGCGAATAGGGGTGCAGGTCATTCATCCCCCCTCTCCCCTCCCAATCATCCATATCGACAAAAAGCTGCGGCTGCCTGATTCCCATACGACGGAACTGGGCAATGATCATTGCTGCTAGACCGCCGTATCCCTTGGGCTTAAACAGGTGGATCAGATCAGGCTGTTCGGAGATAGCAGCCCGATACATACGCCAGGCAAGTTTCGGCGCTGCCGTGGCCCCACCCCTGCAAAGCTCGATATTTCTTATCTTCACCCCTCTGAGAGTCTCCACCTTCCCTGAATCTTCAGGATTGGTATACGGGGGGGAAACAATGGTGACCTTGTGCCCAAACCGCTGCAACTCATCGGCAAGTGGAAGCATCCGGGCGATGAGAGTCCCCTTTGGGCGAATTCCGAATGGCGCAAGAAAAACGATTTTCACTCTTTAAACTCCACGTCCTGCCAAATCCTCATAAAGCCTATGGTAATCCTCTATCCGAGTGGCGATATCGAACCGTTCCAACACTCGATTGCGCCCTGCGGCGCCCATTCGCTCATGCAGGGCAGAATCGGCGATAAGTGCATCTATCCTTGCCGCTAGCGCAGATGCATCACCTTGCTGGACCAGAAAGCCGGTCTCCCCATCCACCACCACCTCGCGCATCCCGCCAAGATCATTGGCGACCACAGGGATTCCTGCGGCCATAGCCTCTACAAGCACCATCCCGAAAGACTCGCGCCGCGAAGTATGCACCAGAACGTCGGTTGCAGCAAGGAGTCCTGCAACATCATCAGTCGGAGGATGAAAGAAAACCTTTCCCGCTAGCCCGGTATCAGTAACGCGCTCTTTCAGCTTACCTGCATATCCGCGGGCCGACAGACCCACATTGCCATAGAAATGGAGTTCAACCTCTCTCTTCAGAAGCGGGAATGCGTCAAGGAGAAGGTCCTGCCCTTTGCCATGATTGATGCTCCCAAGCATTACAATCTTTGGCACCTCTGCAGCCGAACCTCTGGCAACAGCTTTCGGCAACGGCACGGCATTGACCAGAACAACCTTTCTCCTTGCAGCAACCCCGGAAAAATGCTCCGAGCACGTCTGAGAGCAGAACGCCGCACAGTCAGCACGTATAAGTGCAGTTCTCAACAGTGGCCCAATCCTTCCCGGCAGTTCATGCAGGTGGTACACGGTCCGTGCATCTGACATACTCAGTGAAAGTGACGTCAGAGCCAGCTTGATACTGTTAAGATGAACAATATCAGAGTGTTGAGCAAGCTTCAATAGTCGCGGGATCATTGTAAATCGCTTGAACCGCCAGAGCACCGGAATCTGCACTCCATCGGCAATTACTTTGACACCTTGACGTCTCAACTCATCCGCACACGGACCATCAAACGGGAACAGCGCCGTAGGTTCCACACGGTTCCGGTCAAGTGCCGCAATCACACGCAACATGACCGACTGCACCCCACCGCGCCTGGAGTCGTGAATAACGTAGAGAACCTTCAAGGGAGTCTGCTTCATCTGTTTATCACTGGTTAGACGGCCTCAGGCGATTGCGGAGCTTTCTGCGAAACCACCCAGCAAGCGGATTGTTTGTTACGGCATACAGAAACGGCACAGCATAGATGATCTTGTTCAGCACTCTGGGGTATATCTTGTGCCAGGGACGCAGACCTTTGTAGACATAGTGGTCAAAGAGGAAATAGCATTTCAGTATGTCGCTCCTCCTGAAATACGGCATGTCCAGCGTTGCCCGCCTCCGTTCCATGGTCATGTCAAGCTTGGCCGGAAGAAGCCCTTCGGCCAAGGCCCTGTCATAAAGCTCTGTCCCCGGATAGGGGAAGAATATCCCGTCTCCGCAGAAATCCGGCGCAGCCTCGCGAAGAACCCTGACGGTTTCGTGAAAATCTTCAACGGTCTCACCCGGCACTCCGATAAGGACGTACATACTTACCTGCAATCCGTATTCGCGGGCCATATTTACAGCTCTCACCACATCCTCGTTGGAATAGTTCCGCTTCAGCACCTCCCGCCTCACCCGCTCGCTCCCGGACTCCAGCCCAATATTGATAAAGCGGAAGTTAGCCCTCTGCATCGCCGGTAACAGCTCTTCGAAGCGATTTTTCGTGGTGAGGCGGAGGTTGACTCCGTAACTCATCGGGTTGTCATACGAACGGTTTAACAGCTCAATCGCGTCGCAGACCGCCAGCGCCCAATCCATGTTTACCGAGAACGACTCCACCTCAAGATAGACCTCGCGGGTTGCAGGAAACTGTCGCCTGATCTCGGCAAGTTCCGCAATGATCCGCGCAGGATCGCGATACCTGACGTATGTCCCCTCCGCAACCTTTCTCAGGGCATGATTGGAGCAGTAGGTACAGGGAAACGGACACCCGCGCCCCATGAACAGCACCTGCCGGGTACCGGTGTCGCCGATCCACTCGCGCCAGATCTCCCTGTCGGGAAAAGGGTAGGAATCGAGCTCTTCCATAAACGGACGGCAACTATTCCGTTCTACACCATCACCCCTTTTGATCCAAAGATTCCGGATTCCTTTCGGCTCGCGACCAGCCTCCAGCTGTTGGACCAGTTCCAGCGTAGGCTCTTCGCCTTCGCCTATGCAGAGAGCATCGAAAGCGGATTTCAGGCAGGCCTCACTGTCCAGCGTCACCTGCGGACCTCCGACAAGAAGGAATTTCTCTGGGAAATGCCTCTTGATGTACGTCGCGATATCCGCCACGAACCGGTACTCTGAGTAGACAGCGGTAAAGCATATCAAACTCGGCCTGAAATCCTCGATGCAATGGTCTATCTGCTCCTTCCGATATCTGCCACAGAGGTAAAGGAGCCGGGTAGAATGCCCGTTTGCTTTGAGCCATGAAGAGATATACGAAATGCCGAACTGCATCTCCTCATAACGTGACAGCCGCTCATCCGTAGCGTCTTTGGCAGTATGGACAAAGAGCACATTCATGAATTGAAGACCATACTCAATAAATAGTAGAGAGAGTAACCCTTGATCTTGAGATTTCTTGAACTGAGCGTCTTTTTGAAAAGCTCACGGCATTCGTCAATCTGACCGAGGTCTCTCCTGACGATAGCAGTCCTGTAGGACAGCAGCAGCTCTGCCTCTTCAAGGTCATCAGCGTCGAGAAATCCGGCATACTTTTCATGAAGTACGGTAATCCTCTGTACGTACTTTTCGGAAAACCCGGAGATATTGCTCCCGTCCTCCCAGTAGGCGCCCAGACGCTCCGACAGATACCGAAAGCCATCTGTGATCCGAGCTATGCGGAGCCAGAGATCGGTATCCTCCACAGCTATGAACTCGCGCTCCTCGGTGAAGTGGCCTGCCTGCTCGAGTATTTCCCTCCGCACAGACACACTGGATGTGATCAGCCGGCACCCACGCGTCATGAAATCAACGAATACCGGGATTCGCGGCTGCATGCTCTTCCTGACGAAACGCCTTACACCCTTGGGAGTCACCACGTCACAGTCATGGAAGATGAGATCCGCCCCTTCCAGTTGACGTGAAACCTTATCCAGTTTTGCAGGATACCACCAGTCATCGGCATCGAGAAAACAGAGCCATTCCCCTCTGGATGCCTCGATCCCCCGATTGCGGGGACGGGCAGGCCCTCCGAAGTTATCCTCCCAGAGATAGCGGATATCCAGCTTTCCGGCGAACGTAGTTACCATCTCCCCGGTTCCGTCAGTCGAGCCGTCATCGCAGACAATCACCTCAAAATCCCGGAAGCTCTGGGTGACAAGGGAATCCAAGGCGCGCCGAAGTTTTTCCATACGGTTGAAGGTCGGGATGATGACGGAAAACAGCGGGCTGTTCATCGGACCAATCCCATTGCCTTGAATGAGTCGGTAAGCCGCTTCTGCCAGGAGTGATCGCGCAGGCACCGCTCATATCCTGCCCTGCGGATCGCCTCACGCTCTTCATCGTGGGAGAGGTAGTATCGGATCTTCTCTGCAAGATCTTCCGGCCCCCGGTAGCAGACTATCTCCTTCCCGACATCGAAGAACTCCTCAATTTCCTCCAGATATTCGACCATGTAAAAGCCCCCGGACATCGGTACCTCAAAATCCCGGAGTCGCACTTGCACGATCCGCTCACCAGAGACATGGGTCTCGCCGCATGCTGAGAAGCCGAGGTTTATCTTCGACCGGCTGAAGAGCCGTACCATATCCTCGTCGTCGAGCGGACCTCCTACAGCTTCCGACGGCAACACCACCTGCCTGTCTAACCCGGAAGCACCTCGCAGGTTTTTCATCAGAACCTGCCTCCCTTCGGAGGTGAAGAGTTTTCTGGCTGCCCTACCGATCCGAATTGACAGAGGGGTGGTCTTCAGTGAACCTCCCGGTACAAACCCTTTCCAGCCATACCCCCATACCCGTACATCTATTCCGCACTCCAGAAGATAGCGGATGTATCCGGGTCTCTCGCCGTATGCCTGTCCGATGAAAGAGACCTCGAACTCCAAAGGCATATGATACGGATGATAGATGTTCGGGTTTGCTGCCTCCTGGCAGTAGATCGCCCTGGCACCCATAGCCTCGTAATCCTTCAGTCGGAACTTCTCGGGGACCAGACACCAGTCGTAATGCGGCGATATCTCACGAACCTTCTGGAGTTGGTGTGCGCCGTTGCAGTACCAGTTGACCGTGACAATCCCCATCTTGCGGATCTCGCGCAGAGCAGACGGCTCCACGCAGGCATCGTAGAAATAGCTGAAGAACAGCTCCAACGGCTTCTCGGAATGGGCCTTCCTCACCTGTCTCAACAGTTCATCGCTGACTATCGGCCTGTTCCTGGAGATGAAGCTCCGCTGCCAGGGATCATCCATGTCGACCTTCTCGAAGGTCTCCTTCAGGTCATAGTCAAACTCCACCAGATCATGCCCCAGATCAATCAGAGGGAGGTAGAGGTTGTTCCTCCAGAGATTCGAATGGAAGAGCGTGTTAAGGGAGTTATCGGCAGCGTAGAAAATGCGCATAACACCTCACCTGACATTGATGACAGCATCTGCTACGGGCATTCCGGGGCTGATGCAGACTCTGTCCATCTCTTGGACCGGTGCAAAACTACAAGACAATCGAATCAGTCCGATATACGGGATCAAATTCAATAAATCCTTGTAGCTACAAAATTTGTAGTCCTGAACTGCTCCAATATTTCGACATAAGAGTCGATGGGATAGAGATAACCAGATGGCGTTATTCTCGAAATCCGCATACCTGCCTGATTGAAGAAATAATAAAAATCCTGAAAAAACGAACGTGTGTCAATATTGCATCCACCAAACTCAAAAGCAATTATATCAAGGGCTTTCTGTTGAATCATCCGATTTGCACCTGCCAATACATCTAACTCATGACCTTCAACGTCTATTTTCAACAAATTAATCTTAGTAATATTGTTAGCACTGCAATAATTATCCACAGTATCTATTTTAATTGTTTCATATTGCTTGAAATCAATATTGAAGTGATCAAGCCTTCTTTTAGTCAAGGACGCCAAACCGGAATTTTTTTCATCATAATAAAGCTGAGCTTCCCCCTGTTGTCTCCCCAATGCACTATTGTTCAATGTAATCATGGCGTTATTTGGCACATTGCTCGATAAAGCTTCGAAAGTAGATTTACCCGGCTCGAAGCAATGAATATTCACCTTATCACTCAGTAAACACTCAACTATCAGATTCAGATATTGCCCGGTATTGGCTCCAACGTCAAATATGCAAAATGGCGGCTGACACTCTTTTATAAGCAGTGAAAATACGCCTTTCTCACCACTTAGGTCAGCATGGGATCCTGAACCTATTCCCATAAGATACTGTGTATGGATAACAACTTTTTGAAGCAGTTGCTGAGCAAGCTTATTCCCAGTCATCTTGAATAGCAAATGTATCAATGGCGACATATGGCCTCCTATATATCAGAGGATGCGAATACGAATGGGTATTATTGGACCCCCGCATCACAAACTTTCTCATTTTGAATGAAGCTTCAGGCAGTTCAGGGTTTTGTAAACCAGAAGCAGCCGCAAGCATAGGTCTGGGTATCTGACTGCTTCTCTGTTGCATTTCTCATAAGACCCCCCTCTTCGGGATTGTCAGGGACAAGCGAGAAGTCTACAAGGTCGAGATCTGCAAAATATGAACGGATCTGACTGTAAGAATATATTCTGTGGGCATTGAACATGATTCGCGGCCTGCCAACCGGTATCGCAAAGAGAAGGTCACCTTTAGGAGCCAGCACCCTCTTCAATTCGGCGATCGCCTTAAGGTCACCATCCGGATCGAGCGGATCACCATAACGGCCCAGGCCGATATGTTCCACAACATGCATGCAGGAGAGGGAACGGATGCTCATGTCCGCGAACGGGAGTGCAAGCAGGTCGGCATGCTCCGATGTGAGGTTATCCAGATTCAGTTCTGCCGGACGGTAGTCGAAGAAGCGGATCGGGATGAAGGCTGAAACCATGCTGCAGAAATGTAGTGACGACGAGATGTCGACATGTTCGGCTGGTCTCGTCTCTGCAAGAATTCTGGCAGCCCATGCAGGGTGATAGATATAGTGCCGATCAAATTCGGTTCCGGCGGTATTGTCGCCAATCCTCGGCGTCTGCCAGGCGAGCGGGAAACGTGGTGCGGCTCCTCTATTCAAGGATGAAAACCGGGCAAGATCACGGACAAAAGAGACCAATCCTGAAAGGTAGCGCAGCAGATTGTAGAGCCAGACCAGCGGTCTCATGCGGCGGATTGCCTGTCTGAGTTTTCGGTTCACGCTAATGCCCGCATTACAGTATTGCCTGCCCGTTCCGGACAGGCTCACACGATTTCTCCAGATAGCCCTTCGTGACAACCTCACACTTGCTGTAGTCGTTTATGCTAGGCTCCCTCAGATAGGATGACGGCTCCCTATAGCGAAGGATTCGTGCCGGGCTACCTACGACTATCGCCCCTTGCGGGACATTTGCGGTTACGATGCAACCGGCACCTATCACGGCGTTATCACCGACAACCACACCCGGCATTATGATCGCAGCAGCACCGATCCAGACATGATTACCGATTTTGACAGGACGGTCGATCCTTTTCCGCCACATGGGGTGATCGGTGTAGTCATGCGTTGCGGTATGAATGATTACATTAAGGGCTATCATGGTATTGTCGCCAATTTCAATCGGCGCAGTTCCGAAAAGAACAACCCTGCCGCCAAAGGTAACGTTGCGACCAATGGTCAGATTGCTCCCGTCACCATAGACAACGGTGCCTGATGGCATCTTCATATGTCTCCGCAATTTGCGATAGGGCATTAACAGTGTGCCATAAATTCTCGTCAGGATCCCCATGATCGACCTCGCCAGAGTATTTTGGAAATTATTCGCTTTGTGCGGGTAAATGGGTTGCTCACAGGCTTATCCTCCGGCTGCAAACAGACCTCCTCTCCCCTGCCTATGTCTGCCCTTTCAGAACAGTATTCACTCAGCAGTGCGAAAAGATTGTACTTAGTCAGAATCAGATTTTTTGCCTCCTGGAGGGCTGGCACCGCACGCTCGTAAGCATTACTTGCGATGATCGAACGGATCGTTGCAAGAGAGGAAGAGATATTGTGTATGTCAACGCGGGTGAATGAGTGCTCCGCGAAATAATCCGCAATATTGGGACAACCGTAATACAATGGGTAGGAGTTGCCCAGATAGGCATCTGACAACTTTTCTGTCCAGTAGTCTGCACAGGAGGAGTTCTCGATGGCAAGATGGTATCGATATCGCGCAATACCATCCCATTTATCGGCGATTTCATTGATACCTACCCCGTACACATCAAGTTCATCTCCGAAATACTCCTTTAATCCCTGCACAAAAGCCAAACGCCTTGCATGTCCTTCGGTGGAACTCTTCCTGGACAGGATAATCGAGAGTAGTTTATCCTTCGGATACTCCTTGAGGTTAATCAATTCATCATAGTCCTTACTGAACTCCTTTCCCCAGGTTTTACTCTCCTTTATGAACTTCCCGCCTACCATCCAGGGCAGCGCCTGTTGGCTGAAGATGCAATTCGGGTGGAGGATGGAACGGTGACTGGTTATGATTGTTGCAAATTGCTGGATGAATCTCTCCGAATAGCTCTTTACCGTTGGTGGTTCAGCGGTAATCAGCAGCGTATTCCCGCGCGGGCAGACCGTCTTCTCCGGCTTAGGCAAACCGTCGTATACAACCCAAAAGTCGCAAGAATCAAGAGGCTCATTCACCACGAACCGACACTCACCCCAAATGCCGCTATGTCCTGGAGTCTGCCTGAGAATGGGCCACTCCGGATTCATTGTCGAAACTTTTACGGTAATCATTAAAGAGAGTATACCTCTGTCTTTCCCATATTACTCATCAGCAGTTCTTGTCAATCGGTATTGCACCAAGACAATATATGCCGTACCGATGCCTGTCACGAGAAGTGAAAGTCCCAGGCTCCTCGGCAACCAGATACACGGGACTGCAGCAATTAGCGGAAGGGATACATAAAAAGCCCTTAAAATTGTACGTATCCCCACCTTTACCGGCATCAGCTTTTTCATTGCAGTGTACATTATCAATGTGGCCGATGCACCACTCAAAAGCAGAAACAGCGGGATGAGAATTGTCGTGGAGTGCAACATCGTGGCAATAGAGACCCCACCGATTGCAATGAGCCCTCCCACAAAATAGGCCCTGATGGTGTAACGTGTCTGCATCTCTGCCTGCGCAGCCATGGCAAGCAGATTGGTCGTCATGCGTGCAAGCTCGATCCAGGCTCCGCAGATCAGAAAAAATGCTGCCCCGGAAAAGAGCCGATCGGCAAGGATATTCATTAAAAAAGGGGCCAGACAGGTTACAAACATGGTCACCGAAAGAAAGAGCGGAAGTGTGCGCTGCACCAATGAATTGAAAGCAGCTGCACGCCCGACAGTATCAGCAGAAGCCAGATCACGGTAAAATCCAGGCATATAGAGTTGATGAACTATCCCCTCAACAGCCGACGAGATATTTGATGCAATGGAAAGTCCGAGACCAATCATGCCGAGGAATTCAAGTCCGAGCCTGTTCTCGATTATGAGGCGATATGACTGATTCTGAGCCCAGAAGAAGCAGTTTGTCGCAGCAAGAGGGAGGGCAAACGCGATGACACCTTTGAAAGAGATGAGCGAACTGGCTGAAATAACCTTCTTAAAGCTGAAGCGACTCCCCGATATCCTCATGAAATAAATAAGTGCAATACCGGCAAAAACCGCCTGCGACAGAAGCTGGCCACCGATCCACCCAATAGCTGTCGCTTCTCCGGAGAGGACAACTAGCACCGAAGCGACAAGTCCTCCTCCAAGTGTCAGAATAGTGAAAACCACAAATGAAAGTCTGTGATGCAGGAGATTTAGGGAGGGAATCACCGTCTGGTTCAAGGTAAGAAAAAATACCATTCCTGAGATGAGCAGGATGAGTTCTTTGCCCGCAATACCGGCGCCAACACCGGCCAAGGCATGGGCACTCCAAACGATCGCTGCAGAAATCATCGCTAAGAGCGCGAGATACAATCCATAAAGAGTCCAGTGATCAAGAACCGTCCGCTCTTCTGCCCAAGGATGGAGTCTGCGGTTTAGGAAAAGGCCGACAGGAGAGATCAACGCAAAGCCGAAAAAACCGAATATCGCGTTGACAAGATACAAGTTACCAACCTCAGCTGTTGAGAGAAGCGAGGTGAATACCCTTACGGAGAGCAAACCTATGGCTATCTGGATAACGCGCCCAGCGGTAATTATCAGGAGGTCCCTGTTCATCCAGCTTTACAGCTCATGTACTTCCCAGCCCATATCATGACCGGTACCGTGTAAAGACACAATCGAACTGGGAGAGGCGACGACCGGTAGGGGTCATGCTTTGTTCAAGATCGTATAACTCAGCAGGCACAAACCCGAATTCATGCATCAGCTGGAAAAGCTGTATGAATTCTCCTGCTTCCGGAGGCATCCTGATCATGGATATCTCCATTATTACGGTATCAACTTTTTCGGAAAAAGTTTTCACCCCACCTCTTAATATCTGCTGTTCAACCCCCTCGACATCAATCTTCACCAGATCTATGCGATCTATCCTCTCTCGTTCCACAAAATCGTCAAGCCTCATCAGTGGAACCTGTTCACTTGCAATTTCAGTTATATGCGGATGTATGTCGCTGTATGCACCTTCAGGAGCAAGGAGTGAGTTTGCCCCATGAAATGATGTAATACGCAGAACCCCCTCCTTCTCTTCATCAAAAAAACCAAGCTTATAGTGCCGATATCGATCCATATATCCGGCATTTGATACATTCAGGAGCAGACGATTATAGGTTTCGGTACAAGGTTCAAACCCGAAAACAGTGGCATGGGGAAAATAGTGAAGCATGTAACAGGATATATCGCCGACATTGGCGCCGATGTCGAAGATTATCTTCTTATCCCGCTCCATACGTCGCAGTATCGGGCCTATGCCCGGCCTGTTAGGCTTGAGCAGGTCAAGGATCCCTTTTTTGAAACTATAGGGAAGAAGTTTTCTGATCATAATAGATCCTCTGAATCGAACACGTTAACAGGTTGTGCACCAGGTCTCGGCAAGCAATGCGGTGGTTGTGATAAGGTCCGACCTTGCAGCCGGAGCTATTTCAGTTCAATCTTCCTCTACTATCGGCCTGCGGAGGGAGGTCATGAAAATTGCCAGAAGCACCTTCACCATATAGTAGATACCGTTAAGGCCACTGATGGAAGATGAGCCTGACTGGCGCTCCCGCATGGAGATCGATACCTCTGCAAGCCGGAATCCGTTTTTCCCGAGCAGGATAACCGCTTCCGGTTCCGGATAATCCACCGGATAATGACGGGCAAGGAAGTATATGGCCCGGCTGTCGTATGCCCTGAAACCTGAGGTATTGTCGGTAACGCGTTGACCGATCAGGATTGAATTGACGGCATCGAACAGATGTATGCCGAACCTCCGGATGAATGTTGAGCGGTATCCTTCACTCCACCCCATGAACCGTGAACCGATGACCACGTTGGCCTTTTGTTCGCGCATTACCGCCAACAGCTTCGGGATCTCTGACGCAATATGCTGGCCATCACCGTCAAACTGTATTGCAACAGGATAGTCAAGCCGGTCTGCATACTTGAACCCCGACTGAACCGCGCCGCCGATCCCGAGGTTTTTCGGGAGATCGAGCACAGGCACCCCTTGCGAGCGGGCAACGGCACTGGTACGGTCATGTGAGCCGTCATTTACCACCAGAATGTCCAGCGAGCAGTCGATGCTGCGAAGATCGGCAATAACCGACGTGATGTTTGGCTCTTCATTGTATGCGGGGATAATGACCAAAACGTCAGAGATCCCCGTGGCAGCGGAGACCGCTTTCAGATTATTCAGTCCAAGTTCCTGTATAAGCTCCTTGTTCTGGTCGGAAAGTCTCGTAATGACGATGGTGATATGGACCAGCACAAGGAAAATGAACCCGGTGGTGAAGAGCATGAGGATGCTCGGTTTGTAGGCTATGCCGAAGAGATCGCCGAAGTGGTCGATGGCCCTCTTGTTCAGAGATATATAGATAAAAAAGAAGGTCATCGCGAACCAGAGGAGCGAATACTCCTCCTTGACCTTTCTGCTCTTGACCAGGCTGAAGATGAACACAAAAATGGCCAGGCTGAAGATCAGCGAAACAAGCTGGATTTTGTCGAGCCAGAGGAACGTCATGGCATTACCTTTCGCCCGAAGAGTGTACCCTGACAGAGTAGGCTTTGCTACTGTTCAGTGTCATGGTTTTATCAGTCGATAAATCAGCCGCGTCCGGAGGCTGAAAAGCCGGTGGACCAGCAAGGCTGCCTGCCCCTGCCACCCGAGATCGGCGGCATACTGACGAGCGGTATGGTATGCGGCGTCGAGCTGCGCAGCACTCTGCTGGCTCCCCTTGGCCTGGCCGTGCACCCTGAAATCTGCCAACGGCTCCGTCAGCACCATCGGCGCAACGATGCGGGCAAAGCGGAACCAGAGGTCGTAGTCCATGTCCAGATGCCGCTGTTCGTCCAGGCCGCCGGCCATATCCCACAACGGTCGTGTCCAGAAGACAGCCATTTGGGGAATGAAGTCTTCGGTGACCAGCTTTAGTCGCGAGAACCGTCTGCCACGCCAGTTTTTGTAACGGACGATAAAACCTGACACCGGCCTTCCTGCCTCATCGATCATCCCTGCCTGTCCATAGAGCCAGGCAGGTCTGACGTCATGGAGATGTTCTACCACCAGTTTGAGCACTCCTGGCTGCAGTCGGTCGTCCGAATTCAGCCACCCGAACACATGCCCGCTTGCCAGCGACATACCCTTGTTGATGGCATCTGACTGTCCGCTATCCGGCTCGAAACAGAGCTTCAGCTTCTCCCCATACTCCTCTTTCAGTTGCAGCAGCAGTTCCCTCGAACCGTCGGTCGAGCCCGGATCCATAACCAGAAGCTCAACCGGCACCACCTGCAGATCAAGAACCGAACGTACTGCCTCCTCCAGATAGCGGCACTGATTGAAGGAGGGCATAACGATGGATACCATCTGCTTATGAGGCACGGCTGTTGCCCTTCTCCCGCCATCGCTGCAGAAGTGCAACGCTCAGACACCAGCGCCGCGTGATCTGAGTGATCGGCCGAAACTCGATGTTCATCGGTGTCTGATTCGAATTATGCCGTCGGTATTGCATCGTCTTGATTGGTACGAACTCCGTGCGGCCGAATATCTCCGCCAGAAGCCCCAGCCACATATCATGCATCGGAATCTTTTTCGGGAACGGAAGGGCATAATCCAGAAGTTCCCGCGAAAATGCCATACAGCAGCCAAGGTATGAATTGTCGAATATGTTAGCCATCAACCCCGGCCCAACTCTCCTGAGCTTTTTGAACACCGAATCATAAAGCATTGTACCGGATTCATCGATAACAGATGCGTCCATAACAACAAGGTAAACCTGTTTAGTCTTATCGGCAAAAACTGACCTTACCAGATCAAGTTTATTAGGTAACCATAGGTCATCCTGGTCGGAAAGGGCAATTATATCGCCTGTGGCATGCCGAAGGGCATTCTCGAAGTTGAAGATCGGATTGCGGAACCTATTACCTTCGAGAAGCAGTATTCGAGGATCATTACAACACCTGATGATTTCTACCGTATTGTCGGTTGAAGAGTCATCGGATATAACCAGTTCGTCTTCCGCTGCGAGCTGACTGAGGATTGAGTCTAGCTGTCCCTTGACGAACCTGGCACCATTGTAGGTGGCCATACATACAGAGATTCTGGAACTATTCTTCAAAGAAGGTCCGATCAGTTACAGCGTAACAACGTCATTTCTGCAAGCCAATCTTGTTTATATACTAAACATCGTCAAATGTGAAGAATCTCGGACATAATCTCCACAGCCTTCTCTCTGCTGAATTGATTACGAAGGTAACAGCGGTAGCTTCTGCTGATCTCACGCCAGCGCGTATCTTCGCCATACAGCTCCTGAACGGCATCGGCGATATCCAAAGCGTTGTCCCGCGGTGACACCACCTGTTCGATACAGGGTATCCCCTCAACAGCAATGGTGGTTGCCACCATCGGTACACCATGATACATCGCCTCAAGTACCTTCCCCTTCACACCGGCCCCATACCGGAGCGGGATTACCACCAGACGCACCTGGCGATACAGCACCGCCAGCTCTTCATCGGAGACATACCCTCTAACCACAACCCTGTCGGATGCCAGTGCGAGGATCTCTTCGGGAGGATTAGAGCCGATAACATGGAATTTCGCACCTTGTAGCCGTTCAGAAAGAAGGGGTAATATATCCCGCACAAACCATGCAACGGCATCGACATTGGCAGAAAGGCCAAATCCTCCGACAAACATGATGTCACTCCGGTTCAGAGGATCGGAATCCCCCTCCGGAACATCTTCATAAAAAAACAGCGGGACGGCAACAGATACCTTTCCCCATTTTTCTGAAATGATCCGACGCTCAACGTCACTGAAGGTGACCACCGCATCGGATTTCCTGACAAGTTCCGCCTCCACCTGCTCCAGGCGATTCGCCTGTTTCAGCAGTCTGGCCCCCCCTTCAAGCTCGTAACGCCGCATAACGCGGAGATAATGGAGATCATGACCCTGGTAAATAATCATGGCTTTAGTCTGTTTTTTCAGAAAATCGATATAACGTTCGCTGATCCTGGGACGATTCAGATACACAAAATCAATGAACTGTGCATTGGCAATAACCCACCCCTGCCAGTTCTGCTCATACCACTCTCCATATAACACCTCGACCCCCATCTGCTGCAGGACCGCGCAATACGGCTCATCACGGTGAAAGTTGTCTCCCATGAAGACGACCTTCAGCCCCATGGAGAGAAACAGCTGAAGGTACATGAATGTGGCGCGTGAACCGGCATCTTTGTCATACTGGGGTAGATACTGGTCGATTACAAGGATTGTTTTTTTCTCCTGCCCCCGCTCACGGGCCAGGAATAGACAGGTTTTTGGAGCGGAACACCCCATTTCCAGTGCATGCTTGTGCTTTTCGACAAATGTGAGACGATTAGTTGACTGATATGCCTTGATTCCCTGCGATTCATCGGTACCGCAGGAGACCCCCTCGAAGTGCACGATCACCGCCTTAGGCTGATACACCACACGGTAGCCTGCTTGTCTCGCCGCAAAAGCCAGGTCGGTATCCTCGAAGTAGGCAGGCGCAAAGCGCTCGTCAAAGCCCCCCACCAGTTCCCAAAGTTCTCGGCGGATCATAAGACAGGCGCCGGACACATAGTCTACATCCTTAACATAGTTGTATTCCGAGCGTTCCGGGTCGTCGAACTTGCCGTAGTTCAAGCCTGTACCATCACGCCAGATGATCCCCCCCGCCTCTTGCAGGCGGCCGTCGGGATAGACGAGTTTTGCTCCTACGATGCCGATCAGGGGGTCCTGATCGGCCAGGGCCACCATCTGCCTGAGCCAGTCCGGTTGTACGTTGGTATCGTTGTTGAGAAAGAGGAGATATTTGCCGCGAGCCTTGGCAGCGGCCCGGTTGCAGGTGCGGAGAAAGCCCAGGTTTGTTTCGTTGCGGATGACGGTGATGTTCTCGGCAAGATCCGCAATGTTTCGGGTATCATCGGTAGAACAGTCATCGGCAACGATGACTTCGTACGACATGCCAACCGTATTGGCCAGAATCGACTGCAGGCAGGAATAGGTATGATCCCACTGGTTGTGGGCCGGGATGATGATGCTGACAACAGGAGCGGGAATCAAAGGGAAGCAGGGTTTTCCCTTGTTCGCATTCAGGTCGGAAAATATCTGCAATTGAAATTGATTGCGCTCTTTGGAGGAAGCAAATTGAATTTTCACCAGATTGACAAAATTAGATAATTCGCCATATCGTAAAAATTCAATAAACAGCTTGATGGAATCAAGCCGAAATATTTTTCGTATGGTGCGAGTCATGTCAAATGACATGTTCACAAGCAACTGATTTCCGGAATGCCCACATTATACCCCCTGATTCCGGTTCTTCAGTAAAACGCATATCTGCACCACGCTTCCCCAGTTGGCGCAGACGTTCGCGAAGCGGAGTACCCTCGAACGATCCGTGCATCCAAATATTCCCGCAATTCCGTTCAGGCAGAGCTTGATCAGGAACAGGCCGGCAGAGCCCATTAGGGCAGCGGGATTAGCATCTTGTAGTTGAACCAATGCTATAGCCCTCCCTTGCCAGTAATGCCTGCGATAGAGCCATTGCTTAGTTAGCCGCTCTTTCGGGACAAGGTGTCCGACCTCTGCCTCAGGAACATAGTACAGCAACAATGAACGCTCGTTGAAAACTTTAAAGAGCGCCATCTCTTCGCCGGAAACGAGTTTTGTGCCAACCCTCCCCGCATCTGTCCTGAAACCGCCTGAAGCAAGTAGCAACTCCCTGTTGAACGCCATATTGGTGCCGAACAGAATATCCGGATACGAGAGAAACCGTGGCATGCAACCGTGATCCAGGATGGTCAGGTAAGTAAGCTTTTCATCCGGAAACCACTCTGGCTTGACTGTTTCCCAGATCGGACTTACTCTGCCCCCCACGGCTGCAGGCTTTGGAGATACACTTTCAAATGCATCCACAATGCTTTCGAGCCAGCATGGTGATGCTATTGCATCATCGTCAAGATACGCGATGTAATCCGCTGAAACAGCTTCTGCTGCCGTATTGCGCGCAATAGATAACCCCGGACTGGCTTCAAAAATATATCTGAAATTACTTACCTTAGCATGGTTATCACAGACAATTTTAGTTGTGTCCGTGGATGCATTGTCAACAACGAGAATTTCGTACAACGATTCGTCAAGAGTCTGATTCATCAAACTCCGAATGGCTTCCGGCAATAAATCGCACCGGTTGTATGTGCATATGACAGCGGAAATTTTCATCAGTTTTTCATTTTTCCTGAATACGTACTCAGTGCCTGGTGTTTGTCAGGCTACGATTTGAGAGCATCTATGATGCTATCCAGCTTTCTGCATGCCGTTGCCTTCATTTTGCACGCCCCCATGAACCCCTTCATGACAGTCCGATACAGGTCGCCAATATCAGGGTTGGCAAAGAATCCGGCAGGCCACCCCATCTCCCTGATGAATTTATCCAGTATTTTCCTGTGCCTGGCAGACACCGGATACAGCAGGACTGACTCTAGTCCCGGCAACTGGCTCTTGTCGACAAACGTGCCGACGCCGAACAGTTCATTGTGGTTCAATTCGAAAAATGCTCTGGCAAGGGCAGGATCAGGCTTCTCCACCAGGTCACCCCAGATGCGGAGAGCCAAGGGTTTCAATTCATCAGCCGCGTAGGCGTGGGTTCGCGATAAATCCGCCCAGTATGCCATTGAATCGATCACCCCCTGCTGGAAATATCTGACATATTCATCATGAACCAGATTCTCGGATGGATCGATTCGTTTTGATACCTGTACTCCTTCATCGGCAAGAAAATACCCTTGTACGCTACCGCTCGGTGAATTGCACAGCATCTCCATCGGTGAAATGGAATCTAGGAGAAAATCCCAGGGGCTGGCACCAGCATTCAGATTCGGTCCTAACGCGCTCTTTGTGCAATTAGGGGGCTGAATATTCAGAAACCTGTTCAGGGCAAAATAGAACCCATGAATTTCAATATCAGGGAACAGATATGCAAGGTTATCCTGTATGGTGCCCCGCCAGCCGATATCTACAATGCCGACTGTTGAATGGTTTCCGGGGAGATCTTGTGACGCAAGATAGGAAAGGAGCACCCGTTTTTTTTCATGGAGAACCGCCCTGATCGACTCCTGAAACTCTCCATCTGCAAAAAACTTTTGAATCCTCTGGTCAAGCCATGGATAGCGTATTGGTTCCTGAAGTTCAAAGCCGTGTGATGTTAGCATTGGGATAAAAGGAGTTGCATCAATATCGAGAGAAGCAAACAGGCCTGCCAGGGATTGCGTGCTGTACAGATTCCAGAGGCGCATCAGCTCTGCAGTGGTGAACTCCCGTAGCGAACCGGCAAAGGTGGCGATCCGGCTGACTTCAAGGAGAAGAGATTCCGGCACGGGGTAACCAAGGGTATCCTGCTTCTGAATCTGCTGATATAGATTGAGGAAAAACTCTCCTTCACGGGTAAAAAAGAATAGCTTCTCGATCCTGCCTGCAGCCGCACGTTCCATGATATCGAGGGAAAAGGCGAAAAAGAGAAGTGATGACCTTTTCCCAAGATTGTAAAAGAAGTTTGCCTTGGGTTCATCGGGTTGCGCTGTCTGCTGGGTATCTTCGGTCAGCTTTTGAATTGCCCCCCTCAAAAACCCTTTACGGTCATGAAACGCCTTTTCAACTTCCGTCCGCTTTTTATGCAAATGCTCCGGGATGTAATGCACAGTCTCGATCCCCAGTTTGCGGGGAGACTCGACATCAGCCCACGGATTATCGCCGATGTGCAGGTGTTCTTCGGGACGTATTTCGTAGGTATCATGAATTTGTTTGAAAAGCCGCCCGCTTTTTTTGTTCAGCATCAACTCGCACGAAACGACTCCAGCGGGGACCAGTTCGTCCAGGCCATGGGCGAGCAAAAGCTGCTTAAGGTGACTGGCAGGCATGTAGAAATCCGACAGGAAAAGGATGCGGGATGCGTCATAGCGGTCTAGCAGTTCTCTGATCATCGGGTCGGGGTAGGTTACATAATGTTCCTGGTCCAGTTCAATCCGCTCCAGGATTGCAGAAAATTCTCCTCGCAGTTCCGGAGCCAGACCGTTGAAGTCAAACTGGATCAGTTCAAGCCAGCGCCGGTAGACGTCGAGATGCTGATATTCGTCATCGAATCCGTTTTCGCGGCTCAGGTCGGCAAGGGATTTTTCAGCCTGCTGTCTGGCCTGTAACAGTTTCCATTGATCTCTGTAACTAGCAGGCAGCAACCTGCTGTAAAGGTTCAGCAAATAGCAGCACAGATGCAGCTTGACCGATTCCGGGTGGCAACGCCTCCGAAGCAGCGTATCCCAGACATCTACGGTAATCAGCTTGTAGGCAGGCTTCGCTGGTGTATTCGTATCGATCATCAACTCTTTCCGGGAAGAATGCAGCAATGGATTGGAGGACGGCTAGAATCTACGTTTGAAAAGTTTCTGCACTTTTGAATATACCTCATTAACAAGTATCGAAACCGGATGATGAGAGTATCTCTCCATGGACTCCACAGCCAGCGTATAGAACTCGAAATAAAATTTTGATTTCTTCTCAAGGACTTCCCGCTTCACTGAATCCTCATTCGTTATCACAGCCACCGCGTCTCGAAAACGCTGTGCCGAAGCAGCCCAGTCCGGCCACTTCCCTGCCGTTTCCACTGCTCCTGCTTTCAACCGTTTCAGAAGTTCGGGTTCACACTTAAGCCGGTTGATATACGATATCACCTTGTCTTCATCGTCTCTGGCTGCAACCAGTCCGTTATAGTCATGCACGATATACTCGTCATACCCTGAAACATCGTAGGTAATAGCAGTCCCTCCGCAGTGAAACATTTCCAGAGGTGGTCCGAACATCCCTTCCACATAACTCAATTTGACTATGACATCACATGAACGATAGATCATCGGGGTTTCGTAAATCGACACATTGGAAAATATGCGGCTGACTCCCGGATAACTCTCAACAGGAGATAACGTCAACAGCCAGATCTCATCAGCTTCGGATTTTTTGCATAGTTCAAGAGTTCGTTGTACATTCTTGAACGGCACATCCATAGCCCCTTCGACGAGAACCCTCAACCTTCCGGGGATTCGTTCTGCGTAGCTTTTTGTATCCTTCAGGTAAATATCTTTACGTATCCCGTTCGGTACAAGATGTGATTTCAGGTCATAATGTTCCGCCAGGTAAGCCTGTATCCACTTCGCTTCGGTAAGTATCGTAAGCGGCAGCATATACGTTGAGTCAACCAGTTTACGGAGAACAAGGTCGTGCTCATGGTAAAACCTTGATTCAATGGACTGGACAAAATATGCATAAACCCGGGCGTCAATCTTGTAAAGGTCATACACCGTGCGCCACCAGGTTGCAATGGCAATATCAAATGTTCTCTCTTTAACCTCGTCAATTGTCAGCCATTCCAGTTCATTGGCTTCGGGATGCCAGAACAGTCTCTTGGGGTCAATGTAATTCTCCGTAATTATCGAAACATCAATGCCGCTTCTCTTTGCCCGTATCGAATGTTCGAATATTACATAGGTTCCGCCGCTGATATCAGGGGAACCCAACATTATTGCCCACTTCATTCATTTGCCTCTTGAAATAATCTACTATCGATACCTCGGATTATAAAAGCCCAAACAAGCTTTCACAAGAGCCGTGAAAACTGAAAAATTACCCTTGAAACTGCTAATTTTTGTCGGGACCTTGCCAAATGCCGGATATCTCCGTATCGCCGGTAATTCGATGCAGCGATAGCCTAGTTTCGGTCCACGATACGAAAGATATGGCAGCAGTTCGTAAATTGAAAAAATATCTCTGAAAGGTTCAACATTCGGGTCTAACAACATCTTTCGGCTGTATGCTCGAAATCCTTGTGTCGTATCGGTCCAATGGAATCCGGAAAAGAGTGTCAAAAGTGGTGCATGAATCCGGCGAATAGCAAAATCTCTCGAAGCCGGTGTGTTTTCTGCTACCCCACCGCTTACATAACGGGATGCCTGAACAAAATCAACTCCAGTCTTAAGCGCATCGATAAAGCGTGGAATCGCCTCTGGGTCATCCTTGTCATTGCCGTCAATGGTGATGATTCCTAAGTATTCGTTATCCAGAGCAAAGGCATAGCCACATCTCAGTTGTGCACCGAGTTTGCCTGGACCGGTTTTTACAAGCAGACCTCTAATACCCTTGTCTTTAAGTGCATTCAAATCCAGAGAACCATCAGTACTGCCACCATCCACAATTATAATATCTGCAATATTTTCGATTTTGAGGACTGCCATTCTGTCGAGAAGGTTGCGAATCCGATCTCCTTCGTTAATGACCGGAATAAGAACGCAGTAAGGGTGTTTTGACCCAAGCCATAGTGTGGTTTCAAATGAAGGAACCTGCCAAGAAGTGCGAGCTTCAGCTGAAATATCGGAGGTCATCATGGTGTACCTTTTGGTTTATAGACGATAATGGCTAATCGCTACTATAATTGCTCGCTCAATTGCTGCGAGGTTAGGTTCGTTTTTGGCCGACAGCATTTCAATCGAAACAATTTGATCAGGCAGATATGCTCTTAATGCAGATGCCACTTTGGCATGGTCAGTTTTCCCATCGCCCAACGTAATCAAATCCGGTTCGCTTGCATGAACGTGCCCGATTAATGCAGTAAATTCTTTGACGACACGGGCAGGGTCTTCGCCATTGATAGCCAGAGCACCGGTATCAAGTTGCATCCTGATTGCTGTATGTGCAACTTCAGTAACGATCCTGGCAGTTTCATCACTGTTGGTCATGAAGTTGGAGCCATAACATGGCGGATTCGGCTCCAGGCATATTACCGTGCCATACCGGCAAGCGATTTCTCCCAGACGTTGAAAAAACGATATCGCCATTGCTAGTGTATCTTCATCCGCAAGCAAAGAGCGATCACGATTTTTGGGGGAACCGAACACAAGTCTGGTTGCTCCCAGACCTTTGCCTATCCGGCAAAGAGCATCAAAATGAGTCAACATTGAAGCTTGGATCTCTGGGGGTCCAAACATGTTCAAGCCACTGGTTCCAAATAGAAGCGCCTGCATCCCGGTCAGAGAAATTCCCCTGTTTGCCCACCAATCCCGGACTAGGGCAATTTCAGCGTCACTGGCATTCTTTAGGTCAGGGAAATATTTACCTGGTGCGATGTCGATCGCGTCAATCGAATATTTCTGGAGCAGCGTCGCGACTAGTTCATCGTCTGAAACATCCCAGGCAAGATTGGAAATAGCAATTCTCATCCAACAGCTCCGACTTCGCTTTTAATACTGACGGGCTCAGATTGAGCATAGGCACGGACAGCTTGTATCGTTTCACGCCGACTGTATTGATAAAGCCCTTGCCTACCAAACAGTTTCGCATGCTTCGATTGAAAATCGTAAACAGCAGGAGGGGTGTCAAGTGTATGGCTGAATTGTTTGCCAAACCCGGCTTCCGATACTTCCTTAACACTTATTGGTTCAGCCGTAAGGTGGACGAGTTTTAAGTCAGACTTGAGAGCAATTTGGATATCGTACCAGAGATTTACCATCGGGTAGAATTGAAACACTCCACGGTAATCTATGGCATGCAGGTTGTTATTGTTGAGGAAGTCGAAAATGACATTTTTCCGTAAACCGGGACCAACGAGCCCGGGCAATCGGACGATGAGATGCCTGGAGAAATGGGCCTCTACAAATTTCTCAAGCTGGCGTCGGTGTATTCCGTAGGGATGCAAACCTACCTCATCGACTGGAGTGTCTTCGTTAGCCCCGATGGGGCTCTTGAAGACGTCAACGGTGCTTATCAGAACGAAGCTATTGGACACAATCGTCCGGAGGTGCTCAATTAATCCTTCTATGTTTTGACGATCAGCTTCAGGTTCACGATTGGCAATCCATTTCTGGGCAGGGGCTGCAGAGCAGACAACAGTTTCAAACGTTTGGCCATCAATTTCGCCAATATTGGTTGAGCGGTAACAAGCCTCGAAAGACTGTTGTTTAAGAAGTGTACTACCGACAAAACCTGAAAAACCTATCAGTGCATTTTTCATATGCTATTAATCCTTTAAATTGAGAGCCTTTACCCACTTGATTAAATCATGACCCATAACAATTATAGTATTAATTGAAACATAAATAAGACCCTGAACAAAGCCGAAATACCAAAGCACATAATTAATGTGAGTGTGTATGTAAGAGTGTCCTTTTACTATTACATACCATGAAACTGAAACAATAAAGAAATATGTTATTATTACAACTTCTCTTTGCATTGTTACTTTGTTATTATAATAATTATAAAATATACCTATTATAGCTAAGCTTATCATAAACATAAATAATTTACCAGTGAGCCAGGCTAATAATGGAGTTTTCCAGACCGTTACATATGTTATTACTACGCTCAATGCAGAGCTTTCTAGCGATGCTTTTATGGCTTGATCAAAAAGGACAGGATTCCCATAAGTTCGTCGTTTAACATCAATTTCAATAATGTTTTTTACACCAGTGATCACAGAGTCCGCTCTCATCCCTGAATGAATCATAAATGCAGAAGCAAATCCAATAATACAGGCTATAAAAACATAACAAAACATTCTGATATTGCCTGGTAAATTACGTTCAGAATCTCTGAAAAATGGAGCCACTATGAAAACAGAACAAGTAAACAAAGTAATGGATGAAAGGTATTCGTATCCAGCGAGGCTTTTAATGAAAACAGAAAATGAAATGCCAAATAGAAGTAGTGTGCGAAGCATCGCAGATTTACTCTTATATAATAAAGCAGCCAACAATGCTGGCATAAACCATAAGAAAGGTACCCAATATAGGTTTCTAGCGAAACATACAATCCAAGGCGAGCTTATCATTGTTATTAAAAATATAACAGCAAAGCGATTATCATAAATTGATCGATACAATAAGAACAAGGCCGTTACTACCAGTGCGAGGAGAAATGAGTTGACGCTTTGCAACGAATACAAGCTATTGAACCCATATAAGTTATGCAATTTAGAAAAAACTATGCCCTGTATACCATACTGTGATTGGTATGGAACGAAAGAGGGATTTGCCCTGGCACTTATTTCTGAAAATAATGCGTATGAGTCTAGTACGTTATCTGGATATTTAAAGACTCCAGATTTGCCAATAAAACCAATATTAAAACCTTTTTTGTCTAGAGCAAAATCGTCCGCAACAATCCCACCAAGAACTAAAGCTTCAGAATCATTTTGAAACCCTATAAAAGTATTATTGTCAGCAAAACTCAAGAAATTATGTTGATAACAAGCGAAAGCAAAAAATATTGTGATTAGTGTGATAAGCATTTGTTTAGTATTTTTATAAGATAAAATTGGCATTTATCTGGCTCCAACACACTAATGGCAAGATAAAGTATTTGAATTTAATAAGCGTTTTAATGACATTAACGGTCTCTTCCCGTTTGCACTCTGTTTTCTTCTGTACTTAGTGAACTATCAAAAACATTCACTCGATCTTGATTGACCATCACCGTGCTATTTTTCTCAAACATTACAGAGTAATCTGATTGATCGCTCCGATCATCTAGTAAACGACCAAGATATTCGCCAAAAAAAGCCATCATTACGAATTGCATCATAAAGAGTGACGACATGAATAGTATCGTAGTGGTCCATCCCTCGACAACGTGCCCCTTCACCAGATGCACCAAGAGGCTATAGGCGGCGAATATAAAAGCAGAAAAGCTACCAAGAAGTCCAATAAACGACATCCATCGTAATGGTTTGGATGAGTTGAATACAATCAAACGAATCAAATCTCTGAAGCCCGAAAGAAAAGAACGAGTAACCTTTCTTGAAGAGGCTAATTGTTTATAATCATATGCGGTTTGAGGATAACCGGTTTTTTGTATCCTCATGGACAATTGATGATGGAAACGACCAGTGCGGGTAACTGAATTGACTGCACGGCGGCTTAAGCATCTGAAACTTGTCGCATTACGCGGTAATGAATAATCAACAATTTTCAAAATTCGTTCAGACATCGAGCGAAACAGCCAGTAAGCAAGAGTGCGTGACTGAGGTGACACACCCACCACCACGTCAAATCCTGATTTGCAGAGTGTAACAGTTTCAGAAATGGCTTCCAGCGGATCTTGAAAAGGGTCAAACATTACGACAAAATCGCCAATAGCATTCTCTAAACCTGCGGCCCATGCGACATCCGAATCTACACGAGCTGCTAACTGAATGTAACGCAAGCTCGGAATGCTTTTCAAAATATTGTCTTCAAGAGAAGTAAAAGTGACATTAAAGCCTTGACTTACAACAACGACCTCATAGTCGGTGTAATGCGCGTCAAGGTCGCATTGAATACGTTGCAAGTAACTCTCATAATTAATTAATGATTGATCTTGCAGGATCAGAACAACCGAAACAAATGAATCATTTTTCAAAATAGTTCCCCATCAATCAGTTGATTGAAATCTGAGACTTGATGGCTTCTACAGCATCATACACATTGTCTATCTTGCCACCCATTACACAATGGAACCCTTTAAGGCCATGGTGAGGGAGGAAGAGTATAGGTCGAGAATCGTCAGACTCGCTGCGCGGTAACACGGTTTTTACCTCCCATAACGATCTATCGTACTTGCATTCTGAGAGGATAGGCATATATCTCACTGCGTCTTTTTGCATATATCGCCACGCACTATTACGTTGTGCTGTGAGAAACTTGGTATGTGCATCTTCATAAGCATTTTCGTTGTTGTCACTCCAATCATAATGAGGGGTATACCGTACATGGCTGAAGGAATGCACCCCGGCAGAAGGAAACGGCATGACCGAGAAGAAAGGTCCGCACATTACAGTAATACCATACAATTTCAGCTGATCGGGGACTTCAACCAAGCACATTTCAGTCATTTCATGCTTGAGTGGCACCAATTGGATCCCAGAATTTGCGTTAACATAATTGATCTGTGAATAAGTGCAATTAAAAACATGATCAGCGTACATTGTTTCCAAATCAGTATTTTCACCATGGAGTAACTCGACCAGCAGCCCCTCTCCCTTTTGCTTTACAGTTTCCACTGACGTGCATAGGTCACAGTTAACAGTTGTAGCATCAAGGCGTTCTATCATCATATCTCTGAGTTTTGTTGCGTCGAAAGCATACTCCACAACAGAAAAGCATGCCTCTATCAAGGCTGGGTTGGTAAGAGCTGAAATCTTGTGAGTTGCCAATTCACATGGCGCACCAATCCGTTCACAAAATTTCAAGAACTGCTGTGCGGTAACTTTGCCCAAAGGATTGCCAATAAGGTAATATTTTTCAAATCCTGAATCGATACACTCCTTGAACTCACTTACAAAACGTGGAAATGAGAGCCTGGATCGTAATGCAGTCAAGACACTGCGAGGATAGTGATAACCATTGTGAACTCTTGCCTGATTGGCATAAGAAGCTCTTGACATGAACTGCGACTCTTTTTCAATTAGTCGAACAGCACATCCTTTGAGTGAGAAGTGTTCGGCCAGAAACATCCCGAAGAAGCCGCCACCAACTATAAGTATCTGCTTCATTGCTTCTCTTCTAGCGCTTAAATTGATCCATTATTTTAATGCATAGTTTATGAAGTTTAGATGTTTGTTGTGTTATCTTTGTTATTCCAGTAAAGATCTTGATCACCAGTTCAACACGGGCTTGAGTAGATACACCAAGCAAATCTGTATCCACCCGATTATCTCCTGCTTGCTGTTCTTGCTGAGGCCAACAAACAAAGTGAACTAGCGGCATTTCGTATATTTTTAAACCAGTATTAACGACAGTGAAGCCCAAACCGGCAGCTCTAATCGCCGCAGGATACTGATAAGTAGCGTATGCGTTATCTCCAAGCTTACGATCACACAGAATACCTGCGGCTGACATGGTTTCCTCATATTCGGTAATTGACTTGTTTTTGATTCGGATGACATCTGGCAAAACAGATACAGCATATAATTTGTGTAGCTATCAAAGGTACGAGGCTGCTCGTTGAGCAAAATAATCCTGCCATCAGGCTTGATTACTCGACGAAGTTCACGCATGAGCCCAAACAGGTCAGGCGAATGGTGGATAGAGGAACTCGCTACAATCAAACCGTATGCCCCATCAGGCACTAATAAGGGTGAAACAGCCCAGTAATCGGGTTAATTTTTGTCCCATCCGCCCCCCCATCGATCTATGATTTGAGGTAGCATTACCTCCAAATTATTGCGATCAGAGTCAAGCGTATCGATATGTTCAACATTCGGGAAAGAAGACAAAAAAACGCTCAACCAGCTAGTCCCCGCACCAAGGTCAAGCACCTTTAGCCCCGGCTTAGCTGTATATTCTGCCCATTTTAAGCTCTGAAGTGCAGGCAAAAAATGCCAGCTGAGCAATTCCATATGGAGATCTACATCTGTCCAGTAAGGTAAAGATTCTGGATAGTGTCGTTTAATTGCCCCAGCCCATTGGGAGGCAATCAAATTAATTTGTTGACCAAGCCAGTTTTGAATCAAATTTAAATCCTCGTTAGAAGAAATGGATTATAAATAGGGAGTGAAAAACAATCATTACCTAACTATCAATTAACTTAACAAATACTGACAAATACTCATTCATAGTTTTAGTGATATCTAAATGATCTATTGCATATATGAGCGCATTATTACCCATCTGCTCTTTCAATACGTTATCTTCTGCAAGCAATCTAATTTTTTCTATAAAATGTTGAGTATCATCACAGAGAAAACCGTTATAACCATCACTTATTATCATTGGTATTCCACCTACACGAGATGCTATGACTGGCACACCCATGGCAAAACTTTCCAAAATAATGTTAGGTCTTCCATCGATTCTGGATGGCACTATAACCACATCTGAAATTTGTAAAATCTCTCTGGTATCAATTACGCCGGCTAAAAGAACTTTCTTAGTTAACTTATGTGAGGTTACGAGGTCTGCAGTTTGTGCAAGCATGACCCCAGATCCTCCCATTACAAAATATAAGTTGTCTTTGTTCCTTAAACCGCATGCAATCTCCACAAATCTGTCAGGACCCTTTTCTTCTGAAAATCTGCCGATAAACGACACAATAAATTTATTCCTAGGGATTGCATATTTATCATATATTTCTGAAGCGATTACAGTAGCCTGTCTGGAAAATATTTGTAAATCCACCCCATTGTGAATCTGTTGTACTTTATTTTCATTTTCATGATGATCAGCAATGAGAAAATCCAGCACCTCCTCATTTTCAACAATATTCATGTCAATGTATCTAGAATAGTTGCGATTATTTGCAACATGGCCAACTGTATTGTAAAGCTGATCAACAACTTTGAGATTCGGGTATTTCATCTTTATTTCCGGGAGCAGATGATAAAGGTATTCGCACCCAACTAAATAAATAATGCCAATTTTTTTTGCTTCTATCAGATAAAAAATAAACTCTTTCCATTCCTCATGGTTCTCTAAAAATTTATATAAATGATAAATCTCTTTTGTTATTTCCTCGTATTTATCAGAGGTTTCTCTCCCCAAATTTCCATCAACCGGTAACGTGGTGATACATGAAATACGATATCCGTTCTCTATTAGACAGTGTGCGAGTTGAAGTAATACAGTATCTTGGCCACCAACAATCATAAATGGCAACGCAAACAGAACATTCTTACAACTTTCCTGTTCAAGGTTAATAAATGGTTCTTCAACCTGATAATTTATTCTGTTTATCTTGTTCACTTTTACAATATTGCTAACAGTAAAGAGTTTCTCGTTCTCTTTTCTGATTATATCCTTTTGCTCTTCTATTGATTTACGTGTATTAGCAGTAAGTCCACTACCATGAATGCGATACAGCATGAGAGGCTCAATCAATCTCTTAGCTCTGTATCCGTTTCCAAGCATACGAACCCAGAACTCCCAGTCCTCATAAACATATTCATCACCCAATCCCCAATCCTTATAGCCCTTAACCGCACTCCATGCCTCTTTTTTAAAAAGCGCAACAGTGGAAATATTGTCACCTTCAGCACAGGTTAAGAAAGTAACATCGTTTACCGTCCATACTTTATTTCCATTGCCAAAAAATTGGGCAGAAGGGTAGACAATATCAAAATTCAAAGTTTCTGCCATGAAAAGCGCTTTTTCCAGATAAGTAGGTTTAAGCATATCGTCGGCGTCAAGACAGCATATGTATTTGCCACGAGCCTTTTCGATCCCGAAATTACGATTATCGCCTACCAGGTGTCGACCTTCTCGATACAATATGGTGGTTTTTTCTTTCTTGAGAGATTTTAGTTTAGTTATGGTATGTGTGTCAGTAGACCCACCGTCAATTACAATTATTTCAAAATTGGTAAAAGTCTGCCCAAGCACAGAATCGATAGCTTCCTCAACATACTTGCCGTAGTTAAAACAGGGAATAACTACGCTGACAAGAGGCAAACCTTCTGGCCAGAGAGTATTAGTAACACGTTTACTGAAAAAACGTTTTTTTGCGCTTACGTAGGATTTAAGTAGCGGTTCATACGCACCAACCGGTATTTTTCTTAAAGGTGCGGTTATCTTCCAGCTTACAGAAGAATATATTTCCTTGATATTCCTGTCTTTTTCCGCAGCCTCGCTGGTTTTTAAGTTTAGATTCCGCTCACACTCGGCCAGTCGCTGCATTATTTTATAATGCTCTTTATCACGCTCTGCCAGTTGTCGTTCTAATTCAAGTACCTGACATGAAATATCATTGGTGAGATAGCGGCTGAATACCGCTTTCCATTCTGGCTCGAATTTAGCTAGATCGTAATCGCCGCCTTTCGCTTCGGAATGGAAACGATAGTTAGCGATCACTATAGGCAAATGGTAAAATCTGTTTTTTGGGCCGAAGCGCAGCCACAAATCATAATCCATTGCATAATTCAATGATTCATCCAGATACCCGTACTCTTCAAGCAGCTTTCCTCTGAAAAAAATAGCAGGTTGTGTTGGAATCGATTTCTCTACCCAGTAACGTCGTAACTCATCAAAACCACGTTCGTCGTTGATCACACAATCGAAGAGTTCACCATCTTCTCTCACAAGATTACAATCACCCATTACAATGTTTTTGTCAGGGTTCGTAATAAAGAAGTCAACAATTGATTCAAAGATAGCAGCATTATAGTAATCATCCGAATTCAGCCACCCACAGATCTCCCCGGTTGCCCTCTCAAACCCCTTGTTGATCGCATGGCTCTGCCCCCGGTCCGGCTCGCTCACCCAGTAGGCCAGATGCTTCTCATACTTCTTGATAATCTCCACCGACTCGTCAGTGCTCCCGCCATCGATGATGATATACTCAAGATTCGGGTAATCCTGCTCGATTACCGATAGGATCGTCTTCTCGATAAACCTCCCCTGGTTGAATGAGGGAGTGACGATGGAGATTTTGGGGAAATCACTCTTCATAATTCACCATCTACAATTGTTCTCCCCTGCTCGACATCATTAATTATCACTGTCATGTCAGTATCGCCTATTTCCAATGCCGCGTCAACGGAGCAACAACAACTTCCATGCCATCATCTCTTGCAGCGACTGCTAATGGTGTTAGAATTAGAGCTGGGAAGCTACATCTCCAATTATAATGGGTCCATCAGAGCAACAAACAGAGCTTCGAGGAGGTAACCATGCAGAATCAGCTTTCATCCATATTAGCCACTTTGTTGTTAGGCGCCGCAACGGCCTTTGCCGGCAACGTCGGCGTCGACCTGAACGTAAACATCGGCACACCTCCCCCTCCACGGGTGATAGTGCGGGAACAGGCCCCACCTCCACCAGTAGATATCATCATAGAGGAAGACATTGACTTTATCTATCCTCAACAACTCGGCTTCTATGTTGCCGTAGGTGTCCCCTATGACCTTTTCTATATCAGTAACCAGTATTATATGGTGAGAGACGGCCAGTGGTACAGGGGGCAAAATCATCGCGGCCCATGGAGATCGGTTCAGTACAGGCACCTTCCACCGGGACTTCGCAAGCATAAGCTAGACAGGGTCCATTATTACCGTGATCATGAGTACGTCACATACGAGCGCGAGCGGGACATGTACAGGGGCAAACACTTCCGGGCAGAGAGGGAAGGTCGAAAAGAGCACCGCAAAGAAGAGAAACGTGAGATAAAGGAGGAGAAACGCCGCGATAAGGATGAACGCAGGCATAACAGGGAAGGACGCGGAGATAACTGATACAGTATTCGACGCAACCCTCGTTAGCTGGTTTTCAGCTGCTTGCACAAAGAGTCCGCCGGAATAAGCGCCGGCCTCATTGTATCGTTCTGTCTGGAGATGAGCACAATCTGAAAAAAGGGCTTCCAATTATGGAAGCCCTTTTGTGTTCAGGTGGAATGTTGAGAAAGTTGCCAGTGGTGTCGGAACCTTACTTCTTGGCTGATTTTTTTCTCCAGAATGCAAGACCCGCAAGGCCACCACCGAGGAGAAGCATGGTTGAGGGCTCAGGAACAGGGTTGCCCGGAGTTATTGGAGGCAATTCGGAACCGTCTGTTGAAATAACTGATTTAGTCAAACATACAGCCCAGTAATTAGAAGTGTTCATAGCATCGATATCAATCTTTACTTCCAATCCGGCAGCGATTTCATCAAAAAACTCTGAGCCAAGGGTAAAGGTAGAGTACGACCATTCATTGTTTTGCCCTGTCATGCTTCCGAGAAGGATCCAGTTACCACTCTCTTTAGCATATATGTTGTCAACTTCGCTTGGAGAGTCTATGTCCCAGGCACCGATGTTCAGTGTTGCTGTGGTGAATGCGCTTGAAATACCATTATGAGTCCATCCCCAATCTTCATTGTACCATCGGTAATATGGAGCCTGATTCCAATTTGCGGCATTGTCCAGGAAGTAGGTGCCTGGTGTTTGATTGCTGAAATCCCGCACATCCGTTACCGCATATGCCATACTCCCGAAAGAGAGGGCAATGCCTACTACTAGAGCAAAAATTTTCGACGTTTTCATTTGTAGACCTCCAGAAATATTTATTTATGATGTTGATTCAAATTGCGTGCCACTAGCAATACAATCGCAATATACGCTAGATACAGAGTTTAATGTGCCGTGAAATTCATTCATGTAAATTTATTCGACAGCTTAGTTAATGCAATCTTTAATGAAACATCGTCAAGCCAAGGGGGCATTTATTACAAAACCCTATTATTACAGGGTTGTAATATGCGCATTGAGGTTACAATCCCTGCTATTACTGAAATCGGACATGTAAAGAAAACCGACAGCCCATTACACTTGCTCGCTCGGGGCATCGTCCTCAAATCGCTTTGAGTGCAATGGTATGGCTGATTGCATGACAACCTGAAAACGGTGGTTTGTTGGCAACAGATACCACACAAGCGGCCGCTCGTGGTGGATTGGGGGCAGCTTTTTGTATATACACCACTGTTTCAGTAGGTGTATATTGAAAGCATAGAGAAAGGTGGTGGTGGTCATGCTAGAACTGATCAACTGGGAATTGTACTGGTATGTAGTATGTATGTTTGCAATGGGGCTCATGGGGGTATTTATCGGAGTGAGCGCATTGATCGGAAACCGTAAGTTTACACATATCGGCCATACCGATACAATGGCAGGAGATGACGGAGGAGCTTAAGTAATTTAGTCACTTGAATCGCGTATGCAGACATCGGCAGAGCAAGGGTGGCGTGCAACACATTGGCTGCATTGACGGTACCAAAAAGGGCCTCCACTTTCGGATGCCCTTTCGTATTCTTACTGAGTGTCGTAAAACTTTACAGTTGTTTGGAGTTAAGCATTTCCCGACAGGTTATACTTAACTCCAAAGCGTTACAGCTATAATTACCTGATGGTACTGGAGCCGATGAGCGGATTCGAACCGCTGACTTGCTGATTACGAATCAGCTACTCTACCAACTGAGTTACACCGGCTTGAATCTACATCAACTTTTATTATCTCAAATTCCCCATCAAGTCAAGTTGCATCTCCTCCCACCACTGACAACGCGAGAAGCCATCGCTTGACCCTGTCAAAGAGAAAAGGGTTCTCCCAAAAGTGATTTTGTGATAGAAATTGGGAAAACATACCCAAGGAGTAGAAACATGACCGAATCCACAAACCCCCGTGTCCTGATGGAGACATCCATGGGGAACGTCACCATCGAACTTTTCAGCGAAAAGGCACCGATCTCAGTCCGCAACTTCCTCTCCTACGTCACTGACGGCTACTACGTCGGCCTCACCTTCCACCGGGTGATACCAACCTTCATGATCCAGGGGGGAGGGCTCGACGAGAACCTCCAGCCCAAGAAAACAAAGTTCGCCATCAAGAACGAAGCCAACAACGGGCTGAAAAACAGCCGGGGCACCCTTGCCATGGCAAGGACCAGCGTGGTGGACAGCGCAACCTCCCAGTTCTTCATCAACGTTGCAGACAATGCATTCCTTGACTACAAAGGGAAGCGGGCTGAAGATTTCGGCTACGCCGTCTTCGCTCAAGTGGTCGAAGGGATGGAGGTGGTGGATGCCATCAAAACGGTCAAGACCGGATCAAAAGGGGGCCACAGCGATGTCCCCGTGGAGCCGGTATTCATCAATTCCATCAAGGTACTAGCTTAGTGATCTCTGAAGGCGGGACTCTTGCACTCGGTCCCGCCCTTTCATTGCCGGCCCGACGATGAAAAGACCCCCTGATTGCCTTCTGGACGAACCCGATCCTACCCCTCTTCATATCCTTATCATCCTCGGCGTAGGCTTCCTCGCCTGGTCCAACAGCTTCCATGGCCCCTTTGTGTTTGACGACCTGCCATCCATCGTCAACAACTCTCTCATTCGCGAACTGGACAGATTCTTCACCGACCCGTCGGTTTTTCTGGCATTTCCACGGCGATTCCTCGGCTATCTTTCTCTTGCCGTCAATTTTAAAATTGGCGGACTCGCAACCGAAGGGTATCACATCGTCAACCTCTTACTGCACCTATCGTCGACCCTTGCCCTCTATGCCTTCTGCCGTATGCTGCTCCGAACTCCCTACCTGGCCGCATCCCCATCCGTAGGCGGATCACCCCACCTCAGCCTGATTGCAGCTCTGCTCTTCGTCGCGCACCCGATACAGACACAGGCAGTCACCTACATAACCCAACGGTTCACGGTAATCGCAACGCTATTTTACCTGCTGGCGCTCACCTGTTACCTCAGGTCACGCACCGGACAGGCTGACGATGCTGTATCCCCGGCCTGGTACGCCAGCGCCATACTGTGCGCCATCTGTGCAATGCTCAGCAAGGAGATCGCCTTTACCCTCCCCATTGCGGTGGGGCTGCTGGAGTGCTTTTTTTTCAGCGGCATGCGGCGGCGCATTACCCGGCTCGGCCCATTCTTTGCCCTGCTGGCAATCATCCCGCTCCTCATTTTGTTTGGCAACAGCCACGCACCACAACAGGTAACGCACCGATGGATCCCCCCCTTACAGACAGGCATTTCGCAGAGCGACTATCTTACAACCCAGCCAGCAGTCTTCGCTACATATCTCCGGCTTATGCTGGTCCCGGTCAATCAGACACTGGATTACGACTACCCCCTGGTCCGCTCTCTTGCAGAACCTCAGGCCGCAGGCGGGTTAATCCTGTTGCTTGCGCTGACCCTCCTTGCCTGTTGCCTGTATCGCCAGACAGCAAATCTTGGAGCACGCCTGACCGCCTTTGGTATCTTCTGGTTCCTGCTTGCTCTGTCAGTTGAGTCCTTTGTCCCGCTGGATGACCTGATCAACGAACATCGACTCTACCTGCCATCCGCAGGTGCGGCAATTGCTGCCGCAGGTTTTTTGTCGCTGCTCGCCAGACGGGTATCGGCGAGAAGCATAGCCATCACTTCCGGCATCATTATTACCCTGCTTGCACTGACAACCTGGAAGCGTAATCTGGTATGGAGTGACGAAATCCTGCTCTGGAGCGATGCCGTGGCAAAGGCGCCGGGTAAAGCCCGTCCACACTACAATCTCGGAACGGTGCTGAGTAACCGGGGAGTGGTCGATGCAGCCGAAGAAGAGTTCAAGGCAGCACTGGCTATTGACCCCCAGCATGCAAAGGCCCGCTACAATCTGGGTGTTCTTCGAGCAAGCAGGGGAGACACTGCAGAAGCTAAAACCCACTACGAGACAGCTCTCCGCCTGGAGCCCTCGCTTGCCGAAGCTCACAACAGCCTGGGGGTGCTCCTTGCGGCCCAAGGTCGGTTGCCCGAAGCCATAGGCGCCTACAGAGATGCTCTGAAGCTCATGCCGAATCTTGCAGACGCCCGTAACAACCTCGGTGCTGCCCTTGCCGCAGCAGGCGACCTGGAGGGGGCCGCTGTCGAGCTTGCCATGGCCATCGGCCTTTCAGCAGACAATGCAAGTTATCACGAAAACCTGGCCAGGGTTTATGAACTTCAGGGGATGAAAGAAAAGGCTGGGGAAGAGATGCGGTTTGCTGAAAGTCTGCGGAAAAAACGGGGTATTCGTTAAGGATTATCCTAGACGCCAGCCTAAGGGTTTCGGCGAGAGCGACTTTCAAAGAAGCGTTGCAGTGCCAGGCGCAATAGACAGACGGCAGCCGGATTGCCTGAACCCATAGGGGGAGTTTCCGGCTGTAGCGTAATGAGCCCTGGAGACACAGCTGAAGGAGAACCGGAGCAATGAGGTCTCCTTAAACTGCCGAATCCAGATTATTCGTTCTGTGGCAGGTACTTCTCCCGCAGTGTCACCTTGCTGACCTTTCCTACACTGGTCTTATCGATTGCATCAACGAAACGGACCTTCAACAGCACCACCTGCTTGGAGATGATCCCTTTTTCGGCATACGCTTTAACATGTTGCTGAAGGGTCTTTTCCGACACCTTCCCCTGGGATTCACCCTTCAGGACTACAAGCGCAAGTGGGCGTTCGCCCCAACGCTCATCCGGCTGCCCGATAACCGCAACCTCGCTGACAGAGGCATGGTGAGCCAGGATATCCTCCAACTCCAGCGAAGAAACCCATTCACCGCCAATCTTGATCACATCCTTGGTCCGGTCGGTAATCTTGACATAGCCGAGCGGATCGATGGTTGCCACATCGTTCGTGTGGAGCCAGCCCCCTTCCCACAGCTTTTCCGATGTCCTGTGGTCCTTCAGGTATCCCTGGGTAAGCCAGGGGGCACGGACCACGATCTCTCCGCTGCTTCTCCCATCCCTCGGCAGATCGTGCATCTCCGAGTCCACCAGCCTGAGGTCTACAAGCGGCAGAGGCTGACCGGTCTTGCAACGGATCTCTGCCTCCTCTGCTTTCTCCAGCTCAAGCATCTCAGGGCGCAGATGGGAAAAGGTAAGAATAGGGCAGGTTTCCGACATTCCGTAGCCGGTAAAGAGATCGATACCCCGCTGCATCGCATCCAAACAGAGCGCCTTGGACATGCTGGCTCCGCCGATAATGACCTTCCAGCCCGTAAAATCAATTTTGCGACTTGACGGGGTTTTGAGGAGCATATGAAGAATGGTCGGTACGCAGTGTGAAAAGGTGACCTTTTCAGCGGCGATCAGCTCAACCAGATGGTCTGGTACATAGCGGCCGGGATAGACCTGCTTCAGCCCCATGGTGGTGGCAACATAGGGAAGTCCCCAGGCATGGACATGGAACATCGGCGTTATCGGCATATAGACGTCTTCGCGATGCAAGCGGCCCTGGGAAAGGGGTGTACCAAGGGTTGAGATGACGCCTAAGGTGTGCAGCACCAGTTGGCGATGGCTGAAAAACACCCCTTTCGGGAGACCGGTTGTTCCTGTTGTGTAAAAGGTAGTAGCACGCGCATTCTCATCAAAATCAGGAAAGTCAAAGAAGGTCGATGCAGCTGCCAGCAGCTCTTCGTATTCGCCGGCAAAGGTTAGATGGGTTGCGGGAAGGGTGGGCTCGTCATTCAGCAGTACATAGCCCCTGACCGTATCGATCCTCCCCCTGATCTGTTCTAGTATCGGAAGGAAATCGCTGTTTACCAGCAGAAGGTCGTCCTCAGCATGATCAATGGTATAGAGGATCTGCTCCGGTGAAAGACGGACGTTGATGGTATGAAGGACTGCTCCGATCATCGGCACGGCAAAGAAACACTCCAGGTAGCGGTGACTGTCCCAGTCCATAACAGCCACGGTATCGCCTGGCTTCACCCCCATCGAGGTGAGAGCGTTGGCAAGCCGACAGATCCGCTCGTGCAGTTCGCGATAGGTATAGCGGCGAAGCTCGCGATAGACGATCTCCTGGTCAGGCGAGCTAACCATTGGGGCCAGCAGCAGCTGCTTGATAAGCAGTTGATAGTCGTAGGCAGAGCGCGTTCCTTGCAAGCGGATGTCAGTCATAAGAATTCCTTTTCTGGTTTCATTCCTGCGTGGATCTCAGTGGGATCTGAGCGCAGATTGGACAGGAGAAACGCTGAACCATTTCCCCTGATGAAAGTTGGTGCTGCCGACAATGCGGTTTCGTCCCTCTTCCTTTGCCTGGCTGAGTGCAACCTCGGCAGCCAGGATAAGGTCATTGAAGGTCGTACCGTTTTCAGGGAAGGATGAAATCCCTATGCTGACAGTTAGGCGGCCCAGCGGCAGCTCATCCTCGCCTTTAAAGAGCTCGTGCTCGATCCCGTAACGGATTCTCTCAGCAACGTACATGGAGTCCGTATTCGCGGTCTGCGGAAGGAGGGCGCAGAAGACCCCCCCATTAAATCGAGTCACGACATCCATCTGCCTCACCGATCTGCAGAGGATCATTGCAAGCGCCCGCAACGCAGCATCACCGGCCTGCCGGCCACAGAGACCATTGTAGAGTGCAAGGTCGTCGAGGTCGATCAGCAGCATACTCATCGCCAGACCAAAACGGACGCTGCGCGAAAGCTCCTCTTCTGCTCTCCGCTCCAGAAAACGCCTGCCGTAAAGCCCTGTAAGAGGGTCTGTCACGGCAACTATCTCCGTCGTGCGGATAGCCTCGTTCGCCCTTGCCCTACGGATAAGAGGTGCTGCATGAGTGACCAGCTGAGTCAGGATATCAAGATCGTTTGTGCTGAACGAAAGATGATCGACCCGGTCGGCAAGATTGAGAACCCCCAGGGTCTCCCCGTTGCTAAGGATAGGTATAGATACAAAGGAGCCTGTCTTGAATCGGGGTCTGCGCCCGACGGTGAAGCGCGCGTCGCTGCCGATGTCGACAACCAGAACCGGCCGGCCTTTACGTGCCACCTGGCCGGCAATCCCCTGCCCCATGGAGAGTGAAAGTGCGCGGCTCAAACCTGGATGCATTCCGCGTGCAACCGCTATGGACAGAATTTCACTCCCGCGCTCCAGAAGCATAAGCGAACCTGATTCTGCAGAAACCAGCTCTGCACTCTTGTCCAGCAGGGTCTGGCTAAGTGCAGGAAGGTCATCGATCTTTGAAAGTTCACTGACAATTGCCAGCAGTTTTTCACAGCAGCATGCGGGCATGGCCGCATCTCTGTCCAGAAGCAGTCGAGCCAAAGCCATTACCCGTCCTGTCACCTCTGAAACGGCACCGGTTGTAGCGACCGGCATCCTCTCCAACTCGTCCAAGAGGGATATCGGATCTCGTCCTGACACCCTTGCAAGCTCTTCCACTCTTACCAGATCAAGTGCTGAATCCCTGACCCCGACGCCGGCCAGACAACTGGGTGAGACGGAGCTTTCCAGAGGAATTGCGAAAAAAAAGAGGCCTGCCTGAGATCGCTCAAACTGTGGAGATGCGTTACAGACAGCCCGCTCCATTAACTCGTACAAGGATGTCGCAGGTATAAGGCTGAACAGGGGGGGAAGTTCTTGGCTCCCGGCGTGTTGCCATACCGCAGGTCCTAGTTCAGGCGGGACCCACTTTAGGCGGATGAATGGCGCAACGAGATATCCTGACAGAAAAGGGGCATGGCGGATCACTTCGAAGGCCTTTAGTGCATCGCTTTTTTCTTCCGTAGTCATCCGGTACCTCCGATCAGGCAGCCCCGCCGACGGTTATCTCGGAAATCAGGAGAGTCGGCTGCGCATCGGAGACAGGGACACCTTGCCCGTCCTTGCCGCAGGTGCCGATACCAAACCCTAAATCGTTTCCAACGCGCACAACGTTCTGCAGCACGGCAGGGCCGTTGCCGGTGAGTGTCGCACCACGCACAGGTTCTCCTATCTCCCCGTTCTCGATCAGGTACCCCTCGGTCACCTCGAAGACAAAGTCTCCGGTAACCGTATTCACCTGTCCACCCCCCATTTTCCTGACAAAGAGCCCTCGTGATACCTCGCGGACAATCTCTTCTGCCGGAGTATCGCCAGGGGCTATAAGGGTGTTGGTCATTCTGACAATCGGCTTTGCTGCATAAGATTCGCGGCGGCCGTTGCCGGTGGAGACAGCGCCGCTCTTCATGGCACTGAGCCGGTCATAGAGATATCCCTTGAGTATGCCGTTCTCCACCAGCACCGATCGTCGGGCTGGAACCCCTTCATCGTCGAAGGAGAAAGATCCGCGGGCATTCGGTATGGTGGAATCGTCGATGACCGTGACCAGGGGAGAAGCAACCTGTGTCCCGAGCTTACCGGTGTACACGGATACCCCTGCCTCCACAAGATCTCCCTCAAGTCCGTGACCAATCGCTTCATGGACCATTGTACCGCCTGCCTCGGAAGAGATTACAACCGGCATCATACCGCCAGGAGATTTTCGTGCGCCAAGCATCAGCATCGCCCGTTGCGCTGCGGCACGGCCGATTTCTGCAGGAGGACGCTTCGCGAGGACCTCAAGCCCACTGAATGACCCGACCGGCTCATACCCTGTCTGAATCGTTCCGTTGTCTGCTGCCACGGCATTTACCGCAAAAACCACCCCGGTGCGGGAGATCTCGACAAACTCGCCCAGGGAATTTGCAATCTGTGCCCTGGATCTTCCATCGCGATAGCTGACCGCAACCTGCCGGATACGCTGATTCACCCATCGTGCAGCACTCTCGGCCTCCAGCACATAAGCTACTCGCCGGTCAAGCGGCACGGTATCAGGAGGCTCCAGTATGGGAAATCCTGCGGCGATTGTGCGGCTGCGCATATCGATGGCAGCTGAAAACTCTTTACCCCGCACTGCACGGCTGACAGTTCCTGCCAGGGACAGGAGCGATTCCTGGGTCACATCGTTGGTATATGCATAGGCCGTTCGCAGGTCATATATGACACGGATGCCAACGCCACGGTCGCTGCCGGAAATGACACGCTCTATCTTGCCATCCTCACAGCTGATGAGCGTAGCAGCTCCCTCTTCAAAGTAGATGTCGGCAAATTCACCGCCATTGGTCAGGGCCTGCCTGAGTATCCGGCCAATATCCATTGTTTCAAGCACTTGCACTCTCCTCAACCTCAACCAGACGGATCTCCTGGCCAAGCGAATCCAGGAGGGCTCCCATATCTTCTGCAGCCCACCCTTCGCAGATTATTCTGACTATCCCTGCCTTCTGATCCACCGTACTCATGGTTGACATACCCTCATAGGCCTCAAGTACAAACTTGAGGTAGACCAGATCACCCCGGTCGACACGGAAGTATCTGACACAACTCTCTGCCTGTTCACATTTCACGATTGACTTCTCACCGCCTGTAATGCCACCGGCATGGCACGTCCTTCAACAGAGCCCATCTTCAACTCATTGTCGGGCGCATCGGAACCAAACTCCGCAGCAGCCTCTGCCAGTGTTACAAAACGGACATTTTGTTCGGAAAGCCGCTCAAGGAGATCGATAAAGGTTTCCTTAAGCGCATTACCTTCAAGCTCTGCATGGATCGTGTGAACATTGAGACCCGGCTTCAGATACGAAAGAAACCGGTCGTTGATGCTTTCCTTGGTAATACCGTTCTCGCCAAGGAGTTCGTCCATGGTCGGCCAGGTGGAGGGGATCTGCAGGGTAGTGAAACGCCTGCCGTTCATCGAAGGGAAGAATGGGTGCGTACCTCTGGAGTCGCTGCAGTAGGTGAGTCGCATGGCATCCTGAATCTCAAGGGAGTCGGCGGTTACGGTCCAACCGGGAGCTGCGGTGGTACGGGCACGACAGCCGAAGATCTCCTCGAATACCGCACTGGCACGACCCAGTTCCATGAGTGCTGACTGCTTGGGGAGCCAGGGGAGATAATCGTGCCACTTGACGTGATCCCAGCAGTGGATTCCCACCTCATGTCCCGCCTCTTTTGCGCTGAGCAGTACAGCTGGCAGTCGTTCGCCGATATACGGAGGAGGGAGCAGGGTTCCGTAAAGCATGGTCCGCAGACCATACATTGATGGTGCACGGGTGCGGAGCATCTTGCTGAGAAATCCCTTCTTGAATATGCGACGGATTGCTTTCCCGGAATTGTCCGGACCAAGGGAGAAATAAAAGGTTGCCCGTATACCGAACCGCGCAAGAACCTCTATCAGGTTGGGAACACCGTCGCGGGTACCGATGAAGGTATCCACGTCAACCTTGAGGGCAATGGTACTCTGTTTCTCTGTCAAAAAGCGCTCCCTTCGGAACCGGGCAGCTTCAGAAAGGGAAATCCAGCGAGCCGTAAAGCTGATAACCTGAATATTCTCCGATCCTTCCGAAATCTTTCGAAACCGACAACTTCCTGGCCTCAATGGCAAGTGCACCCGAAAACGCCCTGACACGGATCCCGCCACCGTAATGGTACGCAGTCAATATGTCTTCGCTTTCTGAGGTTGGCAAAGAAGGGTCGCTTCTGTTTATCACCTTGAACCTTGAATAGTGGAAACCAGCCCCTGCAAGTGCATACAGATCGATTACCTGGAGAGGTGCGATCGCCTTCAACGTAACCATCACCGGAATGGCACTGAATTCTCGGTGATAATTGTTGAGCCTGTCATCAGTATCGTCTGCCTCAAGATATCCGGCAGTCGCCTCTAGCGCAAGGAAACGGATCGGCGAAATACCTGCACCGAGCTCTACGCCGGTACCGGTATTCATTTTGGTCCCCTCGATATCGTCGGGGAAGAATGCTCCTGCCTTAAACGTCAGGTAAGCCCCTGTACCTTTGCCATCGACCCCGCCGTCCCCCTTCTGGGGTTCTTTCATCCAGTCGTAGGTACCGGCTGCCGATGCCTGATTGACGCTGCATTGCAGTACCAGACAGGTCAGGACCAGAGTACAGAAAATGAGGCTCTTCAAAGCTCTCCCCCTTCACCCTCTTATACAGGATTGACACACTACGTAAATGAACGGCTAGAGAAGATGCTCGATCTTTTCCCTGTCTTCCACAAGATAAAAGTCCAGTGTCTTGCGCAGGGCATCGTCGATGGCTGTCTTTGGCTCCCAGCCGAGACGATCCTTGGCATTTTTTACCGAGGGGACCCTGGTCAGCATGTCCTGGTAACCTTTGCCGTAGTAATTGTCAGAAGTGACATCTATTATGCGACAGCTCTCTGCCTTCTCACTATATGCCGGGTACTCCTTGACCAGGGCAATCAACTTCTCGGCAAGCTCCCTGACGGAGAGGTCGTTACCTGGATTTCCGATATTGAATATTCCGCTGTCTGCAGCACCGTTCGCATTGGCAATGATCTTCATCAGGCAATCGATGCCGTCTTCCACAAATGTGAAAGAGCGTCTCTGGGCTCCGCCATCCACCAACTGGATCGGCTCACCTGCCAGAATATTGTAGAGAAACTGGGTCAGAACCCTTGAACTCCCCTCTTTTGCGGTGCTGATGCTGTCGAGTTTGGGGCCGATCCAGTTGAATGGCCTGAACAGGGTATACTGGAACCCCTCGTGTTCGCCATATGCATAAATGACCCGGTCCAGCATCTGCTTGGCGCAGGAGTAGATCCAGCGCTCCTTGTTGATAGGCCCAAGCATGAGCGGTGAATTCTCCTCGTCGAACTCGCGGTCAGGGCTCATGCCATAGACCTCAGAGGTTGATGGAAAGATAACCCGCTTCTTGTACTTCACACAGAGGCGAATAATCTTAAGATTCTCCTCGAAATCCAGCTCAAATACCCGGAGCGGATCCTTGACGTAGGTCACCGGAGTGGCAATGGCCACCAGCGGGAGCACCACGTCACATTTCTTAATGTTGTATTCGATCCACTCCTTGTTGATGGTGATGTCCCCCTCCAGAAAATGGAAGCGGGAATCCCCGAGAGAGCGCTCCAACTTGTCACAGGCCATATCCAGGCCGTAGACCTCCCAATCGGTGGTGGTCAATATGCGATGGGTCAAGGCGTTGCCGATAAAGCCGTTTACGCCTAATATCAGTACTTTCATTGTGAATTTCTCCTTGTGTTTTATTCGAATTCTGCCATTTCCAACGTTCTCGTGTTGATAAATGAAGCGGCTGTGGTTTCCTCTTCTCCATCCATCTGAAGCGACCGTATCTCCAGCACTCCTTCGCCGGTTCCCACCTTCAGCGGATTTGTAGAAACTATCAGACCTGGCTCACCAATGCCTTCCACGGGCCATGCACTCCAGATGATGACCCGCTTGCCGTCGAGATGCGTGAAAGCGCCCGGATAGGGGTGCGTGACGCCGCGGATAAGGTTGTAGATAGTGACAGCCGGCTTTGACCAGTCGATTCTGCCATCCTCCGGTTTTCTGCCACCGCAGTAGTTGCCGGCTGCAAGGTCAAGCGGGATGCGCGGTGCAGTGCCGGCCAGCAGAAGCGGCCAGGAGCGGCCGATTACAGCCACAGCTGCATCGGCAACCTTGTTGAAGACGTCGAATGCCGTGTCAATGAAATCGATGGGGACCTTCTCCCTGTCGACGATGTCGCCTGCATCAGGCTTTTCCACCATGTAATGCAGGGTGGCACCGGTCTCGGTCTCGCCGTTTATCACCGCCCAGTTCACCGGCACCCGGCCACGGTATTTCGGAAGATAGGAGCCGTGCAGGTTCAGTGCTCCCTGATTGGCCAGCTCCAGAACCACAGGCTTGATCATGTTCCGGTAATAGAAAGAGAGGAGAAAGTCCGGGGCGATCTCACGAACCCGTTCCACATTCTCCGGCTCGTTGATCGACGTGGTGACATACGGGATGCCCCGTTCGTCCGCCAGTTCACGCACCGACCGGAACCAGATCTCCTCGGTAACTGAATCCTCGTGGGTGAAAATGAGCTTTACATCGGCCCCCTGGCGGAGAAGTTCTTCCAGGCAGCGATAGCCGACATTGTGATAGGCGCAGGCCACAACCCTATTGCCCATTATCAACACCATGCACCTTCCTCACCACGTATCTCGGCCGTTTCCGTACCTCCTGATAGATCCTGCCGACATACTCGCCGACGATCCCGATGCCGAAGATGGTGATGCCGATGAAGAAGAAGAGAATGGCAAACAGGGTAAAGACCCCTTCCACCTCTGCGCCGACGATGAACCGTCGAACCAGGAGGAATATGGCAAAGGCGACAGCGAAGAGGGAGGTAAGTATCCCCATCAGGGCAAAAAGCTGTAGCGGAACCACGGAAAAGCCGGTCATAAGGTCGAAGTTGAGGCGGATCAGACTGTAGAGGGAGTATTTGCTCTCCCCCTCAGACCGTTCGGCATGGGCCACCTCGACCTCGCTCGGGCTGGAAGAGAAGGTCTGGGCAAGGGCCGGGATAAAGGTCGTGGCCTCCTGGCAGCGATTTATATTATTCACCACGTTGCGGTGATAGGCGCGCAGCATGCAGCCGTAATCGCTCATCTTGATGCCGGTCATCTTGCGGGTCGTTATGTTGACGAGCAGAGAGGCACTCTTGCGAAAGAATGAGTCCTGACGCTTCTGGCGGATGCTCCCCACCACGTCGTGCCCCTTTTCCATCTCGGCCACCAGTTTGGGGATCTCCTCCGGCGGATTCTGAAGATCTGCGTCCAGGGTGATGACTATCTCCCCCAGGCTGATCTCGAAAGCTGCCATGATCGCCATATGCTGACCAAAATTGCCGTTGAACTCCAGAACCCGAACCTCGGGATGAACTCTGGTCAAAGCCTTCAGGATCTCCAGGGAGCGATCACGGCTTCCGTCATCAGTGAAGATGATCTCGAACGGTGTACCGATCCCCTGCATGACCGGATAGAGGCGTTCAAAGAGGCGCTGGATGTTCGGTTCCTCATTGTAGACAGGTATGACTATCGATATGTAAGGTTTTTCTGCCATGGTTTGTTCCTGTAGGGGCACCGCTTGCTGCGCCCAACTCTTCAGGGGCGCGGCAAGCGGCGCCCCTACATTACTTTCTGAATTTTGCAATAACACCCTTCACAGCCACAACCACATCACGGGCATCGTCCAGGGTCATCTTGGGGAAAAGCGGCAGCGACAGTATCCGGTCCGAGGCATAATCGGCATTGGGAAGCGATCCCTCGTCCTGCGGGAGGTTCTCACGATACCAGGCGTGGTGGTGAATCGCCTTGTAGTGCAGACCTGTACCGATATTTTCATTCTTAAGTTCCGCCATGAACCGGTCGCGGTCTATGGAGAGCATCTCGACCCTCACAAGCGGCGTGTAGAGATGCCAGGCATGTCGCTGCGCATAAGGGGCATAGGAAGGGATGGCAAGTTCTGCAAGGTCGGCAAATTCCCGGTTATAGAACTCGGCAACCTCCTTGCGCCTGTCGATGAACCGGTCCAGTTTCGGCAGCTGATGAATGCCGATGGCTGCCTGCATGTCCATCATGTTGTACTTGAAACCCGGAAGAAGGATATCGTAATTGGGTGTCCCAGATGCTGCAAAGCGCTTCCAGGCCTCCCTGCTCATGCCGTGGAACTTCAGTAGCGAAACCTCTTCGGCCAGGGTCTCGTCACGGGTACAGACCATGCCCCCTTCTCCGGTGGTGATGTTCTTGTTGGGATGGAATGAAAATATGGAGATACTGTCCAATGAACCGATGCGCTCCCCTTTGTATTCCGTCCCTGCAGCGTGGGCTGCATCCTCAATCACGGTAAGGTTGAACTCCCTTGCCAGGGCAAAGATCTGATCCATGTCGCAGGACTGGCCGGCGAAATGGACTGGGATGACAGCACGGGTTCGGTCCGTGATCTTTTCGCGGATTTTCGTTGCATCGATGTTCAGCGTACCGGGTTCAATGTCGACAAGCACAGGTTTCCCGCCACAGAGTATGATCATGCTTACGGTAGAGGCAAAAGTCATCGGAGTGGTGATAATCTCGTCACCCTCCTGGATCTTCAGGGCCAGCAGGGTCAGATGCAGCCCGGCGGTAGCCGAACTGAGCGGCACGGAAAAGGGAGCGCCGACATACTGACCGAACGCCTCCTCGAAACGTTTGACCTTCGGCCCGGTGGTTATCCAGCCGGAGCGGAGGGAATCAATCACTTCATTGATCTCTGCATCATCTATGGTCGGGGTTGAAAACGGGAGAAACTCACTACGCACCATATCCTCCGGAACCGGTTGAAAATCGCTTATTAATGCCATAAATCAGGCAATCGTGCAAATCTTTTCAACCGCAAACCATTTTAAATCCGAAGTTTAGTAGGTGAGAATACACCAAGAACGGTATCAGTCCCGTTTCGGGTATCTGCGGCCTGAAACCGGGCAGGCCATCTTCCGCTACCTCGATTGCGGGCTCGAACCATGCGGGCGTGATCGGCTTCCAGCCAAAGGCGTGCGTGCCGACGGAAGGGTATGACCGCAGTGATCGCATTCCTCGTTCTTGCTGAAGTTTACTTGGACGCCGTCGCAGGCCGCCGGCACCCTCAAATCCTTACCGGAAAAATCTACAGACATGACAAATCCCCCTAACCCATTAAATGGGCAGGGGGATTGCACAACAAGCTAGTATTTCTCAACACGTTACGTGAATACCTTGGGCGGAGTGCCAAGGTGGCGTGAGGGGGGTATGCTTTTCATGCTGTACCTTAAACCATCCCTTGTGCTGCCTCAGGCAACTCCAAAACTCCTCTTGCCAGAGGGTTGAGCCTGGAACAGCAACCTGGACCACCAGATTTTACTCCGGTTCCTGTTTACTCAAAAGCGATATCGCCTCCTTGAGCACAGAGATTTTGTATGGTTTCTGTACAAATCCCGCCAGCCCCTTTCCGGCAAACTTTTGTGTAACCTCCTGCTCGTTGTAGCCACTCGACATTATCACCTTTACTCCAGGTTTCAGCTTTTTCAGTTCACGAAAGCACTGTTCTCCGTCCATATGCGGCATAGTCAGGTCAAGTATGACAAAAGCGATGTCAGAGGTACACTTAAATATCTCGACCGCTTCCTTGCCGTCACTGGCGGTGATAGTTGTAAATCCCAGTTCCTTGAGCATCTCTTTCCCGATGCCCCGAACAGTCTCTTCATCGTCTACCAGAAGAACCGTACCGCTCCCATGCCAGTCTTCATTGTCGCTTATATTGTTGAATATCTCTGACGGCCTATCACTGGCAGGAAGCAGAACCGTGAAGGTAGTACCTTTCCCTGGCTCACTGTAGACTTTAATGGCACCTTTGTGGCCACGGACAATTCCGAGGACGGCGGCCATGCCCAGCCCCCTTCCTGTGAATTTGGTTGTAAAGAAGGGGTCGAACAGTTTTGCCACGGTCTCTTTATCCATGCCGCAACCTGTGTCTGTTATCTCAAGGTAGACATACGTCCCCTCACTAATGCACTCATTCAGCCAGACCTCTTTCAGGTAGCTCTGGTAACACTCCATGCACCCGGTGGTTATTACAATTACACCACTCTTCTCGCCTATTGCTTCGGATGCGTTGATGACCAGATTCATAACAATCTGGCGGATCTGGGTGGCATCAGCTTTTACCGAAGGGAGCGGCTGATACGGGTTGAGGGTCAGAACCGCTTTTTTTGAGATAGAAACTTCCAACATATGCAGCATCTCTTCCAGAAGGATATTCAAATTGATGTTCTCAACAACGAATTTGCCTTTGCCGGAGTATGCAAGCATCTGCTTGGCTAGATCCGCAGCTCTGGCAGCTGCCTGCTCTATGCGTTGCAGGTTCTCGATAGCAGGCGATTCCTTGTTAATTCGCATCAATGCTAGGTCGGCGTTACCTATTATTGCCATGAGGATATTATTGAAATCGTGAGCAATCCCCCCCGCCAATACGCCGAGGCTCTCCAGTTTCTGGGCATGCAGAAGCTGCTGCTCAATCTGACGGCTCTCTTCTTCAACTCTCTTGTGCTCGGTTAGATCATGGTGTATGGCGAGAATCATCGTCTTCTCACCGAGTTCGATCATCCGCAAGGTTATCAGCATGTTGCGGCTGTCACCGGTTTTGGTTCGGTGCACCGTTTCAAAGCTGACTGTGCCGTTTTGATGAAGTTTTTCCATGGTTACGGATATCTCAGCATTGCCAAGTGATTCCTCAAAATCTGACACTGTAAGCGCTGAGAATTCATCACGTGTATAACCAAGGAGTGTGTGAGCAGCAGTGTTGAATTGAATGGGTTTGAGAGTTGAAATATCCCAGAGAATTACACCATCCGGCAACTGTTCGAACAGAGTCCGATGAATAACTTCAGAATCCTGTAGTTTGCGGGACATCTTCTGAAGATTGCCGGAAAGCTGATTGAACTCGTCTATTGCTGAAACCGGCCACTCGCCTGTGATGACACCTTCAGCGATGTTTTGAGCGTGACAGTTGAGATCGTTAAAGCGTGATGAGAGGTTGCGAGCCATATATATTGAGGTGATCAGACTGCAGATAAGAGCTGAAAGAAAGCCTGCTATGACGAAAAATGCAATGTCCCAGGTCGTGTTGTACAGGGATGCATCTGTCTTGGCAACAAGGACATGCCAGTCAACTTCGTGAATTTGAATGATACTGCCGACCATGGCATGACCTTCGAATTCAAAACGTCCTGTGGACGGAGCATCGCTTGCTATCCCATCATGAACCAGTGGTATATTGCCTATATTGACCTGCTGTGCCGTATAGTTGCCATTATTGTCAGCCACGATCTGCCCTTTGTGGTCAACTATAAGGACTAGATTCTCATTTTCGGGGCTGATCTGTTTGAGGAATTTTGTGAGGAGTCCCAGATCGACTTCGCCAATAACGGTTTCACCGTCGCCCGGAACAGCATATGCAGCTGCAAGCCCACCATTGATAACAGAAAGAAATGTTTCAGACCAACGAGGCTTGTTAGATTGCAAGGTATCACGTAACAGAGGATTGCGAGATAGGTTGAGACTCAGAATATCATCTCGATGCGCTTGCGCACCCTTTTGGAGGGAGACAACTGAAACGCTGCCATCGGGCCTGATCCCATACATGCTGCTCATGGTATCCGTTGCCATCAGGAGTGAATCAAAATGCTCCTGATAGCCATGCCCCGGAACCCTGCTGGCGCGAGGCATATTGGCAGCTGCCCTTACAATAGTGGCTGCTTTTTCTAGATGACTTTCCACCTGAATGCCAACAGCGCGGGCAATCTGAAGATGGTCTGCCTCAGCATTTTTTATTATTTGTGCTGGGATCCAGATAAAACCCACCACCGACACAACTCCAAAAGGGAGCAGAATGGCAAAAAGAGACTGAAGTGTTAGCAGTTGCCGCAATGGCTTTACTGACATCCCTCACTCCACCGTAATGTACTTGCCACCGCGTATTTCTGTGATAAAAGTTTTGCGGTCGGCATCTCCGAAACGATCCATGTTCAGTGACTGCTGCACTCCTTCAAAACTTTTTTTGTTGATGATGACGCTTTTCAGGCTCTCGCCTTTCTTTCGGATAGTGTACGCCTCCATTGCCACCAGCGCGGCATCGTAACCCGCGACACCGGCAAATCCTGGTTCCTGCTTGAAGCGGGCCCGGTACGCTGACAAAAAATCCAGATAACGTTGCGATCTGTTGTTTCTGTCGAGAAACTGGGAGACTACTACACCTTCAGATGCAGTGCCTGAAAGTTCCGTGAACCGCTCTGTGGAGGCCCACTCCGACATTGCGATCCGTTGGGTCGGTGAAAGCTTGCGCACCTGTTGGCATATCAGTGCCGAATCAACTGCGTTACTAATGATAAGTAGAGAATCGGCTTTAGCAGAGAGCAGATCTATTACCATGGGCTGAAATTCCACATCTTTGCTGGACTGGAAGGTTTTTACCATGACCACTTTGCCTCCCAGTGCCGTAAAAGCATCCTGAAAACCTTTGAACCAGCTTTCGGTGTACGATTTGTTCCCACTGTCGTAAATAGCCGCAACAGTTTTGATGCCAAGTTTTTCATACTGGTAGCGGGCACTCTTCATTGCGTAGTCAGTTGTAACTGATATGACACGCAGGAAGTTGTCGTCTTTGCTGTAGAGATCGGTGGTTGTAACAGTTGGGCTCAGCAGGATGCTGTTTGATGAATTGATCTGTGGCATAATCGCCATGGCCATGCTGCTGGTCATGGGGCCGATAATAACCTCTATTTTCTGCCCGATCAGCTCACCCACAACTCGTTTGGCTGTCTCCGGATTCTGCTCGATATCCTTAGCGACCAGTTCGACTTGTTTGCCGTTGATGCCCCCCGCAGCGTTACGTTGCTCGATCGCGAGTTGAACGCCATTACGGCCTGCTATGCCCAGATCTGCAACTTTGCCGGTAAGACCAGCGATGAATCCGATACGGATTGGTTCCCTGTTCTGGCAGGAGAGCAGAGTTGCCAAAGCAACAGCATAGATAAAACTTCGTAATAATGTTGTCCGCATGAGGTTCCTCCTTTTTAAAGAGCAGCAAAGAACCATGTGCAAACTGTACCAGTTAATTAATCAATATCAATATTAACGCGGTGGAACCTGTAACGACCTTGATCCGGAAACTTCGGCGATTTCCTCGGCTTCAATCCTCTCTGCCACAAAATCATATCCGATGGAACCTCTGACGAGCCGGGGTACTTTCAGGTCATCCCGATCTTAAGTTTTTTCAATTTTATGGTAATCTCCCGGGCCATCGTTTTGACTAAGACCTACTGAGCTTGTGCCATGTGTTGGCAGCAGCGAACTGAGCAGATTGCCCAGATCTGCAACCTTGTAAGGCTTGGAAACCGCTCCGCTGAAACCGTGCTTTCTGAAGTCCGACATGATCGCATCGCTGGAATAGCCACTCGATACGATAAGTCTCGCGGCCGGATCACTTTCCCGTATCTTCTCTGCTGCCTCCATACCCCCCATCCCTCCCGGAATAGTCAGGTCAAGGATGACCGCTGAGAAGGGGGTTCCCGCTTCCTTGGCGTCCTGGTATTCTGCAACGGCGCTTGCACCGTCTGCGCAGGTTGTCACACTGTAGCCAAGATGATCAAGTATGCCTGAAGCGAGTTCCCTGATCATCTCCTCGTCATCCATGACCAAGATATTGCCGCCTGCATGCAATCCGATTGAGGATGTCGCTTGAGGTTCGTTGGCCGCTCCATAAGCGGTTCCGGTGGAAGGGAGGTGAATGACGAAGGTCGCCCCTTTGCCGAGGGTAGACTTAACGCCTATATGGCCACCATGCCGGGTCACAATCGAGATGGCCGAGGCGAGGCCGAGACCGTTGCCGTTCAGTTTCGTGGTGAAGTAGGGGTCGAAGATCTTTTTCTGGTCCTCTTCCGAGATTCCGCACCCTTCATCGGCGAAGGAGAGTTTCACATAGGGTCCGGCCGGGAGGTCGCACAGGTTCACGTCGTCAAGTGTCTCGTTTTCTGCCGATATCGTCAGTCTCCCTCCCCCGGGCATCGCCTGGGCGGCGTTGATGATGAGGTTGCTGCATACTTGGCTTATCTGCCCTTCATCGGCTTCGATGCTATGGACCGAATCTTGGATATGTACTTCTCCCTTGACGTTGGAGCCGCTCAACACCAAAGATGCAGTTTCCTTGACCAGTCTCCCGACCGATACCACAGCCTTGATCGGTTCTCCGCCCCTGGCGAAGGTCAGTAGTTGATGAGCCAATTCCGCTGCACGCATGGATCCCTTCTCAGCCTCCTGAAGCGGCTTGTGCGACTTGCTGCTGGCATTGACGAACATCTGGGCAAGGGATATGTTCCCCATGATGGAGGTCAGTATGTTGTTGAAGTCATGAGCGATCCCACCTGCGAGTACTCCGAGGGATTCCAGCTTCTCAACGCGCAACTGTTCCTTCTCCTGCTCCTTACGGTCGGTGATGTCCTGAAAACAGACCAGGCTGGCTATCGGATTTCCCTCAGCATCGAGGACGGGCGCCCCGGCGATTTCAAGCAGCTTAGACACCCCATCCGGACGTACAACGAGAAGGTCGTCTACCGTAACGGACTCGCCATACATCCCCCGGACGATCGGCATCTCTTCGACCGGGTAGCGCTCCATGGTGCCATACCGGTAGGCTTCATAGAGTTCTGACAGGTTTTCATTGTTCGCGTCAGGCAGGATGCCTCTCCCCAGGAGTTCCTGAGCTTTCGCGTTCGCGATCAGCGCCTTGCCCGTCGGTGCCTCGACCATGAACACTCCTACAGGGAGGTTCGCCAGCAGGGTGTCAAGCAGTCGCTTCCGGGAATCAAGCTCCTTCTGCGCCTGTTTCATCTCGGTAATGTCCTGATGGATGGACTGTATTATCCGTCGCCCGGCAAGGGTGATAATCTTCAGATGCACAAGAACATTACGCAACTCCCTCTGCTTGGTCAGGTGGACCGTCTCGAAGGTTACTTCCCCCTCTTTTTGCAGCTGTTCAACGCGACTGCTGATCGCCTCTCTGTTGTCATTAACCTCAAAATCCATGATCCGTAGCCTTGAGAACTCTTCAGGCTCGTACCCCAGGCTTCTGCATGCTGCAGAGTTGAAATGAAGAATTGTTAAGGTTTCAGATTCAACCAGCAGGATTCCGAGTGGTGACTTGTCGAAGAGGATCCGATACCGTTCCTCGCTCTCGCGAATAAACTTATCAGCCTCAGCCCGCTCGGTTATGTCCCGAGCAATGGCGATAATTGTCTTGTGGTCCCCGGACCCGATCGCCCCAAGGCGCACCTCAACAGGGAAGGAGCTGCCATCCTTGCGCGTATGCTGACCAGTCACCGTTGATGATCTGTTGTCATCGATCAGGTCCCAGATGCCTACATCATTGGCTCCGACATCAATATCTCTGACCGTCATCCGCAGGATTTCTTCCCTGGTGTACCCAAGGGAATCACAAGCCTTCTGGTTGCAGTCCAGGAACTTGCCGTGCGAGTCATGGATGAAAATGCAGTCCACGGCGCAGTTGAAGAAGCTCTTTATCTGTTCACTGCTCGACCGGAGTTGCTGTTCGGCCTTTCGACGCCGCAGTATCTCGACAACCAAAATGACAATCAGCGTGACAAGAAGGATTACAACGAGGGAGGAGATATAGAAGAGGGTACGGTACTTCTCAAAATTGGAGATCGGACGGTTGACAACGATGCTCCCTTTAGGCAGTAACTTTTCGCTTATGCCGAACCGCTTCATGGCGTTATAGTCGAACATGAACCTATTTGGACTCTCCAGCATCACCGGCATGGTGGCGATGCTTCTCCCCTTCAGCACTTCGATTGCCATGTTGGCTGCGGCCTCGCCATGATGATAACCGCTGACCACACTGCCACCAAGGGGGCCGAGTCCGATACGGATGTCCGAGAGCACGAACAGCGGTACCGACGAGCGGGAGGCGAGGACTGATGTGCTCTCCTGAACGGTGAAGTTGTCACCATTCTTGTCCTTGAAGTGATGGAGCAGCAGGATGATAGTGTCATTGGGCAAGGTAGAGAGCTTGGTAGCCAGTTCATCCAGGGTGTATTCTGCCAGAGAGAGATAGGTGAAGTTTATCTCCCCAGGCACTTTGGCCTGGATCTTCCTGACGGCATCAACATGCTCCAAGCCGGTGGTCGTGCCGTCGCTTACCACAACGACGGTCTTCGTGGCCGGCCTCAACTTGAGAGCAATATTGATGGTTCCGAGGTAATCGGTGTTCTCTGATGTACCGGTGAGATCCTTGCGCCCGTCCAGCATCTTCTCGTCATAGTCGTTGATGGAGGAGAAGACCAGCGGCACACCGGGGAACAGCTCATCGCGGTACATGCGCATGAATTCGAGGGCATCGTTATCGCAGGCGATGAGGGCATCGAAGCGGGTATTCCGGTATCCTTCCTTCAAGAGTTCTTTCATGCCGAGATAGTAGGCATCACTTGGCTTGATCCGCTTCATGTCCATGAACTGAAGCGACGTTTCAAGTTTGAGTCCTGACTTGTTCAGGGCATCATCAATACCCCGAAGCATGTTGTCAGTCCAGGTATAGCCCGGATTGAAGGAGTTGAGAATGAGCAGACGTTTCTTGACATCAGTCCCCTGGTGGTGAGCGAATAGTGGAGAGACGCTTCCCGCTTGGAAAATGAGGATGATGAAGCATAACCTGCAAAACGAGAAGAAGTGATTCATTTCAACTCCCTTAATTGCTTGCTATGAATCATCAGACAACCAGTCAGCATCCATTATGACGTGATAGATGGCATGGGTGTTGATAGGTCCGGAGGGATCGACTCGATAAGATTATATTAATTTTTACATATTAGTTCCAACTGTCAACAGCTTCGATGTACGTCGAAGGCAGGGGAGCTATGGCAGGGTTGCTGATTGCCTGGCGGAGTGCTTTAAATATCGCCATGCCTGAAAATCCATTGAATGAAATCGACCGGTATGCCGAGCAGTACCATATGAGTCGTACCGGCTTATTGGCCCAGGCTCCGGATCAATCTATTCACCGCAAACAGTCGGCTAAACTTTTGAATTATTTTCTGAATACAGCAAGTAGCACCCTTAAAGCGCTCACCACCGAAGCAATCGCAGATTCAAGAGCGGGAATTACGGAATTCATTTCTTATCGCTACCGAACAGGTCAGGAGCCTTTCGGCTACTTTCCCCCTCAGAACCGTACGTGCAGTTTCCCGTCTTACGACTCAACCCCTCCAAAGCAATCTCCCTCTCGAGACACAAGATTAAACATAAATAATGCTAAAGTTTGATTTTATGGCACCGAATGATTCAGTAATTGTAAGTAATTGTAAGTAATTGTAAGCAATCATCAGTAATTGTCAGGCGGCTAAATTTACCTTCGAGGGGGAGGATGTTATGGGGTGGTTTTTCAATCTGGGGCTTCGCGCCAAACTCTTGTCCAGTTTTAACGTAGTGGCACTCATTGCCGCAGTGATCGGGATCAACGGCATCATGAAGATGAAGGTTCTCGATCATATGGCCGATACGGTGTACGAACGGAATACCGTTGCCCTTGGCCATATCGGACATGTCTCCACCTATTTCCAGCGCCAGAGGGTCAACCTCAGGGATGTCATCATCGACAAGGACCCGGCGGCAAAGGCCAAGTACGTGGAAAAGATTGCCGAACTTGACAAGAAAACCGAAGAGGAGATGAAGGGGTTTGAGAAGACGATCAAGGCCGAGGAGGTGCGCAAGGAGTTCAATGCGCTCATCGAGCACGACAAAAAATACAATGAGCGTGCAGCTGAGATCGTCAAGCTGTCGATGGCTGGCAAGGATGTCGAGGCGATAGCCCTGATGCGGGCCTCCCTTACCGAGGCCAAGGCGGTGGATGAATCGATCACAAAGCTGATAGAAATTAAAGAGAAGCAGGCGGAAGATGCCATGAAGGAGCAGACGAGCATTGCGGAAGCCGGCGAGATCGTCTCCGCTGTGCTGACTATTGTGGGGATCGTTCTGGCCATTGCCCTCGGGCTGGTCATTTCCAGCGTAATCAGCGGCCCGGTGAAGGAGCTGGCATTGGAGGCGGAGCGGGTGGCTGGCGGCGACCTGACCGTGACCGTCAAGCCGCGCTACCGTGACGAGGTGGGGCACCTTTCTGAATCGTTCGCCAGCATGGTGAGCAGTCTGAGGAAGTTGATCAGCGAAGTGGCATCGACGTCCGAGCAGGTATCGTCTGCCTCGGGGCAGTTGACGTTAACCTCCGAGCAGATCGCAACTGGCGCCGAAGAGGTTGCGGCCCAGGCAGCCACCGTTGCCACTGCCGGTGAGGAGATGTCCGCCACCTCCGGGGACATTGCACAGAACTGCCAGATGGCCGCCGAGGGGAGCAGCCAGGCGAGCCAAGCTGCAAGCAGCGGCGCCGAAGTGGTTAACAACACAGTCAACGTCATGGGGCGGATTGCCAGCCGAGTACAGGAGACCGCCAAGACCGTCGAGAGCCTGGGAGCTCGGAGCGACCAGATCGGGGAGATCGTTGCCACCATCCAGGATATCGCCGATCAGACCAATCTGCTGGCGTTGAATGCCGCCATCGAGGCGGCCCGTGCGGGAGAGCAGGGGAGAGGATTTGCGGTCGTAGCCGACGAAGTACGGGCACTTGCCGAGCGGACCACCAAGGCGACCCGCGAGATCAGTGAAATGATCAAGGCGATCCAGAACGAGACAAAGGGAGCGGTTTCGGCCATGGAGGCTGGGGTGCAGGAGGTCGAGCAGGGAACTACGGAGGCAGAGCGGAGCGGCAGAGCTTTGCAGGAGATCCTCGAGCAGATCAATGCAGTGAACATGCAGATCAACCAGGTTGCCACGGCGGCCGAGGAACAGACTGCAACCACCAGCGAAATCAGCAACAACATCCACCAAATTACACAAGTCGTCCAGGACACCGCCAAAGGCGCCCAGGAGTCGGCCACCGAGGCGGCGGAACTTGCCCGCCTGTCGGAGAACCTTAAGCATTTGGTTGGACAGTTCAAGCTGTAGAGGATTGAAATACTTATGCAGAGGGGGAGAGAAAAGCTCCCCCTTACCCGATTATGCGGTATCAATAGTTTGAAACTTCGATTAAATTCATATCTGGATCTCTGAAATAAAATGAATTAATAGGCCCTGTAGCCCCCGTTCTTGCAACAGGACCTTCAATTATTTCAACTCCTTTGCTCCGGACATGATTCATTGCATCATCCAGAGTAACTTCAGTAATGAAGCATAAATCAGCAGATCCAGAAGTTGGCTTGTCGGCTTTGGGCTCAAACTCTTTTCCAACTTGGTGTAGATTGATCTTCTGTTTACCGAATTTAAGCGCCAACCGTCCTGCAGCAAATTCTTCTTTTTCCATTCCAAGAACCGTAACATAGAATTGGACCGTAGTTTCGATCTCCTTCACCGTTAGCACCAAGTGGTCAAGTCTATTGATCTCCATTTCCTCTCCTTTTTTTGCCTGACGGCCATGAGGCCGACCCGCCCTCGGCGGGTCTTGTCGATAGTTGGACCTGAATATTTGCGCGAAAGATAGAATTGAATCAAACAGATTGACCTATTCATCCTTTTGTTGAACCGTTTTCCTGTACAGGTAAAGGAGGTGTCACGATCATGTTGCAAACGACCTATACCAATGCCAGAGCTAATTTTGCCGGACTTTGTGACGAAGTCACGGAAAACAGGGAGATCGTCGTTATTCGTCGCCGCAAGGGAAGCAATGTGGCGATGATTGCCGCTGATGAATTGCAAAGCCTTGTGGAAAGTGCACACCTTATGCGTTCTCCCAAAAATGCTGAAAGGCTGCTTTCTGCCTTGGAACGCGCTTTGAAGGGTGGTGAGGAAGCATCTTCGCTGAAGTCGCTCCGCTCTGAGGTTGGTTTTGAAGACTAAACAACGGGAGTCTGTTTTTCAACCAGAATTCCGCGAAGACCTGCGCCATTGGGTGGAGACTGACCGAAAGATTGCGTTTCGCGTCTTAGACTTAGTTGAAGCAATCATGCGAGATCCGTTCAGCGGCATTGGCAAACCCGAACAACTCAAATATTTATCAAGTGGTACCTGGTCAAGTCGTCTCACTCAAGAACATCGTATCGTCTATCTTGTTCGTGACGACCGCGGCGATCTTCTCCAAGCACGATACCATTACTGAATTTTACTTTTCTTCTCTCTTGGACCTATCGGGTAGGAGGCGGGGTCTCCCCCGCCGTCCTCCCACACCACCGTGCGAACGGTTCCGTAAAGGAGCCGAAGAGCCCGCTAGATTTGTGTTTTTTGCATCCGAGGAATTCCGGGGATTTCAGCCCACTTCAACAATGCCGGCATCTTACGGCATCAGGTTTCCAAGCTGTCAACTTCTCAAAAACATTCACCGCTACATGCAAACAACAAACCCATAACCGCTCTGGTCTCACCGATTAGAAATCAGAAGTTTGCGTCGGTCCTCTCCAAGCACCTTCACCGGAGTCTTTGCAACCAGTTTGAGCTGAGTAAGATCATTCGGTTTGATAAGTGCAATCACATGGCGCCCGGAATCCCATAGTTCCGGGAATTGGGCCTGTTCCATGAACCATGCCGACTGGTCACCGATCTTCGCACCGAACTCAAGCTCTCCCATCCCCCCGGCAATCACGACCCTTCTCCTGGCGTAGAACGGAAACCCCTGTTCGTACCCGACGCTCACCACCGTCGTATCCGGGCCTGCGAAATCTTTCACCATACGGCAGAGCTCCCGCGAACTCCCCTTCTTTTGCGACATAGCAGGAAAGACCGCGTGCGGAGCCACCAGTGACAACAAAAGGCCTCCGGCTGCAAGGGAAAGAAAAAATCGCAGGGCGTCACCACGCCTGGCAAAAATAAAGACCATCACCCCTTCCAGGATAAAGACAGCACCGAGAGCAAGCCCGCCCATGGGTGACGCATAGGGCTTCGTATCAACGTATGGATAGGCTATGGCACCGATTCCAACTATGCAAAGGACCGATGCAACAATCATCCCGGTTCTCCTGGGCAGCTGTTCACCATCCAGTGTACGGTTGAAGAGATGCCCCACCAGCAGGGCAAGAGGTGCAAATACCGGCAGAATGTAAGGAATCAGCTTGGAGTTGGACTTGGAAAAAAAGAGAAAGATGAAAACTGCCCAGAGGATGAGGTAGACAAGAACATCGCCACCCTTCTCCTTTCTACCGCGCCAGGCCTGCATCAGTGCCTGCGGAACAAAAAACGACCAGGGGAGCATGGTCAAAAGCAGTATGGGGATAAAGAACCAGATAGGCTGGTAACGACCGTGGACCTTGGTCAAAAAACGCTGAAAATGCTCGCGTATAAAAAAGAATTGGACGAATTCACTATTCCGCTGTGAAACCAGAACAAACCAGGGTGCCGCAACTGCCAGAAAGAGCGGAATGCCGGTCAACAGTCGCATCTCCTTCAACAGGGACCAGCGCCGACAGATAAGCATGTAGAGAAAGATCACCCCCCCGGGGAGTACCAGGCCGATAAGCCCCTTTGCAAGGACTGCCAGGGCAGCAAGGACATAGAAGAGGTAGTAGTAGAGCCCCTTTCTGCTCTCGTCAGGCCGGGATGCCAGAAGAAAACAGCCGATGGAAGCGGACATGCAGAAGGTGAGGGTCATGTCGGTCAGATTTATCCGGCCCTGAATAAGAAACCCGGTTGCGGAGCCGAGGATCAGAGCTGCCAAGAGCCCTTCGCGTCGTCCGAAAAGCTTCCGTCCGACATGATAGGTAAAAAGGACCGTCAGCAGCCCACAGAGTGCCCCCGGCAAGCGGGTGGCAAACTCGTTCTCGCCGAAGATACTCATGGATATGGCATTTAGCCAGTAGTGGAGCGGCGGCTTTTCAAAGTACTTCACATAATTGAGAAGGGGAGTGATAAAATCCCCCCTCTCTAGCATCTCCCGGGGAATTTCACTGTAACGCCCTTCATCAGGCTCCATGAGCGAAAACTTCCCTAAAAACTGAAAAAAGGCCGTTCCAAAGATAAGGGCCAAGAGCGCCAGGTCTTTACGTGCCGAACCGATCTTCGCGGTGAAAAATGTCATAATACTCAGCATTTCATTCCTTTCCTGCATTAATGCCGTCAGTTCCCTTCCATCTTCGGTACAGCCAGTTCCACTGGGTCGGGTAACGGATGATATGCTGCTCTATGCAGCGATTCAGTCGTAAGGTGCCGTCAACTATTCGTTCCTGTTCAGAGCCCTCTTCGCTCAACTCCACTTCAGGGTGAATCGTGACGATGCTGCGCCCCTCTTCCCGGTGGATGAAGATTGGCAACAGAGCGCTCTTGGATTTCATCGCCACTTTTACCGGCATCACGGTTGTCCAGGCAGGGAGACCGAAAAAATCTGCCGGGATGCCGTGCGGAGGTTGGGTCACCTGGTCAATCAGTATGCCGACTATGCCGTTTGCCTTGAGGAGCGTCAGGATTCCTCGCACAGACTGATCCCGGTAAATCACGCTGTTGCCGTGACGCAGGCGTATCCTTTCAAGGAGTCTGTCGATATACCCCTTTTTCATGGGGCGCGCAACAACTGCAACCGGGCTGTACGCAGCACCGAATGCAAGGGCCATCAACTCCCAGTTGCCGCAGTGTGCGGTAATGAATAGTATGCCGCGGCCCCGCTCCTTTGCCCGTTCATACTGTTCAATTCCTCTGAATTCAACCGTTCTCAGCAGGCTTTTGTCCTGACCGTAATAGAGTCTGCTCAATTCGGCAACCAGAATGCCTATGTTGATGAAGACCTCGCGGATGATCCGTTCCGGTGAGGTCAGGCGCCTGTCCCACCCTTTCTGCTCCTGGAGGTAAGGGAGCAAGTCCGCTACCGTCTCATATCCGACAGATCGCCACTTAGCCAGAATGTGGTAGAGAGCCAGGCCGAGATTCCCGCCGACCCATGTGGCGGCACGCAGCGGCAGCAGCACAAACGGTACCGTCAGGAGCATGACAGAAGATACTCCAGCAGCCCAGCGGATATCCCGAATGCTCATCTGGATTTCCTCAGAAGGTCGTACTGCTCAACGGGGAATGGCGGAGTGAGACATATCCTCTGGTTTGGGTGCGCCACATCAATCCGACCGAGAGTATCATGATACATTTCATCGATTTTTAACGTTTGACAGCGCATCCCACGCCCAATCCATTCGACCGTATCGCCTCCCCTGATCTGATTGCGTACGCCAACCAGAGCAGTGCCATCCGGCATCACCTCATCCACAACGCCTAGGAATTCGTGACTGCGGATATAACGGGAGTGGTACTCCTGCCCGACATCCTGAGGGACGCCGAAGGCAAAGCCTGTAGTGTAGCCACGGTGGCTTATCTTGCAGAGTTCTTCAAGCCACTCAGGTCGGAACCTGTAGGTATCGCCTTCGGCAGACAATCGGTCCAGAGCCTCCCTGTAGATGCGAACCGTTGCTGCCACATAATGAATCCCCTTCATCCGACCTTCGATCTTCAGGGAAGCAACCCCTGCAGAGGCAAGTTCTGGCAGGTGTTCAATAAGACAGAGATCTTTGGAATTGAAGATGAAGGTGCCTGACTCATCCTCCAGTACCGGGAAGTATTCTCCCGGGCGGGTCTCTTCAACCAGTGAATAGCCCCAGCGGCATGGATGGGCACACTCACCTTTGTTGGCATTACGATCGGCCATGATACTGGAAAGAAGGCAGCGCCCAGAGTAAGAGATGCACATGGCACCATGAACAAACGCCTCCAGTTCAACGGAAACTCGACTGGCCGTCTCGCGGATATCCGCAAGCGACATCTCCCGCGCCAGGTTGATCCTCCTGATCCCCTGCCGCTCCCAGAATAACGCACTCTGCCAGTTGACTGTATTGGCCTGGGTTGAGAGATGGAGTTCCCGGTGCGGTGCTATATCCTGCAGCATGGCAATAACACCCGGATCGGCAACAATGAAGGCATCGAACGGCAGTGTGGCCGTCTCTTCGAGATATTCCCGAAGATCTTTAAGGTCTTGGTTTACCGGGTAGGCGTTAACCGTCAGATAAACCCGTACCCCCCGGGTATGGGAATACTCGAGGGCCAGTTCCAGCTCCTCACGGCTGAAATTGCCTGCAAGGTTTCTGAGTCCAAAAGACTTCCCCCCCAGATAGACTGCATCAGCACCGTAATGGATGGCTATCTTCAGTTTTTCCATAGTGCCGGCAGGTGCCAGCAATTCAGGCTTCTTCAATATATCCTCACCTCGTCCCGACGGCTCAGCCGCAGCAGGTGATCCTAGCACAATCAACCCGGCAAAGAAACCCAAAAGGGGCTCAAACACTTGACAAGGAACCGGAAGAAGCTTTAATTATGGTAACTTTTCTGGATCAGGAGGATTAATGCATTTCCCACAACGACTCCTTGGGGGATTGGTCGCTCTTCTGCTGGCAGGCTGCAGTTCCACCGACATCATCACCAAAAAGCAGATGGAAACAGAGGGGCGGCTGGAGCAGATCCTTCAGTCCGGTTCGGCACATGCATCCCAACTGACCGAACTTTCACGAGAACTGGGGGAGTTGAAAACACGGTTGGCATCTCAGGAAGCCGCAATTAACGGGATCAACTCAGATTTGATCGCAATCCGACAACAGGCCATGTCTCAGCCAGCATCCTCATCGCCGTCGAAAACCTCCGCAACGATTGAAGTGGTGAACTCCGAGCCAGGCAGGAGCGATCATGAAGCCCAGCAGCAGGAGGCCTACATGAAAGCCTTCGGCATCTTCAGCTCAAACCGCTATCCTGAAGCGATAACCGCCTTCGCCTCATTCATTTCCGCCTACCCTGAAAGCGAGTACGCTGCCAACGCACAGTACTGGATTGGCGAATGCCACTATACTCAAAAGGAGTACCAGAAGGCACTGGAAGCCTTCAACGAAGTTCTGGCACGTTATCCCAAGGGGAAAAAAGTGCCGGACGCCATGCTTAAGGTTGCCTTCTCTCAGGTGAGCCTGAACAACCAGCAATCTGCTCGCACAACGCTTGAGAAGCTGATCGATACCTATCCCAAGAGTCCGGCGGCAGCCAAGGCACGCGAACGACTCAATCGTCTATGATCTACTAAAAGGGACCTATATGAAAACAATAGTATGTTTGTTTCTTGCTGCCACCATCATCTACTCTCCCCTTTCCGCTCAGGCCGAGAACGAAGACCCTCAGATCTACGTCATACAGAAGGGAGATACCTTATGGGGGCTCTCGGAAAGATTCCTGAAAGACCCATACCACTGGCCAGACCTTTGGGCAGGCAATAGTGGGCTTACCAATCCGCACGTCATATTTCCGGGGCAAAAACTGAGGTTCAGAAATGGACGGATCGAAATAGAGACGCCCAATACCGAAAAAACCGAGATCTCGGCACAAGCCGCCGCTACTGCGGCATTGCAAACCCCGGAAATCCCCCCAAAAGAGGTCACCTTTACCATAAGCGGCAGTGAAGGCTTTCTCCTGGAAAATGACGATCAGAAACCGATCGCTACCATTATTTCCACCTACCAGAACCGCCAGATATCAGGTGAGGACGATATTGTCTACACGAGCCTGGGAAAAGCCAACGGCGGGAAAGTGGGCGACCGGTACTCCATCTATCAGAAGTCAAATGCCATCAGCCACCCAATTACGAGCATGATTGTAGGTTACAAGATCATCCCCTTGGGAACCCTTCAGATCGCCGAACTTGAGCAGAAGGTTTCCAAGGCGATCATAACCAAATCCTACGTTGAGATTGGCCCAGGAGCATATCTCGCACCCTACAAGGAGAGAATAAGGTCCATCGCACTTAAAGCGGCAGAAGTCGACCTTAAAGGGTACATAGTCGAAACAAAGACCGGCAACAAGGCAATCGCTACGGGTGATGTCGCCTACCTGGATCTGGGAACATCTCACGGCATTAAGACAGGAAACATGTTGTATGTAGTCCGCGACGTGCAACCCGACCAGAAGTTCATTGACGTCCCGGTCGGGAAGCTCCCTCCGGAGGTTATCGGTGCAGTTGTTATCGTTGACACCACCAAAACCACCTCAACCGCCCTTGTTATCAAGAGCATCGACACCATCTATCGGGCAGACAGAGTTGAATTGATCAAAAACCGATAATGTCGACATACTTGATACCGGTTCTGAGTCTTGGCCCGCAATGGAACACTTCTACTGGTTTGCACTGAAATCAGTCCCTCTGGTGGGAAACGTGACCTTCCGCCGCCTGGTCGAGCGTTTCGGATCGCCCAGGAATGCACTGGAAGCATCTACGGGGGAACTCGCACAAACCAGGGGGATTTCAGCGGCAGTTGCAACTGCCATTGCGACCCATGACTACCGGGCCTCTGCCGAGCGTGAATGCCGCACCCTGGAAAAGAGCGGGGCGCGGCTGATTGACTTTCTCTCCCCCGAATATCCGCGTCTTCTCCTTGAGATCACTGATCCACCCCCCTACCTCTATGTCAAGGGAAGCCTCGAAGGGCTTGACCCGGCCATCGCAATAGTCGGATCAAGGCGTGCAACCAGCTACGGCATACAGGCGACCGGCAGACTTGCCTCAGAGTTGGCAGAGCAGCGAGTGACCGTGGTTTCCGGAATGGCACGCGGCATTGACGCTGCCGCTCACCAGGCAGCAATCAAGTCGGGAGGGAGGAGCATAGGGGTGCTCGGATGCGGAATCGACGTAATATATCCGTCGGAAAACCGACAACTTTTCTCTGAAATGGAGAGAAATGGAGCCCTTATCTCTGAATTTCCCATGGGGACCGGGCCGTTGGCTCCCAACTTCCCGCGCCGCAACCGGATCATCAGCGGGATCTCCCGCGGAGTACTTGTTGTAGAGGCGACTGATCGGAGCGGATCGCTCATTACCGCCCGATTTGCACTGGAGCAGGGGCGCGAGGTCTTTGCCATTCCAGGGGCAATAACCTCGGGCGCAAGCCGCGGAACCAACCATCTGATAAAACAGGGGGCCAAGCTGGTTGAGACGGCGGCAGACATCCTCGATGAATTCCCAAACGCTGGATCTTCGCGGATTCCGATTCAGCCAGCACTGTTCCTGGACTCTGTGGAGAGCACGGTCTGTGCCCTTCTTGCGGGCGGACCGCTGCAGATTGACGAAATCGCAGGGAAAGCCGGGTTGACAGTGCATGAGCTTTCCGTTATGTTACTCCGCCTGGAATTGCGGGGGGTGATACTACAACTCCCCGGAAAGATATTTGCAGTAACCTAGCCTCAAGATACAAAAGTCTTTAGAAAAATCTGTCATGGTGACCATATGCCGCAACACCTCGTTATCGTTGAATCGCCTGCCAAGGCCAAAACCATCGAAAAATTCCTTGGCCCGGATTACAAGGTACTAGCCTCCTTCGGCCACGTCAGGGCACTCCCCAGCAAACAGGGGTCGGTGGATCTGGAAAAGGATTTCGAGCCGAAGTACGCAGTTCTCCCTGAAAGCAAAAAACATATCGACGCCATCAAACGCGAACTGAAAGGTTCTGACTCGCTGCTGCTCGCCACTGACCCCGACCGTGAAGGAGAGGCAATCTCCTGGCACCTGCTGGCTGCCCTCGGAATCGATGAAAAGAAATCAGCGCTTCAGGTAAAACGGGTTGTCTTTCATGAAATAACCAAAAATGCCATCGTTGAGGCGGTCCAGAATCCTCGCACAATCTCCTACGATCTTGTAGATGCACAACAGGCCCGCTCGGTTCTCGACTACCTCGTCGGGTTCACCCTGTCACCATTTCTATGGAAGAAGATCCGTTACGGCCTATCCGCCGGGCGTGTTCAATCGGTGGCGCTACGACTCGTCTGTGAACGTGAAAAGGAGATCCAGGCATTTCAGACCCAGGAGTACTGGTCCATTGCAGCAGACCTTACAAAACAGGAAGGTCAGAAATTTACTGCCAACCTGTTCGAGGTTGAGGGGAAGAAACTCGGCAAGTTCGACATCCCCGACCAGGCAGCCGCGGATTCCCTGGTCAAGGACCTGGGAGGATGCCCCTACAAGGTTGATAAGGTTACAAAAAGCGAACGGAAGAGGACCCCTTCACCCCCCTTTACCACCTCCACCCTGCAGCAGGAGGCGGCTCGCAAGCTCGGATTTTCCGCAAAAAAGACCATGTCAACCGCCCAGAAGCTCTACGAAGGGATAGACATCGGCGACGGGGCGGTAGGTCTCATCACCTACATGCGTACCGACAGCGTGGTCCTCTCAACCCAGGCGCTGGATGAGGCGCACCAGGTCATCACGAGCCTGTACGGCAAGGAGTATGCGCTTGCCAAACCACGCTACTTCAAGAACAAGTCGAAGAACGCACAGGAGGCGCATGAGGCGATCCGGCCTACCTATATCGACAAGACCCCGGCAGAGGTAAAGAAGTTCCTCTCCTCCGACCAGTTCAAGCTGTACGAGCTTATCTGGAAGCGAACTGTGGCCTGTCAGATGGCCGAGGCACTTCTGGACCAGACATCTGTGGATATCGCTGCCGGAGAGAAATTCAAATTCCGCGCCAGTGGCACCGTTATCCGCTTCCCCGGCTTCATGAAGCTCTACATCGAAGGGATCGACGATGAGACCGAAGAAAAGGAAGGGCTCCTCCCGATTCTTACTGAAGGCGAGACCCTTACCCTGAAAGGGTTGAAACCCGAACAGCACTTCACCCAGCCTCCCCCCCGATATACCGAAGCAACCCTGGTGAAGACACTGGAAGAGTATGGCATCGGTCGCCCCTCCACCTATGCCAGCATCATGAATACCCTACTGGAGCGAAAATACGCCCGACTGGAGACCAAGCGGTTCTTCCCTGAGGATGTGGGGATGGTGGTGAGTGACCTGCTGACCCAGCACTTTACCCAGTACGTTGACTACAATTTTACCGCACGTCTTGAGGAAGAGCTGGACCAGGTTTCCCTTGGAGAGAAGCAGTGGAAACCGCTGATGCGCGACTTCTGGGAACCTTTCTCCACTCTCCTTAAACAGAAGGAGGCAGAGGTCAGCAAGTCGGACGTGACCACCGAGGTCACTGAAGAAAAGTGCCCCGAATGCAATGAGCTGTTGGTGGTGAAACTGGGGAAACGCGGCAAGTTCATTGCCTGTACCGGTTACAAGGATGGATGCCGCTATACCAGAAACCTCGAGTCGGCCGAAGCCACAGAAAAGGCAGAACCGGTCGTCTCCGAGGAAAAGTGCGACAAGTGCTCAAGCCCCATGCTGATAAAGGACGGCCGTTTCGGCAAATACCTTGCCTGCTCCGGCTTTCCCGCCTGCAAGAACATTCAGCCGCTGGTAAAGCCCAAGGGAACCGGAGTCACCTGCCCCGACTGCAAAGAAGGTGAACTTACCGAGAAGAAATCCCGCTACGGGAAGATGTTCTACTCCTGCAACCGCTACCCCGACTGCAAGTTCGCACTCTGGGATCCGCCCCAGCCCGGCCCCTGCCCAACCTGCGGCTTCCCGCTGCTGGTCAAGAAGGTCTACAAACGGGAGGGGGAATTTCTGAAGTGTCCCAAAGAGGGGTGTGATTACAAACTGGGCGGCAAGGAACCGAAAGCGAAATAACTGCCAGGAGGGGCGGGGCGAAAGTCCCGCCTTTCTCGTAGGGAATCCATGAAAACTTCGATTACCATCATAGGTGCGGGCCTCGCCGGATGCGAGGCAGCCTGGCAGGCAGCGCAGCGCGGTGTTCCGGTCATACTGCACGAAATGAAGCCGCTCTGCTACTCGCCTGCCCACCAGTCGCCGAATCTTGGAGAACTGGTCTGTTCCAACTCCCTGCGCGGTGCAGGACTGGAAAATGCCGTGGGGCTCCTGAAAGAGGAGCTGCGACGTCTCGGAAGCATCTTCATGGCCGCAGCCGACGCAACCAAGGTACCTGCAGGGGGAGCACTGGCAGTTGACCGCGACCTTTTCGCCGCCTTCATCACGGAGCGAATAGTGAAACATCCCCTCATCACACTGGTTCGAGGGGAGGTCACAGAGATCCCTCAAACCGGAACCGTTGTCGTCGCCTCAGGTCCGCTGACCAGCGACTCGCTGGCGACCGGCATCAGCCGGCTTACCGGTGACTACCTCTATTTCTATGATGCCATCGCACCGATAGTCTCAAGAGTGTCGCTCGACATGTCACGCCTCTTCCATGCATCCCGATACGGTAAAGGGGAAGGGGACGACTACCTGAACATTCCGCTTGACGAAGAGCTTTACCGGACGTTCATCGATTCTCTGCTTGAAGGCGAAAAGGTCCCGGCCCGCGACTTCGAAAAGCTGGTCCATTTTGAAGGGTGCATGCCGATAGAAGAGCTTGCAGCCCGCGGCCACGATACCCTCCGCTTCGGACCGATGAAGCCGGTCGGCCTCATCGACCCTGCCACAGGCCGCGAACCGCATGCCGTAATCCAACTCCGGATGGAAAACAGCGAGGCCACCATGTACAATATGGTGGGATTCCAGACCAAGCTTACCTGGCCTGAACAGCGTCGGATATTCCGAATGCTCCCTGGACTTGAGAATGTGGAGTTCGTCCGCCTCGGTTCCATGCACCGGAACACTTTTATCAACTCTCCCGCTCTGCTCACCTCAACCCAGCAGCTAAAATCTGATCCGCGCATTTTCTTTGCCGGCCAGATAACCGGCGTTGAAGGCTATGTCGAATCAGCTGCAAGCGGTTTTCTGGCAGGGCTCAATGCTGCAAGAGTAGCAGTTGACCTGCCGATATCCGAACCACCTGCAACCACCGCCCTTGGCGCTCTTGTCGGGCACATCACCAATGCCGATGTCAAATATTTCCAACCTATGAACGTGAATTATGGGCTCTTCCCGAATATGCAGGGAAAGATCAAGAAAAAAGAGAGGCGTGGAATGCTTGCCGAGAGGGCGCTGGCAGAACTTGCCATATGGCAGGGGACCCTTTCCTGACACTGACCGCTCGCCTCACTACTGCGTCTGACACTTTTAAGTTGTTCCCCTTCCCGTCTTTCGTTACAATAATGCCGCTTTGGCGTCGCAACCTACCTCCCAACAAGGACTTCCCGTGAACGAAAAAGAAAAACAGGAAATCTCCCTCATCGGCCGCATATTCTGCATGGAGGCGCTCCTCCTCCTGATGGGGCTCTTCATGCTCGGCTCAGGCATCTATAGAGCTGAGACCATGCAGCTCTTCTGGGGGGGCATGATAATTACCGGTGCAGTCGCTCTCCATTTCGTCAGGAAAAAGGACTGGAAAAAACACTGGGAAGACCAGGAGAAGATGAAACTGGTCTACGACGAACTTTATAAGCAGCAGCAGGAGGAGAGAAAAAACAATGGCAAGAAAAAGTGAGATAGTCCTCGCCTCTGCCTCTCCCCGGCGGGTTGAACTCCTTGCATCTGCCTGCATCAGTTTCGACATCGTCCCGAGCGGAATCGACGAAGCGGAAATTGACGGTGAATCCCCGATCGAGCATGTCCTGCGCCTGGCACGTGATAAGGCCCTTGATGTTTCACAGAAGTCGTTCGGTCGATTCTTCATCGGAGCAGACACCATCGTGGTATCTGCCGGAGAGATCATGGGAAAACCGACGGACGAGGCGGATGCTGCCCGGATGCTTGGAAAACTCTCCGGTGCTCCCCATGATGTGATAACCGGATATGCTGTCTACGACAAAGAGCTGGATAACCTTCACTGTGCATCAGTCGCGACCAAGGTATACTTCAAGCAGCTCCGGAACGAGGAGATCACCGACTACATCGCTACCGGCTGCCCCATGGACAAGGCTGGCGCCTATGCCATACAGGGGGGTGCAGCCCATATGGTCGAGCGGATCGAGGGGTCGTATACCAATGTAGTTGGCCTTCCCCTCTGCGAGATGATCGAGACACTAAGAGAGATGGGAGCAATCTGAAACCCGGTATGGATATTTCGGCAAATCTTATACAAGTCCGCACAGAGATCGCTGCCGCCGCACTGAAGGCCGGTCGTGATCCTGATGCAATCAGAATGGTGGCGGTCTCCAAGACCGTCCCGGCTGCCGCTGTTCGAGCAGCATTCCTGGCCGGACAGCTGGTATTCGGCGAGAATTATGTCCAGGAGCTGATTGCCAAGGCCGGCGAGGTGACCGATCCGGTAGAGTGGCATTTCATCGGCCACCTGCAGAGCAATAAGGTCCGTCAGATCGCTGCAATCGCAACCATGATCCACTCGGTTGACCGTCTGTCGCTTGCTGAAGAGATCGACCGTCAATGGGGGAAGTATGGAAAGATCTGCCCTGTCCTGATTCAGGTGAACGTCTCGGGTGAAGCCACAAAGAGCGGCACGACCGCAGCATTGGCAGTAGAGCTGGTCGAGAGCATCGCTCGTCTCTCGAATCTTCGGGTCAGGGGACTGATGACCATGCCCCCTTTTTTCGACAACCCCGAGTCTGCCCGCCCCTACTTCCGCGAACTACGTGAACTGTCAGCTCTCATAGCAGCCGAACAGATACCGGGTGTAGTGATGGATGAACTTTCAATGGGAATGTCAGGTGATTTCGCAGTGGCCGTTGAAGAGGGAGCGACCATTGTCAGGATTGGATCGGCAATCTTTGGTGACCGATAAGCTGAGGTGAAACGATACATTATGGAAGACCCCCTCAATAACTATTACTCGCTGGTTGCAAAGATAGACGAACTCTGCAGCCGCATAGAATCTGATTTTGCACGCCAGATCTCGTGTCATGCCGGTTGTTCAGGGTGCTGCCAGCACATCACCCTCGCCTGGGTCGAGGCAATGGCTCTGGCAACGGCCCTGACCAAACTCCCCGCAGCTACAGCTGAAGCCATTCGACTTCAGGCCCAATCTGCAAAGGCCGATGGGTCATGCCCGCTCCTATTGGACAACCGCTGCGCGCTTTATGCGAACCGCCCCATTATCTGTCGGACCCACGGACTTCCTATCCTGACCACCGACAGCCATGAGTTGCAGACCATCGACTTTTGCCCCAAGAACTTCCAGAATTCAGAGACTCTCCCAGGCAGCGCAGTGGTTGACCTGAATCGACTGAATACCCTTTTGGATGCTGTAAACCGGTTATTCATCGCCGAGCTGTTCATCACAAAACCCGAGAAGAATAGGCTCTCCGTCGCGGAAGCTCTCCTTCTCGACATTGACGTGTCAGGAGACCCACTATGAAACTCCTCAACAAGATCCTGGAGGCAAATCAAAGGTTCGTAAAACCTGCGGCCTTCCCACCTCTGGCAAAGGATCCAAAAAAGCAGTTTGCCATATTCACCTGCATGGACACCAGGCTTGTGGAGTTCCTGGAACCTGCAATGGGGATACGAAGAGGTGATGCCAAGGTCATCAAGAACGCTGGCAACACCCTCGTCGACCCGCTCCACGGAGGGGTGATCCGAAGCCTTGTGGCTGCCATCTTTATGCTGGGAGTTGAAGAGGTCTTTGTCATAGGACATCGTGATTGCGGCATGTCCTCGGTGGACGCGGCAGCTCTCAAGCGAAGGATGGTAGACCGGGGAATCGATCCCGCAACCATCGACCAGTTAGTCCCTGACCTTGCACAGTGGCTCGGTGCATTCTCCTGCCCTGAGAGGAATGTCGTTGATGTGGTCGAAAAGATCCGCGGCAATCCGCTCATCCCCAAAGAGGTACCTATTCACGGACTGATCTTCTGTCCGGACGACGGGCACCTCGAAGTTTTGGTAAACGGCTACCCCGGAGCTGCAGAACCTTAGCAGGAGGCGTTATGAAGGCTTCTATCAACGGCATTACACTGGCGTATGACGATGCTGGGGACGGCCAACCGATCCTCTTCATCCACGGGTTTCCTCTCTGCAGAAAAATGTGGCGCCCGCAGATGAACAAGCTGCCTGATGCAGGGTACCGGGTGATTGCGCCCGACCTGCGGGGATTCGGCGAAAGTGAGGTGCCTGACGGCCCCTACAGCATGGATATATTCGCAGATGACATGGTTGGGCTGCTGGACCATCTGAATATCGATTCGGCGGTAATCGGTGGAATGTCTATGGGGGGATATGTCCTTTTCAACCTGTTGGAGCGCTACCCCACGAGGGTCAAAGCGGCGATATTCATCGCCACCCGTGCAACCGCAGACGACGAAGCTGCCAAGGTCCGCCGGCTGCAGCTTGCCACTGATGTACAGAAATTCGGGCCTCAAATAGCGGCTGACGCTTTCGAAAAACTCCTCTTTGCCCCGGCTACGCCGGCAGAGCGCCCGAAGCTGCTGGAGGAGGTCTATGGCTGGATGACGGAAAACGCCAGCTCAGGGCTGGCTGGTGGGCTTCTGGCCATGCGGGAGAGGAAGGACTATACGTCGTTATTGCCAACGTTCAATCTCCCTGCCCTGGCAATAGGAGCGGAAAAGGACCTGGCGGCTCCGCCGGACACCAGCAGGGCAATAGCCGCAGGCATTCCGGGCTGCTGTCTCTCCATCATACCGGATGCAGGACACATGGTAAACCTTGAGGATGTGAAGTCATTTACCAACAGCATCAAAGAGTTCCTTGGTTCTAAACTGGCATAGGTTCGAAGGCAATCAGGCCGGATTCCCCGTAACGGTCCGATAACGGCAGCAGATCCTCAATCAATCAGTCCGTGGTTGCGTAGCATGGTCATGAGGTTATTCCGGATAACCGGTTTGGTCAGGTAGTCGTCGCACTCTCCCATGGTGATCGCCTCGATCATGTCTTCCGGTGAACTGCTGGCTGTCACCATGAATACGATAGATTTTGCGCATCCGCACTCAGCTTCCAGGGAACGGATCCCCCGAAGAGACTCCTGCCCTCCCATGACAGGCATTGAGATATCCAGACAGATCAGGTCGTAGTGCTCTCCCTGATCGATCGCCTGTTGTACCAGATCTACCGCCTGCACCCCATTTTCGGCAAAACCGACCTCAGCAATCCCCTTCATCGCTAAACCGATCATTTCCCTGGTCAGTGGGCAATCATCCACAATTAAGGCTTTCATCGTGCCACCTCCCTCCCACTGCGGAGCATCTTCTCATGCTGTTGGACAAATGCACGCTCGATATCCTTTGCATCGACCGAAAGATCCGTCATTCCAAGGTAGCGGATACCTCCTTCCGTTGTATTCTCTATGATCGAAACAGGCCCCTTCCGCTCTTCGCGTATCTCCTCGCTATGTTCACCAAGCGTTATGGTTACCCCTTCATGCAGCATTTTTTTGACGTTCACTTTTGCATTGGAGCCTTCGTACTGGCGTGTTCGGACCTGCTGTAGGCGTTCGGCAATCTCGGCTCGCTCTTTCATGAATTCCTTCGGATCAATGGAACCCTTTTTTGCATTGAAATCGGCAATAAGCTGTTTCATTTCGCTAAATAGCCTGTTGAATTCAGCCATGTCGAGGTAGTTGACCCCTACAACGACCAGGGTGTGCAGCGAAGAACCAGTGCCGATGGTACTGGATTCTACACCGCCAAGTGCTATGCATTCGCCTCCGGAGATAACCCCCTTATTGACACGAACGGTAGCAAGCGACTTTATGCAGCTGTTACGGATCTCCGACTCTACCAGGATATCACCGGCACACTCAACCTGTACTGCGTCGATGAAGTTTGCGGTAATGCTCCCCCCGCACTTGATACTCCCCTTCCCCTGACCATTCATCCCGCAGAAGATGATGTCTCCATCGCTCTCAATGGAGCAAACACCTACATTACCTTTGACCTTGACACCTTTCTTCGCCTTAACCGTGAATCCGTCGAGTACATCACCGCTGATATCCACAAAGCCGCTGAAATCTATATTCCCGACCTTGAAATCAACATCCCCTTTTATGGTATAGATATCCTCAACCGATATTTCTGCTCCGTTGCAAAATACACGTCCGTCGGTTTCGGCAAAAATTGAGCAGCCGTCATCCCCAAGTCGCACGTTCTGCCCCAAAACAAGTTTTATGGGCGCCCCAGGTTGAGCAGGTATCACTAAACCTCGCACATTGCGTCCCGGGGTTCCTTCACCTGGAGGGACAACCGTACCGATTAACTGCCCAGGCGCTACATTGACGAATTTCTGCACCACGTGGAAATCGACGGTCAACGCCTCATCATCATCGACATCCGCCATAACTTCTTCTTCAGGAGCAGAGGCGGTAAGGAGTATCTTCCCGTCGTCGCCGGGAAGCATCGGGATACCGGTGGCCAGCGTCAAATCCGCCAGAATCTCGTTGGAGGTTGCTGCCTCAAGGAGCCGACTTACGGATTCCTCATTAACCCCATCAATCACCTTGGCCTGTTCCAGAAAACTATTGAGTTCCTCAAGCGTCATTGGGGCGCCGCCAGGGGAAGGTTCGTACCTGCAGAGACATTTGAGGCTGTCTGGCGTGGTTTCAAGGAGTAGCCGGTAGCCAAGACGCTTGAATTCCATCTGTTTTAGCTGCTCGCTTCCGGGGATAAAGGTCTCTTCAGCCACTTGTCCCTCTCTATCCTTCAATCGATAGTAGTCTACAAAATCGGTACGCAGAAATGATCAGACTTTCAGGTGGTCTGGCTAATGAGGACTCGCTCAGCTTATGCCGAAGTGTAACATACGGCAAACACAATTCAAGCCAGCAAATTCGGACCTTAAATCATGCCAAGTATTCATGGGCGACGTTTTTGAATGCCTCGAAAGCCTCCTTCAGTGGTTCATATCTCCCTTCGACATCACTCAGGAGATTCTCACCGGCAGCTGACTCAATCTCATCAGCGATTGCCCGCATCTTCTCTGCAGTGATGCTTGCAGACGCCCCCTTGAGCGCGTGGGCCTCCATTCGGACAGCATCAAAATCACCCCTGGCGATAGCATCTCCGAGCAGAGTCATCCGTTCGATTGCGGTATTGATAAACATCCCTAAAAATTTCGGGATGAGGGATTCTTCGCCATCGAGTCTCTCCAGCAGTGCCTTCAGGTTTATGTCCACTGGCCTCCTGTCTCCGGCTTCGTGTGTTACTTCAGTGACTGAAAACTGTCCGGCAATTACCTCGCAGGGGGGGGCGGACACCTCTCCATTGCCTCCAATTTCTCTCAGTATTTCGCTGATTTTTTCTTCCTGGATAGGTTTCGTGATATAGGAGTCCATCCCCGCTTCGCGGCATTGTGCCATGTCGTCCTTCATTGCATTGGCTGTCATGGCGCAAATATGGATCCTCCCCCTCCCTGCTTCCCTGCTTCGTATCTCCCTTGTCGCCTGCAGACCGTCCATGACCGGCATCTGGACATCCATGAAAATAAGGTCAAAATACCCCTGCTCCCACTTCGAGACGGCTTCCTCCCCATTGCAGGCAGATTCGATATCGTGGTCGCCAAACTTCGCGATAATCTTGCTCGAAATGAGCTGATTGATCGGGATATCGTCCACAACCAGGATACGTAGCGGTCTGCAGAGAGTATCAGCAGCACTACTACCACGCCAGGGCGACACCGAATCATCTGTTTTAGATACTCCGAACGGCAGTCTAAAGGAAAAGGTGCTCCCCCTTCCCTCTATGCTTTCAGCCGAGATATCCCCGCCCATAAGCTCGGTAAGTCTTTTGGTAATGGATAGACCAAGTCCGGTACCCCCATATAGACGCGTTGTTGAAGCATCTGCCTGAGTGAATTTTTCGAAGACGGTTGCGAGCGCATCTATCCCTATCCCTATCCCTGTATCGACAACCGAGAACTTGAGCAATACCTCGTCGCTTCCTCGACCCTCCAGATGACACTCAATGGATACGCCACCAGTTGAGGTAAATTTGATTGCATTCCCGATAAGATTGTTCAGAACCTGACAGAGCCTTACCGGATCTCCAACCACTATTTCAGGGATATCCTCTGAAATATTCATTTCAAAACAGATGTTCTTCTCCGCTGCCTTTAAGCGAAGCGGCTGCATTGCCGATGCAAGGTAGCTCCTGATACAGAAAGGAATCGACTCAAAAGTAATCTTTCCTGCCTCAATCTTTGAGAAGTCAAGGATATCATTAATGATTATCAGCAGGTTATTTGCAGACAACAACAGTGAATCCATGTAAAGGCGCTGTTCGTCAGTCAGCAACGTATCCAACATTAGTCTTCCGAGACCTATTATGCCATTCATCGGTGTCCGAACTTCATGGCTCATGTTTGCAAGGAATTCGCTTTTGGCCTTAGTAGCCTCCACCGCCTCCTCTCTGGCGGCTTCAAGTTCAACGGTACGTATCTGCACCTTTTTTTCAAGATTCTGCATATGATCACGAAGCATCTCGTACAATGAAGAATTCTCGATGGCATACGCAGTGTTGGTAAGGATGATACTCATGGGATTAAGCGTTGACACCTCTGCTACCGTATGACTTCCATGGAGTATCCCGACGAACATCCCTCGAATCCTGGATTGGGTCTCCATAACGTGCAATACCAGTGTCTCATCACCAAATGAGGTAGGCACAATCACCGGATGGTTCTGGTTTAGAGCCCAGGGGAAAGTCCCATCCAGGATCTTTTCCCGCACTTCCTCCCGGAGCCTTGCATCCGACCCGTCGGGTTCGCAGACCGTTAAATTGAAATCTCCATCATCCTCAATGTTGAAAAACGACATCGAGGTAAACGTAACCAGGCGGCGCAACTGTCCGAACATCGCCCTTATGACATAGGAAGAATCCTTTTCTCGATAGATATCGGACTGCAGATCCGTGCAAGCTGCCAGGACGTCCAAGGTCCGAACATAGTTAAGGTTGCTTTCCTCAAGATACGTGATCCGCTCTTGCAGCATCCGTATCAGAGAATCACTGTTGTCCCTATGCACTTGCCTGACTCCCGAACAGCGCATGAAGCGTCTCGTTGAATGTGGTGTCGATCTGCTTTATGAGCGAAGAGAGAAGATTCGGGGAGAGATTAAGGCCATTCCATATCGCAGAGTCAAGTTGCGGCACGAAGAGTTCACCGCTCCCGCCTATTTCTAGGGCATGGGCAATGAAATCGGCGATATGAAGAATTGAGGTTTCTCGCGGATACTGCTCCGCCCTCAGGCAACGATGATGAAACTCTACCGGTTCGGCAATGCGGGGAGGGATTTTCCACTTCCTGAGCAGAGTGCCGCCAACCTCTGCATGGTCGAAGAGAAGTCGCTCCCTTTCAACCTGATACAGCAGACGCTTATGTGTTCTGGACTCTTCCATCATATCCATGCAGATATCCGGAAGCTTGATGAACATGATCAACCTGCCGACATCGTGGAGAATGCCGGCAACAAAGTAACGCTCAAGATTGGATTCGCGTAGGGTCGTTGCGATGATGCGTGCTGTAAGGCCGGTAGCGATGCTATGGCGCCAGAACTGCTCCATAGTGATCAGCTCCTTGGGAATTCCCTTGAACACATCCATCACTGATACGGCAAGGGCCAGGTCACGCACCTGCTGCACGCCGATGATCGTTATAGCCTGGGTGATGGTTTCAATCTTTGAAAAAAAGCCGAATAGCGGGCTGTTGGCCAGTTTCAGAATCCGGGCGGTCAACCCCTGATCTTCCGATATGATCTTGGCGATATCTGTAATGGAACTTCGAGGATGATTTATGGCCTCGTCAAGGCGTGAGTAAAAGAGTGGTAGTGAGTGTATCGTGGAGACGTCCTGCACTACATCTTCGAGAGTTAACCGCTTGTCAGGAGCCATTCGCGGCCCTCCTTGCTATGCAAAGACGCAGCAGCTCCTTTATCGCGGGATGTTCCGGGTCATTATGTTTGAATAGTGGCATTAACGCTGCTTCGGCAGCGGCAAGAGCCTCCGGGTCGATTTCCTCGACCAGCAATACCCCTTCCTCAGGTTCGCTTTCGCCAACGATTTCAGCTTCAAGAACCCCCCAGGCGCGGAAGATGTGCAGATGCTTTTCAGTCAGCTCTGCTTCTTCAGGCAGAAGGAGTCTGCCGCTTCGATCACATACGGCACTCTTCAGGATCATGCCAGGGGTAAGGTTGTCGATATGCACGATTGCCACTAAACTCGCTCCTTGAGTAAGTTATCGGCAACACACTGCAAAGCTTTACAGACCAAATCGCTGCTGAACATCCAGCGGAGCATCGGCAAAGGAATCGAACTCCATACTGAAGGTACCTCGACCCTTGGTTGCACTCCGGAGCTCCGTCATGTAGCCAAACATCTCGGAAAGCGGTACCAGAGCACGAATTACCTCAAGAGCCCCATGCATTTCGATCCCTTCGACACGACCTCTCTTCTGCTGGAGCGAACCGATAACCCTTCCGGTCGCTTCGTCGGTAGCGGTAATCTCAAGGGACATGATCGGCTCAAGAAGAAGGGTACCGGCTTCCCTGAGTGCCATAGCCAGACCCTTCTGGGCAGCGGCTCTTAATCCGGCCTCGCTGGTGACCCCCTGTTCGAATGGCGCCTCCCGGACTTCAACGGAGAGATCGGTGAGAGGGTAGCCTGCAAGCCCGCCGGCTGCACACGCATTGATTAGGCAATCTTCAAGGGCGCTCCGGAGTTCAGGTGGAAGTCCACAAGCCGCAGTGTCATCAAGCGCCACATGCACCCCGGCACCCCTTTCCAGGGGGATCAATAACAGATGGACCTCCCCGGCCAGAATGCGACCATCCTGCTCAACGCGGAACTGCTCACGATGCCCTATCTTTTTCCTCACAGTCTCGCGGTATACGACCTGAGGTCTTCCGGTCTTGACTCGGACTCCAAATTCGCGTGCCAGCCGGTCAGTAACGATCTCAAGGTGGAGCTCACCCATCCCGGCAAGAATGGTCTGTCCCGTCTCTGAATCCTCGTGAACACGGAAGGTCGGGTCTTCCCACTGGAGCTTTTCCAGGGCTGGCAAGAGTTTCTCGCGGTCATCCACCCCCTTGGGTTCGACAGCCAGGGAGACTACAGGCTCCGGGATGGTCAACCCTGCAAGCACCAGTGCATTGGACGTTGAGCAGAGGGTATCCCCGGTCAACACCTCTTTGAGCCCAGCCACGGCAACAATTTCACCAGCCGCCGCCTCTTCCATCGCCTCTCGGCGGTGTGCGTGCATCCTGAAAATTCGTGAAACCTTTTCAATCCGCTGTCGAGAGCTGTTCAGCACCGCTACTCCTGCCTTCAGACGTCCTGCATAGATCCGTAGATAGGTCAGCTTGCGACCCTCATCCGCCACGACCTTGAATGCAAGTGCACAGAAAGGCTCAGAAGGATCGCATTGAAGGTAGACCGCTTCACCCTGATCAGCTCGTTCCCCTCTTATGGGAGGCACATCCAGCGGCGAAGGGAGAAAGGCCGACACCCCATCAAGAAGCGGTTGAATCCCCTTGTTACGAAGGGCTGAGCCAAGGAAAACCGGAAATATCCGGCACTCCATGGTACCTTTACGAAGTGCCAGCCTCAGGCATTCGGCTGATATCGGCTCTCCGCTGAGAAAAGCGTTCAATATATCTTCATCAAAGTCTGCGGCAAGCTCTACAAGAGCATCACGCGCCTCTGCAGATTCTGACCGCAACTCTTCGGGAATCGGGGCGACACGCACAGTCATCCCCAGATCAGACTCGGCAAAATATATCGCCTGCTCTTCAAGAAGATCGACAACCCCGCAAAACAGACCCTCACTCCCAATGGGGAGCTGCATGAGAACAGGCCTGGAATCAAGCCTTCGCCGAATCTGATCAAGTACGGATCTTAAATCCGACCCGATTCTGTCAAGCTTGTTGATGAAACAGATCCGTGGCAGGTGATAGCGCTCTGCCTGCCTCCAGACAGACTCGCTCTGGGGCTGCACCCCCTCAACCGCACTGAAGATCGCAATGGCACCGTCCAGCACCCGCATGCTCCGCTCTACTTCGATGGTAAAGTCTATATGGCCGGGGGTGTCGATCAGGTTGATACTGATATCGTTCCATCGACAACAGGTGGCAGTGGCGGTTATGGTGATCCCGCGCTCCTGCTCCTGCGGCATCCAATCCATGACCGACTGACCCTCGTGAACCTCTCCCATTTTGTGGGTCTCGCCACTGTAGTAGAGAATTCTTTCAGAGACGGTGGTCTTGCCTGCATCAATGTGAGAGATGATGCCGATGTTGCGTATGTTTGCCAACGGTGGATGGTTCATGAGCGAAATTTCTTCGTTAGTGGAATATGTTGACTGCCGGATACGAATAGCAGGAATGAGATGCAGCCCTCATATCCAGCCTCACTTTACAGCGGTTCTATTCGCCGGAGAAATTAGGCGACCGCTTCTCCATAAACGCCTTTATCCCCTCGGCGTAATCCTTGCTGTCATATACGGTCCGTCTCAACCCCTGTACCCGCTCGAATGTATGCGGACTCATGGGATGCGCACTGGCAAGCAGACGTATCTGCTCCTTTATTACTGCGATCGAAAGCGGGCTGTTCTTGGTCATCTTCATCGCCATGTCGTACGTAAACTCCTCAAGTTGATCGTCCTCCACAAGGTGGTTAAGAATCCCTGCCTTGCGTGCCTTTTCTGAATTAAGAGGCTGGGCAGTAAAGAACATCTCCTTGGCAATGTTCACTCCCATAATGTTAATGAAGTGGAGAATACCGGTAACATTGTACGGTACACCGATCTTTGCAGGCGTCATACAGAAACTGCAGTTCCTGGCGCCAATAAGGATATCGCAGGACAGTGCCAGATCACAGGCCCCTCCCCATACCCCTCCCTCGATCATGGCAATAACAGGCATTGACAGACTCTGGACCGTGCGAAGTATCGTAACGAGAGGATCGTGGTAGGCAAGAGGATCTCGCCCAGGCAACGGTAATTCGCGGACATCATGGCCAGCCGACCAGACCGTGGACCCTTTTGGGGCTCGAAGAATGAGAACCCGGGCCTTGCTCTTCTTAAGTGCTTCAATTGCCTCGATGACTTCATCGATCAGGGCCTTGGAGAGGATATTGCGTCGCTGAGCGTAATTGAAGGTAATTGTTCCGATCTGGTCCTTCAGCTGGGTGAGGATGAGGGACATGCCTGGACTCCTTAAATGGTAGTTTTTCCCTTCAAGGAGTACCAGAGAAACAGCCGGCGTCAATAGCTGAATGCCTCCTTTTCATGGGAGTGCACGCATTATTGGGTGCTGGATGACGGATCAGAGCCCCCTCAGATAATCCACCAGAAGACGCACCCCGACGCCAGTTGCACCCTTGGGGAGGTAGTGCTTCCCCTTCTCCTCCCATGCTGTACCTGCGATATCCAGGTGTACCCACCTCATCTTCCCAACAAACTGCATGAGAAACCATCCCGCCGTTATACTCCCGGCATTTGGGCCTCCTGCGTTCTTCAGGTCGGCAATGTCGCTCTTCATCGACTCGCCGTACTCCTCCCAGAGAGGGAGTTCCCAAAGGCGTTCACCGGTTGCATCGCCAGCCTTCTTCAGAGCGATCTTGAGAGCGTTATGGTTCCCCATCATTCCGGATGCCTGGGTCCCCAAGGCAACAATGCAGGCGCCGGTAAGGGTGGCAAGATCGATGACTGCGGCAGGGTTGTAACGATGGGCATAATGTAGGGCCTCACAGAGGATCATACGACCCTCGGCATCGGTATTGTTGATCTCCACAGTCTTACCTGCCATTGTTGTAACCACGTCACCCGGTTTGTAGGCTCGACCATCCGGCATGTTCTCAGCAGCCGGAATCAGCCCAACCAGGTTCACAGGGAGACTGAGGGCAGCGGTTGCCTGAAGGGTGCCAATGACCGCAGCAGCTCCGGCCATGTCATCCTTCATCCTCTCCATCCCCTCTCGCGGTTTAAGGGAAATTCCGCCTGAATCAAAGGTCACCCCCTTGCCGATCAGTACGGTCGGTTTTCCCCCCTTCTTCCCTCCGTGATACTCCATAACGATAAAGCGTGGCGCCTGTATCGAACCTTTACTGACGGAAATGAGGCCATTCATGCCTAACCCCTCGATCTCGTCACGATCGAAAACCCGGCACTGAATGCCGTAGCGACCGGCAATTGCCATTGCCTGTTCAGCGAGATATGAAGGTGTCGCCACATTGCAGGGGTGGGAAACAAGATCACGGGCGAGCCGGGCAGCGTCACATATCTTCCTGCTCTCCGAAGTGGCTTTTTCGGCCTCCTTAAACTGGGACTTTCCGGTTACCAGGATTGTCATTTCAGTCAGATCGACCTGCTCTTTTGGGCTAGTTCGATACTGGTCAAAAGAGTAGGAACCGAGCAGCATCCCTTCCGTTACCGCCTGGACGGGAAATGCCACGCACTCTACCTGCAGATGCAGGATTATGGAGCACCGTGAAACTCCCGTTGAGCGCAAAGCCTGCGCCACACTCCCTGCCGCCTGCCTGAGGCGTTCGGAGTCAAGTTCCTTCCGCTTGCCCAGACCGACAAGAACAAGACGTTCTGCAGGTAAGGTGCCCAGTGTATGCAGCACCTTGACCCTGTTCAGCTTGCCCGCAAACTCCTTCTGTTCGTATAAGGCTGTTAAGGCTCCAGCCAGCGACCTGTCCAGTTTTGCATAAAACTTCTCGTCCCGGTAATCCTCGAAACAGCCTACGACAAGAGCCGGAGTGGCGTATCCTGCAGGGTCGGAAACGGCAACCTCTATCTTCATCATACCCCCCTTTTGCATTTGTCCGGTTATTTGTGACTTGAGACACAGTGTCATATCAACGCCTATATTTTACACATATAGTCTTATTAATCAATGGCACCATATTTGCTTTTGCGATAGGACCTTAATTAATCCTATTCTGCCATTTTTTTAATACTAGCCAAACCGCAACATCGAAGGCTTTCATCGCTTTTAATAATATTTTTATAATTAAGATATGTCCGCGAGAATACTTACTTGATGCCGCTATATAGCGAACAAGCTGTCCTTGCTAATTAATTTTTACTATCATTGCACCCCTCCACAATTCGGGGCTGACGTTAAGTGTTGATATTTCAGTATGCTGGCCGGGCTAAATCAATTTTTTCTGCAGCAAGTCTTTGATCTGTAAACCTAAGCTACCTTAAAGGGGTATTCCCCTTCAATTTTTGGAAACTTTTTTGGGACCTATGTGGGAGGAAACATGAACAAGTTAGTCACACCGCTTTTCTTTGTAGTAATGATAGTTGCCACAATGACGTTAACATGGAGTGTACCATTAGCGATTGCTGCAGAACAACCAGCTGTTACTTCAATTGTAGTAAAACTCAAAACAGGACTTTCTCCCACTGAGCAGGCAGCTGTCATAGCCCGTAATGGAGGGGTTGAGACTTCATCAATACCTGCATTGCGAATGTATGTCATCTCTATTGCGAACAGTGAAGACACATACCGGATTCTGCAGAATTACCAGTCGGATCCAGAAGTCGAAAGGGTTGAGGTGAACAGGTTACGGCAGGTGCAAACCGGGCCGAATGACTCTCTGTATATTGACCAATGGTCGCTGCCGAAGATCGGATGGGATAAAGTTTTTGCCAATACGTACCTCTTCACCACGGTCAAAGTCGCTCTGCTGGATACCGGAGTATTTGCAGAACATCCTGATTTAGGAGCGGATGTTGTATTGCCGGGAAGATCATTTCTGGATGCTTCCGACGGCAGAGTGGACGTAAATGGTCACGGCACCAGACTGGCCGGTATCATCGGCGCTGTTTCCAACAACAGACAGGGTATTGCCGGCATTTGCACCAGCGGCGTAAAAATATTGCCGGTTAAAGTTCTGAATGACGACGGTATCGGCAGTGACGGCGACATAATCGCGGGTATTGACTGGGCTGTAAGTCAGGGAGCCAAAATAATCCTCATGGGGTTCAGCAATAGTGACTTCAGCCAGAGTCTTCAGGAAGCTATCGATCTCGCTTGGGACAGCGGAGCTGTTATCGTAGCGGCTGCCGGTAATGCCGGCGCAGAATCCTCCACTTTCCCCGCCGGGAATAGCGGTGTCATCGGAGTTTCAGCCACCAATCAGGATGATACCCTGAAAGCAGACAGCAATTATGGCCCGCACGTGTTCCTTGCTGCTCCCGGGGAGAGTATCTACACTACAAACAACAATGCTCTGGAAATAGCTAGTTACACTACGATCTCAGGCACATCCGCATCTTCAGCTGTTGTCGCAGGAGTTGCCGCATTTATGAAGGCTGTCGATTCGTCACTGACTAACGGCGTAATTGTCGGCCGACTTGCGAGATCGGCCGACCCCGTCGGAATTCCAGGCGAACCAGCCATAAATGAGACAATGTTCGGCAACGGCCGTCTCAATATGTATAACGCGCTGAATAATCCGAGTATGTTATTCGTCAAGCCTGCCGGTGTTGCGGGGAGCGGTGGGCCTTTTGTCGGACCGTATACGGCAGCGGATGATGACTTGCAAGTACATGCAATTTACAACGAGAGCACATCCACTATCAGTGCACACGGGGATCACCTCACCTCATCGTGGACGTATCGCTATGAGTATCGTTCCCCTTCAGGTGTCACCACAATCCATCCCTGTACACTTGGGTCAAGCGCGTCAACTGACAGTCTTCCCCTTGCATCTGCCCATGAGACTGGCATCTGGAGAGTTTACCTTCGTGGATATAATTCATTAGCAACATGCGAGAGTAACGGAACTGCCACCAGATATGCTTCTCACACCGTAACTGTAACTTCCGGACAGATTGCCACTCCCAGTGTAACCGCATGGCCGACGTCGAGTGCAATAACCTTTGGACAGGCTCTTTCGGCATCGACGCTTACAGGCGGGAGCGCATCGGTTGCGGGGATCTTCTCATTTGCTGATCCCACGTCGATACCCAATGCCGGTGTTTACACTGCTGCGGTTACCTTTACACCTTCAGACCCGAATTACAACCCGGTGAGCGGTGCCGTTACGGTAACGGTCAACAAGGCAAACCCGACGGTGAGCAGTTGGCCTGTTGCCGGCGCCATTACCTATGGGCAGCCACTGTCAGCATCCTCTTTGACAGGGGGAATAGCATCGGTATCCGGCAGTTTCTCCTTTTCTGTACCAACTACTGTGCCAAGCGCCGGGAGTTACACCGCTGATATCATTTTCATGCCAAGCGATGCAAATCATAACAGCGTGAGCGGCACAGTCAGCGTAACGGTCAACAAGGCGATTCCGAGTATAACTGCATGGCCGACGGCAAGTGCAATAACCTACGGTCAGTCTGTTTCCTTGTCAACTCTGTCAGGTGGAAGCTCACCACTGGCAGGGAGTTTTGCCTTTACTGAGCTGGCCACTGTTCCCAATGCCGGCAATTACAGTGCCGCAGTTACCTTTACCCCTGCAGACCTGAATTACAGTCAGGTAGGCGGCACTGTCATTATATCAGTCAACAAAGCAACCCCGACCGTGAACAGCTGGCCGACAACCTCCAGCATCACTTACGGGCAGACGCTTGCTTCGTCTGCTCTGAGCATCGGCAGCGCATCAGTTGCCGGCAGCTTCGCCTTCACGACACCTTCAATGTTGCCTGTTGCCGGCAGTGCGTTACAGAACGTGATCTTTACCCCAAGTGACTCGAACAACTTCAACAATGTTATCGGCGCAGTGAGCGTAACAGTTGACAAGGCGATCCCTGCAATAACTGCTTTGCCAATTGCCGGTACAATAACCTTTGGTCAGCCGCTTTCATCTTCCACTCTTTCAGGCGGAACGGCTTTGACTGCGGGAACTTTCGCATTTCCCACGACAACAACCATTTTGGATGCCGGCACTCACACTGTCACAGTGCTTTTCACGCCTGCTGACAGCAGTAATTACACTACAGCTTCGGGCAGCGTTACTATAACCGTCTCTCCCGCTTCACAGTCCATAAATTTTGCGCCCTTGGCCGATGTGACGTATGGCGTAGCACCTTTACTCCTAAGCGCTACGGCGTCAGATGGGCTGCCTGTAAGCTTCAGCAGCCTGACTGCGGCAGTATGCACCGTATCCGGTAACACTGTTACTATCATTTCAGTTGGTAGCTGCACCATTGGGGCTTCACAGCCAGGCAGCCCCAATTACTATCCTGCGGCTCCGGTGCTTCAATCCTTTATCGTGCATCCGGGCGGACTGGACCATTTTACAATATCGGATGTCAGCAGCCCCCAGATGGCAGGCGTCCTTTTCAGCATTACGATTACTGCGCAAGACGCCTGGAACAACACCATAACCTCATTTACCGGAACGGCTGACCTGACTACCACTGCCGGAAGGATCATTCCGGCAGCAACTACCCCCTTTGTCGACGGTGTATGGACAGGAACCGTAATGGTAACCGATTCGGGAATCGGCAAGATCACAGTCGTTGCAAACGGAAAAACTGTTACGGGAAATGCATTTGACGTAAATCCGGGAGTTGCTGTTGCATTCACCGTATCTGCCCCGGCCATTGCTTCGGCAGGAATCCCGTTTGATGTTACGGTGACAGCCAGAGACGATTATAACAATGTCGCTTCCGGTTACAGCGGGACAGTCAATTTTACAAGCACTGACCATAAGGTCGGGATTGTTCTGCCTGCCGATTACTCCTTTGAATCTCACGACAACGGTACCGTAACCTTTACCGGTATAGTTCTGGAGAGTGCAGGAGTGCAGACCATTACCGCTACCGATGTTGTAGCCAGCTCAATTATCGGAACCAGCGGCAGCATTGCGGTGAGCCCGGCTCAGGCGGCTAAACTGACAATAACTGCACCGGCAACTTCAACCGCAGGAACTCCGTTCAGCATTACGGTGGCCGTCAAGGACGCCTTTGAAAACAATATCATCGACTATACAGGTACGGTCAGCTTTACAAGCAGTGATCCCAAGGGTCTGCTGCCTGGTAACTACACCTTTGTTTCCGGAGACAATGGGAGTCATACTTTCGGGTTGGGAGTGAATCTTAAGTCTTCCGGAATCCATACCTTAACTGTGACTGATACGCTAACGCCAGAAATTACCGGTACCAGCGGCAGCGTCGCAATTAACCCTTCTGCAGCAGCCATGCTTCTGTTTTCACAGCAGCCGATGAACGCTTTTCCGGGCCTGTCGATCGATCCTGCGGTTGCGGTGAGTATCATAGATCAATTCGGCAACGTTGTGACCGGCAGTACGGCTGATGTTACTTTGTCATTGGCTTCCGCCAGTCATACCGGCATATTAAACGGAACAATTACGAGGAGTGCTGTAAACGGTATAGCTGCTTTCACTGACCTTTCGATAGCTTCAGAAGGGAATGGTTACATGTTGACCGCGACAGCCGGTTCGCTCCCTTCGGTAAACAGCTTAACTTTCGATATCACGATTGGCACCTGCGGAAACCCCGCTTCTCTTACCGTTCCTGCTACAAGCAGCACCGGTGTATTCTCCATTGCCTGGGCAGCAAGCGATGTCAGCGGCGCTACCTACATACTTGAGCAGAGCAAGGATGGCGGGACATTCACCGAGATATACAGAGGGACGAACCTTTCTGCAAACATCACCCTTACTGCCAGTGGGACATACACGTACCGGATAAAGGCAATGAAAGACGGTTACGTTACCAGCGACTATACAGTCGGCAGTACCGGTTGCCTGGTCACCCTCAACTGCTCGGCGCCCGCTTCGCTGACTATTCCATCTGCCAACAGTACCGGCACATTCGTGATCACCTGGAGCACAAACAATCTCACCAACGCCACCTACATTGTTGAACAGAGCAAGGATGGCGGAACGTATACTGAGGTATATAACGGTTTGAACACTTCCGCGAGTATTACCGTTACAGCCAATGGTACCTACAGTTACCGGGTGAAAGCAGCAAAAGATGGTTACGTAGCCAGCAGCTATACTCTTGGCAACACCAGTTGTGTGGTCTACCTTGTCTGCGGCAAACCAGCCTCGATGACCGTTCCTGCGGCAAACAGCACCGGATCATTCGCGATCGCCTGGAGTGCCAGCGATGTCATCAACGCCACCTACGTTGTGGAGCAGAGCAAGGATGGCGGGAACTACACCGAGGTGTACAACGGAACGAACACTTCAGCGAACATTACCGTTACAGCCAACGGCACCTACAGCTACCGGGTGAAAGCTCTGAAAACCAATTACGTCACCAGCGACTATACCGTCGGAAACATCAGCTGCGTCGTCTACCTTGTCTGCGGCAAACCAGCCACACTGACCGTTCCTGCTGCCAACAGTACCGGAGCATTCGCTATCAGCTGGCATCCTAGCGATGTCATCAACGCCACCTACGTTGTGGAGCAGAGCAAGGATGGCGGGAACTACACCGAGGTGTACAACGGAACGAACACTTCAGCGAACATTACCGTTACAGCCAACGGCACCTACAGCTACCGGGTGAAAGCTCTGAAAACC
>CAZYTM010000006.1:0-214284 GCA_964649725.1 uncultured Geobacteraceae bacterium | reverse complement strand
CCTGTAACAACATCTGGTGTCACTCGAACGGTGCACCTTACGGTGGGACTAACAGTTACAAGGCAGTGAAGTGGAACGAAGTTGTGACATGTAACTCCTGCCACAGTGCCAACGGCGACTCGGCGCTGCATACTATACACGTGAGTGGTTACGCTACTAACGCCAATGTGAGTAACTGTAACAGCTGTCATGCCTTGACGGTAAGTAGCAAGACGACGATTTCCGATTTCAGCAACCATGTGAGTGGCGTGAAGAACATCTCCTGGAGCGGTTTTGTCGGTACAGGCGCCACAGCTTACAACCTGACAAATCACAGCTGTCAGAACATATACTGCCACAGCAATGGCACAATGCTCACCACGACGGCAACAACCGGTTGGGTGACTTGGGCTGGTGTACTTGACTGCTCGGGATGTCATGGAAATGGCAATGTCACCGGTAAACCTTCATACACCAGCGGTTCTCCGAAGGCTAACAGCCACAACGTTCATTCGGACAACTGTACGCTCTGCCACTATTCCACGACAAACGTGTATACTACCATCTCCAGAATTACCGATGCTACCAGGCATGTCAACAAGACATACGACCTGTTGCCAGCACCTGGCTTTGTCTTTACATTCAACTATAATGTAGCAGGTAGTACCTGTTCTGGTATCGGTACTGGCGGCGCAGCAGGGAAGTGTCATTTTGGTAATGCCGCCACATGGGGTACCAAGCTGGTCTGTGCATCCTGCCATCCCAACTTGTCCGGGGCGCACAACATTCATATCGGCAATCTGATCACCAGCAATGCGGTCAGCTTCTACAACTATACCTCCAACGATTCTATTGCCGGTATGTACCGCTTTGGTTGCGCCAACTGTCACCCTGCTGACAAGAACAAGCATAGTGACGGAACCCTTGACATAACCTTGCGCTGGGTAACAGGTGCCGGCAGCCTGAAGAAGCTGAACACCCTGATCACTGCGGACGGCAAGGATGTGGCCGGCAGCGGTATCGTGACAGTGGGTGGGACAGTACGGTGTAACAATGTCTACTGTCATTCCAATGGTTATGCAGGGAGCATGGTCTATGCCACGACTCCGGTCTGGACGACGACATTCTCATCTACGGGTGACAGATGTACCAATTGCCATGGCAATACGCCAAACAGGCAGATAGTCGGTTCGCCTGTCCACTGGACCAGTAACTTCAGTGGTACCGGTTCAGGTGCTGGCCATGTAACGGCAGCTATCCATTATGATGACATATTCTCCGGTACTGTTGGTCTGGTTCCATTTGCTACAACTGCAAATATGGGTGGCCATGGTAATGCAGCAGTCGCATCGACAATCAACTGCAATATCTGTCACAACACGACCGTTACTACTGCAGCCAACGACAAAAACCCGGATTGTGGATCGTGTCATAATGGCACTAACGCCACTCTCCGTGGTAATATGACTCTGGCAAACAGAACCCTGCATGTCAACGGCCGACCGGACGTAGTATTCGTCTCTGCCAATATCAACTCGAGGGCGCAGATACGTACCGAGTCGCTTGATACAACGGTCTGGACGAGGAATGGCTACAAGGGTGCCGGCAGCTTTGACCAGTCAACGGCCCAGCTCAATTCATCGACCTGGAATAGTGCATCCAAGACCTGTTCCAATATATCCTGCCACTTCAACAAGCCGATCACCTGGACAACCGGTGCAGGGAAGGCAATAGACTGTATAATCTGTCATGACGGCATGTAGTATATTTGGTGCCGACCGGTCCCCCTATTTGGGTAGACCGGTCGGCGATAAAATGTTATAAACTCTATACGCGATTACATCTGAGTTGAGGTCACAATGGGAAAGATCATAGCGAAAAAAATCCAGGGGATGAGCATTTGGACAAAGTGCGGGATTGTTGCAGCGATCACCCTGCTTGTTACAGTATTCCTGTTCCATGACGGGTGGTATAAACCATCTGGGTCATATGCTGCGGTTACCCAGCTGCAGCCATGGGTCAGAGTAAACGCATGGCATACTCGAGCTGGTGGTAATTCATGGACCACTAATACTTCGAATTACATGGTCACAACGGCACAAACCAATAGGATACTGGTGGTAGGGATATCATCATCTTTGCCTACTGCGGCAGCACAGACTTGCTCAGTCACTTACGGCGGGCAGGCGATGACTTTGGCAGCTGGTGATGGTACAACATCTTCAGTGCAGCATACATATCTATTCTACCTGAAAGATAATGCGGTTATGGATAACACCAATAGGCCGCTGGTGTATTCTCTCAGCGGGGTTGGCAAATCCTCGGTAGTCTATGCAGCGGTATTCTATGGTGTTGACCAGGCCACAGCTATAGATTATGCCTTAAACTACAATAGCGGGGGAACTGCCTCAGCCACAGTCGGGCCATTTTCGACCATTATGAATATTACTCCTGGCGACCGGGCGGTTGAGGTCGTCAACATCACCAGGAGCACGGCAGGTGCTGGATATGTTATCAACCCATTTGCAACCGGCTGGAGCAGTGTAGCGGCCTGGGGCACTATGCAAATGATGAGTTATATTGCGGTCGATACGACTGCCGGGGGGACATATTCCCAACATACCGCCAGCAATGCAGCCAATTTGAGCTCTTTGGCCGCTATGGTCCTGCTGGCGTATGATGTTACAGTGCCGACGATAAGCACCTTCACTGCGCCAGCAAGTTCGACCAGCTGGACTATTTCGCCGATCTCCTTTACAGCATCCGACAATGAAGGTGTGACAGGCTATATGATAACTACCAATGCCACCCCACCTGCTCCCGGCGATGCAGGGTGGCTTAGCTCTGCTCCGACATCTTACACGGTTGGTAGCGACGGCACCTATACCCTCTATCCGTGGGCCAGGGACGGCAGGGGGAATGTCTCGGCGGTTTTCGGTACCCCCAGGAGTGTCGATGTTGATACAAATGGCCCGACGGTCAGCAGTACCACTCCTGCCAACGGTGCCACAGGTGTTGCAGTTAACAGCAACATCACCATAAATTTCAATGAGAATGTAGACTGCGCTACTGTAAATACCACTAATGTCACTATAAACGGGGGCTCGCTCGCACTGTCAAGCTGCTCCGGCAGCACCGCAGTCTTTACCGCCAGCGGCCAGGCGATGGGAACCACATACACCGCTAATGTCAGCACCGGAGTCAAGGATCTAGCAGGTAATTCAGCAGCGGCCAGCTACCCCTTCTCATTCACTACAGAAGCCAACAGCACCAGTGCTGGCATTGCAACAGCAGTAAAATCTGGGAACAAGGCCATAATGGTCAGCATGCCATATATTTTTGACGATAATCATACCAGCTCGGCAAAGGTCGAGTACAAGCTCTCCACTGACTTGACATATACCCTCTGGCAAGACCTGCCTAACAGCGTCAGCCCCTATACAACTTTAATAACCGGTCTGACAGCAGGTTCTACCTATGATGTCAGGATGACCTATATCGACAGTACTGATGGTGTAATCGGTAATCCGGCGACGCAGACGGTATCTGTTGCACTACCATTGTATAATCCGATGCTGCACAACAGTGTAAATCTCCAGTCGACCAAATGGGGCTCTGTAGCCGGTTCAGGCGGCTGGGGGATACCGGGTGGACGGTATGGCGAGTTCACCTGCTCGACCTGTCACGTCCCGGGGACGACAAACATCTCCCGCATCAAACTGAATATAACGACGCCGCTAAGCACAATACCTGGCGGACCGGTTAAATTCACCAACAAATCGATGGCGACCTTTGCCTTTGGTGTCTATTCAGCAGCGGTAGGAAACTCTGTCAATATCTGTGAAGTCTGTCACAGCAAGACCAATTATCATAAATACGGCCAGACAACTATTATCAGTCACGAAAATCTGGGTCGGACCAAAGATTGCGTTTTGTGTCACAAGCATGAGGTGGGTTTCAAATCGTCCGGATGTGTGGTCTGTCACGCATACGTCCAAAGGGGGAGCAGAGCGCCGGTTATGAGCCAGTTCATGGGGACAGGCAACTCCCACCATGTTCAAGGCTCTCGGATTACAGACCAGGCATGCTACCAGTGCCACTGGGCGGCAAATATTGATGGTACGGTCAATGAGCAGTACCATGGCGGAGTTCTTGTCCCGGATGCGCCCATCCGCCTGGTAATCTATGTCTCTACTGCAAGACCAACGATCTACACCACCAATGCAGGCGCAGCCAATACTGCTCTCCATTATGTGGCGAACGGCACCAGAGCATCCATAACCAGCCTGAACAACCACTGCCTCGGCTGTCACAGCGACAATGCCAATAATTCGACGCCATTTGATGATGGCAAAACACCAAGGGCCTATGCCTGGGACAATAGCAGCGTAGGGGCGCGCTACAACCAGACCGGTACAGCTGCATGGTCGCCGGTGGCGGCAACTACCGGTGGCAACAGGGTCTCGAAAAAGGCGAACCTGACCAAGGCCTATTCTGCCCATGGCAATGCTGCCAACAATCAACGCGGCTGGACGACGATATTCTCCGGGACTGGTGATGAATGGTCGACCATTGCCAAGGACCCGGCCTGGACAAATCTCTCCGGTACAGGGCAAGTCGTTTGCTTTGACTGCCATAACTCCCACGGCTCTGATGCGACAAATGGTTCTTCCAGTTATGACAGCGCTACCGGCGTCAAAGGCGGTGGTATCCTCAAGTCGATAACCACTAACTTCGGCGGCTACGGCATTACCTACAGTCCGCAAGGTGGGGGCAATGTAGCTACCAAAGACCTATACAAGGATGGCGCAGCGCTCTGCTTCGACTGTCATATCAAGGCGATGCAGGGGCAGAATAACCTCGGCAGAGTCTGGTCGTCATACGGAAATCAACAGATCGTCATAGACTATCATGATACCCCGTACTTCAGCTCCAACACCTTTAACGTGGTGAAGCGCTTCCCCTATAAGGGGCTGGGTGCTGGAGGAACCAATAAAGGGGGGCATTTTGGCGCTTCGCGTCCGCTGATTAATACTCCAGCAGAGCAGATTAACAATACCTGTACGCCATGCCACGATCCGCACGGGGTAAGCCCGACATTAGGGGGCAACCAGCAATATTCTGTACCGCTCCTCAAAGGGACCTGGTTGACTGCTCCATATCCCGAAGATGCAGCAGGATTTAGCGCAACTCTGACACGTGGTGGAGGGAGCCAGGTTACTCCAGCAAATCAAGGGAGCAGCCCGGCATACTGGCTTGATCAGAACACTTTCCAGGCCAACCGGCCGACTGCCAGTGTGCAGATATCTGCAAACCAGCCTTATGCGGCTTGGGGGACCTTCAACGTCTCTGCCAACACCCTGCAGACATATGATGCGAGCCAGTTCGCCGGCCTCTGTCTGCGCTGCCATGCCAAGGCTGATATCGCACCGAATGCCGGCGGCACGGCGCCAACCTGGCGGTCGATGGAGAGGGTACACAATTCGGTCAAGGGGTGGTACTCGACCAATAGCAAAAACGTAAACAGCCAGGCTCATGCATTTACCTGCTCCAAGTGCCATGTGCCGCACAATTCGCGTCTGCCGCGGCTTTTGGTTACCAACTGTCTCGACTGGAAGCATCGCGGCCGGGTTCAGTCTGGCGGCTCTGTTGCAGCAACTGCAGGCTGGAACGTAGCAGGCAACCTGACGACATCTGTCACAACAGGTAGCGGTTACGGCCGCTTCCCGAGTGGGGGGGCCAGATATTCAGGTACGACAGCTGGTGGAGCATCTGGTGGCATACCGAGAAACTCAGGCCCACTATTCTTTGGCGTGCGCAACAACAATGCAGGTATAGCTACAACAATAGCATTAGGATCGTTATGTCATAACCAGGCTACTTCTGGCGGTGGCGGTGCCTCATATCCTGGTGCCATGCTTTGGAACAGTTGGTCAATGTGGTAATAACTTATATTCCTGTTTCGATATGCACCTGAGTGTGCGGAAAGGAGATGTAACATGAAAAAAAGAAGCTACGTAAAACCTATGGTGGTTGGCTCAGCAATAGTGCATCCCTGCTGAACCGATGCCAGATGAGGGGTGGGGCTTAATGCTTCACCCCTTCTTTTTTGTGCAGCCATAACCATTGCCATGGCCATGGCAAGGAAAAGGTGAGCCCCCGATCATGGGATATTCCTGATACCCTGCGAGCGGGGGTTTTTCTTTTGACCAGATAGAGATATATCATTTATATTATAAAAAATAACAATGATTAGTCGTATGACGTTTTCGGGTGGCAGGTTGCTATGCCCGGATGAAGATATACCAACTGGTAATAAAGGAGCATTTTCATGAAAAAGGGGTGGGGATGGCCCCTCTGCCTGTTGCTGCTGCTTATAACCCATACTGTAATGGGTGAAGAGGAGCCAACCGGGAGAATCGAGGGGAGGATGATACTTGATGGTGGCAAGCCGGCGGCAAACGGAGTGGTGAATCTTTTTGCGGCCAATTCCACAACAATACCTGCAATAAAGAGATACTGGAAGGTTCCTGACATCAAAATCAAGACAGACCAAGATGGTAAATTCAGTTCGGAAGTACCGGTTGGCCGATATTATCTGGGTGGAACGGATAAAATGTCTAAGGACAAGTATGGCCCACCTCATCCTGGTGATTATTATCTTCCGGAGCAAAAAAGCTCGGGGAGACTGCCTTTATATACGGTCAAGATGGGTAAAGTTACCGATGCAGGCAAGCACAGGATGGTAAGGCTGTCAAAGAAAGGGTTACAGGGGGGGAAGAAGGGGACAGGTATCGAGGGGATAATCACCGAGGCAGATGGCACCACTCCGGTGCAGAACGTCTTTGTGCTTGCCTATACAGATCCGGAAACAGAGGGAATGCCGTTGTTCGCCTCGACCAGGGTTGATGCCAAGGGGCGATTTGTCCTGAAAGTAGCTGAAGGGGGGACCTATTACCTTTGGGTGAGGGAGAATTATGGCGGCGGGCCGCCGTTCTATGGTGAGTATTTCGGTGGTTATGTCAAGGATAACAAGCTGGAGCCGGTAAGTGTAGAGAAGGGTAAAATGACAAAAGGGGTCCATATATATGTCGGTAAGTTCATCCGCGGACCTGGTACAGAGTAGCAGAATAGGGGGAACATGATCAGCCGCTTCCAGAGAGGTCTGATTGTCGTTGCCTTGCTAGTAATTTTTTGCGGGCAGTCGATGCTGTCCATTACCAGCAAATCGGCAACCTATGATGAGGTGCAGTATTTCGGCATCGGCAAATACTTACTGCAGGAACAGAAATGGGATGTGATGGGGGCGATTCTCCATCCGCCGCTAAGTTACTACCTGAGCAGCCTGCCGCTGCTGCTTGTCAATACTGAGCAGGAGGTCTGGGGCTATAAAGAGCAACTCCGCGACATCGACTTTCTCGGCGCCATAGATATCTACCGTGGGCAGAAACTGCTGGCTGCATCAACCAATACCGATGACCGGCTGCTGATCTCAAGTCGCCTGATGATTCTTCTGCTTGGATTACTTCTAGGTTATTATATTTACCGGTTCAGTAGTGAACTGTATGGCAACAACAGTGGGATTTTATCACTTTGCATCTTTACATTCTGCCCTAACATGCTTGCCTATTCCGGGCTGATAGTCCCGGATTTCCCGTTGACGGTATTCTCGTTCATCGCTACCTACCATTTCTGGGCATCTCTTAATAACGATACTTATCAGAACAGGTTGTTTGCCGGTGGCTCACTTGGATTGGCGCTTTTGTCCAAATTCTCCGCACTGCTGCTTTTCCCCTGTTTGCTGCTGCTGGCGATCATCTATGCGCGGCAGGAAAAAGTATCGGTCTTGGCCAGGGTAGTCACTATTTTTGCAATTGGCGTAATACTACTCTGGCTTGGTTATGCCGGCAATCTACTCCCTTGGTGGCAGGGGATCAGCTATCAGATGCGCCATGCAGGGGATGGGCATGCGGCTTTTCTGCTGGGCATGCATTCTGACTCTGGATGGTGGTATTACTATCTGGTGGCATTCCTGTTGAAGACACCTGTGCCGATAATCGTGATGTTCATAGCGGCGCTCTATCTTAACCGTAGCAGAGAGAAGGCTGAGAAGATGGCAGAGCTGATACTGCTATTGCCAGTTATCGTATTCTTCGGCACTTTCACGGTCATGCACCAGTCGATCGGCCTCAGGTATATTCTGCCTGTCTACCCATTTCTCTTTGTCATGGCTGGGAGCTTGATGCAGTATGGGGATAAAGTACGGGTGATTGCTTGCGTACTCACTTTTTGGTTAATAGTGACGACTTTGACAGCTGTGCCAGACTATCTGGCATATTTCAATGAACTAGCCGGCGGGAGCAGGAACGGCTACAGAAGCTTGGTAGACAGTAATCTCGATTGGGGTCAGGATTTGAAGGGGCTGAAAAGTTATATGGCCACCAAGGGTGTAAAGCGTATTACCCTCAGTTACTTCGGTGCCGACTCGCCGCAACGTTATGGGATCGAGTACGACTGGCTGCCGAGCAACTATCTTTACAACCCTGAACCTGAGCGGGACTGGCGCGTTATGCCCCCAGGTCAATTGCTGGTAATCAGTGCCACTAATCTGCAAGGGGTCTATTTCACAGATAAACTGCTCTTCTCCTGGCTCAAGCAATTTAAACCTATCGCGACGATCGGCCATAGCCTTTTTATCTATGATCTACGCAGCAGAGGAATAATGTGATGGAATCGGAGGCTATGCAGCAGCGAGTTGATATCTCTGTCATCATCCCGGCATTCAACGAGAGGGAAAGGCTGGCTGCATTTCTTGATAGTGTTATAGGTTATTTTTGTGGGCTAGGGGCTGTATTCGAGATACTGATAGTTGATGACGGCAGTACGGATAGCACAGCCGAACTTGTGCAAAACTATGTACATACTTCCAGTAACATCCATCTGCTAAGGTTGCAAGTAAACCATGGCAAGGGATATGCTGTGCGAGCAGGTATGCTGCAGGCTCATGGTAAGGAGCGATTGTTTGCTGATGCCGACGGAGCAACGCCGATCTCAGAATACTGGCGTCTCAAGCATGCCATTGAGAACGGAGCCGAAGTGGCAGTAGCTTCCAGGGTATTGCCTGACTCTTCGCGTAGCGTAGAGTCAGGGTGGCATCGCCTAGTGCTGGGCAGAATATTCAATTGTCTTGTCAGGATGTTGGTGGTACGTGGGATTTACGATACCCAGTGCGGCTTCAAGCTGTTCCGTGCCGACGCAGCAGAGCGACTCTTCAAGCTGCAGCGGCTCGATGGATTCTGTTTCGATGTAGAGCTGCTGGCACTGGCACAACGTCTAGGAGTGAAAGTAAAAGAGGTGCCGGTCAACTGGGTAAAAAAACCTGGCGGTAAATTGAGGCTCTTCCTTGATTCCTTATTGATGCTGACAGACCTGCTGAAGATCAGGAGAAATCTGCTGCTGGACAAGTATGAAACTGGTGTGCGAAAATAGTAACATTATAGCTGCTGATAAGGTCGGACGACGAGGATATGGATGCGGGTAGTCAAAATCATTGCAGCCAATATTATTTTGCTGCTGGTTCTCCTGCTGCTGCTAGAAGGTGCATTAAGGATTTTTCACTACCCTTTTAATGGGGAGTGGAGCCCTTCAGAAAATGCACTGGCCCGTTTTGATAAGGAGTTGGGCTGGGCTTACCTGGGGAATCTGGCCAAGTTAGTGGAGTTCGAGTATTATACGCGCCCCGTCTATACCGATGCTAATGGCATCAGAGTCCCAAAGATGGGGCATGTTTTATCGCCTAACCGCCCTTCGGTGCTATTTATTGGCTGCTCATATACCATGGGGCATGGATTGTCTTATGAAGAGAGTTTTGTCGGTCAGTTCTCCGCCTTGGCTGAGAAAGATTTGCAGGTAGTCAATCTCGGGGTGCAGGCATATGGTACTGATCAGGCACTGCTGGCCCTGAAAAAGTTTGCTCCGCTCTTTAACTCCAAGGTTGTTGTCTACACCTTCATGGAGGAGCATATCAGCCGTAACAACAACTATGACCGCCGGATGTTAATTCCAAATGCACAGTTTATAGGGACCAAGCCGCTCTTCCGGTTGGATGGGAAGGGGGGGGTGATCCTGGCAAAAAGACCCCAGCTCTACAAGGATTACTTACATTCATATCTATTGGATGGGTTGACTATAAAACTGGGTGAGCGTATCGGCAATTCTTCCACTTATCCTGAGCAACTAACCCATGCATTGATCAAGGAGATAGCGCGTTACTGCGCAGAGCGGAAGATTACCTTTATCCTCCTCAACTGGCGCTGGGAGGAGAAGGAGTACAACAGATTTGACCAGATGGGCAGCGAAATTATTGACACTCTCCGCAATGCACCTGCAGAGTGGCAGTCTATGCGGATCCCCGGGGATAATCATCCTGATGCTTCGGCAGGTAACCATATAGCCAGATTGTTGCGGGAAAGTCTGAATAAAACAGTTCTCTCCCGGGACCAGAGATGAACTGGATAGGTGATTTTAGCACCAAGAGGGGGTGCAACAATGCCGAGTCTTTAGCTGAGAGGTATTTCCCGCAGCTGCTTATTATCCTGCTGGTTCTTGCCATGTTTATGCTGATTGAACTACGTCACCCTTATTTTTTCTTCCAGGATGATAACCGCGGCCAGAATCTCCCCTATTACATCCATAATATCAAGTCGATTGCAGCGGGTGATATTCCTCTATTCAATTTTCATCAGTTTCTAGGGACAGCGCATCTTGCTTGCATGCAGCCGGCGACATTCTATCCGATAAACTATATTGGCCTGCTTCTAAGCAAGTTAATGCTTGGACATTTTTATGGAGGTATTGAGTTTATTGCCCTATTGCACCTGATGATAGCTGCTCTTGGCGTTTATTATTACGCCAGAAATTTAGGATGCAGTGCAATTCCTGGTATCTTCGGGGGGATTACCTGGGCTTTCTGTGGATTTGTTGCATCAGTTGGTAATTCCTGGATATTTATTACCGGTTTTGCTGCCTGGCTCCCCTGGCTTCTTTTATATTCTTCAAGATTGACAGAAGTCATAACCCTGCACAATTTTGTTCTGCTAGCAACTGTTCGACTTATGATTTTGTTTATCGGGCATCCCCAGTTTTTTATCTATACGGTGCTTTTCGACTGTATTATTTTTTCCCTAATGTTTCGGGGGGGGGCTCGGGTGAGTAGGGGGAGAGATAGTAGCAATGATGAGTTGAATTCAGTCAGTTGGGTATGGGTGCATCTGGTTTTTTATGCAAACTATCTGCTGGTCTTGCTTCTGGCCTTGCCTTTTGTCCTGCCGGCACTGCATCAACTGTCGATTTCTGCCATGCGCCAGCAGCCGATGCCTTGGGAAGATTATATTAGTTACAGCTTCGATCTTGGGCAGTGGTTAAACTCTTTTCTTATGCCTATGCACGAACCGAACGAGGTTCATTTCAACAATCTGCATTATATCGGTCATTTCGGCTATATTGCTTTGCTGTTAGCGATTATCCCCCTGTTTCAGACCAGACATCAAAAATTCGGCAAATTAATAATAGCCATGCTGATAGCAGGTGGAATATCCTTATTGTGGTCAGCAGATATTGTCGTTGCGCGCATAATCTATTATATCCCTTATCTAAACAGGATGAAGGGTGTTTTCAAGTTGGGGTTTTTTGTCGATTTTTTCATGGGTATGCTGGCGCTCATCGGCTTACAGATAATTATGGAGAGACTCGCTTCGCGACCAGGTCTGTCAAGACGTTTACTGGTTAACATCGGCATGGTCCTTGTACTAGTCCAGGCGGTCAATCTTCTTATTTATCATACTGTCACGCCGCAAAGGATGTTTTCCCAGCATTTAGACCCGATACCTCTGGCTGACTCTTTGCGGGATAAGCTGACCCAGGGACGGATTGTCACCATCGGACTTGATAACCATCTTGTTAATGGACGGGTGATTTACGGCAATAGTCTGTTGATGTACGGGTTCGACTATGCGACTCTATTCGGGCTTTATCATTTTGCCGGCTATGAAGTCATGCTGGCTGAGGCAAATGCCAGGGAGACAATGGGCTTGAACGGTTATGCCAAATTTACTGCGAAACCTGGCCAGATCATTGATTTAGGCAGAGAACTACCATTGGACAAAATGCGGAACTGGGGGGTGAAGTGGTATATTGTAGACAGGTTGGTACCGGTTACAGTCCCCGGAAACTTTACATTACTCTATAGCGATAAGAATCGAGATGTCTTTCACGATTCTTTGGCTAGACCATTTATTTTCTGGAGCGATGGTACTGCTGTCAATGAGTTAGATTACAAATTCAGTACAAATTCAGTCGAGATCGTGCCGCGAGAGCAGATGGCTGGCGATATTATTATCAATGTATTGTATAATCATTTCTTTAACGCAGAAGTAGACGGTAAAGAGACATCAATAACTGAAACTGCCGAGGCACAGATGTTGGTGCGAATCCCACGCGGCAGTCATAAGGTAGTGATTACTTATCGTGACCCATATTATTACACTGGTGTAGCGATCAGTGGAGCAGTGATTGCCTTCATTCTCAGTGGCATGATATTCTTTCGATTCAGGAAGTCAACCACTGTCCAAAAGATGTGAACTATGTATTTAATCGGGATCTCCGCATACTATCATGATTCTGCTGCAGCGCTCATCAAGGATGGCGTTATAGTCGCCGCTGCCCAGGAAGAGCGCTTTTCACGGAATAAGCATGATCCTGCGTTTCCGGTCCAGGCGCTCCGGTACTGTCTGGATGAGGGGGGGATAACCATAGACGATGTCGAGGCGGTGGTCTTTTATGACAAGCCATTCCTCAAGTTTGAAAGGTTGCTGGAGACTTACTACGCCTTTGCGCCAAAGGGGCTCAAGTCATTCCTGGTGGCCATGCCGGTCTGGCTCAAGGAGAAACTCTTCCTGAAAAAGCTGTTGCTCGATGAGCTCGCTGCCAGCGGCGAGGTGAAGCGCGACAGTATCCGCCTGCTATTTCCTGAACACCACCTCTCCCATGCTGCCAGCGCTTTTTACCCATCACCGTTCCAGGAGGCTGCCATCCTGACCATCGACGGCGTTGGGGAGTGGGCCACCGCTTCCATCTGCCATGGCAAGGATAGTGGCATCAAGATATTGCAGGAACTCTCCTTCCCCCATTCCCTCGGGCTGCTCTATTCCGCCTTCACCCATTATCTCGGCTTCAAGGTCAACTCAGGCGAATACAAACTGATGGGGCTGGCACCCTATGGCGACCCGACCGGAACGCGGGTGGAGCGGTATATCGAGCTGATCAGGGGGAATCTGGTGGAGGTGAGGGAGGATGGCTCGCTCTGGCTCAACCAGGATTATTTCGACTACGCAGTCGGCCTGACGATGACCAAAGACGCAAAATGGGAAGCTCTCTTCGGCTTCCCCCGACGGTCTGCAGAGGGAGAGCTGTTGTCTGAGCATTGCGACCTGGCAATGGCGATCCAGCGGGTGACTGAGGAGATCGTACTGCGGTTGGCCCGTACGGCGAAGCGGATCACCGGTTCCCGCAACCTCTGTCTGGCGGGAGGGGTGGCGCTTAATTGCGTGGCCAATGGCAAGCTCTTGCGGGCCGGTATCTTCGACGACATCTGGATCCAGCCGGCGGCAGGGGATGCGGGAGGGGCATTGGGTGCGGCCCTGGCAGGTTATCATATCGGTTGCGGGGCACCCCGGCTTAACAGTGGGGCTGCTGACCAGATGCAAGGCTCCCTGCTGGGGCCGGAATATACCACGCAGGATGTCACCCGGATGGCCAGAAAATATGGGGCGAGCTATTCCCAATACAGTTCGTACAACGAGGTCTGTGAGGCGGCTGCCGGCTATCTGGCGGCAGGGAAGGTGGTAGGGTGGTTCCAGGGGCGGATGGAGTGGGGGCCACGCGCTCTGGGGAACCGGAGCATCCTCGCCGATCCACGCGATCCGGAGATGCAGCGTACTCTCAACCTGAAGATCAAGCAGCGGGAGGGTTTCCGCCCTTTTGCCCCGTCGGTGCGCTTTGAAGATATGCAGGATTATTTCGAGATGACATCCCCTTCTCCCTACATGCTGCTCCTGGCCGAGGTGGTGGCAAGCCGGCGCCGACCGCACCCCGAGGGGTACCATGGTTTACCGCTTATGGAGAAGCTGTATCAGCTCCGCTCCGATATCCCTGCCGTGACGCATGTCGACTACACTGCCAGGCTCCAGACAGTGCATCGGGAGATTAACCCGCTCTACTGGCAACTGATCTCTGCCTTCAAGGAGAAGAGCGGTTGTGGCGTCATCGCCAACACCAGTTTCAATCTCCGCGGAGAACCGATCGTCATGACTCCTGAGGATGCCTATCGCTGTTTCATGCGGACTGATATGGATTATCTGGTGATCGGCACCTCGCTGTTTCAGAAATCTGAACAGCCGCTCTGGGAGGAGAAGAGTGATTGGCGGAAAGAGCTGATGCTTGATTGATTCAGTGCACAGTTGAGAGTAAGATCGCTGCAATTAGGTTAATTCAATGTTTGAAATTAAACCAAGGTGAGATTATGAGTTTTCTGATCGATTTCTGGCGGTTTCTGATGGAGCGGAAAAAATGGTGGCTGGTGCCGATGATCATCGTCCTGCTGCTGATCGGTGCGATTGTCTTATTAACCAGCAGTTCAGCAGTGGCACCGTTCATCTATACCCTGTTTTAAGGAAGGGCTCGTATGTCAAGTAGGATTCTGACTCGTTTTCAGACGCTGGAGACCATGGCCGTGCTGGCGGCGGTTTCGCTGCTGCTTAGTCTGTTGCTGCATAAAGATGGCTTACTGGTCGCTGCTCTTGGGTTGCTGCTGATCGGGCTGTTCAGCCCTTCTCTGGCGACGGTCCTGGCCGGCTGGTGGCTGAGGCTGGCTGAAGCGGTCGGCAGATTCAATAGCCAGGTAATCCTGACCCTGGTCTTTTATCTGCTGCTGACACCGATAGCCATACTCTATCGGCTTTTTGCGAAGAGTCCGCTGTTGACCAGAAAAGATGCTGATGCCGGGGGGAGTTTCTACCTGCAACGTAATCATGACTATAGCAAGGCAGATCTGGAAAAACCATGGTAATACTGCTATTGGCAGTTGCAGAAGAGTAGGAGGAGCTGGCATGGGAATCGATTTGGCTGAGATAGTGCGACCGGAAAAAATCGAACTAAGCACCATGAACGGCATCATTTACTTCAATGAGCTGCTGGTAATCGCAATCTATGTCGGAATAGCATTTATTATCGTCATAACGGCACTGCTGCAGAGAAAAAGGATCGGCCTGAAAGCTGCCGTCAGCAGGGGGGTCCTGCTGGCACTGATCAGCTCTGGGTTGCTGTTCTCCCTATTGACTGATTTTGTCTGGAGCCGCTGGGTTATTGCCGATTATGTATTATTCCATGGTCTAAGCAGTGCGGATAAGCCGATGGCGATCGATGGCGAGTATTACGAATTGATCCAGAGATTCAAGACACAGCTTGGGAGCAATGATTATGCTCTATACGGGTTTTCCAATCTTGACGGTGGGACAAGAGATTACTACCTGAAAAAATTGGAATACTATCTGCTCCCCAATCGAAACAGAGCTTCTGCCAAGCAGATAATATCGATCTATGACAGTGACGTTGCCTTTGACAGCTCACAGAACAGGCTCTATCTCAAGGATAGGGTAGTTGCCGATGCTACTATTTTATATGCAGCCAATCCGCATGTCTTCCTGGTGAAAACAGGCCGATGAGCATTCTCCTGGCGATCATATTACCTGCCTTGTTGGGGTTCATTGTCATCTCCCTGCTGCTTGCCAGAGATGGCCAGGTGGGGCTGCTGGAACGGCTGGCCATAGCCTATCCGCTTGGCATGGGGCTGCTTACCCTGCAGTTGTTCCTGCTGGGGTTGGCCAGGATACCGCTTACCCTGAAGATATCGTTGCCACTGCTGCTCCTGGAAATTTTTGTCCTGGCAGGTCTGGCTTGCTGGAAGAAGGTCGGCTTGAGCAGCGGCAAAGAGTTGCCCAGCGATAACTGTAAACAGCCTCGGCATATATACGAAAAAATCGGTGAACTGCTACTTACCCTCTGGCTCGGCCTGAAACTGCTTTCGATCTTTGTCGAGACCAGTCTGCGGCCGATTTATTCCCACGATGCTGTTACCAACTGGTCGGTCAGGGCCAAGGCCTTTTTCTATTCCGAGAGTCTGCTGTTAGCCGATCCCGCTGCCACTGATTTCTTTGGCAAGGGGATAAGTCACTCAATTGGCAGCTATCCCCCATTTAACCCGCTGGCGCAGGTCTGGATGGCACAATGGGCCGGCAGTTTTGACGAGGTGCTGGTCAAATTCTGGATGCCCTTTTTTCTCCTCAGTGTCGTCCTTTTTCTCTTTGTGATCGTAGCCAAGGAGCTGAATCGTCTGCTGGCACTGGTCATGGTGATACTGTTTGCCAGTTCGCCGCTCGTCTCCCTGCATGCCACACAGACAGTGAATGAACTGCCGTTGGCGGCATACATCCTGTTCGCCCACGTTGCACTGCTGAAGGTCATCAGGGGGAGAGTTGACTATCTGCCATTGACGGGGCTCTTTGCGGTGTTGGCAATGTTCACCAAGGCAGAAGGTGTTTTTATTGCACTGCCGATGCTGGCTGCCGCTATTTATGCCAGCTGGCCGGAACTGTCAGCTGGCTGGACTGCCGCCAGAAAGAAATGGTTATCGTTAGTGGCACCCTATCTGCTGATACTACCCTGGTTCAGTTTCAAGCTAGGGAACAATCTCGGCCTGGATCCTGAAAGTCAGACCGTTACGTTCTCCTTTTCAACTGCTGATATAATCGAATATATTCTCGATTTTATAGTATTGAATAACTTCAATGTGATTTTTATTTTTATTCCTTTAGTATTGCTATTACTTGGTAGACTGGACCGGGAGATAGTATTGATGATTTTCCCAATTGCATTCTATGCACTGTTTTTTCTATCACTATACGTGCTTATAGAGTATTATTCATTCAAGTCATTGGGGGGGAAGACAGATATTTTCAGAAATACCATGACATATTTCCCGTCAGCATGTTTGCTATTGACGTTACTGTTGCAAAGATTGCTGGCTAAAACTGAAACAAGAGGATAGCGCAGCCTTTGCTACTTAACAGAGTCTGCGCCCCCTGCTCATGGAGTTCCCAAAGATGATGGTAAGTGTGGTTATCCCGGTATATTCAGGCGCACAGACAATCGGACCCCTGGTCGAGCAGTTGCTGCTCGAGGTTCAGCTGCCGGGGTTGGAGGTAGTCCTGGTGAATGACTGTTCTCCGGATCAAAGCGAGACGGTCTGCCGGGAACTGGTAACCAGGCATCGCGGTAAGGTCCGTTTGCTGACCCTGTCACGCAACTATGGCGAACATAATGCTGTCCTGGCAGGGCTAAAAGAGTGTCGCGGCGACTTGGCGGTGATCATGGACGATGATTTTCAGCACCCTCCTGCAGAGATCGCAAGACTGGTAAAGGCGCTGCAGGAAACCGGCAATGACGTTATCTACGGTGTCTATGAAAGCAAGCAGCACAATTGCTTCCGCAATTTCGGCAGCTGGCTGAACGGTTTAGTCGCCACAGTGTTGCTGCATAAGCCTGCCTGGCTCTATCTCAGCAGCTTCAAGGTGATCAACCGCTTTGTCATCGAGCAGGTGACAAGGTATGACCAGCCATATCCTTATATCGATGGCCTGATATTCCGGATCACCACCCGGGTCGGCATGGTGACCGTCCAGCATCTGCCCCGCAAGGTCGGCCAGAGCGGTTATACACTGCGCAAACTGCTCCATCTATGGCTCAATATGTTTACCAATTTCAGTGTACTGCCGTTGCGACTGGCTATGTTCATCGGGATGATCACAGTTTCGCTCGGCTTGGGATTTCTGTTGCTGGTCCTTTACTGGTTCCTGACCGACCCGACGCTACCCAAAGGGTGGCCCAGCCTGGTGGGACTAATCTGCATCTTCTCCGGTATCCAGATGCTGGCGCTAGGTATGATCGGTGAGTATCTGGGGAGACTCTTCCTTGGACAGAACGGTACACCGCAATATGTTGTTCGCGACCGATTTGAATAAAAGGCGCTCATTTAAGAGCCAATTCCATGCGCGTATTACTGCTAAACTCTCCTTCTGAATATACTGTCGGTGAATTTGCCGGTCGTGATGATCCAATGGGGCGCGGCGCCGTAGAGGTCGAAGATTTCGGTCTCTTCCCCCCCTTAGGGCTCCTCTATATCCTTTCATCCCTAAAGAAGAAAACACCGGAGCATGAAGTATTTTTCCTGGACTGCATTGCCAGCCGTATAAGCCATCGTGACCTGTCAGCAAAGATTACCGAGCTTCGTCCTGATATTGTTGGCATCACAAGTTTCACAATTGCGCTGTACGATGTCTGCCTGGCAGCCCGGACGATTCGAACTATCTTTCCACAGGCACATATCTGTCTGGGAGGGCATCATCCTATTGCCTTTCCTGTCGAGGCGGCAGAACTGCCGGAGTTCGATTCCATAGTAGTCGGCGAAGGAGAAGAGGCGTTCCCGGCCCTGGTGCAGGCGCTGGCGACCGGGCGGGATTTTACGGAAATCCATGGCGTCTACACCAAAGAGTCGATCCAACGATTTCGTCATGTCGCCGCTCCTGACCCGAGGTTTCTGGCCCATCCCACGGTGCCGCCTGCCTATGTAGCAGATCTTGACCTAATCCCGCCACCAGACCGATCGGTGATCCAGCATCTTGATTATCACAGCATCGTCGGTGCCTCTCGCCGTCTGGCGACCATGATCAGTAGTCGCGGTTGCCCGTATCGCTGCACCTATTGCGATGTCCCCTACAAGCTTTATCGGCAGCGCGCACTTGCCTCTGTTGCCGATGAGGTGCAGGGAGCCTTGGAACTTGGGTATGACGAGATCCATTTTTACGACGATCTGTTCAACATAGAGCCGGAACGGGTGATCGGTTTTTGCGACGAGCTTTCCCGGCGCGGCTATCACTTTACCTGGGATTTCCGGGGGAGGGTCAACACTGTAACCTGGGAATCGTTGGCCAGGGCCAAGTCAGCAGGGTGCCGGATGATCTCTTTTGGTGTGGAGACCGGTAGTGACGAGGGTTTGCTGCTGCTCAGGAAGAATACCAGCACGCAACAGATCAGACAGGTGTTTCAGTGGTGTCGTTCCCTGGGGATCCTTACTATTGCTGACTTCATGATCGGTCTGCCGTTCGAGAGATCTGTTGTCGATGTGCGGCGTAATGTAGATTTTCTACTGGAACTTGCCCCGGATTATGCACAATTCAATATTCTGGCCCTCTATCCGCATACGGAGCTCTTTGCCGATGCTGCCCGCCGCGGTCTTCTCGACCCTGCCAGGTGGCATCAGTTTGCCCGCGCACCGGCACTCGACTTCTATGTCGACCATTGGGAGGAGTTTCTGTCGATAGCCACTTTGCAGCAGTTGCAGAAAGAATCATATCGCCGTTTTTATCTGCGGCCGCGCTATATCTGGCGCAGCCTTGTTGCAACCTGCACCTGGCACGAATTCACCTCCAAGTTGCAGGGGACGCTTAAACTGCTCAGGCAATAGCCTGCTATTATGGGCGGGCAGGTATGGATAATGACTATAGAGATGCATCACCCTGATCACAGAGAGTCAGCAAACAACGTTGCGCATATACTGGCCGGTAAACCAGGCTGGCTGGATTTTATCTGGATCATCGGATTTGTCGGCCTGGTCGCGCTGCTGCAATTCATCATTCCATATCCGTTGGATGACGATACCGCCTACCATTTCTCAGTTGCCAAGCTGCTGCGGGAGAATGGCATTCTCCAAGCGTTTCCCTGGACCCGCTTCAGCTGGCAGTATGACCACTACGCTGACAAGGAGTTCCTTTTTCACCTGCTCTTTGTCCCTTTTACCGGCCTCGGTTTTGTCAATGCCGCGCGGCTGGTAGGGACTATTGCCGGCGCAGCGATCATGGCTTCACTTTATCTGCTGCTCCGGGCCGAAAGAGTCCGTCTGGCATGGCTCTGGACTCTCCTCCCGCTTGGTTCCACCCTTTTTATCTATCGTTTTGCCCAGGTAAGGCCGCAGCTCCTCTCCATTGCCCTGGCGCTAGTCCTCCTCTGGGCCTATGCCCATGGCAGGTTGCGAATCGTCGGTCTGGTTTCGCTACTTTATCCACTGACTTATGTGGCATTCTGGCAGATACCGCTGCTGCTCATCCTGGCAGTCGAGGGGGGCCGCCTTTGTTCCGGGGAGAGGCTGCGCTGGCAGCCGATAGCAATGGTACTCCTTGGCATAGCAGTCGGCGTTATCCTGCACCCAAACAGCTGGAACCTGTTGCAGATGAACTGGATCCATATGGTCGATGTCCTGTTTCGTAACGCCTGGGGGGCGAAGGTCGAATTCAATATGGGGGAAGAATTCGATCCATTTACCCTTGGTGACTGGTTAAAATTCCTGTTCGTGCCGACACTTATGGCTGGTGCTGCACTAGTACTGGGGTGGCGGGAGCGGCACAGAAATTTTATCCCGCTTGGCTTTGCCCTTGCTACACTGCTCTTCTGCCTGCTGACCGTCAGAACCAACCGGTTTCTGGAATATTTTGTCCCTTTTGCCGCTCTGTCACTAGCAGTTGCGAGCCGTGAGAGAATAACAAAGATTCTAGCACCGATACTCCTCGCGGTATCTTTACTGCAGGGGCTGGTCATTGGCTCGGTGCCATTTGTCAACGTTGCAACGATGCCTATACGTAACTGGTATATGGAACCGGCAGTCGCAAGTAAATTCAATGAGCTGATCCCCTCTGGCGCCAAGGTATTCACCTGTGGCTGGGAATATACCGGCAGCCTTATGCTGAATCTTCCGGAGAGGTATTACATGGTGGCGCTGGATCCGACTTTGATGTACAAAAGAGATGCAAAGCTTTATGACAGCTGGTACCGACTGCTGCTCGACGCGCCGGACAATGCCGCTGAAGTGGTCCGCAGCAGATTTGCCAGCAGATATGTCGTCTGCCAGGATTATGCGCCATTACACCCCTTTTTCAGGGCATTGGCAAGTGATCCTGAGGTCAAAGTCCTATTCGCAAATCCGCAATGGTTGCTTTTTGATGTTGGCGAGCAGGGCAAGAAGGTTGTAAAGTGATGAAATACAGCTCTTTTAACGCTGAGAGTCGGCAGTGAAGAGAATCAATTACATCGTATGTTGTATTGTCGTGCTGCTGTTGACTGTCTGGGCCGGATTGGTCAAGCCACACGATTGCTATATCAATTTCTTTCTAACCTAAATGTTACCTTGGCTAGCGTTACCCTATTCGAATACGCAGATAAGGCTATTAAAGGTAATCGTGCTTTAAATTTGTAATTCTGGTTAAAGGTCTGACAAATAGGGTTACTCATTATGGTGGGAAGTTGAGCAAATACAGTATAAATCTGGTATATGCATCTTTAACAGCCGGTTTTGTAACCTTCTTAGTCTATCTGCGGGCGCTGGGCTGCGATTTTGTCAATCTGGATGACCCGTTGTTCGTTATCAACAATCAGGCCATCAGGGGGCTGGACCGCAATCTGCTGGTCTGGGCGTTCTCTCTCCCCAAGTTCGATCTCTGGATACCGCTCACCTGGATCTCCCTGGCAATCGATTATCATTTCTGGCAGCTGAACCCGCTTGGCTACCACCTGACCAATATCCTGCTGCATGCCGCCAACAGCGCGCTGGTGGTCTTAATCGCGGAGCGTATCTACCGGAAGGTAATAGCCGAGGGGTTGACCAGCGTACCGCAATATCTTCAGTTAGGGCTGTTTCTTCTGGCAGGATTACTTTTCGGTATTCATCCGTTGCGGGTCGAATCGGTAGCCTGGGTGACAGAGCGGAAGGATGTCCTGAACGGTCTATTTTCCCTGGCAGCAATATACTGTTACTTGCGCTATGCCGATGATAAAGATTCGGCAACGGCAACGAGTGGCTGGAACCGGAATTACCTTGCAGCGCTCTTCTTCTTTGCCATGTCGTTGCTGGCAAAGTCGATCAGTGTGGTGATCCCGGCCTTGCTGCTGCTGCTCGACTGGTACCCCTTCGACAGATTTCGCCAGGGGAGGAGCAAGTCAGTATTGCTGGAAAAAATACCTTATCTCCTCCTTTCCCTGGCAATATCGGCCATTACCATAACGGTTGCTGCCCAGAACCAGCTGCTGGTCCCATTTACCCAACTCACTTTCTCCCAAAGAATCATCATCTCGGGTAATGCAATCTTCGAGTATGTTCGCCTGCTCCTCATGCCGACAGGGATCCTCCCTTTCAACGTAATACCTGATGCGATACCGATTGCCTTTGTTGTAAAATCGGCAATCGTGCTGCTTGTCACCTTGTCTGCTCTTTATGCCCGTAGAAGATGGCAGGGGATCACAGCGGTATGGTTCTGCTTTCTGTTGCCACTGCTGCCGGTGCTGGCAATAGTACAAAATGGTGATCAGGCCTTTGCCGCTAGGTATACCTATCTCCCCTCGGTATCTATCAGCATTGCAGCAGCAGGGCTGGTTTTCAGCGTATATATCAAGCTGGCCGTGACAAAGATTAAGAACTTATCGGCTCTCTTGTTATTGCCGCTGCTGGTCCTGATTTTTTACACCGTAATGACGATTCGACTCATCGATGTCTGGCAGAACACCGCAACCTTCTGGTCCCGGGTAATAGAGAAGCAACCGCTGGTGAGGGCATACAGCGACCGTGGGGTATATTACCTGATAAAGGGGGAGAGCAGCGCTGCTCTTGATGATTTTTCAAAAGCGCTCGAAATTGCTGCAAACAAACGGATGACATTAATTTACAACCTCTATGCGTTCCGTGGGGTAGCTTTGGCTGATTTAGGCCGCTATGCTGAATCGAGCAGGGAATTCGATCGGGCAATCGCTATCTTGCCTCATCCTACATACTATTATTACCGTGGTCTGGCCAAGGAAGCCCTTGGGCAAAGAAGAGAGGCTGCCGCAGATTTTGCCCAGGCAGGGCCTGCTCCGCCACCAATAGATTGGTTCTGATACTCTGCGGTAGCTGTAAAACGCAAAATACAATTGGCTACTCAGAAAGCTGCTGTTAGAGTATGTCAGAAGCAAGTTTTGAGTTGTTCTGGATAGACAGGATCGCCAATGAATATCAGTGAATATGGCCGTATGTATGAAGTGGAAGATGGCCATTGGTGGTATGCCGGCCTGCATGAACTGGTGCTTGGTCATATTGCCAGGGAAGCAAAAAGGTTGCAGCGAAGGTTACGAATATTCGATGCCGGCTGCGGGACCGGCCGACTCACTGCGCTGATGAGTGAATATGGTGAAGTCGAGGGGTGTGATGTCGCGGAGGAGGCGATCCACTTTTGTCGGGAACGAGGTATGACCTCGACCTTTCTTGCTGACCTGAACGAGTTGCAATTGGCCAGTGATACCTATGATGTCATCACCTCAATCGATGTACTTTATCATTCAGCCATCAAAAGCGATATCGGTGTCATGGCGCGGCTGCATAAGGCACTTAGACCTGGGGGGATGATTATAATAAATCTTGCCGCCCATGAATTCCTGCGCAGCAGCCATGATATTGCCGTGCATACTCGGGAACGTTATACCATGAGGCAGGTCACTGACAGGTTAAATAAAGCTGGATTCGCGGTGCAATTTGCATCTTACCGGCTTTTCTTGCAATTGCCGCTCATCTTCTGCTATCGGCTATTGACCAGATTGCAGTCGCAAACATCCGGGGAGCAAAGCACGATAGAATCTGATATAAGTATGCCTCCCGGGCTGATAAATACCATACTGCTCGGTCTGGTAAGGATAGAAAATCGTATTATGAAAGTGACTCCACTCCCTATGGGGAGTTCTGTTTTTGTTATTGCCAGAAAGTTATCATCACCAGCATAATTGAGAAGTGTAGGTAAGAGTATCCGAATTAACAGGGGTTGTTCGTGAGGTTTCGCGGAATTAAAATCGAGGTGACACTTGGCTGAGTTGATCAATCTGACAACATTCTGCGATAAACGGGGGAACCTTACCGTAATAGAAAAGGTGATCCCCTTTACGATCAAGCGTATCTTCTATATCTATGGTGTCGATGAATCTGTACGGGGGGGGCATCGTCATCAGATGACCTGGCAGGCATTGATATGCCTTAAAGGGAGTTGTACGGTATGGAACCACGACGGTTTGAGGGAGTCGCAGTTTGCTCTTGACCGACCAGACAAATGTCTGATCCTGGAACCGAAGGATTGGCACAAGCTTTATGATTTTTCCCAGGATGCGATCCTTATGGTGCTGGCTTCGGAATTTTACGATGAGGATGATTATATCTATGATGAATACTGAACCGGAAATACTTTGCATATATTATTTAGTAGAGAGTATAGCTGTTAAATAAATGATTTCCCGTACGGCAGGGGGTTAATGGATATGACCACCAAAAATGTAAAATACTGGGACTACCTTTGCGATTACGCTGCCCGGAAGGATGATTATCTTTGCGCCGTTGATGAGGTCTTTTCCTCTGGCCAGTTAATCCTCGGAGCCCAGGTCGCGCTGTTCGAGGAGAGATTCGCTGAATTCTGCGGGGTAGCTTTCGGAGTCGGCGTCAATTCCGGGACTGACGCCCTTTTCCTGGCGCTTAAGGGACTTGGGGTCGGCGCAGGTGACGAAGTGATAACAGTTGCCAATACTGCAGTGCCTACCGTGGCAGCCATCCGGGCCACCGGGGCAACCCCGGTATTTGCCGATGTGGAAGAGGGGACCTCTCTGCTGGATGTGAACCTTCTACCGGCGATCCTGACCGAGCGGACACGCTGTATAGTCCCGGTCCATCTGTTCGGCCAGATGGTTGATATGGAGCCGCTCTTGGAGTTTGCCCGCGCAAAGTCGCTACTTGTGGTAGAAGATTGTGCGCAGGCATGTGGCGCCACCTATAAGGGGCGACGTGCCGGCAGTTTTGGCAACATCGGAGCGTTTTCATTCTATCCGACTAAAATCCTCGGAGCCTTCGGCGATGGCGGGATGATGATCACTGCCAGCGAGGATTTAATGGTAAAATTACGGCGGCTGCGGAATTATGGCATGGAGGCGGAGTATTGCAGCGATATGGAAGGTTATAATTCCAGGCTTGATGAAATCCAGGCCGCTCTCCTCAACAGACGTTTACCAAGAGTCGATGCCGCTGCAGAGAAGCGCCGGGAAATTGCGAAAATCTATGCCGACGGGCTTAAGGATATCGGGGATATCTCTCTCCCGGTGGTGCGCAAAGAGTGTTGCCACCAATATAATCTCTACACTATCCGGACTGCATTTCGCGACCGGTTGATGATCTATCTACGCGAGCAGGGGGTCGAGACCAAAATCAATTATCCAACCCCTATACATCTTATGCGCGGGTATGATTTTCTCGGTTATCGCGCTGGTGATCTTGCTGTAACTGAATCACTGTGCAAGAGGGTACTATCGTTGCCGATCTATCCGGAGTTGGAGGAGACAGATTTGCTATCGGTAATCAATTCTGTCAAGAAGTTCTTTTCTTTGTCGGGGTCTATTTAAGGATGTTAAGTATGTCGAATCCAAGATTGACGGCTGTCCGCCCTTACCTGATGCCGACGCTGCTGTTTGCAGTAGTAGTATTTGTAGTTTATGGACGGATACTCAATCACGAATTCCTGCTGAATTGGGATGACAATAAATATATAACCGAAAATCAAGCCATACAAGGTTTTTCCTGGGATAATATTTGCACAGTCTTTACCAGCTATTATGTAGGGAATTATGCTCCGCTGCAGATGCTCTCTTATATGTTCGATTATCAGACGTGGGGGCTCTGGCCAGGGGGCTACCTTCTGCATAACATGGTGCTGCACATTTTTAACGGCATATTGTTCTATCATCTCCTGCTAAAACTGCACGACCAGAAAATAACGGCACTTGCCGGGGCATTGGTCTTCCTTTTACATCCGGTACAGGTGGAGTCGGTAGTCTGGATATCCCAGCGAAAGAACCTGCTGGCGATGTTCTTTTTTCTCCTCTCTTGGGAAAGTTATCGTCTATATCGCAGCAATGCAATTATCCGGAAACGGACCGTCTATATTCTTTCAGTCGCCGCTTTCCTTATGGCACTGCTTACCAAATCGGTGACAGTGATTCTGCCGGTTGTGCTGGTTCTTTATGAAAACTTTTTTGAGACCGGGAGAGGCGGAGTCAGAATAAAGGACAAGATCCCTTACCTGTTGTCTGCTGCTGTGATTGCATTTGTGGCATACCAGAGCCAGAGCCCTGATTTTAGTAGCTGGGGTGCCGGTGGGGGGCGTGCTCTTCAGTACCATGGGGGAAGCCCTGTGGCAACATTTTTCACCATGCTGACGGTATTCTTGCGTTATCTGCAATTTCTTGTCTGGCCAAAAGGGCTGAGTGCTGAATATGACCCGCAGATTCATGATTCCCTTGATCCGGCGGTTGTCGTTGCTGCCATGCTAATTGCCGCTATTGTGCTGCTAGCCTATAAGATGTATTGTTATGATAAAAAACTCGGCTTCTGGGCAATGGTCTTTGTTGTCGGTCTGATTCCGGTTGCCCAGATAGTTCCCCTTGTGACTCTGATAAATGACAGGTACCTCTACTTCCCGATGCTTGGGATTGGGGCACTCGTAGGCGTCGGTGTAAATGTTGTGAAGGAAAAGATCGGAATACTGCCGGCCGGATTGCTTATTGTATCGGTAGTGGCAACACTCGGGGTTGTATCTTTCCAGAGGGCAGGGGTCTGGAAAAACGGAGTAACCCTCTGGCGTGATGCAGTGGGGAAAAGTCCTGACAAGTCAGTCACCTGGCAGAGATACGGAGAAGCCTGTCAAAAAGCCCCCTTGCTGCAGGATGAAGCATTGAGGGCGTACAGGCGTGCCTTGGGACTCAACCCGACGAGTACCATTACTATATATAATATGGGGATTTTGTTTTTTGAAAAGGGTGACTATGCAGAATCGGTGGCAATTCTCAACAGGATGTTGAAAGATAATCCTGAAAATGTCATGGGATGGACAGCCCTTGGCAATGCTCAAGTGATGATGAAGAATTACCAGCAAGCTGAGCACTCTTTTCAACGTGCCCATAAATTGCAACCGGATGCAATGCAGCCGCTCTTTTATCTTGGAGACCTGACTTATAAATTGGGAGAAATGGAGAAGTCAAGGGGGTACTATGCCAAGGCCGAGGCTATGGCAGGTGATGACCCCGGCATAGCGTTTCAGCTAGCCTGCGTGGAAGCCGCTACAGGTAATATAGCAAAGTCGCTGCAATGGCTGGAGGTAGCTTTCCAACGCGGTTTCAATGACTATCAACTGGTATGTTCCAGCGAAAAGCTGACAAAACTACACTCAGAGGCAGGATTTCACTATCTCTTGACCAGGTATTTTCCCGGGCACCATGCACAGTGAGTTACAGGAAATATGAGCTATACCGGCAATAAAATCATGGCCATGGCTGCAATAGCTGCAATGATATCATTAATTGTATATTTGCGTTCGCTTGGCTGTGGGTTTGTAAATCTTGATGACCCAGATTATGTTCTCAACAATCCCCTGATCAGGAAAATGGATCGGGAACTGATTTATGCGGCATTCACCTCTAGCCATGCAGGGTGGTGGATGCCGCTCACCTGGATATCTTTTGCCGTCGACTTTTTCTTCTGGGGGTTTAATCCACTTGGATATCATCTGACCAATGTCATTTTGCATTCCATTAACACAGGGCTGGTAGTAATTATCTCTGACCGGATATTGAGGCTTATTGCATGCAATTATGAGCAATCGCTACCAGGGGTGACATGCCCTGATGATTTGCCAGATACGGTAGCTTTCTCCATGCCCTATCATTGGCAACTACTGACAGCAGGACTACTGTTCGGGATACATCCACTCAGGGTTGAGTCGGTTGCGTGGGTTGCAGAGCGAAAGGATGTTCTCAACGGGCTATTTGTCCTGGGAGCTCTGTTTTTTTATCTCTGCTATGTTGGAAAAAAGGATGAGTCAGGCTCCGGGACGAGATTTTACCTGATATCGCTGGTAATGTTTGCCTGCTCTCTCATGGCAAAATCTGTAAGTGTTATCTTCCCGTTACTGTTACTGCTTCTGGATTGGTATCCGTGCGGAAGGTTGGGAAAAGTGCGGACTTTGCAGATACTGCTGGAGAAAATCCCTTTTCTAGCCATGTCGGCTGCTATGACAGTGATTACCATACACTTTGCCTCGGAGAGCAATTATCTTGTCTCGCTTGCCAATTTTCCCCTCAGCCAGCGATTCATAGTCTCCGGAGCGGCCATATATGAATACTGCTGGATGATACTGCTTCCGTTTGGAATAATTCCTTGCTACCTGATCCCAGAGCAGATTCCGCTTTCATATACGGTGAAGTCCATTGTCGTGGTCATTGCTTTCGTGGCTATAATTTCCGCTCGGGGTAAATACCCATGGATGCTTGCAAGCATGATCGCCTTTCTCCTACCATTGCTTCCGGTACTTGCCTTTTTGCAGAATGGAGACCAGGCATATGCGGCCAGGTTTACCTATTTGCCATCTGTTGCGCTGAGTATCACTGCAGCGGCGCTCTTCACGGCAATTTGCAGTAAAGTTGCGAAAAAATGGCGATCACTGAAAACAGTTGCACCTAATATTGTCTGGGGGGTGCTGCTTTTCTATGCAGGAATGACTCTCTACCTGATAAATTTCTGGATGGATACAGGAACTTACTGGTCTAGGGTCATCATGGTCAAACCTGACGCAATTGCCTATAAAGAGCGAGGGAAGTTCTACTATTCTGTAGGAAGATATGAGGAGGCTATAGAAGACCTCTCGCGTGCTATCGACAAACCACTATCGGTCTGGCAGCCTTACATGTACAACCTCTATGCACACCGCGCTGAAGCGTTGCGCTGTGCAGGGCAGTATGAACTGGCGATAAGGGACTTCACTATTGCTATTGCTGGTTACCCCCACCCGGTCTATTTTCACTTCCGCGGGCTTGCCCTGCAGGCTATAGGGAGAGTTGTGGCGTCGCAAGAGGACTTCAGGCAGGCAGGTGAAGAGAAAGGGCCGATACTCTGGTATTGGGAGAAACGCTAAAAGTAAAGTAGCAGCGTCAATAAATCTGCAGAGTCTGCAACGTTAATCTGCAGCACGGATGCTTGTAGCTAATATTTTGAATAAAGTAAAGGTAGAATGATGGCTATCAATAAATTACTTATAGCGAGTTTGATTGCCATATCAGTTGTATCTGGACTTATAGGTTTTCATGTCAGCAGGTACAATGCTGCGACACTTATTATTGAAACTAAAACTCTTGAAATGGGAGTTAGACAAGTTTCTATAGTAAATGCGAAAAATAGTTCCACTGATAAGGTGAAATTTACCATTGGTGACAATACCGGTGCTGATTGTTTTTATGCCATTGGTCTTCCGGCAATGCCCCCTTCATCCATAACCATCCCACCTTTGGCGTCTGTAGGACAATACCAGATTGACAGGATAATATTGGAAAATAAGCAGGTCAGTTATAGTTGGGGCAGCAGCATTGGGTGCAATAAAAAAACCAAAAAAAATGGCAAAATATTGCATGAACCATGTAATCTAGATTCTCCTCTGCTTTTAGCCATGCCTGATGATTCACTCAAAATATCAGCCATCCCTGAAGAGGGTTTTTACAATAGCTACAACTTCAGAATTGCCACTGCGCTAGTCTGTGGGCTCGGATTATTGCTCTGTGGGATATGGATACTAAGTCTGTTCCCTGGGCAAAAGCCGATTCTTGAATATAAGGAGTACCTATCACGAACGGCAATAGTTCTATTTATATTAGTTTATTTGTATCAATATTCAGTTATCTGGGGGAATGCAGTTGATGTCCCATACTGGGAGGAATGGAAGTATTACTTTGGGCCTAATGGGTTAATAGATGGTTTTTCTCTGAAATGGCTGTTCAGTGTCTGGGATTATCATAAGATAGTCTTTACAAAACTGATTGCATGGCTCAGTCTTAATTTAAGCAGCCTAGATTTTGCACAACAGAAAAGAATTAATTATATTATTTTTGGTTTCATGCTGTTAGCAGTGTATCGTTTCAAGAGCAGGGTGATAGGAAAAGGTGATTTCCCTTATTTCATATTATTCATGCTCTTTATGTTGTCTCCTATAGCTTATGCGAATCATGCTGTCGCACAAATGTCACAGACACACTTTGTTATTCTATTTTCAGTAGTTGCATTAAATTATGTGGCTGACAGTGAGAATTCGATAAAATCAGCAATCCTTTTTTGTTGTTGTATATTAGCCGCAATGTTTTCCTATTCGCATGGGCTAGCTTTTGCTGCTGTTTACCTTGTTTGCAAGAGTTGCTATGTGTTCTGCTGTGATTACACTAAACCTGATAGAAAAAGATATGCATTATTGTCTCTATGCATCTGTTATCTGGTCATCGGACTTGGTTATTTTATCTGGCTTTACGTTGATAAACAGCCAGCGCCACCATGGTCATTGCTTTCTCCTTTTGATATAAAATTCTGGCAATGTATCATTAATCTTGTGGGTCTTGGTTTTGGATTCAGAGAAGAAAGCATGCTCACCGGAATACTCTGTTTGTCAATTACAATACTGCCTGTCATTCTGCTTGTAAAAAATAAAGATACTCGCTGGGAATCAAGAACTTGGCAAATCGTGACTGCAATCCTTGGAGTCCTGGCTGCTCTGGGGGCTATCAGCATTGGGAGAGGTAGTCTGTTAGGGGCGTCCAAATCCTCCAGATATGCTGAATTTGCCTTTATGCTGATTCCTTATGCCGCAATTGCTTGGTGGATATTGTTGGAGAAAACAAAGTGGCGAGGTCTATTCTTAGCGGCTTTTTGGTTTTTCTGTCTTATTAGCTACAAAGATAATTGGGCAAGTTCAATTATTTATCGGGACATGAAACAGCTGGATCAGAAGACTCTTGAATGTATTGAAAATTACTCGCGGAGGGGTGGAGATGGGCTCTGTCCAGAAACATACCAGGAGCCAATTGGAATATACTTTGATCGTGCCAAGAAATATGGAGTTAATTTTACCAGACAGTTTTGAAGAATGACTATTCGGGGTCTGGTTTATTTGCGGGGACATTATTTTATTTGCTTTCTGTTAGAATGCCCAGACATAAAAATGAAGTGAGAGTATTTTGGTTTCCATTATCATCCCAAATTTTAACAGCGGCAATCTGTTAAAGACCTGTCTTGACGCAATTGCTGCGGCTAATTCTAATTCAAAAGAAGTAATTGTTGTTGATGATGCGTCTGAGCAACCAGTACAAGATATGGTCGCCAGCTATGGGTACCGCTGCCTGCGCTTAGAGAAGAATAATGGCCAGGCAACGGCAAGGAATGAAGGGGCAAAACTGGCAAGAGGAGAGATTTTGTTTTTTGTGGATTCTGATGTGGCTATAAGAAAAAATACTCTAGAAAAAATCGAAGCTGCGTATAGAAATCAGTCGGTTTCAGTATATCAAGGGTTGGCATCTAAGACACCTTTAAACGATGGGTTCGGTCCAAAGTTGCTGGCATTGAAATGGTATTACATGCTCAAAGATTGCAGAGAGGCCTCATATGTACACTCACATCTTTTTTCCATAAAAAGGTCGGTTTTTGAAGAGATCGGGGGGTTTAATACCTCTTTCACTCCGCCTGGTTGCGGTGAGGAGTTTGAGCTGGGACATCGTTTAAGGGAGAAATATATTATACATACCGACCCGGAATTGCTCGCTGAGCATAGGTTTCAGAATATATTGCCAAGAACCGTAACTTTGTTTCATCGAGCCTATGTCTGGGCAAAGCTCCTGACAAAATCGAAAAGATTCGAGAAGACCAATGCCAGTTTGAACGAGGTGCTAATAGGCGTATGTAACGTTGCAGCAATTCCGGTTCTTATCATGAGCTTTTGGAAGCCGTTCCTGCTACTCCTCTTTTTGACTCTGACTATATTACAAATCATATTGAATGCCGGGTTTTATCGTTTCCTTTTCAGGGAAGAAGGCACGTTTTTCATGCTTAGGGCAATTGTTCCGAACATGATATGGTCAATAGCAGCAGTTTCCGGAGGAGCAAAGTATTATTTAGATAGAATGTGCGGACGCGTAAAATGATTCTTACAAACTATCTAAAAGCGATGAAGTTCAGATTTAACAAGTATCCAAGCCATCTGATTCTATTTGTTACGGCTCGCTGTAATGCAATCTGCCGTCACTGTTTCTACTGGCAGAACAGTCGTTCCGCAGATATTAGCAATGAATTGACTTTGGCTGAAATAGAGAAGATTTCCAGAAAAATGGGACAGGTAAAATTTCTCTCAATAACCGGAGGTGAACCGACTCTACGCAACGATATTGCCGAAATAATTTCAACTTTTTGCATCAACAATCAGACTGATCATATTGTTTTGCATACAAATGGCTACAACTCTGAAAAAATAAGGGACATCGCTGTGCAAGTCGCTAGCAGTAATCCTTCTGTGGAGATTAATGTGTCGGTTTCCATAGATGGCACTACTGATGTGCACGATTTACTCCGTGGGGTACCAGGTAGTCATGCACAGGCCCTTGCAACCTTACGTATGCTGCAAGCTGAAAAGGCAAAACATGCAAGATTGAACATAACGGTCAATTCTTGCTTTAACTTTTATAATCAGCTGAATATTAGGGGACTGGCGGATTATCTGTTTGATAACTATGCGATAGATGGTTATTATGTCTCTTATGTCCGTGGTGATACTTTTGATAAAAATGCAAAGAATATTGACTGCAGGGATTATCTGACGACAGTTAATTATCTGCGCCAAAAAAAGTTCATAAGCAAATACTATGATAATTTCCCTTTGGCGACTTGGCGCCGGGCACTGGATTTCCTGGCACCGCAGATAGTGGCAGAGACGGTAATAAATAAGAAGTTGATTTATCCATGTATGGCGGGGCAAAGCGTCATAGTAGTTACTGAAACAGGAGAGGTAAAGCCGTGCGAGGTTTTACAGGCAAGTTTCGGGAATCTGCGCGACAATGATTTTGATCTGAAAAAAATGCTTTTTTCTGCACAAGGTGAATTGCTCAAGACGGATATCAGGTCTGGTAATTGCTGCTGCACTTGGGAATGCGCGATTATGAACAATATTATCTTCAACTGGCGCACCTATCCGCGGTTGCTCTGGACATGGCTGCAGTTGGAATACAGGAAAAGATTAGGAGATTGATACCTTGATCGATAAAGATTCGGCAGAGTAAAGGGACATGGTGAAATCAATTCTAGTTACCGGCTCATCGGGGCTGATCGGTTCAGAGGTTGTAAGTTTCTTTCATGGGCAAGGTTTTCATCTGCATGGTATCGACAATGGGATGCGTGCTGTTTTTTTCGGCCAGGAGGGGGATGGCCATTGGCGGCGGAAGCAGTTGGAAGCGAGTTTGGCTAACTATACTCACTACGACCTGGATATTCGGGATAGACAGGGGATATTAGGGCTGGTCAAGAAACTGAAGCCGGCAGGTATTATACATGCAGCGGCACAGCCTTCCCATGATCGCGCTGCAGATATCCCCTTTGATGATTTCGACATCAATGCAGGCGGCACCATGAACTTGCTGGAAGCAGCCCGTCAGTCTTGTCCAGAGGCTCCATTCATCCATCTCTCCACCAACAAGGTCTATGGCGATCTGCCGAACAGTATTCCGCTGCAGGAGAAAGAAACCCGCTGGGACTTTGCTGACACTCTGTTTGCCAATGGTATTAGCGAGAAATTTGCCATTGACCAGAGCACTCATTCACCATTTGGGTCCTCAAAACTGGCAGCTGACATAATGGTGCAGGAGTATGGCCGCTATTTTGACATGCCGACCTGTTGCCTTCGCTGTGGCTGCGTTACCGGCCCAAGCCAGAATGGTGTCGAGCTGCACGGTTTTTTGAGTTATCTTGCCAGATGCAATCTGACCGGTCGTGAATATAAAATCTTCGGATACAAGGGGAAGCAGGTCCGGGACAATATCCATGCTGAGGATCTGGCCAGATTCATATACGCTTTCTTCCTTTCGCCGCGGTTGGCAGAGGTCTATAATCTGGGTGGAGGGAAGAATAACTCCTGTTCGATTATCGAGGCGATTGAACTGGTGTCGGAGTTGAGTGGTGTTAAGCAAAATTATCGCTATGTTGAAGAGAACAGGATTGGCGATCACATCTGTTATTACAGTGATCTGGCTAAGATAAATAGCCACTACCCAGAGTGGCAGATTTCTAAACCTCTAAGAGTAACTGTTGCTGAGGTTGTTAACTCCTGGCAGGAGAGATTGACTGCTGGGCTCTTGGTCTGACAAGGAATAACAAGATGAAGATTCTTATTACCGGTATCTGCGGTTTCGTGGGGAGCACTCTGGCAAGATCATGGATCGAAACAGAGAGTAGTATTGTAATTTATGGGATAGATAATTTCTCCAGACCAGGGAGCGAAGTAAACCGATCTTCTCTGCAACGGCTTGGTATAAGGCTGATTCATGGTGACATCCGAATGGCTGCTGATCTTGAAGAACTACCAGCTGTTGATTGGGTGATTGATGCTGCAGCAAATCCGAGTGTAGTTGCTGGGATAGATGGCCATAACAGCAGCCGTCAAGTCATGGAGCACAACCTGCTGGGGACTGTAAATGTTTTGGAATACTGCAAACGTCATCGTGCCGGATTCATCATGCTCAGTTCCAGCAGAGTCTATTCTATTGCCGCACTCTCCGGAGTACCGGTCAGACTTGAAGGAAATGCATATTGTCTCGACTTCAAGAAGGAGTTGCCGACCGGTCTAAGCTGTAACGGAGTAAATGAGGCTTTCAGCACAACTCCACCGCTATCACTCTACGGCAGCGCCAAACTTTCATCTGAACTTCTTGCACTTGAATATGGTGAGGCTTTTGCTTTCCCTGTATGTATCAACCGCTGCGGCAATATGGCAGGAGCTGGCCAGTTCGGACGTGCAGATCAAGGGATTTTCTCCTTCTGGATCAACAGCTGGCTTCGACATTTCCCTCTTTCTTATTTCGGTTTTGGCGGCAGCGGGAGCCAGGTTCGTGACTTTTTTCATCCTCGTGATCTGATTCAACTTCTTAGAAAGCAGACCGGTGCAGATGGCAAGCAACAAATTCGATTGGTGAACATAGGTGGCGGACAGAGGAATTCCGTCTCTCTAGCGCAGTTGAGCAGTTGGTGTGAGGAGCGGTTTGGCCCACACAATGTTAGTTCAATTCAAGAACCGCGCAGATTTGACATACCATGGCTGGTTATGGATGCAGCACTTGCATCCAAGGTATGGGAATGGCAGCCACAGATATCTCTGCGGGAGATTTTCGATGAGATCGCTGCTCATGCCGAAAAGAATCCAGACTGGTGCGAGCTAGCAGGGAGCAGATGAGCAGTAATGCTAACGACAGAAGAAAGCTGCAACTCTTGTCGGTTGTCATACCGGCACAGAATGAAGAGTCTTGCATTTTATCTACTATCGAAAAATTGGCCGATGAGCTTAGCCGCCATGACATCCCATATGAAATAGTTGTGGTAGACGACGGCAGCACAGACCGGACCTGGGAGCTACTTCAGGAGCTTAAGAATAGCATTTCTGAACTTCGGCCATTGCAAAACCCTGGTCACAACGGCTTTGGTAGGGCTATCATTTACGGACTCGATCGAATGGCAGGAGATGCCGTAGTTATAATGATGGCTGATGAATCAGATGACTGCCGGGATGTAGTTCGCTATTGGCAAGAATTGCTGAAGGGTTATGATTGTGTTTTCGGCAGCAGATTTATCGAAGGTGGGGGGGTCATTGACTATCCTCTGCTCAAATTTATTCTTAACCGTCTTGCCAATAATTTTCTCATGTTTTTGTTCGGCATGAGATTTAACGACATCACCAATGGCTTCAAAGCTTATAGACGTGAGGTTATAGATGGTTGTCGCCCCTTGATAGCTCCACATTTCAACTTTACCGTTGAACTTCCACTAAAGGCAATTGTCAGAGGCTTCAGCTGGACAGTAATTCCAATTTTCTGGCGTAATCGGAAGACCGGTGAGTCGAAACTTAAAATCAAAGAGATGGGGGGGAGATATCTTTTTATATGTATGTACGTCTGGTTGGAAAAGTTCTTTTTTCGAAGAAATAAGCGTAATAAATGGAATGTCTGCAACAGATAAATCTATTATTCCTGACCCGGATTCTTTATTGGGGTATTGATATGCTTGTATGTATAGGTGCCCTGACCTTTATCAACAAACCCTTTGTAGATAAGTTATTCGATAAATTACTGTAAAGTAATTAGATGCCATAGTTGATATGAGTGTGCAAGCTCAGAAAAAAGTCAGTTAAAATTGCATTTGAAGTATTGTAAGGAAACAAAATGGTCTGATTGTAATAGTTGGGAATAAACATCTTGCGTTATTTTCAATCAATAGCAAAAATTTGATTTGAAATAGATTATTGATTTTAACGGGATTTGCGTATTGGAAGCCATGCTTCCATATAGATAATTTAGTATAGGTATCAGCATGAATAGACCAAGCATGAACAAGACATTTATACTTCTACTCAGGCTGTTGGTAGCGGCTACCATAGGGTTCTTTCTCATCCGGACAATCTCAGAAAGTGATATCTGGTTTCATATGGCTATAGGCAAGGAGATCCTCCGCAGCGGGGTATTACCGACTGTAGACGACTTCAGCCTGTTGAGTTTTGGGCGGCCTTATCATGATTCGCAATGGCTTTTTCAAGTGATTACGGCGGCAGGATATAGTTTTGCCGGATTCTGGTGGTTGCAAGCTATACAGGTAGTTCTCTGGTGCCTAATATTGAGGTTCGTTTATTCATCCTGCCGAGCCTGGAGTTCTGTTGAATGGTCATGGCTTTTTGTACTGATCACAGCTTTGGCTTGCGAGGGGCGATTTACAATTCGGCCTGAACTGGTCACTTATCTGGCGGCAGCTTTCTTTTATTACATGCTGCAGCAGGGCAGGTACAGTTCACGTGCCGATATTATTATGATTGCGATAGTACAGGTCGTATGGTCAAACTGTCATGGTATTTATGTCATAGGCCTCTTTCTAGTGGGGAGTTATTTTATTGAGGCCCTCATCTATGGTTGGCAGAGCAAGCAATATAAAGATGTTCGTAATCTAGGGATATTAATGTGTGCAGTGCTAGTTGGCTGTTTGGTAACACCCTTCGGTCTGAATGGGCTGAAATTTGCCTGGTTGCTGATGATTCAATCAAGCCCAGCAGGTTCAAAAGTGTACAAATTGATATATGAAATGTCAAACCCCCTTGGGGTTGCCAGTCGAGCAACCACTGCATTCTGGTTTTATTTCTTACTTTTAGTCGGATGGTGCATTACCTTGTTGGCTATGCTCTGGAGCCGCAAGGGGGAGTTGCCGTTGGCCAGAACCATGATTGCTGTGGGTATGCTGGCAGTATCATTAACAGGCATCAGAAATATGCCTTTGTTTGCAATAGTTGCTACTCCACTTATTGCTGAATATCTTTTCCTGGTGCAGAAATCTTTTTACCGTAAATTTTGTGCGGTTGCGACAGGAGTTGTACTTGCAGTAGCCATGATTGTATGGTCACCAAAGCCCGCTTTTGATCACCTAGTAAACTGGGTACCATACAGGTTTGGTATTGGTATATCTTCTGATTATGTCCCAATGGCGTTGCCTCAGTTTCTTGATAAGTTGAATTTTATCGGCCCGGTCTACAATTCCCAATCACTGGGGGGATTCTATGAATATTTTGGTTATCCCCGGCGGATACCTTTTTTCGATTGCCGGACAGAAGTGTATAGAGCCGAGGATTTATTGGAGGCATATGAAGTAGTTAATCAGGCAACTATTCAGCCTGCACTTTGGATTGATTTCTTGCGCAGGTACGGATTTATTGGGTTACTTATCGAAAATGGTTCTAATGATGCTAGCGGTTTATTGCCGACAATTGCTAGGGATAACCAATGGAGGCTGGTATATCTTGATTATGCCGCTTCATTCTGGTTGCGGGCTGACTATCCGGCTATGCCCCCGGGAATTGATAAAACGGTTATTGCATCTCTAGTAGAGCGTGTTGACAGTTATGCCAATGTAGAAAATCTCTTTCTTTTTCTTGACAAGGCGGATCTGTACCCCGAACTTCGTCTATTGCTAATTGAACGTGCCAGTCATAAGTGGGCTAATCAGTTTACCTTAAAAAATCTTGGGCTACTCCAGATGCAATCTGGTAATCTGGAACAAGCAGAAATAACTTTTCTAAGGTTACTTAAAATGTCACCACATTCGCGCTCAACAATCGTTACCTTGGCACAAATAGCTCTGGCGCGAAGTGACCGGATGAAGGCAGAAAGGTATTTACTGAAGGGGCTTGAAATTCACTCGAATGATCCAGTTTTACTGGAAAATCTCAATGTTGTCCGTAGGGCTTTGGTGCAAAAACAAAATTAGTCTGATTTTGAAATGTCACAGGATAAATTTGTTTTATATAATCGATTCACCCAATCAGGCATGGATTTTTTGACTGTAACTATAATTTATAATTCACAATATTAAACGACGAGGCTAAGAATATTTTATTATTACATGGGGTTGTTTAAATGTTTTAACCATGTTGAACTAATATTTTGTAGAGGGGTTTATGAAACTATCAATACTCATGCCTTGTCTTAATGAAGTTCTTACTCTGCCAAACTGTATTAATAGAGCTAAGTATCTTCTAGAGACTTACAATATTGATGGCGAAGTTCTAATATCAGACAATGGATCAACTGATGGAAGTCAGGAAGTCGCTGAGAAACTTGGAGCAAAGGTAATTAATTGTCCAACACGAGGTTATGGCGCTGCATTAACTTTTGGCATCGAGAACGCCGAAGGTGAATTCATTATCATGGGAGATAGCGACGATAGTTATCACTTTGATGAAGCGTACCCTATGTTAATTGAATTGGAGAAAGGGTTTGATGTCTGCATGGGGACTCGATTTAAAGGCAAGATAATGCCTGATGCAATGCCAATTCTGAATCATTTTATTGGTAATCCAGCACTAACAATTATTGGAAGGTATCTGTTTAATATACGCATTAGTGACTTCCATTGCGGGATGAGGGCGTTCAAGCGTGATAAAGTTCATGGGCTTGGGTTGGTTACTACTGGGATGGAATGGGCAACGGAAATGCTTATAAAGAGTAAACTGAATAAGCTGAAAATAACGGAGGTGCCTATAATTCTTTATAAAGACGGTCGTAATCGTCCACCACACTTACAGCGGTGGCGTGATGGATGGCGGCACCTTCGTTTTATGATATTGCATGCTCCAAGATGGTTATTTATTTATCCAGGGGTTATGCTTGTGTCTGTAGCATCAGTCAGTGGAATGTTTATTCTATGTGGTTTTGTGAATATTGGCCCAGCAAATCTAGAAACACAAATCATCTTGGTCATTGCCTTTATGACCACTTTGGGCATTCAAGTGCTTTTCACAGGTATAATGGCATACATCTATTTGCATCTCATTGGTATTATACCCGCAACAACTCCAGTTATAGAGAGGCTTAGAAAATATTCACTTGAAAAAATGCTTGTTATTTCTGGATTGATTGGTATAGCTGGATTAGCTGTTTTCGGAGTCTATATAAGGAATTTTTATGCAGACGGTATCCCAGAACTTGATTATCGAGTAGCCATGCGATTTATTTTACTGGCAATCACTCTGATCACGATTTCTGGTCAAGCCATTTTTAATGGATTTATGCTTTCAATATTGTTCCTTAAAACGAGTAGACCAAATTGTAGTAGACTCCCAGAACCTTGAAATACAAATAGAGTCTTGGGATGTTTAATTGCCGAATTAAATCAGACGATTAAATTGTGAATTTTACATTTAATTGCGACGAGTCTTGAATTCTACTATATTTTTGTCCTTGTCCCGAAGATGGTCGCTCAACTTTTCCTAACTAATAAGATTTAGATACAATTCAGGTACCCGATTCTTTTTCTATTTACCAGGGTAATTTGGAATAATCATGATTAGAAAAGTATATAGCAATTTAGCTGGCAAGTTGATCAGGCAGAAGAGTATAGCCATGCTTGCAAGGATAAGCAGTCAATTATTGCTGATCAAAGCGTCAAGTATCATCGGTATCCCACTTTGCGGACCACTTCTGGGGATTCTAGTAGTAACATACAGATGTAACCAGCGATGTCTCTACTGTGATATGCAGAATATCGCAAGATCTCAAGCGGATAAAGCAATTGATGAGTTGGATAAAGAATCACTTTGCGCCATTATTGATGAATTTGCCAGGTTAGGTGTCAAGGCAATTGCATTTACAGGGGGAGAGCCGCTACTCCGAGAAGATATTTACGAACTGATTTCCTATGTCAAGAAACGGGGGATGCTGTGCCAACTAAGTACCAATGGGATACTGGTCAGTTCGGCAGTGGCAGCAAAGCTAATCAGCTCAGGGCTTGACTCTGTTTGTGTTTCAATTGATGGTTCAAATGCACAGGTGCATGGCCGAATACGCAAAGGCAAGGAGGGTTTTGCCCAAGCACATAATGCGTTGAGACATCTGCTCGAAGTTAGAGATCAGCTGCAGGCAAAGACACGGATCAAGATCTTGACGGTGGTTAGCAAATATAACGTTGATGATATTCACAATATTATAACTGACAGCAGGAGAATAGGGGTGGACGGGATTGAGTTGATGCCATGTCAGCCGTTACTTGATGGGACTCATGGGGTCGATTTTATCTATGACAGCGATTTCCATTACAGGGTTGCCAGGCTTATAGATGAGATAACTGATAACAAGGGGGAGAGAGAGATTATTGATAACTCTTCAACCCATTTGCAGCTCTTCAGAAGTGCTTTTGCTGGCGAGCCATTTCCATTTTCTTGTTATGCCGCCTATGCTTCGCTTGTTGTCGATTGTTATGGAAGTGTCTATCCCTGCCTGCCATGGGCAAACTGGAGATATATGCCAATTAGTCTGGCTGGCCAGACTTTGGCCGAGATATGGAAGTCGAAAAAGTACGGTAGTGTTAGAGTAAAGGCTAATGATTGTAGCCGCTGTTATCTAAATTGCCAGGCCGAACTTTCAATCTTGCTGGATTTGGCAAAAATCCCTACAAAAAACAAGTAACTGGCATTCACTAGAAGGGTGACGGATAGAGCATAATATTATCTCTCCTGGATAATCAAGAACGCTTTATAAAGGCATTAAATTTAATAATAGCTATCTGTTTAGTCAATCAATGCTGATGTGTAGATGGAATAAGCAGTCACAAATTGTTTTCGGCAATAGTACAATTAAAAAACTGAGTTGCTTGCGACGAATTGTTTTGCTGCAGAATTACTAAAATCGGGTATATTCTATTTCACAGGAGTAATCAGTGACTATTATCAGCGGTATAAGGGTTTGGTCCAACTGTTAGCGGGTTCGACACCAGCAAGGCAATAGCTAGATATTGCGGAAAGGGTCAAGATAATGAAACAAATTTTACTCCTAACGGTCTTAATGTTATATGCAACAGCTTGTTTCGCTGCGAATGAAGTAAGAACAGGGGCAATTGCCGGAAAAATGATGATAAAGAATGGGGGGGCATTGGCAAATGGCCTGGTCTATTTTTTCAATGACAGGAATGGCCCGCCACCTTCCCCGGACAAGTACTGGCGGGTCCCTGACGAGATAACCAAGACTGATGCAGAGGGGAATTTCAAGGCGCAACTGCTGGAAGGGAAATATTATCTGGGCGCCACGAAGAGGGTCGCCGGTCAGGACCCTGGTCCGCCGCAAGAGGGGGACTTGTTTCTTCCGGCATCGTCGGAAAAGGGTGGTCCAAAGGAGTATCTGGTAAAAAAAGGGGAGACTACCGACGCCGGGACCATTGCCGAGGCGCTACCGTTTCAGCGGAATATGATAAAGACCTCTGACGGGATAACGGCCATTGAGGGGGTGATTACCGATAATAAAGGCAGACCTGTAGATAAAGCGCTGGTCTTTGCTTTTCTCACCCCGGCAATGATAGGCAGGCCGCTTTTTGTCTCCGAGAGAACCGGTAGCGACGGCAGATACCTCCTCCGGGTCGACAAAGGGGGGACATATTATCTTAAAATCAGGGATGTCTATGGTGGAGGGGTGCCGAAAGTAGGTGAAATAATCGGCAGCTACGGTGAAAAAAAGGCGACACCGGTTACAGTCGAATTCGGCAAGATTTTAAAGGGGATAAACATCTCCGGCATAAGCTTCCCTGGCCGTGGGCCGCAAAAAAGAATAGGAGAATAATTATTGCTGTTTACCTGGGAGAGAACAGCGTGGTATTATAATCCTGGTTATATTCTGACTATAAGTTTCAACATTTGTGAACAGAAATTTTGTCAGGAGAGGGGGTGTTCTTGCCGTGAAGAGACAGTATGTCCGGCCTAAAATAGTTGCTGCTGCTGTGGTGCATCCCTGCTGATACAGGTTTGCTGCAGATTTCATGCGAGGTGCCAGAGCATTGTTCTGGCGCCTCGCTGTTTAGTTTAGACAAGGTTGCAAGACATGATTATGAACTTTACGCAACAAAAAAAATTACGCAAGGGGTTGTTACTTGCGTTTTTTATTGCCTTTCTCCCTGCCGTTGCCCAGGGGGCACTTCTCACTGCTGACACGGTCTGGCAGGGGGAGGTCAAGGTGACCGAGGATATCTTGGTGCCGGCAGGGATTACCCTGACCATCAAGCCGGGTACGCTGGTCACGGTAGTGGCGGCGGAGAGTACCAAGACAGAGCCGGAGTATGTTTCCCCATTGACCGAGATTACCATCCGCGGCACGCTCAAAGTCGAAGGGAGTGCAGATGCCCCGGTCCTGTTTGCCGGCGAAGTGAATAAAGCCGGGAGTTGGGCGGGGATCATCATCGATAATGGCATGGCAATAATGCGTAACTGTCGGGTAAGGGATGCCGAGACAGCTGTAACAATGCTGGCCGGAAGCCTCAGGGCGACCGGGATCATCCTGCAGGATAATCGCTACGGTCTGGTGGCCCATGGCAAAGGGACAACAGTTGTCCTCGAGTCGGCCAGGATAACGGGGAACGACTATGGTCTATTCGCCCTGCAAGGGGCGCAGGTGCAAACAGGCGCCGCGCTGATTACCGGGAACCGGAAAAAGGATAGCTACATCGCCTCTGCCAGGGTGTATGAGCAGGATCTTGCCCTTGGCAATAGCGTGGAAATCCCGGTCAGCAGAAGATATCAGGATGTCGCCTTGCGGGGTGAAACGGTCTGGCAGGGGCGCATAGAGATCAACGGATTGGTGCGGGTCCCGGAAGGGGGCCGGCTGGTAATCATGCCTGGGACGGTGGTGGAGTTTCTGCGCAAGGATAGTAATGGTGACGGTATCGGAGAAAACGGTTTTCTTGTCCAGGGGAGGCTGATTGCCAAGGGGACCAGGGAGAACCCGATAATATTCAGGTCAGCCGAGAAAAATAAGCGACCTGGCGACTGGGACGCGATCAATATCATGAACAGCGCCTCTGCCCAGAACCTGATCGAATACTGCCGGATCGAGCATGCCTATCGGGCGCTCCATTTTCACTTCTCCAACGTTGCTCTGCAAAATTCTGTATTGACCGACAATTATCGTGCGGTTCAGTTCCAGGAGTCGCTGGTCGAGATCAAGGGGAACAGGTTGTGCAATAACAAAAGCGGCATACAGGGGCGGGATTCAGACATCACCTTGACTGACAATCTCATCTGCAACAATAAACTGGGGGGGAATTTCTATCGCGCCAATCTTGTCGCCAGAGGGAACAGGTTCATCGGCAACTGGAAAGAGGGTCTGCGGATCAGGGAAGGGGTCGCCTCGCTGCAGGAGAATCTGATCGACAGTAATCGCTATGGTCTTATGGTGGCGGATATTTTCTACGGTGATTACAGCCATAACGTTATAACCAATAATATGGAGATCGGGGTCTCGCTGAAGAATGCCGACAATATCGATATTGCCGGCAATGTCATGGCGGCAAACGGTTTGAGCGGTCTTACGGTGCAAGATGTCAGCGGCCTGATCAGGGGGAATCTGATTGCGGATAATGGTGAACGGGGTATCGGCATATTATCCTATGGCGGGGTGATTACAGAGAACAATTTCAGCAGCAACGGCATCTATGCCATTGATTTGGACGGGACAGGTGATGTAGCTGCGCCTGCCAACTGGTGGGGGGGGGATGACCCGGGCAGAGTTATCTTCGACAAAAAAACAGATCCGGGCAAGGGGAAGGTCAATTTTGAAAAGTCGAGCAATGCCCCATTCTCCTTCAGTTGGCCCCTTAATACGATATTTACGGATACTGTCTGGCGGGGGGTGATCGCAGTCAAAGGCCGGGTTACCGTCAATCCACAGGTGCAGCTGCGGATTGCCCCCGGAACCAGGGTGCTCTTTGCCCCAGAGTCAGGGATGACGATAAAAGGCAAAATAATTGCAAAGGGTAAAGCTGGCGAAGAGATACTCTTCTCCTCAACGACAAAAACAGCTGCTGCGGATTGGGATGAACTGCTGCTGGAGTATGCCACTGACAGCGAGTTTGCCCATTGCGTCTTTGAATATGCCACCTGGGGGATCCACAGCCATTTCACCAATCTTTCCGTCTCCGACTGTTATTTCCAGCATAACTCTGGTGGAATGCGCTTCAGGAGCGGGCCGGTGAAGATTACACGCTCATCGTTTGCGGCTAATAACATAGGGATAAGGGCTTATATCGGCAATGCGGTGATCAGCGAAAACCTGATAACAAATAATGAAATCGGTATCTTTATCCGGGAAAAGGGTGGCGGGCTGACCATCACCCGGAATAATATCCATGCCAACAGTGGTTATAACGTCAGAGTCAGTGACTTCAATTTCGAAGATGTGAACGCCGCTGGCAACTGGTGGGGGAGCGGTGACCCGCTGCAGAGCATCTTCGATGGCCGGAATGAGCCCGGGATCGGCAAGGTGTTGCTCGATCCTTACCTTACTGAGCCTGTCAATAATGGAGTGCGGTTAAAGCCATGAGACGCTATTTTCTGCCCAGTCTGCAAATCCTCTTCCTGGTGCTCTTGCCGATGGAGCACAGCGCCTGGGGGGAGAACATCGTCCTTAAAGCCAAGGTGACCAATCTGGAAGGGAAGCCGGTAAGCGGCGCAAAGATCTTTTTGTACAACAGCCTCAATATCAGGAAGCCGGCTGATTTCATCACCCCGGTGACCGATAAGGGGGGAGTTGTCCAGATAGAGCTGCCAGCTGGAAAATATTGGGGGGTGGCGAGGCTGAAAATGGATGGCCTGTATGGGCCACTGATGCCAGGGGACAAGCATTCCGGAGAGCCCCAGGAGTTGGATGCCGCTTCGGGCAAAGCGCTGGAGACCATATTCATAGTGGCTGATATCCGCGAAATGGCCCAGAAAAAAAGGACTGATGCAACCGGGGTGGCTCGTCTGAAAGGGAGGATAGTCGACAGTCAGGGGGGGGGAGTTGCCAATGCATATGTCTTTGCCAGCAGGGGGGAAAAGGTGGATGAACTCCCTGAATTCATTTCGGCATGGACAGATGATGATGGAAGTTATGCCTTATATCTTCCTGCTGAAGGTAAATTCTATGTCGGGTGCTCCACCCGGTACCCCCTGCCGGCTAAAGATATCAAGGTCAAGGAAGTTATAATAACTGATGGCAAATTAGATATTGCCATGGATATTGAGTTAAAGGTACAATAATTCAATAATGTGAATAAAGGCGCATAACAGAAATCTATCTGCTGGTTATTGTTTAGAAGGGGAGCATGAAAAAACTAGTATGGCTGTTGATTTTAGGGATCGTCCTGGGTGCTACCCAATTCTCCCAAGCATGTGTCGGCAGGACCCTATTGATAGGCATCTCCAATACTGCCAATGACAAGCTGCTGGCAGAACTGGTCTCCCTGCTCATCACCGAGAGAACCGGTTCGGCCGTGAAGATACAGGTCTATAAGGATTCCCGGGAGATTTATAATGCAGTGAAAAAGGGGGATGTCAATATAGTCCTGGAGAACATCGAGCGTGCCCAGGAGGTCGTGGGTAAGCCGCGCGAGGTTTATTCAAAGGCGCTCTTTGAAACAATAAAGAACGGCTACAAAAAGAATATGAACATGGTCTGGCTTGAGCCATTTGGCGGTCCGCACTATTATGCACCGGTCCTGACCAACGAAACCCTGACAAACTATCCGGCCCTGCCGAAACTGCTGAACAAGCTTGCCGGGATATTGACCAGTGAAACCTATACAAAGCTGATAAAGACGCAGGAGTCTGACGATAAGCCGAAAAAGGTTGCCAGGGACTTCTTAAAGGCAAAGAAACTGATCTGACCAGTTAATAACAGAGCATGAACATTCTGGTATAGCTGATAAGTTGCCACTTCATGATATAGAGGGATTCCCCTCAATTTTATCAGTTAAGTTCTGTCAGGGGGACAGTCTGTTTTGGTGGTAACTGAGTTGATTAAAAGGGTAATCAAATTTCTTGCCTCGACTGAACTGGCAGTTGTGCTTTTCCTGGCAATCTCCCTCCTAGCTATACCTGGAACATTTTCAGAAAACAGAGCTATTTATGCAAGCCCCCTGTTTCTGACATTAATCGGGGCATTCGGGCTGAATCTGCTCTTTTGTACCATGCGGCGGCTGAAAACGCTACCCAAGCCGGTGCTGGTTCTTCATTGCGGAGTGTTGGTGACACTTGGCGGCTGTATAGTCACCAGTTACGGTTTTGTAGCGACGGTAAATGTCTATGAGGGAGGAACTGTAAATCAGGCATACCGGTGGGATATAGAAAAGGATATCCCCCTCGGGGTGGACCTGGTTGTCAAGAAAATTAACCGGGAATTCCGGCCAATCCCCGTTAAAGTAGGGGTTCTCAAGGGTGAGAAGAAGGAGGGGCTGTTTGTCCTGAAGACCGGCGAGAGCTTTACGCTTTATCAGTACCGGGTGCAGGTCGATTCACTGGAACTTACGACAAAAAATCTGCAGCTGTCGGTGTATGAACAGGGTCAGTTGAAAGGGACTTGTAATACGGAGAAAGGGTCTAATCTGCCGGTCGATTTCCCCTATTCCTTCAAGCTGGTTGCATTTCAGGACCCGATATTGAAGAGACTCTCGGTCGATCTGCTCCTTACCAGCGGATCTGATCTGGTCGCAGAAGGTATTACCGAAGTCAATAACCCTTTCATATGGAATGGGCTCTATTTTTTCAATACACAGGTGGATATCGATCCTGAAGGCCTGCCATATGCGGGGATCCAGATTGTCAGGGATCCGGGTAGACCTGTTGTCTTTGCCGGTTTTGTCATGGTCGGTATAGGGGTGATATTGACATATCTGCGGCGCTTTCGCAGGAAGGGGTTATGATAAGTTCAGCTGCCGACAACCAGGGGGGGTATTTGCCGGTGATATGCTGTAACCGCGCAAACAAACTGCTGGGTCGCTACGACAGAGTGGTGCCATGCCACTGAATCTGTTTGCCATGAAACGCAAAGAAGCCTGCGATATCCACGGCAACCAGGGGAGATCCGGGAACTGGATGCTGTTCGGTATGATTCTGGCATCATTCTTCCTCATCGCCTGGCATGTCTGGGTCTACGGCCCGGGTGGGCATCTGGTTGTCGCTACCGAGAGACCGGGGCCATTCCCGCTCCTGTTGGGGAATGAAATATGGGACCTGTTGTTCAGCAAGAAGGGGATCCTGGTTGAACTATGGGAAGTATTACCCTACTTCCTTTTCGGTATCCTGATCGCCGGCTATCTCCGCACTTACAAGATTGCCGTCAAGCTGCAGGCTTCGCTGAAAAAGTACGGGGTGGCGAGCGTTTTCCTCGCCTCGCTGGTGGGGATAATTACTCCGCTCTGTGCCTGTGGTACCTTGACTACGGCGATAAGCCTCCTCTTTGCCGGCATACCACTGGCACCGGTCATGGCCCTGATGGTCACCTCGCCGCTACTTAGCCCCACCACCTATCTGCTCACTCTGAACGATCTCGGCCCGGAATGGACCGTCATCAGGACTGTTTCGGCTTTGTCCATGGGGATCTTTGCCGGGCTGGTGACCCATTTCCTGAGCAAGAGGGAGGGGTTCAGAAAGAGCGATATATTCATTGATGGGGCAATTGTCAGGGGTGATTTCCATGATGAAGATTATCCGGACGAGCGGCTACGCTGCAACTGCCGACGCAATTTCGGCAACCGGGTGGCAGTGAAGACAGGTAACAAATTCCTGGTATTCCTGGCTAAATCGACGGAGATGCTCTGGCTGGTCGGCAAGTATGTCATAGTCGGCGTCACGGTCGGTGCGGTGGTCGAGCGGTATATGCCGAGCGAGTGGGTATATCGGCTCTTTGGCGAGAAGGGTGCACTTAATATCGTCTGGGTCACTCTGGCATCGGTACCGATCTTTCTCCATCAGATCAGCGCCTCCAGCATCATCTATCACATCAAGGGGTCGCTGAGCGGTACTCTGGACGGCGGTGCAGCGTTGGCTTTCATGATCGGCGGCCCGGTGACAGCGGTTCCGACCATGGTGATGTTCTGGACATTCTTCAAAAAGAGGGTCTTTCTCCTCTATATGTTTCTCTGTCTGACCGGTACCCTGCTCATCGCTTATACCTTCCAGCTGCTGGTATTCGTCCCAGGGGTCGATCTGGGTAATCCGCTTCTTAAAGGGGTCAGTTCCCTTTCCGGTGGCACAACGGCGGATATCCGGAAAACAGGTCCGCAGGTTAGAATGGTAATGGATCAAGAGGGTAGCGGCGGCATCGCTACTTACAGTAACGAGGCGGAAAGTCGCGGGGGTATCGTCTTTGATGCAGCTGCCGGGCGCTTTGCCAGTTCGGCAGCAGGGCGTTATGACAATCAGAGATATATGCTCAACGTCGCGGAGTGGCTTGAACAGCAGAGCGGCACCGCAAAGAAAAATATCCTCATCTACACCCTTACGGAAAATGCCGGGCTGTCGTCAGCTCTGGTCGGTTCCAAGGTGAAGGAAGCTCTGGAGCAAAAAGGATACCGGGTCAGATTGGCCACTCGCAATGATATCCCGCTGCTCAGTGAAAGTCTGCTGGAAGATTATGGCCAGCTCTGGCTCTTTTTTGCCGAGAAAAGCTTGGGGGAAGCGGAATTACGTCTGCTGGCAGAGAATAATGCCAAGGGGAGGGGGACAATGATTGTCCCTGTTGCATCGTCAGCTGGCAAAAACAGTCTGGATGCGGCGAACCGGCTCTCGACAAGTTTTGGAGTGCGCTTTGCAGGAATTTCAGAAAGTAGCCAGAAGTTGCATGTCTCGGTCTTTGCCAATCTGCTCGAACGCGCTGCAGAGCTTATCGGCAAGGTCTTGAAGATGGTGAATAAAGCCTGACCTGGAAATTTATCGGTGACACCCTCTGACAGGGGGAGTAATTACTCAAGGAGCGATTAAATGAAAACAGTGGTGCTCGATGTACAGAAGATCAAGAAATTCGACGATGCGAAACGCTATCATGAGACGATCTGGTCGGACGATCATTCCAGGATCAGCCTGATCTGCATGAAGCCGGGGCAGGAGATCATAACCCATACCCATCATGGCAGCCATATCTGGATGGTCATGGAAGGTACCGGCGAACTCCTTTCCGGTAAAGATTCCAGTGCCATCACTGTGGGGCAGATCGTCATCGTCCCTGCTCTGGAGGACCATGGTATCCGCAACTCGTCGCAGGAGAATCTGGTCATCGCCTCGATAATGTCCCAGGGGGACTAGGTCGTTTCCATCCGGAAACTATGGATGGAAAACAGGCAATATTAGGTTAGAGGAAGCAGATGCGAAAAATCATACGTAATCCGGACGTCATGTGGCGGGAAGAGGATGAGCCTTTGGCAGAGGCTGTAGCCGGGCTCGACCGTGGCGAAGATGTGGCGGAGATCGGGACTTCGGTCCTCTTTTCCGGAGGCACCATGTTGTCGCTCAATTATCTTGGCACAGAGATATGGAAACTTTGTGATGGAAGGAGCAGCGCCGATATCGTTTCCGATCTCCTGACACAGTTCGAGGTTGAGGAGGATATCCTGCGGGAAGATGTAGATGATTTTCTCCAGGAACTCGTTGAAAAAGGGTTCATATCCTATGAGAATTGACGACAAGCTGCCGGCATTGCAAGCACCGCTGACCATCAACTGGGCGATCAACAACAGCTGCAACTTCGCTTGTCGCCACTGCTACAGCCGTGAGGATACCCATGACGAACTGGAGTTGGATATCCTCTTTGCCGCGCTGGAAAAGGTTGCCAAAGCCGGGGTCTTTTCCATCAATTTAGGTGGCGGTGAACCGCTTCTCCACCAAGGGCTGCTTGACATCGCCAGATTCGCCAAAGGGCTTGGCCTGCGTCTCTCCATGAACAGCAACGGCTGGCTGATCGATGCAGAGAAAGCTGCAGCGCTTAAAGGGGCTGGTTTCTCCAAGGTCGGGATCAGTATCGACAGTCATCTTGCCGAAGTGCATGACAGCTTTCGTGGCATTAGCGGCAGCCACGACCGGGCTGTAGCTGCTCTCGGCCATCTGGCAGCGGAGGGGATTGCCACTTCCATCTCTACGGTAATCTGCCGGATTAATCATCAGGCCATCGATGAACTGGTCGCCTTTGCCCTGGAGCAACGGACCGGTCAGCTCAACTTCCATAACTTCAAATGTTCCGGACTTGGTCTGGCGCATAAGGATGAACTCGATCTGACCCCGGCGGAGTGGAAAGATTTCTATGTCAGGGCGATCGCTGCAAAAGGTGAGGTACGGGGGCTCGATATTTCTCTCGATGATCCGATCATCGCACTGCTCGGCGCCCGTGATGCAGGAAACATGGTGAAGGGGAGTGTCTGCGGCAAGCTGTCGCTCAATATAAAGGCGAATGGTGATATCACCCCTTGCGGGTTCATCCCGGTCGTCATAGGCAACATCGCAAAAGACGACCTGCGCGAGGTATGGCGCGACTCGCCGGTACTGGCAAAGATGCGCAACAAGCAGGCGACCGGAAAATGCTCCGGCTGCAGTAAATACGAAGAGTGTCTTGGCGGCTGCAGCGCCCGGGCGCTGGCCCTTACCGGCGATCTGAACAGCCCTGACCCGCATTGCTGGGCTGATGAGACTGCGGCAGAATGAAGCAGATGTAGCACTGACATAAACAGGGCTGGGTATACTTTCGAGGCAGTACATGGAATTGGCAAGACCGATAACTATATTCTGGGACCTTCCTGGCGAGGCTACTGATACTCCTCTCCTGCAGAGGATTGCCGCAGAAATTATGGCATGCCGGCCTCTGATGCTGCAGCTGCAGGTCGGCGGCAAGTTCCGCAGTGCCGATCTTGCTCCGCTGCTGGCGCAATTCAAGGGTGCTTCGCTGGCTGTTTCGCTGACCGTGCTTAAGGAGATGTTTGTCGACCAGAGCAGCAGGGAGCTCCTGGCCGGGGTGAAGGAACTGCTGTTGGCCTGCGACAGCTTGGCAACAGTGCGAGATGTGTCAGCGGCCGGAGGTATGAACTGGGACAAGGGGGATGGCGCCGGCAGTGTTACGCTCGGTTTGTCATTTGCAGTCACCAGGGAGAATTGGCAAGAGCTGCCGGAATTGCTGGCCTTCTGTCGGGAACAGCGGATAAAGCGGCTGGTCCTGCCGATGCAGCGGCTGTACAATGGCGGAGAAGCATTTTATCTCAGTCGGCAGGAGCAGGCGGAGCTGACCGGCAAGCTTGCTGCAGTAGCTCCCCTGGCAGGGGTGAATAGCACGATCCACGACCCGTTTCTCTGGCGGGCTTTCCATCCGGGGGTGCCATTTCCGCAAGGTGGCTGCCAGGCAGCCAACACCATGCTGGCCATTGACCCGGACGGGGGTATCTTCCCCTGCCCTTCACTGCCGGTCAGACTTGGCGACCTGAAGGTGACATCGCTGTCGGAAGTGGTCTGCTCGCCAGCGAAAAAGGAGTTCCGTAAAGAGCTGTTGCAGCATCCGGCGGCCTGCGGTAACTGTGCTGAACTGGCAGAGTGTCGTGGCGGTTGTCGCGGTCGTGCTTATGCCTGCTTCACCTCAATCGACGAAATCGATCCGGCTTGCGGCCGCGACGACTTGCCGAGGTGCTGATGGAATTTGCAGAGATAGTCAGTTTTCATGGGCATAGCTGCCCAGGTCTGGCAATAGGTTACCGGATGTCTATGGCGGCGATGCAGACTCTGGAATTGGTCCGTTCCGCAGATGAGGAGGTCTTTGCCATAGTCGAAAACGATGCCTGCGGCGTCGATGCGCTGCAGTGCCTGACAGGTTGCAGCTTCGGCAAGGGGAATCTGTTGTTCCGTGATCATGGCAAACATGTCTATACCCTCTATTCCCGCGCCAAGGAGCAAGCGGTAAGGGTCTCCTTCAACTGGCAGGTGATCCCTGCAGCAGTCAGAGAGGATAGAAAGGTATTTGCCGACTATCTGCTGCATGCAGATGCAGAACAGATATTATCGATAAAGATGGTTCCTTATGAGGATATCAGGCCGGCCAGAATTCGTGCATCGGCTGATTGTGCTCACTGCGGGGAGAGTGTCATGGAGACCAGGCTCTCTGAAGTGGCCGGCAAATTACTCTGCATCCCTTGCGCTGAACAGGCCAGGAGATAATTCTTCAGAGAAACGGGGAAGTAGCTATGAACAAGCTGCGCATGAGCGGTTATCTGCTCCTTCTGGCTATCCTGGTGATGTTGACCGGATGCAAGGATGGCGGCAAACGTCAGGTAGTCAAGATAGGCTATATGCTCTGTAACAGCGAGCAGGAGACTTCGCAGCGGTTTCTCCCCCTGACCCGTTATCTCTCCGACAGAGTGGGGGTCGACTTCGTCATGGTGCCGGTAGATACCCATGATTTCGAGAAGCGCTTCAAGGCCGGCGAGTTTACCTTTACCCATACCAATTCGCTCATCTATGTGATCTTGCGGGAGAACTTCGGGGTTCAGCTGATCGCTACAGAAAAGCGGGGGAAGCTCGGGGCGCGGACTGCCGGCGCCATTATCGCCCGCAAAGGTAGTGGTATCGAAAAGCTTGCCGATATACGCGGGAAAAGACTCTCTTTCGGGCCTATGCTTGCACCTACCGGCTATCTGGCCGAATATGACCTGATGCTTGCTGCAGGTATAAATCCGGAACGGGATCTCGGCATCTACTCCATCCCCCCAGGCTCTTTCAAGCATGAGAAGCTGATCTATGGCGTCCTCTATGGCAAATTCGACGTGGCGGCAGCGCCGGTACTCGACCTGGAAAACATGACCAGGGATGGGAAGATTACCGCTGATGACTTTGTCATCCTTGCCCAGAGCCAGCCGGTCCCATACTGCACCTTTGCCGCAGCCAAAGATGTCGATGCAGCGCTGCTCAAAAAGGTCAAAGCGGCACTCCTGGCGTTGCGACCGACCGATACTGCCGAAGTAGACGGAGAGCGGCTGAAAGTGATGAAAGCTGCCTGGATCGACGGATACGAAGAGCTTCCAGATAGCGACTACAATCCGATCAGAGAGATGGCCAGGCGGGTGAATATGCCCCCTTATCAGAAATATTGAGAGTTGGTTCAATGTTGAAAGACCGTTTCGATAAAATGCTCTGGTTGCTCCTGATAGGAGCCTGTGCTGCACTGGTTATCCTGCTTGTCATGGAGAGCAGCAAGGGGACCGGCAAGGCAGGTGGCGGTCTTGACAAGGCAGTTGAACGTGAAATGGCCTACCGTGCCCGGATCGAACTGATCGGCAAGTTGTACGGCCCGGTGGAAGAGCTGCAGCGGTCCGGCAAGAATCAGGCAGCGCTGCTGAAACTGGATGAACTGCTGAGAAAATATCCTGGCGAAGCCCACGGCCATATTCTCCAGGGGGGGATACTCAAGGAGATGGGGGCTTATGATGAAGCTCTCTCGGCATATGTTGCCGGAATCAAGCTGAACGGTGACTATCTTGATGAAAAAAGTCCACTGACCAGGAGGCAGGAGATTCAGCTGCTGGTCGATGAAGGGCGGAAAAGCATTACAGCGCGGGCTGCCGCAAATCCGGGTAACCAGAGCGTGGCGGCATCACTGCGGAAGATAAACTATCTCAAAAGCCGTCTGGCAGGAGGGTGCGAGTAGATGTTGCGCGACCGGCATTTCTGGACGGTAATAGCCGCAGGACTGCTCCTCGGTTCTCTGGGAGCGCTCCTGTCGGTCTGGGGAAATCCGGAAAACTCAGGTATCTGTGTCTCCTGTTTCATCGAGAACAGCGCCGGGGCACTGGGGTTTCATGACAATCAGCGGATGCAGTACCTGCGCCCCGAATTGCTCGGTTTTGTGCTCGGCTCCATGGCATGTGCAATCTTTTTTCGCGAATTCCGTTCCCGTGGGGGGAGCTCGCCGCTGCCACGGCTCTTTGCCGGCATCTTGCTGATGGTTGGGTGTGCGGTATTCATCGGCTGCCCTATCAAGCTCTTTCTCCGGCTTACTGCCGGTGACCTTACCAGTCTTGCCGGCGTAGCCGGGCTGGTGGCTGGTGTCTGGCTGGGGGTAAGGGGCCTGGCCAATGGCGTGGAGCCGGGACCGCCGGATGACACCGGGCGTGGCGAAGGTCTGCTTATGCCGGCAGTTTTTCTGCTGCTGCTGGCATTACTGCTGGTCCGTCCCGGGTTTCTCATCTTTTCCTCGCGGGGGAGTGCCGCCCAGCATGCGCCTCTGGCGATCTCCCTGATCGCCGGGCTGCTCCTCGGCATTATCGCCCAGCGCAGCCGTTTCTGCATCACCGGCAGTATCAGAGACATCCTGCTTCTGGGGGGGCGATCGTACATGCTCTGGGGATTCATCGGTTTCCTCCTGGCAGCAGTCAGCTGCAATCTGGTCAGCGGCAGATTCAATTTCGGCTTCTACGGCCAGCCAGGAGCGCATCTGGAGCATCTCTGGAGTTTTCTCGGGATGGGTCTGGTCGGTTGGATCTCCGTCCTTATAGGCGGCTGTCCGTTCCGGCAGTTGATCAAGGCCGGGGAAGGGGATGCCGACGCCGGGCTGGTAGTGGTGGGGATGTTTATCGGTGGGGCGCTAGTGCAATCATGGGGGATCGCTGCCACTGCAGCCGGGGTTTCCCTGTCAGCAAAAATTGCAATACTGGCCGGATTCATCATGTTGGCAGCTACCTCCTTGGTACTGCGGAGGCGTTTTGACAGTTAAAAGTTTACAAGGACTCTTTATAAAGGTTATAATTTAATATTGTATTGTAATAGCTAATTTCCGGCAGTTTCCTGTGAGCCTGCAGCCTGGCGCTTGTCAATAGAGGTTGCCGAAATCGGATTGGGTGGTTGATGCAGAGAACAGATAGCGTTATCAAGAATCATGCGGGCACATTAGTTCTTTGTGCTGTTGTCTATATACTGGTAGGGGCAGCCATATATTCCGAGGTGTTTCTCCGCGGCATCTTCATGTTTGACGACCATGACTATGTTCTCAACAACCCTCTGATCGTTGCAGGTTCTTACTTCTCCAGCCTCACCGACCCCCGCTATGTAGGCTATCTTACCTTTGCCATCAATTCCCTCACCATGGGTGGTGACCCGCGATACTACCATCTCTTCAATATCGTTATCCATATAAGCAACGCTTTCCTGGCATTTCTCTTTGTCGCCATACTCTGTAGATATCTCTGGCGGAACGAAGCAGCGCTGGAGCGACGATATCTGCTGCTTGCTTTCCTGGTCGGGCTGCTCTTTCTAATCCATCCGATGTCTACCCAGGCGGTATCGTATATCACCCAGCGGTTCACATCGCTCTGTACCTTCTTCTATCTGCTGGCAACAGTAGGCTATCTATATGGCCGGGCCCGCTTTGAAAACGGTTCTTACATCAAAGGGACCGTGCTTCATCTGCTCGCCTTTCTGAGTGCCATCATGGCTATGAAGACCAAGGAAATAGCCTTTACCATGCCGTTCATGCTGGTATTTTTCGAGCTTATTCTCTACCGGCAATCCCGCTTCGGGTACAAAAGAGTGCTCTTTCTCATCCCGTTTATAGCGACCCTGGCGATAATCCCCCTGTCGCTCTATGGCCCCGAATGGGGGCTTACAGCTGCCGGCGACGGTGTGGCCGAGGCGACCCGCAAAGACAAGATATTCGACCTGACCAAGCGGTCACCCTATGAATACTGCATCACCCAGTTCCGGGTCTTGATCGTCTATCTCCGGTTACTGTTTTTCCCGGTCGGGCAGCGGGTAGTCTACGATCTGAAGGCATCCACTTCGTTCTTCGAACCTGCGGTCATGGGCTCCTTTGTAACGCTTCTGACAATCGCCATGTATGGCCTTTTTTCCTGGTTACGTGCCAAGCGATACGACGCCGAGAGAGCCCTGGACAACCGTCTGATTGCCATCGGCATCCTCTGGTTTTTTGTGACGATATCGATAGAGTCCTCCATTATCGCCATCAAGGATCTGATCTTCGAACATCGGACCTACCTGCCGAGTATAGGTTTTTATATCGTCATTCTGGTTATCCTTGGACGTATATCGGCCAGGGTCGGGGCACGCTGGGGGGGGGAACGGTTTCCGCTGATACTGGCATTGCTGCTTACGGTTACCCTTTCGGTGATGACTTATCAGAGAAACAAGATCTGGGTCGACGAGATGCTTTTCTGGGAACAGGCGGTCAAGGATGCCCCAAGCAAACCGCTGGTTTACCATAATCGCGCCTTTGCCCATGTCAACCGCCGTGAATTGGGCCCGGCTATCCTCGACTTTAACAAAACCATGACCTTTTTCTCCGGGCGGGTCACCAATAATCTGCAATGGGATGAGGGGGACCTGAGCCCCTACAATATGTCCAAGGCATACACGAACCGCGGCAACGTCTACACGGCGATAGGCGACGAACCCCGTGCCCGGGCAGATTACAACAAGGCCAGGGAGGTTCTCTTCAATGCTGCCGCAGTGACCGGTGCCAATGACCGGCGTAAGGGTTACGGCACTCCGCAGCACTTGAAGTCCCTCGCCACTTTCGCCGAGTCCTATGCTGAAAGAGGGTTTTTCGCTGAAGCTGCTGATAAATACGGGGAGATTCTCAATTTCGAACCAGATAGTATCGCGACACTGGTCAACCGGGGCAATATGCTGTCACGATTAGGGGACTATCCTGCCGCTTTGCTCGATTACAACCTGGCGATACTGTTGCAGCCTGATTACGCAATAGCCTATCATAATCGCGGCAATGCCCGATGCGCCATGAAAAATATCTCTGCAAGCCTGCAGGACTTCGATACTGCCTGTTCATTTGGATTGGCCCCCTCATGTACTGCCGCCCAGAATGTTCGTCGTACCGGCAAACCAGAATAATCCGGGGGATTGACTTGCTGGCAAGGTTGGCGAGTTCTTATCCAATGGTGTTTGTTAAGGCTCTATTTGACGGACTATGCAGTTATTACGCGCAGAAGAGGGGAGAGCATTCAGTCGCACAACTTGCGCAGACTTCTTCATTAGCCTCTGTGGGTTAATGAAAATTTTGGTCTCCATATTGCAATCTGCACCAGCAGTTTGCCACGGATATGAAAAAGCTGATTAATCGCAGGGGCATCAGCCCCGGTTGACGATTTTTGCTCGAACATGCTACAGTAGGAAATGGTGAAAATGACAGATGAATTCAGAATAGACAGCCATAAGCTCCTCTTCCATCCGCAACGGGTGGCTAAGTGGCAGCAGGGCGAAACTATCTACCCGATCTATATGGAGATATCTCCCGCCGGCGCCTGCAACCATCGCTGCACCTTCTGCGCGCTCGACTATATGGAATATCGTCCCCACTTCCTGGCAACTGACATGCTTACAGAGCGGCTCTCCGAAATGGGCCGGCTGGGGGTGAAGAGCATCATGTATGGCGGCGAGGGAGAACCGCTGCTGCACCGTGATATTGCCGCGATTATCAATCATACCAAGCTCTCCGGCATTGATGTGGCATTGACCACCAATGGGGTATTGCTCTCCGGTGAACTGATGCAGAAGATCGCTGCCAGCATGAGCTGGATCAAGGTGAGCCTCAATGCCGGGACTGCTGCGACCTATGCAGCGGTGCACCGGACTAAAGAGGCCGATTTCGACCGGGTGATCGGCAATCTGGCAGCGGCAACAAGGCATCTCAAGGAGACCGGGCTGAACTGTACCATCGGTGCCCAGATGATACTGCTGCCGGAGAATGCTGCCGAGGTGGAGCAGCTGGCTGCCACCTGCCGCGAGATCGGTCTCCGGTATCTGGTAGTCAAGCCCTATTCCCAGCACCACAAAAGCATTACCCATGCCTACGAGGAGTTTGACTATACTCCTTATCTGGCGATGATGGAGCGTCTGGCCGGATTCAACGACAAGGAGTTCAGCGTTATCTTCCGCGCCAATACAATGCAGAAGATGCATCGCATAAGACGCGGCTATGAACGTTGTCTGGCATTGCCGTTCTGGTCCTATGTCGATTCGGATGGTTGTGTCTGGGGGTGCAGCGCCTTTTTAGGCGATGAGCGGTTTCGTTATGGCAACCTGCATGAGGAGACCTTTGCTGCCATCTGGAACGGCGAACAACGGCGCCGGTCGCTACAGATGGTCGCCACCGAGCTTGATCCGGAGGATTGCCGGATGAACTGCCGCATGGATGAGATTAATCTTTATCTGTGGGAGTTGACTCATCCGGCCGCCCATGTAAATTTCATTTAACGGAACGGTTATTTTCCGCCCTGGCGGTGTTCCCCTTCCTGATTACTTGTGCGGCGTAGCGCTGCTACGCCTCCGCGCAATCAGTCGGGCGCCTAGCCAGGACGAAAAATTCCTCGTTCCATATCTTCTTGATAAAGGGAACCCAGTGGATACTGTTGATCGAAATATCTTACGCGAGCTCTACCGGACCATGGCGAAGATACGGCTGTTCGAGGAGCGGATCGTCGATCTCTATGCCGAGCAGGAGATGAAGACGCCGGTCCATCTCTGCATCGGTCAGGAGGCGGTGGCTGCGGGCGTTGGTGCGCATCTGCGGCAGGCCGACCATATCTTCAGCACCCATCGCTCCCATGGGCACTGTATTGCCAAGGGGATGGAGCTGAAGCCGATCGCTGCCGAACTCTACGGCCGTGACAGCGGCTGTTGCAGGGGGCGTGGCGGATCGATGCATCTGGTCGATGCGGCCAACGGCATCCCCGGTTCGACCGCCATTGTCGGCGGTTGTATCCCTCTGGCGGTAGGTGCTGCCCTCTCGGCCAAACTGCTGCGCCAGGAGCGGGTGGCAATCGCCTATTTCGGCGATGGTGCCAGTGAAGAGGGGACCTTCCATGAAAGCCTCAACTTTGCGGCGCTGCATAAACTGCCGGTGGTATTTGTCTGTGAAAACAATTTTTACGCTACCAACTCCCCGCAGCGGGCCCGCCAGCCAGGTATCACCATTGCGGAGAAGGGGCATGGCTACGGCATTCCCAGTCGTACCCTGGATGGGAATGATGTCTTGCTGGTCTACGAGACCGCTGGCGAAGCTATTGCGCGGGCCAGGGCCGGTGAAGGACCGACCCTGCTGGAATACCAGACCTATCGCTGGAAGGGGCATGTCGGTCCAGCCTGCGATGTAGAGATGGGGTGTCGCCCCCAGGATGAGTATGACCGCTGGGTGGCCCGTTGCCCCTACGATTTTTTCCGGCTCTACCTCTCCAGGAGCGGCAACCTTGTTGAGACTGAACTTGATGCTATCGATGCTCTCCTGCGCGAAGAGATCGATGCTGCCATGGCCTTTGCCAAGGCCAGCCCGTATCCGGAGATAAGCTCGCTGTACGATTACGTCTACTAAAAGGTAAGGACTTACTGCTATGCCATGGACCAAGATACAGGCTGACGATTCCCGCCGCCCGGAGATATTCGGGGCAGGGGGGGGTGTCGGTCAGCGGGAATTATCCTATCGTGATGCCATTCGTGAGGCCCAGGCCCAGGCTCTGGAGCGGGACCCGAGAGTATTTCTGATCGGCGAGGGGATCGACGACCCAGGCGGGGTGTTCGGCAGCACCCTCGGTCTGGCCGAGCAGTTCGGCCGGGAGCGGGTAATGGATATGCCGATCGCCGAGAACGGCCTGACCGGGGTGGTAAGTGGGGCCGCCATGACCGGCATGAAACCGGTCCTTATCCATATGCGGGTCGACTTTCTGCCGATGGCGATGGACCAGATCGTCAACCATGCTGCCAAATGGAGTTTCATGACCGGCGGTACGGTCAAGGTGCCGCTCACCATGCGGGCCGTCATCGGCCGCGGCTGGGGGTCGGCGGCCCAGCATTCGCAGAGTTTGCAGGCGCTCTTTGCCCATATCCCGGGATTGCATGTGCTGATGCCGGCGTCCCCTTACGATGCCAAAGGGCTGCTGCTAGGGAGCATCGCCGGACAGACGCCGACCATAATCATTGAGCACCGCTGGCTCTACGACCGGAAAGAGGCCGTACCCGAAGAACCTTATGTCATCCCGGCCGGCCGTGGTGTGGTACGGCGGGAAGGGAGCGACATCACCCTGGTCGGCGTCTCTTATATGGTCTATGAACTGCTGCTGGCAGCTGAAGAGCTGGCCAGGGAAGGTATCTCGGCAGAGGTTATCGACCTCCGCTCGGTCCGCCCCCTTGATGAGGAGCTGATCATCTCCTCGGTACGGAAGACCGGCCGGCTGGTAGTTGCCGACACCGGCTGGAAGACCTGCGGCGTGGCTGCTGAAGTAGCTGCCATAATTGCAGAAAATGCCCATGATGCGCTGCGCGCACCGGTCCGTCGTATCTGCATCGCCGAGACGCCGACACCTGCCAGTCCGGTTCTGGAACAGGCCTATTATCCAACAGTGGCAGGTATGGTAGCCACTATCAAGGGGTTGCTGTGAGTGCTTATGCAGTGACCGTGGTGATGCCCTCCCTCAACGAGGAGAACAATCTTGCCGGGGCGGTGGATAATGTCCTGGCAAGCTTTGCCAGACTGGGTATCAACGGTGAATTGATCGTCGTCAATGACGGCAGCACCGATCGGACCGGCAGGCTGGCCGAGGAGTTCGCCCAGCGTTTTCCCAATATCAAGGTCATCCATCATGACCGGCCGAACGGTATCGGCGCCTCTTTCTGGGACGGGGTAGAGCAGGGAGCAGGCGAGGTGGTGACGATGCTCCCGGGGGACGGGGAGAACGATGCCGCCGAGATACTCCGCTACCTCCCCCTCATGGAGCAGGTGGATATAGTGGTCCCGTTCGTTTATAACCGCGGCGTCCGGACCTTTCGGCGGCGGCTCCTCTCCATCGTCTATCGGGAGATCATCAAGGCCTCCTTCGGCCTTTCGCTCAACTATATGAACGGCACGGTGATGTACCGCCGCAGCATCTTCCGCGATATCAAGCTCAAATGCGGCGGTTTTTTCTACCAGACCGAACTGCTGGTCAAGACGATCATCAGCGGCTACCTTTATGCAGAGGTCCCCTACGCGCTTATGCAACGTGGGGATGGCGAATCAAAGGCGACTACCTTCAAGTCGCTGCTAAGGGTAGCACGCGGTTATCTCGATACCATGCGGGAGGTCTATCTGGGGGGGGAGCGGCCGAAGGGAATTGTCCCTGAATCGGCAACCGCCCGCAGGCGGAATGAATTGACAACTACAGCAGCAGAGAACGGATAAGGAAGAGATGGAAAAGCTGATACTGGACGGGCACAAGCTGCTCTGGCACAAGGAGCGGATCGAGGCATGGCAGGCCGGCGAGCGGATCGCACCGATAACCATGGACTGTTCCCTGACCCGCGCCTGCACCTATAATTGCGTCTATTGCTACGGGCAGTTGCAGGAGAATGATATCAAACGGATGACCCGTGACGTCATCTTCCGCTTTCTCGACGATGCGGCAGAGATCGGGGTCAAGGCGATCAGCTTTGTCAGCGACGGGGAGAGCACCTGTTCACCCCATCTGGAGGATGCCATTCTGCGTGGACGCGGCAACGGCCTTGACATGGCGCTCGGTACCAACGGCTATCTCCTCAAGGACGAACGGCTGGAGGATATCCTCCCGGCCCTCACCTATCTCCGTTTTAACATCTCTGCCGGTGAGGCGCCCCGTTACGGGGAGATCCATGGCTGTCCGCCCGACTACTTCGACAAGGTGGTGGAGACGGTCCGGCGCAGTGTCGAGATAAAGCGGCGCAGAGGACTGGATGTCACCATCGGCTTGCAGATGGTTCTGCTCCCTTCGTTTGCTGACCAGATAATGCCGCTGGCCAGGCTGGGCAAAGAGCTGGGGGTCGATTACCTGGTGATCAAACATTGCAGCGACGATGAGGAGTCCAGCCTCGGGGTCGACTACGCCGGTTACCACGGTCTCGTCGATATCCTCAAGGAGGCGGAGACCTATTCCGACGGGAGCTACCAGGTGAGCGTCAAATGGTCGAAGGTCCTCTCCGACGGTCGTCGCATCTATACCCGCTGCTTTGGCCCCCCTTTTATCATGCAGCTCTCCGGTTCCGGATTGGTGGCGCCATGCGGCATGCTGTTCAACCGGAAATACAGCAAATACCATATCGGCAACATCGCCGAAACATCGTTCAAGGAACTCTGGCAAGGGGAGCGCTACTGGGAGGTGATGCGGCTGATCTCCTCCGGGGAGTTCAATGCCCAGACGATGTGCGGTTCCCTCTGTCTGCAGCATAAGGTGAATGAGTTCCTCTGGGAGTTGAAACATGGCCATGGCAGAGTTGAAACGCCAGCGGGAGCGCCGCCAATGCATATCAATTTTATCTGAAGGAAGATATGGAAGAGCATAACGAGACAACAGCAGAGCATGAAGAGTCTGCCTCAGAAGCAATCTATACAGTCAAAGAGAGCGCAGCTGCCAGCCAGGTAGCATCACCAGGACCTTCCGGGAAGCGGACCTGGCGGATCAACGGCTGGCACCTGGCCTGTGCGGCACTTTTGCTGTTACTTTTCATCTATCTGGGCAACCGGGCCAATGATGAGGACCGTTGGAGCGACTGGGGTTTCGGCGATGCACAGACTCTGCTCTCTCTGAAACAGTGGCAGGAGAATGGTTGGGTAGCAAACTATCTGCTCTTTATCCCCCAGGGTTATGCCAAGGTAGTCAAGATATTGGATGACCCGCAACTGCGCCAGCATGCCCATGGCACCTGCCCTGGCAGCTCTCCGCGGGTCGGCCCGCGGCTCTGGTACACCCATTACCCGGCCGGCTATCTCGTCCCGTATGCGGCCATGTTTGCCACCGGTCTGCAGAGCAAATTCGCTGCGCAGATGCTGTCGATTTTCCTCTCATTGGCTGCCCTTGCCTTGATGTATGCGGTCTTTGCCAGGATTACCAGCCCGGCAGTGGCATTTTTTGCAGTATTCTTTTACAGTGTGTCGCGACCTTTCCTCGGTTTTGCCGATACCCTGGCCAACCAGCCGCTGGACGACCTGCTCCGCTTTGCTTTCATGTTGGCGGTAGTGCTGTCTACCCGAGGTGAAACGGAAATATACCGGCGGCGCTGGATGATAGTCGCCTGGTTTCTGGAGTTCGCCCTCTCACTCTCTTCATTCGATTCAGTCTTTTTCATCTTCACCTGGCTGGTCGGCTGGGACCTGCTGGAGCGGCGCGGGTTCCGCTGGAAAATCTGGTTCATCTACGGTATGGCGCCGGTGACCGCCCATGGTCTGCAATTCCTGCAGAATGTCTGGTACCTCGGTTTTAACGATGCGGTAATCGATATTAAGGATGCCTTTCTGCTGAAAAATGGTGCTGACACCAATTATAATTATGGCGAAAACCGTTTGTCAGTGATCAAGGGTTCGCTCAGGATAGTCTTCTTTGGCATCATCAATAACACCAAGTTGATCTGGGCGATGTTAATTGCCTATCTGGCCCACGCCATTCTCCTCAAGGAGCGTGGAGACAAGAGCTTGCCGACAGCAGGACTGCTCTGGCTCCTCTTCTTTGCCGGGCTCTCCTTTGTCCTGGTCCTCCCCCATGCTGCCAGGATGCCATATGAGTCACGCCAGATGCTGCCACTGGTAGCGCTGCTCGTCTCCGGGCTTTTGGTCGCGACAGGGAAGACCATGCTCGCATTAATCCCGCATGGCCCTGCCAACACGAATGGGCCCGGCATATTCAGGAAAGTATTCTCGATACTCTTTCTTCTGGCGGCTGTCACTATTCTAGGCTATTCGGGGAAGGTCTACCTGGCCAGTGACCGGAATCCCCTCTACCCCAAGCAGATCGGTTTGATGGCCGATGCACAGTTTGCCAAGGAGATCAGGAACAACCTGAAGACCACCTATGAACCGGTAATATTCGATATCGGTGCTTTCCAGATGTTCTGGGACCCGAAATATGTTGCAGGTTACCCGCAGATCCTGCCACTCACCGAATATTATGCCGGGAGTCGGCCGATACTCTGCTTCAATACTCCGGAAGGGTTGACCAAAGACCTTGTCTATATGCTGCAGAAGAGCCCGTACCGCTTTTCCCCGGTGTTGACTGCCACTGACCAGACTATGCTGAGGATGGTCCTGGAGATGCTGCAGCTAAGTGGCGTCTTAAATGATAATCAGGCCAAATTGTACTTTGTAATGGACAGGTATCTGGTTGACTTGACAGATAAACTCCGCTGGAATAGTCCATAGGTTATGCTCACTTGAGGGCATGGGATTAGATCCTCGGATATCTATAAAGATTTATGGTTATGACGGAAGGGGTGATGTGCTGATGAGTTGGTCGATACTAGTCGCAGGTTTTGGGCTTTTTATTGGCATTTTTATTGGGCATGTATTGATCTGGCGTCTAAAACGTCCAAAGAATGATGTGGCAGTTCTTTTCTTTTTATTTTTGCTTGTACCAATACCGGTGGTCCTGGCATTTCAAGTTTTTATGCCAGTGATCGATCTGATGCTTGCCTATATACTGCACTTTGCTCTTGCAGCAGCTTACATTGCCAGTTATCCGGCAGCACAGGCCCATTCGCCATCACTCGATATTCTCTATTATATTGGTTCTTCTTCCCGAGGGAAATTATGTGAGGATGAAATAATAAGTCGTTATCAGATGATGGGGCTGGTAGCAGACCGGATCGAGGATCTGAAAATTGGCGGGATGGTGGAGGAACATAATGGTTCATTTACCCTTCGACCATTGTCCATGATAATCCTCAAGTTCTATATTATTTATCGTAAATGTCTCGGTCTTGAATTTGGAGAAGGGTAATAAAATGGGTGAGAAAGCAGCACTGATTATTTTGCTCATATGTTGTCCCCTCTTGATCTTTATTATTCATATAATTCTGGCCAGGACAGTTAAATCTTCACAACAACTGATTGCTGGGTATGCAATGGTGGTCGGTTACCTGCCTTTAATCTGTGCATTAGTTGTAATTCATCGTAGTTTCAATGGAGAAATATCATTTGTCATTGCTTTTATATATTCCGTTATTATCTATTCTTGTCTCGGCTATACTTATTTTCATTTTTACAATATGAGTGAAACCTCCAGGCGCATCAGACTACTTTATGAAGTCAAGCGGGCTGGTCATCTTGAACAACGGTCTATCAAAGAGCTTTACAATGCCGATGATATCATAAGATTGAGGTTGTCGCGATTAGTCGAATTGAAACAGCTTGTTAGAGAAGATGATGGCTGTTATCGTATTGTTAACAGGATTCTATATTATTCGGCAATAGTGGTGTTTGGATTTCAGAAACTGTTGGGGTTCAGGAATAAATTCAATTAACTACTTAAGGTACCATATGAAATATATTGATTGGAAATCATTAGCAAGCGACGAAGAAGCACTCTCATATTTGCGGAGCCTGCCACGGTACCGGAATAGCGCGTTCAAATCATTGTTAAGCAGGGGGAGATTCTTTATAAGTCTCCTCTGGTGTAGATTATGTAAGATAAGCAAACCTATTTTCATAGTGCTGGTTACAAATAATAACTGTAACTTAAAATGTTCATACTGTTATGGCGATTACGGTAACCGGTCCCACCAGGAAAACTATTCGACTCGACAGCTTTTGCAGATCATTGACGAACTTAAAATACTGGGAACGCGGCTGCTTACTATCCATGGTGGTGAATCGCTGTTACGTAAGGATATCGGGGAAATACTCAATTATTCGAAGTTGCAAGGATTTTATGTAAGTTTCAATACCAATGGTTATCTGGTCCCAAGAATGATCGACCAGTTACGGTGTGTCGATACGGTCTGTCTTAGTATCGATGGCCGCAGAGAGAATAACGATCGCGTCCGTGGTAAGGGGTGTTACGACAAGGTCATTGAGGCGATAGAAGTGCTTAATCGGGAATCGATGCCGGTTGTGCTACATGCAACATTGACCAGAGCCAATCTTGAGGATATGGATTTTCTCGCGCAACTTGCCGCGGATAAGCATGCTCGGCTGCAGTTCAGCATACTTTATAACTGTGAGACACTGAAGGAGAAGTTCGGTGATCTTATCCTGACCGACAGTGAGATACGCAATACCTTGCAAAAAATACTTGATCTAAAAAAATCAGGCTTTCCTATCTACTATTCAGATACTGTTTTGGAAGCAGGAATATATTGGCCATATTCCTATGATGAAAAATTCTTTGCCCTGCAGGGAGAAGCACCCAAGAACGACCACCTTATACCTTGCCATCATGGCAGCCTTAAGTATCAGATCGATGCAGACGGACGGGTCATCACCTGTTGGGCCCATGATGATGTAGATGCTCCTAACGTCAAGACACTTGGGGTAAGCGCGGCGCTGCGCAGTTGTAATGAGAATGACAACTGCCGTCACTGTGCTTTCCTGGCAAATAATGAACATAATGCATTTATTGAGATCAGTTTCAAGTCGCTGTTCAACATTCTTTTCATTCAAGTACGCGATGCACTGAAAATAAAAAAAGATAAGAGTGTTAGCGATAATAATGCCAAGGGAGCATGAAGTCCCGATGTCTTCTGCCTGCGAATATGTCGTTGTCGTTGGCTCATCTCGAGGACTCGGGGCAGCTCTGGTTGAAGAATATCTAAGGCACGAGCATTTACAGATTATCGGTATAGCTCGATCGGCTTTAACAGAAATTGAGGCAGGTCAACGCTGGCTAGATACCGGCAGATACCTGCACCTGCAATTGGATATAACTGCTATTGATGCACACAAAAAAGTGCAAGCAGTAACCGATGAGATCCAGCCAACCAGGATATGTGTTGTTTTCAACGCGGCTGTTACGGAGACTGATATCAATGTCGACAGGCAGATAGACTATGATGTTTTGGCAAGAACGAACCAGGTCGGCATTACCGGGCTGGCTAATATAATTCGCGGAGTTGAGCAACATATTGTTTCTCATGGAGGTTTGTTCGTCGGCATATCATCATTCAGTGCCATCTCCCCAGGTGTTTCGAATCCCAAGATTGCCTACCCGGCTTGTAAAGCATATCTTGATATGGTGTTACGATGTCTGCGTCTTCACTGGGGGGAGCGGGCCAAGGTTGTGGTCGTCCACTTAGGCCATCTTGGCGATATCAAGCGACGGTTTATACCAACCTACAAAGAGACTGCTGCAATCATAGTCAGGCAGACTCTGTTGAGTCCTCCCCCCAGGGAAATTAACATCCCCATCTATTATCATATTTTTTATAATTATATATTTCCGTTACTCCCTGAGAGCATTTGCAATTGGCTGTTGCGATCTGTCTCCGGTAATATCAGGCAAAACAGGGAATTCAGTAAATGAACAGACCGGATATAGTTTTTTTTCAACAATTTGCCAGCCCATACTTCGGTGTTCTGTCGATTAATGCCTACCTCAGACACAATGGCATCAATACAGACGTAGTCATTGATACATTAGAGAAAGATGCCATTGCTCAACTTGTGACATTGCGACCCAGTTTGATCGGTATCTCGGTACTCTCTTCCGAGCATCAATGGTTAATAGATAAGACTAGGGCGATACGTACTGCCATCCCTGATGCAAAGATAATTGTGGGGGGGATTCATGCCATTTTTTACCCGGAAGAGATAATCAGGGAGACTGAAGCAGATCTGGTCTGTCACAGTGAAGGTGAGATGGTGTTATTGCAGGTGTTGGAGCAGCTGCGAAAGAGAGGGGAAAAGCCAGACTGGAGCTTGATTGACGGGCTATGTTACCAAGACGATAAGGGCGTGATTTGCTGCAACGAAAGGGCCTCTCTGGTCTCCTTCTCTCCAGATCTGATTGAGGATAGAGGGATCTATTTCGATCGCTATCCAGAACTTGCTGGGGAAAGGGTCCATCGCTTCTTTTCCAGCAGGGGTTGTCCATATCGCTGTACTTTCTGTTACAATGCGAATATTCATGATGTATTCAAAGGGAAAGGAGCCTATGTCCGGCAGAAAGAGGTAGATACCTTTATTGCTGAAATAGTTGCTCAAAACGAAAAATATTCAATAAAGTCGATCTTTTTTTATGATGACCTTTTTACATACAACAAAAAATGGCTGAAACAATTCCTCAGTCTCTATAAAGAAAAAATAAATATTCCGTTCATGTGCACTACTAGGGCGAACCTGCTCGACGAAGATACAGCCAGCATGCTTGCTGAAGCAGGCTGTATAACAGTAAGTTATGGCATAGAAACTGGAAATTATATCCTGAGAAGGGATGTCCTGCGCAAAGACATTACCGACGAACAAATCATCTCCTGTGGAAATATATTGCGTAAATACAGGATTAATGTCCAGACGGCAAATATGTTCTGTCTCCCGGACGAGTCAGTTGCCGATGCTTTCAAGACAATCGAGTTGAACATAAAGGCTAATACAGATTTTGCCTTCAGTGCCCTGTTCCTCCCTTTCCCCAAGACGCAGATAGCCCAGTACTGTGCGGATCGCGGCTATCTTAAGGCAGACTATTCATTGCATGACCTGCCTCGTTCATTTTTGACAACTAGTATCTTGAATCTTCCTGATAAAGATGTCATAAAGAATATTCATCGTTTGGCGTATTTCTTTATCAAGTGGCCGTCAATATATCGCATAGCCCGAAAAATGGTCTACTGCAATTTTTTAAATCCATTTTTCCACGGGATATTTTTGTTGAGTAATGTATTGCGGCACAAGGGTGAGAGGGCGACTTCCTGGTGGGGGACTCTCCGCTATGCATGGAGATTTCGCAAATCTGTCTGATGGGTATTTATAATATCATTTGCAAGGCATAAGTTATATTCTGGATTGATAACCATGGCTGATAACCGTTATGAGCAACAGAAAGAGTTCTGGGAGTATGCAGGTAGCGTCAGTTACGATACAGCCTGTTTTTCCAGCGTTGAATTGGCAGCACATATCATGGGCCGACATTGGCGTTTTGCCCTTGAGACCGCTGAAAGGCTAGGGATTTCAGCTGGGGCAAAGGTTGCTGATATCGGATGTGGCGATGGCAAGTTTGCCAATACCGTGCTGGCTAATTTCTATGCCCGGGTCGATGCGTTCGATGTCTCTGCTGCAGCGGTCGAAAGGGGGCGCCATGGGGTTGCTGATAAAAATAAGGTGAACTTTCACCATGCCGATATGGCCAGTTATGATTTTGCGGTTAGTGATTATTGGGATTGTGTTTTCCTTATGGGGTTTCTCCATCATGTAAAGCCTTTTTCAGCCGCCATTATCAAGCGATTGGCGAAGATCAGCAATTCAATAGTGGTAGTAGAGCCGAACGGAAACAATCTTATCCGGAAGGGGTTGGAACTTTCCCCCTCTTATCGGCAAGCTGGTGAAGACAGTTATCAACGGGACGAGTTGGTTACTCTTTTTGCTGCGCATGGGTACGAATTGAAAACTGCGATGGTGAAAACTTTGGTGCCATCATTTTTACCAAGCTATATGTTGCCAGTAATGAAGGGGATCGAAGCTGTAGTCGAAAGGTTCTCACTCTTTTCGCCGCTCTGTTCCACCTATATTCTCGGATTCCAAAAACCGGATTCTCAAATGCGTAAAGAATGAAAATCCCCCTATGATAAAGAAACCGGATCTCATATATTATCTTCTCTGCATTTGCTGCATTGGGGTTTTTGTAGCATCTTATCCTGACCTTGTCACCTGCCAGAAGATCACTACTCACGACTCTCTCATGTGGTACGGTAGTTTCCATCACTATATCCTGTCGATAATGAAAGGGGTCTTCCCTTATTGGGACCCATTCCTGATGACAGGGACTTATTTCTATCCAAATGTCTCGATCATCGGTCTGTTGGATCCATCCGTGCTACTCTTCGCGGTATTGGTGAAACTGCTGGGTATCTCCCCGGTCACGGCTTATATCTATTTTCGGTTGTTTCGCCTGGCACTGTTGACGATAGGTGCATTTGTCTTCTTCCGGCATATCTCTGGGTGTCGCAAGAGTGCGATAGGTGCCGCCGGAATTCTCATGCTTGCGCTCTCTCCTGGCTATTTTGTCCAGGAGGGGAATGTTGATATGCTATTCTTGACACCTTTTGCGCTCTTCTGCACAGTGAAGTTTCTGGAGTGTGAAAACGAGCGGCAACGTTATCTTTATCTCGCCTGGCTTACCCTTCTCACAGGCATCTCGATGAATATATTCATCCCGGCCTATTACCTGTTCAACCTAGTGGCATTTATAATTGTTCTGTTTTTCTGCAAGATAAGCAGATTTTCAACTGCAACCCAGATTATTGGTAACCGGCGAACAATGGTTGCTGTATTTCTGGCGATGTTGGTAATTACTCTGATGACGGCACCATCTCTCATGCTGAGATTCAAGGACGGTGGGGATAGTGGTGAACTGTTTCCTGTGCAACGGATTGTATTGAAAAACGATGGGAAGATGAAAAGGATTATTGCCTCTGAGGTTGGGAGTGATGTCCTCTCAGATCGATTTACCGCTAAAAAGGGGGTTTTTGCTTCCTATGGCAATTATGTAAATGTTTTGTATCCGGATATTTTTGAATCATTACCTTTTTTTGCAGATGATTTATTGGCTGAAATAGGACAGTATATCGGCATAATCCCGCTCATTTTGGCAATTCTGGGCTTTATTTACCATCGCTCGCGCTACCGCTATCTCGCCTTGGCAATGGCGGTGCTGATCAGTATCAACATGTTCAGTTTTGCAGGGATGAGCGGTAAACCCTTCAATCTGGTACAGAAAATATTTAACATCATCTTCCCACCGCTAAAGTTGATTGAAGTTAGAGAGGTGTTTGGCGGCTTTGTGCTATTTTATTACTGCATTTTGCTCTGTCTTGGCTTGAGCATGTTTTTCCGCACCGATCAATTCAGGGAGTTTCTTGGCAAACGAATCAGTATTGTTGCTACAATAACGGCCCTGCTTATACTGATAAAAGTGGCGATAACATGGTACTGGGGGCATAAAATTGTTTTTGCCTCTCGCCATGACCAGTTTGTCATGGCGCAGCTTTTCATCTTTCTGCTCTTTTCATATTTTTATGGCAGAAGGCTTGTCCCCACAAAGGTTTATTATCTGCTTGTCTTGGTCGTCGTCTGTGCGGACATGTACTATTTTGGACGTTATGCAGAGAAGTATAACCTTAAGGATAGCGGTCAGTTTTATCGAATGGCTGAGATAGGGAAGGTCAATGAGAGCGGGCCGTTTCAATACCTGCGCAAGTCTTTGGGGAGTGTCCCCGGCGTAGCATTCGGGGAGAGTGTGGTAAATGTCAAAGGGGTTCTGACCTATGGCATAAATCACACCATGTTCACGACAAAGCGGTATTACGATATGGTATCATCCTTGTCTCTACAGAATCATGTTACTGTTGCACACACCATGTCACCGCTGTTGAGATTTTATCCAGTTACCGCCAGCATTCAGGTGCCAGAACGGCAAAAGTTGCTCAATTATTATGCTGGCGCCCCTCCTGAACAGATTATCGACCGATTGTTTGTCGAGAAGCCACAGACAAGCCAGATTACAGCAACAGGCATGGGGGTTCTGCATCAGTATGAAGACCTGCCATGGGGGCCGCAACAGATTATGGAGTTTGCCTTCCAATTTGATGCTGCCAACAGGGAAAATGCGCAGGGGCTTCAGGCGGATATGCGGCGCTATCTGCAGACTCCTGTATACAACCTGGAAATAAAAAAGTTCACAACGAATGAATTGACCGTGGCAGTATCTAACAACGAAGATGGTTATCTGTATTATGGCGACGGATGGAGTAAATATTGGGAAGCATATGATGGAGAGCGCCAGATCCCGGTTCTGATTGCAAACTACAATGGCAAATCTGTCTGGCTCGATAAAGGTGAGCATCTGATCCGCTTCGTCTTCAATCCATTCCCTTATCGGTTGGGGCTGTTGCTCTATTATATCGGGCTGGGTTCGGTGGCTCTGGTAATAATCTCTCTTAGCTGGATGAACCGGCTAGGGGCGATAAATAAATAGAAAAGTATCGAACGGTGGAAGCGATGCAGAAGTCAATAAAACCTCTGATGGTATTGCTCTGCCTGGTTATAGCACTCTTCTGTTCCATCTATTACGATTTGTTGCTGACAAAGAAGATATTTGTCCATGACTCACTCGAATGGTTTGGTGTTTTCAACTACTTCTTCGATAATCTGAAGAAGGGTATTATCCCACTCTGGGACCCGTATATGATGACGGGGACCTTTTTCTATCCGAATATTTCGATCGGTTACCTCGACCCTACACTGCTGGTTGCTGCCCTCATAGCCAAACTCTTCTCTGTCTCATCGGTCACCATTTTCATCTACATGCGATTATTCCGGTTGGCCCTGTTGATAGGCGGGACCTTTCTCCTGTTTAGATACTTGACCAGGTGCAGTCGCAGTTCTCTGTTGGCAGCGACGGTACTCTTGTTTGCTATTACACCGCAATATTTTGTGCAAAACGGCATGGTAGACCAGAGTTTCACCTCACCGTATGCCATGTTTTTCTTGTTGAAGGGGCTCGACACTCTCGGCAATAAAAGGAAATATCTTTATTTTTCCCTGCTCGCCCTTACGGCAGGTATTGCCATGAACATCTTTATCCCGACACTCTTTCTGTTCAACCTGGTTTTTTTTGCCTTGCTGGTCTTGATAGTCAGAAGAAGGGAGTTGCTGACGGCAGGCAAAGCATACCTTGGCAAGGGGTTTATCGGTTTCTGCCTGCTTCTGAGTCTTTTGGTGGCGATGATGGCGGCACCACCCGTGGTCGTGATGCTGAAAGACGCATCAGCCAAGGGGGAACTATTCCCGGTGCTACGATTGGTGCATAACAACAATCTCCAGTTCAAGAAGATGATGGCCTCAGATATCGGGGGAGAAGTATTCTCAGAGAAAATATCCAGGACAGGGGTCTTTTTTTCTTATGGGAATCTGGTCCATGCACTCTATCCGGATGTATATAAATCTTTCGGCTATTGGCAGGGTAAAGGCTATCTTTCCGAGGCAGGTTTTTATATCGGGCTTATCCCGCTGATCTTTTGCCTGGCTTGCTATGGCGGTTGCCGTAACTACTACAAGTTGATCCCACCTGTCATGATAGGGCTTTATTTTGTCAACGGATTTGGATTCTCAGGGTTTTTCCATCATCCATATAATAGTGTACAGAATTTTTTCAACTTTATCTTCCCTCCACTCAAGTTCATTGATACGCGGCAGAATCTCGGTCCATTCATTCTCTTTTATCTCTGTATGATGCTCTCCTTTGTCCTGGCAGGCAAGATGAACTGGTCAGACCTGGCGACCTTTCTGCAAGCACGGACGAGGCAGCTGATCATATTTGCTATCGGCATCATAACAATCAAGGTGGGAATCACCTATTTCTTCGGCAATTCCTTTATCTGGATTTCTCGCTACGATGCCTGGATGATTCTGCTCCCGATAATATTGATTATTCTCTTATACGCATATGCAAAACAGTTATTGTCAGCACGATTCGTAGCGATCAGCTGTCTGTTTATGGCTTTAGCGGAATTGTATGCCTATAACTACGACACTTCTCGCAACTATAAGATGAACACGATAACTGACAGTGGCTTTCTTTACCAGGCGCTGGAAAAGAGAGGACGTCAGGAAAATGAATTTCAGTACTTTCGTAATGCGTTTGCTGCCGGAGCGCCACTCCCGGCGTTCGGTGAAACAATCATGCACGAGAAGGGGGTCTTGCTCTGCAATCCCTTGGGCACTTTTTTTACCAGCAAACGCTATTACGACCTTTTAAGCCACATCCCCTTGCAGAACCAGTTGGCGTTATCAGGCTATGTATTTCCGATATTACGTTTTTATCCAGCCGACCTTGTCGTTTCAGTTGAAGATAAACATATACTTCTGGAGGCGCTGGCAGCTACATCTGTGCAGGAATTATCAAACTATCTATATCTTGAGAGGGTGGGGGGCAACGGTAAGAGGCTCATAGGTACAAGCATGGAGGAGTTTTATAAAGATGGGGAGCTATCCTGGTTGCAACATCCATATGTGGATGTCTTGCTCTACGATTTCCTGCAGCAAAACAAAGTTGGCATCAGTAATATCAGGATGAGCCTGGATAAGTTACTCCGTACATCTGAATATTCTATAGCTGTTCAGGAATTTACCCCCAACAGTCTGACTCTTTCAGTTGCCAATGCTGTCCCTGGCTATCTCTTCTATAACGACGGCTGGAGCAAGTATTGGCGGGCGTTTGACAATGGCAAGGAGATACCTGTAGAACGAGCCAACTATAACTCGAAAGCTGTGCTACTTGATGTTGGCATGCATACAATTCAGTTTGTGTTTGACCCTAGACACTATAAGATCGCACTCCTCTTATATATGACAGGATTTCTCTCTTTATCTGCTTTGGTCGGCATCAGGTACTGGCGAGTTAGAGGGCTGCCGGACTATACTGATGATGCATCGCAAAAGTAACATACAGCATATTTATATCCTAATCAGTTCGTACTCTCTCCTCCCCAGGCCGATCTTCTCCCCATGCTCCAGCTGCACCTCCCAGTCGATCTCCGGATAGACGCCGCGGAACTTGTCCCCCCCCGGGGCATGGCCGCTCTGCAGGGCGGTATTCTGATTCCCTGGGGCGGCATTGACCAGGTCGGCGCAGGCCTGGTCCAGCGCTACCGGGTCGAGGGAGGCGCAGATACCGATATCGTTGACGATCGGTGCATCGGCATGACCATAGCAGTCACAGGCAGGGGAGACCTGGGTGATGAAGTTGACGAACATGCTCTTCTCCTCCTTGCCGGTCACAGCGCCCAGGGCATGCTCGCTCATCTTCTTCATCACCAGCGGGGTCGATTCGTTCCACTGGATGGCGATCGCCTTCTGCTGGCAGATAGTTATGCAGCGGCCGCAACCGGTGCAGGCTTCAGCATCGATACGGGCTTTTCCCTCCATGATGGTTATCGCCGCATGGACACACGCCTTCAAACATAAGGCGCAACCGTTACAGAATTTCTCCGCCACCTTCGGCCCGACCGTGGAGTGCTGCACCAGTTTCCCCTCCCGGCTGGAACAGCCCATGCCGAGATTCTTCAGGGTACCGCCAAAGCCGGTCAGTTCATGGCATTTAAAGTGGGAGACCGCCAGCAGGGCGTCGGCTTCCATTATCTCGCTGCCGATGCCGACTTCCTGCAGCAGCTCTCCGGCGATCTTCACCCTGGTCGCAGTATGCCCCCGCAGTCCGTCGCTCATGATCAGCGGTGCATTGACCACGGCATAGGCAAAACCGTTCTCTATGGCGCAGGCCAGAGCCGAGACCGCCTCTTTCCTTTCCCCCGGATAGAGGGTCGAGGAGTCGGTCAGAAATGGCTTGCCACCGCACTTCTTCACCTCGTCCACCACCTGTCGGATGAAGATAGGCCGGATAAAGGTATGGTTACCCTTCTCCCCGAAATGGAGTTTGATCGCCACCAGGTCACCGGCAGCTATCCGTCCCCCGATGCCGCAGTTCTGCAGCAGTCGGCCTATCTTGGCAAGCAGACTCTCTTTGTGACCGGCCCGCATGTCGGCAAAAAAAACCTTGCTGGGCATATATACCTCCTTTGGCAGCAATGCATTGGTCCAGAATGATTCTAACTTGGCAACTTACAGGACGCTATCACAGCCAACGTCATTTTTCAACCGGTTGTGCATGCCGGAACGAAAGAGGTGTTGGTTTGGGCGCGAAAATGTGCTATGTAACAATCGCACAGGTGAGTAGACATGGTATAATGTACCTATGACAGGAGCAGTCATGACTATGACCGGTATTGAGCGGGAACTATGGATACTCGGTTTGGGGAAGCAGCAGGAGCGGGGGGAGATAGTACGCTCCTATCTTGCCGAGGCTGGTTACAAGACCAGGATTGCAGAGCTGGCAGAGCTGGAGAACGGTCGTCCGCTCGGCGTGGTCCTCGATATCTCGCCATTCTCTGCCGATGGATGGGGGATACTCCTAGCCATGAAAAACAATCCTGCCAGTCGCGATATACCGGTACTGCCGGTATTTCTCAGCGACGAGGGGAGAGTCGGCGAGGTCTTTCCGGTGGCCGGCTTCTTCACCCTGCCGATAGATGTCGACTATCTCCATGAACGGCTGGCTGTACTTGGGCTGACAGAGGAGGCTGAGGACTATGACCTGCAGACCCTCATCGTCAGCCGCCGTGGCGAGGAGCAGGTGGCAAAGGCGATCGAAGCGTTCGGCTTCGAAGTAGTCAATGCTTATACCGGCAAGGAGGGGATGGCGCTGGCCACTACCGGTCATCAGTATCTGGTCTTCTGCTCGCTGATGCTCTCCGACATGGGCGCCTTCGAGTTGCTGGAGCGGCTTCGCCTCTACCCGCAGACCCGTAACATCCCCTTTTTCGTGCTGATCAAGGATAACATGAAGGATGGCGAACGGCGCGCCATGAGCCGTGAAATTGCCCATCTGGTACGGAAGAAGTATCTCGGCAAGGAAGAGTTCCTCTCCCATCTCCGGCGGCGCGGTTAGCCGATGCGGGCCGTAGTTACGATACTCGTTCCTTTATTGGCGGGCGCTTATTCTGCAGCAGAATATACTTTGATCCCCGGGTTTGCTTGCCATGCATAAACGATTCGACCGGAACAGACTGCTGATCAAGCCTCTGCGGGAGCGTCAGCACGACCTCGACAGCAGCGCTCTGCTGCAGCTGGAGGAGCGAACAGTCGCCGCTGATACGGCCCTGCAGGCGGTTGCGAGCGCTATCCATGCTGCCCGGGCCAAGCAGGGGGCGGTTGTCCTCTTCATCGGTGCCCATGTGATCCGTTCCGGGGTCCAGCGCTATCTGATCGACCTGATGGAGCGTGGTTATATCTCCTGTCTGGCGATGAACGGCGCCGGCATGATCCACGATTATGAATTCGCCCTGATCGGTGCGACAACCGAGAGTGTGGCCCGCTACATAAGCGAAGGGCAATTCGGGCTATGGCGCGAGACGGCACAGCTGAACGATATCGTCAATGCTGAATTTGCGCGGGACAGAGATGCCGGCATGGGTGAGGCAGTGGGACGAAGCATAGAGGCGGAAGGGTTCCCTGGCCGATCATACTCTCTCCTGGCGGCTGCTTACCGGCTCGGCATACCGGCCACGATCCATGTCGCCATCGGCCAGGACATCATCCATGAACACCCGAATTTCGATGGTGCGGCTACCGGGGCCTTGTCCTACAATGACTTTCTGGTATTGACCGAAGTAATGCAGAAGTTGGAAAACGGCGTGGTGATGAACTTCGGCAGTGCCGTGATGGCTCCCGAGGTCTATCTCAAAGCTTTGAGCATGGCGCGCAACGTGGCCAGACAGCAGGGGGGGGAGATCAGACACTTCACCACCCTGGTCTGCGATCTGGTCCAGCTCCCGGAAGACATCAGGGCGGAGGCGCCAAAGGATAGCCCGGCCTACTATTTCCGGCCGTTCAAGACCATGCTGGTGCGCACCGTTGCCGATGGTGGCGAGAGCTATTACCGGCGTGGCCGCCATGCCGAGACTGTGCCAGCGCTCTGGCAGCATATCAGAAATCTGGAGGGGTAACGTGGGGCTTTTCTGTACTTTGGATTCTCTGCCGCTGATATTAGGCGACCTGAAGCAGCAGGGGAAGAAGATCGTCCTCTGTCACGGCTGTTTCGACCTGATGCACCCCGGCCATATCAAATATTTCCAGGCCGCCAAGAAGATGGGGGACATCCTGGTGGTGACGGTCTCGCCAGACCGTTTTGTCGACAAGGGGCCTGGCCGCCCCGCCTTCCCGGAACAGCTGCGGGGCGAGTCGATCGCGGCATTAGCCTGCACCGACTTTGTCGCAGTGAACCAGTGGCCGACCGCCGAAGAGACACTCCGCCTGCTCCGCCCCGACTATTACGTCAAGGGGCAGGAGTTCGAAAAGCTGCAGGACAAGACCGGCAAGATCCAGGCAGAGTATGAGGTGGTAAAGGAGATCGGCGCGGAGATCCGCTTTACCCATGAAGTAGTATTCTCCTCCACCGAACTGCTGAAGAAATATTTTTGACAGGGGTCAACATGGCAGCGAAAAAGCTGGTCATCGATGAACTTATCCAACAGCTGCATGCACTGCAGCGCCAGGGGAAGCGGATCGTCCAGAGCCACGGCGTCTTCGACCTGATCCACCCGGGGATCATCACCCATCTGGCCAAGGCGAAACAGCAGGGTGACCTGCTGGTGGTGACGGTGATCAAGGACAAGCATGTCCGGCGAGGGCCGGGGCGGCCGGTCTTCAACGAGGAGATGCGGCTGTTGAACGTCTGTTCGCTGGAGATGGTCGATTTTGCCTGTATCGTTGACGACGAGGTGCCGTTCGAATGCATCAGCCGTATCCGCCCCGATGTCTTTGCCAAGGGGGAGGAGAAGAAAGAGCGGGATGCACAGATCCACAACAAGATCTTCGAAGAGGAGAAAGAGCTCTATAAGGGGGCCGGCGAGATATATGCGACGAGCGGTTTCTCCTACAGCGCCTCGCGCCTGGTCAACAGCTTCATGGATATCTATGCCGAAGAGACCCGCAGCTACCTGCAGAGCTTCAGGACGCGCTACCCTTTCAGCGATATCGTGGAACGGATCAATTCGCTGCAGGATATGAAGGTACTGCTGATAGGCGATGGCATCATCGACGAATACAACTACTGCCGGCCGATGGGGAAATCGGCCAAGGCGACTCTGGTGGTCAACAAGAATCTGGGGAGCGAGGTCTTTGCCGGTGGCTCCTTTGCCATCGCCAACCATCTGGCCGGCCTCTGCAGCAAGGTGACCCTGGTCGCCACCCTGGGTAGCGAGGATTCCCGGGAGGAGTTTGTCCGCGCCAATCTGAAGGCGAATGTCGAGCCTTGCTTCTTTTGTCGCGATGACGGGCCATCGGTCATCAAGACCCGATACATAGATTCCTATCTCAACCAGAAACTGTTCGAGGTGAACAGTCTCAACGACACCTTCATAAATCCAGAGCTGGAGCAGCAGATCATCGACTGGCTCAGCAGGGAGATCCCTGGCTACGATCTGGTGCTGGTCTCCGATTTCGGTCATGGGTTGATCACCGACAGGATCATCGACCTGATCGAATCGCTGGCCGAGAAGCAGAAGATAGCGGTCAATGCCCAGACCAATGGCGCCAATGTCGGCTACAACCTGATCACCAAATACAGTCGGACCGGCTTCATCTGCCTCGATGAGACCGAGGCGCGGCTGGCGACCCAGGAGAAATTCGCCGATATCGAACTGGTCGGCGAGCGGCTCGCCCGGCAGATCGACACCGATCTGCTGATCATCACCCTCGGCAAGAAGGGGTCGATCTCCCTCGCCAAGGGGGGGGAAACAGTCTACACCCCGATCCTCTCCTCCAAAGTGGTCGACACGGTCGGCGCCGGTGACGCCTTCTTCTCCTTCAGCGCCCTCTGTCATGCCAGGGGGATGCCGGCCGATTTCATCTCCTTCATCGGCAATGCGGTCGGCGCCCTGGCCGTACAGATAGTCGGCAACAAGAAGCCGGTGGAGAAGTACGAACTGCTGGAGTTTGTCAACGCCATACTGAAGTGAGGAGCGCATGTTAAAAGAGATCGAAGAGTATCAACGCAGTTTCATCGACCTGCTCAACAGTGTCCTAGTCACCACCCGGGATGGTGTCACTCTCGACTATGGCGACGGCATAGCCGGCGTCTGCGCTCTGATCCGGCAACAGTCGGGGGCTGGCAAAAAACTTATCTTTATCGGTAACGGCGGCAGTGCCGCCATAGCCGCCCATATGGCGCTCGATTTCTGGAAGAATGGCGGCATGAAGGCGGTCTCCTTCAATGACGGGGTTACCCTCACCTGCCTGGGGAACGATTACGGATATGCCCATGTCTTTGAAAAGCCGGTGGAGATGTTCGGCGAGGCTGGTGACATCCTGATCGCCATCAGCAGTTCCGGCAAGTCGGAGAACATCCTCCGCGGTGTCGCTGCAGCCACTGCCAAGGGGTGCAAGGTTATCACCCTCTCCGGCTTCGGCGCCGACAACCCGCTTCGGAACATGGGTGAATACAACTTCTATGTCGGTTCAGGGAAATACGGACCGGTCGAGGTGATCCACCAGTATCTTATTCACTGCATACTTGATCTGCTGCTGGCAGAGAAGGCGACAAAATAAACCGAGGATGCAGGAGGATCCAAGCATCATTTCTGTCTGAGCTGAATCCTATATATTGTTATTTCATAATTGAGTGCCACAAGGTGTTGGAAGTCTAAAAATAAAGTATCATCATGATACTTTTTCTAGTTGACTTTTGCCAGGGAATGCTATTATTTATGAAGAAAACACCTACCTATGATTTAGATGAACTCAAAGAATTACTGCAAGACGAAGAGACTAGAATCATCTCGCTGGACGACATAAAAGAGGCCGTGAGCCTTGGTTATGCCGATGATGACGAAATGGTTGCCAGAGTCCTCAAGCTCAAGCCAAAAGAATTTTACAAATCTATGCCTGCCAAGAAGTTTCAAAAGTTATGGCAAGATGTATACTATACCTATGACGGCTCTACAAAGCTCTATATCAAGCTTCAGAAGTCATTTAACGGCAAAGGGGTAATAGTCTCCTTCAAGCATTCCCTATAGAAAGGATTGTCATGTATAAAAGCGGAGATGCCTGTCCGATATGCGGTGCTGGTAACTTGTCCCAAAAAGAAATTACCGCGGAATTTGAGTACAAGGGGGAACATCTTGCAATCCCCAAATACATGGTATGGGAATGTTCCGAATGTGCAGAATCGTTGGTGGACAAGAAGACATTGAAAGAGGCAGGACGGGCCATCCGTGATTTCCATAGAACCGTTGACGGTCTTCTTCCTGCTTCTGAAATAAAGAGAATCCGCAAATTCAAGCTGGAGATGAAACAAGATGAATTATCGCTCCTGCTCGGCGGGGGAGAGAAGAGTTTTGCCCGTTACGAAAATTGTGAAGTAATCCAGAGTGAGAGCATGGACAACCTGCTGCGTATCCTCGACGTTTACCCACATGCTATCTCTGTTCTTCAGAACAAGAAAACCAATCCGGGTTCAGTGAAAATGCCCCCGATAAAGATTAATTATCCCGCTACGTCATATCCGGAATACAAATTGGTGAGCAATTATGAGTAAAGAGGAATTTCAATTCAACTTTATCGACTTTAAGCTATTGGCAGTTCATTTTGAAGTCAATCGTGACTTTTCATCAGAAGATAATGTGGAGGTTACAACGCAGTTGACCTTGAATCATGACTGCCTTGATGAGCACAAAATTTTGAGAGTATTTCTGAAAGTAGAAATTTATGGCAAAGACACCCCATTTTCACTGACTGTTGAAGGGGCCGGGCTCTTCCAGTTCAACAGTAATTTACCCAAGAAAGATGCGTTGACCAAAATTGCCCACATCAACTGCGCATCGATAGTCTTTCCCTATGTTCGGGAGACTATTGCTGACATAACGAGGCGTTCTGGCTTCCCGCCACTCCATATTGCACCGGTTAATTTCGTCGATTTTTTCGAAAAAAATCATCAGAAAAAACACTGAATCAGATCAATTGCACAAGCTAGTGGCAACGAGCGCTTCGTCGTCTGGCAGGGGTTGGCGACGCTTTGGCCCGTTTTGCCTTTATCCGCTCCAGCAGCACCGAAGCCGGTTCGTCGTTCGGGTCCTGCGGCACAAGTTCGCCGCGAAAGGCCTTGGCGAGGATGGATTGGGTGAGCTTGTCCACGTGGGTCTTGGCAGTCCGGTAGCGGGCTTCCAGTTGGTCGGCCAGGGTGAAGAAGGATTCCACGCGGCGGACGATTTCCTGTTGTTCGGGAAGAGGGGGAAGATATATTGGCAGAGATTTTGTGACCGTGAGATTCAAGAAATTCATAGCACTCCCACCGTTTGCATCGCGCATGACTTCAAGAAAAAAAGGCGACCTCATCCAATTCAATAGGTATTTCGGCACAATCAACTTAGTATTGGACGCAAGCCGGGTAACTTGTGGACCAATATTTGAAATAGCATAAGTTTGGTCTTCTAAAAGCGTAGTAGCGCCTACTCTAGCGCCTCGGTTGGTGAATAAAACATCCCCAACCGTAGTTTGTGCCTTTTTCAATAGCCTATGTTTTTCTCTAGAGATAAATCGCACTTCCTTTTCAATCACATTCCCATTTTCCCCGATTGCTGCTGAAGTAAAAAAAGGTACGCCTGTCGGAATAAATTCATTTGCTTTTGGGTAATCTGCTCCATAATTCCCATCAATTATTTTGCAGCAACAATCAGCAAGCGTTAAAGTCTCCCACCCTTCCGGCAAATCTTCTCCTTCTCCAAAACCGTTTTCCTCCCGCCAATCCGCCGTCAACCGCCCGGAACAGGCAGCAGCTAGCACCGCTTGGCGGAAGCGCTTGAGAATGACCGGAACCTTCCCCAGCCGCTGCTGGCTGGCGTCCACCCTGGCCAGCAGCTCTTCCAGCTTGGCGACGATGCGGCGTTGTTCGTTGAGGGGTGGGATGACAAATGGAACTTCGACAAGGTTCTTCTGATTGATCGAGACTTGATTTACGGCATGTCCAACACGATGACGAACTTCTTCCCGAAAGTGCTGGGACTGCATGTAGAGATAAGCGAAAGCAGGGTCTATCTCGCTATGCCCCATTCGAATTCTTAGTAGGTTCATTCCATGGATGAGAAGTTCCGGCTTACCTTGATACAAAGCGGTCTTGCCAACATGCTCATAACTATTGATATGGCTAAATGCAATATCTCCTACCTGATACCGAAAAGACTTTATTGCCTCAGGTGTAATGTATGCGATGTGTCGGATACGGTTGAGATCAAACTGACGATTTTGTATTGTTTCGATTCGGGAAACAGGAAGCCCTTTTCCTTCTGCATTCTGAGTTGCCGTTGTCCCGTTCCGAATATCAAGAAAACAGTCACCAATTGTAGACGCAGCCCATCCCTGCGGTAATTCACTCATCTATCAAAACGCCTTTCTTTGCGCTCTTTGCGTCTTTGCGGTAAAAAGATTCAAAAACAATATTGAACCGCGAAGACGCAAAGAACGCGAAGGAAACCAAAGTCTTTGAATTATTACTCACACCTCCACCCCCTCTTCACGCTCGATCAGCCGGATGATTTCGCGCAGATCATCCACCACCGCCTCCAGCTCGGTGATCGCCTCGCTGGCCAGGTCCTGGGGCTCGGGGAGTTCGTTGCCATCCTCCAGCGATTCGTCTTTAAGCCAGGTGATGTCAAGCTTGTAGTCGCGTCCCTTGATGTCAACCAAGGAGAAAGCGCGGAAACGGCCGGTCTCGCCGCCATCCACCCGCTTGCTCCGGCCGTTGGGGTCCTTGCCATAGGCAGCTTCGAATTCCTCGAAGTGCTTGTCAGCCAGGGGGCGGTCCTTCTTGGTGATGCCAGGGACATTGGAGCGGGCGTCGAATATCCAGATGGTCTCTGTTGGCAGACCTTTCTGGAAGAATATGACATTGGCCTTGACCCCCTGGCTGTAGGGGGTGAAGGTGCCGCGCGGCAGACGGAGTACGGTGTGCAGGTTGCAGTCCTGCATGAGGATTTCGAACACCTCGCCCGCCTTCCCCTCGAACAGGCAGTTGTCGGGCAGAACCATTGCTGCCCTGCCACCGGGCTTCAGGGTGTTCATCACATGCTGGACGAAGTTGAGCTGCTTGTTGCTGGTCTCGATGGTGAAGTCTTCCCGCTCCGGCGCCTGGTTGGCCCCTTTGGTTCCAAAGGGTGGATTGGTAAGGATAACATCGTAATGTTCGTCGCGCGGCGGCTCGTAGATGGTGTCCCCCAGGTAGATGTGCGGCTCCACACCGTGCAGGTAGAGATTCATCAGGGCCAGCCGGCGAGGCCTGGGGACCAGGTCCTGGCCGTAATAGGTGGAGGTGCGAATCCGCCTGGCATCTGCCCGGTCGAATACCCCCTTGCTCTCCTTCACCAGCCATTCATAGGCGCAGACCAGAAAGCCGCCGGTGCCGCACGCCGGGTCGCAGATACTGAAATCTTTCTTTCCTCTGGGGTCTGGCCGCATGACCCGGACTATCGACTGAATCAGGACGCGTGGTGTGAAATACTGCCCCGCCCCCTTCTTCCCTTCGCTGGCTGCCTTCTCCAGCAACCCCTCGAAGGCGGCCCCCTTTACGTCCACATCCATCCCGGTCCACTCTTCCTCGTCAATCAGGGCCACAATCCGTTTCAGGTTGACCGGGTTGCTGAAACGGGAGGTGGACTGGGCAAAGATATCGCCAAGCAGCCCGGTCTGACGGCTCAAGGCGCGGAGCAGATCGCTGAAGTGGTCGAGCAGGGGCGTGCCTGATCTCCCCTCCAACGCGGGCCAGCTGCAGTCGGTGGTGACCTGCTCCCCCTTTTCGTTCCTCCAGGTGATATGCTTCAGGTCGATGTCCCGTTCGTCAGCCATCTTGATGAAGAGCAGGTAGGTCAGCTGCTCGATGTAATCGCCGTAATCGATGCCGTCGTGGCGGAGGGTATGACAAAACCCCCACAGTTTGTTCACTACGTCACTCATGCTGCAATCGCCTCATTGATTTTCTTGAGTAGTTCGGGAAGCTGTCCGGCGAAAGCCTTGTTGGCCCGCCCCCAGCCGCCGACATCGGAAAAAACCGGTATGATATCAAAATCCGACCGGTCAATGGAAAGGTTTTGTATGAGGTGGACCCGGATGCGCTCCAGCCACTCCATCTGCTCAGGGGTAAACTTCCGGCCGGCACTGATCCGCATCATGGCCCGCTGAACCCGCTCCTGGGCGGTGTACAGCACTTCATCGCTTTTGGCTGCATGCTTGACCATGGAGATAATATCGACCATTGCCTTCTGGTAGGTCAGCTCATGGGCCTTTTGCAGTTTCTCTTCGCTGAACCTAAGGGGTGCGGTCACCAGTTTTTGGCGCAGCTCAGTAAGAGCTTCCATACTCCAACCGGCCGGACGCTTGAGCAGGATGCTGACTGCCTCAATATCGTTCTCGTGTTTGATAATGTAGCGGCTGAATGCGGTTAGGTAATCTTCCGGTTTGATATCGTTGCCGTCAGGAGTCCGCACCATCCAGACGCTGGAAACCTGGTCGCCGGCTTCATACCCCTTGTAAAATGTCCGCTCCGGGCGTGGATATTCGAGCAAGAGTTGCTGAAAGCCCTTGTTTCGCAGCAGCGCCATAGTGGCATCGAACTGTTCCTTGAGGCGTTGAGGCAACTGCTCGGCAAAACGCCCCAGATCGCCTCCATCCACGAAGGGAACAAAGAGGTCCCGTCCCTTGGCGGTGTCCATCTCCTTCTCGATGCGCTGCAGACGTTTGACCAGGCAGCGCACGTTGTAGTCGCGGTCGCGGTTGTGCCAGATATCGTCGATGATTTCGGCAAGGGTCCTCGTTTTCGGCGCCGGCAATGCAGCGGTAATGGTGGTGGCGTTACGGAAATAATCAAATAGAGAGCCGTCAAAACAGTCGAATACAGTGAAGTGGGACTTGTCCTTATGTTTTTCACCTTTGCGGGTGCCTCTGCCGAGCATCTGCTCAAAGAGGATACGGGATTTGACCTGGCGGAGAAAGACGATGTACTCCAGGTCAGGGATATCGACTCCGGTGGAGAGGAGGTCCACCGTCACGGCAATGGATGGCTGCGGGCGGTTCCGGAACTCACGAATCCGCTGAAGCGGCCGATCTACCCGTCCTGTAATCTTTGCAACAAAGGAGTCTCCTCGTTCGAATATGTCCCTGGCCTTTTCCACCAACTGGTCGGCATGAGATGTATGGGGGAGGTCGTTGGCTGCAAAGATAAGGGTTTTGGGAAAGCGGCCATACTTCTCTTCATGTGCAAGGGCGTATTTTTTGATTTCCTTTAGGATCATTTCGTTGGAGATGGGAACCGTGACCTCTTTTTCGATTGCCGTTGCATCAAAGCCCCGCTCATCCTCCAGGTAGTCCATCTGCTCCGAACCGGTCTCGGTATCCACCCGGCCGATCAGCTCCCCTTCTTTCAGAAAGGTGCCGTTCATCCGCACTTCAGACCTGACTGCAACCAGATCGTAGTCCACCAGGTGACCTTCGCGCACTGCACGCTCGTACTCATAGCGGAAAACAACATCGCGGAAGTAGGTCGTGGTGTGGGCTGCCGGGGTGGCGGTCAGGCCGATCTTGATGGCATCGAAATGGTCCAGTGTATCGCGCCATACGGAAAGCTCCTGCGCGGTGTAGCCACGGTGGCACTCGTCGGCGATGATAACGTCAAAGGCATGGGTTGGGATGGCCAGCTGGTCTGCATCCTCCTCGCCTTCCCCTTCTTCGCTACCGAATGCGGCGACCTTGCCAAAGAGATTTATGGTCATCCGCTGGATGGTGCTGATATAGAGAAAGGTCGTCCCTGGTCCGGGGTCGGTCAGATAGCTGTTAGGGAGCAGATTGGGGTCGAATCTCTCATCTTCATCGAAATCCTCAGCCTGGAAGCGCTGGCTGTAGACCTCGTAAATCTTGTCGAATTTGAGCCCAGGTTCCGGCTCGAAAGCGGCGAATGCCCTCATCGCCTGGGCTGCCAGGGCACGACGATCCACCAGGAAGAGGATGCGCCGGGCAACACCCGACTTCATCAGGCGGTAGACCTCGTTGACCATGGTGAAGGTCTTGCCTGTCCCGGTGGCCATGGCCACCAACATGTTGCGCTTTCGCTTGTCGATTGCCTTTTCGATTTCAGCATTGCAGTCAACCTGGTAGTCCCTGAGGCGCGTGTGGTTGTTGGGGAGTGCCATAAGGGCCTTGCAAGACGCTTCAAAATTACTCTGCAACTTCTCCTGCAAGGCAACTGGAGAGTGAAACGCCGCTATCTGCCTGGAACGGTTGAAATCGTGACGTATGTCGTGATGCCAGATGACTTCACCGTTGGTAGAGTATAGGAAGGGGACGTAGTAGGAACCGAAATGAAGCGGATTTGCCGAAGCCCCTTTGGAATAACGCTCTGCCTGGGTCAGGACGTTCTGGGGGCCAAGAGAGAGTTTCTTGGCTTCAATAATGCCGAGTATCTTCCCATTGACGCAGAGGGCATAATCGGCCGGGCCGTTGTCGGTTGGATATTCTACGATGGCGGAGAAGTTATACTCTGTGAGTGGTTTGCCTGGATCGTAAGGAAGGACCTTCCAGCCGGCTGAGGCCAGTTTAGGGTCAATCAGCTTGCGGCGGGTAAGCCATTCGGAATTGGCAGGTGAAGCTGCTTGTTTAGCTGACATCAACCTCTCCCATCCCTGAATAGAAACGTATCCTGAAAAAGTATTCATCTATTAGCACAAATGCAGGTTTGAAGCAAGGGGGGAGGTTAATTAGGCTATTACACATTGACAAGGTGTTGCCCCTGTTTTTTATCCAGTTTGACCTTCCCCTGCCAGCCGGTATTATTGTAGCAACTGAAAGCCAAGGAGATAGTCCGCCATGTTCGAGATTTATCGATTGCTGCGCAGATATTTTGTCTTAACGCTCTTTGTTGTTCTGGCCCACCCTCACCCCTCTTTTGCCGTGGAGAGTCAGGGAGAGCGGCTTAAATTCATCCTGACGGCCATGTTTGAGGCGTATGGTGGCAGGGATCTCCTGGCCGGGGTGAAAACGGTGGTTGCCCTGGGGGAGATCAGGGATTTCAGTAAAGATTTGCAGGGGGGGTATGCCCGCTACTATGCCAGACCGCAACAGCTCCGGATCGAGATCATGCCTGAGTTGGGGGGGGAATTACGGATCTTGGCCGGTAACCGTGGCTGGCGGGGGAGTCCGGCGACCCTGGTTGAGGTCGGCCAGGCGCCGCTGCAGGCGATGTACTACCAGTATACCTACCTTGACCTGCCGACCGGTTTTGTCGACAGCAGCTATGCCGTTTCATATGCCGGGAAGAGGGAGTTTAAGGGGCGAGAGGTTGACCTGCTGCTGGTCGAGCCGAAGGTCGGGCCCGCGGTGCGAATATATGTAGACCCTGAAAAGGGGTTGATCCTCCGTGCGGCGGCAGACTTCAACATGGGTATCGGGTCGAGCGAGCTCGCCACCGAATATGAGGATTACCGTCCGGTCGGGAAGCTCCTCTTCCCCTTCAGGCTGATAAACTATGCTGGCCGGACAATGCTTTCGATAATCTCACTCACCGATATCCAGATCAATATCGATATCCCTGCGGCAAAATTCCGCCATACCTCCATCCGCCAGGAGTAGCCCGGCACAAAGAGCCAGCGCATGAACTTTCTCTTCCATCTCTATCTCTCCGGAGCCGACCAGGAGCTGCTGGTCGGCAATTTCATGGGTGATTTCGTTAAAGGTCTGCTGGGCGATGCCTACCCGACCGGTATTCGCAAAGGGCTGCTGCTGCACCGGAAGATAGATTCATTCGCCCAGCGCGAACCGAACTTCCAGGCCAGCAGATTACGCCTCCCTGCTCATTACGGTCTATATCGGGGGGTACTGGTCGATCTCTTCTACGACCACTTCCTGGCCAAAGGGTGGGATGCCCGGGGAGAGGTAAGTTTGCGCGAATATCTTCGCTGGGCAAGAAACGTTGTCGACAGGCACCTGGCGGTCATCCCCGCGGAGCTGCAAGGCTTTGTCCCGGTCATCTTCGATGAACTGCTTCCGTCCTACCAGACTGTCGAGGGGACTAAAGCGGCCCTCAGACGGATGTCCAGGCGGATACGCAGAGCCAACCCGCTGGCAGAGGGGTGGCAGGAACTGCCGCAGCACTATCAGGCGCTGCAGGGAGATTTCGAAAAATTCACCCCGGCAGCGCAGCGGTTCGTTGCCGGGTATATGGGAGAGAATCTGCCGGCGTAGCAACCAGTATGAGCGGCAATTAAGGGGTGGAAGAGCGGGTAAAAATACCTCGGGCTATAGCTGGCTAATTCGATAGAAAATATTTTGTCTCGTACCTGCAGCTGTAAAGATATTATCTGCAGGAATATATCTGCCATGCAAAATAGAGCGCGCCGCCCCCTGTGATGGGGAGCGGCGTTTTATTTTCCTTTTATAGATTGCCCTTTTAGCTGCGGGCGATAAAATTATATTCGTTTAATTGTAGGTGACGGGGGGCTTCTTTATATAACAGCTCAGGCTGGCAGTTCAGATCGGACTAGTCTGCTCCGGTCACTTTGTAAGGGGGACTAAATGCAGCACGCCAGGATATTATACCTATTGGTTCTTACCCTTGCGCTATCCTTTGCGCGACCGGTACTCTCCCAGACCATTGTGCTCAATACTGCCAATGACCCGCCAAATTCCACGGATGATCACACCGGGATCGGCGACAGGATCATGATCGAAGCGTTCAGACGGCTGGGGATGCCGCTGAAGATCGTCAGACTACCTTCGGAGCGGGCACTGGTGAACGCCAATGATGGTCTGGACGACGGCAATTTTGCCCGGGTCGAGGGGATGGAAAAAATCTACCCCAACCTGATCCGGGTCGCCGAGGAGATCACAACCTTCGAATTTGTCGCCTTCTCCAAAAATGCTGCCATGAAGACCACCGGCTGGGAAAGTCTGAAACCATACCATGTCAGCATCATTACCGGCTGGAAAATACTGGAGAATAATATAGCGGGGGTCAAGTCACTCACCAAGGTGAAGGACGAACAGCACCTCTTTGCGCTCCTGCTGAGCGGCAAGACGGATCTGGTGGTGTATGACCGGATGCAGGGGAAGGTTGTACTGCAGCAGTTGAAGGCTGAAGGTGTTAAAGCGCTGAAGCCACCCCTGGCAGTAAGAAAGATGTATCCCTATCTCCATAAAAGACATGCCGGGCTGGTGCCGAAACTGGAGCAGACCCTCAGGGAGATGAAGAGGGACGGCAGTTTCAAGAGAATAGTCGCAGAGACACTGCGTTCATACTCTCTCACGGAGTAATCGATGTTCAGTAGCCCCTACAAATCTATTGCATACAAAATGACGATGTCGGTACTGATTTTCAGCCTGCTGCTCACTGCCGTTTCTGTCGTTGGATTGTACATCATCAATTACCGGGAGGCGACAAACAAGATAGAGCTCAATCTCGAACAGCTTGGCAAGGCTAACCTGCCCGCCATTAACGCCAGCCTTTGGCTAATGGACAGGCAACTGCTGCAGATCCAGCTGAATTCTCTCCTCAATATCCCCCATGTGACTGCAGTGAAAATAGAATCGCGTGGCCAGCTCATTGCTTCTGCCGGTTCAGCCGGGACAGGCCGGACATTGCCGCGGTCATTCCCGCTTCTTTACACCTTTGACAACAGGAACATACCTCTCGGCACTCTCCTGGTAGAGGTATGCTACGCTGATATCTACAAGGAGTTATTTGAAAGGACTTATGTCAGACTCTTGTTTCAGGTCGGGCAGATAGCCCTCGTGGCTCTGTTCATGCTCTATATCTTCCGGGTAATCGTAACTCGCCGTCTTTCTGTCATATATGACCACATTGCAGTGCTTGATGCCGGCAGGATAGACCTTATGAAGGATCTGCCGAAGCCGCTCATATTCAGGGACGAAGATGAACTGGATATGCTGGTAAAGACATTCAACGTAATGCTTGAAAGAATCGAACATGGCATCAGAGAACGCGAAGTAGCGGAGAATTCTCTGCGGGACAAGGAGAAACTGTTCAGCGATGTCATCAATACATCCCTCGACGGCATATCTCTTCTTGACATGGATGGGATAATAATCTTTGCGAATTATCGAGAGGCAGAGATACTTGGCTATTGCTCGCCGGACGATATCATCGGAAAGTCGGGGTACGACTTTATCCATCCAGAGGACCGTCAGATTGCAATGGGTGCCTTGGGGACGATTTTACAGCATAACTCCCTCTATTGCATAAAGTACCGATCACTAAGGAAGGATGGCACGGATCTGCCTGTGGAGACCAATGCCTCGCTGCTTCGTGCTAGGGACGGAGCCCCTGTCGGGATAGTATCGGTGATGCGAGATATATCAGAGCGAAACAGAGCGGAAGAGGAGATCAGAAAGTTGAACAGTGAGCTGGAAAGCCGGGTATTGGAACGGACGGCAGAACTGGAGCGGAGCAACAAACAGCTGGAAGAGTTCTGCTATGCCATTTCACATGAATTCAGAGCGCCCATTGCCCGACTTGAAGGGTTCGGAACGACGATGCTGGAGATCGCCGGAGCGGGTACTGATGAGTCGATAAATCATTGTGCCGGACGTATAGTGGCTGCCAGTAAAAGGCTCAGGACGGTTATCGATGCACTTCTTGTCATGAACCGGCTCTCCCGTACCACTATGGATATGCAGAGTCTGGATCTGTCGGCTATGGCAACGCAGATAGTCGCCGAAATCATCGAATACTCTGGCCAAGAGAATCTGAATTTCTCCATCGAGCCGCATGTAACCGCCTGTGGCGACCTCGATATGCTGGGGATATGCCTGCGGAACCTGCTCGGCAACGCCATCAAGTACAGTGCAAAGAGGGCTGATGCGTCGGTCGGTTTCGGCCAGAAGACCATTGCCGGGGAAAAGGTCTATTTTGTGACAGATAATGGGGTCGGATTCAACATGGATTATGTAAATAAACTGTTTCAGCCATTCTGTCGCCTGCACAAAGAGAGCGAGTTCGAAGGGTCAGGTATCGGTCTGGCTACAGCCCGCCGGATAATCGAAAGGCATAACGGCCGAATCTGGGTCGAAGCGGCAGAGGGTAAAGGCGCAACATTCTACTTTACCCTCGGTTTTAGTATCTGAATTAGCTCCTCATTGTCGGCAGCGTTAACCCCTTTTGCCGCTACTCTCCCCAGACAGTACCTCTGGCGGCTGAACTGCCATTAAACTTGCACTCCCCCTGATTAAGATGATAAATATATTAACTCCGGGCAGCTTATGACCGGAGCAGGTAAAGGCTCTGCAGTCCCTGCCGGAGTGTTGCGAAACTGAGATATGATACGGAGATTTATTCCGGGCGTAATGGAGCATCGATGCTGATCTACTGGTTGGGCTACGCTATGGCAGGGGTTCTTGCCGGGCTGGCAGCGGGGCTGTTCGGGCTTGGCGGCGGGGTGATAGTGGTGCCGATCCTCACCTTCCTCTTTACCGCGCAACATATGCCTGATGCCCATATCCTCCATATGGCGCTAGGCACTTCGCTCGCCTCGATCCTCTTCACCTCGCTGTCGAGCATGCGTGCCCACAACCAGCGTGGCGCAGTGGACTGGCCGATAGCGTTGCGCATCGCACCAGGGATCCTGGCCGGAGCTTTCGCCGGCTCCTGGCTGGCAGCGCAGATCTCCACCCGCTATCTGAAGATATTCTTTGTGCTCTTCCTTTTTTATGTGGCATTCAGGATAGCCATGAACATCAAACCGGTCATAAAGAGCCCATACAGTAATGGCGGCATTTTGGGGGTCGGCGCTTTGATCGGGGTGATCTCCAGCCTGGTAGGGATCGGCGGCGGGACCATGTCGGTGCCGTTTCTGCTCCGCTGCAATGCAACGATGCACAAGGCGATCGGCACATCCTCGGCGATCGGCTTCCCCATCGCCCTGGCCGGAGCAGTCGGCTATGCGATAAGTGGCGCCAGGGTGACCGGTCTGCCGGAAAACACCCTTGGGTTTATCTACCTGCCGGCACTCCTTCTGGTTGCGCTGGCAAGTGTCACAACCGCTCCGGTCGGAGCGAAAATAGCCCACAGACTGCCGGTAGCCAGGCTGAAGATGATATTTGCCGGACTGCTGATGCTGATGGGGATCAAGATGCTGGCAGGACTCTTCTGAATCGAGAACCGAAACAGGTAGTCTGGCAAATGCTGGATAGTAATGAGAAAGCGCCCCATCCCGGCCTGGATGAGGCGCTTTGTTTTTGCGTTGCATGACTTCTCTGCGCAGCTATGGAGCTTAGCGGCGCACTCCGGGCCGATCAGTCGAACAGCTCTTCCAGAAACGATTTTTTCCGGTGTGGCTTCTGCCCATGTGAATAGCCGTGCCCATATCCTGGTGAATGGCTGCCCTGATAGCTGTTCGGCTGTGGTGCGTACTGCGGTTGCTGCGGAGTTGACAACTCCTGCGGGACAGAACGCTCGATGATCTTGTCGAGCTCACCCCGGTCAAGCCAGACCCCCCGGCACTCCGGGCAGTAGTCGATCTCGACCCCCTGGCGTTCGGACATGACCAGATTGGCGGTAGTACATACCGGACATTTCATAACCTCTTCTCCTCTCCTGATAATTTGTTTGATTGTAATACTATTGTGCCATCCGCTTCAAAACCTGCTCCAGCTTGCGTAACTCTTCGCCATAACCGGCCCAGTTCCCCTGGCGTTGCAGGGTGGTCGCCTTCTCGTAGATGCTCATCGCTTCCTTGGCCAGCGCGGCCGGTGATGCTTTTGTATCTGTCTTGACAGTGCTGGTTGCAGCTACAACAGTCTTCTTGCCACCGAAGAGCCTTTGCAGAGCCAGTTCCAGGTTCTCCTCCATCACCACCTCATCGCCAAAGGCGACAATGACCCGCTTCAACTCTGGCAGACCGGCCTTGTCAGCCGCCAGAAATAGGGGCTGGACATAGAGGAGCGATTTTTCGATCGGGATCACCAGCAGGCTCCCGCGGATCACCTCTGAGCCCCGCTGGTTCCAGAGGGTCAGCTGCTGGGAGATGAAGGAGTCCTGATTGATCCTGGCGTCGATCTGTTTCGGGCCATAGATCAGACGGTCGCGCGGGAAGGTGTAGGCGCGGATTTTGCCGTAATTAGCGCCGTCGCAACGGGCCGTCAGCCAGGCCGCCAGGTTGTCCCGCTTGGAAGGGGTGAACGGCAGCAACAGGATATACTCCTCGAGCTTTTCTCCCGGCAGTTTCATGATGGTGTAATAGGGCTCCATCGGCTTCTCGCCAAGGACCGGGATCTCCCAGAGGTTCTCCTTGTTGTAGAAGACCTTCGGGTCGGTCATATGGTAGGCGGAAAAGATGGCGGCCTGCATCTGCAGGAACTGATGCGGGTAGCGGACATGCTTTCGCAGATTGTCCGGCATGGCGCTCATCGGTTTGAAGAGCCCCGGGAACATCCGGCTGTAGACCTTTACCAGGATATCCTGCGGGTCGCTGATGTAGAAGCTGAGAGAACCGTCATAGGCATCTATGACCGCCTTGACCGAATTCCGCATGTAGTTTATCCCCCCCTTGAGCGGCTTTGAATAGGGGAGACGGTTCGAATAGGTGTAGGCATCGATGATCCATTTGAGCCCCCCCTTTTCATCCACCACCATATAGGGGTCGCCATCGAAGCGGAGGAAAGGGGCGATCGCCTTGACCCGCTGGTTTATGTTGCGGTTGTAGAGGATACGGCTCTCCGGGGTGATATCCGTAGAGAGGAGGATCTTCTCGGTCTTGAATCTGGCGGCAAAGAGCGCTTTTTTCAGCAGCGAATCGATCGCTACCCCCCCTTTACCGGCATAGGTCGTATTGATATTGCCGGTGGCGGTCGGATAGCTGAATTCCGGGACCTTGGTCCTGACCACCACATAGTCGTTGGAGAGCTCACCGAAATAGATCTCCGGCCTGGTCACCTTGATATCGGCCAGGCTGACCGCCGGGATATCCTTGACGAAGAACTCCGGCAGCCCCTCCTTGCTGATATGGCTCACCGGGCCGAAGGTGATGCCGTTGCCATGGGTGAATATCAGCCGCTCGTTGATCCAGTTCTTGCTCGGCAGGTCGGCATAGGAGAGCTCGCGCGGCGAGAGCATCACCTGGGTATACTGGCCGTTCACCAGGTAGCGGTCATTATCCACATCAAAGAACTTGTAATAGGTCCTGATCTGCTGCAGCTGACTGTAGGTCTTGAGCAGCGGCGCATGGTCCCAGAGGCGGATGTTCTTGATGGTGGCATCATTGTTGGCGATATCGACCGCGGATAGCTTGGTGTCGACATCGAAGGGGATGGTTTCGATCTTGTCCAGATCGTAGCCGAACCGGGTGAATTTGATGTTATTGGTAATATAAGGGGTCTCCAGGGCCAGTTCGTTCGGCGCCACCTTGAATTTATAGAGCAATCCCGGATAGACGCGGATGCCTACTACGTAGAGTGCCGCAACGATGAAGGGGGGGAGCAGCGCCAGGCGCCAGGCGCCTCGCCATATCCCGACTGCCGAGACAGCTCCGACCAGCGGGGTGAGGAAGGTGAGCAGCCGGTAGGTCATCAGCCTGGAGTTTATATCCACGTAGCCGGCGCCATAAAAGTTACCGTTATTGGAATAGAGCAATCTGAAGCTGTCGAGATAAAAACCGGCAGCTATTACAGCGGCAAAGATCCCGACCATGACCGCCAGATGGCGCCGGACCTTTTCATCAATCGAAATGCCACGCTCTGTCAGGGTGATCCCCCCGCGGAGAAAGTAGATCCCCCCGACTATGGCGGTGGTGGCCAGCAGCATGAAGCTGGCAAAAGCCTTGAGCATCTCCATGAAGGGGAGGCTGAAGAGGTAGAAACCGATATCCTTGCCGATCACCGGGTCTACTGTCCCGACCGCCAGCTTATTGGTGAAAAGGAGCATGTCTTCCCATAGCATGGCCCCCCAGTTGCCTGCAAATAAAGCCAGGACCAGGCTGATCAACATGCTTACAGGTTTGACAAGGCGCGCCGCCTGATCCAGGTTTATCCGGAGATTGCTGCCAGCCAGAAAGCCTAAGTTGGCAAGTGGAAATTTTGCCCGGATAGCGAAATAAAGATTCAACTGCACAAAGATGAATAACAGCCCGGCAAAGAGGAGCCCGGCCCCGGTTTTCGCATAGAGGGTTGTGGTGAAGACCGAAGAGAACCCGGTCTCGACGAAAAAGAGCCAATCGGTGTAGAAGTTCAACAGGGAGGAGAGGAAGGGGAAGATGGCGAAGATTATTACCAGAATAAGAATCAATTTGTTTTTGAACATGATGTACCCCTCTGGTATTTGCTGTTAGTTCAATAATCCTGCATCAGCCGGCAGCTGTTTTCAGCCGAAACTTCTGCATCTTGTCATCTCTTTGCTAAGTATACCGCTTGCGCAGGATAATAAAAAAACCTTTACCCCCAGCATTTTTGCCTGGATAAAGGTCTTGTTGACAGGATAACTGCCTCGGCCCCGGGCCTTTCGGCCGTATTGACGGAAACCGGGTCGGCCTTTTCTCCGGCCGATAACTACTCCCCTTTAGTTAATTGGAATATAATTAGTCCGGTCTAAGATGTCAAGCGGAAAAAAGATTAAATAATCAGCTGTTGACTCTCCTGGGAAAGCAATCGGTTCATATCTTCACCGTCTTGTAGAGGAAATTCTTGAAACGGAAAAACTGCTTCCGCTCCTCCTCGTCCCCCTGGATATCCCCCTTGACCGCCTTCAGATGTCTGGCCACCTGGGGCATCCCCTTGCCGGCCACAGCGCGGCTCCGCTCGATGACCAGCCTGACCACCTCGCGGGAGATCCGGTTCTGCGAATAAGGCTCGTAGACCGCCTGCCAGAAATCCTCCCCCAGTTCCAGCTGCTGCATGATCTCTGCCGCCACCCGCTCGTTCAGCGCCTGCGATGACTGCACCGGCAGGTCACGGATGCCGTCCCTGATGGCGCGGCGGATGTCGTCGCCGCTGACGTTTTTGCCGGTGCGGAAAAAGAGGGCACGCAGCAGGATGCTCCTGAGTTCGCGGATGTTCCCCTGGTAGCTGTGGTTGACCAGCACCTGTTTCGCCTCTTCAGTTAGATGGGGCGGCTTCTCTTCGCTCTCGTCCCTGCCGCGGTAGGTACGGTAGAGCTTGCCGAGGAAGTGAGTGGAGAGGTCAGGGATATCTTCCCGCCGCTCGTTCAGGGAGGGTACCTGCACCGAAAGTTCCGACAGGCGGTGATATAGGTCTTCGCGAAAATTCCCCCGTTCTATCTCCTGCTGCAGATTGCGGTTGGTGGCCGCCACCAGCAGCACCCTGCTGTAACGCTCCTGGTTGTCGCCGAGCCGGACAAAACCGCCATTGTCGAGGAAACGGAGCAGCTGTACCTGGGTCTTCGGGTCGGCATCACCGATCTCGTCGAGGAAGACGATGCCGCCGTGGGCCTCTTCCAGGATCCCCTTCCGGTCGCTGTAGGCACCGGTAAAGGCCCCTTTCTTGTGGCCGAACAGTTCGGAATAGGTCAGTTCACCGCTGTAGGCGGCGATGTTGGTCTTTTTCACCACCAGTTCGCCATGGGGGTTGAGCTGTTCGCGATAGATCTCGTTCAGCTTGTTGTACAGGTTGTTGAAGAAGAACTCCTTGCCTGCACCGGTCTGGCCGAGCACCAGGATCGAAGGGAGGCCGATGGTCGCCTCATGTAGGACGTTCTTGCTCCAGAGGGCGATCCGGTTGAAGAGGGGGAGCGAGACAGTGTTGATGAAATCGACTATCTCCTGGGCCTTGCGGCTGTTGCCGATGATGTTGCCGAGCCGGTAGGAGGATATCTGCGGGTCCTTGTAGGCAACGTCTGTCTGCAGCCGGGTCACCTCGGTCTGCAGCCGTTCGATCCGCTGGATGTCGGAGATGTGCCGCGAGGTGAGCCGGTCGATGATCTGCAGGATCCGCTTGTGCTCTGCGGTGAAGTAGTTGGGGGAGAGAGAGTTGAGGCAGATAACGGCGATCACCTCGTCGTCGCTGATGATCGGCACCGCCATTTCGCTCTTGATCAGATCGCTCATGGAGCGGTGAAAACTCTCTCCGTGCTGCTCATCCTCTACATGGGCGATGATCTTCGGCTGCTTGGCCCAGGCGACATAGCCGGTCAGACTCCGCTCCTCCAGCGGCAGTTCATGACCACCGATAGGAAAAGGCGGGATATACTTCTTCAGCCACTCCTTGTTCTTCGCGCCGACGATATTCCCCTGCTCATCCTCCACCACCAGCCACTTGCCACCCTCCCGCTCTTCGACAATGGCGATGCTGCCGGTATCGGCACCGATCAGTTCGGTAGCCTTGGAGAGGACCTTGGTGAGGAACGGCTGCAGCTCTTCATTCCGCTCCTGGAGGAGGTCATTGATCTCGGCCAGCACCTTGATCTCCAGATGTTCGCCGCCGATCTCCTGGATAACCCGCTCCACCATCTCGGCGTGGTTCTGCAGCAGCCCCATTTCGAAATCGGAAAAGCGGTGCAGGTCGCGGGTGAAATAGTTGACCAGACAGATCACCTTGCGGGTCGCTGTCTCGTAACGGGGGACCACATAGAGCGAGTTGAGTGCCAGCTGCTCGGTGAGGGCACGTTTCTGCAGGGTGTGCTGGGTCAGGTCAGGGATGAAGAGCGGCCGGAGCAGCCGGTCATCGCTGATCACCGCATCGTTGCTGACATACTTGGCCAGCAGCGACTTCCCCTTTTCCAGGCCGATGGAGCCGAGCTCGTTGTAGCGGGAGAGCAGTTCCGGCTCTTCGGAGTGGCTGGCGAGGACTTCAAGGGAGCCGGAGCCGGACGGCACCAGTACCGAGGCGAGCGAGAGCCGGTCGATCAGCCGGACTGCAGACTTGACCATGAAGGTGGCGGCTTCACGTTTCTTATACTCTTCGACACTGCGGGCCAGCAGCAGCTGCTGATGGTATTTGCGGGCATAGTCGAGCTGGCTGGCGACAGCCGGGACAAATTCACCGAGTATCGTCTTGGCGCGGCTGGCAACCACTTCACCCGCCCCGTTGTGGTCAATACAGATGACGCCGATCGATTTCCCCAGGCTGGTGATCGGATAGAGATAGCTGGCACTGATCTGGAAGAGGGCGCAGAATTCCCGGTCGAGCGGCATGGCGTTGCTTGCGGTGTCGCGGAATTCGGCCGGATACTGGGAGACAAAGACGCTCGATACCATCGCCTCGTGGGATATTATCGGGAAGGTCGCTTCTCGCAGTTCAGCGGCAAACTGGCTGGAGGCGTAAGAACATGAGAGGGCGCCGCGAGTCAGGTCCTCCAGATAGATACGGATGCTCTCCCGGCCGCTGATCAGCCGCACCCCGGCAGCCGTGGCATGGAGCATTTCGTCCAGGTTCTCCTTGCCGAAACCGGCAATCTTGTCGCGTAACTGCGCCAGTTGGCTCTTGATGGAATCCATATGGGCCCCTGAGTAGATTTTTTACACAATGTGTCTACTTTAGGGAAAAGCTGCCGCTCTGTCAAGGGTCGGGTGAAGCTGGGGAGGGGAGATAATCAATCGCGTTTGTCCAATCTAGCTATGCCCTGCTTTGCCTTGACTTTCAGGTTGCTGATGTCAAAGCGGTGCGATTGCACAGCCTGTTGATAGAGTTGTCTCGCTTCTGCAATTCTGCCGGTCGCTTCATAGATCTCTCCGGCGTAGTAGAGCGCCTCGATGAAGAGCGGGTCCCTGGCCAGAGCCCGCTTATAGAAATATAGAGCAGTGTCCGGGTCGTTCCTCAGACGGAGAGCCATTAACCCTTGAAAATAGTCGTAATGGGGCTCTGCCGGATCTATTGCGGCTGCTTTTTGAAAAGAGTCGAGTGCCCGCGGGTAATTCCCCTCCTTGAAGAAACATACCCGCCCAAGGTCAACCAGCGGCCTACTGGCACCCGGTGCTTTTGCCACGGCATGACTGAACAGGGTAAGATCGGATTTCCAGACCATGTTCTGCCTGGCAGTTACAACTCCCCACCAGCTGCCGATGCAGCAGATAATGGCGATAACGGCATAGCTCAACGCTCTCTTTGCCGTCTGTGTCAGGAGGAGCGTGGCCAGCAAGAAACAGAAGGGGAAAGAAGGGAGATAGAGATACCGGTCGGCGACAACCGGATTGGTAGGGAGGAGGTTAAGTACTGGCAACAACAGCAGAAAATAACAACTGATGGAGACGAGCAGTGCCGGCTTCCTACTGCGTAACCTGAAGGCGACAATCAATACTGTGAGTATGGCAATGGCTGCGGTAATGGAGCGGATATCCGTCAGCTTTTTTGCCAGGGCAAGGTCATAATAGATGGTCAGGTCGATTGGGAGAAGGAGTTTCCAGAGATAGAAAAATGGTATCTGCAGCGCTACGGCGATTTTTTCCTGCAGATAGCCGGATGAGTATGAAGAGAGTTGGCCGGATATAACGCCGCTCTTTGTCCCGGTAACGTAATAGAGCAGGGAGAAGAGCAGCATTGCCAGGAAAAACGGCGTGAGCTGTATATATTTCCTTCGATCACCGCTCCTGGAGAGGGCAAAATAGATTATGACCAATGGCACTGTCACAGCAGTTGCCTTGGAGAGGAGCGCCAGCAGCAGAAATAGTAATGAGAGCAGATAGTAGCCGGAAGATGATTTCTCCTTCTTCTCCAAAAAAGCGAGGTAACAGGTCAGGGAGAGAAAGGAGAAGAGGCCGGAGAGGAGCACATTGCGGCAGGTGACAAAACTTACTACTTCACTGTGTATCGGATGAAGGATGAAGATTAGTGCAGTGATAAAGGCTGTTCTATGGGAAAGGCCATCCTGCTCTGCGACGGGATATAGTTTTATGGCGAGGGTGATTTTTCTGGCAAGAGCATAGACAGCAAGGGCATTAAGGGCAAATAGCAGCAAATTGGTCAAATGGGCGCCGAACGGATTGATCCCCCAGATGGCGAAATCTATGGCAAGGCTCAGGTCGCGTATGGGTAGATATTCAACACCATTGGCCAAGGAGAAGAAGATGCGCTGCAGGTCGAAATTCGTATAGATTTCTCTATTGGTGAAGAGGATGTTGTCGTCCCAGACAAAGCCATGGCCAAGGGTGTTGGCATAGAGCAGAATAGCGGTCAGGAGGAGAGTGAAAGGGTATTTGAGTTTGTTTACACTGTCCATTTAATGCAGATTATTATAAATATATTTATATTTCAAGAATACAATTTATAACCATGAAAGTGAGGAATACACTATTATATGCATTTAATATATTTACAGCTTATTTGTATATATGCAAATAAGCATTAAGTTATAAATTATACTATTAGCAGTGTAGAGTTAATACTTTATTTAGTAATATCTCTACACTGCAGTAAATCATTTATAAATTAGGGATAGAATTATAGTTGTCATCATAGCAATTAACTAGTTTAATAGTATTTATTGAATCAAAAGAAAATATTACACCTTTCAAGTACGAAGAAATTATGTTTAGTTTTGTATTGTTACCATATGCATATATACTATAGCTATATGAATTACTAGTTACAGATACATGTGAATTTACAATTTTTGCATTATTTATCTCACCATTTACATAAATAGCATATAAAGTATATTGTCCAACTAAATTCACAGTACTGTTCATAATAATTGCACTAGTTCCACCAGTTAACATGATCCCAGTAATTTGAGTAGAATTAGAAGTTGATGTTAGAGAGCAATTATCAATTAACGGACTTCCGCCAGTAATATACATAATGTTTCCTGCATACATGTGAACTGATTTAATATGACAATTCTTGATAATAGGCGATGTGTTGCTTATTGTAACTGCTGCTCCACCAGGCAAATTGAATACTATCGTCAGGTCTTGGATTGAAGAGTTGTCAGCACCTGAAACAGTATAAGTTGATTCTGCTGCATTGATAATTTGCGTAGCTAAGACACCTGCCCCTTTAATAGTAACCCATTCTTTCATTGTTATGGATTCCTGATAATCGCCAGGCATAACCATAATGGTATATCGATTTACACTTGAAGCATCGTTGATAGAATTTAAAGCGTCAGTTATAGTGTTGAAGATGTTTGTACTATTGATGGCGCCTTTATGGACAATCTTGATGTTCTGGTAGGTTGCCAAATTTTCAACAGGGATAGTGCCCCCTGATATATCTGTTACTGAATGAGTGTGGGGCCCCAGTTTTGTGCCGGAAATCGTACCTGAAATTTTTGTGTCAGTAATGCTCCCGTCAACGATGTCTGCGCCGTTTTGGCTATGCGTACCTATTTTTGTTCCCGAAATCGTACCCGATATTTTCGCGTCAGTGATAGCTCCATCTGCAACTTTTTGACTTGTTACGGCACCATCCTGAATATGTCCGGTTTTGATGCCGCTTCCTGTTGTGACATTCTGCCCTGTTGTCCCGTCAGCAGGTCTGATGTCATGGGAGAGAACTGAATTGGCGGTAAGTGCAAAACTGCTTAGTGGTAATCCCAATGCTAATACTGCCGACATCAATAATGCCAATGCTCTTTGTCTCATACTGCCTCCTTGCGATAAGATGATATGGTTCAAAGCCAAACGAGCTTGAGTACTCGTACGGCTGAACACTCCTGCATTGGTTGTCTCTTCCCTGAGCCATAAACTAGCATGAAGCTCGTATTAGGGCTTTTATCAGATTAGACTTGGCGGGTAACAAATTGAAAAGTGGAAAATATTTTATGCGAAATAAATATAATGTCAATAAGCTAATTGGTTATTATTAATTTTTTAGGGAAAAAAGGGGATAGGCTACTTTTCTTAATTTGTCCCCTTCTCCTAATTTTCGAGAAACCAGAGCCGTCAAGCTTGTCCAATGAAGTCAGCAAACCAAGTGAATCTGTCATCCCCTGATTTTATTGGTTTTTCAAATGCTTTTAAAATCATATCTTTTGTCAGTTTTATTGGTTCTATTAATGTTTCACTGTCAGGAAAATTCTCTGAGAATATGCTGATATATGAGTCAAGTTCTTTTACTACATCTTCAACTGTGATTACTCCGGCTTTGATCAGGGAGGTAGTCAGTGCAAATTGAGAAACTACCATCCCTTTTGTAAATTGCCATGCAGCTGAAGACTCTTTTGATTGGGTCATTTTCGCCTCCATTTCTTGGGGGTATAACGGGCCGTTGGATCAAGCGTTTAATCTTTTACTTAAAAGCAAGGTGCATCAACTTCATGGTTATTACTGAAACCAATAAAGTTGCAGAAGATAAGGCTGAAAAGATTCTTTTGGTTCTTGGCAACAATATAAAATTAATGTTTCCTAGTTTTTCTCGGTTATTAATTTCAAACATATTCAGCAAATATGCCCATGGATAATAAATAATTATAGTAAGTAACTGCCCCTTGCTGAGAATCTCTGAAATAGCATAAGCTGAAAATAGTATCACTATCTCTAATGTAATTATTCTTGATAATTCTAGTTTACCTGATAATCCTGTCAGCAGTAATTTGAGAAAGCAATTGAATATGAGACCGATAATAATGATGAAAGGCCAATATATAAAAAAATCCAGAGCGTCAAACTCTGTCGCATAAGCAGCACCTGGTAAAGCTATTACTGTAAACAGAAAAAGGAATATGCAAACTTGCAGATTTTGTTCGGTCTTGTTTATTATCATTTCATCTCACCCAACTTATTATTGACCGGTTAAAAGCCGCCATCCAATACTATATGCCATTTTTGCATTTACTATTATATGCTTCCACGTTTTCTGTTACTTATCCAAAGCATCTAATAACAGATACTCCCCTAAAAAAACAAAAAACCGCCCGACGGTCATCTCCGTCTGCGGCGGCTTGAATTGTCGCTGCATGAACTCCATTTCAGGCATCCTATGAAAAACTTTAACGATTGATAGTCTAACCATTCCTGCTGTCAAGCAGAGAGTTCATAATCATCACTATGCCGTTTTTTTCTTCTGTTTCTTCTCCTTTACAAAAGCATCTTTTGTTAATTCTACGTCCCGTAGAATTTTGGAAAATAGACCAGGGCCAATATTCTCACCGGCATGCACGGGAACAACAGTTGCTCGCCCGTCGGTATGTTTCAGGAAAATATGACTACCCTTTTGTCGAACAACAATAAAACCCTTTTTTCCCAGCAGGGCAACAATCTCTTTCCCTTCAAGAGTCGGGAAACGTGTCATACTGCAATTCTCTGCACACCGACAAGATTTCTTTTGGGTAGTTTGGAGTTTTCGTCCCGACATACCTCTATTGCTTCCCGGACCCGTTGCATCAATTCGTCAAGGGATTTGGCCTGTGTGTGGCAGCCGTACAGTTCCGGCACCTCAGCAACGTAATACCCGGCTTCATCCTGTTCAATCACTACGGTGTATTCTCTTTTCATGACACCATGCTCCCGATAGACTTTCATAAAACCGGTTGACCTCCCTGTCTGTTATTAGTCTTGGCAATATCATATCAACAAAAAGAAGACTTCGCCAGTGCTGATTGGTGCGTAAGCATCTCCCGGCTGGCAGCAAACACCTTCGGTGCGACTCAGTTGAACCCTTTTCTGATCTGATACAGCTCTTCCATGTTGAGGTCGTTCAGTTCGAAATATTCCCGCTCCAGCTCCTCGACGTAGAAGCGGTCGAGGCCGGAGTTCTCGAGGAAGTCTTCGCGTAGCGCCACATCCTTTTCGGCGATGATGGTGGGGAGGAGGTTATGCAGGTAGATCGCCTCCTTCTTGATGGTGAGGATCGTCTCGTGGAACAGTTCATCCTGGATGTCGCCGGTGATAAGTTTCTTGTGCCGCAGCTCTTCGGTCAGCTCCTGCTTCAGGTTGTCCTGGTCGAGCTTGGTGGAGAACTTGGAGTAGAAGTTCTTGATCCTTTCCCGCACATGCTCCAGCAGGATCAGGAAGATCCGCTCCTCTTCATCGATGGTGCGCAACTGCTCGAGTAGCGCCGCAGTGGTGAGCCGCTTCTCCTCGATGAGCTTGAGCCCCTTGATCAGGCTGAGCACCTTCTTCCTGCCGTAATTGCCAAGATATTTGTTCTCCAGGATGCCGCTGATGAAGAGCTGTTCGAAGAGGAGCGGTTTGAGGGCGTCGAATTCACTCTTGTTCCCCAGAAGGCTCCGCACCATCTCTTCGGAGATCTTGACGTTCTCCATGAAGGCGAGCTGGTTGATGATCGACGAGGTGGAGTCGTAACGGTCGAAATAGGTGATGATATAGGAGAACCCCTCCAGCAGGGAGAAGTCGGCGCCGTCGCGGATTTTCTCGTCGCAGGCCTTGCTGGCATCGAGGAGGATCTCTTCGAAGGTGTGGTCGCGGTTCTCTGCCGCCCGCCGTTTGGCGTTCAACAGTTTGAGCATATCCTCCCGGTCGATGGTACTCTCGATCTGGCTCTCGGTGAGGAAGAGCCCTTCGAGGATCTGGCGGGTCTCGGCGATGTAGTCGTTCTCCTCAAGGTCGACCATCTTCTTATCTTTTTTCAGCATCTCGTCCAGGGTATAGAAGAGCGCTCCGGGGATCTTGTTCCGCACCGAGAGGGTTTTCAGCCTGGTCAAGCGGGCGTTCTCCAGCTTGTTGATCTCCCCCTTGCGATTGCAGGCGATGAGGATGTTCTTGTATTCGTCGACGATCCGCTTGTTGTCCGGATGCTTGTACATGACATCGATGCGGATCCGTTCCTGCTGATAGCGGTCGATGTCATACTTGGCCGCCAGCTTGGAAAGATGGGCGAAATCCTCGTCAAGGATCTTCTTGTTCTTGAAGTAGAGGGTCTTGAAAAGTTCGCAATACTCCTGATGCCGTTTGTTGATCAGTTTGATCAGATAGAACTGCGCCTTCGGGTCGTTGATGAGGGAGAATATCTCGGTGATGATGGCATTCTCGTCTTCATAGCCGACAGCAGTGGAACGTTTGACGTTCTTGCCGAGCAGTCTGACGATCTTCTCCTGCTGCTTGTCCCGCGAACCGCTGATCTTGGCCGAGTTGATGAAGTAGAAGTAGTTGCAGATGGCGTTCCCTTCGAAAAAGATCTTTTCGTAGGAGAGAGAACCGTCAGTCCGCTCGCTGAATTTCAGACTGCTGCTTTCATGGTCGTAGCGGGCGCCATAGATGACCAGCCGGTTGATGACATCCCCCTTGGCGAGATCGGCTATCGGCTGGTCGACACCGAACATGTATTCGCAGAAGGAGCCGCCGTTGCCGCGATGGCTGACGCCGTCCCGGTGCATGATGAACTCGTTGCCGGGGGAGAAGAAACGGAGTTCGCCGTCGTCGGTCTGATCGACATTGAAGAAGTAGCGTTTGTGGGCATCGGCGCCGGCGGCAATGGCGAAATATTCTATATGTTCGTCAATATAACCATGCAGCCGTATATCTTTTTGCATCGGTTCCATCCCGAAATTAGGGTCTTCCTATAATACTGCACTGCAACATAAATTCAAGCTTTTTACGCAAATGTCAGGCGCATACCGTCAAAGGCGAACTCCACCCCGGCCGGCAGCTTTGCTCCGTCCCGGTAAGGGACCTCATGGCTCAGATGGGTCAAAATCGCGCGTTGCGGCTGCAACAAGGCGATCATCTCAAGTGCGGTGGTGATATGCAGGTGATTGCTGTGCGGGGTATAGCGGAGCGCGTCGATGATCAGCAGGTCGAGACCGGCCAAAAGTTGCCGGGAGTCTGCCGGTATGGCGCTGCAGTCGGTCAGGTAGGCCATGTTGCCGAAGCGGTAGCCGGTGGCAACCCCGTTGCCATGGATGAGCGGCACCGGCACGATGGTGCAGCCGAACAGCTCGAAAGGTCCATTGACGGTCTGCGCCTGTAATAGCGGCGAATAGTCGGCAGAGGGCAATCCGTCGAAGATGTAGCCGAATTTGCCGGTGAGGGTTGCCATGGTCTCCTTGCTGCCGAAACAGGGGATGACCCGGCGGTGGATGAAATGAAAGCCGCGCAGGTCGTCTATGCCATGGATATGGTCGGCATGGGTATGGGTGAAGAGGACTGCATCGATATGCGGGATATTCTCCCGGATCGCCTGTTTGCGCAGATCGGTGGAGGTGTCGACGAGGATGAAGCGCCCCTCTGTCTCCACCAGGATCGAGGCCCGGGTCCGTTTGTCCCGTGGGTCTGGTGAAGTGCAGACAGGGCAGCGGCAGCCGACCATCGGTACCCCGGTGGAGGTGCCGCTGCCAAGGATGGTTACGATCATGGGGAGATTCCTCTGGGGATTTCCCCATTCATAGCATGTATGACAGTAGCAGGCAAGCTGTTTGACCTCTTGAGACCGTTCAGTCGGCCGGGAAATTCCTGGTCAGGTGCAGTCGCAGGGTATTCTCGAAATCAGCCTGCTCATCCTCCTGGTAGACCAGCGAGGAGCCGATCTCGGCCGCCAGGATGGCCGAGATATACTTCTGCGGTAATCGCTTCAGCCGTTGCCGGTAGCGGGGTTCCTCCCGCAGCATGCGCGGCAGATGGTTGAGGATGGCCCGACGGTAAAGTGGCTGGCGGCTCAGCTCCGGCCGTTCCTGGAAATATCTGAAGAGCCTGGCGTAGTGGGCGTTGATCTCGCTGCTTATCTGGTCGGAAATATCGGTGCAGAGGAGGTTGGGCTCTTCCCGCCGCCGCCGGAGGATCAGCCGTGCTTCGTCAGCGGCACGTTTGCTCAGGATCTCCAGCACGTCGGCCACATAGCGCTCCTTCTCCGCCAGGAACTCCTGCTCGGAGAGGAGCAGATTGGCGATGATCTCGTAGGAGGAGGAGATGACACCGCACTTGTTCGCCGAAGCGTCGCGCATGATCAGCACCCCTCTTTGCTGCAGCTCGATTCGGGCCCCGGGGGTGATGAAGGAGTTCGCCCCTTCGACGATGGCCCGCGCCGAAGGTCTGCCGTCCGGTTGCAAGAACTCCTCCCAGTTGCTTTCGGCAATGGTCTCGGGCCGGCCGCCGGCCGGGATGAAGAGGTCGGCCGGGACAGTGAAGATCAGTTTGCCATAGTCGCGGGAAAACTCATCGGTGGATATCCACTCCTCCTGCAGCCCGCTGTCGCTCCTGGTCACCTTGCGATAGAGCTCCCGCAGCCCATCCATACGACTGCCGGTGCGGAAGAGGATGACCCCCCCCGGATGCAGCGCCTCTGGCTTGAAGCAGTCCAGGTCACGCGCCAGGATAAGCTTGCGCAGTTCGCCATGGTCGATGCCGGCAGGGTCGTGGATAGCCGCAGTGCCGTCGAGGATCAGCACGATACGCAGTTGCGGTGCGCGGTCGAGCATGATCCGTAGCGCGTTGCCAGCCACATCGCCGTTGGGACCACCGGTAAATTTGACGGAAAAAGGGTCGCGGCGGATGTCGATGCCGAGTTCGGCCATGGTGATCTCGGCAAAGGTGACGACGCCGGTGGAGGTCACCCCATACTCCTTGTGGTTGATCCCCACCTCTTTGCTCGACATGATGCCGATGCCGAGCAGATAGCCGCGCCGCTGCGACATTCTGGCGATGGTCTCGATCATCTCGTCGTGCATGTTTTCGTCCGGTCCCAGTTCGATCGGCTCATCCTCACGGTAGTAGTCGACCACTGCCGGGTGGCTGGCCACGCCGTTACTGGTGACAAAGATATCGAGGAAGGCATTGGCCACGCCATACTGCAGTTTGTAGAGCCGCCAGGTCTCCAGTTCCCTCTCCCGGCCCCGCAGCAGGTCGGCGGCATCGAGGAGCAGTACCAGCTTGGAGCCCCCTTCGTAGATATCCTTGTTTTTCAGGTGCTGGGTGTTGGCCAGCACGAAATTCTCCCGGAAGAGGGTGTTGGCATTGGTGACGAAGTCATCCGGCGTGCGGGCGATGATGGTCCGCCAGCCGCCGCGGGCGATGTCGGAGAAGCCGATATGGTAGCCGAAGCCGAAGCGGCTGAAGAAAAAGGTGACGCGAAACGGTACGCTCTGGGGGAGATCGGCCGTTGCCTCCGGAGCGAGATCAGCCAGGTAGGCGGGATCGAGGCGAAAGGCGAGGGCCTGTTTCTCCCGGACATAGAAGTTGCTCTTCAGGGTATGGCGGATGAAGGTGAGGCAGCAGCGGAAGATGGTCCGGCGGATATCATCTAGGTAGCCATGGCCGGTATTGTAGTCTGTCACGGCCTGCGCGGTCTCGGCCAGGATCTCCCCATAGCGCTTGTCCCGGTCGGTTATCCCCGGTTCGAAGCGGCAGCTGAAGAGCTTCACCAGCTGCAGGGCGATCTCGGGATGGGCATTAAAAGCGCTCTGCACATCCTCAAGACCGAACCGGTCCGGCTGGTTATGGGCTAAAGAGGTATGACAGAAGGCGATGAAGGCGTTTATCAGAGCTGCGTCGTTGCCGCTCATCAGACCGGTGGTGACGAATTCGCGATAGGTATGGGAGCGGGTCGCCAGCACCTGGGTGATGGAGAGCTCCTGCTGCAGGCGGGCATAGAGCTCGGATGACCGCTCCAGCACTCCGCCGTCTCGACGGCGGACATAGAAGGTGCCGAGAAAATAGGGGTGGATACCGTTGCTGATGGTAAGGCAGTAGGCGCGGTTAACCCCGAGGCCGAGCCGGTTGAAGACCTCCATCACCTGGAGCAGGAAATCGCGCTGGGGTGGGTTGCCGACCGCGAAGAGGACCCTCGACTCCCGGCCTTTCTGCATCGGTTCCAGGTCAAGATAAAGCCCGCCGTTCTGGTTGCTCCGCTGCCAGAGACGGAGCAGTTGCGCTACCCGCAATGGTGGTGAGATCCGGAGGTAACTCTCGTTATTCAGCCAGAGTGTCTGCAGCAGCCGCTCGAAATTGCGCAGGTCAAAGTCAGGGAAGTTGAGTCGCAGTGCGGCACGGACCCGGTTCCTGATCGCCGCAGGCACTTCTACCCCCTTGCCGGCAAGGATATCCTGGTTGCTCTTCCGCTCGAATTCGAAGCGCTGGATCTCCAGGGTCTTCTCGCTGAAGGGGAGCGGACCTTCCGAGTGGGTGATCATGGCATAGGATATCTCCCGCTCCTGGATATGCTTGAGGGTGTCGTAGAGCGAACCGGGGGAGTTGACCAGCGCCGTGATCAGGCTCTTGTCGCGGTCTGCCAGGAGCAGCCGGCGGTTGTGGCGCAGGGTGTTAAGCTGCCGTTCCAGGATATCCAGCGCCTCTGGTTCATCACGCATGGAGATGAAGAAATAGGGGTTCATCTCTTTTCGGAGCCAGCTCCGGTTGGCGCTCCTGGAGGCGCCGGCAGTTGCTGCTGCGGTCCGCATAGGTCTACTCCTCGCTCTATTCAGCGCTTGCCTCTGGTAAGGCGTTCAGCGTAACAGTATACACATTTTTGCGCGGATGTTAACTGCCGGATAGGTTGGGATGACAGCTATTTTGATTATAGGAATAATTTAGTGTCAAGGTCTAAGCAACATTTCAGGCGGCCCGCCGGATCTCTTCGAGCAGTTCAGGGTGTCTGTCGAGCAGTTGCAGGAGCCTCTGAGTCGAGGTGTGCGGTTCTATCTCCCCCCGCTCGTAACGGGAGAATGCATTTACCCCGCCACCGAAGATGGCAGCAGCTTCCTTCTGAGTGAGTCCCAGTTTGCGCCGGATACGCCGGATCTCTTTGCTCCTTTGTTCACGGACAAGCAAAATCAGTTCATCGCCAGCTACCGAATATCTCTGGCTGCTCTTTTTGTCAAAGTGTCCGTCACCACATTCCGGGCAGAACCATCCGGTTAGACCGCTAAGAGTTATCGATTGGCAATCATAGGTAATGGATTCAGTGCGATTTTCATCCCTTGTCAACCCTTTAAAACCGCAACTCATACACTGTAATTTTTTACCCATCGCTTTATCCTATTTTTCTTTGAACTGGATGATGACCGATCCGCCATGGAGGGTCGCCTTGATGTAAGCGGTTTTTCCGACCAGTGTCCTGGCACGGTATACATCCTGCCAGAGAGTATGATCGTGATAAGTGGTCATTGACTTGTAGAAGTCACCGGCTGTAAGGTCAAGTACTACGGCAACCATCTCCGCAGGTCTAAGCCCCATGGCAATGCCGTTATTGAGGGCGGTCCTGCTGAAGGAAGCAATTCCCTTCTCTGCGACGATGCTTTTTATCTCATTCAGGCTATAGTGGGAAGTCCTTTTCTCCATGATTCATATTAACCAATCTGGTTATTTTGTCAAGATGGGAAAATTCAATATTTAGCTTGTGGTATGAGGTGTTTTCAAGTCAATATAATTATGAAGATAGATATAAATAATGCCCTGACTCTTTGTAGAGACAAGGCATTATGGAACTCAGTCATTAATTTTGATGGTGATGGTATAAGTTCAACCAATTGCTATTTGATATCTTGCAAGTCCGTAAAAACTAGTTTGCCATCCTTCTTGCCAAGAACTCCCTTGATAGTGGCGGTTTTCTTGTTATTGAAAGAAATTCACTGCTATTTATCATTACCTTGGTCAGATTTTTCATAAATGCTCAGCGCTATAGTTTCGCCAGCAAATCCTGCACCAGTGGCGCAAAGGTCTCATGTTCGAGGAGAAAGGCGTCGTGGCCGTAGGATGACTCGATCAGGTGATACTCCACCGGTTTGCCGAGGTTGTTTAGGGCGGTCACCATCTCTTCGGTCTGGGCGGGGGGATAGAGCCAGTCCGAGGTGAAGGCGAAGAACTGCAGCGGTGCCGTCACCGGGGCAAAGGCCTCTTCCAGCGTTTCGCAACCCCAGGCGACATCGTAGAGGTCGAGCGCCTTGGCCAGGTAAAGGAAGGAGTTGGTGTCGAAGCGGTCGACAAAGTTGTAGCCGTTGTAGAAGAGGTAGCGCTCCACCTCGAACTGGCCGAAGAAGTCGAACAGGCCGTCCTTGGCCGAGAAGCGGCGACCGAACTTGGCGGTCATCGATTCGTCGGAGAGAAAGGTGATGTGGCCGATCCCCCGCGCCAGCGCCAGCCCGTCCTTCGGATTCTTCTTGTACTCCCCCTTCTTCCAGGTCGGATCGTTGAAGATCGACCAGCGGGCCACTGCATTCATGGCGATAGCCAGGGCCGAGGGGCGGGGGGAAGTGGCCAGGACGATGGCCGAGGCGATATTGTCAGGGTACTGGGTCGCCCACTCCAGCGCCTGCATCCCCCCCATGCTGCCACCAAGAACCGTTACCAGTCTCTTGATGCCGAGCTGGTCGATAAGGAGCTTCTGCGCCCTGACCATGTCGCGCACCGTCACCACCGGGAAGGAGAGATTGTAGCGCTTGCCGGTGCGGGGGTTGATCGAGGTGGGGCCGGTGGAACCGTAACAGGAGCCGATCACATTGCTGCAGATGACGCAGTAGCGGTCGGTGTCCAGCAGCCGCCCAGGGCCGACAATGGCATCCCACCAGCCGGCCTTCTGCTCGTCGTCGGCATATTTCCCGGCCAGATGGGCGCTGCCGGTCCAGGCGTGGGCGACCAGGATGGCATTCGAACAGTCGGCGTTCAGCTCGCCATAAGTCTCGTAGACGAGCGTGATCGGCCCGAGGATCCGGCCGCTCTCCAGCCGCAGTTCGGTGTCGAAGGTGATCGACTTTTGCTCCACTATGCCATTATACATGCTGCTCCAGAATCAGTTGCCTGGTGATAAATGAAAAAGCCCTCTCTCTTGCTGAGAAAGGGCTTTGGACATTGTTGTCTGGACAGCGCCTCTCTCATCTTTGCCACAAGGCAGGAATTAGCACCTGACGCTCCAATGAGCCGGTTGCTGTGGTTTCACAGGGCCTGTCCCTCCACCACTCTAGATAAGAAAGCTTCTATTTAATTTTCATGAAGAATACGGCAGAGGGCGGTTTTTGTCAACGGATTTGTGTCGCCGCAAGCTCTCACCTGACAGTTGCACCCTTTTAACTGTACAACTAACCTGCTTGCACTGGGCGTCCAATTTTCTCAAGCACCACCTGCAGAGCCTTCTCAAGCGGATTCAGATCACTCTGTACAGTTTCCCAGACAATCTCCAGATCTACCCCGAAATACTCATGGATGAGCTTGTCCCGCATGGCCGCGATCTCGCTCCAGGGAAGATCAGGATGGCCTTCGCGGATATCAGCAGGAATCTTCTTGGTCGCTTCGCCGATGATCTCCAAAGCCCGGATAACTGCGTTAACGGTTTTTCTGTCCGAGGTAAACTGAGGGAATGTCATGCCGGAGGTAAACAGGCGAATATCGGCAATTGAGGAAAGAATGTCGTTCAGGTAGTCACGGACTTCCCTCTTAGGCGACATAGCGGACCTCTGCCAGAATATGCTCGCCGATGTAGGGTTTCAGTGCCTTCTTGGTTACAAGGTCTACTCTTCTGCCGAGCATCTCCTGCAGATGCTTCTCAAGCTTGATAAAGGAGACGAAGCCGACCGGCCGGGTAAACTCCACCAGCAGATCAAGGTCGCTCTCTTCCTGTTGTTGGCCGCGCGCGAACGAGCCGAACACTCCAAGCTGAGCGACGCCATAGTCATGACGAAGCTCATCGAGATGTTCGTGCAGTATCCGGTTTATGTCGTCAAATGTTGTCATTGCATTAATCCTCAACTCTTTCCATGAGTTATAAATTAGGCATGGCCGATTGTCAATTGCATTCATCAAGCGGATCGAATCGGTTGCGTTAGTGTTCATCCGCAAACACCGGATGGATACTAGTTATAAGTGCGTTGCAGAACAGGCTGTTTTCTTAGCGAGTTGATACACTGGTGCTGCAGATTGGGCATGCCCGGTTTTTGCGCCGGGGTATTTCGCGGAAGCGCATCTTCAGCAGATCAAAGGTGAGGAGCCGGTCGCAGAGCAGATCGCCCAGGCCGAGCAGGTATTTCAGCGCTTCGGCCGCCTGGATGGTGCCGATGATGCCGGGGAGGACGCCGAGCAGACCGTCTTTGGCGCAGCACTGGGCAGTGACAGGGTCGGGGGGTTCGGGAAAGATGCAGCGGTAGCAGGAGGATTCGCCGGGGATGACGGTCATGGTCTGGCCGGCAAAACGGAGGATGCCGCCGTGGGAATAGGGGATGCCGAGCTGGATGCAGGTGTCGTTAATAAGGAATTTGGCGGTAAAGTTATCAGTGGCGTCGATAATGAAATCGTAACCGCTCGCCAGCTCTGCCAGGTTGTCGGCAGTAGCCATTGTCGCATCTGTTACCAGCCGGACGTCAGGGTTGAGGGGGGCGAGCTTGGCTGCGGCAGAGAGAACCTTCTCCTTGCCGATGTCAGCTGTCTGATGGAGGATCTGTCGCTGCAGGTTGGATATCTCCACCCGGTCGTTGTCGACTATCCCGATACAGCCGACTCCGGCTGCGGCAAGATAGTAAAGTGCCGGCGAACCGAGTCCGCCGGCACCGATTACCAGGACCTTGGCCGCCAGCAACTTCTCCTGCCCTGCGGCACCGACCTCCGGGAGCATCAGGTGACGTTGGTAGCGCGCCTGCTGCCCGCTGCTCAGCATCTCCCTACTCCTGCAGCCGGAAAATAAGTTGCCGCGGGGTTCATGCCGCTACTGGACTATAGGCGATGAGCAGCTCCTTCATCTTGCGCAGGGCGTTCTCTTCGATCTGCCGGACCCGCTCCCTGGAGATAGAGAAATGGTCGGCGATCTCCTGCAGCGTCAACGGCTCTTCGGCAGTAACACGCTGCTCGATGATATAGCGCTCCTTGTCGTTAAGCCTGGTCATGGCCCGGGATATCTCCCTGTTCAGGTTTTGCGACTCCTCAACGGCCAGATAGAGTTCCTCCTGGTTCTGGCGGTCGTCGGCAAGGCCTTCCAGCAGTGTGTAGCTGTCACCATCGGTGACCTCGGCATCGAGCGAAGACTCCCCGCGCATGCGCAGGTCCATCTCCTCCACCTCGGACTCCTTGACGTCGAGGGAGAGGGCGGTCGCCTCCAGGTCGTCGGCACCGGTCATGCTGCGGATGGCATTCTTGGCCTGATTCAGCTTGAAAAAGAGCTTCTTCTGCGCCTGGGTGGTGCCGATCTTCAGCAGGCTCCAGGCCGAGACGATATAATTCTGGATATAGGCCTTGATCCACCAGACGGCATAGGAGATGAGGCGGAACCCTTTATGGGGATTGAACTTCTTCACCGCCATCATCAGGCCGATATTCCCCTCCTGGACCAGGTCGAGCATCTTCAGGCCGTAGCTCCGGTATTCGGCAGCGATCTTGACGACAAAGCGGAGGTTCGAGGTGATCAGCCGGTGGGCCGCCTCCAGATCCTTCTCTTCATAAAACTTCACTGCCAGCAGATGCTCCTCCTCGGCGGAGAGGAGCGGGAACTTCCTGATCTCGGCCAGATAAAGGTTCATGCTGTCTGCTACTACCGGCATCGTCATGTTCATGGAGAATCTACCCCCGTAACATTTTTTGTATTAGCACTCTCAACTATTGAGTGCTAATTATATATAACAATAAATTTAAAAAAATGCAAGGGGGGGAATTCAACTTAAAGTCTGGCATTTCCACCTCGCGCACTCCGCATATTTTTGGCTCGGATCATTCCCAGACAAGAAGCCGCTCGTCTTCGTAGCCATAGCCGAGCTCATCCACCAGCTCCATGGTCGACGGTCCTGCCGTGGCCAGATCAGTAGCAAGGTGCCCGGTCAGGATCATCCCGAGGAGGTAAGGCATGGCTCGATAACAGAGGTAGATATTGCAGGGTGGGCAGTAAGGGTCGCTGTGATCAGCAAGCGGCTCGCCACAGTGGCGGCAGTGCAGATAGTAGATGGTATCCATGGAGATCCATCCTCTCTCCCTCCGGAACAGTCAGATCCAGCGTCATTGCAGAAAATCCATAAAAAATGCTCTATATAATCAGTATATACCGTTGTCACTAAACATGCTTATTATATTGTTTTAATGGATGTTTTGAGATTAACCATGAGGTATGCGGATGTGAACAGATGCTCTGTTATCTTCCTACCAGATCTCCAGCGAAAATGTGCGGTAGCTCTGGATCAATTCGAAATCTGCCCGGTTGGCAGTGATAAGTCTGGCACCATGGCTGCGTGCAGTAAGGGCGATCAGCAGGTCGAAATGCAGATCACGCATTTTCTGCGGGGAGTACCCCTTGTCGGCATAGATTTTACCGAGTATTTCTCCCGATTCCAGCCAGTTTTTTTCAGATGGTGTAAGGGTAGGATGATTCTTTTGCAGTTCCTTCAGAAAAGCCTTTTCCGCCGGTTTTGTTGCGCCGCGCCAAAGTTCGGCCAGTACGACGGCAGATGTCCTGATCAGGCCGTTGATGGCATCGAGCCGCTCGGCATGACAGTTGCTCCGCAAATGGTCGATGAAGATTGAAGTATCGAAGATGATGAAATTACTCACCAGCTCCCTCGAACTTCAGTTTTCCGGCATTCTTTGCCATGAGGCGCTTGAATTTCTGCATGGCGACGATTTCCCGCAGGGCGAGATGCACCGCTTCAGTTCTGCTCTTCACCCCCAGGATATGTGCGGCCTCGTCGGCCAGATCGGTATCCAGCCGGATTGATGTCATTGTCGCTGTCATGGGTAGTCCCTCCATTTTGTATATACAATATATCAGTTATGTATATATGAGTCAAGTCTGCGTCATGCCCCATAGCAAGTCAACCGATTGATCCCCTTAAACAGCTGCACGCTGCTCGATCTCCCGCAGCAGATGTACGATCCTAGTTGCTCCGGTGTCTCCGAAAACGCCATCAACTCCTTCGTCGTGCAGATCGGTAAATGGCGGTTCGTATAGCAGCCCGGGATCCATGGCGCCGTTTTTGGTCAGATAGCTGATGATCTGCTCGATGAAGCGGATCTGGGTGGCAGAGTAGGTCGAGGCGTTTAAAAACTCACCGAAGGCCTCTATGGCCGCTTCCCGGTCCAGCCCCACAAGGCGGCGGATGAACATCCCCAGGCTCTGCTGCTGGCCGAAAACCTTTTCGAAGCGCTCTCGGCTTCCCACTTCTTCCGAAGCGAAGAGCAGCCGTTCCAGTTCTGCCAGGTCCTGTCTGGTGATCTGCCGGTTCAGGCGCAGCTTGTTGATGGTGATGTGATCGCAATGGTCGTGAATGAACCGCTCCACCTTCAGCTTGTACTGGCGCATCTCCTCGGCGCTGGCGTAGTCGGCAATAAATACCGGGGTATGGTCTCCGATGGTGTCGATAAAGTCAGTGTAGACGATCTTCACTTCTCCCTTGTCCAGAAACTTGACCAGATCCCTCAGCCGGACTCGCACCTGCTCCAGCATCGGCAGAGTAACGCCGCTCCAGTAGTCCTGTGTCTGCAGATCGAGGATCAGCTCCATCTGCGCCGCCACCATCGGAATTGTTCCTTTCCCTTCCAAGCGGAAGGCAATTTCCGTAACCTTTTCCCTTAAACGATCAAATGAGCTGGACTTCTCCAGCAGAGCCAGTTGCAAGTTGAGCATCAGCAGGTCAAAGCGTTTGGCTGTTTCGTCCTCTTGCGGCAGCTCAGCCGGCAGCCCGGCCAGATGCAGGTTGAGCTCCAACTGGTCTTCCGGCGTCAGCTTTTGCCACTGTTCTTTTTTACCGTACTTTTCCAGATGTCTCCGATGAGGGCGGACAATGAAGTTGTCCGGATTCATCAGGCTTACCTCACCGTGCAGGGAACCTGTCAGGTCATCTTGCAGAGCTTTCTCCTCCGTGGTGGCAGGATAGTCTGGCTGCTGCAAGGAGACCAGCAACTGCAGCCGCTGTTTGAAGATCTTTTTCCTTAGCGACTCCTGCACCACACTCTCCACCCCTTCCGGGTTTTCGGCAAAAAACTCGAAGTTCTGACAGTAGTCGAAGACGTAGAAGCACTCCTTGTCTTGCCCAGGCCCGAACAGCTCCTTGCAGAGCCGGGTGCCGCGCCCCATCATCTGGTGGAACTTGGTCTTGGAGCGGACCAGCTTGAAAAAGACCAGGTTGACGATCTCCGGCACGTCGATGCCGGTGTCGAGCATGTCCACCGAGATGGCAATGGTCGGGTCGCTCGCCTTCACATAGAAGCTATCAATGAGATCCTGGGCATAGGTGGCGTAGTTGTCGATGACCCGGCAGAAGTGCCCCTTCAAGTGGGGGTAATTCTTGTCGAAGCGCTCCTGGATGAAGAGGGCGTGGTTGTGGTTCTTGGCAAAGATGATCGTCTTCCCCAGCCGGTCACCCCCCTCCACCTTGAGGCCGTAGCGCAGCAGGTGCTCTAGCACCTTGTCCACCGTATCCTTATTGAACAGCCAGTTGTTCAGGGCAGGCGGATCGATCTGTTCCGGCATGCCACCGTTTTCCTCGTCCCAGAACTTCTCCTCATACTCCAGCTGCTCATCCTCGGAGAGCTCGTTGTACTTGATCCCCTCCCGCTGGAACTTGAGCGGCACCGAGTGCGCCCGCGGCGGCACGAGAAAGCCGTCGCTCACCGCCTGCCCCAGCTCGTAGTAGTAGGTGGGCACCCCCTTCTCCAGTTCGAACAGTCCATAGGTGTTGCGGTCAACCTCGGAGCGCGGCGTGGCGGTCAGCCCCAGAAGCAGGGCGTCGAAATACTCGAAGATAGCGCGGAACTTCTGGTAGACCGAGCGGTGGGCCTCATCGATGACGATCAGGTCGAAATGGCCGGGGCTGAAGCGCTTGTTGCTCCCCTTGGCCTCATCGATGCTGTTCATCATGGTCGGATAGGTGGAGAGGACGATGCGGCTGGTGGTGTCGTCCTTGATCTTGGTGATATCCACCGGGCTGGAGTGGGGGAGATGCTCCTTGAAGGCGTTGCCGGCCTGGGTCAGCAGGGCGTTGCGGTCGGCCAGGAAGAGCACCCGCTTGATCCAGTTGCACTTCTGCAGCAGTTCGATCAGGGCGATGACGGTGCGGGTCTTGCCGGTGCCGGTGGCCATCACCAATAGCGCCTTGCGTAATTTTCGCTTCTCCAGGTCCTCGCCGACCCTGCGGATCGCTTCGTGCTGGTAGTAGCGCTCGACAATCGCTTTGTTGATCGGAGTTATGGCGATCTCTTTCATGCTGGTGCGACGATTTATGAGGAGTTGCAGCTCGTCCTTCTTGTAGAACCCAGCTAGCCGGCGGGGGGGATAGTTCAGGTCGTCCCAGAGGCAGGTTTCGTAGCCGTTGGTAAAGAAGATCAGCGGCCGCTGCCCCTTCATTTTCTCCAGGCAGTCGGCGTAAAGCTTTGCCTGCTGTCTGCCGGCATGAGCGTCTTTCCTGGTCCGTTTCGCCTCCACCACTGCCAGCGGCAGGCCGTCATCCCCCCAGAGGACGTAATCGACAAAGCCTTCCCCCTTGTCGTTGGGCATGCCGACCACCGGATACTCCGCCACATCGGTCCCGTGCGGGTCCCAGCCCGACTCCCGCAGCAGCAGGTCGATGAAGTAATCCCTGGTGGCCGCCTCGCTGTAATCGTGGTCGTCCGGTCTCTTGCTGTTAGCCTCCTTGTACGACCGGATCTTTGCCTTCAGTGCGGCAATCTCTTCGATCGTCCGGGCCAGCTCGGCATCCTTGGCGGCCAGTCGGGCATCGTTCTCCGCCGCTTCGGCCTGCAGCTTGGCCAGCTGTTCGGCGTTCCTGTCGGCAACTGCGCTGTCCTTTTGCGGGATTTTATTGATGTCAAAGGACTGTTTGCCGATGTTCTTTGCATCAGGGGAGTAGCTGCGGGCCAGCCAGTAGAGGACGTGGAAGAGTTCCTTGAGTGCATGGAGGGAGTCGCTGTTGCTGATTGGTTTGTCGCTGTGGACGGCCAGGTTGCCGATCTTCTGGATGGTGAGGATCTTGGGGAAGAGGCAGGGTTCAAGGTTCTCCCGGAAGGTCGGTTCATGGATCAGGGCGGCCAGGTTGTCGCTATAAGGTTTCTTGAGAAAAGAATCATTGGCATAGAGCCACTTGACGGCGATCTCCAGCGAGCGACGGGTGTAGAAGCAGCTGGTCCGCGGGGCGCTGTTGACGTTCTGCTCCGCTTCAATGGCTGTGGAGTAGAGGTCGGGCCAGTTGGGAGTGAGGAAGGTGAAGTTGCTCATCGGTGCCCCTTCTTTCGCGAATCAAGGCGAGCGCGGGTCATCCGCTCACGCAGACCGCCTTCCTTGAGAAATGCCGCTTCAAGCTGTTTCAATTGCCGGTCGAGCAGATAGTTGGTCTGATGAATCAGACAGATTATGATATTAGCCACCACCTCAGGAGGTCGAGTCTCAATGAACGGCTTGTAAATCTCATAGGACTCATGAGACATATTTGACTCAGAAGACATTTTTGTCGTATTGGTCCCAGATGTCCCATTAGTCTGGCTTTTCCCAAGCCCTCTCACGAACTTTGCCTCTTTACTCTCCTTATCCCAAATCTGATGACCTTTCGTTCTCAGAAAATCACGATAGTCCGCCAGCAGTTCTTCCTGGCTGGCCCGGGCGACATTGGTCAGCTTGATTTCCATCTCCTTTGAAGTGCCGGAAGCCATGCTCCCTTCGACAATGTTCTGTTTGCCGGAGCGAGCCGCCTGTACCATCTGGTCATGGGTGCGGCTACGGCGATCAATAAAGTGGTCGCAAAAATAGATTGTGGCGTCATAGACGATCTCGGATTTCTGGTAGGAAAGCAGTTTCTGATAACCGCCATGGGGCGGGATGAATCCCTCAGTCATAAACATGCTCACTATTCAAAGAATTGAATGTGTCGGAAAAAGCAAAATACATTTTATGCACATTGCTTTTGCCGTCTGCGGCAGTTATCCGGAATTTCCGGATAACTGAAAGCTCATCTAGCTCTTCCTCTTTGAAGATATTCCTGATGTGCTCATTGACGGTACGAACATCTTTACCAAACAGAACCGACATCTGCTTTTGAGTCAGCCATACCGTTTCATGATCGAGGTGGACTTCAAGGGATGCGGCGCCGCTTTCAGACTGATAGATGACGATATCGCTTTTCTCAACACTCATAACGGGCATTCCTTCAGGTAGGAATCATTGGCATAGAGCCACTTGACGGCGATCTCCAACGTGCGGCGGGTGAGGAAGCAGCTGATTTGGTGGCACAAAGCCCGGTGGCTGAGCTGTAGGGTGAGCGGAGTCGAACCCGGAGTCGAAGCCACGTTCTGCTCCGCCTCGCGGGCGGTGGCGCAGAGGTCGGGCCAGTTGGTGGTGAGGAAGGTGAAATTGGACACTACCCCTCCAGAATATCATTGAAAAAGACAATTGATGCTAACGATAAATTTCTCGCCGGTGGCCTATCTTAACAACCAAAACAGTCAAAATGTCCTGCTCAATGCGGTAGATTATCCGGTAATCGCTTACTCTCACACGGTACAGACCGTCACTGTTCCTGAGCTTTTTTACTCCCGGCGGCAGCGGATCGTCTACCAGTCCAAGAATGCAGGCATCCAGCCGTTTCAACACTGGCTTGGGAACAGCCTTTAAATCACGTTCCGCCCCCTTGGTCAGCTCAATCCGATAGGTCATTTAAGCCCCAGCTCACGGCGCAAATCCTGATACGAAACCCGCTCGTCGGATTCTGCCAGGGCTGCCTTGGCTGCTTCAACGTCCATTCGGTCTTCCATCTCTTCGAGAAGCTCCAGGTCTTCGACCGGTACAATTGCTACCAGTTTTTTGCCTCGCCGGGTCAGGACAAAGCGTTCCTTGCCGAACGATGCCCGGTTGATGACATCGGCGAAATCGTTGCGGGCTTCTGCTGTTGATATTTTGGTCATGATGACAACCTCCATTTGTACAAATTGTACGTTATGGACATGAGAAGGTCAAGGGTAGAGTTGTACGGCTTTAATACCCGGTGGCTGAGCGGACCACTATTGATCGAAGCCTGGTGGCTGAGCTGTAGAGTGAGCGGAGTCGAACCCGGAGTCGAAGCCACGTTCTGCTCGGCCTCACAGGCGGTGGCGTAGAGGTCGGGCCAGTTGGGGGTGAGGGAAGTGAAGTTGGACATTGGTACTCCGTTTATCAAGACACCTGTTTTGTTGGCTCCAATTCACTACGAAGCGTTTCTAACTCGGCAATCATCTTTTCAAGATCAGGATAAGCACATGCTAGACTTGTAGAAGTAACTGCAGCGATAGCCAGGTAAGAGACCAAATGAATCATTAAAAATATGCATATTTCTCTAAGGAGGAGGGATCTTTCAGAAAGGAGTGCGCACCCATAAAGAAATATCAAGATGATCGGAACTATCGGTACAAGAGCAAGTTCGCGGCGGATGTACTTGCTGTACTTATGGGCTAGTGTTTCTTGTGAAATAAAATCTTTGATATGGGTATTTTTATCGTGTCCTTGCTTCGAAGCATTTTCAATTATTTCACGCAATAAATTGCTCAATTTTTCCCAGGCTTTCAGGTAATCAAGAACCTCTTTAAACATGTACTGCCGAAACAGTAACCCGGAAACGGCTAGAACACCGCCAAGCAAGGTTATAAAACCTGTATCCAATTTGGAGGAATTCCCAAACCATGTAAAAACGCCCACCCATGCCCCAAGAGTAAGACTTGCGACGAAAGCAGCATAAATTAGATCCCGCAAAATTGATACGTTAGGTTCCGTTCGAGTTAACATTTATCGATACCGATCTCCGAAATACTTTTCCAGATAACCTTTGATTTTTTCAGATAGATTGCTCGGTTCTGCAAGCTCCTCTTCAACCAGCGGTATGATCGCCGTCTCAGCTTCGGGTCGCACGCTGCTGCTCCAGTTCGTACCAATTTTAGTTCTGGTCCCCCTGGCTCTCATGCGTAGCCTTCTATCGGCTACGGCCTGATCAAGCTCCTCTACATCAGCCTGTTCAAGTTTAGGTTCATTGGCAATAAGGTCGACAGTTTCGGAACGGAGAGATTTACGGAATGAATTAGCAGTATCCCGAATTGATTGCACCAAACTGCCCGGCCTGGCAGGAAGATTAGGCCCAACGTAATGGACTATGATTCTATCGAGATGATCAAGGCTGTTAAACCACTCTACAAATGAACCAGTCTTGGCGATTGGTTCAACTTCCAAGACGTAATGTTGGTCCATTTCAAGCCTTCGGAGAGCGTCATCAAGCAGCTCATAAAAGACAGTGGCGAAGGCTTTCGCTGACCGAGCAAATCTTGAAACATCAGATGCACGATGAACTACGATAATTTGCATTGGAATATGAACTACGACGGGAGTAAAAAATCTCGGTTCTCGTGCACCTTCAAGCACACCTGGCCGTGGTTCCTCAGCAATACGACCTAAGGGAGGCCGGACGGTAAGTTCAGCCGCAATGACTTCAGAACCAGAATGAACAAGATCAGCAAGTCCCCAAGTCTGATCGCCCCGATTCGAGCGTATGCTCGTTGGGATCATTTCAAGAGATTGCCGTAATAATTCACTCCTTGATAAAGGCTGTGATAGGAGATTCAGTTGTCCAGGGTGCCGTTCTTGGTACTGAACCTGAAGCATCCACCAACGGGTTTCGTTGTCAAACATGCGCCCTCCTCTGCGATGTCAAAAAACTTAACTGCCTGGCATATTTGCAGTTTTCCTTTGAAATATCAAAGTGAACTCATTTGTTGAGTAGATCTTCCCATCACTTTGATACCGGGTATTTTCATTGGAATTGATAAGAAGTTTGCCTCCATTGTGCTGCATCATAAGTGACGCTGCAAATAGGCCAATTCCTTCACCAGGGATACCGGTTGAATTTGCTCCGCGCTTTCCCTTTAAAGCAAAATACTTTGATTCATCATTTGAAAAATAAAGACTTTCCATCTCAAACTTAATGAAGACGAACTTCTCCTCTTCAACGAAACTAACTATTATGCGGCTTTCAGGCTTACAGTATTTAACAGCGTTACTTAAAATTTGACTTATAGACGATCGTGCCATCGAAAAATCTACATTTACGTAACCGTTATATTTATCAACATCAAGCCACAATCTCTTTTCCTTGAAATTCTGCTCATACATATAAAACGTCATAACAACAATGGTGAATGCCTTATGCTCAGTAAACCATGATTCTTTCATCACATCTGTGCTTCGATATGCGTCAATAGCATTATATTCAAACTCGATCTGATTGACTGATTTTCTTATAGACAACAATTCTTTAGCAGCTTGAGTGCTGTTTAAATCGATTTTCTTTTTAAAGTAACCGATCTTATCTTCTGACTTATAAACCTCCACTTCACTCGCAATACTATCAACTTTCTGACCTATTGCTGCTGTTAACTTTCTAACATTATGTAATGCAATTGACTCAAATGAGGCAAAGTCGTTTTGCAAAGACTTTTGTATTTTAAAAGCTTCTTCATATCCACGACATGCGATTTTAGCGAGAAACTTTACTTGCTTACTAGGCACATTCTTTTCATAGCAAAATGAATAAATTATTTCATTCCTTTGAACATTATAGGCATATCGATTTTGACTACACTGTCCATTGAAATTTCCGGTCATGCATCGTTCACATATATGCATATCCGTATCATCTGAATATGAGTAGACACACAACCCATCCTTATTCTTAACCCAGAATTTCATTATCCATTTACCGAAATTGCAAATTTAATTAATGGAACGACAATATCCACGACGCCTTTACTGATTTTAAGAGTTTTTTCTAAAGCATCAGCATTAATTTCACCGTTCTTAGTTGACTTTGATACAGCCTTTTTGAATTGGTCAAATGATGTGGAATTGCCGATAATTGGGGATATTTTATTATAGCTGTGCACTAAAGCATCTTCCCAGTTGAGGGTAACTGTTGATAATTCTTGAACCGCGGATGAAAACGGCAGTAGTGAACTTTCTTTCCTTAATCTTCTGTCGACAACATCAACACAGTCATTGAAAATGTCATGCTGTGATAACGTTGAATACAGAATTATTTTCTTTTCTGGATATACCTTCTTTATTGCTCCGGCTAACTCTAGCCCATTATTCAAACCCAGCAATTTACCGACACCCATTATATCAAGACATACAATATGAGTTTTCACAAGTTGCTTGTTTTGCATCGCATCAATATCCATAAGATGGTTAACCATCCAACCTTCTTTGCGAAAATGTGCCATTAATTCATCTGGCTTATTGTCATCAACTATCAGAATCTTGGCAATTTTCTTAATTTGCTCTAGTGAAAGATGTGGTGGTGTTTTAGGTCTGAAAAGTGACCACATATTAGCTCTCCTTTTAAAAATGGTTATCCAAAGCAGCTTTTAATGATCCTTGGCTACAACTCCCCTCGAAGACGCTTTGGAGGAGAGTCTTGAACAGAGTGTCCGATTCTGCATAATGCTTACTGGTACTCGTCTTTAGTTTTTTGAGCGAATTGTAAATCCGTAGAAACTGATGCTGCATGGCGATAGGCGGCAAGGCCATCTGAATTTCCTTCAGCTTTTCACCAGTCAAATGAGCGATTGTTGCTGATGTAACGTGATCCTTAAAACCGCCGTTCTTTGCCATAAACCAGAGCCAAAACATAACATATTCTGGAAGTGCTAAACTCTGATTCGGTCGTGCCCTATGAATTGCTTTCTGGAAATAACAGTCTGCCAATTGATTACGCCAAATTGCAGCCCTGCCGACCTCCCCACCCTCGCAAATCAGGACATCACCATCCTTGAGGGAAAACGTCTTCCGATCCTTTTCATTGAAATCCATTTGCTCAAGATCAGACGTTTCAATCCGATCCCATTTTACATTGGAATTGCGCAGGTATGGTCGAAGGTGTTCGCCGGTCTGCTGGTTGGCATCGAGCATTTTGCCTAAACGGTTTTCACAAACTTCTACGAACGCCCGAGTTTCCCACCCCTTCGGATTCGTCACCGGATCACCAAACATATCCAGAAACACCGAGCGCAGCAGTTCCTCAGTCAAACGGACCGCCTCCTGCCGCTTGCGCCGGTTAGAATCGGCCTTGTCGAGGATGGCAGCGATGCGCTTTTGTTCGGGGAGTGGGGGGAGAGGGATTTTTGATGAATAAATGTCGTCTCTATTCAAGCCTGGAATAGATGTCGTAATTTTATGCTGAGAAAGCTTTGCACGGTCAAGTGCATAGAAAAGGTAACGAAGATCAAGTGCATTGGGATCTAAGGTTTCAGTATAAAAAGCAGTGTCAATTGTCCAACCACCATTAGGCGCATAACTCACTGCACCGACAGAGCCTTTGCGGCCAATAATTATGGTCGGGCTCTTGACCAGTGCGGAGTGATGCTTGCCAATTTTGCCGCTTGAACCATAGACTTCATAAATACCTGTTTCATCACGTTCTTCGGCTTTAAGAGCCTTTCCATAGTGGACTTTGAGCAAATCCCCGAGAGGCACTGAAGGATAAGGACTCATTCCGACATCCCTTTTATGCTCGTTTCGACTCCGCTCAACGAGCGGGCAAGGTTATCCGGCCCGGCACTGTTCCCTTCGACTCCGCTCAGGGAACGGGCACGAGAACGGTCGCTGAGCGAAGTCGAAGCGCTGTCGTTTTGACATGCAGCCAACAGATGAAGTTGATTTGTATCACTCGCCATTAATGCCTCTTTTTTCTTACGGCTCCACCCTTGAACCTGTTTTTCCCGATAAAACGCGTCATCAATGCGGGCGCACTCTTCACAGTAAACGAGCTTCACGGGCAGTCTCTTGGCTGTATGGTTCGCACCCAATCCGTTCTGATGTTCCCAAAGACGGCGCTCCAGATCCTTGGTGCTTCCTGTGTAGTAGCTGCCGTCAATGCATTCGAGGATGTACATAAAAGGCATAATCAACACCTGGCTTCGACTCCGCTCAGCCACCGGGCTTCTACGGATCGTGCATAATATCAATCGGTCCCTGAGCGGAGTCGAAGGGCCAACTCCGCCAACTCCCCGGCAATCTCCCTCTCCAGCGCCTCCAGCCGGGCAATGATAACCTGCGGTGGCTCGTAGGCCACCTCCTCATGCTCCACCTTCTTGTAACGGTTGATTGAGAGGTCGTACTTATTGTCGCGGATCTCCTGCACCGGTACGCAGAAGGCCCTGGCCGTGCGGTCGCTGTCCTTGGCCGGGTCGCGCCCTTGCCAGCGGTCCAGCACATCGGGAATATCGTTCTGCTCTACCGGATTGCGCTTGTCATCCAGAGAGAAACCATCGGCCTGCATGTCGTAGAACCAGACGTGATCCGTGCCGCCGGAGTTGGTCTTGGTAAAGATCAGTATGCCGGTGGAGACGCCGGCATAGGGGCGGAAGACGCCGGAGGGCATGGAGATCATCGCCTCCAGCTTGTGGCCGTCCACCAGGATCTTGCGCAGGTCCAGGTGCGCCTTGCTGGAGCCGAACAGCACCCCGTCCGGCACTATCACCGCGCAGCGCCCGCCCGGCTTGAGGAGCCGCAGCATCAGGGCGATGAAGAGCAGCTCAGTCTTCTTGGTCTTGACCCTGCGCAGCAGGTCCTTGGCCACGGTCTCCTCATCCAGCGACCCCTTGAAGGGCGGATTGGCCAGGATCAGGGTGTAGGCATCGGCGATGTCACCAGCAACGTTGGAGAGCGAATCACGCCGCTCGATGGCCGGATTCTCGACACCGTGGAGCATCATGTTCATGCTGGCGATCCGCAGCATGGTGGAGTCGAAGTCGAAACCGTTGAAGAGTTTGGTGTTGAAGTGATTCTTCTGCGCTTCGTTGTGAAACAGGTCGGCATGCTTCTCTCGCAGGTATTCACCGGCCGCCACCAGGAAACCGGCGGTGCCGCAGGCCGGGTCGCAGATGATGTCGTCGGGGCGGGGCTGCATCAGCTCCACCATCATCCGGATGATATGGCGGGGAGTGCGGAACTGGCCGTTGGTGCCGGCGGTGGTCAGCTTGGAGAGCATGTACTCGTAGAGGTCGCCCTTGGTATCCCGGTCCTCCATCGGCACGTCGCTGATCTGCTCCACCACCCGCTCCAGCAGGCTCGGCGTCGGGATCATGAAGATGGCATCCTTCATGTGGCGGCTATAGGCACTGTCCTCGCCGCCGTGCAGGTTCTTGATGAAGGGGAAGACCTCCTGGCTGACGGTCTTGAACATCTCCTCCGCCTCGAACTCCCGGAAGCGCGACCAGCGCAGCTTGTCCTGTCCCGGCCCGAAGATCGGCTCCTTGATCGGCTTCCCCAGCCGGTTGGCCTGCTTCTCCCGCGCCGTGTGGATATCGTCCAGCCGTTTGATGAAGAGCAGAAAGGAGATCTGCTCGATCACCCGCAACGGGTCGGAAATCCCCCCGGACCAGAAGGTGTTCCATACCTTGTCAATCTTCCCTTTGTTTTCACCGGTCAACACGCCGTAAACTCCTTTAAAGGTTAATCACCTTCAGCTGTTGTGAATCAATAAAAGCCGCCCCATCAGCATCTCCGGCTGATAAGGCGGCTCTCTCTCCCTGCGCTCCAGCATCCCATCGGCCCCTCCAAGGGACTGCATACAAAACCAGCCACATTAATACACTTTTAGATACTGTAATGTCAAGAATTACGGTTAATTGCAGATATATGACAATATCCGGACAGGGGGACCAAGTTGGACAACGGCGAGGATATAGCCATCTTCAGCGCAATCTGGCAAAAAACCTTGCCCGTTAACATGGTACTGTGGTACAAAAATAGAGATTATCAGGCTGGCAGAGTGCCGGCATAGGGAGGTTGTCGCAGATGGATATCAGGATCGAGGCATTGCCGGAGGGGAAGAAGAAGCCCAAGTATACCGATGAGGCACAGCTCGGCTTTGGCAGGATATTCACCGACCGGATGCTGCTGGTCGAATGGAAGGCCGGCCAGGGGTGGGTGGATGCCCGGATCGAACCTTATGCACCTTTTGTCCTCGACCCCGCCTCTCTGGTCTTCCACTATGCCCAGGAGATCTTCGAAGGGCTCAAGGCCTATAAATGGGAGGATGGCACCATCGCCCTGTTCCGGCCGGAGATGAACGCCAGGCGTTTCAACCTTTCTGCCGAACGTATCTGCATGCCGCAATTGCCGGAAGAGCTCTTCCTGCATGGGATCGAGGAGCTGGTAAAGCTTGAAAGAGACTGGATCCCCACCTCCAGCGGTACATCCATGTATATCCGCCCGACCATGATCGCGGTGGAGCCGGTGCTCGGGGTGAAGCCTTCCGACCACTTCTATTTTTATGTGATACTTTCCCCGGTCGGAGCCTATTACCCGGCCGGTTTCAATCCGATCAGGATCATGGTCGAGGACCAGTATGTCCGGGCGGTCTGCGGCGGCACCGGCGAAGCAAAGACCGGTGGCAACTATGCCAGCTCTTTAAAGGCGGCTCTGGAGGCTAAAAAGAAGGGGTTCGACCAGGTGCTCTGGCTCGATGGCGGCAAGCGGCGCTTTATCGAGGAGGTGGGGGCCATGAACATGCTCTTCGCCTATGGGGATAAGGTGGTGACCGCCCCCCTGACCGGCTCCATCCTGAACGGTGTTACTCGCGACTCGGTGCTGCAGCTGGCCGATTCGCTAGGGTTTTCCGTTGCAGAGCAACCGATCGAGGTGGACCAACTGCTGGCCGATATCCGCAGCGGCAAGGTGACCGAGGCCTTTGGTGCCGGTACGGCAGCGGTAATCACGCCGGTCGGTTCATTGGGCTACAAAGGGGAGCTTTTGCCTATCGGCAATGGCGGGGTCGGCAGACTTACCCAGCTGCTTTACGATACGCTTACCGGTATCCAGAACGGCCGGATCGAGGACCGATTCGGCTGGATACGGAAGCTGGCTTGATCTGATCCATGGCGTGGCAGGAGGGGGGACTCCTCTCCTGCCCGGTTTCCCAAACGGGGGACAAGATGCGAAAACCTGCAAAAGATGCCAATCTACTCTGCCTCTCCTGCCGCAGGGCCTGCAAACAGCCGGCTGAATTGGTTATTGCCACCTGTCCGCGCTACTATCCTGGTCCGAAAATCAAGCGTTGTACCTGGAAACAACTGGAGTTGGGGTTATAGACGCCGCTACTCTCTCTCCGGCAGCGGATGTCAAACGCTGCAGCGGCTGCGGTCGCTGCGTGGCTGCCTGTCGTGCCGGGCTCATAACTCTCAATCAGTCGGGGAGACGGAAGCTGGCGGTGAATGTCGCGCCAGAGCTATGCCGAAACTGTGCTGCCTGTCTGCGCGACTGCCCGCTCGGGGCGATGCGCGGCATTGCCGGATAATCATCTCAGCCGGTGAACTCCCCTCATTTTCAGTGGCGTTCCCAGAGCCCTTTACCCTGCTGTAGTTGCGCGGTCTGGGCCCATCTCTGCCCATAGGATGGGATGACCGCTTTTCTCCCCTTGCTGGTCGTATCTGCTTTGGCCAGCATGGTATTCTTCTTCAGCTGCAATTCAGCCAACTCCTGCTGCTGGTTGTAGGCAGACCATTCGACATTGATCGCCTCAGCCTTTAACTCCCTTACTGCTGCCTGACCGATGATCCGCAGTTCGCTGCAGCCGGAGAGAACCAGTATTGCCATTATGCTGAAAATGATCCGTTTCATGCTGCACCTCCTTGACCAATATCAATTTCAACTTCTCTGTTACGAGAAACATGCCAGTCTGGCTCAAGGCGTAACTTGCTTAAAATATTATATTATTTCTTTCGACCATAGTAAGTGTAGCTGAACCTGGATTGAACAGTTGTCCCGGCTAATATCTCTAACTATGCTGAATTACAAGATTTGCCGGTCCTGTGCAGAATGTCGCAATTTGAACAGCGGTCGCGCCGGATAAGAATCGTTGCTTAACTTGACACATGGGCCAGGCGTACCTATTATTTCCTTACCAGGATTGTTACGGTTGCTGTATTGCAGGCAAATTTGCCTACTAAGGAGCAGGAATGTTAAGACCTGACAAGATGACGATAAAGACCCAGGAGGCGCTGTCTGAGGCGCAGAGTATCGCCTCCCGGCGCGGGCATTCAGCGATATATCCGGAGCATCTGCTGGCCGCTCTTTTGAGCCAGGAGGGTGGGGTGGTGGTGCCGTTACTGCAGAAGCTGGGGGTCTCACCAGCCAATCTGCAGAACCGGCTCGAGACGCTTCTGCAGAAACTCCCGCAGGTGAGCGGTGCGACCATGCAGCTCTATCTCTCCCCTCCGCTCAATCAGGCTCTCGACAAGGCCCAGCAAGAGGCAGATGCAATGAAGGACGAATTTGTCTCTACAGAACATCTGTTGCTCGGGCTGGCAGGTGAAAAGGGGAGCGACGCGGCGCGGTTGCTGGCTGAAGCGGGAGTCTCCCGGGAGGCCCTTTTTTCTTCCCTGAAGGAGGTGAGGGGGGAGGAGCGGGTCACAGACCAGAACCCGGAAGAGAAGTACCAGGCGTTGGCCAAATATGCCCGTGACCTTACCGAACTGGCCCGCCAGGGGAGACTCGATCCGGTCATCGGCAGGGACGATGAAATCCGCCGGGTACTGCAGGTCCTCTCCCGGCGAACCAAGAATAATCCGGTCCTGATCGGCGAGCCGGGGGTGGGGAAGACCGCCATTGTCGAGGGGCTGGCGCAGCGGATCGTGGCTGGTGATGTGCCGGAGACCCTCAAGGAGAAGCGGGTGGTGGCACTCGACATGGGGGCGTTGATCGCCGGAGCCAAGTATCGCGGTGAGTTCGAGGACAGGCTCAAGGCGGTGATCAAGGAGGTGGCCAAATCGGAGGGGAAGATCATCCTCTTTATCGACGAACTGCATACCCTGGTAGGTGCCGGCGCTGCCGAAGGGGCCATGGACGCTTCCAACATGCTCAAACCGGCTCTGGCAAGGGGTGAGTTGCACTGTATCGGCGCCACTACGTTGAATGAATACCGCAAGTATATCGAAAAGGATGCGGCCCTGGAGCGTCGCTTCCAGCAGGTCTATGCCGGCGAGCCGAGTATCGAGGAGACCATCTCCATCCTGCGTGGGCTGAAGGAGAAGTATGAGGCGTTTCACGGGGTCAGGATTAAGGATAGCGCCATCATGGCTGCAGCAACCCTCTCTGACCGTTACATCACAGACCGTTTCCTGCCGGACAAGGCGATCGACCTGATCGACGAAGCTGCCTCCAGGCTGCGGATCGAGATAGATTCCATGCCGACCGAGATCGACGAGATCGAGCGGAAGATAATCCAGCTGGAGATAGAGAAGCAGGCGCTGTTAAGGGAACATGACCATCATGCCGAAGAGCGTCTGAAAAAGGTGACTGACGAACTGGCCACCCTGCAGGGGGATTCGGCCCGGCTCAAGGGGCACTGGCGTCAGGAGAAGGAGATCATCGCTCTCCAGCGGGAGCTGAAGAAGAAGATTGAAGAGAAGAAGGAGGAGGCGAAAAAGAGTGAACGTGAGGGAAATCTGGCTCGCACAGCAGAACTCCGCTATGGCGAGATACCTCTTCTGGAGAAGGAGATGGAGGCAAGGACCGGGGAGTTAGGGGTGTTGCAGCAAGAGGGGAAGATGCTTGCCGAAGAGGTGGATGCCGATCAGATTGCAGCGATCGTTGCGAAGTGGACAGGTATCCCGGTCAGCAGGATGCTGGAGAGCGAGGCGGAGAAACTGGTCCATATGGAGGATAGGCTCCGTACCAGGGTGCTGGGTCAGGATGACGCACTGGTGCTGGTGGCAAACGCAATCCGCCGTGCCCGTTCCGGCCTGGCAGACCCGCAGCGCCCCATCGGTTCGTTCATATTCCTGGGCCCGACCGGGGTGGGCAAGACCGAGACCGCCAAGGCGCTTGCCGCGTTCCTCTTTGATGATGATCATGCCGTTGTCCGGATCGACATGAGCGAATATCAGGAGAAGCATACGGTTGCCAGGCTTATCGGCGCTCCTCCTGGCTATGTCGGCTATGAGGAGGGTGGCCAGTTGACCGAGGCGGTCCGTCGCCGGCCATACAGTATCGTCCTTTTCGATGAGATCGAAAAGGCCCACCCTGAGGTGTTCAATGTGCTTCTACAGCTTCTTGACGACGGACGGATGACCGATGGCCAGGGGCGGACGGTCGATTTCCGCAACACCGTCATCATCATGACCAGCAATCTCGGCTCAACCTGGATCCAGCAGTATGGCGCCAGCGATTATGCCAGGATGCGCAATATGGTGATGGAGACGTTACGGGAGAGCTTCAAGCCTGAATTTCTCAACCGGATCGATGAGATCGTCATCTATCATGCCTTGTCGCTGGAGAGGATCAAGCAGATTGTCGAGATCCAGGCCAGAGCTCTGCAGCAGCGGCTTGACGAGCGACGCATCACGCTGGTGATCAGTGACAGGGCCAAGGAGTATCTTGCCCAGGAGGGCTTTGACCCTGCCTATGGAGCGCGGCCATTGAAGCGGACCCTGCAGCGCAAGGTGCAGGACCCGCTGGCGCTGATGCTGCTGGAAGGGAAGTTTGCCGAGGGGGAGACGGTGCATGTTGATCTCTCCATGTCGGGAGATTCACTGGTGATCCACCGGTAAGGTGGTTCATGAGATGTGCCTGAGTTTTACACCGCCGCAAGTGGAAAAATAGGTTGCTCTGTTTGTGTTGGTCAAATCGCCATTTTAGTTAGTGTGATAGCCGGAAACAGGCTGCCTCTATCTCTCCGTGATGTCCACCAATATCTGACAATTATTCTAACCTCTCAATAATATTGCATTTGTCATATATTCTGCGGCTCTGCTGCAAGTTAGGAATAATTTATGCTAACAGATTAACAAATATTTACATATCTGGCAGGGCAAGTTTGCAGTGGGGGGGGATCGCCAGGAGGCTGTTTTTTGTGTAACGGGAGGGTGACATGAAACAGCTGTGCATGTGTTGCTTCGCTCTGATATTGCTGTTGCTGACGGGATGTGGGTACCGCACGTTGCAAACCAAGGAGGGGGAGGTACAGAATGCCTGGCAGAAGCTGGAAACCGCCTGCCGGGAACGTACAATCCTTGTCCCTCGCTTTGTGCAGATAATCGGTGAACATCTTCGACATGAGGCGGTACTACTGGCTGAAACTGAAAAAGCAGCTCTGAAGCTGTTAAGTCAGGATGCGCAGACGAAGCCACCAGCTAATCTGCAGGAGCTGGATCAGTTCATGGCTAGCCAGAGGGAGTTGACTCGAGCACTGGCCCGGCTTGCGGTTGTCGAACAGCTGAACCAGAGCCTGCATAGGGATGATCGTTACGTCGCAATCCATGACCGTTTGGGTGCTGTCGAAGCGACCATCAATGATGCCAGAAGCCATTATAATCTGGTGGCACACGATTTCAATCTTACCTTGAACACCTTCCCTCATACTATTACCAATGCTGCATTGTTACATTACAATAACAAGGAACAACTTGTTCAGAGAATGCCAGTCAAGGTTGTAATGGTCAACTGAAAGCAGGAGACGTGAGATAGATCGAGCAGATATTCTGGGCCGGGTAAATCCGGCCCTTTTTGCGTGATTTGCATTCAGTGTCGCACTTTACCGATAATCGCTGCAACTGCCGCCGCAGGATTTTTTTCTTGCCAAATCAGCGTAATTGATTTAGATAAACCACTCTGCAACGGTATTTTATCTCCTGTGAGACCTCCATGACCCCCATGATTCTCAAGGCTCCGGCCAAGGTAAATTTTCGCCTCGATGTGTTGCGCCGCCGGCCGGATGGTTATCACGAGTTGCGCATGATCATGCAGCGGATCGACCTCTGCGACGAGATTACGCTGGCTCTCTCTGCTACCCCCGGTATTCGTGTAACTTGTGGCCGGGACGGGGTGCCGGACGGCCCCGGCAACATCGTCTGGCGGGCTGCCGATGCGCTGTTGCAGCTCTCCGGGAAAGAGGTCGGCTTTGACATCGCCATAGACAAGCGGATCCCGGTGGCTGCAGGTCTGGGGGGCGGGAGCAGCGACTGCGCTTCGACCCTGATCGGTATTAATGACCTGCTCGGGCTTGGTCTTACCAGCCAGCAGCTGATGGAGATCGGGGTAAAGCTGGGCGCCGATGTCCCCTTCTTCATCTTTCAACGGCCGGCCCTGGCTGAGGGGATTGGTGAACTGCTAACTCCGCTGGAGCGGATGCCGGATCTCTGGATCGTGCTGGTGAATCCAAATGTCCATGTCTCGACCGCCTGGGTCTACCAAAATTTAGAATTGACAAACAACGGCAATAATAATAAAATTCCACGTTTCTATGAGAGCATTGCTGATGTCTGCGCTCTACTCGCCAACGATCTGGAGTCGGTTACCAGCCGGCGATTTCCGGTCATTTCGCAGATCAAGGAACGACTACTGGCCGGAGGTGCTGCCGGGGCTCTTATGTCGGGGAGCGGACCTACAGTATTCGGTGTTTTCGAGAAGGAAGATGCCGCACGAAAAGCAGCATCGGAACTGGCACTAGGTACCGACTGGTTCACGGCTGCTGTCAGAACACTGTAAATGTAGTGAATCGTGAGTCGTGAAGTGTGATTCGTGAATATGTCACGTTTCACCTTTCACTAGTCACCTGTTTTTATTGGGGCGTCGCCAAGCGGTAAGGCACCGGATTTTGATTCCGGCATTCCCAGGTTCGATCCCTGGCGCCCCAGCCAAACCAACTATCTCTAGCCGGACAGCTTTACTAATAGTAGTCGGATAAAGGGTGTCTCCACTTATGGAAAACAAAATCAAGGTATTCAGCGGCAATTCCAATCCGGAACTTGCAGAAAAAATCTGTGCCAATCTGCGGGTGCCGCTCGGCAGTGCCAAGGTCAAGACCTTTTCCGATGGCGAGATCATGGTGGAGATCGGGGAGAATGTCCGGGGGCGGGATGTCTATGTGGTGCAGTCGACCTGTTCGCCTACCAACAATAACCTGATGGAGCTCCTGATCATGATGGATGCGCTCAAGCGCGCATCTGCCGCCACTATTACAGCGGTGATCCCCTACTACGGCTATGCCCGCCAGGACCGCAAGGTCGCTCCCCGTACACCGATCACTTCGAAACTGGTGGCAGACCTGATCACCACCGCCGGGACCGACCGGGTCGTGACAATCGACCTGCATGCCGGCCAGATCCAGGGGTTTTTCAATATCCCGGTGGACAATCTCTATGCCGCACCGGTAATCCTGGAGCATCTGCGCAAACGTTTTCCGGAGAACAATATCGTCATGGTGTCACCGGATGCTGGTGGTACCGAGCGGGCCAGGGCCTTTGCCAAAAGGCTCGGCTGCACACTGGCGGTGATCGACAAGCGGCGTACCGGTCCGAATGTGGCCGAGGTGATGCACTTGATCGGTGATGTGAGCGGGAAGTCGGCAATCATCCTTGATGACATGATCGATACTGCAGGCACACTGACGCAGGCGGCACGGGCGCTCAAGGAGCATGGTGCCAGCTCGATATACGCCTGTGCCACCCATGGGGTCCTCTCTGGCCCGGCTATCGAGCGGCTCAACGAATCGGATATCGAAGAGGTGCTGATTACCGATACCATCCCGCTTGGCGATAAAGAGGCGCTCACCAGCAAGGTCAAGGTGCTGACTGTGGCAGAGCTGCTGGCAGAGGCGATCAGGCGTATCCACGAGGATGAATCGGTCAGTTCACTATTTGTCTAATATACTGCAGGGCTGGTTAAGAAAGCGGAGGAATTATGGAACAGAAAGAGTTGAAAGTCGAAGTGCGGAGCAAGACCGGTAAAGGTATCTCCCGGCAGCTGCGGCTTGCCGGAATGATCCCGGGGGTCGTTTATGGCAAGGGTATGGCGAGCGTCCCGGTGGCGGTCAATCCCAAGGAACTCGGGATGGCGATTGCCGGCGAGGGGGGGCACAACAACCTGATCGTCCTTAAAGGGGGGGGGAGCCTTGATGGGAATACCGTCATCGTCGCCGATATCCTCCGCGGAGCCTTGCGTAATGAGATGAAGCATGTCGACCTGCACAAGATAAACCTGACCGAAAAGGTGAAGGTTGACGTCAGGATCAGGCTGGTCGGTGCCTCCATCGGGGTGAAGAATGGCGGGCTGCTCGATGTGGCGATGCACTCTGTCGAAGTAGAATGTCTGCCGACCCAGATCCCTGACCATATCGACCTGGATATCGCCACACTCAATATAGGCCATTCACTTCATGTCTCTGACCTGAATGTCCCGACCGGAGTAAAAGTGCTGGACGATCCGAAGGCCTCCATCGCGAGCGTCCTCGGCAAGACCAAAGACGAGACTGCTCCTGCTGCTGAATAGCTGGCAGTCGGCAGACTAGGGCCGGTACAAGATGGCCGCAAAACTTATTGTCGGGCTCGGTAATCCGGGCCCCAAATACCAATGGACCCGCCATAACGCGGGTTTCATGGTTTTGGATCGGTTGGCGCATCTGGCCGGCATTCCGATCAGCAGAAAAAACTTTTCCGGCCTCATCGGTGATGGGGATTGGCAAGGTGCACGACTGCTGCTCCTCAAGCCACAGACCTTCATGAACCTTTCCGGCCGGTCAGTGGCGGCGGCGCTCAATTTTCACAAGCTCTCCATCGATGACCTGATAGTTGTACACGACGATCTCGATATCCCTTTCGGTCAGGTAAAAGTGAAGGATGGCGGCGGCCATGCCGGTCACAACGGGTTGCGCTCCCTGCACCAGGAGTTGGGGGGTGGGGGGTTCCTGCGGCTCAGGGTCGGCATCAGCCGCCCGCTCCATGGCGATTCGGCCGATTACGTGCTGAGCAATTTCAGCGGCGAAGAGATGAAGGGGCTGCCGTATGTCCTGGACGGGGTGATCGACCTGCTGGAACTGCTCCTCAAAGAGGGGCCGCTCAAGGCGATGAATCACTACCACAACCGGGATCTGACTGTGGAAGAATAGAATTAGACAGTTTGAGTCCAACCTGAATCAGGAACAGCAAAAATGCCGTACACAAAATCTTGACATGCAGTTTAATCGAGGATACCTTAGCGTCCGCTAATAGAATCAGCTTTATTCCAGGATGGGACGGATGATTTACAGGAGTTTCGACAGCACAAGAGATTATCTATAGCCGCTCCATTCAGCAAACAGCTGACTAGAGCGGCTTTTCTGTTTCCGGATTGGCTCATTATCTGGGGAGTTATCGATATCAGCGCAAGCGCAGTAGCTGCTGACTGATTTTACCTATAATGACAGTGCCTATGCAAAAGAAGAATTGCAGGCGTTGTTGCAGTCTAAGTGGCAAGGGATAAAGAATAAACTTGCCCAGAGAGATGTGGAAGGTGGAGTAGCTTGTCTTGTGAGCTATGCAATGCCGCGATATCGGGAAATCTTTAGCAGCTTTGGTCCTCGTCTGCCGGTGCTGACAAAGGATATGCCGGCTATCCGGCTGGAATATGCCATCGATGATACGGCCAAGTGCCTTTTGATTCGCCAGGAATAGGTCATGGGAGTGCTCGCTAATGTGGCATATCCAGTCTATTACGTTAAGGAGAACGGGATATGGAAACTGACAAAATATTAAGACTGAGTAGTTTGTCAATCAAAGGGCTATTACTGATTATACTTACACAGTGTTGCCTCGGTTGTGTCACATTCATCGGCTACGACGGACCATATAAAGGACAGATCGTCGAGAAGGAGAGCGGCCAGCCGCTGGAAGGGGTAGTGGTGGTGGGGAACTGGTGGTTGCTCAGTTTCACGCCAGCCGGGGCAACAGGCACCCATTATGATACCTACGAGACAGTAACCGACAAGAACGGTCACTTCAGGATACCTGGCCAAGGGGTGCAGCTTTTTTCCAGGCTCGACGAGGTGCAGCTGTTTGTCTTTAAGGCCGGTTATGAAAATATAAGCGGATATGTGTGGAATGCAGTTGAAAGATTATGGACAGACAAGCAGACGGGAAAAATAGTCATCCCGCTGAAGAAGTTGACTAAAGAGGAGCGACAAAGAAGATATGTTACTTCACCTACTGATCCTAACTATAAAATTAAAATGTTTATAAGAGAACGGAACAAAGAAAGCATAGAGTTGGGTAGACCAAAAGAACATAATCTATCCGAGGAGTGAATATATGAAATGGTTTGTTATCACAACATTTATATTGGCAACAGCTTGTGATGTAGCTGCTTGGAATGATACGAAAACTACATAATATGTAATCATTGCGGATAATTATTTTAGTAATTCTCAGTTGGATTCAAAAATAAATAACCGAGAGTTTAAACAATGGATTCTTGACGGGACAGATTTGGAGGATGCCGGCGAATTTATCGAATTCATCGCCGGCTATGCCCGCTCGCTCAACCATTTTCACAATCCGACCAGACCATAGCCGAACGCCGGCCTGAGCGATTTCATATTGGTTGAGATAGCTGCTGAAATAGCATCTATAAGACTTGTGAAGGTGTATGAAAATTTTGCTGAATACGATCTGAGAAGAGTTGTAAATGGAACGACATATTCGTTCCAGGTACAAATGGTCAGGGATGTTGAAGGGGTATGGCGGATACGAACGTTTTAAGGAGAGATATTATGATGAGACTGCTATCCATAATAGGCTTTGTCCTTTTCCTGACAAGTGGCTATGCCTTTGCTGACGGCCCATGGAAGGGGAAGATTCTGGACATAGAGACGAAGGAAGCTCTGGAAGGTGTGGTCGTCCTTGCAGTTTGGGATCGCATATACCGGACCCCATTCGGTACAAGTTCTTATTTCTATGAAGCTAAAGAAACTGTTACGAACAAAGCGGGAGAATTCGAGATACCTGCATATACGCCTATAAACCTGTTGCCCATAATAAGCTACATGCAAGACCCTGAGTTCACGATATTCAAGCCGGGCTACGGAAGTCTCAGAATGTCGCTTGGAGATTATCTGACCTCCAATACGAAGAAACCTCGGGAAATGCTGTTGTCGGGGGTGAAATACAGACTATCGCCGGGGGTTGTTGAGTTGACAAAGCTTAATACGAAAGAGGAGCGAAGAGTTGCAAAGCCAGCACCAATTGGTGACAAAAATGAATGGAGAAAACAAAAGCTATTAATAAAGGCAATAAGAGAAGAATGGGGTTATATATACAATGACGATCCTGGAGATTTATATTTAATAAAGGAGGAATTGAAATGAGTAAAAGGTATTTGACAATAGGTTAGCACACTTTCTAACCTTCTGTTCTAGTCATGACCCATAGCATCTATAAGACATGTGAAGGTGTATGAAAATTTTGCTGAATATGATCTGAGAAGAGTTGTAAATGGAACGACATATTCGTTCCAGGTACAAATGGTCAGGGATGTTGAAGGGGTATGGCGGATACGAACGTTTTAAGGAGAGATATTATGATGAGACTGCTATCCATAATAGGCTTTGTCCTTTTCCTGACAAGTGGCTATGCCTTTGCTGACGGCCCATGGAAGGGGAAGATTCTGGACATAGAGACGAAGGAAGCTCTGGAAGGTGTGGTCGTCCTTGCAGTTTGGGATCGCATATACCGGACCCCATTCGGTACAAGTTCTTATTTCTATGAAGCTAAAGAAACTGTTACGAACAAAGCGGGAGAATTCGAGATACCTGCATATACGCCTATAAACCTGTTGCCCATAATAAGCTACATGCAAGACCCTGAGTTCACGATATTCAAGCCGGGCTACGGAAGTCTCAGAATGTCGCTTGGAGATTATCTGACCTCCAATACGAAGAAACCTCGGGAAATGCTGTTGTCGGGGGTGAAGTACCGGCTTGCGTCGGGGGTTGTTGAACTCCCGAAAATTATGACTAGGGAGGAAAGAAGATTCGCAAGCCCATCGCCTGTTGGAGACAATAAAGACTGGAAAAAACAACAAATGCTTATTAAAGCTATCAGAGATGAATGGAAGTACCTATATGAAAAAGATCCTGGGAACTTGTATCAAGTTGAGGGGGATAAACAATGACACATAGCATCTATAAGACTTGTGAAGGTGTATGAAAATTTTGCTGAATACGATCTGAGAAGAGTTGTAAATGGAACGACATATTCGTTCCAGGTACAAATGGTCAGGGATGTTGAAGGGGTATGGCGGATACGAACGTTTTAAGGAGAGATATTATGATGAGACTGCTATCCATAATAGGCTTTGTCCTTTTCCTGACAAGTGGCTATGCCTTTGCTGACGGCCCATGGAAGGGGAAGATTCTGGACATAGAGACGAAGGAAGCTCTGGAAGGTGTGGTCGTCCTTGCAGTTTGGGATCGCATATACCGGACCCCATTCGGTACAAGTTCTTATTTCTATGAAGCTAAAGAAACTGTTACGAACAAAGCGGGAGAATTCGAGATACCTGCATATACGCCTATAAACCTGTTGCCCATAATAAGCTACATGCAAGACCCTGAGTTCACGATATTCAAGCCGGGCTACGGAAGTCTCAGAATGTCGCTTGGAGATTATCTGACCTCCAATACGAAGAAACCTCGGGAAATGCTGTTGTCGGGGGTGAAGTACAGACTATCGCCTGGGGTTGTTGAACTTCCGAAACTCAATTCTTGGGAAGATCGAAATAAAGCAAATATGGTTTCACCTTATGGCGATATCCCTAAAAGCAAATGGCCATTATTGAATAGCATGATAGAGATAGAAGAAAAATGGTTGAGAAATAATAATGACTGGAGGAGGTGACTGAAATGAAAAAGACAAGCCTCTTGTTGATGGCATTTACTCTGATCCATGTTTCTATAGGGCATGCAGGTGGATGGGAGCTGGTTTGACTCAACTACTATTGTCGGCAAGACCAATATGACAGAAACAGAAAGGAACAGTTTTTTGCCTGGACTTTCCGCGCTATAGGTCAAACAATGCATTTATTGCAAAAAAAGAAGCTGGAGAAAGTGGAGTGGCAAGATAGCTCCCTTTGCCAATTCACCATAAAATAAAAAGCTTGTAAAATTAGCTGGATTATGATAATAATTCCGCTTTCCACAAGTGCCCCCATCTGGGGCGTACTCCTTGCTCCGGGTCGGACCGGGGCTATCTAACCGTGAGGAGGAAGTAATCATGAGGATGTACGAGACGATTTATATCGTCCAGCCAGACCTTGCCGAAGAAGAGCTGAAAGGGCTCTCGGCCAAGGTTCAGGAGATCATCGCCAATATGAAAGGTGATTTCCGCAAGCTGGAAGACTGGGGGGCACGGAAACTTGCCTACCCGATCAACAAGTTCGCCCGCGGCCGCTATTTTTATCTGCGCTTCGATGGCGATGCCACGCTGATCGCAGAACTGGAACGGCGTCTGCGGCTGGATGACAAGGTGCTTCGGTACCAGAGCGTCAAGCTGGAGAAGGAGAGCGTTGCGCCGGCCGCTGTGGCAGCCAAGGCTGACATTGAAGAGGGCGGTGCCGAAACTGAAGCGGCTGCCGCTGACACAGAATAAGATAACGGAGGATTATCATAGATGAGTGAAGAGAGAGCACCGCAAAGAAGCAGCGGCCCACGCAAAAAACGCCCGTTTCAGCGGCGTAAGGTGTGCCGTTTCTGTGCCGATAAACAGATTACCATCGATTACAAGGATCCCCGTACCCTGCGCTACTTCATCAGCGAGCGGGGGAAGATCATTCCACGCCGCATTTCCGGCAACTGTTCCAAACATCAGCGGGAGATCACCGAAGCTATCAAGCGGGCGCGAAACATTGCTCTGCTGCCGATCGCCGGTACCCATGTGATGCCTTAACAGGTATTGGTGCTGATGAAAAATCCTATGACAGGGCCGCAGTTGGACTGCATCAAGGGGAGTATTTTAACGCTGACGCTCTTCCTTGCCTATATCGCCCTGCCGCTGATCGGCATGGCACCTGGCTTGATCGCACCGCTGCCGGCCATGTTCTATACCGTAAAGAGCGGTAGAATCGTAGGAGTGCTGATCATCCTTATCAGCACGGTGGTGCTGGCGCTCCTTACCGAAGCTGCAACTACGGTTCTGTTCCTGTTGCAATGCGGGTTCATGGCTTTGGCCATACCCAATCTGTTACTGCGCGGCAAAGCGACAGTGCAGGCCATAACGTACACGGTAGCTTTGAATTTCGGCATAATTCTGCTGCTGGCAGCACTCTACAGTCTGTCGCAAGGGGTTGATCTGCACAGCCAGGTACTGAAGGGGGTTAACGCCAGTATCACCCATACCGCCCAGCTCTATCAGAAAAGCGGCATCAGCGGTGATGATCTGAAGAACCTCCAGGATGGGCTGCAACAGGCCGGCGTACTGATCGGCAGAATATATCCGGCGCTGCTGTTGCTCAGCCTCGGTTTTATCGCCTCACTTAATGTTGCCTTGTTGGCCAGGTTCTGCAGCAGGTTGCCGAACCCCCTGTTGCTGGGTGATTTCAATCAGTTTCGCAACCCTGAGCAGTTGGTCTGGGTTCTTATCGTGGCCGGCTTTACGCTCCTTGTCGAGAACGCGGAGATTAAAGCTGCGGCCCTGAACTTGCTGGTCGTTACACTCTGCATCTATTTCGTGCAGGGGCTGGCGGTGATCGGCCACTTTTTCAAGCGGTTAAATGTCTCAACGTTGATGCGCGGACTCTTTTATCTGATTATTATGCTGCAGCCCTATCTGCTGGTAGTGGTGGCGCTGCTTGGTATCTTTGATCTCTGGGGGGATTTCCGTACCCCAAAAAAACAGGAAAACCTGTAAATTCAGGCTAGGAGGAAGAGAAAATGAAGGTAATTCTGAAAGAAAACATCGAATCCCTCGGTAACATCGGTGACATCGTCAAGGTGGCTCCCGGTTATGCCCGCAACTTTCTGCTGCCGCGTGGGCTGGCTATCGAGGCGACCATGAAGAACGCCAAGGCCCTTGATCATGCCAAACGGCAGATGGAGTACAAGAAGAACAAACTGCTGGAGCAGGTCAAACAGCTGGCAGCACGTATCGAAGGTTTGACATTGGCCATAACCCATCAGGCTGGCGAAGAGGGGAAACTTTTCGGTGCGGTGACTAATATGGAGCTGGCCGAACTGCTTAAAGCCCAGGGTGTCGAACTGGAGCGGAAGAAGATCATTCTGCCGGAACCTATCAAACATACCGGCGAATTTACTGCCACTGTCAAGCTTCACCCGGAGGTTACCGCCACCCTCAAGATCGTGGTGAGCAAGGCATAGTAACCTCTCCAGAGCTTGAATCGCTTGCGAATAAAGGCGGCCCGGCAACAACCGGCCGCCTTTATTCGTATCATCTCAGTAATATTTGGTTGACAAGACCCATGGGTAGAGTTTAACTTCATGTAAGAATGTTAAAGAAAGGAGGATTTCATGAGAAGGGTGATAATGGCAGTACTCTTGACCTTGCTCTGCAGCAGCGCTGCACTGGCAGCATCGGCGAAACAGAACACCGGTTGCGGCCTCGGCACGGTTCTCTGGAAAAACAGGGCAGACGGTTCAATATTGTCTCAGGCTCTGCAGGCTACTACAAATGGCTTTTTAGGGACTCAGACTTTTGGCATTACATCAGGCACAATGGAATGCCAATCCCCGACCCAGGCAGTCCAGAACGAGCGGCTCAACCACTTTGTCCGTGCCAATATGGACAATCTTGCCAAGGATATGGCGATGGGACGCGGCGAGTCTCTGGAGACTTTCGCTGAACTTCTCAATATCCCGGCGGAAAACCGGGGGCACTTTTACCAGAAAATGCAGCAGAATTTTCAGGTGATCTTCCCCTCCGAGCAGGTAGTATTAGCTGACGTAGTCGATTCTGCCGTTACGGTTGCCGCCAGCAACTAATGGTCAGGGTTGACATAGTTTTACCACGAAAGGTATACAGCGTGCGAATCGCGGTATACCTTTTTTTTCTGCTCGATTTTGCCATCGTTACTGTCATGGCTGCCTCTGCTGCACCCCCCCCAGGCTATCTCGGCGAATTGACAGCAAAAGCCGAGCAACAGCGGCTGAGCGAAGAGCGCTACTGGGATATCCTCCTGCACTATAAACCGGTAGCTGGCGGCAAGCTGAGTAAAATAGACGACAGCCGCTTTTTCCTTGCTCCGGATGGCAAGGAAAGTCCGCAGCATGAACTGGCAGCCACCCTGGCCGGTTTCATGCGGGAGAATCCTCTGACAGACGAGCACCCCCGCTGTCGCTACCCGGCCCGCTACGAATGGCTGAAAGAGCGACTGGAATTTGACGAGTCGAGGATGCCGGCAGTTGTCTGCAGCAAGCTTGATGAGGCGCTGGCAAATGTCAATCCGACCTCGGCAGAACTGGTCTTTCCGGCAGCCTATATCAACAGTCCGGCCTCGATGTTCGGCCACACCATCCTGAAGATCGACAGTAGCTATAAAAGTGACCTGCTCGCTTTTGCGGTCAACTATTCCGCTGTTACAACAGAGATAAATGGCTTCATCTATGCCTGGAAAGGTATTTTTGGCCTTTACCAGGGGTACTATTCCATCCTCCCCTACTATGAAAAGGTGAAGGAGTATAACGACCTGGAACATCGGGATATGTGGGAGTATCGTCTCAATCTTGCACCGCCGGAAGTACGTCGCCTGGCACTGCATGTCTGGGAACTGCAAGGGATAGCCTCAGATTACTATTTCTTTGATGAAAACTGCTCCTACAATCTCCTCTTCCTGCTTGAAGCAGCACGCCCGTCGGCACAGCTTACCGACCAGAGCCGTCCCTGGGTAATCCCAACCGATACACTGCGGGCTGTTCAGCAGAACGGGCTGGTCGCCAGCCGTAAATATCGACCTTCGCAGGGGACCAAGATACGCCACCTTGCCGCCCAGCTGCGGCTCGAAGAGCAGCGCCTGGCCATGCAGATCGCCTGGCAGGGGATTGCCGCAACCGATGTAATGGCCATGCAGATTACAAACGATGAGCGGATCAAGGTGCTGGATCTCGCTACAGAACTGCTGCAATACCGATACGGGCGGAGAGAACTGGCCAAGGAAGATTTTTCGCGGCTGTTTCTCGCCATTCTCAAGCTGCGCAGCGGGCTGGGGAGTCCAAGCGTCGATCTTTATGCAATCGAACCGCCGACCGCACCGGAAGAGGGGCACCGGACCTTCAAAACCGCGCTGAGCGGCGGCTTCCGCAGCAATTCACCCTTTCTCGAAGTTGCCGGTCGTTTGGCTTATCATGGGCTTGCCGACCCTGATAACGGCTACATAGAAGGGGCCCAGATCAAGCTTGGTGAAGCGACTCTCCGCTACTATACAGCTGCGGATCAGTTACAGCTGCAGAGTTTTCGTCTGGTTGATATAGTCTCCCTCTCCCCCCGCGATCTGATTTTTCACCCCTATTCCTGGAAGATAGCGGTTGGTGGCGATCAGGAGTTTCATGGCGACGGCGCCGAGCATCTGCTCTATCGGTTCAATTCCGGAGGGGGGTTCACGGTCGGCAGCGAAAAGTCGGGTCTGGCCTATCTGTTGGCAGAGATCGATCTCACTGCAGGTGATCGCTTGCAGGATAAATATGCTGCCGGTGCCGGTGCCAGCGCCGGGATCATTTCGACCTTTGCCGACCGCTGGAAGCTGCATCTTGCGCTTCAGGCACTTTACTACCCCCTTGGGGAGAGACACGCCGCCTATAAAGCGAACCTGACCCAGAACGTCAGGATCTCCCGGAATAACAGTCTGGCAATGTCATTGTCGGGGGAGAGGAGCTACAACCGTTACCAGACCGAAATCAGCTGGGGGTGGAACTTTTTTTTCTAGACTGTGCAACAGGGAAAGACTCGAGAGTAGCAATTCAGTTGCTGTATTGGCATAGACAGGTTATGCTTATAGGATAATCTGCAGCAGACCGCGCAAGAGTGATAGTGCGGAAAGTGCTATGGCAGGGGAGTGAAAGGTGGTGCTCTGGTGGGTAGCGAGAAGGCCAAGGTAGAGCAATATTTCCTTTATGACATACCGATAGCCGCCAGGATCTGGAATCGGCTCGATCTGGGTGAAACGGCAGCAGAACTTCAGCAGCGGCCCAGGGTGATGTTCTATCGCCTGCTGGCAGAGCGGTTGAACCGTCATATCCCGCAGCCTGAGCATGTCCCGGCCGGGCTGCTTAATATCTATGCCCTGTTGCTCAAGGTGTTGCGGCACCTGATAGCGACCTATGCGGCCGAACAGAATCCCGGGGTACTGGTCCGTGCCTTGTCAGGATCCGGTTTCCCCTGCCGGTCGCCGCAATTGCGTGCACTTCTGGAGCAGTTTGGCGAGCTCTTCCCAGGCCCCTGGCTGCTTGACGGTGATGGTGCCGGCCCGGCTGGCTGGCTCGATGGCGACGATGGCCGGCATGGGAGGCAGCAGAGCGGTGTAGCAGAGCTGATGTTGCTGGCACTTGCTGGTGAAAATCCGGCGATTATGAGTTTCCGGCTCTTGTTCGATGACGCAGAACTGGCTGAACGGAGCAGTTACCGCGACATGGTTGCTGCTCTGGAACAGCAACTGACAATGGAAAAACCGGTGGCACCTTTCGGCGTGACCCTTCCGGAACTGTTGCGGGCACCTATCAAGGCATCCCCTCACTCTCTGGCCGGGCAGATAGAATTCATCCGTGCTTCCTGGACCGCGCTGCTGCCGCCGGAGCTACTGGACGAGATGACCTATGCCTTCATGGTGCTGACTGAAGAGGGGCAGATGTTTGCCCCGCGTGTCGAGCCTGGTGGCGTCCATGTGCTGGAATTCGGCAAGAGTGCTGACCGTACCGGGAGCAACTACGACTATCCCGAGTACGAACGCTTTTCCCCTGATGCAGACTGGATGGCGAATGTGGTCATGCTGGCCAAGATGGTCTATGTCTGGCTTGACCAGCTGTCGCGGGCCTACCGGCGACCGATTAACCGGCTCGACCAGATCCCCGATGAAGAGCTCGACCGGCTGGCTCGCTGGGGTTTTTCGTCACTCTGGCTGATCGGCCTCTGGGAGCGCTCCCCTGCCTCGGCCAGGATCAAGCAGTTAAGCGGCAACCCTGAGGCGATCCCATCGGCATATTCCCTCTATGATTATGTGATCGCCAACGATCTGGGTGGCGAAGGTGCTCTGCAGAATCTGAAAGAGCGCTGCCGGCAACGGGGGATCCGTCTTGCCAGTGACATGGTGCCGAACCATACCGGCATCTTCTCCAAATGGACGGTCGAGCATCCCGACTGGTTTGTCCAGCTCGATTACCCCCCTTACCCTGCCTACAGTTTTAACGGTGCCGACCTCTCCTTCTCCCCCGAAATCTCCCTCCATATCGAGGATGGTTACTGGGAGCGGCGCGATGCCGCGGTAGTGTTCAAACATTACGACCACCGTAATGGCAGGACCCGCTATATCTACCATGGTAACGACGGCACCTCTACGCCATGGAACGACACGGCGCAGCTCAACTACCTCCTGCCGGAAGTTCGCGAAGCGGTGATCCAGACCATTCTCCATGTGGCCAGGCAGTTCCCGGTGATCCGTTTTGACGCTGCCATGACCCTGGCCAAGAAGCACTATCAGCGGCTCTGGTTCCCCCAGCCGGGTGGTAGCGGCATCCCCTCCAGGGGTGAGCATGGCATGACCAGGGAGGATTTCGATGCCGCCTTCCCCGAGGAGTTCTGGCGCCAGGTGGTCGACCGGGTTGCTGCCGAGGCGCCGGATACGCTCCTTTTGGCCGAGGCTTTCTGGCTGATGGAGGGGTATTTCGTCCGCACCCTCGGGATGCACCGGGTCTACAACAGCGCCTTTATGAACATGCTGAAGCTGGAGGAGAATGCCAAGTACCGGCAGACCATCAAGAATGTCCTGGAATACGACCATCGAATCCTGCAGCGCTTTGTCAACTTCATGAACAATCCGGATGAAAAGACTGCGGTGGAGCAGTTCGGCAAGGAGGGGAAATATTTCGGTGCCTGCGTCCTGCTGGTGACCATGCCTGGTCTGCCGATGTTCGGCCATGGGCAGATTGAGGGGTTCCACGAAAAGTATGGCATGGAGTACCGGCGCGCTTACTGGGACGAACCGGTAGACGAGCACCTGGTGACTGCGCATGAGCGACTGATATTCCCCCTGATGCGCCGCCGCTGGATCTTTTCCGGGTCGGAAAACTTCGTCTGCTACGATTTCTTTGTCGGCTCCAGGGTGGACGAGAATGTCTTCGCCTATTCCAACCGTGCTGGTGCTGCCCGCGGTGTTGTCCTGTACAACAACCGCTACGGCGATACGTCTGGCTGGATCAACCGATCGACCGCCATGTTGCGAGATGGGGCGCTAATGCAGCTTAATCTCGGCGAGGCGCTCGGGCTCAACCCAGACCCGCGTTGCTATTATATCTTCCGGGACCAGATCAGCGACCGCGATTATCTCCGCTCCGGGCGGGAACTGTGCGAAAAAGGGCTGTTCATGGAGCTGACAGCCTATGAGGCGCATGTATTCATCGACTTCCGGGAGATTTTCGACGACGAATACGGAACCTGGGGGAAGCTCTGTCATCAGTTGAGCGGCAGGCCGGTGGCAGATATAGATGCCGAGGTGAAACAGATCAGGCATGCCGACCTGCTTGGCGCATTCAGGCTGGCCGTAGCAGGGGTGGTCTCTCTGCCGGACAGTGCAGAGGTCGCCGAGCCCCCCTCCCGGGAAGAACTGCTGCTCGGATTCTATTCCCTGGTCAATCGCCATACCAGTTGCAACGGTGATACTGCCAGGCTGACCAGGAAGACCAGCGCAGCGTTAGCGTTGCTTGATACCATGCCGGCCCTACTTCTTGCCCCGGAGATCGATCTCGGCACCCCGGGCGACCGCCTGCTGGCGGTGGCATTCCTGCTGTTGCACAATTTTGGTCTGCTGGCGCCGTCAGGTGAAGTCGCAGTCACCAGCGCGGCCTGGTTTACCGAACTGGGGCTCGACCGGACCATTGCCGAGCTCTTTGACGCCGCCCAGGCTGGCGAAGAGGTGGCGCCACTCCTTATCGACCATAAAGGGGTGCAAGCACTGATGACAGTCATGTTGCGGCATCCTGGCTTTCTTACCGGAGCGGGAGAGACAGGGAAAGGTGAGCTGCGAAAGCTCTTCGCCGACCCTGCGGCAGTTTCATTGCTGCTATGCCACAAGAGCGGCGGAGTGGAGTGGTTCAGGCAGGAGCGCTTTGAGCTGCTGTTCAGATGGCTGGTATTGACCGGCTGGCTGGCAGGTGAGGGTGATGAGAAAGTGGTCGATAAAATCAGCGCGGCCATGGAAAAACATCTTGCTCAAGCTGTTGCAGCCGGTTTCCAGGTAGAGCGACTGCTCGCACTGGATAAGAATAGCGATGCGGCCGGTCAAAAGGGTGCGGATGATTCGCCTCGCCGCTGATTAACTTTCTCCCGGTCATGGCATCAGGCCAGACATTTCTTTCAGGGGGCTTTCGTTTGATGTATCGCCAATTGCTGATATTGCTAATATTGCTGTTGCTGGTCACTCTGACCGGCTGTGCCACCCCCCCCAGACCGTTGATCGGAGTGGTGCCGGGCAAAGTGATGGAGACGGTCCAGTCTGCTGTTGCCATTGCCATGCAGACTCCCGAAGGGAGCCGGGGTGGGCGCGGTTACCTAGTATTCAAGCGTCCGGATCGTTTCCATCTGGCCATACTCTCCCCCTTCGGCATGACTCTGCTGGAGCTCTTCAGCAGCAAGGAGCGGTTGACCTGTCTTATCCCGGCAAAGAGTATCGCCTATAGTGGCAGTATAGCCGAACTGCCGGCGCGGGAAGGTCTGCGCAGCTGGGGGTTGCTGCACTGGGTCGTGGATATGCCACCTCCGGCAGGTCCGGCACTGAAAAGGGAATTCACCATGGCCGACGGGCGCCGCGAAACGATTTACTATGACGGCCAGGGGCTGGTGCAGCGCAAGGTGACTGAAGACGGGGACCAGGTCTTGTTCCGTGATTATCAGGTCTATGACGGCGTCGCCTTCCCTGCGGTTATCGAGCTTAACACTGCGGCCGGCGAATCGGTCCGCATCACCTTTGATGAACCTGAGTTGAACCGGCCGGTGGAAGATACGATGCTGGTCCCGAAGCTGGAGGGGATGACGGTGCTCCCCTTTAACTCGTTCCAGGGGTTTTGAGACGATCGGTATCCCCTGACAAATCCCCCCTTTTCAGGAGGAAGAGATGATCCCGCTGCGCAAGAATATCGCCGAGATGACCGGCTATGTCCCTGGTTTCCAACCCGAGGAGGAAGGGGCCTACATAAAGCTGAACACCAACGAAAACCCCTATCCGCCATCACCAAGGGTTATCGAGGCGATCCAGAACGAGACGGGTGAGGGGTTGCGCAAATACCCCGATGCCGCCAGCGTCGCTCCGCGTAGGGCCGCTGCTGCGCTCTATGGCTATCCGCTGGAGTGGATAGTCATGGCGAACGGTTCTGACGAGCTGCTCAACAACCTGATCCGTGCCTTTGCCGGCGAGGGGGAGGAGATCGCCTACGTCCACCCCTCTTACTCCTACTATGCCACTCTGGCGGAGATCCAGGGGGCGCGGGTGCGCACCTTCGGGCTGAATGAAGATTTCACTATCGCCGGGCTGCCGGATCACTACGACGGGAAGCTCTTTTTCCTCACTAACCCGAATGCCCCCTTAGGCTTCTCCTTCCCGCAGTCGTTCATCGCCGAGCTGGCCGGTCGGGTGCGGATGCTGGTGGTGGACGAGGCGTATGCCGATTTCAGCGACGAGAACTCGCTCGAGCTGGTGCGTCGCTTTGATAACGTGGTGGTGACCCGGACCTTTTCCAAGAGCTATTCGCTGGCCGGCATGCGTCTCGGCCTGGCAGTGGCGCGACCCGAAGTGGTTGCGGCCCTGAACAAGATCAGGGATCACTACAATCTTGACCGACTCGCCCAGGTCGCGGCTACCGCAGCTCTGGAAGACCAGGACTATTTCCGCGAGTGCGTGGCCAAGATCCGCGCTACCCGCGACTGGTTCAGCGATCAGTTGCAGCAGCGCGGCTGGCAGGTAATCCCTTCCCATGGCAATTATCTCTTTGCCATGCCGCCGGATCGTGATGGCAAGAGGGTTTACGACGGGCTCTTTGCTCGACGTATCCTGGTGCGCTATTTCAGCGACCCGCTCCTCTGTCATGGTCTGCGTATCAGCATCGGCACCAGGGCCGAGATGGAGCAGACCCTGGCTGCGCTGGCGGAGATAGGTTAAAGAAAGATCCCCATGCTGCACCTCCTGAACCTCAATAAAGACTTCGCCGGCACCCCACTTTTCACCGATATCTCCTGGCACCTGAAAAAGGGGGAGCGGGTCGGGCTGGTCGGCGAGAATGGTGCCGGCAAGTCTACCCTGATGCGGATCATCGCCGGTCAGGTGGAATATGGCAGCGGCGAGCTGATCTTTGCCAAGGGGGCATCGGTCGGCTATCTTCCCCAGGATGGCATCGTCACCCGCGGCGAGACCCTCTTTGCCGCCGCCCTTTCGGCCCTGGCCGGACTGCAGGGTATAGAGAAAGAGCTCAAGGAACTGACCGCCAAGTTGACCGTGGTCTCCCATGATGCCCCTGAGCACAATGCTCTGCTGGAACGTTTCGGCCATCTCCAGGAAGAGTTCCGTTTGCAAGGTGGTTACACCATGGAGGCAGAGGTCGGGAGGGTGCTGGCCGGGCTCGGCTTCCTCCCGACTGACTGGGGGCGCGACTGTGGCGAATTCTCCGGCGGCTGGCAGATGCGGATCGCTCTGGCCAGGCTGCTGCTGATGAAGCCGAATGTGCTGCTCCTGGATGAGCCGACCAACCATCTCGACATCGAGGCGCGCAACTGGCTGGAGGATTACCTGCAGAACTACCCCGGTTCGGTGATGCTGGTCTCCCACGACCGCTTTTTCCTCGACCGGGTCTGCCACCGGATCAGTGAGGTCTGGAACCATACCCTGACCGACTACCACTGCTCCTACTCAAACTATCTGCTGCAGCGGGAGGAGCGGGTGGCGGCGCTCAGGGAGGCGAAGCGGCGCCAGGACGAAGAGATCGAGAAGATGGAGGAGTTCATCCGCCGCTTCCGCTACAAGGCGGATAAGGCTGCTCTGGTGCAGTCGCGGATGAAGCAGCTGGAGAAGATAGAGCGGATCGTCCTGCCGCCGGCAAGGAAGAAGATCAGATTCCGCTTTCCCGATGCACCGAAGAGCGGCAGGGTGGTGCTGGAGTTGAAGCGCCTGACCAAGGGATACGGCGACAAGGTGGTGCTCGATTCTATCGACTTTATCGTCGAGCAACGGGAACGGATCGCCCTGGTGGGGCACAACGGCGCCGGCAAGTCGACCCTGATGGCGGTGCTGGCCGGTGCCCAGTTCCAGTCGGGGGAACGGCTGCCGGGGCACAATATGCTCAGCGACTACTTCGCCCAGGACCAGGCCGAACAGTTGACCGCCGGCCGGAGCGTCTATGACGAACTGCTGGCCGATGCGCCGTTCGCCATGGTGCCGCAGCTGCGCGATATCCTCGGCACCTTCCTCTTCTCCGGGGACGATATCCACAAGCCGGTCGAGGTCCTCTCCGGCGGCGAGCGGAACCGCCTGGCTCTGGCCAAGATGCTGCTCAAGCCGGCCAACCTGCTGCTCATGGACGAACCGACCAACCATCTCGACCTCTTCAGCAAGGATGTGCTGCTGGAGGCGCTGCGCAGCTTCTCCGGCACCCTGGTCTTTGTCTCCCACGACCGCCACTTCATCGACGGCCTCGCCACCAGGGTGGTGGAGGTGGAGAATGGGGGGCTTACCTCCTATCATGGCGATTATGAATACTACCTGGCGAAGAAGGGCGCAGCTGATGCAGCAGCAGTAAACCAGCCGGCAGTTCTTGCTGCCGTTTCCCATGCACCTTCTCCTGTTAACCGTTCCCCGTTACCTGTTCCCGGTTCCCCGGTTCCCGCTACCAAGGAAGAGCGGCAACAGCAGCGGGAAGAGGAGAAACGCCGGCAGCAACAGGGGCGCAAGCAGCAGAAGCGGCTGGCAGAGCTGGAGGGAGAGATCGAGGCGGCGGAACAGGAGCTGGCATCACTGGAAGAGCAGCTGGCCGACCCGGACTTCTTCAGTGACCCTGAGCGGGGGCGACGCGGGGGTGAGACCCATGCTGCCCTGACCGCCCGGATCGCAACCCTCTACGGGGAGTGGGAGGAGCTGCATTGAGGCATATCGGCAGATTCGGAGCGATAGATGACCTTTCTTGACCTGGTCCGGCGCCGGCAGAGCGACCGGGGCTACAGCGACCGGCCGGTCAGCCGGGAGCAGCTGGAGCGTTGTCTGGAGGCGGCGCGGCTGGCTCCGTCGGCCTGTAACAGCCAGCCCTGGTTCTTTGTCGTGGTGGATGAGTCGCAACTAAGATCCGCTGTGGCCGAACGACTGCAGGATATGGTAATGAACCGATTCGCCAGCAGCGCGCCGGTGCTGGTAGCGGTGGTGGCGGAAACGCCGAATCTTATCCCCCGTCTGGCCGGGCAGCTGAAGGGGAAGCCCTACTACCTGCTCGACATCGGCATGGCAGTGGAAAACCTCTGTCTGCAGGCTGCTGATGAGGGTCTGGGGAGTTGCATCATCGGCTGGTTCGACGAAGCCGGAGTGAAGCGGCTGCTCGGCATCCCGAAGGGGAAGCGGGTGCCGCTGGTTATCACTCTAGGCTATCCGGCAACGGCCGTTACCAGAGTTAAAGAGCGCAAGAGCCGGGGAGAGACCTGCTCCTACAACGGCTACCGGCTGTCGGCAGAGAAGGAATGACTACATCCGGCAACTCCTTCCGGCCGGCCCGCAAAGAGCTGGAAAAGCTGTTGCTTCCCCCGGCAGAGTTGTTATATGATGGGCAACCTCGCCAGCATGGCGGCGCAATTACAGATGACGGATAAGCACTTCCCACGGAGCTCAGATATAATGACCGGTAAAAACGACAAAAAGACGGCAATCATTGCCGATGACATCCAGCTGATGCGGGAGATGCTGCGGCGGATACTGGAGATGAACGGTTTCACCATCGTGGCCGAGGTGAAGGATGGCTACGAGGCTGTCCAGGCTTATGATAAACTTCGACCACAGCTTATCTTCATGGATATCGTGATGCCGGGCAAGGACGGGGTCGAAGCGACCCGGGAGATCCTGGCACTCGACCCGCAGGCCCGGGTGGTGATCTGCAGTTCCATGGACAATGAAGGGCTCTGCAAGGCGGCTGAAGCTGCCGGTGCCTTCGGTATAGTGGCCAAACCTTTCAAGATGCAACAGATGCAGCATCTGTTGAAGACCGTCGGCTTTTATCTGCAGTGAGCACTAACGCTCTTCAAGTTCCAAAACAGGCTGACCTGATACCGGCGCGGCACCAATATTGTTAACCGAGAATCCCTTATGCCGGTAAATTATCTTCTGCGGTTGTCGAGTGCGATTGCCGGCTTCTCCCTGTTAGCCTGCATCCTTTCGGGTTGCGGCAGCAGCAGTAGTGACGGGGGGTCGGGTGGCAGGGGAGAGCTGGTGACGAGCACCCACCAGTATCAATCGCTGCAGTTCAGCTTGACCACGCTAAACATTGTCCGATCTGGCGAAGAGGTCCCGATCAGCTTTACAGTCAAGAATACCGGCAGTCTCCGCTTCGAAATGTTTACCGGTCTCCCTGAGGCGACCATCCAGGTCTGTCAGGGGGAGAGCGAGATATGGAACCCATATTACGGCCGGGCATTTCCGGCTCTGGCTTATCAGTTCATACTCCCTCCCGGCGAAGCGAAATCATATCCTTTCAGCTGGTCGCAGCGGGATAACTCTGGCAATCAGGTGGCAACTGGGAGTTACACCGTTAAGGCAACCTTTAACGGCATCTCGGAACAGCTCACTTTACGTATTGAATGACAAATCGAGAATGGCGATTATCCGCTATCTGCAGCAACAGCTGTGACAAACTGGCGTGCCATGCACCTGCAATGGCAGGATGCCGGCAAGGTCTGCGTCCAATGCAGCTCTCCTCCAGCTATTGACATAACTGCTATTAGTGGTTACTCTTTAACCTTGGCAGCAGGGCTTCGAACGCTCCCCTGCTGCACCAGAGAGATACTTACATGACCGATACCCATAATATCGAAATACCGGCAGTTGTCCCCCTCTATCCGCTCCGGGATATGGTCGTCTTCCCCTCCATGGTCTTCCCTCTCTACCTGAAAGAAGAGGAGTTGCCTACCTTCGAGGAGAGCGGCAGGAACGATAATCTGGTAGCCTTGTTCAAACTCCGCTTTGAACCAGATGCCGAAATCTATCCCGCCCTTCATGACATCGGCACCCTGGCCAAGATCAACCAGTTCACCCGGCTCAGTGAAGGGGGCGCCAGGGTGATGCTGGAGGGGGTCGCCCGGGTGCATCTGCTGGGAATGGACCAGGAGACCCCGGTATTAAGAGTGCATATCGAGGCGGTTCGCGAGTTCGTGGAGAAATCGATGGTCTCCGAGGCTCTGGTATCGAGTCTCAACGCCCTGCTGAAGATAGCCCTCTCCTATGGCAAACCTTTACCGGAAGATGTGATGAAGATGATCGACTTCATCGATAACCCGTCCCGGTTGTCCGACCTGGTGGCGCTCTATCTCAATCTTCCGCAGGATGAGCTGCAGAGCCTGCTGGAGACGGTCGACCCGCTGGAGCGGCTGAAGAAGGTCTACATGCACCTCACTGCAGAGGTGCAGCGGCTGCAGATCAAGAACGAAGTCCAGGCCGAAGTGACCAAGAAGGTCGGCAAGACCCAGAAGGAGTATATCCTCCGCGAGCAGATGAAGCAGATTCAGGAGGAGCTGGGGGAGGAGGATACGCGCCAGGGGGAGATGAACGACCTGAAGCGGAAGGTCGAAAACGCCGGCATGCCTGAACAGGTAAGGAAGATAGCCGACAAGGAGCTTAAAAGGCTGGAACGGATCAATCCGGCCTCACCGGAGTATACCGTCTCCCGTACCTATCTCGACTACCTTACCGGCATGCCCTGGCAGACCGCCACCATAGATAATCGGGACATCGGTCAGGCAGAGAAAGTACTCGACGAGGACCACTACAACCTGAAAAAGGTGAAGGAGAGGATCCTGGAATACCTGGCGGTCCGCACCCTGAAGGAGAAGACCAAGGGGCCAATCCTCTGCTTCGTCGGTCCTCCAGGGGTCGGCAAGACCTCGCTCGGCCGCTCCATCGCCCGCTCCCTGGGGCGCAAGTTCATCCGTGTCTCCCTGGGGGGGATGCGGGACGAGGCAGAGATTCGCGGCCACCGGCGCACCTATATCGGTGCCCTGCCAGGGCGGATCATCCAGGAGATCTACCGCTGCGGTTCCAATAATCCGGTCTTCATGCTGGACGAAGTGGACAAGATCGGCCTCGATTTCCGCGGCGACCCGGCCAGTGCCCTGCTGGAGGTGCTCGACCCGGAGCAGAACTTCTCCTTCACCGATCACTATCTGGATGTGCCGTTCGACCTGACCAATGTCATGTTCATCACCACCGCCAACCAGCTCGACCCGATCCCGCCCGCCCTCAAGGACCGGATGGAGACGATCCGGCTGGCCGGTTACAGCACCGAGGAGAAGGAACATATCTCCTTCAAGTTTCTGATCCCGCGGGAGATCGATGAGAACGGCCTGCTTGGTACGCCACCGGTCTTCAAGGAGGAGGCGATCGCCCGGATGATCGGCGAATACACCCGGGAGGCCGGGGTGCGTAATCTGCAACGGACCATCGCCTCGGTCTGCCGCAAGGTGGCCAAGGAGATCACCCAGCAGAAACCGCTGCGCGAAATTATCACTGCTGAAGTGGTGGAGGAGTTCCTCGGGCCGCGTAAATTCTTCAACGAGGTGGCGGCGGAACAGGACAGGGTCGGTGTGGTGACCGGACTGGCCTGGACAGAGACCGGTGGTGACATAATATTCGTCGAGGCGACCAGGATGAAGGGGAAGGGGGAGCTGATCCTTACCGGTTCTCTTGGGGATGTCATGAAGGAGTCGGCCCGCGCGGCACTCTCGTTTGTCCAGGCCAACAGCGGCAAGCTGGGAATCGATCCGCAGCTTTTCGAAGATTCGAGCATCCATATCCATGTCCCGGCAGGCAGTATTCCGAAGGATGGCCCGTCGGCAGGGATCACCATGGTCACCGCCATAGTGTCACTCCTCTCCGGCCGACCGGCCCGACGTGATGTAGCCATGACCGGGGAGATCAGCCTGACCGGACGGGTACTCGCCATCGGCGGCCTCAAGGAGAAGGTGCTCGCTGCCCGTCGCGCCGGCGTGAAAAAGGTCCTGGCCCCGTCCCGCAACAATCAGGATCTGGAAGATATCCCTGACAATGTCCGGGAGGACCTGGATTTCGTCTTTATCGAGGATGTGCAGGAGGCGATCAGCCATGCCCTGCAATAGGTCTATTACCAATAACCTGTTACCGTACGCCAGTCAATGCTCCCTATTATGCCGATAAACTACCTGGAAAGCCGCTTCAAGCTGTTCTTCTATGAGGTGCAGGAGTTTTTCTCCCTGACCGTACGGGCTCTCTACAATATCATCCGCCCCCCCTACTATTACCGGGAATTTGCCACCCAGCTGGACAAGATCGGCGTCGGCTCGCTCTTCATCGTTGTCCTGACCGGTCTCTTCACCGGTATGGTGATGGCGCTGCAGGCGGTCATCCAGTTGAAACCCTTTGCAGCCACCAGTTATGTCGGCGGAATGGTGGCGGTCACCATGATCAAGGAGCTGGGGCCGGTCCTCGCCGCGCTGATGGTGAGCGGACGGGTCGGCTCGGCCATTACCGCCGAGCTCGGCACCATGGTGGTTACCGAACAGGTAGATGCCATGCGGGTGGAGGGGACCGATATCATCAAGCGGCTGGTTACCCCGCGGCTCAAGGCGATAATCATCGCCCTGCCGCTTCTGACGGTGATTACCGATGCTGTGGCGATGCTGGGGGGCTATATAATCGCTTCCGGCTACGGTATCAACCCGGTCATGTACCAGAAGTCGATCCCCCAGTTCATGGTCTTCCAGGACCTGATCGAAGGGGTGGCGAAGCCGGCCTTTTTCGGTGGCATCATCGCCATGATGGGATGTTATGTCGGTCTTAACACCAGCGGCGGTGCCGAAGGGGTCGGCTCCTCGGCCAAGCGGGCCGTGGTCTTCTCCTCGGTTCTTATCCTGGTGTCGGACTTCTTCCTGAGCAAGATATTCATCGCCTTCCGCTGACGGGAGATATGGAGCAGCCATTGACATTCAGCAGCGGCATCCGGATGGATAAGGTGAGCTACAGTATCGGCGATCGGCAGATCCTCGAAGAGTTCGACCTGCACCTGGAAAAGGGGGTCAACCGGACCATCCTCGGAGTATCCGGAGCAGGCAAGACCACTATCCTCAAACTGCTGCTCGGTCTTTTGGAGCCGGAGAGCGGCCAGGTCTCCATCGACGGGACAGTGCTGCAGGGGCTGAAGGAGCGGCAGCGGGTAGAGGTACGGAAAAAGATCGCCATCGTCTTCCAGGGGGGGGCGCTGTTCGACTCCATGACTGTTGGCGAAAACGTCGGCTATCGCCTCTTCGAAGAGGGGAAGCTGGCAGAAGCAGATATCGAACGGGTAGTGCTGGAAAAGCTCGGTTTTGTCGGCCTGCCGCAGGCGATCGATCTCTATCCGGCTGAACTCTCCGGGGGGATGAAGAAGCGGGTCGCCATTGCCCGTGCTCTGGCGTCCGAGCCCGATTATATCTTTTTCGACGAACCGACCACCGGTCTCGATCCGATAGGGGTCTATAACATCAGACACCTGATGCTCCGTCTCCAGGCCGAAGGTAAGACCACCCTGATGGTGACCCATGACCTGGAGACCGCCTTTGCGGTATCCCAGCGCTTCTCCTTCCTGCATAATGCCAGGCTGGTCTTCGAGGGGACCAGGGAGGAGATGCAGCGGGCAGAGCTGCCGGAGATCAGCGAATTCTTCGCCCCGACCGATCAGTCGCTGTTCAGGTATGTTGAAACAGAGGTGAGTGATGAGGCGTAGCGACAATATCAACTGGTCCCAGGTCAAAGTCGGCATATTCATCGTCTTTGCCCTCCTCTTCTTTTCCGGCGGCATCCTGGTGATGGGGGACAAGACCAAGTTCTTCATGCCCAAGGGGAAACTATCTGTGATCATGACCGATGTGGCCGGACTGAAGATCGGTGCCCCGGTCTGGCTTGCCGGGGTCGATGTCGGGCTGGTAAGGGGGATAAGCTTCGAGCGGCCGAACCAGTCCAACGAGGTCGAGATACTGCTGGAGGTGAACCGCGAGGCGCTGAAAAAGATCGGCAAGGACTCCAAGATTTCGGTCAAGACCCGTGGTCTGCTGGGGGAGAAATATGTCGATATAACCCCCAGCCAGTTTGTCGCCGAGACCCCTGAGACGAGGGTTTATGGTACCTCGGTACCGAAGCTGGACGATGTGATGCAGAAGGCTGGCGTTGCCTTTGACCGGCTCAACCTGGCCATGGACAAGATGAACCAGGGGGAAGGGACATTAGGGAGGCTGGCCAAGGACCCGAAGCTTTATGACAATCTGGTCAAACTTACCGCAGAGCTGAATACCTTCTCCGCCAATGTGAACCGTGGTGAGGGGACCCTGGGGCGATTGAGCCGGAGCGGCGAGCCGTACGAAAAACTGATGTCGATCCTCTCCCGGGCTGAGGATTCGATCAGGGATATTCAGCAGGAGGAGGGGACTTTCAGCAAGTTGGTCCACGACCGGCAGCTGTACGACAAACTGGTGGCGCTGGCAGACAAGAGCGCCCAGGCTGCTGACGATGTGCGGGAGCTGAACAAGAAGCTGACCTCCAAGGAGAGTACTATCGGCAAACTGCTCGGCGAACGGGAATTCTACGACAAGGGGATGGCCCTAATAGAACGGGCCGACAAATCGGTCAAGGCGTTCGAGGATATCGCCGACCGGCTCAATCGGGGCGAGGGTTCAGCCGGCAAGATGCTGAAAGACAAGGAGGTTTATGACCGGCTCAGCGCCATGGTGGATAACCTGAATCTATTGGTGAAGGATATCAAGGAGAACCCTAAGAGATACGTCAAATTCTCTCTTTTCTAAAGAGACGTGCTTTTTGACTCGGTCTTTGACCTAGTCCTGCCGGCAGCCATCGTGGTGTTGCTTGACTTTCTGCCCCTTGCGAAAAAATCACGCTTCTATCTTTAATACTCTGCATAAAATCAACGACTGAGGTAGACATGAAGAAAAAGTTGCTGCTTATCATCACCCTTATATTTACACTGCTGGCCGATAATGCCCTGGCTGCCGGACTGGCGGAGAAGGTCCGTGAACATACCCTGGCCAATGGTCTGAAACTGCTCCTGGTGGAACGGCACGGCTCTCCGACCGTGGCGTCCTGGATCAGGTTCCGGGTCGGTGCAGTCGATGAGCGGAGCGACGAGCGGGGGCTGGCGCATCTGCTTGAACATATGCTCTTCAAGGGGACCAGGACTCTTGGTACGACCGATTATGCCGCGGAAAAGCCGTTGCTTGACCAGATCGAGGCGACTGCCCAGCAGCTGATGGCCGAACAGGCCAGGGGGGGAGCCGGGGATGAGACAAAGCTGGCGAAGCTGAAACAGGAGCTGACCCGGCTGGAGGGGGAGGCGGCAAAGTATGTGGTGAAAGATGAATTCGCCGACCTCTATGCCCGCAACGGCGGTGCCAACTACAACGCCTTCACCAGTAACGACGGGACTACCTATCTGATCAGCCTGCCGGCCAACAAACTGGAGTTATGGGCGGCTATCGAGGCTGACCGCTGGCGAAATGCGGTACTGCGCGAGTTTTATACCGAGCGTAATGTGGTGATGGAGGAGCGGCGGCGTTCCTACGAGACGCAACCCCAGTCCCAATTGTGGGAGAGCTTCATCGCCGCCGCCTTTGTCGCCCACCCTTACGGGCAGACGGTCATCGGCAGAATGGCAGATATCGAATACCTGAGCCGTACCAAGGCGGAGCAGTTCCTGCGCCGTTATTATGCACCGAATAATGCCATCATCGCCATTGTCGGCGATTTCGATACTAACCGGACCATTGCGCTGGTGGAGCGCTATTTCGGCACTCTGCCGGTAGGCACACCGGTCCCACCGGTAACTGCGGTTGAACCGGAGCAAAAAGGGGAGCGGCGGGTCGAGCTGGTTGCCGATGCCGAACCGCAGCTGCTGGTAGGTTTTCACAAGCCGGCGATGAAAACACCGGACGATTACGTATTCGATGTAATCGATATGGTCCTGGCTGACGGCCGTACCTCGCGCCTCTATAAAAAAATGGTGGTAAAGGAGCAGCTGGTGACCGAAGTCTCCTCTTTTGTCGCACCCGGGGGGCGTTATGCGAATCTGTTCGTCATCGGCGCCACTATCCGTGCCCCGCATACGGTCAAGGAGGTCGAGGCGGCAATCGATGCTGAACTGGAGCGATTAAAGAGTGAACCGGTGAGTGACATGGAACTGCAACAGATACTGAACAAGCTGGAGTATGAAGAGTTCCGCCAGATGGGTTCCAACGGCGGTCTGGCGCGCAACCTGACCGAATATGAGGCGACTGCCGGTAGCTGGCGCTATCTGATCGAACATCGCCAGCAGGTCGCCAAGATCACTGCTGCTGATGTGCAGCGGGTAGCGAAACAGTATTTTGTCCGGGAAAACCGAACGGTAGGCTTTATAACCAAGCAGGGGGTGACGAAATGAGAGGATTTTCCAAATGGCTCATGGTCATCTCTGTAGCGCTGCTTTTAACCGGCTGTGCCGCCGGCTACAAAACCGTAGATCCGCGTACACTCAGCTATCCGGCACTGCTCTTCAAGGTTCCGGCCAGCGAACGGGTGGTGCTGAACAACGGTATGGTGGTCTATTTCCAGGAAGACCATGAACTCCCTTTGGTCTCCATTACCGCCTATATCCGCACCGGAAGTATCTATGAACCGGCTGACAAGGTAGGTCTGGCAAGTCTTACCGGGGCGGTACTGCGGAGTGGCGGGAGTGAAAGGACTGCAATCGAAAAGCTGGACTCAGAGCTGGAATTCATGGCCTCCAGCATCGAATCGAGCATCGGCAGTGATATGGGGAATCTCTCCATGGCCACTCTCAGCAGGAACCTGGACAAGACTCTGGAGCTCTTCGGCGATCTGCTGATGCGGCCGGCCTTCCGCACAGACCGGGTAGAGCTGGCAAAAAACCGGACCATAGCCATGTTGCGACGGCAGAATGAGGACCCGAAAGGGATTGCCGACCGGGAACTGCAGAAAGCTCTCTTCCCTGCCCACCCTCTGGGGCGATTCCCGACTGCAGCTACAATAGGGAAGATCAGCCGCGATGACATGGTCGCTTTCCACCGGGCATTCTACCAGCCGGCCAACATCATGCTTGCCGTTGCCGGTGACTGCAACAAGGAAGAGCTGATAGGGAAGCTGCAGCAGCTCTTTGCCGGCTGGCAAAACGCCTCGCCAGCGCCACCGACTATCCTTCCGCCTACAGAGAAGATAGTTCCGGAAACATTGCTGGTGAAAAAGGATGTCAGTCAATCGGCCATCCGGATGGGGCATCTCGGTATCGACAAGAACAACCCTGACCTCTATGCAGTCAGGGTGATGGATTACATCCTGGGGGGCGGGTTTACCTCCCGCCTGGTGACCGAAGTGCGTTCCAACCAGGGGCTTGCCTATCATGTGGGGAGCCATTTCGATATCGGCCGGAACTTTGTCGGCACCTTCATAGCCGACACCGAAACCAAATCTGAGTCTACTGCCAAGGCGATCACCCTGATCCGCGACATAATCACCGGACTCACCAAGGCAGAGGTGACCGAGCAGGAGCTGCAGCTGGCCAAGGATGCCATCATCAGCTCTTTCATCTTCGGCTTTGCCAAGCCGGAAGCGGTGGTCAACCAGCAGGTAAGGCTGGAATACTACGGCTATCCGAAGAATTATCTGGAAAACTACCGGGACAACATCGCCAGGGTGACCAGGGATGATCTGCTCCGGGCAGCGAGGAGATATCTCCATCCAGAGGCGATGATCCTGATGGTGGTGGGGGACGACAAGAAGTTCGACCAGCCGCTCAGCAAATTCGGGCCGGTGCGGGAGATCAAGCTGGAGGAGCTGAAGTAGGGGGTTGGCAACAGACTCATTAACAGTTGACACTGAGAGTTGGTAAGTGTAAAAAGAATACTTCCAAACGCCCGTAATAAGGAGTTTACTGCTATGATAAAGATCGATTTCAATAAGATGGGGGGTCTGATCCCGGCCATCATCCAGGACTACGAGAATGGCGAGGTGCTTATGGTCGCCTTCATGGATGAAAAGACCTTGGACCTGACCCTGAAAGACGGCAAGACCTGGTTCTTCAGCCGGACCAGGAACAAGTACTGGATGAAGGGTGAGGAGTCGGGCAACACCCAGGAGGTGATGGAGGTGCTTACCGACTGCGACGCCGACAGCGTGGTGATCAAGGTGAAGCAGAACGGCCCGGCCGCCTGCCATACCGGCAACCGGAGCTGTTTTTATGTGAAATGGGAAGATGGCCAGTGGGTGGAACATAGCAAGCCGCTTTTCAATCCTGACGACGTATATAAGATAAAATAGATTGCCATGATGCAGGGGGAGCCAGAGTGTCTCCCTTATGCTCTTTCCTGGATGCCCCCAGCCTCTATAATATTCGGCCCGGTTCGGGAAATGAAACTTCAGGAGTTGTAAATAGTAAGCTGCCGGAATGTCTCTTGACAATATACCACTGATTGGGATATAGTGATTTATGACATGGACTGTCATGCTGACAAACAGGGCTGCGAAACAGTACAAGAAACTGCCAAAATCAGTGCAGGATAACATTGACGCACTGGTAAACGAAATTCGCGTGGCCGGCCCGGTACGCGGCAACTGGCCGAATTATTCAAAGCTCTCCGATGCCGAGCATCATTGTCATGTCAAAAAGGGGAAACCTGTTTATGTGGCGGTCTGGCGGGAGGAAAAAGGAGAGATCAGACTTGTTGAGGTGATATATGCGGGGACTCACGAAAAAGCTCCCTACTGAAAAGCAGATAGAAGTATGTTTCAGGGGAACCCAGGCCGATGTCAACAAGCTGCGTCGTATGGTGCAGGCATTGAAGGTAAAGGACGTTACCGGGTGTAAAGATAAAGAGAAGGAGTTATACAGTATTGAAGAGTTGTCGCCGGAGATGGCCTGGAACAGCGGCGGCGTCTCTATCCGGGGCGGTCGTGGCAAGGAGGGGTTGACCCAGAAGCAGCTTGCCGAACTGACCGGCATTGCCCAGCATCACATCAGCGAGATGGAAAACGGCAAGCGCCCTATTGGCAAGGAGACCGCCAGGAAGCTGGCAGCGGCCCTCAATATGGATTATCGGGTCTTTTTGTGAATTTGATATCTGGAGTTTTGCCCCTTAATACTTCTCCCAGCATTTCATAAATAGCTTCAGCAATTATTAAACGGTATCCATCTGTTTCTGCAAGCGAGTTATCATCAGGATGCACAATCACCGCTGCCTCAAGCAGCACTGCAGGCGACTTGGCATTCTTCAAAACCATAAGATCATCAAAAACATAAATTCCATAATCCTTCACCAACAACTCACGATTTTCTCCGGCAATAGGCTCTGTATGGTGTAGGGTCGGAGACAACCCTTTTTTGATCAAGGCTATTCCTAGCGATTTAGCATAATGAGCAGATTTCTCAAAGTATGGATTTTTTCGGGATACGAAAATAGAGAACCCTTTAGCCTTATTAGAACAATAACCATGTTTCCTAGATTGCTTGTATAAAAACTGGGGTTGAACAGAATCGTGATGGAGAGAAAGTAGCAGATTGTGATCGCTGCTTTTCTGAGTTCTTTCTCGCAGTGCGACCTCTTCATTTTCAGCATGAGTCAGCGTAACCGGAATCTGTTTGTTGATCAGATATACAGATATATTTTTTGCCAGAGCAGCATTGTAAAGATATTCAGGTTTACCGTTACAGCTAATGGCTCCCTGAGATTTCGGAGAATGGCCAGGATCAATAAGCACGCCACTGGCAGCGGCTCCAGTGGCGTGTATTACAATAAATACGAAAATTATTTTGGGAATATTTATCAAACTCACTTGGATAATTGTGAAATACGAACCTGATAAACTTGTAACATGGTTTTCGCATCTTTACATACATCGCGTTGATTCTTAAGCCAAGCAGCTTGTTCACGCTTCATTGCTGTCTTATCCGATGCGATACTGAGCGAAGCTTTATAGGTTTGAGCTAGTTGAACATCAGCTTGGGCTAGATCATTATTGGAGCAAATGAGTTTCTCAGTTGTAGTAGTTGCCTTCTCACAATCGAAGCTAGGGCTTATGGTTGGAGATGTAGCCGATGTGCTACTCTTGTCGGGTGATGCTCCATTCGCCGCCTGGCTTGTGTTTTGGTTTGTTTCGATTGTTTTTGCTGGAGATACAGCAACAGGAACTTCACCAACCTCATTCGCATAGATTTCTCTTAGCGTATTCATGCATTGCAGCAAATTGACCGTTTTGTCCGGCTCAATTTTTTTACCAGCATTCATTTCAGCCCCAAAACCGCACCAACCAATCTGGAACGTTTTGTCTTGGTTGATAACAAACTGAAACTTGAAAAATGCCGATTTAAGATCAGGGATTTTGATCTTGTTAACTTCAGGATACTTTGTAATATCAATCTGTGCGGTAGTCTGAACAATCCGCCTGCCATTCTCCTCCTTCATCGACTCCCAATCGGTTTTCGTGAAATATCGATACTTGTCGATTGCCTGGCCAACTGTGATGCTCTTATCAAATTCTAAGGTGCCATTTTTTACAATAGAAACATCACTATTTGTCAGACTTTTGGCCTTGTCGCAGCCGGTCGATACAACGATGATAAGTAGCAGGACAATGGTATTAATTAGTTTCATGTTGTCGATCTCCCGGGCATAATGTTGAAAGCTTATATTGGATATGGTTACGTCTTGTCACAATATTCCCTGCCTCTTCAAAATCATAAAGGCAATAACTCCAGTACCAAGAGCCCCCATTATGATGCCGAACCAAGCTCGTCCCATGCCATGTTTTTGAGGGTTCTTCTTGATGTCTCGATATGCCACCACTCCGCAAATTATAGCCAGTGGAGCAGGAGCCAGTAATATGGAAAATAGAGCTAGATATCCGGCTGCTATAGCAAATCCTGACCTTCCGACCGGGAGAAGAGCGCGGGCAACTGCCCCCGGCTCTTCAGCAACAGCTATCATTCTGCCGCAATGAATACACAAAACTGCTTTACTATCTATCTCTTTATTGCAATGTGGACATTGTTTCATAACACCTCCATTATGATTAAAAACATTCCCACTTGCCAACTGACTTGCCGTTTTGCAGTTTCTTCCCGATCAGGTAAGCATCAAGAGGATACACAACCCATAGAACTGGTATGGCAAAAAAACCTGTTATTGCAGCCAGCACCATCCCACCCAACATCATTGCAACGCCTTTTAATAGCTGGCCAAGATACATTTGCCCAACTCCAAGGATCAGGAAGCTTAATAGAGCCGCAGTAGCAGGACTTTTCGATGAGGGGCTGACATAATCATTGCCGGTTACGCTACCCCCTGCCAGCCGAACCCCACACTTTACACAGATCTCCTGTTTAGGTGTAACCTCAACTCCACAATTCTGGCAGTGATTATCTCCAGAAAGTGGACGTACTCCACATTTTAAGCATATCTCCTGATTGTCGGCCACTGTATTACCACAGTTTCTACAATACATTGGATGTCTCCTTTAGCTATTTGCTCACTTTGATCTTGAAAGGTTTGAAATCGCGTACTTTCAATTCATTGTTCTTAAGCAGATCAACCTTCTTCCCATTAATTAACGCAGTTGCCTTGCTGACAATAATTGTGAGTCCATCATCACACATATTTTCGCTGACCAACGCTGATGCATAACGGTCTGCCTCACTGCCGCAAAATTGCTCAATTTAAAGCATATCTTTCCCAACAGTCTTGCCGGATTTCCCCAAAATTCTCACTGTCGCTTGCAATTTTTGGATGGTGTCTGACAACGCTCCGGCATCAAACGAAAAAGTTGCTGCACACATCCCCTGATTTGCCCAGACCGTGCCGGAATGCCAGAATTCCATAGCGTATGTAGGTGTAGTTGTTGCTGCAACTATGCAAAACAAGAGAACTAACTTTTCATTTTGCGCCTGCTTTCTTTTTGACAGCTTTCTTTTTGTAAACACCTTCAAACCCTACACCAGCGCCAGCGCCACAGTTACCGTCGTACCCTTTTACATCAAATTTTTGTTTAACTATTACGGAATCATTTTTAAAAACTAATTCCATCCAACATCCCATTGTTTCGATGCCTTCATCAGATTTGGAGTAGACTGTTTTTCGTTTGTTTTCAACCTCATCAGCAGGAGCAAAAAATTGCACCTCTCCGAAATTGGCTCCGCTAGTTGCAGTTATTTCGACCGCATATTGATTGTTCTTGGTTTTTGTAAGCGACATATCTGCGTTTTGCTGTTTGTTAAAATATATCCCCGAAAAATCTGCCGACTGTGCACCTGATGCAATTAAAATCAAACCTACAGCTAAAATGAATTTTTTCATAACTTCCCCCAAAATAGACATTTAACGACATATCCTAGAAATAAATGGATATTTAATAACTGTTAATAAGTCATTTAATAACTAATTGTCAATACAATATGTCATTAGTTAACGTGTAAATCTCTCCCTGAAATATATATTCTTCAATTTGTCTCAGGGGGGTAAAAGAATGAAATCGACGAAAGAACTTTTAGGGGCGCGAATTCGTGAGCTACGCAAGGCGCGTAACCTTTCGCAGGAACAATTGGCAGAACTTATTGATGTTGAACCACGTCATGTCAGCAGGCTGGAGGTAGGAAGCAGTTACCCAAGAATCGATCGTCTTGAAAAGATTGCCGAAGCGCTAAACGTGCAGCTCAAGGAATTTTTCGAATTCATGCACCTGGAGTCTCCAGATACACGGGCGAAAAATATTGAGGAAATGGTGAAAGGGATGAGTGAAGATTATCAGCAGATCATTTACAAGATTGTGCGGGCATTTGAAGAGTAGTCATTGTGCTTAATTGGTATTAAAAAGAACTCAACCCTACTGCTTCTTCGGGGATATCGCCTCTATCCGGGCAAGATGCTTTCTCTCAAACGAAAAGACCTCTCTCCTCTGACTCCTGTCGTCATTTCAATCCATTCCCAATCAAGAAAACCTCAAGCAAGTCTCTGCAAAAGCATGTTCATAAACAGTTGACACTCTTTACTGGTAAGTGTAAATAAGAGACCTTGCAAATAAATCGTATTCACTTAATAACGAAAACAAGAGGAAACAAAATGTCCAATATCCTTAAATTTGGAATTCCGAAAGGGAGCCTGGAAGATGCCACCGTCGATCTCTTCAAGCAGGCCGGCTGGCAGGTCGGCATCTCTTCGCGCAGCTACTTCCCCACTGTCGATGATGACGAGATGAACTGCAAGCTGATCCGCCCGCAGGAGATGGGTAAATATGTCGAGCGCGGCACCATCGACGTCGGCATTGCCGGTCGCGACTGGGTGCGGGAGAACGATTCGGACGTGGTAGAGGTCTGCGAGATGGTCTACTCCAAGGTTTCCAGGAGGCCGGTCCGCTGGGTACTGGTAGTCAATCAGGACTCCAGGGTGCAGAAGCCGGAAGACCTGCACGGTGCTACCATCTCCACCGAACTGGTCGGCTTCACCAAGCGCTACTTTGCCGAGCGGAACATCCCGGTGACCGTGGAGTTCTCCTGGGGTGCCACCGAGGCGAAGGTGGTGGACGGTTTGTGTGATGCCATCGTCGAGGTGACCGAGACCGGCTCCACCATCAAGGCGAACAACCTCCGGATCGTCTGCGACCTGATGACCTCGGTGCCGGTGATGGTGGCCAACAAGGCCTCCTGGGCAGACCCTTGGAAACGGGCCAAGATCGAACAGATCGCCACCCTGCTCAAATCGGCGCTGGCTGCCGAAGGGATGGTGGGGCTGAAGATGAACGCCCCGGGGAGCAAGGTGGAGACCTTGATCCGCGTCCTCCCCAGCCTGAAGAGCCCGACCGTGGCCCATCACTTCAACTCCGACTGGGTCTCCATCGAGAGTATCCTGCCGGAGAAGGAGGTCCGCCGCATCGTCCCGGAGCTGATCAAACTGGGGGCCGAAGGGATCATCGAATACCCGCTTTCCAAGATCATCCAGCCAAATCTTAGTTAGAAATTGCGAAACAGCCTGGCATAAAAACAATAGCCCCCGGTCGCCCGGGGGCTATTTATATTTTCTTAGCCAGACCGCAAATCATCTGTTATACTTGACAAGATTTGTTCAACCGGCCACGAATGCCTGTTGGGATTTGGTCGAGAGAATTTTGCCGCGCAGGGTGCGCTCTGTATGCGGCCGAAAATAACTGCGGGTTGAGGACGCCAGCGCGTTTTCCCCGCCCAAAGGAACTACTCCATGTCCAGAAAAATGCTGATTAACGCCCTCCATCCGGAAGAGGCGCGGGTGGCCATAGTTGAGGATGGTCACCTGATGGAAGTCGACATCGAGATTGCCGGCAGCGAACAGACCCGTGGCAATGTCTACAAAGGTGTTGTGGTAAGGGTAGAACCTGGGCTGCAGGCCGCCTTTGTCGATATCGGGCTGAAAAAGCTCGGTTTCCTGCAGATGGGGGAGCTCCACCCCGACTTCTGGCAGTGGCGCGACGACATTCCGGAAGAGCAGCGCAAGCGCAGGCCCCGCATCCAGGAGGTGCTCCGCCGCGGTCAGGAACTGATCGTCCAGGTGGAGAAGGGTGAGCGGGAGATGAAGGGTGCCGCCCTCACTACCTACATGTCCTTTCCGGGGCGTTACATGGTGGTTATGCCCGGCAGCGACTCGGCCGGGGTCTCGCGCAAGGTGGAGAGCGAGGGAGAGCGGAAGAAACTGAAAGAGATGGCCGCCGAGCTGAATATCCCTGACGGCATCGGCCACATCATCAGGACTGAAGCGCTAGGCAAGACCAAGACCGAGCTGAAGAAGGATCTGCAATCACTTGTCAAGCAGCACAAGGATATTCTCGCCAAAGCCAAAAAGAGTAAAGCCCCAGCACTGATCTACCAGGAGCTGGACCTGGTTATCCGCACCATCCGCGACTATTTCACTGCCGAGATCGATGAAGTCCTGATTGACAACCCAGAGGTGTTCGAACAGGCCAAGGCGTTCTTCAAGGCGACCATGCCGAAGTCGGAGCATATCGTCAAGCTGCATCAGGAAAAACGCCCCATCTTCTCCAAATATCAACTGGAAGAGCAGATCGACCTGATCTATGAGAAGAAGGTGCCGCTCAAGTCAGGGGGGTCGCTGGTGATCGAGCCGACCGAGGCGCTGGTCTCCATCGACGTCAACTCCGGCAAGTCGACCGGCGAACGGGGGGTGGAGGATACCGCTTTCAAGACCAACCTGGAGGCGGCTGAAGAGGCTGCCCGGCAGCTCCGGCTGCGCGACCTGGGGGGGTTGATCGTCATCGACTTCATCGACATGCGCGACAAGAAGCATATGGTGGAGGTGGAGAAGACCCTGAAGAATGCCCTCAAGGTCGACAAGGCGCGGGTCACGGTCGGCAGGATATCGCAGTTCGGCATGCTGGAGATGTCGCGACAGCGTATCAAGCAGACCCTGGAGCAGGCAAGTTACCTCAACTGCCCCCACTGCGAGGGTCGGGGGAAGGTGAAATCGGTGGAGAACATGGCGCTCTCCTTCCTGCGCAAGGTGCATGCCGCTGCAGCAAAGGGGACAGCAGCCGAGGTGCGTGGCGGGCTGCCGCTGGAAGTAGCCTACTATCTACTTAACCGTAAAAAGCGGGAGCTGGCGCAGATCGAGAACAACTATGATATCGAAGTGACCATCAAGGGGAAACCCTCTTTCCTGATGAACCAACTGGAGTTGGAGATCATCCGCCGGGAGAAACCGTCTGGCGAGGAGACACAATCTTCCGAAAAGCCGGTCAGGAGCGAGGTCGGCGAGTCGAAGGGAGCGGTAGCTGAATCGACTGCTGCTGAGGAGGGCAAAGGGAAGAAGAAGCGGAAACGGAAAAAGAAGGGGCGTGCTGACAACGCTGCGGAACACTCTGCAGAGCAGATGCCGGCCGATGTTGAAGTTAAGGGAGCGGCAGAGGATGACTTCGAGGATGAGGCTGCTGCGGAATCGGCAGCGGCTGAGAGAGAAACAGGTGATACCTCTGCAGCTGAACATGAAGAACAGCATGACGGTCAGCCGAAGAAGAAACGGCGCCGGCGCCGGCGCCGGAACAAAGGGGGTGGCGCGGAGAGCCCCACCGATGAAACCAGCCAGTCCAGCAGAGCAGAGCAGAGCGGGGATGATATTTCGCCGACTGTGGCAGAGCCGCACCAGGAGGGGGAGAGTCAGACTGCCGAAGAGCATAAGAAGAAGCGCCGGCGCAAACGGCGGCGTGGCAAGGGGCATGCTGCTGAAGAGACTGCAGCCGGCGAAACAGTGACAGTGCCTGTTGAGCAGCCAGCGCCGGTAACCCCTGAACCTTCAACTGCAGCAGAAGTAGCCCCGGCAACCAAACGTCCCCGGAGACCGGTGAAGAAGACGGCGCCGGCAGCGCCTGAAGATACAGATGGGGAGGCAGCTGCTACGGTCAAGAGAGCTAATCGCAGCAAAAAAAGTGCGCCGGTGCCGGCGGAAAATGTCGAGCCAGCTGCCGACAGTTCTGTTGAGCCGAAGAAGAGAGCGCGGGCGCCGCGGAAAAAGAAAGAGACTGCAGAGAGCTGACATTGCCAGATTGCCTGCAACAGAAGATTGGAGAGTAGCGATGCGACTGCTGTTGATGATGGCGATATCTTTCATGCTGGTGCTGCCGGCTGGCGCTGCGGAATCTAAGCTGGCGGTCGACGAGCTTTATCTCTATCCGTCGCTGCAATATTTCACCTGGGAAGAGTCCAGCGGCGGGAGCAGACTCCTCAAGGAGAGCGGTTTCCTCTACGGCATCGGCGGCGGAGTACGGAAAGATTTCCGCAACAATGAATCCTGGGCCCTCTCTCTCAGAGGGAAACTGGAGCTGTTCGGCGGTGTAGTCGATTACTCCGGTCAGACCCAGCAAAGTACCACCAACCCGGCTGTCAGCCAACTCCCTATTTCCACCAGCGTGGACTATATCGGCGCCAAGACCGAAGCCGATGCAGGCTGGCGAATCAGCTTGCCCGGCGGTAATATCGGGCCATTTGCCGGGTTCGGCTATCGCTGGTGGCTGAGAGATCTGCGGGATACCTCCACCATAGACAGAAACGGCCAACCTGCTGCTGTAGGCGGCTATCTGGAGGAGTGGCAGACCCTCTATGCCAGACTTGGCGGCTATGCCGATTACTCCCTCCCTGGCGGCTGGAGTCTCTTCTGCGAAGCAGGGGGCAGATTTCCTCTCTACAACCTCAATTCGGCAGATTTCCCCGGGGTAGGGAGGGTTGATCTCCATCCTGGTGCTCTCTGGTCGGCATTTGCCGAGTTAGGCACCAGTTATGACAGATTCCGGCTCACCTTCACCTATGAAGGGATGCGCTTCTCCAAATCGGATGGGGTGCGGATAAGCCAGACGCGTCTGTTGCTGCAGCCTGAATCAAGCGCTGACCTGTTTGGTTTGAATATCGCCTATCTTTTCAAATAGGGCTGACCGATGGTCACAGTAATCTCCATAGCACTGTTCGGCGCGCTCGGCTGCCTGAGCCGCTACTATCTGGCCGGCTGGGCCTATGCACGGCTCGGCAGCACCTTCCCCTGGGGGACGCTGCTGGTCAATGCGGCAGGCGCCTTTTGCATCGGGCTGATCATGGAGCTTTCACTCCGCACGACCTTTATCCCACCACAATTACGCATCGGAATTGCCGTCGGTTTTCTCGGGGGGCTCACCACCTTTTCCACCTTCAGCTACGAGACCTTCCGCCTGCTGGAAGAGGGTGAGATCATCTTTGCAGCAGCCAATATAATCAGCAGTGTTATGCTCTGCCTGGTTTTCACCTGGGTCGGGATTGTTGCTGCACGGGCGTTGTAGGGAAGACTGAGTAATAATCTGAGATGCGCTTGAGGAGTCGATATGAGCAAGATGAGCGGTGAATTGGTGCTGATGCGGATATTTATCGGCGAACTAGACCGGTTCGGCCACCTGCCGCTTTACGAAGCGCTCATGGAGATGTTCCGCCATGAGGGTCTGGCTGGTGCCACGGTGCTCAAAGGGGTGGCCGGTTTCGGCAGTCACGGGGTCTATCATACCGGCAAACTGCTGGAACTGGCCCACGATCTCCCCCTGGTGGTTGAGGTGGTGGAGAGCCAGGAGCGTATCGATGCGGTCATGCCGAAGATCGATGCCATGATGCAGGGGGGGATGATCACCCTGGAGAAGGCAACGGTGATCCGTTACTCCGCTACTCCGGAAAAATAAGAATATTTTTATACTCCCCCCTTGAGGCTAACTATACATCTGCTATAATTGTTTTTACCTGCTCGCTTGGGAGTATGGTGTACAGACGGAGGCCATTATGCAGAAATGGCATGAGGTGTTGCGAGAAGAGTTGCATCTCTATCCGGGCATCCTGAGCGAAAAATGCACCGGTTGCAAGAACTGTGTCGTCTGTTGCAAGGAGCATGTAATAGCTTATGATGAAGGGCTGCAGAAGTGTCGGGTGGCGACTCCTGACAGATGCCGGGTAGACTGCCGGACCTGTGCCAGGGTATGTCCGGTCGGGGCGGTCACCTTTCCTGACGAAGAGGCCTTCATATTCTACCTGAGACAGCGATTAGCAAAGATCGAGAAGGAGATGGACCGGCTTGAAAACACTCTGCATGATGGGCAGCTCGATCTGCACTGAGGGGTGCATCAGCCAGAGAGACCGGCAGGAATCTACTCCCAGCCATCCCAGATGATTCTTCCCGCAGATCGAGGTAACTCATCACCATTGCATTATCCCGCCTGTTTGCTATACTTTACTCCATAAAGAGCCTGTTAACCTGCGTTCCGGAATGATCCCCAGGTGCCAGCCATGAGTATTGTCGATAATGCCAGCCCGGCCTGGCTTGAAGCCCAGTATCTGCTCTGGCAGGATGACCCGCAACAGGTCACTCCTGATCTGCAGCAATTTTTTGCCGGTTTTGAGTTTGGTTATGCACCGTCGGAGAGTGCCGGACCTCCCCTCCCTGATTATCTCATCAAGCAGTCAGCAGTCCAGTCGCTCATCTACCGGTACCGCGATATCGGCCACCTGCTCGCCTGTACCGACCCCCTTTCCCCCTGCAGACTGAGTCACCCCATGCTGGAGCTGAGTGCATTCGGTCTTGTCGAGGAGGATATGGAGACGGTCTTTGCCACGCGGCGCTTTCAGCCGGAGCGGGCGACGCTGCGGGAGATAGTGGCGACGCTGCGCGAGACCTACTGCCGTTCCATCGGGGTCGAGTTCATGTATATCCCGGAACCTGATGAGCGACAGTGGCTGATCGACCGGATGGAACCGGTGCGAAACAGGCCCCCCATAAAGCTGCAGGAACAGCAGGGTATTCTGCAGAAACTGATGGAGGGCGCCCTCTTTGAAGAGTTTCTGCATCGCCGTTTTGTCGGGCAGAAACGCTTTTCCCTGGAGGGGGGTGAGGTACTTCTGCCGCAACTGGAGTCTTTGGCCCGCAACGCCGCTGCAAAGGGCTACCAGGATCTGGTGCTCGGCATGTCCCATCGGGGGCGGCTAAATGTCCTGGCCAATATCTTTCAGAAACCGTATCACAATATTTTCGGCGAGTTTCAGGATAGCGTCCCCTTGGGTTTTGTCGGAGAAGGGGATGTCAAGTACCATAAGGGGTTCTCCGCAGATCGCCGCTTTGCTGACGGGACGACGATCCATCTGACCCTGGCGGCCAACCCCTCCCATCTGGAGGCAGTAGACCCGGTGGTGGTCGGCAAGACACGTGCACGCCAGGAGCGACTTGGCGGAGCAGGGGAACGGCTGGTCCTGCCGGTGCTGGTCCATGGCGATGCTGCCTTTGCCGGCCAGGGGCTGGTAGCAGAGACCTTTAATCTCTCCCAGCTGGAAGGCTACCGTACCGGTGGCACTATACATATCGTCATCAACAATCAGATCGGTTTCACCACTCTCCCCGAATCGGCCCGCTCCAGCCGCTATGCCACTGATATGGCGAAAATAGTGGAGGCGCCGGTGTTCCATGCCCATGGTGAAGACCCGGAGGCGGTGCTGCATGTTACCCGGCTGGCGCTGGAGTTCCGCCATCAGTTCGGCCGGGACGTGGTAGTAGAAGTAATCTGCTATCGTCGTCATGGTCATAACGAAGGTGATGAACCATATTTTACCCAACCGCTTATGTACCGGCAGATCAAGGAGCGGCCGGTGCTGTATCAGCTATATGGGGAAAGGCTGCTGGAGCAGGGTCTGACAGAGGATGATTTGGAGCTGATGGCTAACGGCATCAGGGAGTGCATGGAAGAGTCATACGGCAAGCAGGCGGAACCGCTCGACTTGGGATTTGCCGGGGAGTGGCGCGAAGTGAGCCGCGTTCATGCAGAGCAGCCGACCGTCACCGGAGTCTCAGCCGCTCACCTTAGAGAGCTGGGGAGGATATTGACTGCCACGCCGGATGATTTTCATCTCCACCCGAAGATTGCCAAGCTGCTGGCAGGCAGGCGCGAAATGGTGGAAGTGGGTGAGGGGATCGATTGGGGGTGTGCCGAGGCGCTCGCCTTTGCCTCACTGCTTCGGCAAGGGGTACCGATCCGTCTCTCTGGCCAGGATTCCCGGCGCGGCACTTTCAACCACCGGCATGCCTATCTCTATGATCAGGAGAGTGGCGCGGCATTTGTCCCGCTGGCGCGGATCGACACCGGGAAAAAGCTGTTCCAGGCTTATGACAGTATGCTTTCGGAAGCAGCCGTACTGGGTTTTGAATATGGCTATTCGCTGGAGATGCCGCATGGCCTGACCATCTGGGAGGCGCAGTTCGGCGATTTTGCCAATGGGGCCCAGGTGATCATAGACCAGTTCATTGTTGCCGGCGAAACCAAGTGGGACAGGGTCAGCGGCCTGGTCATGCTCCTGCCGCACGGCTATGAAGGGCAGGGGGCCGAGCACTCAAGCGCCCGGATAGAACGCTATCTGCAACTCTGCGCTGAAGAGAATATCCAGGTCTGCCAGCCAAGCTCCCCGGCGCAGTTTTTTCATCTGTTGCGCCGCCAGGCGTTACAGCCGTTCCGCAAACCGCTGATAGTCTTCACCCCGAAGAGTCTGCTGCGGAATCCGGGCTGTGTCTCGCAGCGGGTAGATCTGGAAAGAGGCGAATTCCGGGAGATCATCGCGCCGGATAGCGTCAACAGGGTGAGCCGGCTGCTCCTTTGCAGCGGCAGGATATATTATGACCTCTATGAGCGGTTGATCAGGGAGTCGCGTAAGGATCTGGCCCTGATAAGGATCGAGCAGCTTTATCCGCTCAATGTCGACCTGCTTGCCGAGACGCTTGAGCCATATCGGCAGGTGGAGATGGCGGCATGGGTACAGGACGAACCGGCCAACATGGGGGCCTGGAGTTACCTGCGCCCGCACCTGACTGCCCGGCTCGGCCGGGAGCCGCTCTATATCGGCAGGCCTGCTGCTGCGGCCCCGGCAACAGGGTCACACCGGCAGCATGAAGAGGAACAGAAATTGATTCTGGATCAACTATTCAAACAGTAATCAGACTACCGGGAGCAGACGAATGGAGATAAAGATACCGTCAGTGGGGGAATCGGTCCGTGAGGCGTTGCTGGCCAGATGGCTGAAGCAGGATGGCGCAGAGGTGCAGAGGGATGAGCCGGTCTGCGAGATCGAGACCGACAAGATCACCATGGAACTGAATGCAGAGGCAGACGGTATTCTTACTATCAAGGCCAAAGAGGGTGAAACAGTACCGGTCGGTGGGATCATCGGCAGCATCAAGGAGACCGCTCCGCTTCAGGTGCGAAAACCGGTTCTCGCTGGCGGAAGGAGTGAAACCGACGTTTCGGTCGAGACTACGCCGCTCTCTCCGGCAGTGCGCAAGCTGGCGCTGGAGAAAGGGATAGCCCCTGAGTCGTTGACCGGCACCGGTCGAGGCGGCAGGGTTACGGTCGATGACCTGATGGAGAGGCTGCGTAACCATCCACCGGAAAGAGCAGTAAAAAAGGATGACGAAGTGGCCGAGGCACTGGCCGAGGTGAAGCGTCTGGCGAGTAAGGGGGCGAAGCGCGCAGCGCCGCCGGAGAGTACGACTGAGCCGCAGTTGCAGCTTCTGGCGGTACGTTCCGAAGAGCCTGAACCCTACCTGCCGCGCCAGAACGATACCAGAACCACTCGCCAGCCGATGACGCCTATCCGCAGAAGGATTGCCGAGCGGCTTCTGGCTGCAAGACAGCAGAGTGCAATGCTCACCACCTTCAACGAGGTCGACATGACTGCGGTAATCGCCTTGCGGAAGAAGCACCGGGAGCATTTCCGCCAGAAGCATGGCGTCGACCTGGGCTATATGTCCTTTTTTGTCAAGGCTTCGGTCGAAGCGCTCAAGGAGTTTCCGCAACTCAATTCCCGTATTGACGGCAACGACATAGTGCTGCAGCATTTCTATGATATCGGCGTTGCCATCAGCGGCGCCAAGGGGCTGGTGGTACCGGTCATACGTGAAGCCGACCGGTTGCATCTCTCTGGAATAGAATTGGCGATCAATGCATATATCGCCAAAATCGAACAGAACACCCTGGCTCTGACCGACCTGGAGGGGGGGACCTTTACCATCAGCAATGGTGGCGTCTTCGGTTCGCTCCTCTCGACGCCGATCATCAATCTGCCGCAATGCGCGGTCCTTGGCATGCATGCCATCCAGGAGCGTCCGGTGGCGATAAAGGGGAAGGTGGTGGTGCGGCCGATGATGTATCTGGCCCTAACCTATGATCACAGGTTGATAGATGGCCGCGAGGCGGTACTCTTTCTCAAGAGGGTGAAAGAGTATCTCGAAGACCCGGCAGAGGTCCTGCTGGAGAGTTGAGATAAATAGTTGTTGCAGGGGAGCTGGAGAAGGATAGATTTTTAAATGAAATGCAAGGCAGGAGGTCCTGTTATATGTCCAGTGATGTTTTTGACCTGATTGTAATCGGTGCCGGTCCGGGTGGTTATGTGGCAGCGATCCGTGCTGCTCAGCTAGGGATGAGCGTGGCTGTGGTGGAGCGACAGGAGCGCCTTGGAGGAGTTTGCCTGAACGAAGGGTGTATCCCGAGCAAGGCGCTGCTCGACTCATCGGAACTCTTCGCTCTGGCCAGGGACCGCTTTGCCGGCCACGGTATCGACATCCCGCCGCCACAACTGAACCTGAAACAGATGATGAGTCGCAAGGACGAGGTGGTGCATCGCCTTACCGAAGGGATAGCATTTCTGTTCAAAAAGAACCGGATCGATCTTTTTCATGGGACTGCCACCCTGCGTGGGATCGGTGCCGAAGGTCACCACGGGGTGGAGGTGACGGCTCCGAATGCGCATCGGGTATTGATCGGTAAACGGGTCCTGCTGGCCACCGGGAGTGAACCGCTGGAGCTCCCGGGGATTCCGTTTGACAGTAACGTAGTGGTCACCTCGAAAGAGGCGCTTGCCTTCAGCAATGTGCCAGAGCACCTGCTGGTGGTGGGAGGTGGTTATGTCGGCCTTGAACTCGGCTCGGTGTGGCGGCGTTTAGGTGCCAGAGTGACTGTCGTGGAGGTCTTGCCGAAACTCCTCCCCGCCATGGACCGCCAGGTGGCGGACACCCTGATCCGTTCGCTGAAGAAGCAGGGGATCATCTTCCGTCTGGAGACCAGTGTCACAGGTATACAGGTGAAAGAGGGGATGGCTTTTGTCGATCTGAGCAGCGCCGGTAACAGCGAAACAGTTGCCTGTGACCGGTTGCTGGTGGCGGCCGGGCGTCGGCCGCTCATCGAAGGGCTGGGACTGAAGAGGATCGGAGTCAATCTCGATGCCACAGGACGGGTTGCGGTAAACAGCAATTACGAAACCAATGTCCATGGCATTCATGCCATTGGTGACCTTATCCAGGGGCCGATGCTGGCACATAAGGCGATGGAGGAAGGTGTAGTGATGGTGGAGCGGCTGGCTGGCCAGTCTTCGCAGGTCGATTACGAATATCTCCCGGGGATTGTCTATACCTGGCCCGAGGCAGCATCGGTAGGGAAGAACGAGGAGGAGTTGCAGAAAGAGGGGATCGCCTATGCCGTGGGCCGGTTCCCCTTTTCCGCCAATGGCCGGGCCCGCTGCATGGATGAAGGGGAGGGGTTCGTCAAGGTACTGGCGAAGAAGGAGAGCGGCATGGTGCTGGGGATCCATATCGTCGGCCCGCGGGCTTCGGATATGATAGCCGAAGCAGTGACAGTCATGACCTTTGGCGGCAGCGCCCAGGATATCGCCATGACCTTCCATGCCCATCCGACCCTTTCCGAGGCGTTGAAGGAGGCGGCACTGGATCTGGACAAGGCAGCCATTCATGCGTGAGACTCATGTCTGGATAGTGGTCCTGCTCTGCTCACTGCTTGCGCTTCCGGCAGCAGCAGCCACCTATCGCTGGGTCGACGGCCGGAAAGGGTTGCATTTCACCGATGACATTTCGACAATACCCCCTAGCTACCGGTCCCAGGCCATACCTGTGGGGGAGAGTGCGGATAGCTCCGGGGTGCAGATAACTGAAAGTGCTCCGGTACCGAAGCGGCAGCTGCAGCAACGTTACAGCACTACCGAGCGCCGGGTAAAGGGGGAGAGCAAAACCAAAAAAGAGAAATTGCCGGGGAACAAGGGGAGCAATACGGTACGACATCGTCCCCATCGGCAGTCCCAAGGAGTGACCCGGGCTCAGCAGTCGGCGGTCGAGTCGCAGAGCCCGGCGCGCAAGGCCCAGAACCAGGTCGAAGAAAACCTGCGCAGGATGCGCCAGCAGCTTGACAACAGCCAGCAACCGGCGCGTAGTTCACAGGAGCGGAACGAAGATGATAGCAGAAAGAGAAGTCAGGGGAGCAGATAGGCTAGATCCGGGTCTGCAGGTGAAATGGTGTTGCTGCAGCCGGAATAGGCTTGCTCAGGAAAAGGGGTAACAATATGGCCAATAATCTCGCCAACAAGATCCTGGCAGCGCATCTGGTCGAAGGGGAGCTTGTCCCGGGCCGGGAGATCGCGCTCCGGGTCGATCACACCCTGTTGCAGGATGCCACCGGAACCATGGCGATGCTCGAATTCATCGCCATGGGGGTAGAGAGGGTCAAGGTGGAACTGGCAGCCCAGTATATCGACCATAACCTGCTCCAGACCGACAACAAGAATGCCGATGACCACATCTTCCTCACCACCGCGGCAGAGAAATTCGGTCTCCACCTCAGCAAGCCTGGTAACGGGGTTTCCCATCAGGTCCACCTGGAACGTTTCGGTGTGCCGGGGAAGGTTATGCTCGGCGCCGATTCCCATACCCCTTCGGCGGCCGGTCTCTCCATGCTGGCCATCGGTGCCGGTGGCCTCGATGTAGCGCTGGCCATGGCCGGCCACCCTTTCCATATCCCCTGCCCGAAGATCTGGGGGGTGAAGCTGGTCGGTCAGCTGCCGCCATGGGTCTCGGGGAAGGATGTCATCCTGGAGATGCTCCGCCGTCACTCGGTCAAGGGTGGGGTGGGGAAGATCATCGAATATTACGGCCCAGGTGTGGCGACGCTGTCGGCTACCGATCGGGCCACTATCGGCAATATGGGTGCCGAGCTTGGCGCTACCACATCTCTCTTCCCCTCTGACCAGCGTACCCGGGAATTCATGACAGCCCAGGGACGGGGCGACGCCTGGGTTGAGCTGGCTGCTGATCCGGGCGCAAGCTATGACGAGCATGACGAGATCGACCTGGCGACCCTGGAGCCGCTGATCGCCTGCCCGTCATCACCCGATAATGTGGTGCCGGTGCGGGAGATCGAAGGGGTCAGAGTCGACCAGGTGATCGTCGGCAGTTCGGTCAATTCGTCGTTCCGCGACCTTATGACGGTCTGCCGGATTCTCGAGGGGAGACGGGTGGCAGAGCACCTCTCCTTCAACATCAATCCTGGCAGTCGTCAGGTGCTGGAGAATGTCGCAGCCCAGGGTGGCTTCATGATGCTCCTGCTGGCCGGAGCGCAGATCCATCAACCCGGTTGCCTTGGCTGCATCGGCATGGGGCAGGCGCCAGGGACCAATCAGGTAAGCCTGCGCACCTTCCCGCGCAATTTCCCGGGGCGGAGCGGTACCAAGGACGACAAGGTCTATCTCTGCTCACCCGAGACCGCAGCAGCGGCAGGTATCTTCGGCGTCATCACCGACCCGCGCAAGCTGGGGGAGCAGATGGTCTGGCCTGATGTGCAGAACCCTGGCAAATACCTGCTGGACGACTCCAGCATCATCTACCCGCTGGCCGATACCAGCAAAGTGACCATCGTCACCGGACCGAATATCGTCCCCTTCCCCGATTTCGACCCGCTCCCTGCGGAGTTGACTGCCGAGGTGATCCTCAAGGTGGGGGATAACATCTCCACCGACACCATCATGCCGGCCGGCAACAAGGTCCTCCCTTACCGGAGCAACATCCCGGCCATCAGCCAGTTTGTCTTCGAACAGCTCGATCCGGAGTTTCCCGGGCGCGCCAGGGAGAAAGCTCCCGGCGTGGTGGTGGCGGGTGAAAACTACGGTCAGGGGTCGTCCCGCGAACATGCCGCTCTGGCACCGCGCTATCTGGGCATCCGGGCCAAACTGGCAAAGAGTTTCGCCCGTATCCACAAGGCGAATCTGATCAACTTCGGCATCCTGCCGCTCACCTTCAAGAATCCGGCAGATTACGAAGCGCTGAAACAGGGGGACCATATCCGTATCCTTGAGTTGCGCAAACTGGTGGCTGGCGGGGGGCGGGAGATCCCTCTGGAGGTGAATGGCCGCACCATTACCACCCTGCTCGATCTCTCGGTCCGGGAGCGGCAGGATATCCTGGCAGGCGGGACGCTGAACTACGTCAGAAACGGGAATCTGTAGGGGTGCAGCTTGTAGCGTCCTGACGAGCAGGAAAATATCCCGAGGGATTTTTATGGAATCTAAACTTCGAGCAATTCTCCCCGATAACCAGCTGCTGCATCTTTACGAACAGATGCTGCTCTGCCGGGAGTTCGAGGAGGCGTGTGCCGAGCAGTACAGCAAGGGGCATATCACCGGCTTTCTCCATCTCTACAGCGGTCAGGAGGCGGTGGCGGTCGGCGCCACGGCGGCGTTGCACCGGGACGACTACATCCTCTCCGCCTACCGCGAGCATGCCCAGGCCATTGTCCGTGGCGCTGAGCCCAAGCGGGTGATGGCGGAACTCTTTGGCAAGAGCACCGGTTTATGCAAAGGTAAAGGTGGCTCGATGCACCTCTGCGCCCCAGAGCTCTCCTTCATGGGGGGGTATGCCATTGTCGGCGGCCAGTTCCCGATCGCCTGCGGGCTGGCTTTTGCCAGCAAATACCGTCAGGAGAGCCGGATCGCCGCCTGTTTCTTCGGCGACGGCGCAGTCAACCAGGGGACCTTCCACGAGAGCCTCAACTGGGCCAGGGTCTGGGAGCTGCCGGTACTCTGGGTCTGCGAAAATAATTTCTACGGCATCGGCACCGAGGTGCACCGCTCTTCCGCCATCCCGGATATCCATAAACGGACCTGCGGCTACGATATCCCGTCGGTGAAGATCGACGGCATGGATGTCATGGCGGTCTTCGATGCGGTCAAATGGGGGGCGGAATGGGTCCGCCAGCAGAACCGCCCCTACCTGATCGAGGCGATCACCTACCGGTTCCGCGGCCACTCCATGGCCGATCCGGGGAAGTACCGCGCGGCCGCCGAAGTCGAGCTCTGGAAGTCCCGCGACCCGCTCCCCAACTATGCCAGACGACTGCTGCAAGAGGGTATCGCGGAACAGCCACAACTTGATGCACTGCTGGATAAGGTCCGGCTAGTCGTGGCAGAAGCGGTCAGCTTTGCCGAGGAGTCGCCATGGCCCGAGGCTGGCGAGATCTATAACGATATTTATGTATGATGATTCACCAGAGAAGGGGAATATAACCTTCTTTGCTATAAAACCGAAAGATATTTGACTGGTTAACCGGATTAACCCTTGCAAGCATGCACAGATGCATGAATTGCGCGCAAAGCAGATTCTCTCCGTATCTCCCTGGTAAGGCAGTTGCTTTTTCTGGAGGTTTGAAAAATGGCGGAAATGACCTATCGCGATGCCCTGAACCTGGCCATGAAGGAGGAGATGCGCCGTGACCCGTCGATAGTCATCTGGGGTGAGGATGTGGCGCTCTACGAGGGCTCTTTCAAGGTCACCAGGGGGCTTTTGGCGGAGTTCGGCGAGGAGCGGGTCAAGGATACGCCGATCTCGGAGAATACCATTGTCGGTGCAGCTGTCGGTGCCGCCATGGGTGGATTAAGACCGGTGGTTGAGCTGATGACGGTAAATTTCGCCCTGCTGGCGATGGACCAGATCGTCAACCATATGGCGAAGATCCGCTCCATGTTCGGCGGCCAGGTCAATCTGCCGATGGTGGTCAGGATGCCGGGCGGCGGCGGCAGCCAGCTGGCGGCGCAGCACTCGCAGTCGCTGGAGAGCTATTTCATGCACTGTCCAGGTATCCTGGTCGCCTATCCCGCCACTCCGGCCGACGCCAGGGGGTTGTTGAAGACCGCCATCCGCGATAACAATCCGGTGGTCTTTCTGGAGCATGAACTCCTTTACAACAGCAAGGGGGAGGTGGGGAATGACCCCGATTACCTGCTGCCGTTCGGCCGGTGCGATATCAAGCGGAGCGGCAAGGATGTCACCATTGTCGCCTATGCGCGGATGACGCTTCTCGCCCTGGCTGCCGCCGAAGAGCTGGCCAAAGAGGGGGTAGAGTGCGAGGTGGTCGACCTGCGCACCCTTTCCCCGCTGGACGATGAGACCTTTATCGCCTCGGTGCAAAGGACCGGTCGGGCCGTAGTGGTGGAGGAGTGCTGGCAGACGGCCGGACTCGGCGCGGAGATCGCCTTGCGTATCCATGCCGCCTGTTTCGAAACCCTCCGCGCCCCGGTGCAAAGGGTCTCCGGCCGCGACGTGCCGATGCCATATTCACGACAGATCGAAAAGCTCTGCATTCCGCAGCAGGAGAATATCGTTGCCGCAGTGAAGCAGCTGCTGGCGGAGAAATATTGACAGCGAAAGGATCTGGCCACGAAGTTCACGAAGTCGCACGAAGAAATATCAAAATATGTTTTTTGCTTATTCTTCGTCCCCTTAGTGGCTGACAAAGCTTTATCCAAGACGTCCGAGGAGTGATTGATGGCTACTGACATAACCATGCCGAAACTCTCTGACACCATGACCGAGGGGCGGCTGATCGCCTGGCAGAAAGCGGTCGGCGACCGGGTCGAACGGGGGGAGATCATAGCGCTGGTGGAGACCGACAAGGCGACCATGGAGCTTGAGTCGTTCAGCTCCGGCACCCTGCTGGAGATCCGGGTCAAGGCGGACGAGCTGGTGCCGGTCGGCACGGTGATAGGTATAGTAGGTGCGGCCGGTGAAGAGGTGGCGACCGGCGTTGTTCGCCAGAGCAGAGCTGCGGTAGCCGAGCCGGTAGCGTCAGCAACTCCTGCTGCAACGGTAGAGCTGGTATCGCAGGCGGCTCTCGACCTCCATAGCCATGAAGATAGGGAGAAGGCTTCACCGCTGGTACGCCGGCTCGCCAGGGAGCATGGTGTCGAGCTCTCCCTGGTGCATGGGAGCGGCCCGGAAGGACGGATCCTGCAGGAGGACCTGGAGCTTTATATCGCCCGGCAGAGCGGTGTTGCTGTCGGCATCGCGCCGCTGCCCGTCGAGCCTGGCGTGGCACTCCCGCGACAGACTGCAGAGCTGGCAACAGCGGGTGATACGCTGCCCCTCACCAGGATGCGGGGCGCCATTGCCCGGAGAGTGAGCGAGGCGTGGCGGACCATCCCCCATTTCAGCATCACCATGGCTATCGACATGGGGGAGGCGGAGCGGGTCCGCCATGAACTGAAGGGGACCGGCACGCAGACCTCCCACAACGACCTGCTGGTGAAGGCGACCGCCCTGGCGCTGGCAAAATTCCCGCGGGTCAATTCATCGTTTACTGCTGAAGGGATCGTCACCCCGGCAGAGATCAACATCGGCATTGCCGTGGCCCTGGAGGATGGGCTGCTGGTACCGGTCATCAAGGGGTGTCAGCAACTCTCCCTGAAAGAGATAGCGCTGGCGAGCCGGGTTCTGGTGGCCAAGTCGCGGCAAGGGAAACTGAGTGAGACGGAGTTGGCAGGAGGGACCTTCACCATCTCCAACCTCGGCATGTTCGGGGTGGAGGAGTTCACTGCCGTGATAATGCCGCCACAGGGGGCTATCCTGGCAGTCGGGGCGATCAGGGAAGAGCCGGTGATCCGCAACAGCCATCTGGCCATGGCGCGAATGATGCGGGTGACCCTGTCGGCCGACCACCGGCTGCTGGACGGGGCGCATGCGGCACAGTTTCTGAAAGAGTTGCAGCGGATACTGGAGAACCCGGTGCAGATGCTGGTTTGAGAAAGCAGAGCTGCTTAATCTGGCCACTAAGGTCATGAAGTGATAAACCTTTTCAGGTTTAAGCAAAATCTTTTTTTGCATTTACCTAGTCTTCTTCGGGGCTAACATGATGTCTGGTGTTTATCTTAATGGAAATTATTGACCTGGGACTTATTGCATATCCTGCGGCGCAGGCCCTGCAGGAGCGGCTGGTCGCCGAGATCGCCGCTGGTGAGCGGCAGGAGACGCTGCTGCTCTTGGAGCACCAGCCGGTCTACACCATCGGTAGTGGCGGAAATCCGCTCAATATCCTCGACCCTGCGGTGCAACCGATACGGATAAATCGAGGCGGTGACATCACCTGGCACGGGCCGGGGCAGCTGGTCGGCTATCCGCTCATAGACCTGAACAGACGGGGGCGGGATCTGCATCGATATCTCCGTTTTCTGGAAGAGCTGCTGATCCGTACTGTTGCCGACTTTGGTCTCTCTGCCTGGCGGGAGCCGGGGCGGACCGGGGTCTGGAGCTCTGGCGGCAAGCTGGCGTCGATCGGTGTCGGGGTCAGGCGCTGGGTGACGATGCACGGTTTTGCGCTTAATGTTGCGCAAGATATTGCACCTTTTCAACTGATCAACCCCTGTGGTATCATCGGCTGCCCGGTCACCTCGCTCAGCACCGAACTGGGGGGTGCCATGAGTCTGGCCACTGTATCTGCCAGCTGCCGGAGACTGTTTCTGCGTATGCTTTCGCAGCAGCTCCCCGAGTCTCCCCCGATTGCATCGGGATTGCCAGTAGTCGATGCTCTCCTGGCCGGCTGCTGAAGAGAAGTTATAATTTGCTTTGATGTCATATCAAGGAGGGATAATGAACCAGACACGCCTGCTGCCGATCGAGAAGCTGCGCTGGGAGTGCGATGAGAGCCAGTTCGAGTTCCGCACTACCGACGATATTCCGGAACTGGAGGGGAGTATCGGTCAGGAACGGGCCCTGAAATCGATCGATTTCGGCCTCGGTATGAAGGAGAACGGCTTTAATCTCTTCCTGGAGGGTGAATCAGGTACCGGCCGCAATTCGACCATCAGGAACCTGCTCAGGAAGCGGGCCAAGGGGGAGCCGCCACCGCAGGATTGGTGCTATGTCTATAACTTCAAGAGCCCTGATATCCCGAGCGCCCTTGCCCTTGCCGCCGGCATGGGTCGGGAGCTGGACAAGGACATGCAGGAGCTGCTGGATGCGGTCAAGGCCGACATCCCCAAGGCGCTTGACAGTAAGGATTATGAGACCAACAAGGCAAATATCCTGGAGGAGTATCAGGAGAAGAATGGCGAACTGTTCGGCGCACTGGAGAAGGAGGCGGAAGAGCATGGTTTCGCCTTGCAACGGACCGTCTCCGGCCTGGTTATGGTACCGCAGAAAGAGGAGCGCAACTTCACCCAGGAGGAGTACGAGGCGCTCTCTGCCGAGGAGCGGGAAAAGCTGGATGCTGCCGGGCGGGAGTTGACCGAGAAGCTGAACGACGTGCTTCGCCAGGTGCGGGAGAACGAAAAGGGTACCAAGCGTGCCATGGCAGAGCTGGACCGGGAGATCGGCCTCTCTGCGGTCGGCCACCATGTCGAACCGCTCAAGGAGAAATATGCTGCCTTTGACAAGGTGGTGAAGTACCTGGAATCGGTGCAGGAGGATATCCTGCGCAACATGGAGGATTTCAAGGAACAGCCGCCGCCGCAACAGTCCCCTATCCCGGGGCTGAAGATGCCGCGCCAGGAACCCTCCTTCGAGCGCTACCAGGTGAACGTCTTTGTCGATAACAAGGGGGCGAGCGGCGCCCCGGTGGTCTTCGAGCCGAACCCTACCTACAACAACCTCTTCGGCCGGATCGAACAGGTGATGCAGATGGGGGGGATGGCGACCACCAACTTCACCCTGATCAAGCCAGGCTCACTGCACCGGGCCAATGGTGGTTACCTGGTGGTCGATGCCCGCGAGGTGCTGATCAACCCCTTTGCCTGGGACGCCCTGAAGCGGTGCATCCGTAACGGCGAGATCAAGATAGAGGATATCATGGAGCAGTACCGCTTCATGACCTTTGTCTCGCTCAAACCGGAGCCGGTACCGCTGCAGGCGAAGATCATCATGATCGGCTCCCCCTGGCTCTACTACCTCCTCTACAATCAGGAACCGGATTATAGGAAGTTCTTCAAGGTGAAGGCCGACTTTGACAGCCGCATCGCCCGGACCCCGGAGATCATGAACGATTACGCCCTCTTTGTCGCTACCCATTGCAAGAACGAGAAACTGCTCCCCTTTGACCGGAGCGGTGTTGCCCGGTTGCTGGAGTATTCGGCCCGCTCGGTGGAGGACCAGGAGCGGCTCTCCAGCCAGTTCATGGAGATCTCCGACCTGATCCGCGAGGCGAGCTACTGGGCGAGCCGGCAAGAGAGCGGCGTAGTAACCCGGGAGTTCGTCAGTCAGGCGATCGAGGAGAAGGTCTACCGGAGCAACCGGATCGAGGAGCGGATGCAGGAGCTGTTCGAAAACGGCACCATCCTCTGCGATGCCGACGGTACCGAGGTGGGGCAGATCAACGGTCTGTCGGTCCTGTCGCTGGGGGACTACATGTTCGGTCGCCCCTCCCGGGTCACGGCCCGGGTCTACATGGGGCGGGGCGGCATGGTCAACATCGAACGGGAGGTGAAACTCTCCGGCCCGATCCATGACAAGGGGGTACTGATCCTGACCGGCTATCTGGGGGGGAAATTCGCCCATGACAAGCCGCTGTCATTCTCCGCCTCCATCTGCTTCGAGCAGTCCTACGACGGGGTGGAGGGGGACAGCGCTTCATCCACCGAGCTGTACGCCCTGCTGTCGGCCCTTGCCAAGGTGCCGATCCGCCAGGGGATCGCAGTGACCGGCAGCGTCAATCAATTGGGTAAAGTACAGCCGATCGGCGGGGTCAATTACAAGATCGAGGGGTTCTATGCGGTCTGCAAGGCCAAGGGGCTGACCGGTCAGCAGGGGGTGATGATCCCGCAGAGCAACGAGCGGCATCTGATGCTCAAGGATGAGGTGGTGCAGGCGGTCAGAGAGGGGAAATTCCACATCTGGAGCGTCGCCACCATCGACCAGGGGATCGAGATCCTGACCGGTATCCCGGCCGGAGAGCTGCAGGAGGATGGCAGCTACCCCGAAGGGAGCATCAACAGCCTGGTGGACAAAAGATTGCGGGAGATGATAGAGTCGATGAAGAAATTCTCAGGCAAAGCTAAGAAGGAAGAGAAGAAGTAGCACGGCAGATGTCTGCAATGCCAGGCATCTGACAAAACGGAAAACGACAAAGGAGGGATGCTGATGAAAAAAATGATTTTGAGTGTAGCATCGGTGCTGGTATTTGCTGCCGCAGGTCTGCTGGTCGCGGCTGAATCGGCCAAGATGGATTTGAAGACAGGTGACGAGGTCTATGTCTGCAGCTGCCCGAAAAGCTGTTCCTGTGACACCATGTCGCGCAAGGCTACCAAATGCGGCTGCAACAAGGATATGGTGAAGGCCAAGGTGACCAAGCTGGAGGGGGGGAAGGCGTTCTTCAAGGTTAATGGCGAAGAGAAGTCTTACACCGTCACCGGCAAATTTGCCTGCGGCTGCGGCGAAGGTTGCGGTTGCGGCACCATCAGCCAGAAGGCAGGCAAATGCGCCTGCGGCAAGCCATTGCAAGAGGTGAAATAGGAGCGGATAACTTTAAAATATTTTCCGCGGCGGGGCCAAGGCCCCGCTTTTTTTGTTCCTATCCGCCACCTGCGCAAATCCTTCACGTTATTGTTGTTCAAATCGAGAACCGTCCCGGATTATAGTTAATGCCTTGACAAGAATAACCGGACATCGTAAATTCCGTTAACACTTTTTCACTTTAAATAAGAGCTTCTCCGGAAAATGGCTTTGCCAGCCCCTCCGGGAAATGGAGCCAAGGATGGATTGCACGGATAACAAACAAGCCGCCTTTGACGAACAGTTATCGTCAGGCGGTTTTCTGTTTTTGGTGTGCAATATTAACGATATAGGTAACCTGGCATATTACCTATATCAGCAGTAAATTACTTATATTGGTAATAAACTTCTTATATACGGAAACTCGTCAATTACTAGTTGAGCACAATGGAGGAACACAGATGAGTGATGAGGTTACTGGGAAAGTCGTCTCCATGAGTGGAGCCCCTATTTACAAGCATGATGCGCCGACCGAGTGGCAGGCCCCCCAAGGAGAGGTATGCATCGAACAGATATCCGAACACTTGGAAGCACTTTTAGGAGGGATAGAAACAGTTTTCCATGAAATTATGTCGGACACTGTTCACATAGATGTCCATTTCATTAAACCAACAGAGGATTTTCCGTTCATCAGGCTAGTAACTTCTGGGATGAGTGATTTACCGATGACGATCCCTGAAAATGCAGATGTTCCACAGTACGTTGAGCTAATGATTACATTGCCTGGAACCTGGAAGATCGATCAACCATCATTTAAAGATGAAGCATGGTATTGGCCTGTACGACTACTAAAGAATCTAGCGCGATTACCGCACAAATACAATACATGGCTAGGATGGGGTCATACTGTTCCCAATGGTGACCCTGCAGAACCATATGCTCCAAATACAAAACTCTCGGGAGCAATCATTCTTCCATCTGTAACAGTCCCAGAAGAGTTCCACACTTTGAAAATTGACGATAATAAAGAAATTCAGTTTTTTGCGGTTGTCCCGTTATACGCGGAGGAAATGAACCTCAAGCTTCGTTCTGGGTCCGACGCGCTTTTAGACAAACTCGGAGACGCAGGTGTAAGCGATATCGTTGACCCTTCCAGAAAAAATACAGCGCGAAAACGCTTCGGCATATTTTGAGGAATCAAGTCCAACACGCCCTAAGACACTGTCGCGGCAAACTACGCCGCGCAGGTCAAGGGCTGCACCGTTGGCTAATAAAAGAGAGAAAAGATTTCATGAGTGGATATGACATTGAATTGTGGATTTATTATCGCGCCGTTCACGAAGAATCCATCGAGAAGCGACATAGGGAGTTTATGCGGAATATGTCGGTGATTGGCCCCCCTCTAGGATTCGAGGGGGTTGAGCTGCCACCTGCACCAGATTGCGGTGCTGAATTGTGTGCAGTGTTTGGGGTTAAGCATCCGAAAGTTCGCGGGCTGAGATTTCAAGGGTGTTATCTCTATCGGGATCCGAAATATCAGTACGAGGATAAGGCTTCATACGATGATACCTTTAGATTCGGTTTCAAGACATCCAACCATGAGCTTGATTATAAAACAATACTCCACGAACATTTTCGATGGTAATCGGGGACGGTTCTGATTTTCTTTTGATATATCGGCATGATGTAGATCATTTTTGGTGTTACAAAACTCGCAAAAAATAATTGTTTGATATTTATCCGTAATTAATAAAGATTAGCAGAACCGTCCCCAGCCTCTTGCAACGTCCTCCGCATCAACGGAATGAAAGATTGAAAAAGGCAAATTAAGTATATCGCGAGTGCTGCAATTCAGTTAACAGTTGAATAGCAGCAGCAATGGTGAATGTTGAAACAAGTTATTTAAATTTCTTGTGTATGTTGAAAAGGCAATCTATTTGATTATCTTCCTCGACGAATCCGGTGATCTGGGGTTTGACTTCAGTAAGCCGAAGACATCCCGCAAGTTTGTCATCACGCTTCTCATTTGCGAAGATGCTGCTGCAATGGACGGGTTCCGCCGTGGTGTCCGTAGAACCCTTAAAAACAAGCTCAACAAAAGGAAGAACAGCTTCCAGGAGTTGAAAGGGAGCTCTACGAGTTTGGCTATCAAGACATATTTTTACCGGCATGTGTCTCATGCTGGTTGGTGCCTTTATTCGGTAATCCTGAACAAAAGGCGGGTATATGATAACCTTCGTACCAAGCCGGGTAAAAAGAAGCTATACAACTTTCTGGCCCGATTTCTTCTGGAAAAGGTTGATCTGTCAAAGGCCGGCAACGCTGTTAACCTGATCATAGACAGGTGTAAAAACAAGGAGGAGATAAAGGATTTTAACTCCTACGTCGAAAACCAGTTACAGGGGTTGCTACCGTTGGATATTCCGCTGTTCATAACCCACGAGGCGTCGCATAACAACCCTGGTCTGCAATCTGTAGACCTCTTCTGCTGGGGAATATTCAGGAAACATGAGGAAGAAGATGAGAAGTGGTACCGGCTATACCAATCTGCAATTGCCTATGAAGGGGAATATCTGAAATGAGGGCAATAAAAAAGACGGCCCCTGTTACGTCTATCATCCCGAGGCTCATGGCCAACCGATGGAAGGGAGCACCTCAGGCACGTAACAGGAATTACCCGTCTAATCTGACTTTATACCGGATATATTTTTACTGTCAATAATTATTATTGTCATGTAATTCTCTTCGCTGGGAATTTAGGTGACAGCTTATTGGCAACTCTGAGCAGGACTGCCTCAGCTCGAATTCAACGAGATGATCGGATTCAGGCGGGAAGAGTATTTTGCTGCTGTGCGAGCCGGTCTTGACAGGAATTATAAGCTGATGCAGAAACTATTCAATGATGTTATCGAGAGGTCTGTTTGGCTTTGGGGGGAGAGTTGATATTGTCAGTATGCACGAACTGGCCTGTTTTGGCATCGCGCTTAACTCTGATACCTTCAATGGCCGAAGATGTTTCGATGTTTAGCGCCATTGCTTCATCGCGCTTCTTGGAATCCTTCAAGTAAGGATTAGTTTCAAGCAGTGATTTTTTCATAAAGGTATTATACCTCGCCTAGAGGTGATTTACCATTGCAAAACCAATCAAATATACAATAAAAAAGGCCCAAAACGGGACCGATGGCTTGCGCCATCCACCTCCAGATAACTAGTTGCAGGCGGGGCCTTGGCCCCGCTTTTTTTGTCATTTACGGTCGAGCCTGGCCAGCAGCCCATAGAACCAGCATCTGGTGAGCAAGCCGGCCAGCAGCCGGCCGGGGGGGTGGTCGATAAGCCGGTCGAGCCAGCAATCGTAACGCTTCAGCCAGATGGGTCGGACTTCTGCTGGCGACAGGTGCTGGCGGAAGCTGCGCCGGACATCAAGCAGATAAGCGAGCTGCCAGGCGTTGCTCCTGACATAGCTGCCGGTCCGGTACCAGAAGGATAGTCTCTCGCCTCCAGACATCCCCTTGATGAGCCGATCGATCTCCTTGCATAGCGGGGCCAGGTCTAGCCGCTCGCTTTCGTCCTGATGGCGATAGAGGCCGGGGAGACGGGTAAAGAAATCCTGCCAGCCGATGGCGGCAGCGTTACTGATAAGGGCGTTCAAGGTCTGCCGCTCCTTGAGCCCCTCCTGTTCGAAACGGCGGGCCGAGGTGATGATCTCGGCGGGGAGGAGGAGCCATCCGTGCTCGCTTCTGAGACGATCGGCAAAGCGGGTCTCGGCGAGCATCGGCAGATCAGTAGCAAACGGGCCGCAGCTGGCGAAATATCTCCTGCTGAAGAGCAACCCCTGGTCGCCATGGGTGCAGCCTGGCCGGTCGAGCAGCGCCTTGCTCTCGTAAAAGAAGTAGCTGCAGGAAGGGGTGTTGTCGTGCCGCCGGAAGCGGAGCCGGAAATGCCCCGCGCAATCTCCTCCTCCCATATTGGCCAAGGTGTCGAGCCCTTGGCGCAAGGCGTGCGGATCGCTGAATTCCGAATCGGCATGGAGCAGCAGCAGCATTCTGCCGCGGCTTGCCGCAACGGCCTTGTTCAGCTGGCTGCCGCGATTAGCTTCGGCACTGCAGAGAATAAGCGGAAAGGGGGTGCTCTCCTGCAGATTTTTCACCAGCTCTGCTGTCGTATCGTTCGAGTCGCCATCACATACGACCAGTTCAAAGCCTACCCCTTGCTGGCTGGCGAGATTAGCCAGCAGTCGCGGCAGGTTGGCCGCCTCATTCCGGACCGGAACAATAATGGAGAGTTCGGGAGAATCGCTATGTAGCGGCATCAGGCTCTGCCTCGTCGGGATGGTGATGCTGAGATGGGATTGTAGTGCAGCGGCAGAAGGATTTGAAGCAAATTATTCGATTGCCTGCTGGAGGGGGAAAAAAGGCCGTCTCGATTTGCGGCGGCCCTGGCAAATAGGTTCTGGTCAACTGCTAGATCAAACTGTCTGCAATCTCCACCAGTTTGGGGAGGTCAGGCTTGGTCAGGATACCGTTCGCCCCCAGGTCTTTCCACTTCCGCTTGTTGTCTTCGCTCGCCAGGGAGGAGAAGATCAGCACCGGCGTGTCGTTCAGGGCACTCTCCTTCCTGATCAGCGAGGTGAGGTGGAGACCGTCCATACGGGGCATTTCGATATCGGTGATAATCAGGTCGAGCTCCTGCTTGATCGGTGTCCCGGCACTCCTGCACTTGTTCACCTTGGCCGAGATCAACTCCCATGCCTCTTCGCCATTCTCTGCCTCGAGGACCTGGAAGCCGGCCTGGCGTAGCGAGGTGCCGATGCTGCGGCGGATAAAGGTCGAGTCGTCGACGATAAGTATCTGCCGTTGACTCCTGAGCAAGGTCTGCTGGTCGTCCAGCTGGTCAGCGGCGATCTCTTCCAAAGCGCTCTGGGAGCAGAGTTCGCCGACTATCCTTTCGAAGTCGAGTACAAGGGTGATGCGGTTCTCCATCTTGATCACCCCGGTGATCTGGGTGTTGGTGATGGCGCCTGCCGGCGGTTCGACCTGTTCCCAGGAGATCCGGTAGATACGGGATACTGAATGGACCAGGATACCGACCATCATCCGGTTGAATTCCAGCACCACTACCCGGTCGGCCGGCAGATCGCCGGTATTCTTGTTGAGGATGACACTCAGGTCGACCACGGTGATGACCTTGTCCCGCAGCTTCATCATCCCGGCTACTGCCGGACTGCTGTTGAAGACCTTCCAGATTTGCGGCCGGCGGAGGATCTCCCGCACCTTGGCGACATTGACGCCAAAATGACAGGGGACGACCTCGCCATATGCATTCACTTCGTCGATTCTGAACTCGACGATCTCCAGTTCGTTGGTGTCGCTTTCAAGGAGGATCTTCTGTTGTTGCTGCATGATTCTCACCTCGCCTGGGGGAGTACTTAAGCATTAGCAAAAAAAGGGGGAGACACTCTTCTGCGTGAGCTTTATAGGTTATCTATCGGCAGGGGGGTGAATTAGTTGAGGATAATTAATCGATGGCTTTTTCGTGAGTCTGGAGCGGGACGAAAAAAGGGCCTGTGCGATTGCACAGGCCCTTTTGATCAGCTCAACATGGCAGATTATTTCTTCTTCTTGCCGTCGTGTTTAGCCGGTGCTGCAGCCTTCGGTGCAGTCCCCGGTGCTTTCGGTGCAGCGGCTTCCCAACGGTTCAGGTCGTGGCCGATGCTGTGGCAGTCGCCGCATTTCGGGAACTTGGCCAGCATACCGGCCGGATGAGGTGTTCCGTGGCAGCTCTGGCAGGTCGGCACCATCTTATGCTTGCCCTGGTGGCAATAGACGCAGGAGAGGGTCTTATGCTTGGACGGGTTGGCATTTAACAGATCAAAGGCCTTCTTGTGACAGGCTGCGCAATCCTTGGATGGCAGGTCTGTACCGTAGGTCACGACCTTAGGCATATGGGCCTTGTGACACTTCTTGCAGTCAGCCTGGACCATCTGCGCGGAGTGCGGTTTGTGGCACTGGATACAGGGTGGTATCTTACGGTGTACGGCATGACAGGTGGTGCAGAAGAGAGCCGAGTGCTTGCTCTTGTTATCCTTCAGCTGCTTGATCTGCTGGGTGTGGCAGCTGAGACAGGGGTCGGTCAGATTGCCGGCCATGGCGATGTTGGTCGGCTGATGCGGATTCTTGTGGCAACCGAGACACTGCCCCTTCAGGTTGTAGTGCGGCTTGCCGTCATGGCACTGGTTGCAGCCGGGGATATTGTTCTTTGATGTCGGGCGGTGTTTTTCGTGGCAACCGGTACAGGTGACATCGGTATGCTTGGCGCCGGCAGCGGCAACATCGGCAGGCTCCTTGCTGTGACACTTGACGCAGTCGTCATTGGCGAGCGGTACTTTTTTGACCGGTGCGGCCGGAGTTGCGGCCTTGGCTGGTGCAGCCGGAGCTGCGGCCGGCGCACTGGCAGCCTGGGACAGGCTGGTCATGCCGAACAGAAAGGCCCCTATGGCCACTCCAGCGGCAAGCCTCTTGGCAAGAATTACATTCATCGTCTCCTCCTCTGGTACTTGATGACTAAATTTAAATTGAGCACCCTTCCACAGTCTGCCGCTAGTACTCAATGCTGAACAGATGAAAGAGCAAAGTTGCGGTTCAGGGGGCATTGTGCGTAGGGACCGGACGGGTGGGGATTTTGCCACGTTTTGCCGCTGCAGTCAATTATAAAATTATAATTGTATACAGGGCAAGGGGTTATGCTCCTGAAGGGGGGATCTCCGGCGCGCAGATCAGAGGGGGAGGATATGGATCCGCAGCCCTTCACCGGCAATGGCGGCATAGACGAATTGCAGGGTGACGGGCCCCTCTTGCCAGGGGGCAAAGCGGTAATCACGGGCAAAGTTTACCTGGAAACTCCTGACCCTGGCACCAGCCGGTATTGCCAGCTCTTCTGCCAGTCGCTCCTGGCGCCGCTCAGCGGCAGAGGGGAAGTGCGGTGGCTGGCAGAAGAAAGCTGGCAGCTGCCCCACCGGTATTTCGTGACAACAGTAGTCATAGCAGAGGGTATCGCGCAGCAGTGGCAGCTCTTCGGCATATGCCAGCGCCTGGATAGCCTGCCACAATCTGGCATAGAGCTCATGCAGGGGTAAGCTAAAGGGGAGATCGGTCTCTTCCCAATATTTTGCCAGTGCGGCGAACAGCTCTGCCAGCGAGCTGCGCCTACCCCAGGCGGTGAGCAGGGTGGCAAAACGGCCGCTGTTGTAGATGAGATCGAGCAGTCGGGCTATGGTCTCGATCCGGCAGATATCGGCATAGCTCAACCAGGGGGTGGTGAGCACCTTGTATGGTGGCGTAGCGGAGAAAGCATACCCCTCTTCACGGGCAATGACCCGCATCGGCGACCCTTTCAGCACTTTCAGCGGCTCCACCTGGATATGCTGCGGCCTGGCTGCCAGCAGCAGTTCCAGCGAGGCGAGGAAACCCTGCATATCTTCGTTCGGCAGCCCAGCTAGCAGGTCGAGATGGATGATTACGCCGGTTTCGGCCAGCAGCCGGCGGACATTGGCAAAGAGGCGCTCATTATCGCTCCTCCGCCCGACCCGCGCCAGGGTCCCGGCATCGGCCGCCTGGACGCCGATCTCGAAGCGGAACAGGCCGGCCGGCACCTGGCGTAGCAGCTGCAGATTCGCCTCGGTAAGGAGGTCGGCGGCAATCTCGAAGTGAAATCTGCTCTCCCTGTTATGCCGCAGGATATAGTCCCATATCCTGTTGGCGCGCTCGGCATCGTAGTTGAAGGTCCGGTCCACCAGCTTGACGGTCTTCACCCCGGCAGCCAGCAATAGCTCCAGATCAGCTTCGATCCGCGGCTGGGAGTAGCTGCGCACCCCCTTCTCCAGCGATGACATGCAGAAGGCGCAGTTAAAGGGGCAGCCGCGTGAAGTCTCGAAGTAGATGAGCGGCTTGCCGAGATCGACCAGGCCGGCGCTGAAGGGGGAGGGGAAGCGGTCCAGAGTGGCCTGCGGAGCCCGCTCCGGGGTGGCGATCAGCTCGTCGTCATGGCGGAAGGTGATCCCGTCAATACTGTTCAGCAGGTGAACGTCATGTACGATGCTGCCGCCATTGACAAGTGCCTGCAGGTATTCGCGAAAGGTCGTCTCCCCCTCGCCGCGGACCACGCAGGAGATGGCCGGGTGCCGCTCCATCAGTTCGAAGACGCCAAAGGATGCCTCTGGTCCGCCCAGGACGATGATCGTCTCCGGGGCCACCTGGTGCAGATCATCCACCAGCCGCAGGGTCGCCTCGATATTCCAGATATAACAGGAGAAGGCTATCAACTCGGCCTCTTCCGCCAGCAGCTTGCGCAGCACAAACTGCTGCGGTTCATTCACAGTATATTCGCGGATGACGGTCTGCCACTCCGGCAGATCGGCGCAGGCAGCTGCCAGGGCCGGAAGCGCCAGGGAGTTGTGCACATATTTGGCATGGAGGGTGGTGAGCAGCGATTTCATAGGAAGATATTAACTGAACAGGGTGGGGTTGACCAGCGCATTTTTCGTCATGACATCGGTTGTCGGATGATAGTCTTCCATTTCTCGGGGGTCGCCCGACGGATATCGCTTAAATAGATCTCGTGGTGCCTGCCTCTTTTCTCGCTGCCGTTGCTCTCTATAAAGGAATGTACCATCTCGATGGTCGGCCCCTCCTCAGAGAAGGGTCCGATATGCATTATCTGGGCAGCTTTCCCCTCTTTGAACGCTTCGAATCTGACCAGCGGCAGGGCAACCGGTCTCTTCTTCCGCTGCAGCTCTTTTATCCCCTCTTCAACCAGCGCCGGGGTGATAAGTTCCGGCTGCATGATCATCAATGTCCATTGCCAGGCATCTTTATCCCCTCTGCTGAAGGCAGACATATCATCGGACCACCAGAGCGCCTGAAGCGGCATCACCCCATAATCGACCGCTGTCGCCCCTTTCTTGACCATGAACTTGATAGTATAGGAGAGCGAGAAGAGCGCCTCGACAGCATCCTTGAACGACTGCGCCGTATTGGGGTCCCCTTCGCCGTCGATCATGAGGAAGTTCATCTGCGGCACCTCGACGATTTCGACCTTCTTTGCAGATGGGCTATAGAGATGTTTCAACTGCTTCAGGTAGTCTATCTTGCCCACTATCATCTCCTAGTACTGTTAAGTGGTGTCGTTGGGAATCGCAGGTGCAGATTAAGAGCAGACCCCGCAGAGGTTCCCCCGGGCGCTCTGGTCTGCTGCTACGAAACCTCCACGGTCTCGTGGATGCATACATCCAGCAGACCATTCACACCCCTCGGGTCGAAGAAGGTGGTCGCTCCGCAACCCATACAGACGCACGCCGTGAAATCCGGATTCAGGACATTCCCGGAGGCTCGCTTTGCGGTGCAAAGGATCTCGACACACGCCTTCTCGATCAAGCCGAACTTGGTCGCGCCGCAGTAGGGGCAGGGCTTGGATGGTCTCATCTTGGGTCTCCTTGTCACGTGGTTTTACTTGGCAGCGAACTTGTCATGGTGCAGCACCGGAGCAAGCGGCCTTATAGATTTCCTCTCTCCCCATGGCGTCCTTTCCTGAAAAGATGTTAACGAAATGTACTGATTATCATTCTGCTAGTCAAGGAGCAAGTCAGAATAGGGAGAGGGTTATGCCGCCTTGCCTTTTGAACAGGGGGGACGGTGAGGAATGCCAAGCAGTCCGTCTATGGAAAGGTCTTCATCGATCAGCGGCCAATGGATGCCATATCCGGAAGGTGATATCTCGTATCTGGCCCGCTCGGTCTGGCTTGCGGCCAGTAGCCGGGGAGAGACTCCGGCCAATGGGAAATGGTATTCTTTGCCGTCCACCAGCAGCAGCAGGACGTCTTCCTCAAAGGCGACTTTTTCAACGTCATGGCATTTTTTCATTTCCTTACCTCACATTGAAACTGATAAATACACCTGGGGAATAACTGGAGTCAAGCAATAAAGGGGGTCCGATATCGGCGGTGCTGACTTGCCTGATCGGCTGCTCTCCCCTTGGCAGCCGCTACCCTTTGTGCTATCTTGAATGCCATGAAACGAAAAGCACTCCCGAAACTCCTCTATGCCGATGCCAAAGGGAACATCTTCGACCACCCGACCCTCTGCATGGCCGGTATGAACGGTGCCGAGCCGGTGCTGCCGGAAGCGGTCGAGCTGATCCCGCTGCCGGAGGACAGCCGCCTCTTCACCATCCCTGATACCCCGCCGATGGCCTGGGATGAGAAGAAGCGGGCTTATGTGACAGTAGATACTGTCCGGGAGGGGAGGCGGGAGCAGAAGGTGCAGGCGGTCTCGGCATTCATGGCGCCAGGCTATGTCCGGACCCTGCTGCCGGCCTGCGACTACCGCAAGAAGCAGGTCCATCTCCCGCTCTGGTCCTATACCGCGGTAGGGTGGGACGAGGAGAGGGAACGGTTCGTGGTGGCTGCCACCCGGGTCGATACCAATGAGAACTGGCTGCCGCGCAACTATGACGACCGGCAGCTCGATCCGCTGGTGCGGAAGCTGGTCGGCCAGTTCCCTGACAACCGGCTGCTGGTGCAGCTGGCGCGCTGTGCTGTCGACTACCACTGCTTTGCCGCCAAGAACCTCTTTTACCGCCGCTGGGAAGCGCCTATCCCGACTTCGCCGGCGTGCAACTCCCGCTGCCTCGGCTGCATCAGTCTGCAGCCCTCCGACTGCTGCCCCTCGAACCACGAGCGGATCGACTTCGTCCCGACCCCGGAGGAGATCTGTGAATTGATGCTGCCGCACCTGAACGAGGCGCCGGAGCCGATCGTCTCCTACGGCCAGGGGTGCGAAGGGGACCCGATCATGGTAGCCGATACCGTGGCCGAGGCGAGCAGAAGACTGAAGGCAACCACGGCTCGCGGGACGATCAATTTCAACTCCAATGGTTCATTTCCTGAACGGATAAAAATGCTCTGTGACAGCGGCATGGACTCGATGCGTTTCTCCATGAATTCGGTGCAGCAGGAGTATTACAACCGCTACTACCGGCCGGTCGGCTACGCCTTTACCGATGTCAAGGAGTCGGTCCGCATAGCCAGGGAGCGGGGGCTCTTCACCATGCTCAACTACCTGGTCTCCCCCGGGCTGACCGACCGTGAGGATGAGCTGGAGGCGCTGTTACGCTTCATCGAAGCGACCGGGGTCGATATGATCCAGATGCGGAATCTCTCCATCGACCCTGACTTCTACAACAAGCGGATGGAGGTTTCCGGCCGGGGGATAGGGATGTACCGGATGATGGCGCGGGTGAAACAGGAGTTCCCCCGCATCCAGTACGGCTACTTCAACCGGACCAAAGAGAACTTCTATCCGCCAGGGTATGAAGAGGGGTGGCCGATCAGGGGGTGAATTGCCAGGGAAGTCCCTGATGAAAAAAAGGGGATGGCATTCAGAATGCCGTCCCCTTTCCATTTATAGGAGTGATCTACTATCAACAAAACTCTAGTTTGCGGTATAGGTAACCGCAAGATCGTTAAGCAGGGGTGACGAATAATTATTGCTGGTCTGCAACGTCAGTTCCACCTCCAGCCATTGTGAGGCTGCCGTGGTGATGCTGGCACGTGAAGTGAGGTAATAATCGGACCATGCGGCGCTCTCCAGCCCTGCTTCAGTATCGGCCCCCCTTGTTCTGCACTTGATCGTTGTATCAGGAGGAGTCACGGAACCGTCCCAGTAAATCCCTCTCCAGGTGACGTTTGATCCTGCATTCACCTTGAGACTGGTGACCGTTCCGAGAGTCAGATACTGTGAATTGTATGAAAGCGGCAGCTGGATGCCGGAGATCGCAGAATTTGTGATTGGGGTGCTGTTTACCCCGTTTACCCCGCCGACGATCAGACCAAACAGGCTATATCCCCAGGCAGACTGAGTTCCAGCACCCTTTAAGGATTGGAAACTCGCCTCACCTGCACTCACCGCGATTACACCCGAATTTGCCCCCAGGCCTGAGACCGGCACAGGGGTTGTCCTTTGGGTTGTCGTAGTGTCCCCCAGTTGCCCCAGACTATTCTCCCCCCAGGCCAAAACAGAGCCATCGCCTTTTAATAGCAGAGAACTGTGCCTTGCGGCAGCCACAGCGCTCGCTCCTGAGCCAGGCGCTATTATCTGGAGAGGAGAATTTTTGTCACTACCTGAACCATAAGTACCATCACCAAGCTGGCCGTAATAATTGTAACCCCAGGCCCAGACAGAGCCGTCAGCCTTTACAGCCAGGCTATGGAGATACCCGCCGGCAAGAGCGATCACACCTGACCCCGGGCCCATGGTAGAGACCTGCACAGGAGAAGATTTGGATGAGTTGGTGCCATCCCCCAACTCACCGTAGCTATTGTAGCCCCAGGCCCAGACAGAGCCATCGGCCTTTACGGCAAAGGAATGGATTCCGCCGGCGACTATGGCAACTACCCCCGTCAGGCCCGACACTTGCACTGGCACCGATCTTTGCGTGCCTGTACCATCGCCGAGCTGATAATAGGCATTCTCCCCCCAAGACCATACAGTGCCATCCGATTTCAAGGCCAGAAAGTGATTTCTCCCTGCCGCTATTGCAATAACACCCGAACCGGCACCCAACCCGGTAACTGTCACTGGAGTTGGCTTGTCCACTTTGCTGCCATCTCCAAGCTGGCCGAAATTATTACGTCCCCAGGCAACTACAGAGCCATCAGACTTTAATGCCAATGAACTTTCATATGACGCCACTACCGCTATCACACCAGCCCCGGCACCCAGACCTGAAACCTGCACTGGTGTGCTTTTATCTGTGCCATTACCGCTTGTCCCATCCCCCAGTTGCCCATAGTAGTTATATCCCCAGGACCAGAGAGAGCCGTCCGGTTTTACCGCCAGTGCATGATTATATCCGGCGGCAACGGTCGGGTTTCTCCATTTATTTGCAGACTGGGACAGAGTAATGCCGGCATCGTCTGTCTGGTTGGTACCTGAAACAGAGACCTCGCTCCTGGTGGTTGGCGTACCTGTTGTCGAGGCATTGTTTTCAAAATCCCCCTTGGTCGTCCAGGTGGCCCTGGAGACCGGAACGTTCAATGTGGTGAACGAGCGTGCAGGTGCAGTGTAGGGGGTTTCGTTAAGCGCCTTGTCCCTGGCCTTGACACGCCAGTAATAGGTTGTCCCGGCTTCGAGAAGAGGCGCGTAACTCGTACCTGTCTGCCAGTCGCTACTCTCTAGCCCAGTGGTGAAGCCAATATCTCTGGCTATCTGGAAGAGATACTGCACCGATCCGCTGCTGCTGTCCGTGGCAACGGTCGAATTGAGCAGTGTAGTGACCGGGAGATCGGCTGCCCCATTCGCCGGAGACGCAAAAGCCAGTCCTGCGGGAGGGGTGATGTCATAACGATAGGGGCCATAGAGTCTTTGCCACGAATACTGAGATGGCACATCATCCTTGTTGTAAGACCAGACATGCAGATACCAGTTTCCTTCGGAGACGGGTGTTATTGTCAGTTGGCCGCTCCCCCACGCAGGCCTGTTGTCCCAATAGGAGGGGAAAGGTTCCTGGCCCCAAAGGTAGAGGTAATACTCCACCTTGCCCGTGCCAAAGCCCAGACTGTTGGTAAAGGTTATCGGTGCATTCCCCCACGTGGAGATAGCCTTGTCAGAGGTGACGTCCGGAGGGAGAGCCAGGGTGTATCTGCTGAGAGAGAGGCTTGGCCCACTCTCTCCATTGGCGTTATAGGCATGCACATGCCGGGTGTATTGTGTATTCGCTGTCAGTCCGGTTTCATCGAAATAGGTGGAGGTAGTCGTCCCTTTAACTACATGGTCCTGATCATGCAGTCTGAACCCGGTTTCATTGTCGGAGTTGTCGACAAAGGACCATCGCATCCAACTGTAATAGGTGGATGAAGCACTCACCATGGTGGGGGGGGCCACGACCGTGTTTGACGCGGTAAAGCTCCATGACGGCGAAACAAGTTCATGTCCGACCATATCCTTTACCCTGAAACTCCAGGTTATGACCTCGTTGTTGCCGTATGGCGCATCCGGTTTTACTGTTACAACATAGCTTGCATCAGAACCTGTCTTGGTGACGATGGTTGTATCGGCAGCTGTATAGCTCTTCGCATACCCCATGTTGCCGCTGATCTGAACAGTTATCGTAGCCCAGTTAATGCCTGCTACCTCGTCGGAAATGGTGAAGACCAGAGGATTGGTGATCGCGCCGCTCCCTCCGTCTGCAGGAATTGGGGCAGAGACCGTCGGCGCGGTACTGTCATATTTATTGAATTTACTCCAGAGAGAATAATTGCCACTGACGTTGTCTCCGTTGTACGACTTTAGATACAGATACCAGATGCCATCGGCCGTAGCTGTGGTGGTCAGGGTACCGCTCTCCCAGATAGTTTCGTTGTCAGTGAAGGTGTAAGAGGGGTTCTGCGTCCAGACGTAACGATAATAGTCCAAACTCCCTGGGCCAAAGCCGGCAGCATTGGTAAAGGTGAAATCGGGCGTACTGTGCAAGTAAGTGTCGGATGTCACATTCGGGAATTGCGGCCAGGTATAGACGCTGACATCCCCACTGGGCAAACCGTCCCCCAGGGCGTTATAGGCGTGGAGATGACGTGTGTACCTGGTGTTTGCGGTTAGTCCGCTTTCAACCACGTAGGTGCTCTTGGCGTTTGTGTTGCTCGCTTTGAGGGTATTGCCGCTATCATGCAGATGGTATCCATCATTGTCATTCGCCGTATCGGTATAGTTCCACCGCACAGAGGTCGAAGAGAGCGGGACAGGTTGCCCAGGGACCGGAGGAACAGGTGGAGCGGTCGGGTTGACACTCCATGGAGTAATATCGTTCCAGAGCTGATCAATGCTGTTCCCTTCGTGACAGGATACACCATAACCCTGGAACCCCGGTTTGTCCCCCCCCCAACTCCCTGGAAAACGGCCGGAACCTGAACCTCCGAATGCCAGCGAACCTGCACGGCTCAAACACCAACTGGTGCCGAATTCTGCTGCGGCACCGCTGCATACACCACCATACGTTTTCCAGCCATTGTCCGAGAGGAGCGGCGTAGAGTTGTTCCCGGTGCGACCCTTGTGCTTGCTGTCGAGGCAGTTGGTCACCATCAGCCTGGGGAGCGACGAACTGTCATGGGGGGTGTGGCACTTGGAACAGGAGTAATTGTGCTTAACGGTTCCGTTGGCCGTCTTCCACCCCTTGACCGATTCGTGAATCCGGTCCTTGCTCTTCCAGGTGTGTGTAGTGCCGTTGGTCAGGCTCTCCTTCGGGTGGCAGCCGAGACACAAGCCGGCCGACTTGCTCTCCGCAGCCGAGTTGCCGACAGTTTCGCTGATCCCGGCCACCGGGTTGATGATCCCTTCCCCGAAGGTATTCTGGTCGATGTTGTACGGCACCCCTTCGCGTCCGATATCCTTGCGGATGGTGAAGTTGGTATTGTTGGCCGGCGCCGTGTCCTCTTTGTAGGGAGAGGTGAGCCAGGTCCCCTTCAATAGAGGGACTGCATAGAGCTGGTTGGCCCCCAGGGTCGGGCTGACACCGTGGGGGTCGTGGCAGGAGGTGCAGAGACCGCCGATATTTGACATGGCATTGGTGGTAAGTGGTGTCGAGGCGCCGAAGTGCCCACCTTTCATGGCACTGGCTTTCTTGAACGGATATCGCTGCTCGGCGCCAGGTGTGCTGTAATTGTTGTAGATCGGTGCATCAAAGTAGCCGAGGATAGCCTGGGTCGCCCCGTAGGTGGAACCGTATCCCCATGGAGTGCTGGTTGCTGACTGGTTCAGGTGACAATCGAGACAGATGCTGGCGCCGGGGTTGCGCAGGTTCTTGTCTGCCACCGTCCCCCCTGCCAGGGGTTTGTAGGTGGTGGCATACCCGCCCAAACCACTTACGGTCTCTTTCAGGAGCGCTCCCCGCCTGTTGCCTGTGGCGCTGGAGTAACGGCTGGTGATGCCGGCGACAAAGGAGCCATGGGAGTTGTGGCAGTCGTAGCACTGGACAGCAGTGTTGCCACTGGTATTCTGGATGACGCCGTCCACGCCGGAGCTGGTGCTCCACCCCCGCTGGTTGGTTGCAGCATTGCCGTGGGCCGACAGCGCCTTGGATATCCTTTTCTGAGCCGCATTGGTAACGGTGGAGTATTTCCCCCAGGTGGTCCTGCCGGATTGGGCATATCGGGCAGCCACGCTGGTGCCGTCCCAGGCATACTGTTTGGGGGTCTTGCCGTCGCCGAACGGCTGTGTGACGTTGTTCTGGTCACTGTGGCAGCCGAGGCAGTGGCTGGTCACTTTCTCGATCTCTTCCCGCGACCCGTCGGCAGTGTACTGGACTGCGGTGACATCGGCAGTGAAGTTGGAGGGACGGGTGGCAGCACCATAGACCACCAGGTCGACCGGTGAACCGGGGTTGGCGCTGCCGCCATGATAGGCAGGGTCGATGGTCCCGTCGCTCTTCGCCTCCCAGTGACACTGGTAGCATCTGGCATCGGTCACCTCACCCTGGATATGGTGGGAGTTGGCGCTAAACTGCCCGGTGATCGCTGCCCGGTTACCCTGGGTTACCGAATGGCACCCCAGGCACCCCTTACCCCCCCAGGTTGCCGAGGTGTTGGCGTGACAGCTGATATCGCTGCAGGTACCGTTACGGCTTGCCGCTGATGTCTGGCTGGGGAGATAGTTCGGATAGTTGAAATTTGCCGCTTTTGAATAGCTGAGACCGGGAGAATCGCTGACGTTGAATATGAGAGGTCTCTTCCCGGCACTGGTGGCATGGGCAAACGGCTTTGGCTCTGCGGCATGGTCGATATGGCATCTGCTGCACGACCCGGAGCCGTAATAGCTGTCATGTCTGGCGTGGTTTCCATCCCCGGGGGGGGCGCCATGGCAGCTGGAGCAGCCGGTGCTGGCCGGATCGACCCCCCAGGTCGGTGTTAATGCTTCAAAGTGACAGTTGACGCTGTTGCAGCTTCCCGGAACAGGGAAGCGGGTCTGAGGGAAAGCTGAGGTGCTGTTTTTGTATTCTGTTTGTAAAGGTGAATTGTTGATATTTGCTGAAAGGGTGATAAGGCCGTCGCGATGGGAAGAGTTGTAGCTGCCGCTTGAGGGATGGCAGGGGGTGCAGGAGTTAGGAATTGCCGCGGCTGACATGTGGGTGCGATGGTTGCCGACGAAGCCGCCGCTGGTGATATTCCGGTATGGGGCGTCGATCGGCCGGTAGTCAGGGGGGGCGGCCCAGCCGTGACACTGGTAGCAGGAGATGGATGCAACTGCACGACCTGCCATGCAGAGCATTATCACGGAGAGGGCTATTGCGAATAACAGGGTCAGGAATGATCGATAGTTTGGCATTGGCCGCCATCACTGTTTTAGAATAGATTTAAAACCCAGCACAGTTATATCAATGTCGTCAAGAATTACAAGGATAAACGGTTGCCATTAGGATATCCTTCCTTATTAAAACGATCATCAGGGGCGGTAGTTGACGTTGAGATCGTTGAGCGTTTTCTGGCTGGCAACCACGCTCATTTTTTAGCACTTGAAAGATTACCTGTAGCTCTGTCTGAGCGATTCCAGTAGCGATGACGAACCATTGTAATAGCCGCGAGCGCGCAGGTAAGTCTGGCCGACCGGTAACGACAGGCCAGTGAGCTGCCACCCCCCGCTGGTGCGCACACCGCTACCGAGCAGGGTCCAGCTGGACATATCGCTGGAACTCTCGAAGCTTACTCGATCGACTTCCGGCGAGGTGCCGCTCCTTAGCCAGGTGATGCTTGTTCCGGCAACGGCTGCGGAGAGATACTGGAGTGCGGCGTCACTGCTCGACAAGCGGGTTATGCCGGAGCGAGCCAGGCCGCCGGCGGTGGTGAACTGGCCGCCGACGATGATCTTGCCGTCGGCCTGCAGAGTAACGGCGTAGACAGTGTTGTCAGTATCCGGGGCAAAGGAGATATCGACCCCTCTGTTGCTGTACAGCCGGGCGATGTTGCTGCGCGGCATGCCGCCGATAGTAGTGAACAGCCCGCCGACAATTATCTTCCCATCGGTCTGCACAGCCGTGGCGTAGACAGCGCCGTCGGTCTCCTGGTTGAAGGTGTCGAGGGAGCCATCGGCATTCAGTCTGGCAAGGTTGTTGCGCGGTTGACCGCCAGCCGTGCTGAATTCGCCGCCGATGATTACCTTGCCATCCCCTTGCAGGGTAATGGTATAGACAGCGCCGTTTGTCTGCGGGGTGAAAGTAGCATCCATGCTGCCGTCCGCATTCAGTCGGGCGATGGAATAGCGCATCGTCCCGGCGATGTTGATGAAAGCCCCGCCGATCAGGATCTTGCCATCGCTCTGCACTACAATCGACTTGACATAGTTGTTGGCGTTCGGGTCAAAGGTGGCATCGATAGAGCCGTCGCTATTCAGCCGGGCGACCCGGTTGCGCGGCTGGCCGCTGACAGTGGTGAACGCACCGCCAAGCAGGATCCTGCCGTCGGCCTGCAGGGCAATGGCGTTGACCGCACCGCTGGCATTCGGGTCAAAGCTGGCATCGAGGGTGCCGTTACTGTGCAGTCGGGCGATCCGGTTGCGCGGCTGGCCGCCGACAGTGGTGAAATTGCCGCCGATGATTATCTTGCCGTCAGCCTGCACGGTGATGGCGTTGACACCGCTACTGGCGTTCGGGTCAAAGCTGGTATCGAGGCTGCCGTCCATGTTCAGCCGGGCGATGTAGTTGCGTGCCGCCCCTCCGACAGTGGTGAACCAGCCGCCGATGATGATCTTGCCATCGGCCTGGAGAGCGCTCCTGAATACCTGTCCGGAATTGACGCCGCTGGTCAGTGAGTTGTCCAGGCTGCCATCCGGATTCAGACGGGCAAGATTGTTGCGCGGCTGGCCGCCGACAGTGGTGAAAGTGCCGCCAATCAGCACCTTGCCGTCGGCCTGCAGGGCGATCGCCTGGACTCGGCTGTTGGGGGCGGGATTGAAGGAGCTGTCGAGGGTGCCGTCCGGGTTCAGCCTGGCGCTCCCCCGGTTGGGGATGCAGCCCGGGAGATGTGTCCAGCCGACACAGCTGAATTCGCCGCCGATCAGGACTTTGCCGTCGGCCTGCAAGGCAAGGGAGTGGACACTGCCGTCGGTGTCCGGGTTGAAGCTGTCGGCCGTCCCGTTTGCATTCAGGCGGGCGACAAAATAGCGGGTGGCGCCGCCTATACCGGTAAAATAGCCGCCGACCACGATCTTGTTATCTGCCTGCAGGAGAATCGAGTTAACCCGGCCGCTCGAGCCGGGATTAAAGGGAGCATCAAGGGTACCGTCTGCATTCAGGCGGACAAAATACCAGCGGGTAGTGGCGCAGATGGTGTTGAACTGGCCGCCGACCAGGATCTTGCCGTCCGGCTGCACGGCAATAGCCTTGACATAGTCGTTGGCATTCGGGTTGAAGGTGATGTCGAGACTGCCGTCTGCATTCAGGCGGGCGATGTTGTTGCGCGGCCCGCCGCCGACATTGCTGAACTGGCCACCAAGCAAGATCTTCCCGTCAGCCGACAGGGCGATGGTGTTGATCATGCCGTTCGCGTTCGGGTTGAAGGTAGTGTCGAGGCTGCCGTCGGCATTGAGCCGGGCGATGTTGTTGCGTGGCTGGCCACCGATAGTGGTGAATGTGCCGCCGAGCAGGATCTTGCCGTTGTCTGTTAAAGTTATGGCGTTGATCGCGCCATTTGCATTCGGGTCGAAGCTGTCGAGACTGCCATCCGGATTGAGCCGGGCGATGTTGTTGCGCGACTGGCTATTGATGGTGGTGAATGCACCGCCGATGATGCTCTTGCCATCGGTCTGCACGGCAATGGTGCTGACGCTGCCGTTGATGTTGAGGTTGAAGCCGTCATTGGCTGAGACCGGAGTATCTGAATCGACATTGACCAGAGCCGGATTGCTGAACTCTGTCGATACATTCCCTGCCGCATCCTTTACCCATGGATAGAGTGAGTAGCTACCGTCGGCGGCAACCGTAAACGTTGCTGGCGTACTCCCTGTCCAACCGGGGTCAGACGCTGCCGGCTGGACAGGAGTTGTCGTGACCAGGTAGCCGGTCACCAGGGTGTTGTCTGTGGCGCTGAAGGCAGTAATCGGGATATTTCTGTCCCCTGCCGGCGATGTGGCGCTGAAGGTGGTGACGCTCGGCGCGGTGCTGTCGATCGTGACGAGATTGCCTGCTTTCGCAGTCTCGACAATGCTCGCTGTATTGGTGGCGCGGCTTTGCACGGTATGGCTGCCAGTCGAGGGCAAATTCCAGGCATAGCTCCAGGTCACATTTGTCCCTGGGCAACCGGTGCATATTGCTGGCTGCCAGCTCCCGCCATTGTCGGTCGATATTTCGATACCCTGGACGCCGATGAAATCTGTGGCAGTACCGTTGATGGTGTATGGATTGCCGGTCGCAGGGTTGAGTGAGGCGCCGTTGACCGGAGCAGCAATGGTCGAAACCGGTTTTTTGATGTAGCTGATGAAAAAATCGTCCAGCTTTGGACTAAAGCTGCCGATCGGTTGCAGGGTCAGTTCAATCTCCAGCCATTGGGATGCCGGGGTGGTGATGTTTGCCCCGGAAACGGTATAGAATGAAGACCATGGCGCTGCTGTCAGCCCTGCGTCAGAAGTCGCCCCCCTGCTTCTGAACTTGATGGCTGTTGTGGCTGGAGTGGTCCCATTCCAGAAGATGTCCCCCCAATTGACCGGGGCGCCGGCATTATATTTCAGCATTGAGATAGTCCCGGTAGTGAGGGCGTAGACCTCAGACAAGCCAGAAACCTGTGCTGCAGGGGTGTAGTTTTTCCCCCAGCCCCAGACAGTCCCATCGGTTTTAACGGCCATGGAACGATTGCTCCCTGCAGCCACGCTGGAAACGTTCTCCAGGAAACCACCGGAGATCCGCACCTGGACAGGAGTTGTCCGGTCGGCAAAGGTCATGTCGCCCAGTTGCGCGCTGCTGTTGTAGCCCCAACTCCAGACCGTCCCATCTGTTTTCAAGACCAGCGAGTGGGATTGCCCGGCTGTCACAGCAGTTATTCCGGACAAGCCGGAAACCTGCACCGGGGCTAACTTGTCGGTGCCGTTGCCGCTCGAGCCGATCCCCAGTTGGCCATAATAATTGGAACCCCAGGCCCAGACGGTGCCATCGGCTTTCACCGCCACTGCGTGGGAGAGCCCTGCCGCGATTGCAACGACCCCGGACAAGCCGGAAACCTGTACCGGAGTTCTCTTCTGCGCGCCGGTACCGTCTCCCAGTTGGCCGTAACTGTTATCGCCCCAGGCCCAGACCGTCCCATCCTCTTTCAAGGCCAGGGAAAAATCGCTGCCGGCTGCTACCGCGATAACCCCAGAACCTGAGCCAAGACCTGTTACCTGGACCGGTATCATCCGGTTGTCAATGCTGTTATCCCCCAGCTGTCCGCTCCAGTTCCTCCCCCAGGCCAGGACAGTACCATCCGTTTTTGCGGCCAGGGAGTGACCGTAGCCTGCTGCCACAGTCAGGACACCTGTCAGACTGGCTGTTCCGGAGGGGTCTTTCACCGGCGACGGGGTAGTCTTGTTGGCGCCGCTGTTATCCCCCAGTTGGCCATAATAGTTGTATCCCCAGGCCCAGGCAGTGCCGTCGTTTTTGACCGCCAGGGAGTGCGAGTCACCGGCTGCTACCGTAGTGACGCCAGGCAGAGAAATCTGCACCGGCGCCGTCTTGTCGGCGCTGACCCCGCTCGTGCCGTCCCCTACCTGGCCATAATAGTTGTATCCCCAGGCATCTATGGCGCCGTCCTTCTGCACCAGGATATGGTCTGTGCAGCTGATTATCCGCAAAGTGTTTACTCTTACGCTGGCGTCATCGGCCAGGTTTGCACCGGAGATCGTCACCAGGCTCCTGCTGGTTGCCGTTCCGGTTGTCGAGCTGTTACTGGTGAAATCCCCTCTGCTCGTCCAGGTAACCGGAGTCATCGTCGGGGTGAATGACCATGGCGCGGTGTAGCCGGTCTCATTCGGGAGAGCCGCGGCGTCCCGCGCCTTGACACGCCAGTAATAGGTGGTGTTGAGGCTAAGACCCGGCGGCGCGTAGGTCGGCTGAGAGAGCCAGCCGCTTTCTTGAACCATCTGGTTAAAGGCGCTGTCCAGAGCGACCTGGAACCGGTACTGGGGCGGGTTGCTGAAATCGTCCGTAACCGGAACCGCTTTGAGGAGGCTCGCCGGCACAAGCTTGGTCGCACTGTCAGCTGGCGCCAGGTTGGCAATTCCGCTTGGCGGGGTCAGATCGGTCATGGTCACGGTCAACGGCGCGCCGTAAAGAGCCGAGACATTGCCGGCCAGATCCTTTGCCCATGGGTAGAGGGTATAGGTCCCTGGCGCCGGCAGGTTGTAGAAAGCCGGTGCCGTTGCTTGCCAGTCGGGAGAAGTGCTGAGCGGAGGGGTGGCCGAGGTGGTGATAAGGTAGCCTGTTACCCCGCTGACCGAATCGTTTGCCGAGAATAGGGTGACCGGGATATTCAGGTCTGTCGTCCATGGCGAAGTGGCGCTGAAGGCAGTCACACTGGGCGGGGTAAGGTCGTAGAAGAACGGGCCGCAGTCTATCTGGCCGCTATCCTGGCCGGCACTATTGCGTGACTGGGCATGGAAGTACCAGACCCCCTCCGAGGTTGGTGTCTTGGTAAGGATCCCGCTGCTCCAGGTAGTACTTGAGCCAAAGAGGTAGGTCGGGTTCTTGTCCCACCAGGTGGCGTAATACTGGACCCCGCCGCTGCCGAAACCGGCAAGGTTGGTAAAGGTGACGCCGGCGATGCTGATTACCCTTGGGGTGATGCCGAAGGAGATATTCGGCGGCGGTGACAGGGTATATCTGCTGGCTGAGGCGCTCCCCGGGCTCTGCCCCCCCGCGTTGTAAGCGTGCAGATGCCTCTGGTACTGGGTGTTCGGGGTCAGACCGGTTTCATCCAGGTAGCCGAGATTCGGTATTGCCGAGGTTTTAAAGGCTATATCTGCTGCACTTTCAAGGACGAAACCCTCTTCATTGTTGGCGGTGTCGGTAAAATACCACCTGATGGAGGTGCTGGAGAGCGCCATCGGGGTGCCGATGACCGGCGCGGCGGGAAGAGCGTTGGCAAGGATGAAACTCCCGGTTGTCGACCATGCAGAGGTCGGATCGTCAGCAGTGGCATGATTGGCGTCCCGGGCCCGAACTCGCCACCAATATGTGGCATTAGTAGCGAGATCGCCTGTTGTCGCAGTTGTTCCGCTAATCCAGTCGCTGTCATACGATACTGAGCTGAAATCAGCACTGTTACTTGCCTGCAGTTGATATTGGATCGATCCGCTATCCGGATCGGTAGATGCGTTCCACTGCAATGTCTGTGGACAATTAGCCGAGCAGTAAGCCCCTTGTTTGGTGATCAGGGTCGGCACAGTTGGCGGTACAGAGAAATAGAAACTGTCGTCTGCGGCAGACTTCTGGCCGTCACTGGCTTCGGTTCTGGCCTGGTAGTGATATCTGGCATGGTTGGTCAGACCGGTGAGAGAGACCGTATGATTCATCACTGCTGCAGGCGCCGTCGTTGTCGAACCATAGGCGCTGGTCAGGCCGTAATCGATGATGGAACTCCCCGGGATATTGGTCGCCCAGCTGATGATCGCCTGCAGACCGCTTATCGTAACGTTCGGAAGAGTGATTGTGATGGGTGGATAATCTTGCCAGCGAGTTACCTCGTTCCAGACCTGGTCTGTACCGGAACCGGTCTGCCCCTCGTGGCAGGCCACGGAGTTGTTGCCGAAGCCAGGCACATCGCCGCGCCAGCTTCCTGGAATCCGTCCCCCCCCGGAACCGCTGACAGCGCTGATGTCAAAATTGGACATGCACCAGCCCGAGCCGCCATCCAGGTTGGAATAGCCATCTCTATGGAAAGAGAACGGGACCTCCGAACATTGACCGCCGAAGGGAATGGCAGAACCAGAGCCGGAGTCTGCCAGTTTGGCGGTAGCAGTCCAGCCTACTCTCCCCTTATGCTGGCTGTCGAGGCAGTTGGTGACCATGAGGCGCGGCAGGGTCG